>JAYGEX010000028.1:0-154421 GCA_046582185.1 Pseudomonadales bacterium | reverse complement strand
TAAACATTGCAGTTAAACATTGCAGTTAAACATTGCAGGTGATCTCCATTATACTTCGCTCACCGGAAATTGAACGACGTTTAAAGATAATTTTATGGCAAATAGTATGACGGCGTTCGCCCGCACCGAATCTAATCAGATTAGCTGGGAGATTCGATCAGTCAACCAACGATATCTGGATGTGAGCTTTCGTATGCCGGATGCCTTTCGGTCAATCGAGATTCCTTTAAAGGCGGTACTTCGCAAGTATCTAATTCGCGGTAAGGTCGAGTGCACCCTGCGAGTAAATAGCGAACTTTCCCAAATCAGCCTCGTTATAGACAAAGAACTGGTGACAGCGCTACTGGGCGCCGCAGAAGAAATTTCGAGCCTGACGAAAAACAATAAAGCCCCTGAATCTTTAGACGTACTTCGCTGGCCGGGCGTGCTGTTGAATTCTGCGGCCAATACTGAACAGGAAAAAATAGAAATCAGTGATACCTTTAGAAACGCGGTCACTTCACTTCAGGAGATGCGACTGCGAGAGGGCACCGAACTGAAGAAGCTTATTCTCGGGCAGCTAGCGGAGGTCGCAAAAATTGTCACTCAGGTCAGGCAGGAAGCACCAGTCATCCTGGAACAACAACATCAACGCTTACTACTTAGATTGGAAAAGCGGCTGGAGCAGTTACAAGCGGAAATAGACGGCCCCAGGCTGGAACAGGAATTGGTCTACCTTGCCCAGAAGTCGGATGTGGTGGAGGAACTTGACCGCCTGGAGATTCATATTGAAGAGGTCCGGCATACCCTTGATCAAAAGGGCGCTATTGGCCGGCGGCTGGATTTCCTGATGCAGGAGCTTAATCGCGAGGCGAATACCCTGTCTTCCAAGGCAAGTGTCTCTGCAACTTCAATGCAAGCCGTTGATCTAAAAGTCATCATCGAACAGATGAGAGAACAGGTTCAGAACATTGAATGATCAAGTGGCGTCCGATCAAGATTGCTTAGGAAAAGGTGAGCTAGAAAAGGGCAGGCTTTTCGTCGTAGCTGCCCCCTCGGGCGCGGGCAAAACCAGCCTGGTTAAGGCGCTGGTCGACAAAAGTGCTAATGTTCAGGTTGCTATTTCTCACACCACTCGCAGCCTGCGTCCAGGCGAGACCAACGGTGTTAATTACTTCTTTGTGAAAGAGCCAGACTTTAAATCCATGGTTGACCAGGACGAGTTCGCCGAATGGGCTGAGGTATTTGGCTATTTTTATGGAACGAGCAAGGCAGAGGTTCAGCGTATCCTGAATTCCGGTAATCATTTGATCCTTGAAATAGATTGGCAGGGAGCGCAACAAATTCGTCACGCGATCCCGCAGGCAGCAAGCATCTTTATTGTTCCCCCCTCCCTTCAGGCACTCAAGGACCGGTTGATGGAACGTGCCCAGGATGACGAAGTAACTGTGCAGCAACGGATGGATGCTTCGGCGGATGAAATCTCCCACTTCGAAGAATTTGACTATCTACTGGTTAATGACAGCTTTGACGAAGCGCTACTGGATCTCATTCGAATCGTGAATGCCAGCGGTGATAATTTACGACTTCCGAATCAGAAAGAGCGCCACAAGCAGCTTTTATCGGACCTGCTAAGGCCTGCAAATGACGCCTAAGCCATCTATTTGCCATATGTTGACAATATTCGTGCCATTATATTGTCAGCTTCTGGTTTTACCGCTAAACTACACGGCCTTTTTAAGCTGGTGTTAACTTTTAGGCCCTAGAGATCTCGCTGTAGCACTATAGAGATCTCGCTGTAGCACTATGCTTTGCGCATGGTCTTAACTAAAGTTAGATGCACCAATTAGACGTACTAATAGAAGTACTAAATAGTTCCGGAGAACAAATTACATGGCCAGAGTTACCGTTGAAGATTGTCTTGAGAATGTCGATAACAGATTTGAATTGGTCATGGTTTCCAGCAAACGTGCTCGCCAGATTGCCACGCTAGGCAAGGAGCCACTCGTACCAATCGAAAATGACAAGCCTACCGTTATTGCTCTCAGGGAAATTGCCGCAGGCTTAATAGATGCTTCGATTCTAAAAGAGCCTACTCGGGAAGAAACCGATGCACTGGCACTTAGCGCAGTACAGGATGGACTTGAACAAGCAGCAAAAGAGTTTTAGAGAAACCAAACCGCCAATCGTCACTCTTGATTTTGATAGCATTGGTTTTGAGAACATTGGTTTTGGCAGCACAAAGATTGTACAAGCAGGTTTAGTAAGAACAGCCTTAAGCGTCAATTGTTAGGCTATGGATAACAATTTAACAATTGATTCTTTCGCTGGCGATCTGGCTTCCTATCTGGATCAGTCGCAAATCAAGCAGGTGATAAAGGCCTACTACTTCGCAGAAGAGGCTCACCAGGGACAATCAAGAAAGTCCGGCGAACCATACATTTCCCACCCCCTCGCGGTAGCCGAAATTCTCGCCGATATGCATATGGATCATCAATGCCTTATGGCAGCGCTGCTCCATGATGTTATTGAAGATACAAGCATTCCCAAACACACACTTGGCAAAGTATTTGATGAGCAGGTCGCCGAACTCGTAGACGGCGTCAGCAAACTGAAGAGCATGTTCGAGTCTCGTGCAGAGGCACAGGCCGAAAATTTTCAGAAGATGACTCTGGCCATGGCGAAGGACATACGAGTCATCCTAGTTAAACTCGCAGATCGATTGCATAATATGCGAACTCTTGGCTTTCTCGACCCAGAGAGGCGGCGGCGAATCGCACGAGAGACCCTCGAGATTTATGCGCCTATCGCCAATCGACTTGGCATGAATACCATTCGAATTGAATTCGAAGAACTGGGGTTTAAGGCTTTATACCCTCTCCGCTCATCCATGATCGAGAAGGCCGTTAAGAAGGCCAGAGGCAACCGTAAAGAAGTTGTCAGTAAGGTTCGCGAATCTATCGAAGCATGCCTGGAACGGGAAGGCATAGAAGCGACCGTCATTGGCCGCGAGAAACACCTGTACAGCATTTACGACAAAATGCGCTCAAAGCGCAAATCCTTTTACGAAATCATGGATGTCTACGCTTTCAGGATAATCCTTGAAAATGTAGATACGTGTTATCGAACCCTGGGTGCGGTTCACAATCTCTATAAGCCCGTATTCAGAAGATTTAAGGACTACATTGCCATTCCCAAGGCAAACGGGTATCAGTCGCTACACACTACATTGTTCGGCATGCACGGACTTCCCATTGAAATCCAGATTCGCACTAACGAAATGGAAATGGTGGCGAACAACGGTATCGCGGGTCACTGGCTTTACAAGACCAACGACGATACCCCGTCCGGCAGTCATAGAAGAGCCAGGGAATGGATGAAGGGCTTGCTGGAATTGCAGCAAAGTACCGGTAACTCACTGGAATTTATCGAGAATGTAAAGATTGATCTCTTTCCCGATGAAGTTTATGTGTTCAGCCCCACCGGCGAAATCTTTGAACTACCAAACGGCTCAACGCCTGTCGACTTCGCCTTTGGCGTTCATACGGACATCGGCAATACCTGCGTCGCTTGCCGAATCGATCGCCGCCTGGCACCGCTAAGTGCAACCCTTGAGAGTGGGCAGACAGTGGAAATCATCACTGCCAAGGGCGCGCTGCCAAATCCCGACTGGCTGGGTTTTGTCATATCAGGAAAGGCGCGCGCTGGTATTCGGCATGCCCTCAAGAACCAAAAACTTAGTGAATCAATTTCATTGGGCAGGCGATTGCTGGAGCGAACACTTCAGGTGAACAAGAAGACGATAGACGATATTGATCCTGAAAAATTGGAGCCACTTCTTGAGGAGCGCCAGCTCGACAATCTCGATTCTTTGCTGGCCGAGATTGGCCTCGGCAATCAAATGGCATATGTGATCGCACGTCGATTGATGATGCTGCCGGAGGAAATTGAAGAGGGTAATAATCAGGGCCCACTGGCAATAATGGGCACGGAAGGAATAGTTGTCACCTATGCGAAATGTTGCAAACCCATACCTGGCGACCCTATCATTGGCCACATCAGTGCTGGTCGCGGCATCGTGATCCACACGGAGACCTGCAAGAATATGCAGGATCTTCTCACCAAGCACGATGAAATAATGTCTGTTCGCTGGGATCACAATGTTGGCCAGGAATTTTCGGTTGAACTTCGAGTTGAGCTGGAGCATCAAAAGGGCATCGTCGCCGACCTTGCATCAACGATTACCATCGCAGATGCAAATGTGGAGCGCATTAACATGATTGAAAAAGATGCCAGACTCGGTACCATCAATATCGTACTTGCGGTTCGCGATAGAGTGCATCTGGCAGCAGTTATTAGACGTCTGCGAACCATTAAGGGCGTTAATAGAATTATTAGAACCCGCAGCTAAAAACAATATATGCCTCTCTGATTGAGGGCCCCAATTACCTGGAGACAATCAATGAAAGATGCAATCTCAACGACGAGCGCACCATCTGCAATCGGTACCTATTCACAAGCCATCAGGCACGGCGATACTGTTTTTATCAGCGGTCAGATTCCGCTGGTACCTGAAACAATGGCTTTGATCAGCGATGATATCAATGAGCAGATACAACAGGTATTCACCAATCTAGGCAATCTCTGTAAAGCCGCAGGCGGCAGCATCAACGACGTGGTCAAATTCACGGTTTATCTGACAGACCTGGGTAATTTTGCCGCCGTAAATGATGTTATGAACAAGGTTCTCGAAGCGCCATATCCCGCGCGTGCGGCAATAGAAGTTTCTGCTCTTCCCAAAGGTGCGCTGGTTGAGGTCGATGCCATCATGGCGCTGTAGGCCCCGGCATCGCCGGACTCGCCATGGATCTAGATCATTCTCCCGTAGACTCATTGAAAGGCGTCGGCCCGGCGCTGGCTGAAAAGCTTTCAAAGATTGGCGTAACAAGCCTGCAGGATGTGTTATTCCATTTACCGTTCCGCTACGAAGACCGGACTCGCATTACGGAAATTGCCGCCGTAAAACCTGGGGATGTCGTCGTCCTTGAAGGCGACATCATATCCGCCGATGTTGCCTTTGGCCGGCGACGCAGCTTACTGGCGACCCTGGAAGATCGAACTGGACGGATCAGCCTCAGGTTCTTTCATTTTACCAGGGCGCAACAAAACAGCTTAAGCCAGCATCCGAGAGTCCGTTGTTTTGGACAGATCAGGCGTGGCAGTGCTGGCCTCGAAATCTATCACCCGGAATACAACACTGCTATTTCAAGCGATCTGCCAGATAGACTAACGCCGGTTTATCCTGCAACTGAAGGTATTAGTCAGCTGCGCTACCGTAAAATCGTCGCTCAGGTCTTCGCTCTTATGAACAAGGGAGAACTGTTGGCAGATCTCTTGAAATCAGTTCACCCGCAAGGAAGTATTAATGATGCCCTTGAGCTGGTCCATCAGCCACCACCAAATGTGAATCTGGAGGCATTACTAAGCGGTACACATCCGGCGCAACAGGAACTAGCCTTTGAAGAGTTACTGGCCCACCAGAATAGTCTGCGCCTGGCTAGGGCAGAAGCGAACCTGCTGAGCGCACCCCAATTTACACCACCTGGCAAGCAATACGATCGCCTGCTTACCTCCCTCGGCTTTACCCTCACTGGTGCTCAGGTACGCGTCGCCAGGGAAATTGCAGAAGATCTTGGCAACTCATCGCCAAGCCTGCGTTTGATACAGGGAGACGTCGGCTCAGGTAAGACCATCATTGCAACTCTCTCCGCTGTACAGGCCCAGGAGAACGGCTATCAATGCGCATTAATGGCACCCACCGAAATTCTGGCAGAGCAACATTTCATCAACCTGACTAACTGGTTGGAGCCCCTGGGAATATCCATTGCCTGGTTGACGGGCAAGATAAAAGGCAAGAAGCGCATCGAAGTACTGGCCAACATTTCAAATGGAGATGCCAGCATCATTGTGGGTACCCATGCGCTGTTTCAGGAAGACGTTAAATTTAACAAACTCGGGCTTGTCATCATTGACGAACAACACCGCTTCGGTGTCCATCAACGCCTTGCACTGCGAGAGAAGGGAAACACTGACATGCTGGTACCCCACCAGCTAGTGATGACAGCGACGCCGATACCCAGGACCCTGACAATGAGCATGTATGCCGACATGGATTGCTCGACCATCGATGAACTTCCGCCGGGTCGAATACCTGTGACGACGGTCGTCCTGCCAGATACTCGGCGGGAAGAGGTGATCTTAAGAGTCAAGGCCGCTTGTGCAACCGGTACCCAGGCCTATTGGGTTTGCACACTGATCGAAGAATCTGATGTTATCGAATGTCAGGCCGCTGAAGTCACAGCTGCTGAACTGGCAGACCAACTTACCGAGCTAAGGATCGGCCTTATACATGGGCGAATGTCTTCCAATGAAAAAGCAGCAACAATGAAATTGTTCAAAGAAAACAAGCTGGACTTGTTAGTTGCGACAACGGTCATCGAAGTGGGCGTCGACGTGCCCAACGCCAGTTTGATGGTCATTGAGAATAGTGAGAGGCTCGGGCTCGCGCAGCTGCATCAGTTAAGGGGTCGAATCGGACGAGGCTCAACTAAAAGTCATTGCCTGTTAATGTATAAGGCACCTCTCGGAGAAACCAGCAGGCAGCGGCTCAATGTAATGCGAGAGATCAGTGATGGCTTTCAGATAGCCGAAGAAGACTTGAAAATCCGCGGCCCGGGCGAACTATTCGGTACAAAGCAGTCTGGTAGCGTCGACTTTAGAATTGCCGATCTGGTTCGAGATCACCACATGATCGCTGAGGTCGCAAAGCTCAGCAGACAACTGGTGATGAATGAACCGGCAACCGCCAGGGCGATCATCAAGCGCTGGATAAGATCCCCTGAAACTTATAGTCAGGCATAGCCGGAATAAATTGTTGATCCAGTTGCTACGCTTTGCTCTCAAATATTTCCGGATCGAATTGGTTCTCACTTCTTGCAACGATGGCTGAGACAGTCGCATCACCGGTTACATTGACGGCCGTTCGCATCATGTCCAACAATCGATCAACCCCGATAATCAGCGCGATTCCTTCAACCGGTAATCCCACCTGGGTCAGGACCATGGCAAGAGTAATTAAACCGACACCAGGAACACCGGCCGTGCCAATAGATGCTAGCGTCGCGGTTAAGATAACCATCAAATATCCAGTCATCGATATATCAATATTATAGGCCTGGGAAATAAAGACGGTGGCGACCCCTTGCATGATAGCCGTACCATCCATATTAATAGTTGCACCAAGAGGCACCGTGAATGATGCCACTTCGTTCTTGACTCCAAGCTGTTTTTCTACTGTTTCAAGAGTAATGGGTAGCGTCGCGTTACTGGAAGATGTACTAAACGCATAAGCCATCACGGGGGAGAATTTCTTGTAGAAAGTGAGCGGATTAAGCCGTGCCAGAAACTTGATCAGTACCGTATAGGTAATGATGAAATGCAGTGCCAGTACCAGCACAACCGTCAAGAAGTACTTCGCCAGATCTGCGATGGCAGAAAACCCCATATTGGCAAACAATGTAACCATCAGACAGAAGACACCTATAGGAGCGACCGACATCAACATCAGAACAAGACGCATGATGACCGCATCCCAGTCCTTTAGATTTGCACGAATCCGCTGCCCGGGTTCTCCACATTTGTTAATGGCAACGCCAATAAGAATAGCGAATACAATGACCTGCAACATATTCCCTTCTGCCATCGCCATAATGGGATTGGTGGGGAATATGTCGATAAACACCTGCTTAAGGGAGGGGCTCTCCTTGGCAACAAATTCAGTCGTGGTGCCCAGATTTATACCAAGACCAGGGTCAATCGTTGTCGCAACGATCAAGGCCAGTGCAATCGCTATTGCTGTCGTCATCAGGTAAAGGGCCAGCGTTTTGATACCAATACGCCCCATGCTTGATCCGTCAGACAGGTTGCTCGCGCCACACACCAGGGAAACAAAAACCAGGGGTACCACTAGTAGCTTAAGGCTGGCAATAAAGATCTTTCCGCCGACATCAATTACGCCATTGATCATGTACACCATTGGAATACTATCGTCTGATAGTGCGGCGAAATGAATCGTGGAACCAATTAGAAAGCCGAGCCCCAGACCTATCAGTATATTCCTGGTTAGATTATTTCGATCCATATTCCAGTTGCTCTTGTTACTAGCTAGTTCTTGTTATTTTAAAAATACGTGGATACTGCCGTCGATATATACAAAAACTTAGTACGCAGAAACCTAGTCGATCTCAACCATCTCAAAGTCTTCCTTGCTCACGCCGCATTCCGGGCATATCCAATCTTCCGGAATATCGTCCCAAGGGGTGCCTGGCGCAAACCCTTCTTCCTCATCCCCTATGGCTTCATCATAGATGTAACCACAGACGATACATTGCCACTTCTTCATTCAACTGTTTCCTAAATTTGGATCTCTGCGCTCTTTCTATTTGAAGACACGAACAAGCGACGTATACTAACTGATTTACTTTCACCACGATATAAATGTCCCTCCTCATCCCTAATGCCGTTCGTGCCTTCAAGCAGTTCTCCGCCTCCGTCACCAGCCGATTTCCAAAGCTACCCTATCTGTTTGTAATTGCGAGGCTAAACAAACCTATTGGCATCTATCTACTGCTGTGGCCTACCTTGTGGGCTCTGTGGATTGCTGCAGAGGGATTTGCCGGATGGCATTTATTGACCGTGTTTATCCTCGGCACAATTCTGACCCGTTCTGCTGGCTGCGTCATTAACGATATTGCTGACAGAAACTTTGATGGTCAGGTTGAGCGGACCAAGGGGAGACCCCTAGTGATGGGTAATTTGAATGTTCTTGATGCCTTCATATTTCTGGCAGTGCTCGCCTTTTTTGCACTTTTACTGGTCCTTAGCACTAACATCCTGACGGTGATGATCGCTTTTCTTGGTGCCTTGATCGCCACCATTTATCCCTTTATGAAACGGTACACCTATCTGCCACAAGTCATTTTAGGTATCGCGTTTTCCTGTGGGATACCGATGGCATTTTCAGCAACCCTTGGCGAAGTACCAAAAATTGCCTGGCTAATCATGGTTGCCAACCTTGTATGGACTGTCGCCTACGATACTCAATATGCAATGGTCGACAGGGAAGATGATCTTCGCCTTGGGCTCAAATCTTCGGCTATTCTATTTGCCGACATGGATAAAATTGCCATTGCCTGTTTGCAGGTAATGTTTTTGCTCACCCTGCTTCTTATTGGCAGAAATGAACAACTCAGCTGGCCCTTTTATCTTGGCTTTTCGGGAGCAGTGGCGCTGCTCATCTATCAGCAATATTTGATTAAGGATCGATCTCGCGACCTCTGTTTCAAGGCCTTTTTAAATAATCACTGGGTCGGCTTAAGTATCTTTTCAGGCCTGCTTGGACATTATTGGCTCATCTAGTCTGATACATCTTTTAAGCAACTTGAGAAACAACTTGTATTAACTACCATGGTAGTTACTACTGCGGAATTTCTCAATTCAAGCTACCAAAAGATGGAAAGAACAGTTCAACTCATCCAGCACCTTGGTTTTACCGCCAATGAGGCCAAGGCTTACACGGGATTACTGCGATGCCAGCCCGCCAGCGCCTACGAAATTGCCAAGAAGACGGGCATTCCAACTTCCAAGATATATGAAACGGTTGACCGCCTGGTGACCAAGGGTATATTCCGGCACATTCACCCGATAAACAAAAAAACCCAGGAATATGTTGCCCTGACAGCCGAAGATTTTCTCGGGCGGATTCGCGAGAACACGCTTTCACAGGTCGACGAGCTTCTGCCTCTGCTTAATAAAGTTGCAACCCGGCACGTGGATGATCTTATCTGGCCGCTTGGCGATTCGGAGCAGTTGCGCGATAAGGTCATCGAAACGATATCAACTGCAAAGCATGAGCTACTCCTCTCTCTGTGGCCACAGGAACTCGATTGGTGCATTGAATACTTGAAGACTGCGGAGAATCGCGGTGTGCAGGTGGCGATGGTGCACTTTGGCTTGCCAGAGCAATTTGTTGGCGCCACCTACCATCACCCGGTTGAGCGTACTCTTTACGAAGAGAAGGGCGGGCGCGGCCTAACGCTTGTCTCTGACAGCGAACAGGTTGTGATTGCCAATTTTCGGCCAGATGGAACCGTAGATGGCTCTTGGTCCAGAAATGAGTCCTTCGTAATTGTGGCGGAAGACTACGTTAAACACGACGTCTATATCACCAAAGTCACGCGCTTCCTTGAGCGCGAAATGAAATCCAGGTTTGGCGATAACTATGAACATTTGCGAAACGTATTCGATGCAGATGCATAGGTACAATCTGCATAGGATTTGCATACTATTCCCATACAATTTGCATACTAACCAACTACAAAATAAGGAGGCAATCTAGTGCAGGCCTTTTCAATTAACGGCACACTCTGCTCGGCTGTAAACGCAACTGTTTCAGTCATGGACCATGGGCTTCTCTATGGCGACGGTGTTTTCGAGGAGTTCCGCTTTTACAATCACAACATCTTTAAAGTACTCGAACATCTCCAGCGCCTGCAACAATCTGCAGCTGCTATTTCGCTGCACATTCCTATGCACACAGATGAGCTATTGTCAGCTCTCAATGAAGCCGTTACAGCAGCGGAAATTGCAGACGGCTATATCCGTCTGCTGGTCACCCGGGGCACAGGTTCACTAGGCGTTGACCCGGCTAAGTGTAAGCAGCCACAAGTCATCATTATCGTTGATGAGTTATCCATGGTTGATGAACAAGTACTCGTGGAAGGCGCGAGCCTGATTATTTCCTCGGTGCGCCGGCTCATGCCAGACCAGCTTGATCCACGAATAAAGAACCTGAACTATATGAACCAGGTGATGGCGAGGCTGGAAGCTAACTTCGCCGGTGCAGACGAAGCGATTATGCTAAACCAACAGGGTAGGGTGGCCGAGGGTACTGCAGACAATGTATTCCTGATAAAGGACGAATGTGTTCTCACCCCTCCAAGTTCAGAGGGACCACTTGCCGGGATCACAAGATCAACGATACTCGACTGCGCGCGAGATATTGGTATCGCCGTACAGGAAATCCCAATTTCTCCTTATGATCTGTATACCGCAGATGAATGTTTCCTATCGGGAACAGGCGCGGAACTTATTCCTGTCAAGGAAATATCGGGGCGTCGGATGAAGACTGTCCGGGGCCCGGTATTTATTCAATTGCTTAATGCTTATCGATGCATGACAAGGGGAAGTCAAACACATACGTGTTAGTACCTTATGTTAAGCAGGCCACAGTTAAAGGTGTGTTAAACTGGCGTCCTTCAAAAAGGACACTGCCCGCTAATCTTACATGGATCGCTTTACTCGAAAGCTAGTCGATGCCATTGACGCCATCAGTGAATTTGTTGGGCTAACTATATCCTGGTTAAGTCTCGCGATGATGGTCGTAACATGTATCATCGTAGCCTCCCGCTACATTTTCAATCTGGGTTCTATTGCGCTTCAGGAAACAGTCGTCTATATGCACGGCATTGTTTTCATGTTGGGGATTGCATATACCCTTAAACATCAAGGTCACGTACGGGTCGATATCTTCTACGGGGAGTTTTCCGTACGCAAGCGTGCGCTGGTTGATTTGATCGGCGCGCTGATCTTTCTGCTTCCAGTAGGACTGTTCTTGTTTTTCAGCAGCCTGAACTACGTATCCTTTGCCTGGAGCCTTGGTGAGAGTTCCGCCCAGCCAGGGGGTTTGCCTGGCGTCTATCTCCTCAAGACCCTCATTCCACTAATGGCATTCCTCCTGGTTTTACAGGGCATCGCTGAGATTGGCAGAGCCGGCATCGTGCTATTCCTCTACACGGAAAATAGCTAGGTGCTTGAATACGCACCTCTTCTGATGTTTGCCGCTGCATTCATTCTGCTTCTCTTTGGCTACCCCGTCGCATTAACACTTGCTGGTACCGCGCTTATTTCCGCCTATATCGGTATCGCCGCTGGCGTCTTTGTTCCCGAATTTCTCATGGCAATGCCCAGCCGCTTATTTGGCATTGTTACCAATCAAACCCTCATCGCTGTGCCCTTATTCGTCCTTATGGGAGTAATACTGGAGAAATCCCGAATCGCCGAAGATCTGCTGGATGCCATGAGCCGATTGTTTGGTCGCTTTCCCGGCGGCCTGGGTTTAGCCGTTACCCTGGTCGGAATGTTAATGGCAGCGAGTACCGGCATTGTGGGTGCTACCGTGGTTACCATGGGACTCATGGCCCTGCCCAGCATGCTGAAAGCCAAATACGATCCTGCGCTTGCCGCTGGTACCATCTGTGCTACCGGAACCTTGGGCCAGATTATTCCACCTTCTATTGCCCTGGTCCTGCTTGGCGATGTGCTCTCCAATGCATATCAACAAGCCCAGCTTAGCCTCGGAATTTTCAATCCACAAACCATATCAGTTGGCGATCTGTTTGCCGGTGCAATCATTCCTGGCCTGATTCTGGTATGCCTCTATGCCTTCTATATCTGGTTCATTGCAATCACCAATCCTGAGAAGGCGCCGCGGGCAGAAGTAGAAAGTGTAGAAATGGTGCAGCTGATACGCAGCCTGGTGCCACCTTTGCTGCTCATCATCGCCGTACTCGGCTCAATTCTTGTAGGCATCGCCACACCTACAGAAGCTGCTGGCGTTGGTGCATTTGGTGCATTTGTTCTTGCCCTGTTAAGGAAATCCCTGGATTTTGAGCAGCTGAAAAATGTTACACAGTCCACAACCAAGACAACATCCATGGTGTTCTTCATATTGATTGGCGCATCACTATTTTCCCTGGTCTTTCGCGGCTACGGTGGCGATGAGCTCATTCAGTCATTGTTTGAGAGCATGCCAGGTGGTGCAACCGGTGCCATGTGCATTGTGATGCTGGTGATATTTCTGCTGGGCTTTATCCTCGACTTTATCGAAATAACTTTTGTAGTTGTTCCAATTGTTGGTCCGGTACTTATGGCGATGGGGATCGATCCCGTATGGTTAGGTGTGATGATTGCAATTAATCTGCAGACGTCATTTCTAACGCCGCCGTTTGGATTCGCATTATTTTACCTACGCGGCGTTGCACCGAAAGAAGTCCTGACAACAGATATCTATCGCGGTGTAATCCCGTTTATTGCCATTCAATTATTTGTGATATTACTTATTGCCTGGCAACCAATATTAGCCACCTGGCTGCCATCGATTTTGTACAGCAAATAGAAAAGATAAATTACGGAGCCAACTCTTGAAGAGCCCGGGCATTAATATAGGCACGCTCAGAGACTTCCCCATACTCAATAACCGTCTTTCGAAATTCACTATAGGACTTATAGATCCGCTTATTCAGTGGGTTGTCACCGGCAATTTCAGCAACAACCTCCCTGGATATTTTGGCAAGTTCCGCAATGACATCATCAGGAAGTTTTCTGAGCTCAACGCCATGGACATCAATAAGCTCGTGCAGGGCGGCATTGTTACGAGCCGTGTACTCGGCAAGCAGGTCATTGTTTACGGTCAAAATGGCAGCTTTAAGAATTTCCTGAAGATCTTCAGGTAATTCATCATAGGCTTGCTTGTTAACGATCGCCTCGAGGGTCGGGCCTGGTTCCTGCCAGCCCGGGTAGTAATAGTATTTCGCCACCTGATGAAGACCAAACGCCAGGTCATTAAAAGGTCCAACCCACTCTGTAGCATCAATAACCCCCGACTGTAAGCTGGTAAATATTTCGCCACCGGGAAGATTAACTGCTGTGCCGCCAGCCCTTTCAAAGACTTCACCACCCAATCCTGGAATCCGCATCTTCATGCCTTTGATGTCATCCAGTGAGTTTATTTCCTTGTTAAACCAACCAGCCATCTGCACGCCAGTATTACCTGCCGGGAATGGCACAAGATTGTATTTTGCATAGAGCTCTCTCCACAGCTCCATGCCGCCGCCATGAAACAACCAGCCATTCATCTCTTGTGCGGTTAGACCAAAGGGCACTGACGTAAATAGCTGCGCTATGGGCACTTTGCCCTTCCAGTAATAGGCCGCACCATGGCCCATCTGAGCGGTACCCTGGGAGACAGTTTCAAATACTTCCAGTGCTGGCACAAGCTCTGTGGCTCCATAGACCTTGATGTTCAGCCGCCCATTACTCATCAGTCGCACTTTCCTGGCGATAGTTTCGGGTGCTATTCCCATGCCCGGCAGATTTTTAGGCCAGGTGGTCACCATACGCCAGTTGTAAATCTTTGCGTGTTCAATTGTTGAAGAAGCGCTGGCTTGAGAGTTCTCCTGACTTCCACCACAGCCAACCAGAGCCATTATTCCAAAGACCCATAAGTATCTATTATTCAATTTCAATTTCAATTTTCTCCACAGCAAATTATTCAACTCACCAAATCGAGCATCATGAATCACAACAATCCAATTCAGGTAAAGACCTTAACCGATTGGTTTCAGTTTTGCGTAAGCCATCATCAGCCACTTACTTCCTTCATTCATAAAATTCACTTGCACCCTTGCCTGTTTGCCCTGACCTTCATAGTTCACAACAACACCCTCACCAAATTTTGAATGTGCAACGCGTTGGCCCAGCTTCAAATCAGTCCCATCTACTTCAGCTCCCTTCATGACACTGCCTGAATTTACTGAGCTGTAGGGGCCCAAATTGCTGCCAGCAGGGCGCACAATTGACTTCTTCTGCCGAACTTCCTGAATGAGTTCCGCTGGGATCTCGCTTACAAATCTTGACGGTCTGTTGTAGGTATCTGTTCCATACATTCTGCGGGACTCCGCATAGGTAATGTACAGCTGCTTCATGGCCCTCGTTACACCAACGTAGCAGAGCCTTCTCTCTTCTTCCAGGCGCCCTGGCTCCTCTAACGACATCGAGTGGGGGAAGAGCCCTTCCTCCATTCCTGCAAGAAAGACAAGCGGAAATTCCAGGCCTTTGGCGCTATGTAAAGTCATTAACTGAACGCAGTCCTGATTTTTATCCCCCTGTGCTTCGCCAGCTTCAAGCGCAGCATGACCCAGGAACTCATCAAGGATTGACAGCTCTTCGGGGGTTTCTTCGTCTTCAAATCGGTAATAATCGTCGGGATTAAAGGTCCGCCCTGCGGTGATCAATTCTGAGAGATTCTCCAGCCTGGCCTGACCGCGCTCGCCGCGCTCCTTCTCGTAGTATGATTTTAGGCCGGAATCTTCTACCACCAGTTCCACCATATTCGGCAGATCAAGATCTTTGGAACCGTCATCCATACTATCGATAAGGTCGATAAAACTTCCGATGGCATTGCGCGTTCGTGCCGCCAGGCCATTGCCCTTGGCAATATTACTGCCTGCCTGCCACATGGAAATATTCTGTGAGCGAGCCAATAAGCGAATCTCCTCAATGGTGCGATCTCCTATGCCTCGAGTCGGCATATTAACTACGCGTTCAAAGGCCGCATCTGAGTCCCTGGCTGAAATCAATCGCATATAGGCCAGAGCATTTCGTATCTCTGCCCGTTCGAAAAATCGCTGACCACCGTATATGCGATAGGGCAGCTGCGACCTCAGTAAAGCTTCTTCCAATACGCGTGACTGTGCATTGGAGCGGTATAATATTGCGGACTCACTATGTAGATTACCTTCACTTATCCATTGTTTGATCCGTTCAACAATATAGCGGGCCTCATCAATTTCGTTATAGGCTGCATATAGTTTAATGGCATCGCCGTCGCTGCCATCGGTCCATAAATTTTTACCCAGGCGGCCACTGTTTCTATCAATCAATCCGTTTGCAGCACTTAAGATATTGCCGGTGGATCTGTAATTCTGTTCCAGCTTTATCAGTCGGCTGTTAGGAAAGTCCGTTGTGAATCGCTGGATATTCTCTATCTTGGCGCCGCGCCAACCATATATTGATTGATCGTCATCCCCTACAACGGTCATTACATCTCGATTGCCAGCAAGTATGCGAAGCCATGCATATTGAATGGTATTGGTATCCTGAAACTCGTCCACGAGCAAGACGGCAAAGCGATCCTGATAGTGTTTCAGCAATCGGGGATTATTCAGCCATAATTCATGGGCTCTTAGCAGCAGCTCACCGAAGTCAACCATACCGCCGCGCTCGCAGGCCTCCTGATATGCGCTATAAATTTCAAGATGAGTCTTCTCATAGACATCACCGTTGTGCTCTATGTTTTTTGGTCGCAGACCCTCATCCTTCTTATTGTTTATATACCAGACTGCTTGTCTCGCCGGCCACTTCTTCTCGTCAAGATTGAGATTGTTTATCATCCGCTTGACCAAACGAAGCTGATCGTCGCTATCGATAATCTGGAAATTTTTCTTCAGACCTGCTTCTTGCCAATGCATGCGCAAGAGTCGATGGGCGGTACTGTGAAATGTCCCAACCCACATTCCCCTGATAGGCATAGACAAAAGGGATTCGATACGCCCGCGCATTTCCGCTGCGGCCTTGTTTGTGAAAGTTACCGCCAGAATACTAAAGGGAGAAATATTCTGGGTTTGAATTAGCCAGGCTATTCTGTGCGTCAGCACTCGCGTCTTACCACTGCCTGCACCTGCCAATACCAGCGCACTGCCAATGGGACCCGCAACTGCCTCACGCTGCGCATCATTTAGAGAATCAAGTATGTGGGATACATCCATCGGCTTCAGATCATTCCAGATATGGGTGTCGTCGTAAATTCATCACTCACTATAATCGAACTATTCAACGGTGACAGACTTTGCGAGATTTCGTGGCTGATCCACATCCGTGCCTTTAAAGACAGCAACATGATAAGCCAGCAATTGCATGGGAATCGCGTAGATTATTGGCGAGATAGCACTATGACACGGCGGCACTCGCACAATCGTCACATTGCTGTCTTCGGGAAATGTGCTGTTTTCATCCGCAAAGATGAACAGCTCACCGCCCCTCGCTTTTACTTCCTGAAGGTTGGATTTCAGTTTTTCCAACAATTCATCTCCCGGAGCAACGGCGACCACGGGCATGTTTTCATCTACGAGCGCTAATGGTCCGTGCTTGAGTTCACCGGCGGGATATCCTTCTGCATGGATATATGAAATTTCCTTAAGCTTCAAAGCCCCCTCAAGCGCGATGGGATAATGGGTACCTCGGCCGAGAAAAAGAGCGTGATCCTTATCGACAAAACGCTGCGCCATAATCCTGATTTCACCATCCAGCTCCAGTACCTTCTTCAAAATACCTGGCGCGCTGGCCAGTGCGCTTACAAGTTCTTGCTCGCCGTCCTCCGTCAATTCATTATGCTTGCCCAGGGCAATCACCAGCAGTAATAAATCCGCCAGTTGATTGGTAAAGGCCTTGGTAGAAGCGACGCAAATTTCCATCCCCGCCAGAATCATTAAGCAATAGTCGGACTCACGTACCAGGGTACTGTTGGGTACGTTGCACAGGCAAAGACTTGCCAGGTAGTTGTCGTCAGTTGCATTGCGAAGGGCCGCCAGCGTATCTGCGGTTTCACCGGACTGGGAGATAGTCACCAGCAGGGTATCCTGGAGCACCGCAACTTTCCTGTAACGCAGCTCACTGGCAACTTCTACACTGCAGGTTAAACCTGCATATTGTTCTATCCAGTAACTGGCAACAATGCCGGTATAATAGCTACTTCCGCAGGCGACAATTTGCACCGCCTTAACCTTGGCGAACATGACATCTGCACCTGCACCAAAAGCGCTGTCTAGTACATGCTTGTCAGTAATTCGGCCCTGAAGCGTTTGCCTGACAGTTTCAGGCTGTTCATAAATCTCCTTCAGCATGTAGTGACGGAACTTACCCTTGTCACCCGCATCTCTTCTTTCATCCAGTATTACCGTACGACTCTCGATGCTGTCCTTATTGTCACCGAATATCTTTATGTCTTCCAGGGTAAGCTCAATCACTTCACCCTCTTCGAGGAAAATAAAACGATCGGTGACCGGTCGCAGGGCCTGGGGATCAGATGCGACATAGTTCTCGCCAATCCCAAGCCCAACCACCAGCGGGCTTCCGACTCTGGCCGCCATTAATAAGCCAGGAAAATCCGTGTGTTGCGCTACCAGCGCGTAAGCACCTTCCAGTGCGTCCAGCGTATTATCAAATGCCCGGTGGAAATCAGCACATTTCTTAACTTCTGAATCCAGAAGATGTGCGATGACTTCTGTGTCTGTTTCTGATTGAAATACATAACCCAGTTCTTGTAATCCCGAGCGCAGGCGTTCATGGTTTTCCACAATTCCATTATGGACAACGCTCACCTTGTTCCCGCTTACATGAGGATGGGCATTTTCCTCTGAAGGCTTCCCATGGGTCGCCCATCTGGTGTGTGCAATTCCGATATAGCCATTAGGTGCAACTGACTCACAAGCGTCCCTTAATTCAATGACCTTGCCCAGGCGGCGCACACGCTGCAAGCCATCGCTCTGACTCAACACCGTTAAACCAGCCGAATCATACCCCCTGTATTCCAGACGCTGCAGGCCTTCCAGCAAAATGCCGGTAACATTTCGCTCTGCTATCGCACCAACAATGCCACACATAAGCTCTATCCTAATCCAGTCTCAGTCATCAGAAATTCTATTGTCACTTTTCCTTCTTAACCGGGCGCTGCCAGTTCGAAATGATCTTCTGACGGCCTCGCCCAATCGCCAGCACATCAGCTTCAACATCTTTGGTGATGGTTGAGCCGGCTCCTATCGTTACACCCTCGGAAATAGTGACTGGCGCAACCAGTGAAGAATTCGAACCCACAAAGACGTCATTGCCAATATGGGTCTCAAATTTATTGACGCCATCGTAGTTGCAGGTAATTGTGCCAGCACCAATATTTACTGCGCTGCCAATCGTACTATCACCTAAATAGCTTAGATGGCTGGCCTTGGTGCCTTCGCCGAGCGTACTCTTTTTGACTTCTACAAAGTTTCCAACGGCGACCTTATGTTTCAGCATTGTGCCTGGTCTGAGCCGGGCAAATGGACCAACGCTGCATTCAGCCTCCGTCACTGTCTCATCAAGAATTGAGTCGGCCTTAATGATGGTATTTGCGCCAATAATACTGTCCTTGATAATGCAATTTGGACCAATGCTGACACCATCAGCGAGTTCAACACGTCCCTCAAGTACGACGTTAATATCAATAAGAATATCTCTGCCGACGATTACCGTGCCACGCTGATTAAATCTATAAGGGTCAATAATGTGTACACCTTGTTCCATGAGGATGCTGGCATTACTAAATTGAAATTCTCTTTCTAATGAAGACAGTTGTGAAAATGTATTGATGCCGGTGACTTCAATGGTGTCAGTTGTCTTATGGGTAGAAACACTACACGCAAGCTTCGCCGCAATGGAGACAATATCTGTCAGCAGGTATTCACCTTGATCGTTGTCACAGCTCAGTTCACCGAGCCATTGTTTCAGGCCTTTTGAATTTGCAACCATACCACCGGTATTGATCTCCGTTATTTTTCTTTGCTCATCCGTTGCATCACGCTCCTCTATAATCGCCAGTACATTATCTGCATCATCCCGGATTATCCTGCCATAGTTGAACGGATTTTCCTGATCAACGGTTAACACACCAAGATCACAATCCAGCTGCAGCATCGCATCAAGTGTATCTCTCTTCACCAAAGGAGCATCGCCCAGTAAGATCAGAACCTTTGAATCATCGCTAAATTGATCAACCGCCTGCATGACTGCGTGACCTGAGCCCAATCTCTCTTCTTGCAGTACCCAGTTAATATTGTCTCGGCCCGAAAAGGCATCACGAATTTGCTGCGCTTCCTGACCAATGACGACATGAATCCTGGACGGGTTCAGGGAATCTACGGTATCCAGCAAATGCTCGAGCAAAGGTCTGCCGCCCAAAAGCTGTAAAGCCTTTGGCCGGCTTGATCGCATTCGAGAGCCCATGCCGGCGGCCAGGATACATACTTCAATATTGTCATTTTCCATAGATTCAGTTTACCGAACTATGTTAGCGAATGTGTAGCGAGTTTGATGAGGAAGACTGCTTGAGTATTCATCGTAGTCAGATGGTGAAAATACCTTTCATTTCAGCTACTAATTCAAGGCAAAAAAAACGGCTCGCGCCGTTTTCTCAATCAGAAAAAGGAATCATCCTGGCCTTACTTCCGCTGGTCGCGATGCTTTCGAATCGTCCGCAACATCGCCGCCTGCTCCTGTAGATCAGAGGATACCCGCGCAAAATCAAGGTCTGATTTCTGATCCCGCAGTTCCTGTTCGGCCTTCTGCTGGGCACTAACGGCAGCAGCTTCATCGATATCATCTGCTCTAACGGCTGTATCAGCGAGAATGGTAATGGACGTCGGCTGGACTTCGATATAGCCGCCGGAAGCAAAAAAGATCTCTTCTTCACCACCTTCCAATATCAATCGAACCGGGCCCGGTTTTACGCCACTCAATAGCGGAGTATGTCCCGGCAAAATGCCTAATTCTCCAATCGTGCCAGTCGCAATCACCATTTCAACCTGACCGGAAAATATTTCCTTTTCAGCGCTAACGATACTGCAAAGTACTGTGGATGCCATATCAATATACCTCTTACTTAAAGAGTCTTAGCCTTTTCAATTGCTTGTTCAATACTACCCACCATGCTGAATGCGGCTTCTGGTAAATCATCATACTCACCCTCTAGGATACCCTTAAAGCTTCTAATGGTATCTGCCAACGTAACATAAACGCCCGGCTGACCTGTAAAGACTTCTGCAACGTGCATTGGCTGAGAGAAGAACTGACTCACTTTACGTGCGCGATATACAGTAAGTTTATCTTCTTCAGATAATTCATCCATGCCGAGAATTGCGATAATATCTTTCAGTTCCTTGTATTTCTGTAAAACACTCTGAACGCCTTGAGCCACATTATAATGCTCGTCTCCTACTACCAGGGGATCGAGCTGGCGTGAACTTGAATCCAGCGGATCTACTGCAGGATAAATACCTAATGACGCAATGTCGCGTGACAATGTAACAGTGGAGTCAAGGTGCGCGAATGTTGTTGCTGGAGATGGGTCCGTTAAATCGTCCGCCGGTACATATACCGCCTGGATGGAAGTAATCGATCCTGTTTTAGTTGTTGTAATTCGCTCCTGTAGTACACCCATTTCCTCCGCCAATGTTGGCTGATATCCAACAGCAGAAGGCATACGGCCGAGGAGGGCGGATACTTCCGTTCCCGCTAAAGTGTAGCGATAGATATTATCGACGAAGAACAGTACGTCCTTGCCATCATCACGGAATTTCTCTGCCATGGTCAGGCCAGACAGGGCAACGCGAAGCCTATTTCCGGGAGGCTCATTCATTTGACCAAAGACCATCGAAATTTTGTCTAATACACCCGCTTCTGCCATCTCGTGGTAGAAATCATTACCTTCCCGTGTCCGCTCGCCAACTCCAGCAAACACAGACAAGCCACTGTGCTCCTTTGCGATATTGTTAATAAGCTCAAGCATGGTCACGGTCTTGCCTACACCAGCACCGCCAAACAAGCCTACTTTACCGCCTTTTGCGAACGGGCATATGAGGTCAATTACTTTGACACCTGTTTCAAGAAGATCTCGACCACCGGCCAATTCTTCATATGTAGGCGGCTTGCGGTGAATTGGCATACGCATTTTTTCGCCAATAGGACCTTTTTCGTCGATTGGATTACCCAGTACATCCATAATTCGGCCAAGTGTTTCTTCGCCCACTGGTACCGAGATCGGATTGTTGGTACTGCTAACTTCCAGACCGCGACTCACGCCTTCGGAACTTCCCATCGCAATGGTTCGTACAACGCCGTCACCAAGTTGCTGCTGAACTTCGAGAGTCAGATTGTGCTTTTCTACCATCAACGCTTCGTAAACCTGTGGAACTTCTTCCCGGGGAAACTCTACATCAATGACCGCACCGATAACTTGTACGATTCGTCCGCTACCCATTGTTTTATCCTCTTGATAAAAATTCTTGATTTGGTTCTGATTTAACCAAAACCGCCGCAGCGCTAGCTATACCGCCGCAGCACCGCTTACTATTTCAGATAATTCTTGTGTGATTGATGCCTGACGTGCGTTATTCATGATCAACTGTAATTCATCAATCAGGTCTCCTGCATTATCGGTGGCACTCTTCATCGCTATCATCTTTGCTGCCTGCTCACATGCTACATTTTCTACTACAGCTTGATAAACCTGCGACTCCAGGAATCGAGTAATCAAACCTTCAATCAACTGTCTTGCATCAGGCTCATAAATATAATCCCAATGACTATTTAAACTATCGCCATCCATTGACGCTATTGGCACCAATTGATTGATGGTCGGCGTTTGCGTCATGGTGTTTACAAACACATTGTTCGCCAAAAAGATCTTATCCACGCGGCCTTCTTCAAAGGCATCCAACATTACCTTGATGCTTCCGATTAAATCGGAAATCGCGGGTGTCTCACTGACGTGACTACTGGCTGCAACTACGTTTCCGCCGTAGCTCTTAAAGAACTGCACGCCCTTATTGCCGATAATACATAGATCAACTTCGATATCCTGATCCACCCACTCTTTAATACTGCCAACAGTCTTCTTCAGCAGATTAATATTCAGCCCGCCACAAAGCCCTTTATCTGTGGTGACAATGATGTAGCCAACTCTCTTAACGTCACGCTCAACTTGAAAAGCATGCCGATACTCTGGCGATGCGTTAGCGACATGACCGATCACTGACCTGATATGGTCGGAATAAGGACGCCCGCGCGCCATTCGTTCCTGAGCTTTACGCATCTTGCTCGCCGCAACCATTTCCATCGCGCCGGTAATCTTCTGCGTATTTTTGATGCCACCAATTTGCTTTCTTAATTCTTTGGTGTTCGCCATGCCTTCCTCACTAATGCTTTCGTCTCAGAAAGCTACTTAAAGCCAAGCTCTTTACAGGATGCCAAATTAGACAAGCCTGCCAAGAATTCGCTACCAGGTTTGAGTCGCCTTAAATGATTCAAGTGCCTGCTTCATCGACTCAACCACCTCGTCAGTGTAAGCACCATTTTCATTCACTTCCTTCATAAAGTCGCCATGCTCAGCATGCATATAGCTAACCAGCGCTGCTTCGAAATCCAGCACCTTGCTTACTTCAACTTCTTGCAGATAACCTTCGTTAGCTGCGAACAGGACAATTCCCATCTCTGCCACTGACATAGGAGCATATTGCTTTTGCTTCATCAGCTCATTAATACGCTCACCATGCTCCAATTGACGTCTTGTTGCATCGTCCAGATCAGATGCAAACTGAGCGAATGCCGCCAGTTCACGATACTGGGCCAGTGCGAGCTTAATACCACCTGAAATTTTAGACATGAACTTAACCTGGGCATCACCACCAACGCGAGATACAGAAATACCTGGATTCATGGCGGGTCTTTCACCGGCAAAAAATTTGTCGGACTCCAGGAATATCTGGCCATCGGTAATAGAAATTACGTTGGTTGGAACGAATGCAGAAACGTCACCTGCCTGAGTTTCAATAATGGGCAAGGCAGTTAATGATCCGGTCTTGCCTTTCACTTCACCCTTGGTGAATTCTTCAACATAATTAGCATTAACCCTGGCCGCTCTTTCCAACAAACGTGAATGAAGATAGAAAACGTCTCCGGGATAAGCTTCACGACCAGGCGGTCTACGAAGTAACAATGAGACCTGACGATAAGCCCAGGCTTGTTTGGTGAGATCATCATAGACGATCAAGGCATTTTCGCCTCGATCGCGGAAATATTCACCCATGGCACAACCTGAATAAGCTGCAATGTACTGCATAGGCGCCGGTTCCGCTGCACCGGCGACAACAATGATTGTATTTTCCATGGCGCCATGCTCTTCAAGCGTAGCAACAACGTTAGCGACGGAGGACAATTTCTGACCGATAGCGACGTATACACACTTTATGCCGGAGTCTTTCTGATTGATGATCGCGTCAATTGCAATGGCCGTCTTACCTGTTTGCCTGTCACCAATAATAAGTTCTCGCTGCCCACGTCCAACCGGAATCATGGAGTCGATACATTTCAAACCGGTCTGTACTGGCTCATCAACATGCTGTCGCGCGATAACCCCAGGAGCCACCTTTTCAACAGGTGATGAACTGGAAGCATTGAGTGGACCTTTGCCATCCATTGGATTACCCAAGGCATCAACAACTCGGCCCAACAACTCCGGACCTGTGGGAACTTCAAGGATTCTACCGGTACAGCGCGCAGTTTGTCCTTCTCGTAGTACCTTATAGTCACCTAGTACAACAGCGCCGACGGAGTCCCGCTCAAGATTGAGCGCAAAACCAAAGAGATTATCGGGAAATTCAATCATTTCCCCATTTTGCACATCAGCCAGCCCATGGATGCGCACGATACCGTCAGATACACTAACGATGGTGCCCTCATTTCGAGCCTCTGAAGTGACATCAAGCTGTCCAATTCGCTGCTTGATGATTTCGCTTATTTCAGAAGGATTCAGTTGTTGCATGTACCGTTCCCCGGGGAAAAGTTAATCTAGTATGTATTTTTGTTTCAATCTAACTAAGTGCGTGGGACATTTTTTGCAATTTGCCCCGCACTGAACTATCAATAACCGTGTCTTCGGCCTTTATCACTACGCCACCAATCAAAGTCTTATTTACACGGGTTTCAAGATTTATGGTCCGCTGCAGCTTTCTTTGCAAGGCTTCTGCCAATACTTCTTTCTGCGCATCGGTCACCTCAAAGGCACTGGTGACCTGTATCTCCATTGTCTTTTCGTGATTTGCTTTCAAGAGCGCAAACATATCGGCGATTTCAGGTAGTAGCTCAATGCGATCATATTCGGCCAGGACGCCCACGAAGTTCTTGCCTTCGTCATTAAGATCATCACCAAACATCGTAATCAGAAGATTCGCTTCGTCTTCACCGGACAATCGGGGATTATCGAGCGCCTCACGAATAAGATCCTCGGAAAGCGCTGCCGCCAGCAAAGCCAGCATCCGTGACCAGGTATCGAGCCCATCAGTTACGTCCAGAGCGACCGCAAATGCTGCCCTGGCATAAGGTCGTGCAATCGTCGCTAGTTCTGCTTCGGCCATAAGACTTCTCGCTACAACTGGGCAGACAGCTTGTTCAGCATGTCTTCATGAATTGATCGATCGATGGTGCTTTCAAGAATTTTCTCAGCACCTTCAATCGCGAGCTCGCCCAGTTGGCTGCGCAACTGTTCGCGGGCTCGATTGATCTCCTGATCGATCTCAGCTTGAGCGCCCTGAATAATTCTGGCTGCTTCTTCTTTAGCTGTGTCCTTTGCTTCTTCCACGAGTTGAGTGGCCCGGGCTCTTGCCTGACTAATAAGATCAGCGGATTGCTTCTTCGCTTCGTCAAGCTCGACAGCCGCAGATTCATTCGCCTGTTCAAGCTGCTTCTCCGCAGCTGTGGCTTTCTCCAACCCTTCTGCGATCAGCTTTTGTCTCGCTCGCATAATCTCAGTCAGTGGTGGCCACACAAACTTCATACAAAAGAGCACAAACATCACAAAGGAGATCAGTTGGCCCAACATGGTTAAGTTAATACTCACCGTTTCACCTCAAATACCGTTGAAAGAGGAACCCTGATTGCTATAGCGCAAAAATCATATACAGAGAGATACCCACTGCAATAATCGGCACCGCATCAACCAGTGCGAGAGAGATGAATAACTGTGTCATCAGCATCGGCTGTAGTTCTGGCTGTCGGGCAACACCTTCAAGGTATTTACCGCCCAAGATACCAATACCTACGCCACTACCAATTGCACCAAGACCCATTAGTATTGCGCCAGCGACAATTATGATCGATTGTTCCATTATGTACTCCTGCTTAAAATCGACTTAAAATATAAATCAGTGTTAAAAATAAGTGTTAATCATTAGTCAAAAGATCTTGCTAAACCTGCTTTGATCTAGTGTTCATCTACCTCATGCGCCTGCGCCAAATAAACGATCGTCAGAATCATGAAGACAAATGCTTGCAGACAAATAATCAGAATATGAAATATTGCCCAGGGAAGAGACAACGCCCATTGTGCATAAAACGGCAGCAGGGCAATGAGTATAAAGATCATCTCTCCGGCATATAAATTACCGAATAAGCGCAAACCGTGAGATAAGGGTTTGGCGATCATATCGACTACTTCCAAAATCAGATTGAACCAGTACATGCTCCAATGAGGAATCGGATGGGTTATCAGGCTCGCTCCGAATTTGATCGGACCTTTGATCTTGAAGTTATAAAAAAGAACGAGGAAGAAAACGCCCAGGGACATGCCCAATGTCGCATTGGGATCTGTGGTCGCTACGACCTTGAAATATGGCACTCCGGCTAATTGAGCAGCGTGTGGAATGAAATCAACCGGTATCAAATCCATCAGGTTCATCAAGAACACCCAGATCAGTATGGTTAGTGATAGCGGACCAATTATCGCATTAGGGCGAGTTCCAAAGACATTAGTGACATTGGTTTCAACGAATTCCACCGCCATTTCACAGACGTTCTGCCAGCCACCAGGTACGCCTGGCGTTGCTTGACGAATGGCAACCATAAACATAAAAAGAAAGGTAAAGCCGAGGGTGAGGGACCAGAACATAGTATCCACATTGATCGCCCAGAACCCCATTTCAGCTATATCTGCAGCTCCATGAGCAAATCCCCAGTGTCCATCATCGAACTCACCATAGGTCAGGTTCGTCAGGTGATGCTGAATATATTCTTCAGATGTGATTGTATCACCGGTCATTATTTATTTAGATCCTGCTTCATTACTCTCGACTCTTGACCTTTAAAGAACATGCCAGCCTTGTCTTCCAGTATTGGCACAATTACCAAAGGCGCGATTATATACATCAATTGCATACCAACAAAGCTTCCAAAGAAGAACAACGCGTTCAGCTGAGGTACCCATACAAAAATCGCGATAAACATCGCGATGCTTAAAACAAATTTGGCCGCTAAACCGCGAACGACCTTGCTCAATCCCTGTTCACCTTGTGAAACTTTTTTAGAGAAGCGCTCATTCTCGTTCGGCTTTACTAAACGTCCAAAAACAGATCGTACAATTTTCCACTGACCAAAACGCCTTTGACCAAAAACCGCTTGTCCACAAACAAAGCCTGGCACAACAGTAACCAAACTACCCAAGAGGGATGAATATGCGGCAGCCCAATCAATAAAAATGCTTAACCCCGCGAGTAGAATCATTGCGATAAACTGCATGATGACTATTCGATCAGCTGGCGATTGAACCCAGAAAAAGGATCTAAGAGGCACTGTACATCTAGCTTAAAATACTCCGTCCTTTTTCGCGTGCAGAGTATAGAGTTTAACGGTGGTCCATTCAACTTCAGAAGGTACTATTTTCCCCCTTATGGAAATTTCTTACATAAGTGATTATAGTCTCGTTCCCACAAGCGAGGTCTTACTCCAGATCTCCGAAAAACTGCAAAATGCCGTCCAGTTCATCCAGACTGTTGTAGTTTATCGTCAACTTGCCCCTTCCTTTCGCCGTATGCTGAAGAGAAACCGATTGTCCTAACCTTTCCGAGAGTCGATCCTGCAGGCGCTTTGTATCACCATCGACTGTTTTGCCCGGCCTCTGCTCAGCACCGCCTAATATCTTCCTGACCAATGCTTCAGCCTGTCTGACATTGAGCTGGCGGGAGGCGATTTCCCTTGCTGCTTTCTCCTGACGTGCATCATCCAGGCTTAGAATTGCTCTGGCATGGCCCATTTCGATATCACCTGTTGTCAGCAAACGGATAACATACGGGCTCAGATTCAACAATCGAAGCGTATTGGTGACTGCGGTTCTACTCTTTCCCACGGCATCGGCTACCTGTTGGTGAGTCAGTTCAAATTCTTCTATCAAGCGTTGTAAAGCCAGCGACTCTTCCCAGGGGTTGAGGTCCTCGCGCTGTATATTCTCGATCAGGGACATTGCAATGACCGCCTCGTCATCCACATCGCGAATGATAGCGGGAATTTTCTCAAGGCCCGCTAACTGTGCCGCCCGCCATCTGCGTTCTCCGGATATAAGCTCAAAGCTATCCTGGCCAAGCGTGCGCACGATGATGGGCTGCATGACGCCCTGCGCCTTAATAGATACTGCCAGTTCGGCCAGACTCTCTTCGTCAAAACCTTTTCGAGGCTGATACTTTCCCGGCTTGATCCATTCAACAGGGATTCCCTTGAGCAAGTGATCAGACCTGACCTCGGGGCTCTCCTTTCTAGGACCCAGTAGGGCATCCAACCCTCGACCCAAGCCTCTTTTCTTTGCCGCCATATCAGCTTTCCCGTTTACTTAATTTCATCAGAAGGTGTGTCATTTGAAGATGTGTCTTCAGATCCCATCTCTTTCGCAGTAGAGTCTTTGGCAATAAAGTCAGAATGACGGCGCACTACCTCACCTGCCAGCGCCAGATACGCACGTGCCCCTCTGGACTGTTTGTCATAAAACAATATGGGTATCCCGTAACTGGGCGCCTCGGCCAGGCGGACATTTCTGGGAATAACCGTCCGATATACAATGTCACCAAAATGATCCCGCAGTTGAGCAGATACATCCAGGGTCAAACTATTCCGCGGGTCGTACATTGTCCGGACAATTCCTTCGATATCGAGCCCGGGATTCAGATTCGCCGATATTCTGTTAATTGTGTCCACCAATGCGGATAAGCCTTCAAGTGCATAGTATTCACACTGCATTGGGATCACTACGCTGTCGGCCGCAACCAGACCATTAACCGTCAGCAGACTTAGTGACGGCGGACAATCTATGATGATGAAATCATACGCCTGCTTAACGGGCTCGATGGCTCTTGCCAGACAGTACTCCCTGTCAGCAATATCCAGTAGTTCAATTTCTGCGCCAGTCAATTCCACATTGGCTGCCAAAATATCGT
Source organism: Pseudomonadales bacterium (assembly GCA_046582185.1). Classification (GTDB taxonomy): domain Bacteria; phylum Pseudomonadota; class Gammaproteobacteria; order Pseudomonadales; family Azotimanducaceae. The sequence goes on along the minus strand of JAYGEX010000028.1, from coordinate 125,424 downwards.
AGCCGGCTGCTTCGGCATTAATTCTCGCCTCTTCTACCGGCAGGAATCCGGTAAGAACTTCGTAGACAGAGGCTTCCAGATCATTCTTGTCGATACCGCTGCCCATGGTGGCATTACCCTGGGGATCAAGGTCAATCAGCAGTACTTGCCGTTGCATGGCAGCCAGCGACGCCGCCAGATTAACGCTGGTGGTCGTTTTACCGACCCCGCCTTTCTGATTGGCTACCGCGAGTACAACGCCCATTAACTGGCCTTCCTGTGAATCATTTCTACCATACATCGTTCGCCATCAACCAGGGGTACATTGATATCAATGATCTGTTGAATCTTAAGGGGAGAATTCTGCGGCAAGGTCGTGTCGTCACCGATCTTACCCTTTTGGGCAAGCACATTTCCCTTGTCCGCCACAAGGTGAGTCACCATGGAGGCAATGTCCGGAAGGGATGCCACAGCTCTGCACAATACATGGTCGAAGGTTCGCTCTACGATATCCTGGGCGCGGCTGTGAACAACCTCTACGTTGCTGATCTCCAAATTGAAAACAACCTGAGTGATGAATCGCGTCTTTTTGCCATTGGAATCAATGAGTACAAACTCTCTATCCGGATACAACATCGCCAGCGGCAGACCAGGAAACCCTGCGCCACTGCCAACGTCAATGATTTTTGATTGCTTGATAAAAGGCGCAATGGAAAATGAGTCCATAAGATGATGACCGATCATATCTTCCACCGATCTAATGGCGGTTAAATTAAAGGTTTTGTTCCATCGTGCCAATTGCTCAAGAAAAGCTGCAGAGCGTTCAGCCAGACTATTATCGGTGTGAAAGGGGAGTTGCTCCAAACCCTTCAGTATCTGCTCTACAATTTGCATCAGGCCAGCTTTACTGAGCCTGCACTATGGACGGCTTCCCTGCCAGGACGAACCAGTCGATTCCGTTTTTTTAGATAGACGAGTAGCAAAGATACCGCTGCAGGAGTGACGCCGGAAATTCTGCCTGCCTGCCCTATTGTGACAGGCCTAACTTCTTCAAGCTTCTGGCACACCTCATTTGACAGCCCTCTAATCTCTTTGTAGTCAATATTCTCGGGAATGCCGGTCTCTTGCTGCGCAGAAACCCGGTCAATTTCCTCTTGCTGGCGGGAAATATATCCCTCGTATTTACAGTCAATCTCAATTTGCTCGTTAACCACGGCGCTGGAAAGCACCAGGCCACTGGCTTTAAGCAAAGGCTCGATATGAACATTGGGCCGCTTCAGCAACTCGATTAGTCGGTATTCCCTGTTCATGGATTGACCCAGCATGGCCTCAATTTTCTGATCACCAGGATGAACGATGATCTCACCCAGTCGCTGCGCTTCTTTGTCGATGGAATTTTGCTTCTGACAAAATTGCTGCCACCGCTGATCATCAACAAGATCCATCGCTCGGCCCGCTTCAGTCAATCTGCGATCTGCATTGTCCTGACGCAGGATAAGACGATACTCTGCGCGGCTGGTAAACATTCGATACGGTTCCTTCGTACCCATGGTAACTAAGTCATCGATAAGGACCCCGATATAGGCCTCACTCCGCGACGGACACCAACCTTCTTTTCCAACCGATCTCCTGGCTGCATTCAGCCCGGCGATCAGACCTTGAGCGGCAGCCTCTTCATATCCGGTTGTACCATTGATCTGCCCGGCAAAGTACAAACCCTGCAAATGCCTGGTCTCCAATGTGGGCTTCAAATCACGCGGCTCAAAGAAGTCATATTCAATCGCGTAGCCAGGACGGGTAATGTGGGCCTGTTCAAAACCTTTGATAGTCCTGACGAAATCAAGCTGTACATCAAATGGCAAACTGGTGGAAATGCCATTGGGATAAAGTTCTGTTGTGCCTAAACCCTCGGGCTCAATAAATATCTGGTGGGATGCCTTATCACTAAAGCGAACCACCTTATCTTCAATCGAAGGACAATAGCGCGGGCCAACGCCGTCAATTTCACCGGTGAATAGGGGTGATCGATCGAGGCTATTGCTAATCAGCTCATGAGTCTGTTCATTTGTATGCGTAATAAAACAAGAGACTTGCTGCGGATGATCCGCTCGTTCTGACAAATAGGACATGACCGGGCGTGGTTCATCACCCGGCTGCTCTTCCAGCTCACTAAAATCAACGGTTTTGCCATCAATACGTGGCGGCGTGCCTGTTTTTAGTCGACTGACAGAAAAAGGTAGCTCCCTTAATCGTGCCGCTAGTCGGTTACTGGCTGCATCACCGGCACGACCACCTTCCTGTTTGTCCATACCAACATGGATGACGCCGCCGAGAAAAGTACCAACCGTCAGTACTACGGTGCTGGCCGAAAATTTCAATCCCATGGTCGTAACAACGCCTGATACACGATCTCCATCAACGACGAGATCGGCGACGGTTTGTTGAAATATCCTTAGATTAGGCTGCTGTTCCAGCGCGGAACGAATGTAGCCCTTGTATAGCGCCCGATCTGCCTGGGCTCGGGTTGCTCTTACCGCTGGGCCTTTGCGACCATTTAATACGCGAAAGTGGATGCCTGCATGATCTGCTGCAAGCGCCATTATGCCGCCCAGCGCATCTATTTCTTTGACCAGATGACTCTTGCCGATACCACCAATGGCCGGATTACATGACATCTGGCCTAATGTCTCAATATTCTGTGTGACAAGAAGGGTTTTGACGCCTGTCCTTGCTGCTGCAAGCGCCGCTTCAGTTCCAGCATGGCCACCACCTATCACAATGACGTCAAATTGTTCGCTTCGGTTTAGCATAGCTGTATTTGGCTAAAAGTCCGGGTCAAAAATCGGATGACAAGTATACGGTTGCTGCACCATTTGACTAGTTTTGTTTGAGAAGAAATTGACTCTTGCTTGATTACACCGGAACCAGTCCCTATCCGGTAATCGCATATATTCAGCTGAATTTACAACATACAGTTAAAATTTGGCTGTTAAATCAACCACTTACAAAGTGGCTGGCACAGAAGATTTTTAATTGCGGACAAGAACAAACTAATGACCCCGCAAAATAAATAGCGCGTAAATCAGCCTATTTTCCGATGCAGAAGCTTGAAAATATCCTTCCGAGAAGATCATCACTCGTAAACTCACCGGTGATCTCACCCAGGACTCGCTGACAAATTTTCAATTCCTCGGCCAACAATTCACCGGCATTGTCTTCAATTAGGCATCTCCTGCCAGCTTCCACCAGGCTTGTTGCACGGCGCAGAGCGTTTACATGACGAGATCGGGCGATAAATGTACCTGATTCCGGAACCGTATAGCCGAGGACCTCCTTTAAGTATTCTCTTAGGTATTGCATTCCCTCACCGGTCTTGGCCGAGACTCCAAGCCATTCAACCCCATCCGGAATCTCTGTTTGCCAGGCGCTGTTTAGGTCAATCTTGTTAAGGATAATTGTCGTTGGTATTTCGGAGGGTATCTCGCCCCGGACTTCTTCAATTTTTTCGGCGATAGCGCCCTTTTCTTCATTGCAGTCAACAACAAGCAGGAGCCTATCCGCTCGTTCAATTTCATTTAGTGCTCGCCTTAATCCTTCCTCTTCTATCTCGTCAGCAGCTTCTCTAATACCGGCGGTATCAATAAGCCTTAAGGGCAGGCCATCAAGATGGATGTGTTCATCGATAATATCTCTGGTTGTTCCGGCTATGCTAGTGACAATTGAAGAGTCTCGCCCGGTTAAGATATTCATCAAGCTGGATTTTCCCGCATTTGGGCGACCGGCTATGACTAGACTAACGCCCTCTCTTAGCATGACCCCTTGATGAGCTTGTTTGGCAATTTCTGAGAATGTTTCCAGAATCTCGTTAATTTCAATCTCTACTTTGTCTTCAGCCAGAAAATCGATTTCCTCCTCTGGGAAATCAATCGCTGCCTCTACGTACATCCTTAGTTTTATAACTCTTTCATTTAGAATTTTGATCTGCTTCGAAAACTCACCTTGAAGGGATTTTAGTGCACCACGAGCGGCAGCAGTGCTCGCACTATCAATGAGATCTGCAATGGCTTCCGCCTGCGCCAGATCTATCTTGTCATTTAGAAAAGCACGCTCACTGAACTCCCCTGGATTGGCTAATCGAGCGCCAAGCGCAACGCACCGTTCGAGTACCATGCCCAGGACGACTGAGCCTCCATGGCCTTGTAATTCAAGTACGTGTTCACCAGTAAAGGAATTTGGTGCCTTGAAATACAGGGCAATCCCCTGATCGATGGCAGTACCGTTTTTGTCCAGGAAATGTCGATAGGTCGCCATCCGGGGCGACGGTAGTGAACCTAGTAAGGCATTAGCAAGTTCAGGAACCATGGATCCGGATAGTCTGATGACACCGATTCCGCCTTTGCCAGGAGGAGTTGCCTGGGCAACTATCGTATCCTTTTCAACTAAATGTTTACTCATGTGCACATAGCCATCTGCTTCAGATCCCAGCTTAAATCAGCGGTGGGTGGCCGCCAGATTAACCGGCTTTTTCTACCTGACGGGTAACAAACCATTGTTGTAATACAGACAGAATATTGTTCACGAGCCAATAAAGTACAAGGCCTGATGGGAACCAAAGGAAAAAGAAGGTGAACATAATAGGCATCATCTTCATGACCTTGGCCTGAGTAGGATCAGGTGGTTCTGGTTGCATCATTTGAGTTAGGAACATAGAACCACCCATGAGTATGGGTAGAACAAAGTATGGGTCCATCACTGAAAGATCATTAATCCACAACATAAATGGGGCGTGACGTAATTCGACACTTTCCATCAGCGTCCAGTACAAGGCCAAAAATACAGGCATTTGCAGTAACATCGGGAAACAGCCACCAAGTGGATTAGCGCCTTCCTTCTTGTAGAGATCCATCATTGCCTGAGAAAATTTTTGCTTGTCGTCACCGTAGTGCTCTTTCAGTCGAGTCATTTCCGGCTGCAATTTTCTCATCTTTGCCATGGATCTGAAGCTGGCTGCTGACAACGGAAATAATAAGGTCTTTACTACAACGGTAAGTAATATTATTGCGATACCCCAGTTATTAAAGACTCCGTGTATCATCGTTAGCAAGTAAAACAGGGGTTTGGCAAGCCACCAGAGAAATCCGTAATCGACGGTAAGGTCGAGCCCTTCCGCTATCTCTTCCAGGCGGTATTGATCCTTCGGCCCCACATAAAATTTTGCAGCAATCTCTCCAATGCTACCCGGTGGAATATTCAACATTGGCGTGGTAAATCCAAGAAAGTAAATATCCTGCCCGGATAATTTCCGCATCTGATAGCTATATGAACCTTCTCCGACTGGTACCCATGCACTGACGAAATAGTGCTGGACCATGGCAATATATCCACCGTCGTATTTACCCTTGTATCCATCTTCAGAAATGTCCTCAAAGGTCAGCTTGTTGTACAGTTCCTCAGTAGTATGAGTTGCGCCGCCAACAAAAGGGCGCAGGCCCATGGCGTTGGTATTTGCTTCAACCGGCTCTTGACCATCCCGCTTTATTTGCGAAAAAAGAGCAACATTCATATCCTCATATGAAGTGTTATTAACAATATATTTTACGTCGATCAGATAGTCGCTGGGATGGAAGGTAAATCGCTTCTTGATGACAACATTTGCTTCGTTTATGAAAGTAAGATCCACCTCCAGGCTATCACTATCAAGCAATTCATAAGAGCTTTGCGCGGCTTGATAAAGTGGACGATTGCCTGATTTATCAATGCCATCAGGTCCAATCAAACCACTTTGAGCCGCATAGGAATTTCTCGGATCTACCAACAGGAAGGGTATGTCGGGCGTGTCAAGATTCGCCGGATATTTAGGTAAAGCAACACTAATAATGTCGCCGCCAACAAGATCTATAGTTAGCTGAAGTACATCGGTATTGACGACGATATTCGGGTTCGATTGCAACTGCTGTTGAGGAGCACTGATAGAAACATCGGCTTCGATCGTCGGTACAAGATCAGAAGCGTCACTTATTCCTGTTACATTGGGCAGGTCGTCAGAAGTGATTTGCGGAGTCGAAGTTGAAACAATCGGCTGCTCCACTTGAGCGTTCACAGCTCCATTACCGTAGTCTTCATTCCATGCGAGAACAAGCATATAGGAACTCACCGCCAGGCCAATCAGGATAACAATCCGCTGAATGTCCATTATTGACCTATCCCCTTTACCGCCGTGTTGGATTCGACACCCTTTGGAACGGCATAATTCGGGGTGATACTCATTGTCGCCATGCTTCTTAAAGAGTGGTTTAAAGGGCTCTTTAAGCTGTTCTTTTCTGGCACTAAATCAACCCCTCCGTCGTGAAAGGGATGACACTTGCATATTCTTGTTGCCGCCAGCAGCGAGCCCCTGGCAACGCCATGCTTCTCAATTGCTTCGATAGCATATTCAGAGCAGCTGGGGTAAAAACGACATCGCTGACCGAGTACGCTACTGAGCGTAATCTGGTAGAGCCAGATCAATTTGGTGAGAACAAGCTTCACTTATGAACTTTTCCGTGATTAGTAAATTGCATAGACAAGCTACCGAAAGATTGTTCAAGGATATCGGTCAAGGCTGAGTTTGATCGACCATTCGCCCTGCTTCGTGTCAATACGACAATATCCAAAGACGGTAATTCTACACACCTGAAGACTTCTCTGATCAAGCGTTTGAGACAGTTTCGATCTACTGCTCGAGTTGTGTTCCTTTTAGCGACCACCATGCCCAACCGTTTCATCTTGACTTGATTCTCTTTTGCCAGGAAAAGAAATTCAGGTGTGCTTACCCGATATTGATTGTTTTTGAAAACAAGATCAAATTCTGTCGAAGTTCTGAGTCGTTTTGAGTCAGGAAAAGCCTGAAGGGACATTTGTCATGCCCAGCCAATAGCCATTGGCTGTTAGCAAGGAATCAAGCAGTCAGGACCTTGCGGCCTTTTGCCCGACGACGTTTGATAACAAGACGGCCAGCTTTCGTGGACATTCTGGAACGGAAACCATGTGCCCGTTTTCTCTTAAGTACACTTGGTTGAAAAGTTCTTTTCATTGGTTTATACCAGTCTGCATGGGGGAAAAAAGAGCGGGGATTCTAATGAAGAACAGAATCTTAGTCAATTGTCTCTGTGCATATATCAATATTAATTGTCTTTTTGCTAATTTGCTGATGGATTCTTCTTTTAATAAAATATAGTTATATATATAAATTTATTATTATTGTTTTTATTAAGAGGGCTGAAGCTGTGGATTAGTCGTTTATTACTACAGTTTTCAATTGTTTACATCAAGCATAACTCTGGTAGTTAATTATGTACGAGCTGAATACATTCTGGTGATATCCTGGGTATAAAGCTCCCATTTATCCACAGCTAATATGCTTGTGGATAAGTACTATCTTTTATACACAGCTTGTACACAGCTTAGTCACGGCATATCTCCCTAGGTCGTGTATAAATTATTGAAAAATATAGGAAATTTACAAAACTATTTGTTTTGAACGCTTGGCTTGGACTAACAAATGGATGTATTATTCGTAGCGGCGAGATGGGCTAATTGTCGTTAGAAAGTACCACCGTCGGATATACTCTCAGGTGATAGATCGAGGCTGTATATCACGTGGACCAAGTTCTGATTATTTCAGTTAGCTCGTGTTAATACGTTTGTGTTAATCAGTTCGTATTTATAGGCTCATATTAGGAATTTCGTGCTAATTGGATCGTTCGAAGTAATTAGATCCAATCTAAAATAAAAAACTATATGGATAGTGGGGGATTTGTGGGGGTATCAATCTGGCAAAAGTGTCTGTATGTGCTTGAGGATGAATTGACATCAAAGCAATACAACACCTGGATTCGGCCACTACAGGTGATTTCTAGTGATTCGGATATCACGCTGTTAGCGCCCAATAAATATATTAAGGACAAGGTGAGTAGTCAGTTCCTGCAAAGGATTAAAGAGCTTATCGCGGAAAACGGTAGTGCGTCCCTCAATCTGGAGATAGGGAGTAAGAACAAAGCGCGTCAGGCGACCGATGAATTCCACCCATCATCGGGTCAAAAGAAGCCGGGCTTGAATAGCCTGACGACAAGGGAAAATTTCTATCCGCTCCTGGGTCTAAACAAGAGTTTTACCTTCGATACATTTGTGGAAGGTAGTTCCAACGAGATGGCGAGAGCGGCAGCGGTGCAGGTATCTGAAAATGTCGGCGGAGCTTCATATAATCCGTTATTGCTCTACGGTGGCTCCGGATTGGGTAAGACGCATTTGATGCATGCCGTGGGCAATTCGATCGTTGAACGACATCCTAATCTAAAAGTTGCCTATATGTACTCGCAACGGTTTATGGAGGATATGGTTCGAGCGATAGAGCGTGGGACCATGTCAGACTTCACTCAATACTATCGCTCTGTTGACGTATTACTGATGGATGACATTCAGTTTCTAGCTAAGGGCTCTAAATCCCAGGAAGAATTTTTCCATGTTTTCAATCGTTTACAAGAAGATGGGCGGCAGATAGTACTAACCTGTGATCGGTATCCAAAGGAGATTCAGGGCCTGGAGGAGCGACTCGAGAGTCGGTTTGTGTGGGGTATGACGGCAGCAGTCGAGCCACCTGAATTGGAGACACGAATAGCTATTTTGATGAAAAAGGCCGAATTGGAAAATGTGCCTCTAACTCATGATACGGCATTTTTTATCGCCGAGAGGATTCGCTCAAATGTTAGAGAACTGGAAGGTGCGCTGAAACGCGTCATCGCTAATGCAAAGTTCACTGGAAGAGATATCAGTATTGACCAGGTAAGGGATTCTCTCAGGGATCTGATCGCCATTCAGGATCGACAGGTTGGCATAGATAATATTCAAAAAACGGTGGCTGATTATTACAAGATAAGAATGAGTGACATGCAATCCAAGAAACGCAATCGTTCCATCGCACGGCCACGGCAGTTAGCGATGGCACTGGCAAAGGAATTGACGAGCCATAGCTTGCCAGAGATAGGCGATGCCTTCGGAGGCAAGGACCATACGACTGTGCTACATGCTTGCAGGCGAATAGAAGAACTTAAAGAGAGTGAGCGCAGCATTAATGAGGACTACAGGAATCTGCTTCGTCTTCTTACTTCCTGATTAACGGTGCTTGATTCACGGGATGGATTTAGGACAGGTCGTACTATAGGGACCAAGTATTTCGATCAATTATCTCGACCAGGCATATAGCCTATTTTCACAGGGATTTTAACCCTTTATGAAGTTTTCAATTGATAGATCAAAATTGCTGGAGCCGCTGCAGGTTGCAGCTAGCGTGGTGGAACGAAAGCAAACGATACCAGTCCTGGGCAACTTGCTCCTGCTTGTTGAAGACGGGCAACTGGCCTTGACCGGAACCGATCAGGAGCTGGAATTAACTGCGCGGACCAGCGAAGTTCGGTGTGAACAAGCAGGGCAAACAACCATACCCGCAAAAAAGCTGCTCGATATTTGTCGCAGTCTGTCGGAGGAAGCAGCCGTAGAATTTTCACTCAGTGACAATCACCTGAATATCGCCAGTGGGCGTTTCAAGTCTCATCTGGCGACCTTGCCTACAGAGGACTTTCCCAAGGTACAGATGATTGAGCCAGACGTCACAATAAAGATAGCCGCCGATAATCTTCATAATTTGCTACACAAAACCAGTTTCGCCATGGCGCAGCAGGATGTGCGATATTTCTTCAACGGATTGCTGGTGGAGCTTGTAGATAACAAGCTTACATTCGTCGCCACCAATGGTCAGCGCCTGGCGATCAGCTTTATTGAAGATATCGATTCCGGTAATAAGGACAGGCAATTTATCATTCCAAGAAAAGGGGTTAGTGAACTGCTCAAGCTTGTGCCTGACGATGCCGGTATCATGGTGGAATTGAGATTCTCTAATAACCACATGCAAGCCATCTTTGATAATGCAGTCTTAACGACAAAACTCATTGATGCCACATACCCTGACTACGGTAAGGCCATACCGGAGAATGGTAGCAAGCTGGTTAGTGGCGATCGGCGAGAGTTGAGGGAGGCGCTGATCCGTACGGCGATCTTGTCTAATGAAATGTATCGAAATGTGCGCTTGCAATTAGAGTCGGGCAAGTTGGAGATACATTCAAACAATCCGCAGCAAGAAGCTGCCGAAGAGTCGGTTATTGTGGATTACAGCGGTGATCCTTTGGAGATTGGCTTTAGTGTCAATTACCTCATTGATGCGCTTTCGGTCATTGATGGCGATAGAGTGCAGATCATCTTCGGTGATGCAAAGAGCGCCTGTTTATTGGTTGACCCCGATGAGATAAACTCGCGTTATGTTGTTAGTCCCATGATTTTGTAACCCGGTCTCGCCGAAATTATTTTATAGAGCCCAGGTTACAGAAGGTTTTCGGGGTGGGTAAGTACTTGCTAACATATATGGTATGTTATTCGTGATGGAAATTTTATGAAATTGTCACTTAATCGGGAAGATTTGCTCAAACCCTTACAGCAAGTTGCAGGTGTGGTTGAGCGGAGGCAGACCTTGCCAGTTCTCGCCAACGTTTTGATGCAGGTTACAGAGCATGAGTTGTCATTAACCGGCACAGATCTCGAAGTAGAACTGGTAGGCAGGGTTAAACTTTCCGGCGCCACACCGGGGCAAATTACTGTGCCCGCAAGAAAGTTAATGGATATCTGCCGGGAATTACCTGACAAGGCAGAAATTCACTTCGAGTTACGTGAGCAGCGCCTTGAAATTAACTCCGGGCGATTTCGTTCAACGCTATCAACATTGCCAGCAGTTGATTTTCCCTCGGTTGATCCCAGCGATGTGGACATGACGACGACGCTTAATAGCAAGGCTTTGAAGCGATTGCTGGACAGTACAAGTTTTGCCATGGCGCAGCAGGACGTTCGCTATTTTCTAAACGGTATGCTTCTTGAAATTGGCAGTGGTTATGTGAAGTCCGTGGCGACAGATGGTCATCGCCTGGCCATGGGTAATCTGGACGTTGAAACGGACGTTGATCAGATGCGGCAGGTTATCGTCCCGAGAAAGGGGGTGATAGAGCTACAGAGATTACTAAACGAGCTTGAAGGGGATGTTCAGATTTCCCTTAGTACTAATCATATTTGTGCCTCTTCCAAAGAATTTACCCTAACCAGCAAATTGGTTGATGGTCGATTTCCTGATTATGATCGAGTTATACCAAAAAATGGCGACAAGGTTATTCATGCAGACAGGCAGGAACTTAAGCAGGCTCTGAGTCGAACAGCGATTTTGTCCAACGAGAAATTTCGTGGCATACGGGTGAATTTCAGCAAGGGAAGTATCCAATTGTCTGCCAATAATCCGGAACAAGAAGAAGCAGAAGAGACGGTTTCGGTCGATTATGAAGGCGAGTCACTGGAAATAGGCTTTAATGTAAGCTATCTGCAGGATGTCTTAAATATCCTCGATGGGGAACGGGTGAGGATAACCGTTCATGATTCCAATAGCAGTGCCTTGTTGGAGAACCCCGAGCGGGAAGACGCCATCTATGTCGTCATGCCCATGAAATTGTAGTGTTAATTGCATTCTAATGCTCGCGTATCTCTTAAAATCCTTTTACTATCAATATGATATGGGCGATGAGCCTTGCCCGGGATTTTCGGGTGAGAGCGGAGAGTTAAGTAGACATGGGCCTGACGTGGCTAGAAATTACCGGAATCAGGAATATCAGCAATCTTCGTTTGAGGCTGAATCCAGGAACCAATTTAGTTGTTGGTGTAAATGGTAGCGGCAAGACCAGCATTTTGGAGAGCATCCACCTTCTTGGTTCGGCTCGATCATTTAGAAGAACCAGTATCGATTCCCTTATTTCCAGGGACCTCGATCAGAGCATTGTCCGATGCGAACTAGACAAAGGATCTACTCGTCACCTCATTGGCGTTCAGCGAACACGTGCCGGATCACGAGTGATCAAAATTGATGGCGACGAAGTAAAGCGCGCGACCGATCTGGCAAGTATCTTGCCAGTGATGGTGCTTGGTGCGGACACGGTGGAATTATTGCTAGGCCCCCCGGGAATTCGTCGTCGGTTTTTAAACTGGGGATTGTTTCACGTGGAACAATCATTTGCTCAGTGCTGGGAAGGGGCGAATCGGTGCTTGAAGCAGCGAAATGAAGTGCTGAAGCAAAATGGATCAGATGAAGACCTCGATACCTGGACCAGGGAGCTAGTTCATTATTCACAGCAACTCGATAGTATCCGTAGCGATTATATGGAGGCCTATGGAAGACAATTTGCTATTTGTATTGAGCGCCTGACTAATCTGAAAGAAGTCACTTGCCACTACTACCGTGGTTGGGGTTCAGAATATTCACTTAGTGAATATTTCCTCAATGATAATGAAATTGATCGAAAAAGACGCTTTACCCAGAAGGGTTTTCAGCGCGCAGATGTTAGAATAAGGGTAAACAACGCGGATGCCATAAGCACCTGTTCCCGTGGTGAATTGAAGGTATTGTGCTGGGCGATGACGCTGACGCAGGGAGCCCTTCTTGAGGGGTCTAATGATCTTGTGTATTTAGTCGATGACATGGCATCAGAGTTGGATGATCAGCACTGTAAAAGGATAGCGAAATTTTTGTTGTCCACTGGTGAACAAATTATTGCAACAGGAATAGAAGCGGATCGGCAACTATCTATATGGGAAGGTTGCAATCCCCAGATGTTTCACGTGGAACATGGTCGATTGATGCCTGACCAAAACGAGACCCATTAGAGACGATGCATAAGAATCGGGAGAATATGAATGTCGGACAATAACAAGACGTATGACTCAAGTAGCATTAAGGTGCTTAAAGGTTTGGACGCGGTCCGTAAAAGACCCGGAATGTATATTGGAGACACTGATGACGGTACTGGTTTACACCATATGGTCCAGGAACTGGTGGATAACTCGGTAGATGAGGCTCTTGAAGGGTATTGTTCCACTATTGAAGTGATTATACATCCGGATGAGTCGGTCACAGTTTCAGATGATGGCCGTGGAATTCCTACAGATATACATGAAGAAGAAGGGGTCTCCGCAGCGGAAGTCATCATGACGGTACTTCATGCTGGTGGAAAATTCGACGACAGTAACTATAAGGTTTCTGGTGGCCTCCATGGCGTTGGTGTGTCTGTGGTCAACGCTCTGTCTTCCGAGCTCAAGCTGACAATTTACCGCGAAGGAAAAGTCTGGGAGCAGATATATCATGATGGCGTACCAGAGGCGCCAATTAGTGTTGTTGGCGAGACCACACAGACAGGTACCAAATGTCGATTCAAGCCTTCCGGTGAAACGTTTACTAATATCAAATTTCATTATGATATTTTGGCGAAACGCCTAAGAGAACTAGCTTTCCTGAACAAAGGCGTAGCCATTGAACTACGGGATGAACGAACTGGAAAGTCTGAACAGTTCAAGTATAGCGGGGGTTTACAGTCATTTATTGAGTATTTGAATACCAATAAGACTGCCCTGAATGAGATATTTTATTTTCAGATTGATCGTGAGGAAGATGGTATTTCTGTAGAGGTGGCGATGCAATGGAATGATTCATATCAGGAAACCCTGTTTGCATATACCAATAATATTCCCCAAGGGGATGGCGGTACACACCTCCAGGGTTTCCGCTCGGCGCTTACCCGTACCTTGAACAACTATATAGAACGAGAAGGTATGGGTAAGAAATCGCAGATCAATACGACTGGCGATGATGCGAGAGAAGGCTTAACCGCGATTATTTCAGTCAAAGTACCTGACCCCAAGTTTTCGTCCCAGACAAAGGAAAAATTAGTATCCTCAGAGGTAAAGGCCGCAGTAGAACAGGAAATGGGCAAGTACTTCTCTGATCATTTACTCGAGAACCCCCAGGAAGCCAGATCAATTGTGCAGAAGATGATTGACGCGTCACGGGCAAGAGAGGCGGCAAGGAAAGCCAGGGAAATGACTCGACGAAAAGGTGCCCTGGATATAGCGGGGCTGCCGGGAAAACTAGCGGACTGCCAGGAGAAGGATCCTGCCAAATCGGAAATTTATCTGGTGGAGGGTGATTCTGCTGGTGGGTCAGCCAAGCAAGGCCGGGATCGCAAGTATCAGGCTATATTGCCGCTGAAAGGCAAAATTCTGAATGTCGAGAAGGCAAGGTTCGACAAAATGTTGTCATCTGCGGAAGTCGGGACGCTCATAACCGCGCTGGGCTGTGGCATAGGTCGTGAGGAGTTTAACGCTGATAAGCTGCGCTATCACAGGATCATTATTATGACGGATGCTGACGTGGATGGTGCACATATCAAGACCTTATTACTTACTTTTTTCTTCCGCCACATGCCTGAACTGATAGAACGTGGACACGTCCTAATCGCCCAGCCACCGCTGTATAAAGTAAAGAGGGGCAAGCAGGAAAGATATATCAAGGATGAGAAAGAGCTTACAGACTATGTATTAGAGCTTGCCCTGGATAGTGCATCACTCTTTAAGTCAGAAAATGGCACGGCAATTAGCGGCGATGAATTGAGGGAGATTGCAGAGGCCTATTATCAGATCCAGAATGGCATGAAGCGCCTCGACAGGGTGTACCCGTTTATTGTGCTTGAACAACTTATTTACCTGCCAAGATTAACGCTTGAGGATTTAGAAAGTGAAGCCAGCGTTAAAAAATGGACCGAACAGCTTGAATCCCGTGTACATGAGCAGAACAAGCAGCGAATCGAATATTTGTTTGAAGTGAAAGAGGACCCTGAGCGCCACTTGTTTTACCCTGAGGTAGCTGTCATCAATCACGGTGTAAGAAAAGAGTACCTACTTAACCGCGACTTTTTTGCCTCCGCCGACTATCAAGATTTCGCTGATTTCGGCGAAAAGATGCTTGATATGGTCTCTGAGGATGGGCTGGTACAGAAGGGTGAGAAAACAAAACCCGTGCAGAGCTTAGCCGAAGCGCTAAATTGGTTACAGGCAGAAGCTGTGAAGGGCCAATCCAGGCAACGATTTAAAGGTCTTGGAGAAATGAATCCATCCCAATTGTGGGAGACTACGATGGACCCTGCTACGCGAACGATGTTGCGAGTTAATATCGAAGATGCGATTGCGGCGGATCAGATCTTCAATACCTTAATGGGTGACCAGGTGGAGCCTAGAAGGCAATTTATCGAGGAAAATGCGCTGGCGGTTGCGAACCTGGATGTATGATATAAACATTTGATATTATACCAATATTTTGTCTTTTACGAAGGCCAGAAGATTACTGTACACGGCGTTGAGCCTTGGGCGCTGCTTGAGTGAATCCTGGCCGTTGCCCGTTAAAACCAATACCGGCCTGCATCCTGCTGCCTCGGCGGCCTCGATGTCCTTGAGTGAATCACCCACATAATAAACCTCAGACGGATCTACGCCCGTACTCTCCAGAATTTGAATTAGCATGCCCGGAGCAGGCTTTCGGCATGCGCAGTTGAGGTCCGGATGATGGGGGCAGTACACAATCTCTGTTATTTTACCACCGGCGATTTCTACCTCTGTCTCCAGCTTATGATGAAT
This sequence comes from Pseudomonadales bacterium, assembly GCA_046582185.1. Taxonomy (GTDB): domain Bacteria; phylum Pseudomonadota; class Gammaproteobacteria; order Pseudomonadales; family Azotimanducaceae. Next base: position 109,863 of record JAYGEX010000028.1, on the reverse strand, counting down.
CGCAGACAATAAGGATTCACTCAGCTTTCCCTTGGCAATGCCGGCCTGGTTGGTGGCGATATAGACACGAATTCCATGGGCATGCATTAATGCTATCGCTTCGAGACTACCCTCGACCGGGTGCCATTCATCTGGATGTTTGATGTAAGCTGGAGAGTCCTCATTGATGACGCCATCGCGATCAAGAATGACAATGTGATTATGCTTGTCCGCCATTGTTAGCCAGCCGCATTATCTAACAGTGAGAAGTTGGCGACCTCGAGAAAGATCAATTTCAACTCTGAGAGCAGAGCTAGACGATTGTTCTTTAAGGCCGCATCATCTGACATCACCATAACATCATCAAAGTAACGATCTACAAATGGCTGCAGTTCTGCAAGGCGGAGTAGTTTGTCTTCGTAGGTAAGTATTGTTGACGCAAACTTGTCTTTGACTTCCGTCATCTGTTGATAGAGTTCGTGCTCGATCTGTTCTTTGAAAATCTTCGCGTCGGGTATGCTGGATTCCAAATCGCCAACCTTCTTCAATATGTTAGTAACGCGCTTGTTTGCAGCCGCAAGCCTTGGTGCTTGCTCATGATGTCGAAACGCCTGCATCGACTTAATCCTGTGGTCGGCTTCCAGTAAGTTTGAAATTCCCAAGTGACTGTGGCGGACAGCATTAACAACATCCTGTTGGATATCCTTTTCGCTGTACCAAGTAGCTAGCCTGTCAAGAATATACGGCATGACTTTGTCCCTGGGCTCGGGCAATTCATATTGATCAAGGGCCTTGGCAAGACAGTCATCCAGTGAAAAGGACAACTTGTTCTCGATGCAAATTCTAATGATGCCAAGTGTTTGACGTCTCAGCGCAAATGGATCTCTTGATCCGGATGGTGGCTGGCCTATGGCGAATAAGCCAACCAGGGTATCAATTTTGTCAGCAAGAGCGACGCAACTTCCTTCTATTGATGATGGTAATTTTCCCCCGGAATAAGTGGGTAGATAGTGATCTCTAATGGCATCGCTGATCGCCTGAGAATCGCCATCTTGCTGTGAGTAGTATGAGCCCATGATTCCTTGTAGATCAGGAAACTCACCAACCATATCCGAAATAAGGTCAGCCTTGCAGAGCATGCCGGCTCGGAGGCATGCAGATTCGTCGGCATCAACCCGGGTTGCGATGTAAGCTGCAAGGGTTGATATTCTCGATGCTTTTGATAGAAAGGTCCCCAACTCAGACTGAAATACAACCTTGCCAAGGCGTTGCAACTTTTCTTCCATTGTTGTCGCGGCGTCTTTTTTGTAGAAAAAGGAAGCATCAGACAGGCGTGGCCGGATGACCCGCTCGTTGCCGCTAATGACGGCGGCGGGGTCCTTGCTTTCAATATTGGACACGGTGATGAAATAAGGCAGTAACATATTATTATCGTTAGTTAGATGGAAATATCGCTGGTGTTCCTTCATGGCAGAAATTAATGCTTCTTCCGGTATTTCCAGAAACGACTCATCGAAGCTACCGGCAAGGGCGCACGGCCATTCCACCAGAGCTGTCACTTCTTCCAGGAGCTGCTCGTCAAGGGCCAGCCTGCCGTTTAGCTTTTTCGCTTCCCGTTGAAGCTGTTGCAATATAATTTCCTGGCGTTCTTCAAAGCTTGTAATAACCGACGCGGATCGAAGCTTCTCTTGATACTCATCTGCATGGCTGAACTCAATGTTGCCCTCCCACATAAAGCGATGGCCTCTTGATATTCGCCCGCTTGCCTTGCCCATGATAATTGCCGGTAATACCTTGCGACCATAAATCAATACCAGCCAATGGATTGGCCGAACGAATTCCAGTCGGCTGCTTCCCCAACGCATTTTTCGATCGATGGGTAGTTTGTTGAGCGCCGCAGATAATATGCCTTCGATTTCATCGCTGAGTTGTTGGCCAGTCTCTACACCGCGAAAAACGATCCACTCCCCTTTGTCAGTTTTGAGCGTATCCAGCGTCGTTGGGTCGTCTACGCCGCAGGATCTGGCGAAGCCCAGGAGGGCCTTTGTGGGCACTCCATCTTCATCAAAGGCAGCCTTGAGAGCTGGGCCTCTCTTCTCTATCTCACGGTCTTTCTGTTTATCGCTGAGATCTTCAATTATCACTGCGAGCCTTCTTGGCGTTGCGTAATGCCTGGAACCGGTAAATGAGAAGCCTGCACTGCCGAGTCCGTCGAGCAGATTCGACTCCATGCTGAGCATGAGTTCTTTGACCGATTTTGGTGGAAGTTCCTCCGTGCCTATTTCGATGAGGAGATTATTACTTGGCATTGGCAATCTCCTCCATGACGAAGTCCCGGTTAGCGGCATCGGCCAGTGGAAATCCCAGCGCGAGACGCGAGTCAAAATAAGCACTAGCGACGGCTCTCGATAATGTTCTGATTCTCAATATATAGCGTTGCCTCTCGGTTACCGATATAGCATGGCGCGCATCGAGCAAGTTAAATGTATGGGACGCTTTCATGACAAATTCGTAAGCGGCTAATGGAATGTTGGCCGCCAGCAAGCGACTCGTTTCCGATTCAAAGAACTCAAATTGAGAGAATAGACCCTCAACATTTGATTCATCGTAGTTAAAGGTCGACATCTCGACCTCATATTGATGATAGACATCAGCATACGATACCGAGCGATTGTCATTTTTTGTCCAGATAAGATCGCGGAAATCTTCTACACGCTGCAAGTAGAGTGCCAGCCTCTCGAGCCCGTAAGTAATCTCTCCCATGACCGGAAAACATTCAAGGCCACCAATTTGCTGGAAGTAAGTGAATTGGGTAATTTCCATGCCGTCCATCCATACTTCCCAACCTAATCCCCAGGCGCCAAGGGACGGTGATTCCCAGTTGTCTTCAACGAATCGAATGTCATGCACCATCGGATCGATACCCAGATGGCGTAAAGAATTGAGATAGAGCTCCTGGAAATTATCAGGAGAGGGCTTCATCACGACCTGATACTGATAGTAGTACTGGTACCTGTTTGGGTTCTCACCATATCGACCATCAGTAGGTCGACGGCAGGGTTGAACGTAAGCTGCCTGCCAATTTTCTGGCCCGATGGCACGGAGAAATGTCGCTGGATGAAATGTGCCCGCGCCAACTTCCATGTCGTAGGGTTGCATCAGTACACAGCCCTGTTCTGACCAATATTCCTGGAGGGAAAGAATCAACTTTTGAAATGTATCCACTGTGGCCATTTTGGCTGCCCTGGCGAAAAAGTGCGTAAGTATACCCGCAACACTGCGACTTGTCTGAGCCACGAATAGAAATTAGGCAGTGGCCGTGCTGATATCGGAAACTGATACTTGTAAGATGAGCCCTGAACAAAGCCCATTGTAAACTGACGGGAATGCAAGCTGACATGCAGGAATTAGAAAGGTGCGCCTGGTGCGCTGGAGACAGTTTATATCTGGACTATCACGACAAGGAGTGGGGAGTACCGCTCTTTGATGATGATCGCTTGTTTGAGTTCCTCTTGCTTGAAGGTGCACAGGCTGGCCTTAGTTGGATCACAGTGCTGAGGAAGCGTGAGAACTATCGAAGTGCCATGGACAATTTTAATGCTGAAAAAATTGCCAGCTATGGAGCCAGGAAGAAACAGCAGCTGCTTGGTGATAACGGCATCATCAGAAATCGTCTCAAAATTGATAGTGCTGTTAAGAATGCCAATGCATTTCTCGATTTCAGAGACCGGGAGCACAGCTTTGCTGATTTTCTATGGTCCTTTGTAAATCACAAACCCGTTCAGAATGATTTTCGCCAATCGAACGATGTACCGGCGACGACCGAAGTTTCTGAAAGAATGAGTAAGTCGCTTAAAAAGTTAGGCTTTAATTTCATCGGCGGCACAATCTGTTACGCATTGATGCAGGCGACGGGAATGGTCAATGATCACCTGGTCTCCTGTTATCGATGGCAAGAGTGCCGAGATATAACGACCTAATTTTATGCGTGGAAAAGTTACTTATTTTGTTTTGTGGCTATTCTCAAGGCTACCCAGAACACTAAGCCAGAGGATAGGCCGCGGCATAGGGTACCTGAACTACCACATAAAGACACGGTCATTTCTGGTTACCCGGGCTAATCTACAACTTTGTTTCCCTGATATGGATCCGGTTGAGCGGGATCTCCTGACGCTTAAAAGTCTGATTAGTACGGGCCAGACCTTAATGGAAACCCCAACGGTCTGGCTTGGTAGCGCTGAAAAACTAAGAGGCTGGATCAAGAGTGTTTCGGGTCGGGAAATTTACAATGAAGCTTTGGAGGGCGGCAAGGGGGTCATTATCCTGCTGCCCCATGTTGGAAATTGGGAGCTATTTAATACCTTCTTTGCCAATATCGGTAAGATGACTGCGCTCTACCATCCCCCGCGTCAGCAATATTTACGAGATTCCATGATTAAGATTCGCAGTCACTTCGGCAATGAACTTGTTGCCACAAATATTAAAGGTATAGCCAGACTATATCGGGTACTTGGGGAAGGCGGCGTGGTAACTATTCTGCCGGATCAGATTCCCTCGGGCGGCATTTTTGCTGGTTTTATGGGCGTTAAAACATTGTCGGATAAATTGGTGAGTCGCCTGTTAAAGAAAACCGGCGCTGCCGCCGTTGTGGTCAGTATTATCCGCGATGAAGATGGGTTGTTTCATGTGGCGTTCGATCCGGCTGATGAGAGCATTTACGACTCAAACATCGAAGTATCTGTTAGCGGAGTTAACAAGTCTGTGGAGCTGTGTCTCAGTCGGTGCACTGAACAATATCAGTGGGAATACAAACGCTTTCGTGAGCGTCCCAAGGGCGAATTGAAAATTTACCGCTTTGGGAAGGCGGATGAATTTCACTAGCTACAAACCAAAAAGGTTAAGCGGATAAACGCGATGACTGATCGGCGGCCTTAATCTTGCCATGACATGAATCCGTATCAGAACCTTTATTTTCTCCAGAACCCTTATTTTCTCCAGAACATAGGTACGAACAGAACAAGAATAGTAAATATCTCAAGTCTACCCAAGATCATCGCGAAGCAGAGCAGCAGTTTTGCACTGTCGGTTATGCCCGCGTAGTGCAGCGCAACGTCACCCAGGCCTGGCCCCAGATTGTTAATCGCTGCGCCAACGGCGGAGAATGCTGTCAGGAAGTCCATACCCGTGGCAATGAGTGCCAGGTGCATAAACAAAAACAGAATGACGTAGATGGAGAAGAACCCCCAGATTGCTTCAATGACATTTGGTGTGACACGATGTTTGTTAACCTTGATAGGGAATATTGCATGTGGGTGAATCAGCCTGTAAATTTCGCGAAGGCCCTGCTTTCTAATCAACAGGACACGTATCACTTTCATGCCGCCGCCGGTTGAGCCAGCGCAAGCCCCGGTGAAGGCGCCGAAGAATACAAGGAATGGAAGCATTCCTGGCCAGGCGCTATAGTCCGTAGTAGCAAAGCCGGTTGTTGTGAAGATGGAAACAACTTCGAAGATGGCCATTCGGAATGCGGTAACGCCTTCGTAGGTATCGAAGCTGATAAGAATGGTCGTAACCACGACCGTCGCGACCAATAGTATTTGCAAATAAAAGACGACTTCATCGTCCTTCAAGTAATGCATTATTGATCGATCCCGTGCTGCAAAAAAATGCAAGCCGAAGTTGATGCCGGATATGATCATGAATATAATCGCCACGCCTTCAATAAGGGGTGAATCAAAGAAGCCAATGCTTGCGTCGTGGGTTGAGAAGCCGCCAATAGCGACGGTTGAAAAACTGTGGCAAACCGCATCAAAGAGGCTCATGCCCGCAGCCCAATAAGCCAGAGCGCAGGTAATGGTGAGCCCTACATAGATTGACCAGAGGGCGAGAGCGGTCTGTTGAATCCTCGGCGTGAGCTTACTATCCTTCACCGGACCTGGCGTTTCTGCTCTATAAAGTTGCATACCGCCAATGCCGAGCATAGGTAGAATAGCCACGGCAAGCACAATAATACCCATGCCTCCCAGCCATTGTAGTTGCTGCCGATAGAACAATATTGATTGTGGTAAGTCATCGAGATGAGTAATTACGGTGGCGCCGGTCGTCGTCAGGCCGGAAAAAGACTCGAATAGTGCGTCGGTAACTTGCAGGTCAGCACCTGATTGATCCAGAAAGGGGATGCTGCCGAAGATACCGAGGGCTAGATAAAAAAGTACGGTGACCAGGAAGCCATCTTTGGTTTTCATTTCCTTGTTGTATCGGCGAAATGCGAGCCAGAGCACTGCCCCTGAAATTAGTGTGTAGGCGAATGCACTTATAAATATCTGCGAGGTCTTGTCATCGTAAATCCATGAGACCAATAACGGAGGCAACATGGTCAGACTGAACATCATGAGCAGGCTGCCGAGGATCTTTAATGCGATTCCGAATTGCATCGTCTAGAAAAAACTGAGAGGAGCCTGGAACAACTTCTCTACATCCCGGATATTACTTTTGTCGACAAGAAATAGTATGAGATGGTCATCAGGTTTCACAACAACATCATCATGAGCAATGATGACATCATCGCCCCTGACAATTGCTCCAATGTTTGTGCCATCCGGCAGCTCAATTTCTCCCAATGACCGCCCTATTACCCTGGAGCTGGTTTCGTCTCCATGGGCAATGGCTTCTATTGCTTCGGCAGCGCCACGACGTAATGCATGCACTTTTACTACGTGTCCCCGGCGTATATGTGTAAGTATTGAGCCCAGGGTTGCTTGCTGAGGGGAGATAACAATATCGATATCGTGCCCCTCAATGAGATCGACATAAGCTGGGTTGTTTATTAGTGTAATCACCTTTCGCGCGCCAAGACTCTTGGCCAGGAGCGATGACATGATATTCGCTTCGTCGTCATTTGTGACAGCACAGAAAACATCAGCATCTTCAATATTTTCCTCCAAAAGCAGTTCACGATCCGAGGCGTTACCGGCCAGGACGATAGTACGATCAAGCGTTTCAGATAATTCGTAGCAGCGTTGTCTGTCTTTCTCTATAATACGTACGCCATACCTGTGCTCGATTAACTTGGCAAGCCCCTGCCCCACATGACCACCACCGGCGATAACGATTCGTTTGTTGGACCGCTCTGTACGACGCATCTCACTCATGACACTTTTGATGTCGCGCGCCGCTGCAATAAAAAATACTTCGTCATCGGCTTCGATGACAGTCGTGCCCTCAGGAATAATAGGTCTGTTCTTGCGAAAAATTGCCGCCACCCGGGTATCCACCAGAGGCATGTGCTTTCTTATATGGCGTAATTCCTGACCGACCATGGGGCCGCCATAATATGCCTTTATCCCGACCAGCTGGACTTGCCCATCGGCAAAGTCCATCACCTGCAGTGCGCCGGGATTGTCTATTAATCGCTTGATATCCTGGGTGATAAGCTCTTCTGGATTGACGATATGATCCACGGGCATATCTTTTGGGCGGAATATTCCACCGTCGGTTAGGTACGCTCTGGAGCGAATGCGAGCAATCTTTGTTGGCGTGTTAAATACAGTATGGGCGACCTGACAGGCAACCATGTTGACTTCGTCACTGTTGGTAACGGCGATCAACATATCAGCATCTTCTGCACCGGCTTGACGCAAAATATCAGGGTGAGATGCCAGCCCTCTGAGGGTGCGGATATCAAACCTGTCCTGGAGTTCTCTTAGTCTGTCGCCATCGGTATCGACGACGGTTATGTCGCTGGCTTCCTTGGTTAGATTTTGCGCCAGGTTGCTGCCCACTTCACCCGCGCCAAGAATAATAATCTTCATTTACCAGGCCGTTGTTTCAGGAGAGTTATGGTGCAGGGCATGCTTATCCGGATGAGGATATTTTTCGCAGATGTGCATAGTAAAAACCGTCATGACCTTGAATGCCAGGAAGTAATTGTACGCCATGCTGGCCATGAATACCGGATGCTAGTTGTATGGGTATTATTTCTACATCTCCTGCTTCCTTGTGCATGGACAGAAACCGGGAAAGGATATTCTCATTCTCCTCCGGCAGGATGGAACAAGTTGAATATAGCAATTCGCCTCCATGTTTGAGAAGTTGCCATGCGGCGGAGAGTAACTGAATTTGCATGGCGCACAGCTTATCAATATCTGAATTTCTGCGCAGCAACTTAATATCTGGATGACGTCTAATAATGCCGGTTGCCGAACACGGTACGTCCAGGAGAATTTTCTCAAATGACTTGTCGTGTATCGCGAGAAGGTCATCACTTGTTAGCTGACATGACAGATTCAGGCGTTCGATATTTTCCTTGACCGACTTCAGCCGTGCCGGGTCCTTGTCGTTGGCAATCAGCTCAATTCCGGGATTTATTTCCAGGAGATGACAGGTTTTGCCGCCGGGTGCGGCGCAGGCATCAAGAACGGAATCATTTATCTTTGTGGTCAGAATGTGGCCAGCCAATTGCGATGCTTCATCCTGCACGCTGACCAGTCCGCTTGAAAATCCAGGTAGTTGATCCACCGGGCGGGGCTTTCGGAGCAGAATTGATGAATCCACCAGGGCTCCCGGTGCGGCATCTATGTCATTCTCCGAGAGCAGCACCAGATACTCGTCGCGACTTGTTTTAGCGATGTTAACCCTGAGCATCATTGGTGGTTGCTCGTTATTGGCTTTGAATATATTGTTCGCCGCATCCGGCCAGGCGTTCTTGATCCTTGTTGCTAACCATTTAGGGTGATTGCACTGCACTTCAATATTTGCGTTGGCGGTGTCATCCAGTTCTGATTTCTTACGGATGTAGCTGCGCAATATGGCGTTTACCAAACCCTTGGCCCATTTTTTGTTCAAGGCTGCTGTGGTATTCACTACCGCGTTGACGCTGGCATGATCGGGGCGGTTGAGAGCCCTAATGCTATAGATACCGGCGAAGATCAGTAGCTTTAAGTCGCTGTGTTTTGCAGGTAATGGCTTGTCCAGCAGAGAAGACGTTATATGTTCCAGCATATAAAATTCCCTGAGGACGCCATAAGTTATCTGTCGGGACAGAGGGGATGCGTCAGTCGAGATATTGCTATCCAGGCTACGACCGTGTTTAACGATCTGTAGAAGTGTAGCGACGGCGTGTTCGTATTCTTGCATGTTCTGTTAATATCTAGTTAAAGCGCTTGCCGGGAGCAAGCAGTTCTTTACGGGCATTCATCAGGTCGGAGCCGTTTAGGATGGCGCCCTTCCCTATCGGAAGTTGCATCGCCTCGATCAAGAGGCTGCCATCAATACAGGCGACTTCAAGGCCAGCCTTGGACAGGTTTATTATCTCTCCGGGATTTGCAATGTTGGTTCTGGTGCCAGCGGTTGCTGCCCAGATCTTGACTCGCATGGTATCCAGTTGTGTATAGGCGATGGGATCCGGGTTGAAGGCATTGACCAATCTGACGATATCCTGGCTGTTGGCATGCCAGTCTATTCTGGCCTCTTTTTTTGATATTTTTTTGGCATATGTCATGCCGGATTCTTCCTGGGGTATCGCGGTGATGGTGCCTTCCTCAATCTTATCGAGGGTATCCAGCAGTGCTTCGATACCTACCTGAGTCAATTTATTGGCTAGATCGGCGCTCGTATCCTGATCAAGGATATTAACCGATGCCCTCATCAGAACATCCCCGGTGTCGAGACCTTCATCCATTTGCATGATACAAACACCCGATTCTGTGTCTCCCGAGAGGATGGCCCGCTGAATTGGCGCAGCGCCCCTCCATCTAGGTAGCAGTGATGCATGGACGTTAATGCAGCCTCGTGCGGGCGCTTGCAGTATGTCCGTGCGCAATATTTGGCCATAGGCCACTACTATCATCAAATCGGCCTTATAGGCTGAGATGTCCTGACAGTGAAGTCGTTTCGATTGTATCAGGGGTAAGTCCAGCTCCAATGCAACTTGTTTGACGGCACTGGCAATGGGTCGCTTGCCCCGCTTGCCGGGTTTATCCGGCTGCGTGATAACGGCGACGATCTGGTGGTGTGATTCGGCAATGGCAGAGAGATGACTGGCTGCGAACTGCGGCGTTCCTGCAAAGATAAGCTTCAAGGCATTCAGGCCTGAAGTTCTTGTAACTGTTGTTTCTGCAACTTCTGTAGTTTTTTACGAATCATCTGTCTCTTGGTTGCTGAGAGATAATCGACGAATAACTTACCCTCGAGATGATCGAGTTCATGTTGAATGCAGACAGCCAATAAATCCTCAGCTTCCATGGAAAATGGCTCGCCTTCGCGATTTATCGCTTCAACGACAATATTGCGGTTTCGGGTCACGGGTTCATAGAAGCCTGGTACCGAAAGACAACCCTCGGATGACTCTATTTCACCGTCTCGTTCAATGATGCTGGGATTAATGAGGATAAGTGGCGAGTCCTTGTTTTCAGAGACGTCCAGAACGACCATTCGATGGCTTGAGTTTACCTGAGTGGCGGCAAGGCCAATCCCCGGTGCATCGTACATGGCAGCCAACATTTTATCTGCGAGCTTAATAAGCTTTCCATTAACCTCTTTTACCGCCTTGGCGGTTACACGCAAGCGAGGATCCGGGAACTCTAGTATCTTCAAAAGCGCCATATTGTTTGGACGAATACCTCTAGTAACAGAGCAACTTGTGCTGCTAAGATTATGATCATACAGAAATTTCAGCCTTCGAAAGGGGTAAGCTCGGGTAGGCAAAAGTTCGAGCGGATAAGTGGAGGGCCGAAGTTTAAATGCTGGTAATTTTTATTATACTCTTTTTGAAGACGCGATTCGCCTTATGAAGAAAATTCTTCCGTCCTTGGTGTTCGCCTTTTTTGCCTTGACCTACACCAACGTCATGCTCGCCTCAGAAGTATTGAAACAGAATCATCCGGATCGTTATTTGGTGGTAGAGGGGGATACGCTTTGGGAAATTTCGTCGATGTTCCTGAACGATGCGTGGATGTGGCCGGAGATCTGGCACGTCAATCCTGATATAGAGAATCCGCATCTAATCTACCCAGGCGACGAGATCCTATTAAGGTATATAGATGGCGAGCCGCAACTATCGCTCAAGCGCAGGGAGTTTGTGGTACCAGATCTGGTAGAACGAGCGGAAAATAAACTGGAAAAGCTCAATCCGCAGATTCGAGTATCATCGCTGTCCAGTAGGATTGTGGCCATTCCATTCGATCGAATCTCCAGCATGCTGCCGACAGGTAGGATTGTGGAGAAGGAAACACTGGAGCATTCTCCCTATATTCTTGCAAGTGTCGCCGGGCGCTTGCTCTTTGGACCAGGTGACGGGTTCTATGGCAGGGGCGAATGGAAAGGCAATACCTCAATCTACGGCGTCTATCGTGAGGGTGAAATATATAAGGATCCGGAGACGCGAAAAATACTGGGTTACGAGGCACGAGAGCTTGGTTATGCCAAAGTAACCGCTCGCGATGGCGATGTATTGACCTTTGAATTGATCAGCGTAAAAGAAGATATTCGCCTGGGTGATCGCCTGATGCCTACAGAGCAGCGCAGAGTTGAGTCGAACTTCTTCCCGGTTCCACCGGATACGCAGGTTGAAGGAGTCATCATTAATGTTGTGGGCGGTGCAGACCAGGTTGGCCGTACTGATGTTGTCGTGGTCAACCGTGGATTGAGAGATGGCCTGGAAGTGGGTTCTATCATGGCAATTCATAAGCATGGCGCCCGAATCAAGGATCGTATGGGTGGCGGAAAGGTTCAGCTACCCTCCGAGCAGGCGGGCGTTATGTTGATTGTTCGCAGCTACGAAAAAATGTCCTATGGTTATGTTCTCGAGACCAAGAAGGCATTAAATGTCGGTGATCTGGTCAAAAACCCCTAGTGCTTTAAGACTTCTTCCATCGATTTTCAATACCCATGCATCTAGATTGGATGCTGGCTGGTATTGATGAAGGAAATTGCACGTGGAGAGTTCCACCGGTGGAGATAATAGCGGGGATCATAGTGGAGAGCAGGGTCCAGATCGAATCATCCAGCAGATTGTAGAAAATCCGGAGACCTTGCGAGAGCTGCTTGTTTTATTCAGGGTTCTGGAGGACAAACCTGTTCAGCTTTATGCCGTGCTGCGATCCTGCGAAACCCCAGGTGCGGTCAGTGACTTAATCCGCCATCCAAAAGCAGCCGGCGCTCCTCTTGATGTAATTATGCGTATTCAGGAGCGCACCACCTCGGCCCTGATGAATCAGGTGGATAAGGATCTGCGCTGGCTGGAAGGAGAGGGACATCATCTTGTTGTACTCGGACAGCTAAGCTACCCGAGCCTACTGTTGGAGATTACAGATCCTCCGGTTCTGCTCTTCTGCAAGGGAAAGCTCGAAGCCCTTAATATGTTTAAAATTGCCATGGTCGGCAGTAGAAACCCGACTCGTATAGGCATAAAAAATGCGAATGAATTTGCCCAGTCCTTTGTCCGTCATGGACTTGCTGTTTGCAGTGGGCTAGCCCTTGGCATTGATGGGGCAAGTCATCAGGGCGCATTAAATGCAGATGGGGTAACAATCGCCATCCTCGGTTCCGGATGTGATGTGATTTATCCCGGCAGGCACCGCAGCCTGGCAGAAAAAATTACGGAGCAAGGATTGATTGTCTCTGAACTGCCCCTAGGAACCCTTGCTTATCCGGGGAACTTCCCGCGCCGAAATCGAACCGTAACCGGTATGTCACTAGGTACCTTGGTGGTCGAAGCGCAGCAGAGAAGCGGCTCTCTTATATCCGCAAGGCTGGCAATGGAACAGGGCCGGGAGGTATTTGCCATACCTGGCGCCATATCATCGCGACAGAGCCAGGGCTGTAACCAGCTGATCAGGGATGGCGTCACCCTGGTAGAGAATGTTGAACAGGTATTACAGGAGCTTAAAAGCCTAGCCGCGTTTCAGGCCCAGCAAGCCCTTCCGGTCCAGGTTTCGCGAGCTCAACTATCTTCCCTGCAAGAATCACTACTTCAGTTATTGGAAGTCGAGCCCTGCAATCTGGATCAACTGTGTGAGCGCTCAAACAGGGAAGTATCCGAAATTCTCGCTAACCTGGTAGAGCTGGAAATAGAAGGCCTGGTTTCCAGTGACGGGCGTGGTTATTGCCTGGCGTAAGTGCAGGGGTGATCGTAAATAAATTCACCCAATGAAAGAATATTGAAAGGACCTGTATTGAAAGGACGGGGATAGTGGAGTAACGTCCGTTTCCTTTTGCAAGGTGAAGAAAAATGTCTGATGTTTTTGTTGCGATTGTAATGGGTTCCGATTCGGATCTGCCAGTGATGAAATCCTGCACCGAATTGCTTGATAAATTCGGGGTTAAGTATGAGGTCCGAATCACTTCTGCCCACAGGACGCCAGAAGATACCAGAGATTTTGTGAGGGATGCAGAGCAGCGAGGATGCGCTGTATTTATTGCCGCAGCAGGTCTTGCAGCACATTTGGCTGGTGCAGTTGCTGCGCAAACGGTGAGGCCCGTGATCGGAATTCCAATTGATTCCGGCCCGCTTCAGGGAATAGATGCTTTGCTTTCTACCGTTCAGATGCCTGGCGGTATACCCGTCGCCTGTGTCGCGATCGGCAAGTCAGGCGCCAAAAATGCGGCCTATCTGGCGGTACAGATGTTGGCGACAAATGACGATGAATTGAAGCTTGCACTGGAAGCGGAGCGTGCAGCGAATGCGGAAGCTATCCGGCAAAAAAATCGAGACCTGAATCTGGATGCCAGTTGATGTTCAGAGGTCTGGGCTGGAAGCGCAACTATCTGGTAAATCTCATCTATCAAGATGGCGTTATCGCATATCCTACAGAAGGTGTTTGGGGGCTTGGCTGTTTGCCGGAGAGCCTGAGTGCTGTTACCAGAATACTGTCCTTGAAGAACCGATCCTGGAAGCAGGGCTTGATTCTCGTTGGATCATCTATTGAGCAGTTTGCACCCTATATAAGCGAACTTCCCCATGAAGCACTGGCTGAAATGGAGCGGGTATGGCCGAGTGCAGTAACCTATCTCCTGCCGGACAATGGTTATTGCCCTCTCTGGATTAGAGGGGAACACTCAACGGTTGCCATCAGGGTATCCGCTCACCCGCTGATTCGGGACTTGTGTGATCATCTGAACTCTCCGCTGGTATCCACATCCGCAAATCCGTCCGGCAGGCCTGCAGCCCTTAATAGCCTGCAGGTGAGAAGGTATTTTGGAAGTGGCGTTGATTGCATATTACCTGGAGAACTTGGTAGCAGTCGCGGCGCAAGCGAACTGAGGGACATCAGTACAGGCGTGATTGTCAGGGCAGCGACAAAATGAGTGAGTATAAGTTAGCTGTTCTTGGCCAGCCGATTGCCCATAGCCGCTCACCAGAGATTCATGGTGCCTTTGCAAGACAGGCTGGAATCAGTATTAACTATGAAAAGATCGAGATTAAGGCTGGTGACTTTAATAACATCGCGAAACGCCTGGTGCGAGAGGGATATCGCGGCTTTAATATCACTTTGCCGTGTAAGAGAGATGCTTATCTGTTTGCAACGTCTTGTTCAGATACAGCTGCCGCCTGTGAAGCGGTTAATACCATAACAATGATGAAAGATGGCCTCACCCGGGGCGATAATACGGACGGCCCTGGCTTGGTTCGAGATCTCACTACCAATCTCGGCTGGCAGATCAAGGATATGCGAGTGCTGGTGCTTGGCGCCGGTGGTGCCGTCAGAGGTGTTGTTCCGGATTTATTGGCGGCCTTGCCCGTCAGTATTCACATCTTCAACCGAACCTATCAACGGGCTAATATCATTGCTCAAAACATTGCAGATGTTCGAGTGCAGGCGGTTCAAAAAAACCAGCTGGAGGAGTCCTACGATCTTGTCATTAATGGCACTTCAGCAGGTTTGAGCGCACCCATGACGGACAATGCCCTGCTCCCTGAATTTGCCATCGGTCAACAGACGCGATGTTACGATATGATATATGGCTCTTCGATTACAACGTTTAACCAATGGTTCCGGCAGATTTCAGGCGGTGACATTGCAGATGGCCTCGGCATGCTGGTGGAGCAGGCGGCGTTATCATTTAGGCATTGGTTTTCAAAGGAAGTTGAAACAGCACCGGTTATCGCAGCTTTACGAAAGAGTCTGTAGGGTGCCAGTGTTTAATTATTAGTAGAGGGAAAGAGAATGACTAATTCATTAATGCTTGAAAATATCCTGCCACCATTTAAGACAATCAGCGCTGATGACGTACAACCAGCGATAGATAACTTGTTGGACGAGTGCCGTTCGGGGATACAAGTAATTCTGGACTCAGGTGAAAATAGCTGGGACGGATTGATTCAGGCTCGGGATGAACTTGAAGATAAATTGAATCAAGCCTGGTCACCGGTAAGTCATATGAATTCGCTTGTTAATTCTGATGATCTGAGAAAGGTATATAACGAGTGCTTGCCAAAACTTAGCGAATACAGCACGGAGATGGGTCAGAACCTACAGCTATTTCAGGCCTATAAGGAGCTCTCTGAATCCAGGCAATCCAAAGATCTAACGATTGCCCAGGGGAAGGTCATCGACAATGCGCTAAGAGAATTTCGTTTGTCGGGTATTGATCTGAATGTTGCAGAAAAGCAGCGATTTGCCGACATTAGTAAACAGTTAGCAGAGTTGTCATCTAGGTTCAGTGATAATGTCCTGGATGCAAATGGTGCATGGAGCAAGTTGATTGTCGAGGCGGCAGAGTTAAAAGGACTGCCTGATAATGCCCTGGCGTTGCTCAAGCAAACAGCAGATCAAAGGGGCGAAGATGGCTATTTGCTCACGCTTGATATGCCTAGTTACCTGCCTGTAATGACCTATTGTGATAATTCTGAACTGCGTCAGGAAGTCTATGAAGCATTTGTGACCAGGGCATCGGATCAAGGGCCATCGGCGGGAAAATTCGACAACTCTGCATTGATGCTGGATATTCTAAAGCTGCGCAAGGAACAGGCGGCACTACTTGGATTCGATAATTTTGCCCATCTATCCCTGGCAATGAAGATGGCAGACAATACCGATGAGGTCTTTACGTTTCTGAGAGAGCTAAGCAATAAGTCGCGATCCGTCGCCCAGGGGGAATTCGATGAATTATGTAAATATGCCCTGGATAAGCATGGCGTTGCAGAAGTGAATCCCTGGGACCTCAGTTATTTTGCCGAGAAGCTGAAGAAGGTGAAATTCGATATCTCCGATGAGGAATTGCGCCCGTATTTTCCGGCGCCGAAAGTGACCGCCGGGATGTTTGAGGTTGTTCGTCGTCTGTACGATATTGAAATCAAACAGGTAGATGATATGGAAACCTGGCATCAGGACGTCAAGACCTACTGCATTTATAAGGATGGTGCACCTCTGGCTCGCTTCTATATGGATCTGTATGCCAGAACCAATAAGCAGGGTGGCGCCTGGATGGATGAATGTCGCGTTCGACGCTTGAAGAATGATGGCAGCATCCAGTTACCAGTTGCTTACCTGACATGCAACTTCACGGAGCCCCTTGGAGATGATCCCGCGTTGCTCACTCACAATGAGGTTGTTACCTTATTCCACGAGTTCGGCCACGGCCTTCATCATATGATGACGCAGATGGATTGTGCCGGTGTATCGGGTATTAATGGCGTTGCCTGGGATGCAGTCGAGCTTCCCAGCCAGTTTATGGAGAACTGGTGTTGGCAGCGGGAGGCGCTGCAATTTATCTCTGGGCATTATAAGACGGATGAGCCATTGCCGGATGAATTGCTGGATAAGATGTTAGCAGCGAAGAACTTCCAGTCGGCGATGGGCATGGTGCGCCAATTGGAGTTTTCCCTGTTTGATTTTCAGCTCCATGTGGAATTTGATGAGAATGCAGAGAATCAGATTCAGGAAATTCTTGATTCGGTCCGCAAAGATGTCGCGGTTGTACCAGCACCTTCATTCAATCGCTTCCAGCATGCATTTTCGCATATCTTTGGCGGTGGTTATTCGGCTGGTTATTACAGCTACAAGTGGGCCGAAGTTTTGTCTGCAGATGCTTTCGGAAAGTTTGTGGAAGATGGTATTTTTAATCGCCAGACAGGAGAGAAATTCCTGTCCACAGTCCTGGAACAAGGTGGCTCGCGAGATGCGATGGATCTGTTCGTGGCATTTCGTGGCCGAGAGCCCAGCGTAGATGCACTGTTAAGACAGGAAGGCATCCTGTAGATGGCAGATGCACCAAAACCCCCAAAGGAAAGGAGGCGCTATATTGCCGGTGCCAAATGTCCGTCCTGCGGCGCGCTGGACAAGATTTATGTCATTGGCCAGGGCGGCGCTGCATCGCAGCATTGTAATTCATGTGGCTTTACCCTGGGGATAAGCGAATCCCCGGATAAGGGAGATTCACAATGGCACGCGGTTCATATTATTGGTTCTGTTGATACCTCTGGCTCAGAGCCTGAATAATAAAGGCCATATGGTTGAGAAAAGGTGAGTCACTGATATAATTGCGTCGCTTTTGGGGGCTTCGGCAAGTATTCTGCGGGTTCATACCGTTCTACACCCTGTAGGAGCGGTTGTGAAGCCTGTGGTCTATTCGAAAATGGCAAGTCGAAACTTACAACAAAAAGTAGATTCGAAGCATTTAACAAATACAAAATACCAGATACAGACAGCTGCTGTGTGTATCTCTGCACTTTTATAATACGGAGTTTCTCTAAGATGGCTAGAGCGAGGCACTTAAAATGGCTGGTTGCTTTGTCGTTATTGCTGATTAGCAATATTGCGATGGGTGATTGGTCGGCGGTGAATATGCGGGAGGGGGTCACCCAGATCAGTCGCGAAGTCTACGATTTACACATGATCGTATTCTGGGTTTGCACCGTGATTGGCATTGTCGTATTCGGCGTCATGATTTTCTCCATGTTGATGCACCGAAAATCTCTGGGCGCGGAGCCCGCTAGTTTTCACGAGAGTACTCAGCTTGAGATTCTCTGGACCATCATTCCCGTTGTAATCCTTGTGGTATTGGCGGTACCTGCGACCAGTACGCTTCGCTCTATGTATGAATCCGGCGATGCAGACATCGATATTCAAGTCACAGGTTTTCAGTGGAAGTGGCAATACACTTATCTAAATGATGACCCCACCAAAGAAGTCCAGTTTATGAGTGCCCTGCTCACTCCCCTGGATGAGATTCACAACCTGGTAAACAAGAGAGAACACTATCTATTAGATGTGGACAAACCTCTGGTTGTGCCAATAAATAAGCGAATCCGTTTTCTCATCACGTCCAATGATGTTATTCACGCCTGGTGGGTACCGGATTTTGCAGTAAAGAAAGACGCGATCCCTGGCTTTATCCACGAATCCTGGGCAATTGTTGAAGAGCCCGGCATATATAGAGGTCAGTGCACAGAGCTCTGCGGTAAAGATCATGGTTTTATGCCAATCGTCGTTCGTGCCGTAGAACAGGATGAGTACGATGCCTGGCTGCTCGAAAAGCAGGAAGAAGCAAGATTGGTGTACGAAACCGTTGGCAAGCAATGGACCATGGATGAGCTGATGGCCACTGGCGAGCAGATTTATAACCAGACTTGCGTGACTTGCCATCAGCCAAATGGACAGGGAATACCACCCGCGTTTCCATCGCTGGTTGGTGGTATCGCCGCCGGATCTATTGAAGACCATATCAATATCGTCTTAAACGGTAAGGCAGGAACAGCAATGCAGGCCTTTGGTCTGCAGCTGAATCCAGCAGAGGTAGCCGCGGTAATTACATACGAAAGGAATGCCTGGGGCAATGACATGGGTGACATGGTTCAGCCCAAGAAAATTAACGAATTGCTAAGCCAAGGCCAGTAGGAGAAAACGATGAGCGAAGTTATTGAAGAACATCACGAAGATCACCACCACGGCCCTGATAAAGGCATCATGCGATGGGTATTAACGACCAACCATAAGGATATTGGAACACTTTATCTATGGCTCAGTTTTACCATGTTTCTTATTGGTGGCAGCCTGGCCTTGCTGATCAGAGCTGAACTATTCCAGCCTGGTCTGCAGTTGATAGAGCCAGAATTTTTTAATCAGTTGACCACCATGCACGGCTTGATCATGGTGTTTGGCGCGATTATGCCGGCCTTTGTCGGATTGGCTAACTGGCTGGTACCTATGATGATTGGCGCCCCGGATATGGCGATGCCAAGAATGAACAACTATAGCTTCTGGATACTGCCATTTGCATTCTCCATGTTAGCCAGCACCTTTTTTATGGAAGGTGGCGCGCCAAACTTTGGCTGGACATTCTACGCGCCGCTATCTACCGAGTATGCACCCCCAAGTGTCACCTTCTTTATATTCTCTATTCACCTCTTGGGTATTTCTTCCATCATGGGAGCGATCAATATTGTTGTAACGATTCTTAACCTGCGTGCTCCTGGCATGAAATTGATGCAGATGCCTCTCTTTGTCTGGACATGGTTGATCACCGCTTACTTACTGATTGCTGTTATGCCTGTACTAGCGGGCGTTGTAACCATGATGTTGATGGACATTCACTTCGGTACCGCGTTCTTTAGTGCGGCAGGCGGCGGCGATCCAGTACTGTTCCAGCATGTGTTCTGGTTCTTCGGTCATCCTGAAGTATACATTATGATCTTGCCGGCCTTTGGCGTGGTCTCTGCCATCATTCCTACATTCGCGAGGAAGCGTCTGTTTGGCTACGACTCAATGGTCTATGCAACCGCATCTATTGCATTCCTGTCCTTCATCGTCTGGGCTCACCACATGTTTACTGTTGGTATCCCAATCGCCGGTGAGCTCTACTTTATGTACGCAACCATGCTGATTGCTGTACCGACGGGAGTAAAGGTATTCAACTGGGTAGCCACAATGTGGCGTGGTTCGATGACCTTCGAAACACCCATGCTGTTTGCCATTGCCTTTGTTATCTTGTTTACCATTGGCGGCCTGTCCGGTCTGATGCTCGCGCTGACGCCTGCCGACTTCCAATATCATGATACTTACTTTGTCGTGGCTCACTTCCACTATGTATTGGTACCGGGTTCATTGTTTTCCATTATGGCCGCCGTCTATTACTGGATACCCAAATGGACTGGAAATATGTATGACGAGACGCTTGGCAAGGTCCATTTCTGGTTATCCTTTATTGGCGTCAATGTATTGTTCTTCCCGCAGCATTTTGTAGGTTTGGCGGGCATGCCTCGTCGTATCCCTGACTACGCCTTGCAATTCGCCGACTACAATATGGTTTCGAGCATAGGCGCATTCCTGTTTGGATTCAGCCAGCTTCTGTTCCTGTTCATTGTGATCAAGACCATCATGGGCGGAAAGAAGGCAACTGATCAGGTATGGGAAGGAGCACATGGCCTGGAATGGACACTGCCCTCCCCTGCGCCATATCACACCTTCACTACGCCTCCGGAAAGTCTGAAAGAAGCGCACGGTTGAACGGATAAATATGCAGCAGACAGCGATCAAAGACAAACGACTGGTGCTACGCCTCCTTGGCGTAGTCGTCGGTATGTTTGCATTTGGCTTTGCCCTGGTACCGCTCTATGACATCTATTGTGATATTACTGGTGCCAATGGCAAGACTGCCGGGCAGTATACGGCAGCCGATGCGCAAGTGGTTGATCTGGAACGAACAGTGACTATACAGTTCCTGACTAACAATAATGCCAACATGCCCTGGGAGTTCAGGCCGATCAAGCGAATACTGAAAGTTCATCCTGGTGAACTTACTTCAACGGCGTTTTATGTTCGTAATCCAACCGATAGAACAATTGTGGCGCAGGCAATACCCAGCGTAACGCCGTTCCATGCTGCGGAATATTTGCATAAAACGGAGTGCTTCTGCTTTGAACAGCAGCAGCTTGCCGAAGGTGAAGAGATGAACATGCCGTTGCGGTTTATCATTGACCCTAATCTGCCAAAAGACGTGAATACCTTGACGCTGTCATACACGATCTTCGATGTGACTGGCAAATTTGAAACGACCGGTACAAAAGCCGACACACGAACAATTACAAGTCCAGTTACAAGCACGACTACACGAACTACCATAAGTAACAGCGAAACAAAAAATCAGCTAGAGCTCGCCGTTAACTGAGCTTGATGAACAATTTTTGATGGAGAAAAATATGTCCACTGAAGAAGCATACGAAAGCTATTATGTACCGCATAATAGCGCATTTCCTATATTTGCATCGATAGGTATATTCCTGACTGTAATGGGTTTTGGAAATATGCTGAATGATCTGACGGCGGGAACCGGGACAGGTTTAAGCAATACCATCATGTCCATAGGTGGGCTGATTCTTGCGGTGACCCTGTTCTTCTGGTTCAGCAAAGTCATAGAAGAGAATCACGCTAAACTTTACAGCGCGCAGATGAATCGCTCCTACGTCTGGGGCATGAGCTGGTTTATCTTTTCCGAGGTTATGTTCTTCGGTGCCTTCTTCGGTGCCTTGTTCTATATTCGGGTCTTTGTGGTTGGCTGGATTGGCGGTGAAGGTGATCGCGGTCCCAGTGGCATGTTGTGGCCGGATTACACACCTGAATGGCCATTGCTGAATAACCCGGACCCATCTCTTTTCCCTGGTGCCAAGGAAGTAATGTCTCCATGGGGGCTTCCTTTGATCAATACCGCTCTTCTTGTCACTTCTAGTGTTACGGTAACGTTCGCCCACCATGGCATTAAGGAAAATGACCGCAAGAAGATCGTAAACTGGTTAGCGCTCACCGTTGCACTGGGAATTATTTTCCTCTTTGTTCAAGCCTATGAGTACTACCATGCATATCATGCGCTGGGCTTAACCTTGAATGCTGGTATTTATGGCACAACATTTTTTATGCTAACCGGCTTCCACGGTGCTCACGTGACCTTGGGAACATTCATGCTAATGGTAATGTTAGGGCGAGCCATAAAGGGACATTTCACTGCAGATGACTGCTTTGGCTTTGAAGCAGCATCCTGGTATTGGCACTTTGTTGATGTCGTGTGGCTGGGACTCTTTCTCTTTGTTTATGTCCTTGGTAGTTAGTTCCCGCCCATAAATTGTTTAAAGACAATTAAAAAGGCCTCAATCATCGAGGCCTTTTTTTGAATTCCGTCGCTCACACTGTAATAGTAGTTGAGCATTGCCGTGATCTTAAGGATGCCATGGCGTAGACATGCCGAGCTGACCACTCCAAAGTCCGTAGGCTATAAATATCAACAACAAGATAGCAAGGCTTACCCTGACGGCTAAGAGTCTGGCAGTTCTTTTACTGCCTTGTCCGCCATCCACCAGAAGTGTATAGAATGCTCTGCCCAAAGCTGCGAGATTCGCTAGAAACAAGACAACGATGACAACTTTCAACCACATATGGAATCAGGCTATTAGGGGATATAACAATAGTATAACCGATGAAGCCCGGCAGACAGGTAGATGATGAATCGTTCTATTGAATTTAACTGGAAGTTATGTGTATTTTCAGTGGTCTTTTTTGTGTTATTTATCAGACTCGGGTTTTGGCAGCTTGATCGGGGGGTTGAAAAAGAGGCGCTTATCATCACCGAACAACAGCGTCTAAATCAGGCGCCAGTTGAGTTTCGCGATCTGCCCGAGGATGTACTCGCGCTTTCCAGCTTGCCGGTTCAGCTAACAGGTGGATTTTTAACTGACCGGTTCTTTCTTCTCGATAACAGAGTCCTCAACGGCAAGGTGGGCTTTGAGGTATTGGTTCCGTTTCGGGAACAGGGCGGACAATTGGTATTGGTCAACCGGGGTTTTGTGCAAATGGGCAGGCGTCGTGACGGCTTACCTCAAATACCAGAGCTGACTGAGCTGGCGGACGTATCGGGTCGCATCTATGTGGGCTCGTTAAATAAATTTGCACCGGATGAGCTCAGCGGTTCGACCAGGAAATGGCCAAGAATTGTACAGACAAGCGACCCTGCTGTTCTGCAGCAGTTTATAGGTGAGCCATTTTACCCCTACGTAGTCAGACTCAAACTCGGTGATAGCAACGCATTACCCAGATTCTGGCCGGTGACATTAATATCACCAGCAAAGCACCACGGTTATGCGCTGCAGTGGTTTACCATGGCCTTAACAATCCTAATTGCCTTCCTATATTTTACCTTCAGGAACAGAGATGACTGATCAAAGCAAAGACCGGGAAACGGATAACTCAGGCAGAACCAAACTGGTCATCATTATTGCAATGTCCTTTGTGCCGATATTTGTCGCGTACTTTGTCTTCTTCAACTATCCAGGCCTGTTGCCAACCATGACGGTAAATAATGGAACCTTGATCCAGTCGCCCATTCAGCTGGATAGTATTGATGTCGACGCAGACAGAAAATGGCGCCTCTTGCTTCCGGTCGCCGCTGAATGTGATGAGACCTGCCAGCAGGTCCTCTACTTTTCGCGGCAAATACACGTTGGTTTAGGTAAATACACACCAAGAGTGAAGCGTGTACTGTTGGTGCAGGCAATGCCCAAAGGAGCGCTTGCCATATTTCTGGAACAGGAACATGGCGAAGT
Source organism: Pseudomonadales bacterium (assembly GCA_046582185.1). Lineage (GTDB taxonomy): Bacteria > Pseudomonadota > Gammaproteobacteria > Pseudomonadales > Azotimanducaceae. The sequence continues at coordinate 86,357 of JAYGEX010000028.1, read as the reverse complement.
TGAAGTCGTAAACATTAGTGGCAGCGAAACGGCTATGCGATTAAATGCACTGGTACCTGGTAGTGACTATCAGCGCTTTGTCTTTATTATGGATCCCAATGGCAATGTCATGATGTATTACCGGCCGGATCAAGTAGGAAAACCCTTACAGAAAGATCTCAAACATCTGCTAAAGACGTCAAATATTGGCTGAGGTCGGATCAAAGTTAGGAACCTTGTCTTTTAAGAACTACCCATAATAAGAGCTATGTTATGCAAATCTTCGATGAATTCTGTAAACTTCATCGTCGAAAATAGCTGAACTCAATATCCCGAAGCTATATTCATATGGACAAATACACCAACCCACTAACGCGAGCTTATAGTCAAGTGACAGATCTAAGCCAAACCTTTGGTAATACCGCCGCCTGGCGAGACTACTATGAAATGTGCAAACCCAGAGTGGTTATGCTCATGCTGCTTTGTACATTGGTAGGTATGATGTTAGCGACTACCGGCATGGTCCCGTGGGACATTCTGATATTCGGCAATCTCGGAGTGGCCCTGGTTGCAGGATCTGCGGCAGCACTGAATCATCTGATTGATGCTGGCGTTGATGCCAAGATGGCGCGCACTGAAAATAGGCCAATTGCCACGGGACGCGTAAGCAACAGGCAAGGCGCTATCTTTGTGGGGATCACAGGCATTCTGGGCATCGCCATCCTTGCCATCCTTGTGAATCCATTAACCGCCTGGCTGAATCTGGCTTCCTGGGTAGGTTACGGTATTATTTACAGCGTTTACCTGAAGCGGACGACACCGCAAAATATTGTGATTGGTGGAATCTTCGGCGCTGCCCCGCCGCTATTTGGATGGACGGCAGTAACTAACAGTATTGATGGTGGTGGATTGTTGTTGGTGCTCATTATATTTGCCTGGACACCGCCACATTTTTGGGCGCTGGCTATTGACCGGGTGGAGGACTATCGAAAGGTTGATATTCCTATGTTGCCAATTACCCACGGCGAGCACTACACCAAGGTCCACATACTTCTGTACACAATCATTATGATTATTACCACAATTCTGCCGTATCTGATTGGTATGAGTAATTTGCTCTATCTGGTTTCTGCCATTGCATTGGGTGCCGGGTTTCTCTACTGGAGCCTCAAGATGTTATATGGCCACGACGATCGGGCGCCAATTGAGACATTCAAGTATTCCATTTTCTACTTGATGGCTTTGTTTATAGCACTCCTGGCTGATCACTATATCTTTCCCGTCAGCTATATTTAAGAAAGACATATTATGCAAGCTGGCGTACTTAAATCACTGCTCTGGATAGCTGGTTTCATCTCACTGATGCTGGGTTTGTTTGTGGCGAGTGTTATGTCGCCAAAATTACTAACAAAGCCTCAATTTCAGGAGCTGGGGTTTTATCAATTCGAGACGCCGCGGCAGATTAACGAGTTCGAACTGGTAGACCACCTTGGCAACACCGTCAGCAATGAAAATCTTCTGGGACAATGGTCGCTGCTCTTCTTTGGCTTTACCTTTTGTCCGGACGTTTGTCCTACGACCCTGTCGGTACTCAATGAAGCCGTGTCTAAACTGGAAAACCCGCCTCAGGTAATTATGGTTAGCGTTGATCCTGAAAGAGATACGCCTGCAATATTAGCGAATTATGTTCCCAGCTTTAACCCTGCGTTTGTCGGTTATACAGGAACCTTCGATGGCATTGTTTCACTGGCGGTTCAATTGAACATTGCTTTCGGTAAGGTCCCTGGGCTTGAAGTTGGGACCTATACTGTTGATCACTCAGCGAATATAGTTGTTGTAAATCCTCGAGGACATTATGCTGGGTTCATGAGAGCCCCACATAATGCGCAAAATATTGGAAAGGTCGTCAGCCACCTGCGTTAGCTTGTATTTCCCGGGCAGGAACTAGCTAAACGGTCGCTATTGTCTAGTCAGTTAAGTCAGCCGCTAACTTCAAAAACTCTCTGGGATCTTTCAGGAATCCCCCGCCATCGCCGCTTAACATTCTGGTTAGAGCGAACCTTGCAGCTGCGGCACGTTGAAAATGCGGCAGGAATTCTCTCTCTTCATCTTCCAGTGTACGAATCGATTCATAGCCGCGAAGCAAGCTATCTTTTAAAACCTCATCGATCGTTCCGCTATCGGTGATACACCAGTCATTGATGGCGATGGCAATGTCCTGAATCAGAAAGTCGTGACAGGCACGATAGAAATCAATTACACCGCTTAAGTTCCCATCAACGAAGAGTGCATTGTCGCGAAACAGATCACCGTGGATAATCCCTTTAGGTAATGATAGCTCCGAAATTTCCGCGTACTCCTCTGCGAGTCTTGTCAGCAACTTAAGATTACTCTCCTTAACCAGATGGTCGATTCCGTCAATGGTCTTGAACATCCAATCGACAGAAAACGGATTATCCCTGTGCAGATTCTTGGTGGCTAATGCGCCGTGAATGTCTGCCAGAACCCTGCCGATCTGCTGACAATGTCCTTGGTTCGCTGAGTCTAAATGTGAGCCTTCGAGTTTCGGAAACAATACGGTTGGCTTGCCGCAGAAAATGGTTGAGGTCATACCATCGAGAGTCTGCTGGGGCGCAGGAACCGGTACGCCAAAGTTAAACAGATGGCTCAGGATATTATTGAAAAAAGGCAGATCGCTAAACGAAAGTCTCTCCATTATGGTGAGTACATAAGCGCGATCTTCGCCATCTTTGTTTGTATGAACGAAGTAGTTTGAATTTTCTATGCCCGACTCTATCGCCGAAAAGGATGTTAATTCACCCACACTAAAGAGGGAGATGTATTTTTCAAGCTTACTGTCTTTGAATTTTGTGAACGCTGCCACTTTTTACCACTCGTAGTGCTTTTAGTGATTATTCTTAACGGCTATCTCAGGCTTGAGACTCTTACCATTCGATTAGAACCCACTGAGGATATAATTTTTTCTTGTGGTCCAGCGTTTCAAAATGGGGAGCGCCGTCCGCGGGAACCATATAATAAGGTTTTCCGATCTTGGGTACGACCTTTATCATCATAAGGACGCCATTCTGTCGATACTCGTAGACGGTTTTGTCCTTGCCTTCCACGATTTCGATGTCGTCTTCATCGAAGCCTTCCGGTGATGCGATGCTTGTTACGGCCACAAGACTTGTTGTTACAAGAAATAGAATGATAGCGCAGCAACAACGGCGCAGGCCGATGAATATTTGTGCTATTTTTTTCAAGCGCTCTTCCAAATTAATAAAACATGTAATAATTAAACAATACATGGTGTTCAACTTATGGTTTGTATTGTCCCAGGAGGCATAGCTGAAATGAAAGATGATTACCAGTTGGTATTAGTTGATGGTTCATCGTACCTGTTTAGGGCTTTTCATGCACTTCCTCCGTTGATGAGTTCCAAGGGGCAGGAAACTGGCGCAATCAAAGGTGTTATCAGTATGATTCGAAAGCTGATCAGCGAGTATCCGAAGAGCAGTATCGCCGTGGTTTTTGATGCCAAGGGTAAGACCTTCCGTAACGATATTTATTCGGAATACAAAGCGAATCGCCCGCCCATGCCAGATGAACTCCGCAGTCAGATTGCACCCATCCATGACATCGTCAAGCAAATGGGTTTGCCCTTGCTTGTCGTTGAGGGAGTTGAGGCCGACGATGTTATTGGCACGCTTGCGGATCAGGCCAGCAAAGCAAAGATCAGCGTGCTCGTCTCTACCGGCGACAAGGACATGGCGCAATTAGTGAATGAACATGTCACCCTGATCAATACCATGTCCAACACAATAATGGATGTTGAAGGCGTGGTGGAAAAGTTTGGCGTTCGCCCGGACCAAATTATTGATTATCTGGCGCTCGTTGGAGATACCTCTGACAATATTCCCGGTGTTCCAAAGTGTGGCCCCAAGACCGCGGTAAAATGGTTAACGGCATATTATTCAATGCAAGGTGTGATGGACAACGCCGATGAAGTTAAAGGCAAGGTAGGCGGTTATCTTCGTGAGTCATTCAGTTTTCTGCCCATGTCCTATGAACTCGCGACCATCAAGCTGGACGTTGAACTTGAACAGAATATCAATGATCTGGTCGCCGGTCCTGCAAACAATGATGCGCTCCTGGAGCTGTTTACTGAGTATGAATTTAAGACCTGGGTTGAAGAACTTAGCGACCTTGGATCCGCAGTTGTTAGCGCTGATTCAGCTGCATCCCCCAGGGATAAAAAAGTCGAGAACGAAGCAAGTTATGACATTGTCACGACCCATGAACAACTGGATGAATGGATAAGCAAGTTAAGCGATGCCGAATACTTTGCCTTTGATACCGAGACCACCAGCCTTGATTATATGGTTGCGGAGCTGGTGGGTGTTTCTTTTTCGTGTGCTGCGGGCAGCGCAGCCTATGTGCCTCTTGGCCATGACTATGAAGGCGCGCCGGAACAACTTGCACTTGCTGATGTATTGGAAAAACTAAGGCCTCTACTGGAAGACCCTGAACGCGTCATTATTGGCCAGAATCTAAAATATGATATGAGCGTGCTTGCCCGCTACGATCTGAAGCTACGGGGCATCGGCTTCGATACCATGCTGGAGTCCTATGTCCTCAATTCCGTTGCCACGCGGCACAACATGGATGCGCTGGCACTCAAGTACCTGGGTCGTGTGACGACGCATTTTGACGATATTGCTGGCAAAGGTGCCAAGCAACTTACCCTTAATCAGGTGGAAGTTGATATTGCGGCTCATTACGCCGCGGAAGATGCGGACATTACCCTGCAATTGCATGAGGTACTATGGCCACAACTCAGCGCTGAATCATCTCTTGCTTCGATCTTTACCGACATTGAATTGCCGCTGGTCACCATCCTTTCAAAGATTGAGCGTACCGGCGTCCTGCTTGATACGTCCCTGCTGAACGAGCAAAGTGCCGAACTGGAGGCAAGACTTGCAGAGCTTGAACAGGATGCCTACTCTCTGGCGGGAGAAGAATTTAACCTCGGTTCGCCGAAGCAACTGCAGAAGATATTTTTTGAAAAGCTTCAGCTACCCATCATCAAGAAGACACCAAAGGGGCAGCCCTCTACTGCGGAACCTGTTCTTCAGGAGCTTGCACTTGATTACCCTCTGCCCAAGGTCATTATGGAATATCGTGGGCTAAGCAAGCTTAAGTCCACTTACACAGATCAATTGCCGCTGCAGGTTAATGATGAGACTGGTCGAGTACATACCTCTTACCATCAGGCAGTGGCCGCAACTGGTCGACTGTCCAGTACCGATCCCAATTTGCAGAATATTCCCATCAGAACCAGTGAAGGTCGACGGGTCAGAAAAGCATTTATTGCCCCGGAGGGGTATGAGCTGGTGGCGGCAGATTATTCGCAAATCGAATTGCGGATCATGGCTCATTTGTCCGGCGACGAAGGTTTAGTCAGTGCCTTCAAGCAGAATCTGGATATTCACAGAGCAACCGCGGCCGAGGTATTTCAGCGACAGCTCGAGGATGTCAGCGACAATGAGCGGCGTAGTGCCAAGGCGATTAATTTTGGTTTGATATACGGTATGTCTGCGTTCGGTTTGTCGCGGCAGCTAAACATCTCTCGTGGCGACGCACAGGAATATATCGATCTCTACTTTAAACGCTATCCTGGCGTCAAGGCATATATGGATAGAACTCGGGTTGAAGCCGCGGAGCGCGGTTTTGTGGAGACAATATTTGGCCGGCGACTCTACCTACCTGAAATAAATGCCAGCAATTTTCAGCGGCGACAGGCAGCGGAACGAACGGCGATTAATGCGCCTATGCAAGGCAGCGCGGCGGATATCATTAAACGTGCAATGATCCAGGTGGATGATTGGCTGGAAAAATCGTCAGTTGATGCGCGCATGATAATGCAGGTCCATGATGAGCTGGTACTCGAAGTCCATAAGGATGATACCCAGGCCGTCATCGAAGGGCTGAAGGAGCACATGTGTAGCGCTGCTGAATTAACGATCCCCCTGGAGGTGGAAGTAGGGATCGGCGCTAACTGGGAGGAAGCACATTAGCCTTGGTCGATCCTCCTTTGTGGAATTAATACAAAAGTAGATGAACATTTCTGGAACTTTATTTGACTGCGTCAGTCATAAACCATGAAACAGATGAATATGTTTCGACAGCAACTTCGGTTATTTTAATCCCCCAAAAGAGCCGAAGCCTGGGTCCTGATTACCTCCTCCTCAATTAAGGTAGTCAGGGCCCGTTCTTTTTCAGAAATCAATTCTTACCAGATCAACTTTTCAGACTTTTTTACCAGACAGATTTTAGTAGGTCAGGATGCCTCTTCGAATCGTGACGCGGAGGTTAGCCAGGCCGACATGGTTCGATTAAGTTCATCCAGTCCCATCTTGTCTTTGGAGGAGAATAACTGAATGGTTACATTTTCAGGAAGCTGATCCCTGGTCTTGAAGAACACATTTTTCTGGGCACCTCTTTTCATCTTGTCTGCTTTGGTCAGCAGAATATGAATGGGCACATTAACTTCCTGGCCCCACTTCAGCAACATTTCATCAAACTCCCGCAAGGGGTGGCGGATGTCCATTAATAGTATCAGCCCCCTGAGGCTTTGCCTGTTCCGCAGGTATTCATCCAAATGTTCATGCCAGTGTGACTTCACAGCGATGGGGACCTTGGCATAGCCGTATCCTGGTAGATCCACCAGACGGTATCGCCCCGGGTCTCCCTCCGCCGGCAAGATGAAGAAATTGATCAGCTGCGTTCGACCTGGCGTTTTGCTTGTTCTGGCTAACTTCCGCTGGCTGGTCAATGCATTGATAGCGCTGGACTTACCCGCGTTGGACCGTCCACAGAATGCAACTTCCGCACCCTGGTCCATGGGACATTGGTGAAAGGCATCCGCACTTGTCAGAAATGTAGCTGTATTGAAGTTGATTGCCAAAATTGAATCCTGTGTTTTGTTTACATGTCTTTTTTCTTACATGCTTGGTAGAAGTAACGATGCTGGTGGCATCGGTATTAAATTGAATCAAGCCAACGTATAATGCGGCGGTTATTTTAGCATCGCCCGGTGCTGAAACCGCGCCTAAATGAGTCTCATGTGTGAAATTGACGGCGAATTTGGCTTATTCAGGCAAGAATCGGGCGAATGGTGTATTAGCTATTCAGGAAATATCTGTAATGTTAAGAGTGTTATTTGGATTTGTAATCGCTGGCCTCTCAATGGTGGCGATGGCGGATGGAGATGCCGCAAAGGGAAAGCAGCACATAGAAGTGTGTGCAGCTTGTCATGGTACCGATGGAAATAGCCCTGCGCCAAGCTTTCCAAGCATCGCAGGACAAAATTCTTCATATCTGGTTAAGCAGATGAAGGAAATCAAATCGGGGGATAGGTCTTCGCCATTGATGACTGGACTTCTTGATGATTTTAGTGATCAGGACCTCGCCGATATTGCCGCATACTACGAGGGGCAAAGTGTAAAAGGCGGCGCTGCCAAGGCTGATTTGGTGGACCTTGGTGAGGCAATTTATAGAGCCGGCGTTAAGAGAAAGAACATTGCTGCATGTACTTCATGTCATTCACCTAATGGTGATGGTAATGGCCCAGCTACTTTTCCAGCGCTTGCCGGGCAGTGGCCTGAGTATACAGAGAGCCAGCTGAGGGCCTTCAGGTCGGGAGAACGAACGAATGATGGCGATTCCCGCATGATGCGAATTACAGCGATGGACTTGAGCGATGACGAGATCGCCGCTGTATCTTCCTATATCTATGGTTTGCAGTAGAACGGGCTGATACAGGCGTTAGGTAAAAGGCGGTACTACCGCCTTTTTTGTGCTTGCTGGACTTTATTGTAGGTAAACAAGGACCAGTGGGAGATTTCATCGGCCTGAGTTATTTTTTCGAACTTCTTCAAGAAATCTGCCTCTATAATTAGGCGACCCGGGAATATCATATTCCTGATGCGGGTCTACTTTTTATTAGAGTGATACTTGCGGAATTGGCATTTAAGAGACTGGTAATGAACAGGATAAAGAGCGTGATCATCAACAAGTTGTTTTTGGTATTGGGGTTTTGGTTTGTCAGTGGATATTCCTTAGCTGAATCTTTTGAGTACGAGGAAGGCACCCATTACGTAGAGTTGCAGATACCGATTAAGACAAAAGACAGTAGCAAGATAGAAGTGACTGAGTACTTCTCCTACGGTTGCCCGCACTGCTATCAATTTGACCCCATGATTTCCGCCTGGCACGAAGCGCTGCCCTCGGATGTTGTCTTTAATCGCACACCTGCCATCTGGAACAAGGACTATCAGGTCTATGCACAAACCTATTACACCGCAGAAGCTCTGGATGTTACTGAAAAGTTGCATACACCTCTATTTCAGGCGATTCATGGCCAGAGGCAGCGACTCAATGATCCGAAACTGATCGCCATGTTTTTCTCGGAGTTCGGAGTTGATCCCGTCGATTTTGCCAAGGTATACAGCTCATTTGGCGTTCGAGCCAGCGTACAGCAAGCTGAAGCGAGAGGTCGTGCATACCGGTCAACTGGCGTACCTGCAATTATTGTAAATGGTAAATATCGAATTGAGGGAAAGCTGGCTGGCAGCAATAGCAATATGCTAAGAATTGCAGACTTCTTGATTCAGAAGGAGCGGGACGCGCGGCAATCTGGTATGGCCGATGCTCGTTAAGGCATCCGTCTTAATAGTTTGGTCATTGATTGCGGGTTAAGACAAGCTTGGCAGCGGTGAGTCCAGCTCCCGTAACTCATCTCTTGCCTCATCCACTCGACGTTTCAGGTCCTTACCGGGCTTAAAATGTGGAACATACTTGCCAGGTTTATGGATACCGATCTCGCCTGTCTTCGGGTTTCGGACGGTTCTTGGCTTGCGGTAGTGATTCGTAAATGTCCCGAAGCCACGTATTTCAATGCGTTCACCACTGGCCAGGCTCTCTGACATGATATCAATCAAGGTGTGAACCGCCAGATCCACATCCCTACTGGTCAGTTGATCAAGCCTGTCGGACATCCGTTTGATAAGTTCAGATTTGTTCATGTTTCCGCAAAGGTAGGCAATCACTTCCTATATTACGAATTTTAGTTTATTTATCAACATCTTATGATCAAAAATTAAAGTATATGCTTAATATTGGGCGAATCTGGTAGCCCGCGTAATTTCTGATGGCCTCTGAGCGCTGTATTCACTTGCACAGATGAATTTTCCGGGTTTTACACAATGGTCCGGAAATTATGACTACTCGCTGCTTTACGCCGCAATATGGCTGGCGAGGATTTTGTATCGAATTGCATCGTCTGCAACATAGTGCTCTGAAGCCCTTTATTTCATTCGCTCATAGGCTATTTTTGAAATTTGCTGCGACATGACTGATTTTTTTGGATGTTCAAACGGCTTCAACGTTGAATCAGCCGTCGCTTTCGCTTAAAATTTGCCATGGCGCACGACAAACCTCAGCCGATTCAGGCACCCGAACAAAGCAAAGCATCACTTACAGTACCCTCTGGCGATCTAGCGCTGGCTGCGTCTTTGCCTCAGCCAATCGTTCTACCAATCGCTTTACATAATCCAGTTCCAACCCTCGTAAATTTTGAGCCAGGCTTTACTCTGGCTGATGCCCCGTGCGTCTCACAAATTAAAAATATTTCTAAACCAATCCATGGAGAAAATTGATGGCAAGCATTCTTCCTGATACGTCCCGGACCTTTAGCGAATACCTGCTGATACCGCGCCTTACACGAAAAGACCAGAGGGCGGACCTCGTTGATCTGAAGACGCCACTATCGGCAAATAAACCCGGAGAGACAGCGCGATTTTGCATTAACGTGCCGATTGTTTCTGCATGCATGCAGTCCGTATCGGGTTCGGATTTGTCGGTTGCACTGGCGAGGCAGGGCGGTTTGAGCATGATTTTTTGCTCCCAACCCATCCAGACCCAGGCAGACATGGTGCTCCAGGTTAAGGACCATAAGGCAGGATTTGTACAGAGTGCCTCGAATACGCGGCTGGATACCAGCCTCTCAGAGGTGATTCAGCTGATGGAAAAGTCTGGGCACTCGACGATTCCGGTGACCAGTGATGGTTCTTCCAGCGGAAAACTACTGGGTCTCATCACCGACCAGGATTTCTGGGAGTTTGAGGACGACCTGAGCAATAAGGTCGCGGATCACATGACGCCCATCGAGAATGTATTCTTTGGTACGGAGGGTATCAGTCTTCGCGAAGCCAATAACCAATTGCACAAACACAAAAAAGATTGCCTGCCGATTCTGGATACACACGGTAATCTGACGTCACTGGTATTCAAGAAGGACTACGTCGATCACCAGAGACATCCACTGGAATTACTCGATGAATCAAAGCGCTTATGTGTCGGCGCAGCAATTAATACACATGACTATCAGGAGAGAGTACCGGCGCTGATAGAAGCCGGCGCGGACGTACTTTGCTTTGATTCGTCAGATGGATTTACCGAGTATCAGAAAGAAGGCATAGCGTGGATTCGAGCTAATTTTGGCGAAGATATCGTCATCGGCGGTGGCAATGTTGTCTCTGCCGAAGGCTTTGATTACTTGGTAGAAGATGGCGGCGTTGATTTTATAAAGGTTGGTATGGGCGGAGGCTCAATCTGCATCACCAGGGAACAAAAGGGAATCGGCCGTGGGCAAGCATCCGCATTGTTGGATGTTGTTCAGCGTCGCGATGAGTATTACAAGGAGAGCGGGCGATACATCCCCCTTTGCTCTGATGGCGGCCTGGCAAACGATACGCAGATAGTTATAGCACTAGCGATGGGTGCGGATTTTGTGATGATGGGGCGCTATTTTGCGATGACAGAAGAGAGCCCTACCCCTAAAACAAGCATCAACGGGCAAATGTACAAACCCTATTGGGGGGAAGGCACCCATCGCGCACAAAACTGGCAGCGTTACAGTGATGGCATGAGCTCTCGTAAAATGATGTTTGAGGAAGGAGTAGATGCTTATGTACCACTAGTTGGGCCTTTGGCAGAAGTCCTGGAATCTACGCTCTATAAAATTCGCAGCACGATGGTGAATGTAGGTTCAGACTCACTTGATCATTTTAGAGACAGCGCAATTCTCACCAGGGTTTCAGAGCAATCGGTTGTTGAAGCCGGAACATCCAGTGTATTCCAGTTCTCTCGCAATAGGGAACTGGAAGAATCTGATTGGGGCAATGCTAGCTAGTTCCCGTCCATAAATAGCCAAATTAGAACAATATATGCAAAATTATAGATCCGTTAGCTATATAAAACAATCACTTACCAAGGAAGTGGCGCCGGGGGTCTTAGAATCAGGACAAGAACTAGCTAGATTTTGTCCTTTACTTCACCAACTATGCGGGCCTTGAGAATTTAATGTTGGGTTAAGGATAGTAAGGAGTTGAAATGATTGCCCTTGAATGCGGATAAACTACTTTGATGGTTTGTGGTCGTTGATACTTAAGCTATAATGCGCGTCGCTTTCATCGTCGTCTAGGAACGCTAATTGTGGATACTCTCAAAAATTTTGCTACTTTCAAGCTACTCAGCACGTCCAAATTTCTATTAGTTTCAATCATTGTCTCTGCTTCAATAGGCTTGAACGCTTCGGCAAACTCAAGTGATGATGCGGTTGCGGATAGGATCAAGAAGGTGGGTACGGTCTGTATCGAAGGTGCGGATTGCGGAAGCGGCACTGGTGCTGTAATGGTAGCCGCTAATGAATCCGGCGGTGCAGAATCGAATTACAATAAGACCTGTGCTACTTGCCACAAGATTGGAATTGCAGGTGCACCTAAATTTGGCGACAAGGCGCAGTGGGAATCTCGAATTGCCAAGGGGATGGAAGTCCTCTATGCGAGCTCAATCAATGGCCTGCCACCAGCGATGCCAGCCAAAGGTATGTGCTTTAGCTGTTCAGATGATGAGCTTAAGGCTATCGTCGATTACATGGTTGAAGCCGCGCAGTAAGTACTCACTAATAAGCCGGCGCCTGGTAGCGGTCCAGACGCCGATACCCCAGAGCTTCATTCAGGTGTCCGGACTCTATGGCCTCGGCCCCGGCGAGATCAGCAATGGTCCGTGCGATTTTCAGGATCTTGTAATACCCTCTTGCCGATAAGCCAAGCTTTGTCATGGCTCTATCCAATCGTTTGCGATCTGCACTTCCCAATTGGCATACCTGGTCTACTTGCCTGCTACTTAGGTGAGCATTCAGACTACCCACTCGATCGAGCATCATCTTTCTCGCAGCGATGACCTGATCAATTCCCTGCTGTTGCTCGAGCTGGTTAGCCTGATAGCTTGGATCCGATAAGGATCCACTGGGCAATGGCGGCACATCTACATGAAGATCGATTCGATCCAGCAGGGGTCCGGATACCCGACCTCGATATCGTCTGACCTGGTCGGTAGTACAGTTACATCGATTGGTATCATCCTCGTAGTACCCACAAGGACATGGATTCATGGCAGCAATAAGCTGAAACTGCGCTGGATACTCCACCTGGTGTTTAGCTCTACTGATCATAATCTTGCCGGATTCAAGTGGCTCCCGCAGGACTTCCAGAACCTTTCGGGAAAATTCCGGCAGCTCATCCAGAAACAATACCCCATTATGGGCTAGCGAAATTTCGCCAGGCCTCGGCGGTGTACTTCCGCCCACCAGGGCGACTGCCGAAGAAGTATGATGCGGCGCCCTAAAAGGTCTGGTGGACCAGGAAGTGCGGTCGAATGGATATTTTGAAACCGAACGAATGGAGGCGACCGTTAAGGATTCATCCAATGACATGACAGGTAGTAGGGTTGGCAATCGGCTTGCCAACATGGTTTTACCGGTGCCTGGGGGGCCGATAAAAATAATATTATGAGCTCCGGCAGCAGCGACGATCAACGCTCGTTTGGCGAAAGCCTGGCCTCGAATGTCTGAAATTTTCTGATCCAGATCTATAGCTGGAACCGGTGGACCTCTCTCTGCCACTTTTAGTTTTGTCTTTCCGGTCAGGTGAGAGACGATCTGCAACAGGGAATCAGCCACTAATACCTGGGATGAACCCGCAAGCGCCGCTTCAGCCTCGTTAGCTCTTGGCACGACAATCAACTTATCATTCTTTGCCGCCATGATTGTTGCCGGTAGAACGCCTGTGATGGCGCGAATTCTGCCGTCTAAGGCCAGCTCTCCCAGAAACTCCATCTTCGCGATTCGTGACGCAGGAATCTGATTACTGGCCGCGAGTATGGCCAAGGCAATGGCGAGATCATAACGACCGCCACTTTTAGGAAGATCGGCAGGGGCAAGATTGACGGTAAGTTTTCTGTCGGGGATTTCAAGATTTGCATTCTTAACCGCGGACTTCACCCGGTCCTTACTTTCTTTCACTGCGGTCTCTGGTAGACCGACGATTTGGATTTGTGGGAGACCACCGACCACATCAGCCTCCACAGTGACCGAGGGTGCTTCGATTCCGATCTCCGCTCGAGAATATGTGGTTGCAACAGGCATATCTTGTTCACTGGGTGAATGTAATCATCCAATTTAGTCGACCCGGTGCGGACATGCGTGGGCAAGGCTCGTGAAATGTCGTGCGCAATCCGCCTGTTTGTTTGTACGTCCCTGCTATGTCTGCACTAAAAAGGTGCACGAATGCGTGGGCTGCAAACTATATGCGCACGATGCCTGTGCCAGATCTATGGCAGCTAATTTGATCTTGCCTGTGACTCATGCCTGTCCAGTCTCAGGAATCTATCGTATTAGCCACATCGTAAGTAATTGATTTATATAGCTATCAATATACATTGCTGCTGAGATGCGGCAGATAAATTTACCGCAGGCGCAGCGCCAGATGATTGATTTTCCGGCCAGGAAAAGAATTGGCACGATCAATGCTCTGTCACTAGAGAACAGATAACCAGCATGCCATGACATGCACGAAACCTGAATTAGGAAAGAGTTAAGTGAAGAAATTATCATTATATATAAGCGGGCTCGTATTAAGCCTCGCATCGTTAAACAGTTACGCGCTGGACGTGAGTGGAAACGTAAGCCTGGCGAGTGATTATGTCTACCGCGGGATATCCCAGACCAACGAAGAAGCTACTATTCAAGGCGGGTTTGATCTGAGCGCCGAGTCTGGATTTTATGCAGGCGTCTGGGCTTCGAATATTGCGTTTGACGGGTCAATCGAAATTGACATTTATGGTGGTTTCGCAAAAGAGCTAAATGAAGAGTGGAGCATTGATGTAGGTCTGCTTCGCTATGAATATCCTAACAACGCAGGACCCAATGAGAGTAGCTTCAATGAAGTCTATGGCAGCCTCAGTTTCCGGGAACTAAGTGTTGGCGTTGCATACTCGGATGATTTCTTTTTCGAGTCTGACTCTTCGATCTATATCTATGTAAATTACTCGCTGGCCTTGCCCAATGACTTTGGTGTCGACTTTCATTACGGCAACCAGTCCATTGATGATAATAATACCTTTGGAACCCCGGACTACGCAGACTACTCCATTAGCTTGAGCAAGAGCGTCGCTGAACTTGACCTGTCGCTGACCTGGTATGACACTGACCTTTCTGGCAGCGAATGTTTTGGCGGGGCCGATGTTTGTGATTCACGAATCGTATTTGGGCTATCAAAGAGTTTGTAATTTGGTAACATTTGTAACGAAGGTCTTGGGGTAATCCCAAAGATAGGAGAGGTAAAATGAAATTAGTCACAGCCATCATCAAGCCATTTAAGCTGGATGATGTTAGAGAGGCACTATCCGATATATCCATACAGGGTATGACAGTGACGGAGGTCAGAGGCTTTGGTCGACAGAAGGGTCATACTGAACTTTATCGTGGAGCTGAATATGTCGTGGATTTTCTGCCAAAGGTGAAGATTGAAGTGGCGATTTCTGATGAGACCCTGGATGCAGTTATCGAGGCCATCAGCAATGCTGCGAACACCGGTAAGGTGGGCGATGGTAAAATATTTGTCAGCACCCTCGATGACGTTATCCGAATACGTACAGGTGAAACCGGGGGAGATGCCGTTTAGCCGCTATCTCGGACAGGCATTAGCCAGATATTGTCCGAAAGCAGAGATCGTCAACGCTGGATCCTTTGAATCTAACAGAGCCCGTTGCTGACATCATTTGAGATTTTATGACCTACGGTCAGAAACGAGCTTGCCTCAACGATTCTCGAACAAAGAAGGACGCATTAATGCGTCCTTCTTTGTTCGGGATTCTTTGTTGAGTTCTTCTTTCCAAACGCAGGTCCTTTCTAATACAATTCCCGGTAAATCTACCGTTGCGATTGACCATCGACATAACGGTATAATCGAACACCATGATTTTAGATGAACTTTGAATAAATGAAATATAGAAGCACACGCGGTGGTGTCAGTGAGCTTTCCTTCAAGGAAACGGTCATGATGGGCCTTGCGTCCGATGGCGGCCTATTGGTTCCCCATGTTATCCCTGATGTCAGTGACAAACTGAACGCGTGGACAGGCTCATCTTTTGAACAACTGGCATTTAACATCATGTCCGAGTTTATCGATGATATTTCAGATGAAGACCTGAAGGCGCTGCTAGCCAGAAGTTATTCAAGGTTCGACCATGAGAAGTTAACCCCCCTGGTTAGCGTCGACGACTTTCATGTCCTAGAACTCTTTCATGGTCCAACCCTTGCGTTCAAGGATATAGCGCTGCAATTTTTGGGGAATCTGTTTGAACACATTCTGGCAGAAGAAGACAGAACGCTAAATATTCTTGGTGCGACCAGTGGCGATACCGGTAGCGCAGCCATTGAAGGCATACGTGGTAAATCCAATATCAACATTTTCATTCTCTTTCCTGATGGTAAGACCAGCCCCGTTCAGGAAATGCAGATGACCACCGTGCTGGATGAAAATGTCTTCAATATCTCGATTGATGGTAGCTTCGATGACTGTCAGCGGCTGATGAAGAACGTTTTCTCGGATCTTGAATTCAAGCATGAGTACAAGCTCGGCGCTGTTAACTCTGTTAACTGGGCAAGAATTTTGGCGCAGATTGTTTACTATTTTTATGCCTGGTTTGAGTTGGGAAAGCCGGAAACATTCGACGTGGCTGTTCCTACAGGAAATTTTGGCAATATATTCGCCGGCTATATTGCAAGGCGCATGGGATTACCCATTCATAAATTTATCCTGGCAACCAATAGCAATGACATCCTCAGTCGATTTTTCAAGAGCGGCATATACAAAAGAGGCGATGTCTATTTTAGTGAGAGTCCGGCCATGGACATTCAGATATCCAGCAACTTTGAACGCTACCTGTATTACCAGTTGGACTGCTCTCCCACAAAGGTAAAGTCCTTTATGAAAGATTTTACGGAGAGCGGATCGGCAACTTTACCCTTCAATACATCGACCTTCGATAAATGGTTCAGAACAGGATCCGTCAGCGATGAAGAAACTCTGAATACTATACGGAAGATATATGAGGAGCAGAACTATTTGATAGACCCTCATACTGCGGTGGGTATTCACATCGGCCGTCAGCTGCGAAGCGAGGGAATACCGCTGGTATGTTTATCAACTGCCCATCCGGCCAAGTTTGAAGATGCGATAGCTCGAGCCTTACCGGGTGTCGCGCCACATCATCCTCGTTTGCAGGCGCTGGTAGATTTGCCTACGCGAAAGGAAACGATGTCTGCGGATGAAGAATCAGTGAAGTTATTTATCCAGCAGCATTGAGCTTTCTTATTAGCTGATCAATAGCAGCCGGTAACTGCCTGATGTGTCCGATTACCTCATCCGGGTCCGTTGAGCCGACCTTGTCCTTCTCCGGATGTTTTACCCAGACGGTATGCAGCCCCCTTTCATTGGCGGAGTCCACATCAAGAACCGGGTCATCACCCACGTAAACCATCTGATGTGGCTCGCAGCCGGCATGTTCGAGTGCCCGGTTAAAGAGATTTGGTGCAGGCTTTGGCGCGCCAACCTCTTCGGCCGTAAAGCCAAAGCTAAAATAATCCTTCAGCCCCAGGCGTTTTATGTCGGCATTGCCATTACTCAAGGCGCCGAGGGTGAAACGGCTGGAC
Organism: Pseudomonadales bacterium; assembly: GCA_046582185.1. GTDB lineage: Bacteria > Pseudomonadota > Gammaproteobacteria > Pseudomonadales > Azotimanducaceae. Next base: position 69,259 of record JAYGEX010000028.1, on the reverse strand, counting down.
AGTTGTTTGATTGCATCCATGGCACCGTCATAAAATACAATTTCATTTCTTGCCTCGAGAAAAATCTCCATTGCCTGGTGAGATAGCACATTTGACAATTGCGCATTGATATCACTGAGCATCATGGCTCGCTCCATCAGTCTCTGCCTGAATTCAGAAATTCTGTTGATCAATTGAGGTTCGGCATTGAGTAAGTCATGGCGTAATTCTCTCATGCTGCTAACATCATATTTAAGCTGCGGCACATTGGCCGCCAGCCAATTATTCAGACGCTCCTCTGCATTGATGATGATCGGCTTAACGGCCCAAAGTGTGTCATCAAGGTCGAAGGCGATCACTTGAATCATTCAGTACTCCTATTAACGCTTTGCTGAATCATTCATCAGATCCAGGCTTACGATGGGCGCGCGGATGCGCTTTGTCATAGACCTCTGCCAGATGTTGAAAATCAAGGTGGGTGTAGATTTGTGTGGTGGCGATATCTGCGTGCCCCAGTAGTTCCTGGACGGCTCTGAGATCACCGCTGGATTCGAGCAGGTGGCTGGCAAATGAATGCCTGAACATATGGGGATGAATATTACCGGGGATATTTTGCGTGCGAGTCCAGTGCCTAATACGCGCCTGGACATTGCGTTGACTGATACGCTTGCCCCGCTCGCTTATAAACATTGCATCGGTATCGGCTATTAACTGGTTCTTCGTTGGCAGCTGGGTACGAATGTGCAACCAGTCAGTGATGGCCTTTAGTGCCTGGCTACCCACAGGTAACAGGCGCTCTTTTGAGCCCTTGCCGGTAACGCGAATGTTTGCATCATCCCAGTCAATATCCATGATATTGGTATTGGTCAGCTCACTGAGGCGTAACCCGGAGGAATACAACAGTTCCATAATGGCGAGGTCCCGGCGGGGATGCCACTTGGAACTCTTCACATTGAGTAGTTGTGATATCTGATCCACATCCAGGGTCTTAGGCAGCCTTTGCCTGGTTTTGGGTGCCGATACTGAAAGAGCTGGATTGTGGCGGACCAGGCCTTCTCTACCTAGATAATTGTAGAAGGTACGTATCGTTGACAATCGTCTCTGTTGGGTCTTGCCAGAGATTCCCTTGCGGTGAGCATCTGATACAAATTGCCGAATTTGGTGGTTCGCCAACAATTTCCAATCGTGAATTTCGTTTTCTACACAAAATTCCAGCAGCAAATTTAGATCCCGACAATAGTTCTTGAGGGTATTGTTGGCCAAGCGTCGTTCGCTACCCAGGTGTTCCATAAAGGAATCGATATGACTCTTTAACACCTCGTGAGGTGTCATTGCCGGGGAATATATTTGGGTAGCAGTTGTCCGATAGCCTGGGCGATGAAGCTGATAAAGATAGTCCCCATCCCGGCTTTGAAGTAATTCGCATCATCGCTGCCGATGGCCAGCAAAGCAATAGGTTTACCTTGCTGCGGGTCTCTGGCGATGGGCAGAACGGCGGCAGACTGAACCGTCGAGCTATTTTCCCGAAACAGGAAATCATGCTCGGCGGGGCGAAGAATGCCAAGAGTTGGGTTCTTTGCTTTGATCAATCCGCCAACCACCTTCATCGCTGCATTTTCGGAGATGCTGCTGGTGAAGTGATTAATCTGCTCTGTTGTTTCACTAAATATGATCAGACCGTAAGCATCGCAGTTAAAGTCACGCTTAAAACTGCTCTCTAGTGCATCGAAGAACTGACCTGCATCCTCGGCGTCGATCATGTCCAGAATTAGCTTGCTACACTTTTCAAAGGTCTCATTGTTAATTCTTGCTGCCTCGACAAATTCATCCAGTTTTGTGCGGGTATCCAGATTCCTCTCTCTAAGCAGTCTTACCTGGCGCTCCACCAACGAAATTGCCTGGCCCTGCTGATGAGGCAGAACCATATCCCTTAGTAAGGAGTCCTTGTCCACAAAGAACTCAGGGTGTTCTGCCAGATAGTCCGCCACCTGGATGTCAGTGATCTCTGGTTCGATCTGCTGTGGATCAATCATGGCATAAACTCATATTTGTAAACGACCTTCATAGACTCGAGAAGCAGGTCCGGTCATCAGGATATCTGAATCGTCTCCTTTCCAGGTTACCGATAAGGTTCCGCCAGGCAGCATGACTTCGATCTGGTCATCCAGCAATCCTTGCAGGCGCCCGGCGACAACGGCAGCACACGCGCCTGTCCCGCATGCCCGGGTTTCGCCGACGCCACGCTCAAAGACGCGCAATTTGATCTTGTTCCTGGCCACCACTTGCATAAAGCCAACATTGACACGCTGTGGAAACCTTGGATGATTTTCTATCGCTGGGCCAATCTGGCTCACTGCCGCTTTACTGACATCATCGACGAGTAATACCGCATGAGGATTGCCAATGTTAACGGTTGATATGGAGACAGACTTTGGTAGCTGAGAACCCGGGTGTGTTGGGCTTGTGGATGTGAGCTCCAACTCATATTGAATACTGACATGATCGGCGGCGAACGGAATCTGTTCCGGGCACAGGGCAGGCGGGCCCATGTTAATCGTGATATTCCCGTCTTCTTCTAATTTGCATTCAATGCTGCCGGTATTTGTTTCCAGTTTGATCCGTATCTTTGTGGTCAAGCCACGATCCCGCAAGAACCGCATAAAGCAGCGAGCCCCGTTACCGCATTGCTCGGCCTCGGTGCCATCGGCATTATATATTCGATAGCGGAAGTCCATATCAGGGTTCTCGGGGGGCTCTACCAACAACAGTTGATCGAAGCCGATTCCGGTGCGCCGGTCCCCCAATTCCCTAATTTGCTCGGGAAGGAGGCGGATGTTCTGCGAGATCAGATCCAGCAGAACGAAATCATTCCCGAGACCGTGCATTTTTGTAAAGCGCAATAGCATGATTATAGATTACTGTTGAGTCTTCTTATTGCAAGTAATTAGTTCTTACTCGTAAAGTACGTGATTTGAGTAGAAAATGTAGAATCAAATTGTTGATTGTCATAAAAATCAATTTCTTACGAAAGAACTAATACCGCAGGTTTTCAATTACAGACGAGAACTAATTCGGCAGGATTGTTTCCAGGCGGATCTGGTCTTCAAAGGTTTCTCTCTTCCTGACGCAATGTACATCTGAGCCGATCACAATTAGCTCAGCGGCTCGGCTGCGGCTGTTGTAATTGGAGCTCATGGCAAAACCGTAAGCACCAGATGAGTAGATTGCCACAAGATCGCCTTCGTCGAGTGCGAGGGATCTGTTCTTGGCGAGGAAATCTGCTGATTCGCAGATTGGCCCGACCACATCATAGATAGATTCAGCCTTATCGGTCTGACGCACATTTTTGATGTCCTGCCATGACTGGTAGAGGGCCGGCCGAATAAGGTCGTTCATGGCTGCATCCAATACAGCAAAGTTTGTATCTTCGCTTTCCTTGATGGTAATAACACGGGACAGTAGGATGCCGGCATTGCCAACGATTACTCTGCCGGGCTCAAATACCAGTTGATGTGCACGCCCTGCCATCATTTGCGAAATGCAGCTGGCGTACTCATCTATATGAAGTGGCTCTTCATCTTTATAAGTAATACCAATGCCACCGCCGAGATCAATATGCTTCAGCTCGATGCCCATGTCCGACAGTTCATCCACTAGCTCAAGCACGCGAGCCAGAGCATCGGCAAAGGGAGAAAGTTCTGTAATTTGAGATCCGATATGAAAATCGATGCCAGTAATCTCTATGCAGTCAATTGTATTGGCCTGCTCGTAGATCATGAGTGCTTCTCCTGGCGATACGCCGAACTTGCTCTCCTTCAGGCCAGTGGCGATATAGGGATGGGTCTTTGGATCTACATCGGGATTCACCCGCACCGAAATGCGCGCGGTTTTTTGCAGCTCCGAGCAGCTCCGACTGATCAACTGTAGCTCGGAGGCTGATTCAAGGTTAAAGCACGCGATGCCAGCTTTCAGGGCGGCCTCGATTTCCCAGGCTTGCTTGCCAACGCCAGAGAAAATTATCTTGTTGGGATCGCCGCCTGCCACCAGGACTCGCTCCAGCTCGCCGCCTGAAACAATGTCAAAGCCAGAGCCAAGACCTGCCAGCAATCCAAGGATACCAATATTGGAATTTGCCTTCACTGCGTAGCAGATTAAATGGTCCTGCCCGGCGAAGGCAGTCTCGAACTGCTGATAGGATCGCTTGATAGCAGCACTGGAATAAACAAATGTAGGCGTACTGTATTGCGCTGCAATTTCAATCAGCGAAGCATCTTCAGCATGAAGCTCGCCATCTTTGTATTGGAAATCGTTCATGGTTTCTTGTTGTCAGTCTCGTCTGTTTGTGGTGCTTGTTGTTGCGGTAGCTTTGGTTTTGGCAGTTCTTGTTCCGGTAACTCTCGTTCCGGTAGCTCTTGTTTAGGTAGGAACAGCGGGCCCTTCTGGCCACAAGCTGCCAGCAGGCAGACGATGACGAGTGCGAGAAATATACGCATGACTATTCCGGATGTTCTAATGAAGCGCTGCAGTATACTGTAGCCGGCCGGCTTCATGAAGTGGGGCGGAAAGTGATTGCCTGGCCTGGACCTAGTGTCGTATCAAAAGATCCTTGAAAAAGATTGTTGGGAGATAAGCCTCCCTGAGTCAGGGCTCTATAAAAATGTAGGAGAGGTTAAATGAACGATCGGGAATTCGAGGATCGAGTCGATGAACTGTTCAATGGTATTGAAGATTATATCGATGAACTGGACGAGCAATACGATATCGATGTTGATACTACAGGGGGAATGTTAAGCGTCGACCTTGCCGATGGCGGCAGCATTATCCTCAGCCGGCAGATCGCCAATCATGAGGTTTGGGTTGCGGCAAAGTCAGGCGGTTTCCACCTCTCCCTGAAGCAAGAACAGTGGAGCTGCGCCACTACTGGCGAAACCCTTGGCGTGCTCCTGAATCGAGTCTTTACCGAACAACTTGGTCAGGCGGTATCAATCTTCTAGTCGTACTCAACCCGGTTAAAAGGTATTAGGTGATTGCTGTTCTCTCAGGCAATCCGGTCTCGAGCGGCGCTCAGTGCTTTAGCAACGGCTTCAGGCGCGGTGCCCCCTATATGATTCCTGGCATTGACTGAACCTTCCAGCGTCAGTACGGAAAACACATCCGCATCTATGCTCTTTGATTCAGATTGGAGTTCTTCCAGAGTGAGTTCAGAGAGGTCTTTGTCTTTTGCGATTCCCTGGGCAACGAGCTTTCCCACTACATTATGTGCATCTCGAAAGGCAATGCCTTTACCAACGAGATAATCAGCGAGGTCTGTCGCTGTTGCATAACCTCGAAGTGCAGCATTTCGCATATTTTCGATCTGTGGAACGATTGCTGGAATCATATCTGTGAATGCTGTCAGGCAATTCATCACCGTAGAAACTGTATCAAAGAGGGGCTCTTTGTCTTCCTGGTTGTCTTTGTTGTAGGCCAGAGGCTGACCTTTCATCAAGGTCAATAGTGAGGTGAGCGCGCCAAAGACCCGACCAGTCTTACCGCGCACCAACTCCGGAACGTCCGGGTTCTTCTTCTGGGGCATAATGGACGAGCCGGTACAAAATCTGTCGGGCAGATCAATGTAGGCAAATTGAGGCGATGACCAGAGAATCAATTCTTCCGACCATCGAGACAAATGCATCATTAGCAGGCTTGATGCGGCTGTGAATTCGATCGCGAAATCCCGGTCACTAACGGCATCCAGAGAATTTTGCGCGATCTTATCGAAGCCTAACAATTGTGCAGTTAGCGCCCGGTCAATTGGAAAGCTGGTCCCTGCCAGCGCCGCCGCACCCAGTGGCATTGAGTTCACGCGCACTCTGCAATCAACCATCCTGTCGTAATCGCGGTCGATCATTTCGAACCAGGCCATTAGATGATGGGCGAAGACAATTGGCTGAGCGACTTGTAAATGCGTCAGCCCCGGCAGGATGGTATTGATATTCTTATCTGCCAGGTCAAGAATGCCGCGCTGTAGTGCTCTGATCTTGAGGAGGACCTGGTCAATCTGATCGCGCAGATACAGCCGAATATCGGTAGCCACCTGGTCGTTTCGGGATCTTCCGGTATGCAGTGTCTTGCCAACTTCACCAATTCTGGTTGTTAATGCATGTTCAATATTCATATGCACATCTTCGAGAGCCACCGACCACTCAAACTTATTCGCAGTGATCTCTTCCAGGATCTGTTCAAGGCCATGCTTTATTTGGCTAAGCTCGTTGCCGGTAATGATGCCGACTTTTTCCAGCATCGTTGCGTGGGCGATGGAGCCCTGGATATCATAAGGAGCCAGAATCTTGTCAAATTCTACGGATGCGGTGAATGCTTCAACAAAAGCGTCAGTTGCTTCAGTGAATCTGCCATCCCACAATCTTTTTGAAATCTCCGCCACGTCAAGATCTACTCTGTTTGAAAAGTGGCGGGATTATAGCAGTAAGCCCCTGTCAACAGGCATAATCACCAGATTCATCTGACTCATGGGAGTAAGCCTTGACGGATAAGATCGAAGAAGATTTTTTCTTGCCTAACCTGTGTGAGCCGCAGAGTATTCTGTTCCTGGTGCTGGTCACCGAGCTGTTGGTATTTGTTGTTGTGATGGCCAATTCAGTGTTCATAAACTTCAGCTGGATTGACCTGGGCTTGACTTCACTCTTTGTGCAATGGGTCGTCCTGTTATCTGCAGCGCTGGTTTGTGCCTTACGTCCATATCTCATGAACATTGCCACGCCAATAGCCACTATAGTGTGTTATCTGCTGATCTTGTCGTTGACGCTGGTCTTTAGCATATTCGTAGAATGGTTCTTTTTAGTTGAAGATATAGACTGGGCAGCGGAACAGACAGGTAGAGTCATTCGCAATTTGATGATTTCAGCCGTAATGACGGGCATCGCATTTCGTTACTTCTTTCTCCAGCATCACTTGCGGCAGCAGGAGCAGGCGGAGCTCAATTCCCGGATTCAGGCGCTACAATCGAGGATTCGGCCTCATTTCCTGTTTAACAGCATGAACATCATCGCCAGCCTGATCAGCATCGACCCGGAACTTGCGGAGGAAGTTGTGGAAGATTTGTCGGTGCTTTTTCGGGCCAGTCTGAACGACAGCAGTGATCGACCGGTATTGTTGCAAGATGAAATTGATCTATGTGAAAAATATGTTCACATTGAGAGTCTGAGACTGGATGACCGCCTGGCAGTTGAGTGGGGCATTCACGTCGATACTGCCAGCTCACGCATCCCCCTGCTAACGATCCAGCCACTCCTGGAGAACGCCATATACCACGGAATCCAGCCATTGCCTCAAGGTGGCGTGGTCACAGTCGATATAACTCAAAAGAACGATATGTTAACGGTGGTCGTGACTAATCCCGTTGCCCATGAGAATCACTCCCATGAACTCGGTAACAAAATGGCCCTGGACAATACCCGTCGTCGCCTGGAGGCCATCTATGGTCAAAGGGCGAGCGTAAAGTCGAGTCAGGATCACTTGATATATACTGCCACCGTTCAATATCCTCTTACTGAAGAGGGCTGAAGGCCTCTGAAGAATATCCTCCCGGAATGTGACCGAGGTCACAGTTCCAGGGTTTAAGGGGGAGTGGATGGGTCATTTTGTGCGGTAGGTCGCAGTTTTGTATCAGGAAAGGAGTAACTTGGCTGGTATGGACATTCTGCGGCCCGAGGCTTAACCCTCGGCTGGCATAGTGAAGAACCAAGAGGTGGCTGAAATGAAAGTAATTGTAGTAGATGACGAGAAATTAGCACGCGAGAGACTGATTAGGATGGTCGCAACACTCGAGGGATACGACGTTGTGGCGGAAGCGGCAACGGGGGACGAGGCCGTTAATAAAGCAGTTGAGTATGAGCCCGATATCGTTTTGTTGGATATACGGATGCCCGGCATGGATGGACTACAAGCTGCCGATCAGCTGGCGAAACTTGCATCTCCGCCGGCCGTTATATTTTGTACTGCCTTCGGCGAGCACGCTATAGAGGCATTTGATGTCAATGCTGCAGCTTATCTATTAAAACCTGTAAGACGGGAAGCATTGTGTGATGCTCTGGGCAAAGTTGGCCAGGTAAACAAAGTACAAAAGCAGATGGCTACCGGGCAGGTTGATGAAGAAGCCCAGCGGCGCAGAACACATATTAGTGCGAAGACCCGCCGCGGCATCGAGTTGATTCCACTAACAGAGGTTAGATTCTTTCAGGCCGATCACAAGTATGTGACGGTTCGCCACGAGAATGGTGAAGTCCTGATTGATGATACCTTAAGAGAGCTGGAGACCGAGTTTGGCGACAAGTTGGTCCGTATACATCGTAATGCCCTGGTCATGACGAATCACCTGGAAGCCCTTGAAAGAGATTCCACGGGTCACTATCAGGTCAGGATGCGCGGCGTTGACGAAAAGCTCGACGTGAGTCGTCGCCATGTTTCAGGTTTGAGGCGTCTTGTTCAGGCGCTGTAAAGAACGATAGATTCCCCCCTGAGACACAAATGAGCTATTCAATAGCAGGGGGGGGTGAAGAGCTCACCGTCATTTTTATTTTTCAGTCGTGATAAAATATCTCCTCGATGCAGGTTTGAATATCTGTTTCCCTTGGTCTAGTCACGCAGGTTGTATCAAAACAGCACATGAGAAATAAAATTAGAATTGCCACAAGGGAAAGTACACTGGCGATGTGGCAGGCAAATTATGTCCGCGACAGGCTGCTCGAAGCTCATCCACAAATTCAGGTGGAAATTGTCGGTATGACAACCCAGGGTGATAGAGATAAGTCATCTCCCCTTAGTACCATTGGCGGCAAAGGTGTCTTCGTTAAAGAGCTGGAGTTAGCGCTCTTGAATGAGGACGTTGATATTGCCGTTCATTCGATGAAAGACATGCCGTCGATACTGCCGGAAGGTCTCGCCATTACTGCTATTTGCGAGCGCGCTGATCCACGTGATGCATTTGTATCCGTACATTATCAATCTATCGCGGATATACCATCCAGTGGAAAAATTGGCTCGTCCAGTCTGCGGCGCAGGCTGCAATTAAAGGCTAAATATCCGGATCTGGATTATGTAGAACTCAGGGGAAATGTTGGCACCAGACTCGACAAGCTCGATGCCGGTGAATTCGATGGCATTATATTGGCTGCCGCGGGTCTTGCGAGGCTCGGATGGGGAGACAGAATTACCGAATATTTACCCACGGAGCAATGCATTCCATCAGCTGGTCAAGGCGCAGTTGGGATTGAGAGTCGAATGAGCGATACATGGGTTAACGATCTGCTATCAAATATAGATCATGCCAGGACCAGTTGCTGTGTCAGATGTGAACGTCTGATAACGGCGGGCCTCGGAGCGACATGTAATTTACCTATCGCAGCCTTTGCTGAACTTGACGGCGATACTATTCATTTGAGTACCTTCGTTAGTAACGAATCCGGCGATCGAGTGCTGAAGATGAATATGAGCGGCGATATTCGTGATGGGGAAAAAATGTCCATGGAGCTCGCTGCTTCACTGTTGGAAAAAGGTGCGGCTGAGTTAATCAAGGATGCCAATCCTTAATGACGCATATATTCTGGTGGATGAACTTGCAATTATTGTAAGCGCCAGCGGTAAACTGATTAAAAGTGGGAGTTGACTCATGGCTCATTGCGTCCTGCTAACGAGGCCAGAAGGTTTCAACGATGACTTGGCGCATCTGTTGGAATTACGTGGCATGAGCACTTTGTGTCGCCCTCTGTTGAAAATTGTATCGAAGCCTGCATCAGCCGAATCAAAGACCATTGTCATGAACCTGGATGAATATGATTGCATCATATTCATCAGTAGAAATGCGGTTCAATTTGGCTTGCCGGTACTGGAAGAATATTGGCCTCAATGGCCACAACTGAATTGGTTTGCAGTGGGAAAATCCACAGCTGCCGAGCTCAAAGTTGCAGATATCAGCGCAGAATTTCCACAGCGTTCTGGTAGCGAAGGTTTATTGGACCTGAAGCGGCTGAAAAAGGTGCAAGGACAAAAGGTGCTCATCGTACGTGGTGGCAAAGGCCGCGAACTATTGGCGAGTGAGCTATCGAATCGGGGCGCGGACATTCAATATCTGGAGGTTTATGAACGCACGGCGATAAGCTATGGGCAGGACCTTGCGTCTGATACAGTTGAAAATCGGGTCAATTTGTGTGTTGTTACAAGTGCAGAGGGGCTTAAGCAGCTTCAAGCCTCTCTAAATAGTATAGAAATCGGTAAACTAACGCTTGTGGTTCCGTCGCAGCGACTTGAAATTCTTGCTCGTGACCTTGGCATGGATAAGGTCCAGTGCGCGCAAGGTGCTGATGATGAATCACTGCTTGAGAAACTATTGGAAGTCGCCTTCTTATTGAAAAAGTGATGTTGAAAGAGTGACCTTGAAAAAGTAATGATGAAAGAATGATGGCGAGAGAATAAACGGATGCAGCAAAGATGACGGAAGTTGAAAATAAGGTCGACGAGCAGGAGGCAAAGCTGGATGAAGCCTTTGGCCGTTTGGAAAAGGAAGACGATCACAAAGAAGATACAAGACCCGCCGGCAATAAACGCGAGGCATCTGCCGGATCAATCTTTGCGATATTCCTTTCTCTGGTGGCGCTCGGCTTCGCCGCTTACTCCTTATATTTTGTCATGCTTACCCAGAATGATGAGGCAGGTATTCGAATAGATACAGAACTTGAACGTTTACAGCAGGAAGCTCAGGTCAATGGGAGAGTGATCGCTGACATGACCCGGAAGATGGAACAGCTGAGCCTTGTCCGGACAAAAGAGATTGAAGTTATCAAGGGTGAGCTGGATACAGAGCGGCAATCTCAAGAATCCCTGATGGAGGATCTTCAGAGTCGAATCAATGATATTGATAATAACAGTGGTACTGTCAGTAGTGACTGGTTGCTGGCGGAGGTAGATTATCTATTGCGCATGGCTAATCAACGAGTATTGATGGAGCGAGATCCAGGCGGTGCGCTTTCCATGCTGAAGGCCGCAGACAATATTATCTCCAGTGCTCAAGGACTCACGGCCTTTCCACTAAGGCAAGCGATCGCTGCGGATATTGCAGAGCTCGAAGCGGTGAATCTATTGGATAAAGAGGGTATATATTTACGCCTCTCTGCACTCGCAGGTAAAGTAGATGAACTTCGTCAGAAAGAGCTCAACTACTCATCTACATTTATCGACAGCAGTGAGTCCACAGAAGCGAGCATTGGTATGCTGGATAGATTGCTGGCATTTATCTCGAAAGCTGGAAAGCGGCTCGCCAGTCTTGTGGATTTTCGGCGAGATGAAATGGAGATCACGCGAATACTCCCACCTGAAGAAACTTACTACCTGCGCCAGAACCTGATACTCAAATTAGAGATGTCACAAATTGCACTACTGGCTAACAACGCGGCGGTATATAACACCAGCCTGAATGAGGCTGATGCGTGGGTCAGGAAATACTTTGATCCGGAGTTGCGTTCAACAATTGTGATGTTGGAAGGGCTCGAGGGCCTTCGCGAAATCAAGGTAGAGCAAAAGCTTCCGAATGTGACCGCGTCCTTAAGGGAGATTAGAGGCTTGATGGCCAGCTTTCATGAAGCAAGTAAAAAATCATGAAGCGGTCCTTGCTGATAATTCTTGGCGTCATTGCCCTGGCGGGCGGGCTCGGAACACTCATCTCTCGTGATCCGGGCTACGTGCTCGTCTCGTATGAAGGTGCAAGCATGCAGACAAGCTTGTGGGTAGCATTGGGCTTGCTGCTTACCCTGGTTGCGGTCATCTATTACAGTGTTCGACTGTTCAAGTTTATGTTTAACAGTAGTGGTTATTATCGAAACTGGCGTGATGAGAGAAAATCGACCCGAGCATTGACCTTAACAGCCAAGGGGCTCAGATATTATCTGGAAGGTGAATATGATCGTGCCGAAAAGTTTTTGCTGGGAGGTGTGGAAAATAATTCATCGAGCGCCATAAATCTGATTCTGGCCGCCGAAGCCGCCAACAAAACTGGAAACGAGGAAGGCAGGGAGAGCCATCTTCGCCTTGGGATAGAACAAGATTCCACCATGTCCCAGGCCGCAGCAATTGCTTCGGCGGGCATGAATGCCGAGGCTGGGCTCTGGGATAACTGTCTCGAGGCCTTATCGGAGGTTACGCTCAATAATCACAGGGTCGTGTCCCTGAAAAAAGACGCCCTGTTTAATCTCGGAGATTGGCAAGGTTTGTTAGAGCTGCTACCGCACCTCAAGAAACTAATGACCATCGAGGCTTATGATCAATTTGAAAAGGATGTGGTTCTCGCACGAATTTGCGAACCTGGACTATCCGAGGACAGTGCCAGGATTATCTACAAAAACCTGTCAAAGAAAGTCAGGGCCGACAAGGATGTGGTGATGTCCTATTGCCGGATGATGAAGATGAACGACGACGCGGAAAATGTTCTCAGGCAGGTGATCAAGGAAAACTGGCAGCCAGAATTAGTCGAGCTATACGGCGATCTTGGCGGTCAGTTGCTCAACAAGAGGCTGAAGCAAGCTGAGACATGGTACAAAAAACACGCAGATGATGCAGCCTTGCAACTATGCCTTGGCAAGCTGCATGAGCAGTTAGGAGACAGAGGCAAGGCGCGCGAGGCCTTTGAAAGGAGCGTTGCTTTGCAATCTACGCGTGAGGCGAATATCCGCCTCGCGGGAATGTTGTCATTTGATGGCGAGTATCTGAAAAGTAACAATCACCTGAAGTCGGCACTAAAACTTAAATAGTCCGGAACACGCTAGATGGCGTGGATTGGATATTTCCTCGCCCTAAGACTTAATAACCCATGACCTAAGACCTGGGCGCATATGAAAATACATCGGAGAACATGTTTGCCTCTGGTAATCCACGCGACATAAAGGCATCCAGCGTCGCGTAAACCATGCCCGGGCTGCCGCCAACGTATACGATGACATCGGATAAGTCATCAAAATCTTCCAGCGCGATTTCACCCACGAGGCCACTGCGGCCTTGCCAATCCGGAGAGGTCGCCGGTTCACTAACGACGGGGGTATAGTGAAAATTTCTGTGCTCTTGCTCGAGCGCTTGAAAGTGATTGCTAAGATACAAATCTTTATCTGCGACGACGCCCCAGTAAAGGTGGATAGGCTGACTAAATCCGTTTGGCGCAAGGTATTCGATGATGCTGTTCATCTGCGTAACCCCGGTGCTCGCTGCAAGTAAAATCAGGGAGTTGTCAGGCGCTGCCTCCAGAGTGCAATCACCCAAGGGGAAATTGATCTCGATATGATCAGCGCCATTGTCCAGTAATTTCTCGATCTCAACGGAATCTTCAGAATCTGGCGTAGGCCGAATATGTAATTCAATGGCATCTTTTCGATCTGGTGAACTGGCAATAGAGAATGGGCAATTCTTACCAGGCAATACAATTTCGAGATATTGACCTGCTTTAAAGTCGATCTGTTCCCCATCTGGAAATTCCAGCAAAACCATGCGGGTATCTTCATTGAAGTATTTAATTGATCTAACAGGACAATTAATACGCTTCATAGTTCACAACTTAAATGCAGGGGTTTGGTACTTGATACAAATAGAAATTCGGCGTGCTTCATTTTTAAGTCGGGACTGTCGGCCCTGTCTGGACTAATGTTGCCTAGGTTCTCCTCATTGACGAGAAGAACTCTTCATTGGATTTTGTCTTTTTTATCCGATCCAGCAGAAACTCTATCGCAGCCAGATCATCCATCTCGTGAAGGATTTTACGAAGGATCCAGACTTTCTGTAATTCTTCTTCTGACATCAATAGATCTTCGCGGCGAGTGCCGGAACGCCTGATGTTGATGGCAGGATAGACGCGTTTTTCTGCAATTTTTCTTTCGAGATGAAGTTCCAGATTGCCAGTGCCCTTAAATTCTTCATAGATGACTTCGTCCATTTTTGAACCAGTATCGACCAGGCAGGTTGCGATAATTGTAAGGCTACCACCCTCTTCAATATTTCGCGCAGCACCAAAGAATCGCTTTGGTCGTTCCAATGCATGAGCGTCGACACCACCGGTCAGTACCTTTCCTGATGCTGGAATGACGGTGTTGTAGGCGCGAGCCAGTCGTGTGATGGAATCAAGAAGGATGACAACGTCTTTCTTGTGCTCTACCAGACGCTTTGCTTTCTCAATAACCATCTCACACACCTGCACATGGCGCGAAGGTGGTTCGTCGAAGGTGCTGGCGACCACCTCCCCTCTAACGGAACGTTGCATTTCGGTTACTTCCTCCGGGCGCTCATCAATCAGTAGTACGATTAGATGAATCTCGGGATTGTTTCGAACGATGGACTGGGCAATATTCTGAAGAATTAGTGTTTTACCGGCTTTAGGTGGGGAGACAATCAACCCCCGTTGACCCTTTCCGATTGGCGCGGTCAGGTCGATGATGCGGGCAGTAAGGTCTTCCGTGCTACCGTTGCCGGCTTCGAGTAACAAGGGTTTATCAGGAAATAGTGGCGTCAGGTTCTCAAACAGGATTTTTTTCTTGGATTCAGCCGGATCCGTAAAGTTGATTTGGTCTACTTTGAGTAATGCAAAGTAACGTTCACTGTCTTTCGGTGGTCTGATCTTTCCAGATAGGCTGTCGCCAGTTCGTAGGTTGAACCTTCTAATTTGGCTTGGGGACACGTATATATCATCTGGGCCTGCCAGGTAGGAACTGTCTGCGGAACGAAGGAAGCCGAATCCATCCTGGAGGATTTCCAGCGTACCGTCGCCATAGATCGCTTCGCCACCCTTTGCGTGTTTCCGCAGCACGCTGGCGATTATTTCCTGCTTTCTTGACCGGCCAAGATTTTCCAATCCCATTTCATGGGCAATTTCTAGCAGTTCTGGAATGGGTTTTGCTTTGAGGTCAGTTAAATTCATTAAAGTCACTTGTTAATTTCAGATGGGAGTGACGCGCATGCGTCAGGATTTAATTTTGATGGAATGTAAAACTGGAAAGGGATTTCGAATCGGACGGCGATCTGAAGAGTCAATTTGAGCAATTTCTCACGAATCAGTCAAATATATTTTTTAACGCTGTCTGTTTGTAATCTTTGCAAAGTGTAAAAATGATATTTTTGATGTAATTTGTCAACTACTTTCTTAATCGCCAAATATTATTCCAGCCCTATTAGGCCTTGTCTATGCTGGCTTGGATGCCAAGGCTTCCAGTACCCAATCGAGTCCGAAAATTACTCGTAAGTGATTGAATTTGCGCCCTAACAATACATTGGTTCTGCGTTTTCCATTCAGTTTATGTACCTCCCGGACAGGAACTGGCCAGGCTAGATGTTGCTGTCGAGAAAGGCCGTCAGTTGAGACTTTGACAGTGCACCCACTTTTGTTGCCTCGACCGCACCATTCTTAAAGAGCATTAATGTCGGAATTCCGCGAATTCCATACTTTGGTGGTGTCTGGTCATTGGCATCTATATCAAGCTTGCAGATTTTCATTTTTCCATCATATTCAGACGCTATCTCTTCAAGTACTGGTGCGATAACTTTGCAAGGCCCACACCACTCCGCCCAATAATCAACGAGAACGGGTATATCTGAGTTAATAACTTCACTTTCGAAGCTGGCGTCAGATACGTGACTAATTTCTGCCATTTTAAAAAATCTCCGGGGATATTGCGTTTCAATGAGAGGGCTATCCTATTCCGGCGACGGCAAATTCTCAACAACTAACAGTCACAAATAGTAAACATCGATCAGGTTTTTCTACTGGCCTCGCGTCTGGCAAGGCTTTGCCATGTTTTGGCCAGTTAGTTCCTGTCCTGAAATACGCAAATTTGAGAAACAGACGTTAAACTCAATTTTATTTAGCTAACAAAATCTATTGCTTAAGAAGGAAGTAATATCGGAGGTCTTAGAATCCGGCTAGAACTATTTAGATTTTAGTGAAATTGCGACCCGCTTGGCGAAATATGTCAAAATAGCATCTGCGCCGGCCCTCTTCATTGCCAACAAAGATTCCTGAATGACCTTTTCATCGAGCCATCCATTCTCAATCGCCGCCATATGCATCGCGTATTCGCCGCTGACCTGGTAGACCATCGTTGGCACACCAAATTCATCTTTTACGCGCCTTACGATATCCAGGTAAGGCATGCCAGGCTTAACCATGACCATATCGGCACCCTCTTCCAAATCCATTGCGACTTCCTGTAATGCCTCATCGCTATTGGCGGGGTCCATCTGGTATGTATGTTTGTCCCCTGAGCCGAGATTCGCAGCTGAGCCGACGGCATCCCGAAACGGTCCGTAATAGGCGGAGGCATATTTCGCAGAATAGGCCATAATTTTCGTGTTGTGGTAATGGTTGGCCTCCAGGACTTGCCGGATCTTGCCGATACGGCCGTCCATCATGTCCGAGGGTGCGATGATATCGACGCCCGCCTCTGCATGGCTCAGAGCCTGTTTGACCAATACTTCCAGAGTGATGTCATTGGCAACATAACCGTTCTCATCCAGCAGCCCGTCTTGTCCGTGGCTGGTATAGGGATCCAGTGCGACATCGGTCATCACCCCAATGTTGATTCCAGCTGCTTTAATGGCTCGCACAGCTCGCTGGGTCAGTCCATCACTATTAAAGGATTCTTCGCCCTCGCCTGTCTTCAGTTCAGGGGAAACGACAGGGAAGAGTGCCAGCAGAGGAATGCCAAGCTCGGCCAGTTCGCGTGCCTCTTTCACCAGAAGATCAATGGTGAGTCGACTAATGCCAGGCATACTGGGTACAGCCTCTGTCTGATTTTCTCCCTCAATGACAAACACCGGATAGATAAGATCGTCAACCGTTAGCTGATTCTCCCTCATGAGCCGACGTGTAAATGGGTTGGAGCGCATACGGCGCAGTCTGGTTTCTGGAAATATTCTAGGCATTGGCAGGAAGATCCTTATCAGGCATAGGAAGTTGTCGCGATTATAACGTACCCCTCGATTGTCCGCCTGCAGTGGCTCGGGGCGCGACATTGACACCGTGTAATAACCTGCGTTTAATAGAGTGACAATTTGTCACCTGTTAAATTACCGATGTCAGAACAAGCCATCAAACGGTCTGGTACCTCTCTGGACAAGCTCCGCGAGGGGTCGAGGAAGCTATTTGTCGAAGAGGGTTACGATAATACTCGCCCTCAGGATATTGCTCGTGAATCAGGGCTTGCCAATGGCACGTTCTATATCCACTTTAAGGATAAAAAGGCAGCGTTTCTGGATTTTGCCGAACAGGCACAGTCTGAATTACTGAACGAATTTTCCAGCAAGCTTTCAGGGGTCTCGGCCAACCGGGATCGGTGGCGAACGATCTGCCGTACAGTTGTTGAGTTTTCGAGCGACCATCCGGGATTGTTGCAGGCAGCCTTCCTTGACCCGGTGCTGATTGCTCCGAATGATGAGCATGCTTGGCGTTTATATGATCGCCTCGGGCACCTGGTGAAAATGGCCATGAGCGATCATTGCTCATCGCCTGAATTTGATACTGAGCTCATCAGTCATGCACTTTGTGGCATGTTGAGGCACGCAATGGTTTTTGCATCCCGGAAAAATATTGACAGAGAAAAGATGATCGATGACTTGAGCTTGTTTATCGATCGCGGTCTGGGAAATATCTTAACGGACTAACTTTTTCGCCGGGAATAGGCGGATCAACGTATATATTGGGGAGAGTTTTGCATGTTAAAAGTAAACTATACGCTGGAGGAGCTTGAATCCGATCATGAATATGCTACTGCGCATATTGAATGTGGGGTCAAGCTACACGGTGGCTTTTCCGATGATGGTCGCTATATATCGCCGCGCACCAAACACCGCTGGGAAGCTGTGAATAATTGGCATCAGCAGCTTAAAGATCGCGGCGTTGACATTGTAGAGGCAACAACTAATCTGCTCTCGACGCCAAACTTCCCCAATATCGCGCAGCAGATTTTGTTGCTAAAAAATGGATTGGGCCAAGGATTTTGGGACTCATTGACCATTACCGGTATCATTGAGGGGCGCGGCCGAGCACTTGCCGAACTCACAGCGCCAGACTTCCAGGACATCATTGTTGAAGATATCAGCCAAACGGCGCTCGGCCATATGAACCTGGGATTGTTGACGACTCACGGATGGGATGAAGGCGGAAACCCAGCCAGCGAAAATGGTGGCCATGACGTCATGTGGTATGTGACGCGAGATCTGGTCTTCGGAAAAGACAAGTTCCCTGTTCCTGAGTCGCCTTCCAGTATTGGCAGGGAGAAAGACCAGCGAGAAATGGAGCAGATTCCTGCGGAGTTTGAAGGTCTTATGTCATTCCTGATGAATTTGCTGATGATCGAGGTGCGAGCTGAGCGAGCATTTGATTTTTATGAGAAAGTGCTTAGCAATGATGAGGTATTTACAGACCGACGTAAGGAGGCAGGACACGCGGTTGAACTAGTTAACCGCATTCGGGCTGATGAAGCTGTACACGTCGCCTGGTTGCGAGCTGCAATCTCGGAGTTTCGTAGCTTTACCATCAAGACCGTCAGCGGTGAAGAGATTAAGGGCTCGGAAATTCTCGACCCAATCTGGGAGAAAATGGTGCACTGGCATTCCGTGGAAATGCATGAGGCGAACCGGCCCATCAGTGAAGCCTTGATCAACAAGAAGATCCTCGCAGTTAATAATGGGGAGGAACTGCTCAAAGATTTTGAGGCATTAAACGCCGCTTAAGAAAATGGTTTATTCTTGTCCGTAGTTAGAATCCGCCGGTGCTACTTCCCAGGCAAGTGATTGTTTTATATAGCTAACGGGATTATAGATTTACGCTATTGTCCAGATTCGACCATTTATGGACGAGAATTGGCTAGCATATTGTCACCAACATGAATTGTGTTTTTTAGGAGAGACTATGAAATTTGGTATTTTTTATGAACATCAACTGCCCAAGCCCTGGGGTGAAGGTGATGAACTGAAATTGTTTCAGGATGCGCTGGATCAGGTTGAGTTGGCTGATCGCTTGGGCATTGATTATGCCTGGGAAGTTGAACATCACTTTCTGGAGGAGTATTCACACTCATCCGCCCCCGAGATATTTCTGGCTGCAGCGTCACAAAGAACCAAGAACATTCGTTTGGGACATGGCATCCGCCAGGTCATTTCAAACTACAACCACCCGGCTAGAACGGCTGAGTGCATAGCGACGCTGGACTTGGTTTCCAATGGCCGGGTTGACTTTGGAACAGGGGAGTCATCTGCGATTCTTGAGCTAGGTGGGTTTGATGTACCGGTTGAATCCAAACGGGAACAATATCTTGAAGCCACGGAGCAGATCTGCAACATGCTGGCGATGGATCCTTACCCAGGCTTTGATGGTAAGTACTTCAATATGCCCTGCCGAAATATTGTGCCGAAACCAGTACAGAAACCGCATCCGCCGGTTTGGGTCGCCTGCTCCAACAGGGAGACCATTAAGATGGCGGCTCGCCTCGGCATTGGCGCGTTGACCTTCGCCTTCGTTGATCCGCTGGAAGCACAGCACTGGGTTGACGAGTACTACAACATCATCAAGAGCGATGAGTGTGTACCCATTGGTCATGCGGTCAACGCTAACATTTGTATGGTGACGAGTTTCTCTCTGCATCATGATCGAAAAACTGCGATCGAGCGCGGCCTCGAAGGTTTTGAGTTCTTTGGCTACGCGCTGGGCTCACTTTATGGCTTCGGCATACATAAGCCAGGGCGCACAAATTTATTTAAGGAATTTCGCGAAGCTCGAAATAAACATCTGGAAGAAGATCCCATAGATTTCGTTAATGCTCTTTCAGCTGAACGAGGCGGCATTGGTACCCCCGATGATATGCGAGCTCACCTTAAGAAATTCGAGAAGGTAGGCGTCGATCAGGTTACCTTTATTCAGCAAGCTGGAATGAATAAGCATGAGCACATCTGCGAATCGTTAGAGATCTTTGCAAAAGAGGTCATGCCTGAATTCAAAGAGCGGGAAGAAGAGCGAGTCGCGGCAAAAGACGAGGAGCTTGCGCCTTACATTGAGGCTGCCATGGCGCGCAAAGAATATATGCCCATGCCAGCGGATGAAGACATTCCTGTTTTTCCTGCGCTTGGGCGTTCGATTGTGCAAGGTGAAGCCGACCCGAATAAGGAAGCCGCTGGTTAGTGGTATTGACCAAAGTATGCGCTGGCTAATGCAAACAGCATTGGCTTCGCGCACTGGTTTCCGAAATAGTTGCGCTGAATCAATGGATTACGAAACTGGCATTGGTATTGCGTTCTGCTTGTAATGTAGAGCTTGTTGCAGATTGTTTATTGTAAATGGCCAAACCTGACTACAAGGAGAAATGTCGATGAAGTGTATACCTGTCGTAATAGCCGTGATCCTGAATCTTGTAGTCATATCTCATGCCCATGCTCACGATGAAGCGGGTCGCCATTGTAGCGTCGACCTGCAAAGCGAGATCCTGATTAGTCCCGAATTCGTCACGATCAGAAGAGACAATAACGATGAACTGGTGATCAATCGAGACAATGAGCTGTTCGTTAACGACAAACCAATCAAGCTGAGCCCCTCCCAACAAAAGTTGATTGAAGACTATGCGAGACAAGCAAGAGAGACCATTCCAGTCGTGGTTGATATCGCTTTGCAAGGTGTTGAAATTGCACTGAGCACACTAACTGAAGTTTATTACGCTCTGGTAGACATCGAACCGCCTGCGGATCTAATGGCCGCCATGAACGGCATCAGTGAATCCGTGCAGGAAAAATTAGGTAAGGAGGGCGACTCTGTCTATCTTCATGCCGGTAGTTTCAATGGTCTCGAGGATGCCATGGAGGAGTTCGAGCCTGTGATGGAGGAAGCGATGGCGACGGCCATGTCTGAGGTGATGGTGTCCTTCGGCCAGATGATGAAAGATGGTGATTGGCTGGCAAAGATAGGAGCGCTCTCCACGCGCCTTGAAAATATGGGTGATGAAATAGCAGATAAGATGTCGGGTAAAATGGAATTACTTGGGCAAAAAGCAGAGGGCTTATGTGATGCCATGAAGGCTCTCGATGAAACTGAAAGTGAGTTGCAGAATGAGCTGTCTCAGCTTCGTGCCTTCGAACTGGTGATTGTTAATCAACGGGGCATTTAGTCCGAACCAGAACTAGCTAGCGCTCATCCAGAAATAGAAACCGTCGGTGTTACTTCCCTGGTAAGTGATTGTTTTCCGACGCTAACACCAATTTAGTTCTGCGATTTTTGTTCAAATCATGTGTTTTCCGGACAGTAACTAACTACGGCCTGGCTTCATAATACAGATTGCTGGGATCGTTAAAGTCATGCTCTTTGAAGCGAGTAAATCCAGCATCTGTAACCATGGTTCGCGCCACTACCGGATTAAATCCGAGCGTCCCGAGACCTGCGCCATCAGCCTCCGCTAACGCCGATGACATACAGGCAGATACAGAAAAACCATAGAACATTGCAAGGAATGGATTATTCAGATTCTCCTTGAAGTCCGGATGACTTCGGATGTCCTTTATCAGCCAGGTACCATCGTTCTTCAGGGTCCCTCTTATGGCTTTAATGACTTCCGCTGGGTGGGTCATGTCGTGAATACAATCGAAGGTGATAACGAAGTCATAAGTTGGCGCTTCCGGCAGTGCTTCACCACCTGCAGTAAACAGTTTTACATTGGTGAGTTTGAGTTCATTGACTTTGGACTGGCATCGCGCAATAGCGTGAACGCTTGGATCGTAACCATGAAATTCTGAATTTGGAAATGCCGTAGCCATCGCGATTAGCGCTACGCCGCCGCCGCAACCGACATCTGCGGCGATGGCGCCTGCCTGAAGCTTCTCGCTTACACCATCAAGTGCGGGAAGAATATTGGGGACGAATTCCTGTTTTGTCCATGGCCCCAACATGCGTTCCGTTCGGTGGGCAGCGTTTGGGCCGAGGTCCTCATAAGAAAGGCCGATGCCTGTACTAAAGGCTTCAACCAGTTTATCCACGGTATCAGGCGGCGTACCACCCGTGAAAGCGCCCGCCGCGAACGACAGGCTTCCCTCTTCATCTGCCAGTACCAATGCACCTTCGGCGGAGAGTTCAAATAGATCATCATCGTGGTAGTGAACCAATCTGGCTGCTGCCTGACCGCGTAACCATTCCAATAACCATCGTTCCTTTAGACCCGTCTTTTCGGCCAGGTCCTTCGCGGAGATTGCGCCAGCACCATCGAGCGCCCTGTAGAGTCCCAGACGATCACCAATCTGGATAAGAAGAGATACCATCTCTCCTTGCTTATAACCCCAGACAGTTGCCGAAAAATTCCTCAGCTTGTCTTTATCGATAGTGATCTCACTCATGCAGCGCATCCCAAATTTCGTATTAAACGGCTCGACTATCCATTATGTGCCTTTCAATATCAAGGCTGGGTAGTCGCCGTGGCATACCCACTAGCTTCCCGTTGGACTACGCGAGAATTTTATGTCGGGTCAAGGTTAATTAACACTAATCCCTTCAAGCTCTGCATTTAATTCGAGCCACTGCTCTTCCAGATCATGGAGTTGTTCCTTAAGCTCCAGCTGATCGCGAATTGAGTTCTGCAGGGCAGCGCCATCGTCAAGATTATAGGTTTCCGGGTTCGACAAATTTACTTCCACCTCCGCGAGCTTTCTTTGCAGCCTCTCCATCCTTGTTTCAAGGGTACTAATGCGCGTTCTTAACTGTTTTGTTTTCTTGTGGTCTATCTTCTTTACCGTGGCCTTTGCTTTTGGTGCCGGTATCTTTTCAACTGGCACCAGGCCAGAGCCGAGAACCATTTTTCTGTAATCCGAGAGATCACCGTCGAACCGTTCTATCTTGCCATCGTCTACGAGAAGAAATTGATTAACTGTATTGGCCAGCAGATGCCGATCATGGGAAATGAGTAGTAATGCACCGTCGAATGACTGCAACGCAACTGTTAGTGCTTGACGCATATCCATATCAAGATGGTTCGTTGGTTCATCCATCAGTAGCAGATTAGGTCTTCTGAACGCGATAATAGCCAGGGCCAGGCGCGCCTTTTCGCCGCCAGAGAAAGTGATGACCAACTCTTTAACCTTGTCGCCATGAAAATTGAAACTACCCAGGAACTGCCGAATATTCTGTTCGCTGCAAGTCTTGTCGAGGTCCTGAATGTGTTTGAAGGCGGACTGTTGCAGATTGAGATCGTCTACCTGGTGTTGTGAAAAGTAGCCAGGGACCAGATTTACCCCTTCTGTTCTTATACCGGAAAGCAGGGGGATTTCCCCGCTGAAGCTCTTTATTAAAGTGGATTTACCGGCGCCGTTGTGGCCGAGTAATCCATAACGGTCGCCAGGATGCAGACTGAGGCGAATTTTATTAAGCACTGGCACTTCATATCCAAGGTCTGCCATCTCCAGGGTTAGCAGCGGGTCGGAGCTTTTTTCCGCAGGGGGAATCGTGAAATGAAACGGCGAGTCGACGTGTGCGGCGGCGATCACTTCCATTCTTTCAAGCGCCTTAATTCGGCTTTGCGCCTGCCTGGCTTTTGAAGCCTTTGCGCGGAAGCGGCGCACAAAATCCTGCATATGCTTGATTTCCCGCTGCTGCTTTACATAACTGCTCTGCTGCTCTGCCAGGCGAGCGGCTTTGATACTTTCAAATTGCGAGTAGTTGCCAGCAAACAGCTCAATGGATTTATCGCTGAGATAGGCAATACTATCAACACATTCGTCCAGGAATTCGCGGTCATGGGATATAAGTAGTAAGGCGCCTTGATACTGCTTGATCCAGTTTGACAGCCACAGGATTGCGTCAAGGTCCAGGTGATTGGTCGGCTCGTCCAATAGCAAGAGATCGGAAGGCTTCATTAAGGTGCGTGCCAGATTCAGACGAATCCGCCAGCCGCCGGAAAAGGCCTTAATTGACTTGTTGAATTCAGCATGGTCAAAGCCAAGGCCGACCATCAGTTGCTCTGCCCGTGCCCGCGCCGAATAACCATCTATGGAATCAAGTTGCTCATGCAAACCGGCAAGTTCACTAAATCGCTCCTCCTCTTCCGCCAGTTTAATCTCTGCATTGATTCGTGTGAGGACGGAGTCTCCTTCAAGTACATATTCTATGCCTGCCTGCGCAGCCGCATTCACTTCTTGTTGCATATAGGCAATGCGTAGATCGGCAGGATAGTCGAGACTTCCCAGATCAGCTTCCAGTTCACCGGTAATCATCTGGAAGAGGCTGGTTTTTCCAGCGCCGTTAGCACCAATAAAACCTACCTTGCGACCCGTGTGAATCGTGAAGGAAACGCTATCAAAGAGAAGCTCTGTACCGCGGCGTAAGGCGAGATTGGTGAAGGACAACATGGTTTATATTTGATGGAGTTAAGTATCTGCCATTATATCAAAGGTCAGCAGGACGACGCTTGACTTTCATCTCGTGCACGCGTTAATTGATGAAGATCATATCTACCGGGAAAACAAATGGGCGATCAAACTAATGATTGTTGCCTTAGTGATAGCAGCTGGCGGCCTGTTTTTTATTGAAGGCCCTGACGGCAATCCGCTATTGAGCCTTGATGACCTGGGCTTAATTGCTGCGAGCTTTGACCCAAGGACAATATCGTCTGAACTTTTGTCCGACGACAGCAAGGCAAGTTCAGGCCCGACCACAATCTATAAATGGAAAGACGAAGAAGGTATCTGGCAATTCTCGAATACGCCCGTTGAACAACCCGGCGTCGAAGTTATGGAAGTGGATGGCAATGTGAATATTATCCAGGCTCTTGATATGAATGCCTACAATCGCGCCAGTGATTCCTCCCCTTCACCGACAAGCCAAATCCGGAAAGAGATACCAGGCGTCATGACCGTATCACCCGGGCAAGCCGCCCAGATGATGGATACGGTGAATAATCTTCAGGAAACCATCGACAAACGAAAAGCGGATATGGACGCTATGAGCAATATTGGAAACAATTGAGGGGCTGCATCATTACGATTCACAGTCTCATTAATTTTTCCTTGGTAGCGGACTCCAGTGACTACCTAGCAAACTCCTTTATAAGTTCAATAGTCCAAAAGCTCGAAAGCCCGATTGTTTGCCTACGCTCTTACCGGGCGAATTATCTGAAACACACCAATAGCTACCAGCGCAATAAACCCAACCAGCGTCCACCCAGGAATACTCAAGCCGAGAAATGTGAGCACCACTTCCGCGCATGTACCATCTCCGGAAAGCACCATACTAAGTACATCCGTTAGCGGAAATACATCCAGTAGATAGTCCAGACTTGCGCCACAAGCCGGAATCTCATTTTCTGGCAAGCTCTGTAGCCACAGTTGGCGCATGGAAACCCCGCCGCCAAGAGCGGCAGATATTGCCATGAATCCGCCGTAGATCTTAATACCCGAAATTTGAGGATTGTGGATCGCTGCCAGCAGCGCAATAAAGGCGGTGGCGATAACCATGACTCTCTGCAGAATACACAAAGGGCAGGGCTCTAAGCCCATCTGATGCTCCATAAAGAGTGCAGCGCCCATCAAGAAAGTACAGCCAAAGAAGACCAGGCCGTATAGAGCTCTTGAACCGGGTAAGGTCATCATTCTTGGAAAATCCTTATCGTTGATGATTATGACTCTGTAATGTACTTGGGTACGTTGATGCTCTTCCATTGATCTACAAATTTGATCAGCTCTGGAAAGAAGACCCTGAAGTCGGCATCTAGTGCCTCTTTGTTGTTCAGGAATTGTTCGAAGCCCTCTGACAGAGGGTTGGCCCTGCTCAGCCTTGTTGATAGATACTTTAAAGATCTGTCGATAAAACCTTCATCGTAGTATTTTGTGAGCGTATTTGATGCATACATTCTTTCACAGGTCTTCAGGGCAGGTTCAGTCAAATGTTCTTTGCGCTCCAACAGTATATTGAAGGTGCAGTCTGAAAATTTCTGTAAACCCATGTCGTGGTAAGTGTGCCAGTTTCGTGCCAGGAAGTGGTCATAGATGATATCGGTCATGATACCCGAGACTCGTCGAAATTTGGGGTCAAAGTGGGATTGGCTGAGGCGTGTAACTTCGTGCTTATCAGTGAACGCATCGATTGACCGGTGCAATTTTATTCCCGCTTCAATCGCTGCCCCATATTCTCCCTTAAGCCTGCCCTTGATGTAATCCCCCAGCAAACCACCTACGAGAAGATCAGGGTCATCCCAGGCTAAAAAGAAATGAGCGAGATGATTCATGTATTGAGGTTTTGATACTCTTGCTGCAAATCAAGAAGGTATTGGTCGAAGTCCACGCTATCGCCTGCCTCAATGATCTTTTGATCAGCATTGGAGCGGGTACTCATATCCTCAAATTGAGTGCGCTCTTCATCACTTAAAGGCATTGATGAAAAGTACCGCTGATGTTTGATTGCCTGATTCATCCCCAAGCGAAAGAAGGGAATGGATTGGTCGCGCATATCTTTCAGCATTCTCGCGCTGGGCGTTTGCTCTGAATCGTTGATCTTCGCTAATTGTTCGGCGAGGCTATGACTATAGTCGCTGCTTGAAGAATTCGCATCGAGTGTGGTCGAAGCCTGGGACATGGCTGCCAAAATTTCCTGTCCCCATGAGCTGAGGGTCTTGTCGCTGCCATTGTCATCCAGCAGCAAACCTTCCTTACGCCCAGCTTGCACTGTTTTGAGGACATTGGCCTGCACTGCAGAACAAACATCCTCATCGTGGGCAGGACTCTCAGTGAGCAGGCAAAACAGCAAAAATGTATCGAGGAAGCGAATCTCCGTGGCGTCTATTCCGAGAGGCAAGTAAGGGTTTACATCCAGGAGTCTAACCTCCAGATATTCGACCCCTTGCTTTGAGAGGCTGGATAGAAAGTTCTCACCCTTGGCGGGGACTCTCTTGGCTCTGATCGTGGTGTAAAACTCGGCCTCGGACTGTAGGATATTTGCATTGACCTGCAGGTATTTCTCTTCATTGCCATCGAGTTGGCTGAATGTCGGGTGCGGCGTGCAGATGGCTTTTCGTAAAGATTCGATGTAATTGTCGAGGTTGTTGTAACAAATGTTGAGCAGGTCCGATTGGCTGTCGCTCTGGTAACCCAGATTACCATTTCGCAGCGAAGTAGCGTTTGGCAGATAGGCGCTGCCGAAATCGAACTCTTCCAGTTCATGATCGCGGTCTGTGAGAAAGGATTTACAAACCGCAGGAGATGCGCCGAACAGGTAAACGAGAAGCCACGAATAACGGCGGAAGTTTCTCATCAGGTCGAAATAACGTCGAGAGCGATAATCCGACATGGATTCGTCAGATTGCTCGATTTCCTTGAGGCGTAGCCAAAATGCCTCAGGGAATGAAAAATTATAGTGAATCGCGCAAATGGTTTGCATGGCCCGGCCGTATCGATAGCCGAGACCATTTCTATAAGTTGTCTTCAATTTCCCAAGATTGGAAGATCCATAACGGGCGAGGGGGATTTTGTCATTATCCGGGACCACACAGGGCATGCTTGAGGCCCACAGTAATTCATCCTCCAGGCCTGAATGTACAAAGCGATGTACGGCTTCGAGCGTCGACAACGAATCTTCAATGGACTCATTTACAGGTGTTATCAGTTCAAGCTGCGCCTCGGAGAAATCTGTTGTGATCATGGGATGGCATAACTTGGAACCAAGGAACTCGGGATGAGGTGTCTGCGCAAGGTCTCCTTGCCTATCGACTCTCAAGGCTTCTTTCTCGATGCCGCGGCTAAAATTTAATACGCCGGAGCTTGCACCGAGCTGTTCTAGTATCTTGTTAATACTGCTGATCCTTTAATATTTGAAACGAATTATGCCAAATTAGCGGATTCAAGGGGAAATGAACCCATGGCATGCCAATAATGCCTATATGGAATGATCTTGTCCTGAAATGATCTTACCCTGAATTGTTTTCCCGAAACTGATGGATCAATCGCCGGTTTTTCTTGCTTGGCCGCCCTCTTGGAGCAATATGTTCACCAGTGGCCTTGCGTTGCTCCGCATTCAGTTTGCGTTTTTCAATACTTTCCTCGGATTCCTGGTACAGCATTTCCGCGACCGGGGCGGCTCTCCTCTGTTCCGACAGGGCCCTGACGAGCACCGTCTTTTCGTCCCACCCTTGACGAATGGTTAGTTCATCATCGATGGTCATCTCTTTGGATGGTTTGACACGATAGCCATTGAGGTGGACTTTTCCGCCATCGATGGCGGCTCGCGACTTTGCTCTGGTCTTAAAGAAGCGGGCAGCCCATAGCCACTTGTCTATGCGAACTTTTATCATATCAACTCATTATCAGCATTGACCATTTGGCAATATTACCGATTCCCGATTGTAATCGCTCTTTCTTTTATGAGAATGTTTTATGAGTATTGCCTTTACGACTGTTTGTAGTCGTCATTCATGCAGCTTATCTGCTCAAGTATATTTCGAATTTTTTCCTTGAATCAGGTTGTTCGCCGGATTGGCTTGTTGTTCAATGTTGCATCCAAAAAGCAGGGTGCCATATGTCAGAACAACTTGATGAGTTAATCCAAATTGCCAGAGATGCCGGCGCGGCGATTCTTACAGTATACGAGCAGGATGATTTTGGCATAGAGACCAAGAGCGATAATTCGCCGCTGACCAAAGCGGACCTGGCTGCACATAATATTATTATCGCCGGCCTGGCAAAGCTGGCGCCTGAAATTCCCGTCCTGTCAGAAGAATCTGATGAGATTTCTTATGCAGAACGCCAGAAGTGGAATCGATACTTCCTTGTTGATCCACTCGATGGGACAAAGGAGTTCATCAACAGAAATGGCGAGTTCACAGTCAATATTGCTTTGATAGAAGACGGTATCGCAACGACTGGAATCGTCTACGTGCCCGTGAAAGATGTTACCTACGCTGGCGATATGAATAGAGACATTGCCTTTGTAGAGCGTGATGGTATTAGAACGAATATCTCTTCGCGAAAATTAAAGGATCGACTCGATCAAAATAAAGCCCTCACCATCGTCGCAAGCAGGCGCCATGGCGGCGAGGCATTGCAGCGCTGTCTTGAAGTGTTGGAGAAAAGCTTCGCTACAATTGAAACGGCGAATATGGGCAGTTCGCTGAAATTATGCTTGATTGCAGAAGGCGCAGCAGACCTCTATCCGCGGCTGGCTTTAACGTCCGAATGGGATACAGCCGCAGCGCAAGCTGTCGTCGAGGCAGCCGGTGGCAAGGTAGTGGATATTGACCTGGTACCGCTTCGTTACAACACCAAGGACAGCCTCCTGAATCCATTCTTTTACGTCATCGGCGATAAGTCCTTTGAATGGGACGAGATCCTGAATCAAGTTACCCCTTAAATAACCAGTTAGAGAATCCAACTATCATGGCAGACAAATCGAAAGTACCTCTTCCCAGGCCTACGCCGGAAACACAACACTTCTGGGATGGGGCCAAATTACAAGAATTAAGATTGCAGAGGTGCGATGACTGTGCGCATGTGTATTTTCCACCGCGCCCATTCTGTGCAAAGTGCGCGTCGCGAAAAGTTAGCGTCTTCACCGCCTCCGGCAAAGCCACGCTGTATAGTTACGTTATCAACAATCGGCCACATCCAGCGTTTGATGGACCCTATTCAATTGCAGTGGTCGAGCTGGAAGAAGGGCCGCGCATGATGAGCAACATCGTCAATGTTGATCAAACGCCTGAAGCGCTGATTCTGGATATGCCGCTGGAAGTGACCTATTGGCAGGCAAACGAAGAGATTTCGGTACCCTACTTCCAACCTGCGGAGTTGAGCTCATGAAACAGAATTCAATTGCCATAGTTGGAGCTGCCGAGACCACAGAGCTGGGTAAGATTCCCGGGCTTAGCCAAATTCAATTACATGCCGATGCAGCACTTAATACCCTGCGTGACGCTGGCCTTACACCTACAGACATTGATGGTGTTGCCTGCGCCGGTGAATCACCCACGAACATTGCCCATTATCTTGGCATTGTTCCAACCTGGGTGGATGGCACCAGTGTCGGTGGCTGTAGCTTTATGTTGCATGTTCGCCACGCAGCTGCGGCGATAAATGAAGGTTTGTGCACGACGGTGTTAATCACCCATGGTGAAAGTGGTCGCTCCGGAGTGGGCCGTGGCGGATTCAGAGGAGGTGGTGGCGCTGCAACGCTGTCCGGTCAGTTTGAAGCACCCTACTGCGGCATGGGTCCCACTACGGCATTTACGCTGCCATTCCTCAGATACATGAAGGAAACAGGCACGACCCTGGAGCAACTTGCGAGCGTTGCAGTGGTTCAGCGGGAATGGGCCGGTATGAATCCCCGTGCTTCCTTTTCTGACCCCCTCACAATTGAAGAGGTAATGGCAGACAGGATGATTGCTTACCCCTTTACCAAGACCGAGTGTTGCCTGGTTACCGATGGTGGTGGCGCATTGATCTTAACGACAGCTGAGCGGGCGGCTGATTTCCCCAATCGTCCGGTCTACATCAGGGGTACCGGCGAAAGTGTCGAAACTCCGATGATAAGCCAGATGGCAGACTTCACTTCTTCGAAGGCCTTTGAAGTGTCCGGTAAGAAGGCCTTTGAGGAAGCGGGAATATCCCATGAAGATGTTGATCATTTGATGATCTATGATGCTTTTGCTCACCTGCCATTTTACGGCCTTGAAGATCTGGGCTTCTGTAAGAAGGGGGAGGCGGGGCAATTTATCGCGGAGCGAAATACTGCCCCCGGTGGATCGTTGCCTTTAAATACCAACGGCGGAGGTCTCAGTTATATGCACTCCGGTATGTACGGCATGTACGCTCTTCAGGAGAGTGTCCGACAGATGCGTGGCATAGCACCGGCGCAGATAGAAGGGGCAAAGATTAGTGTCTGTCATGGTGTTGGCGGCATGTTCGCTGCCAGCGGCACCATCATCATGGCCAACGAATTGCACTAACTGCCCGCTGAACTCTGTCTCCCGGTAATGTCGCCATGCTATTATCGGGAGCCTTCAGCTGTCCCCCTGTTGGACCCACGGCTTCTTTACATGCCTTCACATGTTTGTACAGTCGGGTATGCGAAAAGACCCAGCAAGCTAACTCAGCTGGCTCACGTACGCATTGTCAGTGATGGAGCTTGCCTGTCCCGTAAGAACCACGAACCCTGATTTGCCAAGACCCAAAGCAGGTGAAAATAAAAATCCGTAAAGTATTCGGGAGTCTCGATCGTGTAAGGGGATTGTTCACGAGAGAACAAGGCCAAATACCAATAGGTATAACGACACAAAGCTGAGGCTGTTCTTACTAAGAAAAGGAGCGTTCTTGAAATCCGCCTGGGGCGGTTCTTCATAAAAAGTGGTCTCGGCTAGCCAAGCTGTATGCACATTCATCCTGCCGAGGAGGACACTGTATATTCATACAGCTTTGACTAGCGAGGAGAACAATATAACCGCAAATTATCCTAAAGAAAAGCACTCAAAAATGGAGATTTCTACCTTTCTAGTAGCTTGACATTTAGGAAATGAATCTAAGATCCTGAATTCACAATAGAAAAATTTTTTTTTGTAAAAAAAACTAAAGAAAAATAATTTGTGAAAATTCAAAATTTTTCTTCAAAGATAATCCATGAGCAAACCGCAGAGAATGATCAACAAATTTGAGATTTAGTAGCACAATGGCCGCCAATTTGCGTTTGCCGGGTACCGTTAAAGACAGGTCATTACTAAATGGCTGACAACCCTGAGGACCGCCCTGGCCTAGCAAGAGTTGAAAACCAGACGAACGGCTAATTTTAAGCCATCAGTGGAAGTGAATTTTCCCTTTTTTATGAAATAGTTATAGACATTTGATAGGACAGAATTAGATAATACAAAGTCGGATCTAAAATGATCCTGGACAGAGCTGAAGGCTTAACTATTGTAAAGTTTCAAACAGTAGATGTATACCAGGAGGTCACCATCGGGTTGACACGCTATCGATCCACAAGACACAAGTATCAAAAGAAAGCGTTTCAAAAAAGAGCGTTTCTGAAGAAAAGACTAGCATTGCCTGACGCCAGGGTTTGCTTCACAAAACCAGAGCACTTTTTTGCGGCACTTAATCGTAAAATAGACGGCCTTACAATGAGTAGGCCACCAACCCAGTACATATTATCCATTGGCATCAGCCAAAACATTAACCTTCGGTGAAAGGAGGAGCAATCCCTTTTCCGCGACTAAATCGATAAATGAATTTGCTTAGCCGCTAAATTAAAAATAATAATAATAAATACATTACAAAAAATACTGAATTGCCAACGGAGCCGGTACCCTATGACGAACCATGCAAGCGAAGGAGATTTTGACTCTATTCTGGAAGAAGATTCGCTGGAAAATGCAACGACTGACCTTGAAGCCCTCGACGCTTTAACTAACCGCGAGCCAAAAGCAAAAGCTGAGGACGACGATGAAGAAGAGTCAGAGTTAGAAGAGTCGAAGTTAAAGATACTGATTGCAAAAGGAAAAGAGCAAGGTTATCTAACCTATGAGCAGCTAACAGAAGCACTGCCAGAGCGACTCGAGGCCTCAGAGGATTTCGAAAACGTTGTCCAGGTGTTCGAGGAGATGGGTATAGCCGTCTACGAGATCGCGCCGGAAACTGTCTCACTCAAGGATGCTGCAGAAGAAACCAGTACCCCGGACGCAGCAGCGATTGCCTCTATGGATTCAGTTGTTGGAAAAACTATTGATCCAGTAAGAATGTATATGCGTGAAATGGGCACCGTGCCATTGCTGACTCGTGCAGGTGAAACTGTTATTGCGAAGAGAATTGAAGAAGGTATTAGGGAAACGATGGCCAATATGGCGCGCTATCCTGGCCCTGTTGAACGAATTCTTAATGAGTACGACAAAATCGTCGAAGAGGAAGGGGACGTTCGTGTCCTTATCAGTGGATTCCTGGATCCTGAAGATATCATTCCCGACATGTCCAAAGTTGCAGAAGCAAAATCCAGTGGTAACTATCAGGAAGAGGATTCAGAGGAAACCAAAGGTCCTGATCTTCAGTTAATGATCAGTCGCTTCAAATCCATACGTAAGTTATATAACACCGCTATGAAGGCGGTGGACAAGGAAGGCCGAAGTTCGCCGAAGGCTATGAAGGCGCTGGACAAACTGGGCGAAATTTTTTGCCTGCTAAAATTGGTTCCGGCACAAATGGATCCAATCATGGAGATTGTCAGATCCGATACGCAGAAAATACGCGACCAGGAAAAACTGATTCGTGATTTATGTATGCGAAAGTCAAAGATGCCAAAGGATAAGTTCATCGCAGTTTTTAGAGGTAACGAAACGAATGTCGACTGGGTAGACGAATTGATCGAAGCGGATGAGCCCTATTCGGAAAGTTTACAGAGATATCGCATCTCTATTCGTCATTCCATAAAGATCATCAGGCGCATATCCATTAGAACCGAATTGACCGTCTCCGAAATTAAAGACGTTAATCGTCGAATGTTTCTGGCCATCGGTAAGACGCGAGCTGCGAAGAAAGACATGATTGAAGCGAACCTTCGACTGGTGATATCCATTGCGAAGAAATATACCAACCGCGGCTTGCATTTCCTCGATCTAATTCAGGAAGGTAACATCGGCTTGATGAAGGCGGTGGACAAATTCGAATATCGCCGCGGATTCAAATTCTCAACTTATGCCACCTGGTGGATCAGACAGGCCATCACTCGCTCCATCTCCGATCTGGCTCGAACCATTCGAGTTCCGGTTCACATGATGGAAACGGTTAACAAACTGAATCGCCTGACCCGTCAGCTTATCCAGGAGCTTGGACGATCACCAACCACGGAAGAGCTGAGTAAGAAGATGGATCTGCCCGAAGACAAGGTGCTCAAAGCACTCGATGTGGCGAAGCAGCCTATTTCATTGGAGACGCCAGTTGGCGACGATGATGATTCCACCATGTGGAACCTGGTCAGTGATACATCTGTAGAATCACCTGTTGATCACGCCACTGAAGAAGGTCTTAAAGAAACCACCACTAGTGTGCTCACTGCCTTGACAGATCGCGAAGCAAAAGTACTCAGGATGAGATTTGGTATTGATATGAATACCGATCACACACTTGAAGAGGTCGGTCGCCAGTTCTCTGTCACCAGGGAGCGGATTCGTCAAATTGAAGCCAAGGCATTGCGTAAATTAAGACACCCTGCAAGGTCCGAACAATTGCGTAGCTTTATCGATGCATAATATCGGTTTGATATTGTGCCGATGACCTATCCAATAGCTCATTATAAATCTTGAACTAAAACCGGCGCGAGCCGGTTTTTTTTTGAGTATATTCGGGCCGGAGTTCAGGCCAGATTGTATGAATGAGTCTAGAAATGACCAACAACGAAAATTATGATCCTGAAGCAGTCTTGTTGCGTGTATCAGGCTGAACTGAAATAATCCTTAGACTATGAATATATATCGACGAAACAGACCCCGTCTACGATTTATCCCTTTTCGAAAGCGGGACATCGTGGAAATGTGCGTTGCCAGTGGCGGATTGAAAGGATCCGACCAGATGCACTTCAGGGAGCTGTGTTGGTTATTGCAAAGCGTCTTCCATTTTGAATTCCACGAAAAACTTGAAAGTCTGAAGGATAGTTATGCACCGTTAAATCCGGACAGGGACACCAGAAAAATTGGCGTCTTCACCGATGACGGAAATAAGGATTTTGTCTCCGGCCTTAATGAACTGCTTAACAAGGCTAACTATAAACGCCTGTCTGATGAAGAGCTGGAACAGGCCATGGAGGAGGCATCGCTGTTTAAGTTGAAGCTGCACATCAATCTTGCCGAATTTGATGAAGTACTGATCTACTGCCGAGGTGAGAGTAGTCGCCAGGAAGTCGTAACAAGCTTCTACGGCCTACGCAAAAAGACCATTACCTTCTCTCACATTGATCGCGTGGTCATCTATTTTTTACTCAGCGAGCCAGAGTTAACTACGGTGGAGCTGATGGATTCAAGGATCGAGAGCTGGTTTTCGGAGCGATGGGAATCCGAAGTTGATTTCGATGAAATGGTTGCAATGAGTAAGTTGCAGGCTTTGGGACTGGTTCGTATCGTTGATGGTAAGTTGCAGGCAGTGAGCATTGATGAAGCCTGTTTGTTACTTGATAAACGTTGGGATGATTATTTTTCATACAATGATCAGAGAAGTCACTACTAGTTACTATTCGCTATGTTCCGAGTCGGGCGATGGTCTGGCCCGCATTTCAAGGAATAATAATTTTAGGGAACAACCTTTTCAGAAAAACTGTTTTAAGGAGAAGCTATGCTCGAAAAATTGCAATCCCTGTTCCATGGTCGGCCCATCTGGATGAACAGCCTGATGATCTTCTGTGCATATATGACCTTCATCTATATGCCCTTTGATATGTTTTATAAAGCGGTGGAAGACGATAAGGAAATTTGGCTCGGGTTTACCCTAACGGGTTGGATGGCGAAGGCAACTGAGCCCTTACACTGGATTATTTATGGGGCAGGTCTGCACGGTTTTCTGAAAATGAAATCCTGGATGTGGCCTTGGGCCAGCGTATATGTCTTACAGGTTGGTATTGGCATGATGGTGTGGTGGGTGATGCATCTAAGTGACACCGGCCATTGGGCGGGGTCGTTATTCGGAATTCCATTCATTCTATTGGCTGTCGCACTCTACAGGGCAAAGGATCAATTTGTAGATACTGTCGATAGCCAAATGAACGCTGATAGCCAAATGAGTGCCGATGAAGAAGATAGTGGTTGAGAAAGCGGTAAACAAAATTGATTGAACAAGAGCCATATTCACAGAAAGTGATTTAAAGCAGCCAATGCAAAGAATACAAAGAACGTAAAACTAGAACACAAAATAAAGAACCTAAATAGAAGGAGTATGAGGTGAAAGATTTTAACAACAAGGTGGCAGTAATCACCGGTGGTGGTTCAGGTATGGGTCGAGACCTTGCAATTCAACTTAGCAAGGAAGGATGCCACGTCGCCATGTGCGATGTCTCGCTCGAGAACATGGCGGAAACAAAGGCACTTTGTGAAGCCGAAGCGCCGGCTGGGACGAAGATCACGACCCATCTCTGTGATGTATCAGTTGAAAGCCAGATCAATGACTTCAGGGATGAAGTGGAAGCAAGTCACGGCAAAACTGTTAACTTGTTATTCAACAATGCGGGCATCGGTGGCGGAGGCAGTTTTCTACTCGATGACAGGCAAGACTGGGAGAAAACTTTTGGCGTTTGTTGGTATGGCGTTTACTGGGGCTGTCGCGCCTTTGTACCTATGTTGGTAGCCAGCGAGGAAGCTCACATTATCAATACCAGCAGCGTTAATGGTTTTTGGGCATCTCTTGGCCCGACTGTACCTCATACCGCCTATAGTGCAGCAAAGTTTGCGGTAAAAGGATTTTCCGAGGCGCTGATAAATGACCTCAGAATAAATGCGCCTCACGTCGGTGTTTCCGTTGTGATGCCTGGCCATATCGGCACTTCGATTGCTATTAACTCAGGCCTGGTGCTTGGCAAGACAGCGCCACTTGCGATGAATGAAGAAGAGGTCCGGGCGCTCCGCGAGCGGATGATGACAATGGCGGGGCCAATGTCTGAGGCGATCATGAATATGAGTGACGAGCAAATTAAACAGGCAATGCACGATCGCGGCGTTCAGTTCAGAGACAATGCGCCGCTTAGTTCGCCGCAAGCAGCAACCATTATTCTTGACGGCGTCCGTAGCAACAAATGGCGAATTCTGGTTGGTGATGATGCGCACCTGCTGGACGAAAGGATTCGCGCCAATCCCGAGAGTGCCTATGATGTGGACTTTGTTGGCCTGTCTATCGGCATGGAAGATTAATGCAAAAAGTTCGGATGGGCATGGTCGGTGGAGGCCCTGACGCCTTCATCGGTACCATTCATCGCATGGCAGCCGCGCTTGATGGCCAGATTGAATTGTGTTGCGGTGTCTTTAGTCGAGATGCAGATGTCTCAAAGACATTTGGTGCAACGCTGGGCTTGCCTGCCGCCAGGGTGTACGGTGATTTCACCTCAATGATCGAGGGCGAGGCGGCGCTGCCAGATAATGAACGAATGCATTTCCTGGCTATTGTTACGCCGAACGATACGCATCACGCGATCGCGGATCTGGCGATGGCCAATGGTTTTCATGTGATGTGTGATAAACCGGCGACCCTAACTCTGGATGAGAGCCTCAAACTTAAAAAGAGGGTTGAAGAGACAGGTTTGTTATTTGGGCTCACTCATACCTATACCGGATATCCCATGGTAAAAGAGGCAAAGGCGAGGGTGGAGCAAGGTGAGCTGGGGACCATCGTAAAGGTGGTTGCAGAGTATCACCAGGGATGGCTTGCAAGGAAAGTGGTTGATGAAAGCTCAAAGCAGGCAGCCTGGCGTCTCGACCCAAAACAATCTGGCGCTAGCTGTACCATGGGTGACATTGGCGTCCATGCGGCGAACCTGGCGGAATATGTGACCGGCCTTGAGATTACAGAGATCCTTGCTGACCTCGGTAGCGTTGAATCTCATCGAAAGCTGGATGACGACGGTAGTGTATTGCTGAGGTTTAGTAACGGTGCACGTGGTGTCTTGATGGCCAGCCAGATATCTCTGGGTGAAGAGAATTGCCTGCGCCTTAGAGTCTATGGAGACAAAGGCGCGCTGGAGTGGCAGCAGGAAGAACCCAATTCGCTATTAATAAAATGGGGCGATAAACCCGTTCAAATTTTGCGTGCTGGTCAGGCTTATCTGTCTGCGGCTTCGCTAAACAATGTGCGAACACCTCCAGGGCATCCCGAAGGTTATATCGAAGCCTTTGCTAATCTGTATCAGGGCTTTGTTATTGCGATTCGGGCGCGGCTGGATGGCCGTTCGGAAGCGAGTAATGCCGCGGCAAATGATGTCCCCGGGATTGATGCTGCAATTCGAGGCATGGCCTTTATCGAGCAGACTGTTAGCAATAGTGCCATGGGGGGTAAGTGGCAGAAATTGCAGATCCCTGACTGAGCTCGGCTAGAGATCTTCCAGCGCATCATCCACCATCTTCTTGAGTCGCTTACTGGGGTAGGCAAGTAGTGCGTCTTGGAAGCTGGCTTCGGCGTCCTCGACATTGTCCAGGTTTGCGTAGGCGAGGCCTGACATATAAAGAACGACCGCGTTGTCCGGGTCGAACCAGGTTTTGGCAAGGCCCTGATACCTCTGTAGTGCTGTTAGTACTTTTTCGGGCTCCTGCCGTTGTAAGTGGAATTGTGCCAGAACGAAGTAGAGTGAGGCGCGGCCAGGGTCCAATTGAGTTGCTTTCAGATAGTGTCGTTCAGCTTCGGCAAACTTCTCGTTCTTGTGCTTGAGGATGGCTAATCCCAATTCACCATATACCGGGCTGATGGCCTGTAGATGAGCTTGCAATTCCCTTGCTCTGTCCAGGTTGCCGCCTGCGATACCAGGCGCGTTGGCATAATAGCTAAAGACCGCATAGTTGCCATAGATATTATCCGGCTCAATCTCAACGATGGATTGCCAGGACTTGAGCGCAGACTTGGCGTATCCCAACTTCTTGAATATGCTGACTTCGCCCACCATGGACATATTGATGATGCCTTCGAGGTAATGGCCATCAATGTGTTGCGGGTATTTCTTTAGCAGCGCTTTGATGCTCGACAGGGCATTCCTGCTCTCACTCATTTTGAGTTGGGTTAGAGCAACATAAAACAGCGGCTCGGCATTGTCATTAGCTTCAGCCAGGTCCTGGAATTTCCTTAAAGCACTTACGTAATTGAGACTGTCGTAGTCTGCTTTGGCACCCTCGAATTGAGTGCCGAAAGTATAAGGCGGCAGTAGCAACAACAGAATGACGGGTAAAAATTTCTTCATTGGCGTGGAACCTGTATTACTTCGATCTAACGATTTTTAAGAAGGTTCATCTAGTAGCAGCGGCGCTAGCTTAAGGCGATGATACTTTTCGTCACCGTATTGATATTGACTCCAGAGCGCCCTTCGCAGGTAGAGTTGTGCATCACATTCGTAGGTGAAGCCGAAGCCGCCATGGAACTGGACTGCACGGTCGCCGGCAAAGGCGAAATGTTCGCTGGCTGATGCCTTTGCCATCCTTAGCGCGACCTCCCGTTCCTTTGCGCTGCCGTGGTCGAAGGCGGTTGCGGCGTGGTATACATGAGACCGGCAAGCTTCGAGGCCTAGCAGGATATCTACGGTAGGATGTTTTAGTGCTTGATAGCTACCAATGAGGCGGTCAAATTGCTTTCGAGTATTTAGATACTCAATGATTATGTTCAGCGTTCCTGCAATGCCACCCGCCATTTCCGCCGATAGCAGCAATAAGGCGGCTTGCTCAATTGAATCCAGGCAGTTTGTTTCAAATAGCGCTGTTACAGGTACTGTTATGCCATCCAGGCTAATCTCAAAACATCGCCTTGTTTCATCAATAACATCTTCACGGATAATTTGAGCGCCTGGTATCTTGTTTGTTTCCAGGCAAAGTAAGGCTGCCTCACCATCCAGGTCCACAGAGGCTATTATCAGTTCAGCTTCAAGTGCGTCCAGAACGAAGGTCTTCTTGCCGCTTAGTGTGATGTTGTCGCCTGTCCTTGTTGCCTTCGCACTTAGATTTTGCAGATTCCAGTCCCCGCTCTCTTCCTGCAGGGCCACGGTCACGATGGCGCCGCCTGATATCTTTGTTAGCCATTCATTTTTTTGATCGGTGGTTCCACCCTGAATCAAGGCGTGACTTGCAAGGGTCGTGGCAAGGAAGGGTGAGCCCATTAATTGTCGACCCATGCATTCAATAATAGGTACCACGTCGGCCATGCCAAGGCCA
The DNA here is from genome assembly GCA_046582185.1 of Pseudomonadales bacterium. GTDB lineage: Bacteria > Pseudomonadota > Gammaproteobacteria > Pseudomonadales > Azotimanducaceae. The sequence continues at coordinate 29,396 of JAYGEX010000028.1, read as the reverse complement.
ATGCCGCCGTGACTTTCTGGAATGATGATGCTCAGCCAGCCAAGCTCTACCATGGCATTCCATTGATCGGCATCAAATCCTCTGGCCTCATCTATTTGTGAGCGCACCTTGCCCATGGGCGAATGTGTGCTGCAGAAGTCCATCGCCGTATCCAGCAATAGGCTTTGTTCTTCACTAAATTCGATTAAATTTTCCATCCCGTTAACTCTTTGGCAGGCCGAGAACGCGTTCGCCTAGTATGTTCTTTTGAATCTGGCTGGTGCCTCCGCCAATGGTCGCGGAGAATGAATTAAAGTAGGAGCGTTGCCACTTGCCACTGCCAACGATCCCCGGGCTGACGAATCGGCCGCCATTTGCGCCCTGCATGGACAAGGCAAACTTGGTAAAACGCCGCTTCAGTTCAGTTGACCTGACCTTACCAGACATCGCGATTGCACCTGGTCGCTCAGAGGTCAGGGCCGGGAACTTTTGTCGGGCATTCATCAGCAGATTACCGCGATCCTCGATAAGCATTTGCACCAGTTCATCCCTGATAAGCGGATCTTCAATGGCCGGCTTACCTGCGCGCATTGCTCGTCTCGAAAACTCCAGAACATCACCCATATTAAGGTCCATAAATGACATGCCGCCGGCCTGCCCCCCTGCTGCGCCGCGCTCAAACATCAGGGTTGCCATGGCAACCTGCCAGCCCTCGCCTTCGGCACCCATAATGCAATCAGCGGGAATTCGGGCATCAATAAAATGTGTCTGACAAAAGCCAAATTCATTGGTGAGCTTTTTAATAGGCTGGACTTCTATGCCAGCTACATCCATCGGTGAAAGGAAGAAGCTTAGACCAGCGTACTTGTTCTTGCCGCCGGTAGAAGTTCGGGCTAACAGGATCATGTACTTTGCGTAGCTGCCCAGGCTAGTCCATATCTTTGAACCATTGATGACATAGTCATCACCGTCTCGCGCGGCGCGACATTGTGCATTTCCCAGATCAGATCCATGCTCAGGCTCGGAGAAACCCTGACACCAGATGTCTTCGGCAGACAGAATTCCCTTGATGTATTTTTTCTTTTCCTGCTCTGTGCCCCTGTGCAGTATTAGAGGCCCGGCCCAGTTCAGACCTATGGTATTAAGAACAAAAGGTACTCGTAGCTTTGCCATTTCTGCGGTGGCTATATCCTGATAGACCTGCGGCATTCCGCCTCCGCCATATTCTTCTGGCCACGCCATGCCGAGATATCCTGCCTCGTATATCTTCTGTTGCCAGCTGCACAGGAATTCGAATTGCTGATCGGTGCCAACTTCCATAAATGACTCGGGCAACAGGAAGTCGGGCGAAGGTTGGTTTGTCCTTAGCCAGCTGGAAACTTCGGCCCTGAATTCCTCCAGGTCTTTGCTGCTTTGATCGCTCATGTCGCGCCTGTTTATAATCGTTGAATACCAAAGGTATTGGCTTTTGTTCCCCGGTGCTCTGACTCTTTACATGTTTCCAGGGTAAAGATGATTATCTCCCTGGTATCAGCGGGGTCTATCAGGCCATCATCCATCATTCGTGATGAACAGAACATGGCTTCGGATGTTAGCTCCATGGAATTGATCAGGCCGGCGCTCGTTTTTTCCATTGTGGCGAGCTGCTCTTCCGAAATTGCCTGCCCGGTTTTTCGCGCCCGATCCTCTGCCACAATTCGCAGCACACCTGCTGCCTGAGCGCCGCCCATAACTGCTTGTCGGGCCGTGGGCCAGGAAAATACGAATGCTGGCTTTAGTGACTTCGAGCACATGGCATAGTTGCCGGCACCGTACGAGTTACCAACGATAATGGTAATTTTGGGCGGCCTGAAGTTCACCACAGCTTGTATCATTTTCGAGCCGTGCTTTACCTGGCCGCTCTGTTCTGCTGCCACACCCACCAGAAATCCAGTGGTATTGTGCAGGAAGATCATTGGCGTATTACTCTGATCGCAGAGTTGCAGAAAATGGCTGGCCTTCTTTGCTCCCTGGGGTGTAATTGGGCCGTTGTTGGTGATTACTCCGCAGCGCCAACCACCAAAATAGACATGGCCACACAAGGTGTGTTGATCGATTGCAGGTTCGAATTCAAAGAACCTGGAACCATCGGCGATGCGCATAATGACTTCGCGCATATCATAGGGCACCTTCTTGTCTTCCGAGACTATACCTCGCAGTTCGTGAGCCGGATAAAGTGGCGCCTCAACTTCTGCATCCGGTTCCAAGTCCCTGCCAGCATCCGGCGGAAACTGGGCAACGATATCTCGTGCGGTACGAATACCGTCGGCATCGTTCTCTGCCAGATATTCACCTGTCTGGGAAATGGTGGCGTGCATTTCTGCGCCGCCAAGTGTTTCATGGTCTGCATCTTCGCCCGTTGCAGCTTTTAGCAGCGGTGGCCCGGCGAGAAACAGCTGTGTCTGGCCGCGCACCAGTACAACATAGTCAGATAGGGCGACCTGATAAGCGCCTCCTGCGGTTGCATTGCCATGAGATACGGTTATCTGGGGGATTCCGGCGGCAGATAGCTCGGCTTGCTGGCCGTAAACCCGCCCGCCATCAAGGAAGCCATGTACACCCCAAGGATCGGGGTCACCACCACCCGCCAGATTGCCGCCGCCACTTTCACTTAAGGAAATTATGGGCAGACGGGTCGAGAATGCGATTTCCTGCAAGCGTAAATTTTTACGAGTGGTTGCCGCTGATATGGTGCCGCCCTTGATCGCATAGTTCCAGACCATGACCAGTACGCGGCGACCACTGACAAACCCGATACCTACAATGATGTTGCCTCCCGCGGTTGAGCCATCTGTATCACCATTCATCAGGTAACCGGCGATGGAAGAAAGCTCAACAAAGGGAGCGCCAGCATCCAGCAAGTGAGACAGCCTCTCTCGGGGCAATAACTTGCCGCGCTTGGTAGCACGCTCGCGGTATTTCTCTTCGCTCAAGCGAATGTTTCTTTCAACGGTGCGAACCTTCTCAACATAGTTCTCCATGAATTCTACGTTTTCTCTGAATTCATGGCCGCTCACATCAAGTTTTGTAGTAAGTTGGCTCAACTTGTACCTCCGCCAGGTGCGTCTGCTAAATTTCCATCTATTGAATTTCCATCGTCCAATTTCAGCTCCACCATTAGTTGATGGTTCTTGACCTGTTGGTTGGGAATAACGTGTACCGCCGCAACAATACCGTTACCATCTGCCAGGTGCCGGTGCTCCATTTTCATGGCTTCCACCAGTATTAGTGCATCACCCTTATTGACTCTGTCTCCGGGCGCTATCAGGATATCGATCACCAGGCCCTCTGTGGATGCTAAAATTTGTCCGCTTCCAGCGGCGTCTTCCGATTCAGCTGGCTTATAAGTCACGCGTTCGAAGTTCGAGACCCGTTCCCCGATATCAATGCTGATCTGATCACCATCAATGGAGTACCCCGCATAACGTGTAATCTCATTGAGTGTATAGACGAGGCTACCGTCCCCACAATTAACATCCACAATATCGAATTTGGTGTCACCGGCGGTGACTTGATATCCTGAGTTGCTCGCTAGAATCTTTACAGATTGACTTTCTTTGCCAGAAGTAAATATCTCAGTTCGTATCATTAACTCTGTATTGGACCAATTATCAAGTGCCCCGCTACCGTGGCTCAGGATGACAGCGGCGAGTGCCAGCTCAAGGTCAGACGCGCTACCTTTGGCACGCTCCATGACCTCCTCATCGATAAAGGATGTTGTAGCAGCCCCGTCTATAAATGCCTGTTCTCTCAATAATTGGATAAGAAAGGTCTTGTTGGTTACAAGGCCAAGGATTTGCGTCTGCTTGAGCGCGCGAATTAACCTCCTCCGCGCCTCTTCCCTGTCTTTGCCCCAGGAGATGACCTTGGCGAGCATAGCGTCATAGTAGGGCGTTACGATGGCGCCCGGGTATATGCCATGGTCAATTCGTATGCCAGCATCCTCGGAAGGTTCGAAGACGCTCAAACGCCCCGTTTGTGGCATAAAGCCATTTGCAGGATCTTCAGCATAGATTCGCACCTCGATGCTGTGGCCGCTAATGGAGAGGTCTGCTTGATCCAGTGGTAGTTGTTCCCCCTCGGCGATCTGGAGTTGCCAGTCGACGATATCAACGCCGGTAATCAACTCGGTAACCGGATGCTCTACCTGAAGCCTGGTATTCATCTCAAGGAAATAAAAATGCTGATCGGCATCAACCAAAAACTCCACGGTACCTACGCCCTCATAGTCCACGACCCTGGCGGCGTTAATAGCGGCGAGGCCCATTTCGCGGCGAAGCTGATCGTTCATAAACGGGGATGGCGCCTCTTCTATGACCTTCTGATGGCGTCGCTGCACACTACAGTCGCGCTCGAACAGATGGACTATGTTGCCTTGCCGGTCTGCGGCAATCTGAATTTCAATGTGGCGCCCACCGACGATTGCCTTTTCGAGTATTAGTTCGTCGCTGCCGAATGAACTCAAGGACTCCTTTCGTGCGGATGCCAGTTGTACATCCATTTCTTCCAGCGAATTGACCAGCCTTATGCCTCGGCCGCCGCCACCGGCTGCGGCCTTAATCATTAGCGGGAAGCCTATATTTTGTGCTTCGCTCCTCAAGGTATCGTCATCCTGTTTGTCTCCCTGATAGCCAGGAATGCAAGGCACACCTGAAGACAGCATCAGATTTTTAGCAGCTGCTTTATTGCCCATTACCCGAATGGCATGCTCTGATGGGCCAATGAAGATAATGCCTTCCTCCTTACATCTGGCGGCAAAGTCAGCGTTCTCCGACAAGAATCCATAACCGGGATGTATAGCATCGGCACCCGTGGCTTTCGCCGCATTAAATATCTTGTCCATATCAAGGTAGGATTCTGCGGCGGAATTCCCGCCCAGGCTGACCGCCTCATCAGCAAGAGCCGTGAATAATGCTTGCGAATCTGCATCACTGTGAACGGCGACAGCGTCATAACCAGCGGCTTGCACGCTGTCGATGATTCGACAGGCGATCTCCCCTCTGTTTGCAATTAGCACTTTTGTTATCAAATCATTCTCCAGGTTCCAGAGATGGTAGCTGATTGAAGCATGAGAGCAGGTATAGTCATTACTATTCCGCGCCTTAGACGATCTAATTCGTCATGTGGATGTGAGTCGTGTACGACGGAGCGAGCTGGTCCATGAGTGCGCGAATTGGTGGTGTGTCCACCATGTTTTTTAACGATCAAATCAGAGGATCTGCTGCTAACGAGTCTGGAGACTATCATAAATCCGCGCCACCGGGATCAGGCAAGAATAGGCCAAATGCGGTGCTGCGTACCTTCAACAACAAATGACATAGAATGTCCTTAAGCGAATAGTGCAGGGAGCTAATGTTGTTACCAACATTACGACAAATCGAACAGGCGGCGTCTGAGGTATATAAAGTGCTTCAGGCAACACCGCAAATTACATGGCCATTGCTCAACGAACGATGTGGGTGTGACGTCTGGGTGAAGCATGAAAACCATAATCCAACCGGCTCATTTAAGGTCAGGGGCGGATTGATCTACATTGGTAACTTAAGTAAGCAGCAACCAGAGGTCCAGGGTATATGTGCGGCGACACGCGGGAATCATGGGCAGAGCATTGCATTTGCGGCCAGGCGTTTTGGCTTGAATGCGGTGATTGTCGTACCGGAGGGCAATAGTCCTGACAAGAATGCCGCCATGCGGGCGCTGGGTGCGGAGTTGATTGTTGCGGGTAATGACTTTGACGAGGCGGTTGAGAATGCGCAATCTATTGCCGCTGACAGAGGCCTGCATCTGCTGCCATCTTTCCATATCGACCTTGTAAAAGGTGTTGCCACTTATGCCCTGGAATTATTCCGGCATGTTCCAGACCTGGATAAGGTCTATGTGCCCATTGGTCTGGGCTCTGGTATTGCAGGCATGATCTCCACCAGGAATGCTATGGATCTGGACACTCAGATAATCGGCGTTGTTTCAGAAAATGCCAATGGATATCATCTGTCACTGAATGCCGGTAGATGTATCGGCACCAATTCCGCGAATACCATCGCAGATGGGCTTGCGATTCGGAATCCAAACCGGGAGGCATTGGATGTGATGATGGGTGAAGTGGACCACATCGTCGAAGTCAGTGATGACGAAGTATTAGGCGCGATCGCTGCCTATTTTACAGATACCCATAATGTAGTTGAAGGCGCTGGCGCGGCTGGTCTGGCGGCGCTGCTCAAGGAGAAAGAGCGCAGTGAAGACTTGAAGACCGGTATCATATGTTCAGGGGGCAATATCACTAAAGAGTTGTTCAGGCACGCGCTCGACTATCCCGGCTAATTCACGAAGGGATCGACATAGGTACATCATGCTTGATTCACAGTGTTGATGTAGCGAGACGTGCCCTCGAACTTGTGGTCGCTTAGTGAGATGATCAAGGCAAACCAACAGGGAGAACAGGATATGAAATCACCGATTTGTGATCTACTTGGCATTGACTTTCCACTCGTTGCTTTCACACATTGTCGAGATGTTGTCGTCGAGGTGTCCAAGGCTGGCGGCATGGGTGTATTGGGCGCAGCGGGATTCGGACCTGAGCAGCTGGAAATCGAACTTAAGTGGATCGATGATCATATTGATGGCAAGCCCTACGGCGTTGACCTCATCGTACCGACCACGATGGCGAACAAAGATGAATCCGCCAGCGCCGATGAAGTCCGTGCCATGGTACCTGATGAACATAAAAACTTTGCAGCCGGTATTCTTGCCCAGCACGACATTGATACCAAAGATATTTATGAAAACCAGACTAACCGTGGCGGTGGCTTCCTCGGCGAAAATCGTGCGGCAAATATTCTGGATATTGTCTTTGCGCACCCTATCAAACTTGTTGCTAACGCTCTCGGTGTACCGCCGAAATACATGTTGGAACTTGGAAAGAAGCACAATGTACCTGTAGCGGCACTTGTTGGTGCGAAACATCATGCGGTAAAGCAGGCAGAGGCCGGCGTTGATATTATTGTGGTTGCGGGCACTGAAGCAGGAGGCCACTGCGGCGAAGTATCTACCATGGTGCTTGTACCCGAAGTCACCGAAGCTGTTAAAGACTACAAAAATGTATCGGTACTAGCCGCTGGAGGTATAGTGACTGGTCGACAGATGGCGGCATCCATGGCCATGGGTGCCCACGGTGTATGGACGGGGTCGGTCTGGCTAACGGTACAAGAGGCAGAGACATCGCCCGTCATTGTTGAAAAGTTACTCTCGGCCTCATCCAACCAGACAGTGCGCTCAAAGAGTCGAACTGGTAAGTATTCAAGACAAATTCGTTCTCCCTGGACGGATGCCTGGGAGCTGGAAGGCGCACCTGAGCCATTGCCGATGCCGCTTCAATCCCTCGTTAGTGAGCCTGCTCTTGGAAAGGTCGTGAAGATGGCAGAAGCCGGACACAAGGGAGCAAAACAGTTGGCAACATTCTGGGTTGGTCAGGGCGTTGGCTTGATGAATCAGTCGCTGAGTTCAAAGCAGGTTGTCTACAATTTTATGGAAGACTTCCTGGAAGCTAATGAGCGCTTGAAGGCATTTGTTGATGAATAACACCATTGGCTGATGCCAGGTCTCGGGACTTCACCGAAGGGGCAGTACCTGCTCATCTGATCAAGCTCACCGGTTATATGGTGCTCGGTTTGATTTCGGTGATGGGTGCAGGCTTGATAGAGACGATCTATGTTGGTCGAGTTGGTACCAATGAGCTCGCCGCGATCGGCTTCACATTTCCCCTGGTGTATATGCTACACGGGCTGACTATGGGGCTGGGCGTTGGTGCATCCTCCGTCGTTGCCAGAGCAATGGGCGTCGGCGACAGGGAAAAAGCCAGACGGCTGAATGCTCATGCCTTTGTCCTGGTTTCCTTACTCATCTTCGTATTCGCAATAGCTTCCTACCTGAGCCTGGAACCCTTCTTCATATTTTTGGGAGCAAGCGAAGAAGTGCTTCCACTGATTGTTGACTATATGGCGATCTGGTTGCTGGGCCTGCCGTTCTTCACTTTTGGCTTCGTTGGTTCCACTTTGATGCGGGCAATGGGTGATGCAGTATCTCCCGGATATCTGATGTTCATTGGCTCCGCGCTTCATGTATTGATCGCGCCATTCTTTATATTCGGTTTGATGGGTGCGCCGGAATTAGGATTGGCGGGCGCGGCGCTCGGTTATGTGCTGGCGCGTTTTATTAGTTTCCTGATCTATATTTACATCATCGTTTTCAGGGACAAGATCGTTATCTTCTCAATGAGCGGCTTCCTTGAATCCAGCAGGGATATTTTGCATGTTGGACTACCGGCGATCGCGAGCAATCTGATTGCGCCGGTATCTATGACAGTCGTCACCAAATTGCTTGCCGCTCACGGCGCAGTGGTTGTTGCGGGTTTTGGTGTGGCATCGCGAATTGAAGCGCTTGTGGTTATGGTGATCTGGGCTCTGTCCATGAGTATTGCCCCGTTCATTGGTCAGAACTGGGGCGCCGGGAAGTTTGATCGGGTTAAACGGGCCTTAAGTCTGTCCAATGGCTTTGTGCTCGTCTGGGGTATTGTGGCGTATGCACTCTTATTCTTCTTCGCGAGGTTTTTTGTTGCCTTGATCAATGATGATGCAGAGGTCGTGGCTGCAGCCGTTACCTATTTATTGATAGTGCCGTTGAGCATAGGTTTTATGGGAGTGATGTCCGTATCCACCTCAACCTTTAATGCGCTTGGCCGGCCCATGCCGCCGCTGGTTCTTTCGGTCCTGCAAATGATCGTAATCTATTTGCCGCTGGCCTTGCTCGGCGATAGCTTGCTTGGTTACACCGGCATCTACATTGCGAGTGCCACAACGGTCACCCTGGTTGGCACATTGAGCTGGTTCTGGATAAGACGAGAAATTAGCGCAGGCATTAGGCGCAGAAATGCGATTGACTAGTATGTAAGCGCTAACTGACTAGCCTTTTTAGATCAATTTGAAATAAAGAAGCCCCTGTCTTTAGCACAATAAAGTCTTATGAAAACATCGTTTTCAGGAGGAGACTTTATAAGTAAGACTCAGGAGGTGCCAAATGTCGAAGATAGCTGAAATATTAGCGGCAAAGGGGAGTGACGTGTGGTCCGTTGGTCCTGCTCACTCGGTCTACCAGGCGATAGAAATGATGGCGCTCAAAGGCGTTGGCGCACTCACGGTATTATCAGATAATGGCACGCTGGTCGGCATCATCTCCGAGCGGGATTATGCCAGGAAGGTCATTCTGCAAGGAAAATCTTCCAAATCAACGACCGTTTCAGAGATCATGACTGAAGACCTCGTCTGCATTCAATCGACCACCACAGTTGATGGGGCGATGGGCTTAATGACGCAAAAACGTGTTCGTCATTTACCCGTACTAAGTGACAGTCATCTAATTGGAATGATCTCCGTGGGTGATCTGGTGAAATCAATTATTGATGAACAGTCCCACGTCATTGATCATCTCCAGCGATACATCAAAGGCGAAACTGCAGGGGTCGCGAGTTAGAATACAGTCTCTGCAATAATCCCATTTCTAACCCGGGTTAGTTGTCGATCTGTTGCCAGTAGGGGCCGAGATCGACCACGCTGCCCGTGTCCATGGCATCGTCAATTGCGAAGCAGGTAACAGCCGCCGCCAGCCCATCGTCCAATGTCGCTGAAGCCTGCTCGCCGTTAACCATTGTGGCAACAAGTTCGGCTGCCAGAAATTCATCGCCGCCGCCATGCATGCCGGCGCCCTTCATGGAATGATCGATCCGCACCTGTTCAAAGCCTATCTGCTGCAACTCGATGACGCCGCTAATAAGGTCAGCGCGCAGTGTTCCGCTCGTTCCACAAATATACATCCGGCGCTCAGGAATTGCGGTATTGGAATTCATATGTAATGTAGCGCGAACGCCATTTTCATATTCAATGATCGTCACCTGATTGTCGGTGATGTTTTTGTCCGATGTGAAAGGATTGATGGATTTGCCAGAACGCCAGGTCATATATCCTTGGCGGCCGTTCGCCGCCATACCCACGCGCTCGAGGGCTTCCGCGTTTTCGGGCAGAAAAAAGTTCAAGCCGCCAAAAGATGCAACTCTGGATGCCCTGCTTTCTATCATCCAGTTGGCAAGGTCAACATCGTGACAGCATTTTTCCAGCAGATGAGAACCTGCATTTTCCCGTAAGCGACGCCAGTCGCCCATGATGAAACCGCCGTGATTAAAGTCGAGGGTTTCGTTAAATTCGAAGCTGACGATGTCGCCGATGGCTTTATTGCTCAACAGCTCTTTGATCTTTCGATAGTGCGGTGAGTAGCGCAGGTTAAAGCCAATTACGAATTGTTTGCCGGATGCGAGCCACGCCTTGCGCATATCGAGGCATTCATCGAGACTTAAGGCCAGCGGTTTTTGGCAGAAGACATGTTTGCCTGCCGCAAATGCAGCGATGGTTTGTTCTGCGTGATATTTGTTCCAGGAGGCAATCATGACCCAATCAACCTTGTCGTTATCTAACAATTCCTGAAGGCTGCTGACGGCAACAAACTGATCGCCAAAATCTTTCCGTGCTGCAATGATCGATTCAGGATCAGGGTCGAAAACTGCGCTGATACTGATTGCATCGTCTGTGGCAATAACAGGTCGGGCAACATTTCTGCCCATCTCGCCGCTACCAACAATACCAATACCAATGGCGCTCATGCCTTGCTGTTTTCCGGTGTCATCCGGGATAGGGCGCGAGTCTCAACCCTTAGCGCCAGAACTACTACTGCGGCGATAACATACAGCACCAGAAATGTGAGGAAAGCGGGCTTGTAGCTACCCGTAACGTCATAGACATAACCGGCAAATGGCGTTCCAAGAAGATGAATGAGAGCCATCGGTGGGCGCATGGCACCTAATACCCTGCCGAATGATTCCCGCCCAAAGGCTGCGCCAACGACAGCTCCCTGCATGGGAACAACGCCGCCCATTCCCAATCCGAAGAAACACGCACCAATCAGGAAAGGGGTGTAGCCGGGGATGAATAACATGATGAGCTGGCCAATTAATTGAACGCCAATGGCTAACCACAAGGCGTAGCGGACATCCCAGCGATCTACCAGGGAGCCAAAGGTTAGCTTGCCAACGACGCCAAAAGCGGCAGTAGCAGATGCGATGGCAGATGCAGCCAGCAGGGAATATCCATGATCGGTCAGTTGTGGAACCATATGAATCAAGGTCGCGCTTTGGATGCAGAACAAGAGGCCGATGACGGTCAGTAAAACCCAGAAATTGGGTTGACCCAGAAATTCCCTGGTCTTCAGGGGCGGCTTTCGCGGCGGCAAGCTTGAGCGCTCAGTTGCACCATCTGGTAATAAGCCAATGTCTTCGGGTCTGGAGACCACGAAACGCAGGACAAAGGGAACAACCACAACCAGCGTAATGATGCCATATGTGACGAAGCCCTCTCGCCAGCCGAAGGTGCCAATAATCCAGGCGCTGATGGCAGGCATGATCACCCCTGATACTGATATGCCCGTGGCGGCAATGCCGAGAGCCGTGCCTCGCTTTAGAACAAACCAATTGCTCACAAGTTTTGATGTGGCAAGTTGGCCCATGGCACCCGCGCCGAATCCAATAAATACACCGAGGATCAGATAAAACTGTAGTGGCGTTTCTGCGAGACCCAGCAGGCAGAAACCGCTGCCCATTGAGATAGCACCGCAGACAATGACATGTTTTAAGGGAAACCTGTCCAGGGCACGACCAATAAAGGGTGCCAACAAGGCGCCGACGGCCTGGGTAACGGTTACCCCAATTGCGACACCGAATCTGGAGTCTCCAAACTCTTCGGCGATGGACTTGAAGAAAATGCCGTAGGAGTAAAAGAAGAAACCTACTGCAATAAAATCAACAACAAACGCCACCGAAACCATTCGCCAGCCGAAGAAAATTTTGTTGTCGTTTTTATTAAGCAGAGATGTGAGCATGGCTAGATGTAATAATGATGTAAATTTTGAGTGGCCGCGAAAAAAAGCCGTATTGTACAGAGTTTTGTCTCTGGCAGCGCTTTGCAGATGGCCGACAGCTAATGGAGCATATTGATGGACGTTGATATTGGCATTGTCGTCAAGAATGGAAGCAAACTGGTCGACAGTTTTGTTAAGGGGTATTGCGAACTGGAATTTCAGCCGGTACTTGACGAATTCCTTAAAAATTTCTCCCAGCGCCAGGAGCTGGGCGCTTCCTTGTGTATCACAATCGGCGGCGCAACGCTGGTTGATATATGGGGTGGAGCAAAGGTTTCCGAAAGGTCTACATCCACTCCAGATCCGGACCCCTGGTTGGAAGATACAATATCAGTCGTTTTTTCCTGCACCAAAGCTGCCACTGCACTCTGCGCGCACATGTTGATTGACCAGGGCAAGCTTGACCTTCACGCGCCCGTTGCAGACTATTGGCCGGAATTCGCGAGTAATGGCAAAGAGGCAGCGACGGTATCAATGATCTTAAACCATTCCGTCGGCGTCCCGGCGCTGCGGGAGACCGTAAAGCAGGGAGGCTTTTATGATTGGTACTATATGGTAGACCGACTTGCCAGAGAAGAACCTTTCTGGAAACCGGGCACACGTAGTGGTTATCACATGACAACCTTTGGCTGGACAGTTGGTGAGTTGGTACGCAGAGTCTCAGGGCAAAGCCTTGGTACCTACTTCCGCGATCATGTCGCGTTACCCCTGGGCCTGGATTTCTCTATTGGCCTGCCTGATGCAGAATTTGAGCGAGTGTCCCGCGTCCAGCGCTGGCGACCGGAAAAGGGTCAGAAGCCTGCGCCCTATACCCATGCCTTGCTCAATGCGCCAGGGTCCCTGCAGTTTAAGGCGCTACTTAACACCGGTGGATTCAAGACAGATGCGCCGGAGAGTTATCGCGCTGAATACGGTGCTGGCGGTGGCATCGGTAATGCCCGATCTCTTGCTGGCATGTATACACCTCTTGCCAATGGCGGCGAGCATGGTGGTGTTAGATTATTGTCCGCGGACCATATTGAAAAAATGAGTGCGGTGTCTATGGCGACAGAAATTGATGCTACCTTGCTTATGCCCAGCAGGTTCAGCCTCGGTTACATGCGCTCCATGGACAATCGCCATCGCCCCAGCGGTGCGATGGAGAGTTGCATCATGGGTAAAGACGCCTTTGGACACGCCGGTGCCGGTGGCAGTATTGGCTTTGCTGACCCGGAAGCGCGCCTGGCTTTTGGATACTCCATGAACCGAATGGGCGCGGGAATATTGCTCAATGAGCGAGGCCAATCATTGGTGGATGCCTGTTACCGGAGTATTGGTTATCGCACCAATAGTGTGGGTTACTGGATACGCTAAACTCAAATTCTGGAACTAATTAAAGGTAAGTACATGCTCTACGAAATAAGAAACTATCACTACAATCCGGAAAAATTCGCTGCCTATCGTCAGTGGGCGGAAAATGATGCAGTTCCGTTCCTGAAGGCGAACCTGGATGTTGTTGGCTTCTGGATTGACGCAGGCATCCCGCCTGAGATTCATGGTCAAAAACCAATGGATCTACCTCTGGGTTCTGCCAATGTGACCTGGGTCATTCGCTGGAAAGACAAAGATGACCGCGATGCCGGCCATGAACGTGTCTTCAAGGGAGATGCCTGGCAGGAAGTATGGTCCAGACACCCTGATGCCGGTGGTTATTTTCAAATGGAAGCTAAATTTACCGAGGCGATTTAACAAAGTTTCATCGATGAATAGCGAGTGTTCATTTTGTAGATTTGCCGTTAGCTGATTTTCCAAGGTATGCTCTGGGTCGATAATTGTGCTTTGAGCAGAGCAGGGGCGACTACCATGCAATTTACATTTACCGCGGAACAACAACAGTTTCGCGATGTTGTGCAGCGATTTCTGAAAGATAAGTCGGCAACCACGGAAGTCAGGCGGCTGATGGAAACTGAAGAAGGTTATGACTGCGCTGTCTGGCAACAGATGAGCGAAGAGCTCGCCCTGGCAGCCATCCCCATTCCGGAAAGTTATGGAGGTGCAGGCTTCGGCTTTGTAGAGCTGGGCATTGTCATGGAGGAAATGGGTAGGTCCTTGCTTTGCGCGCCCTATTTTTCGAGTATTATCCTGGCTGCACATGCCATCTTGAATGCAGGTAACGAAGAGCAAAAACAGAGTCTATTGCCGAGAATTGCCAGTGGCAAAATTCGCGCGAGTTTGGCGATGACTGAAGCAGACGGGCGTTGGGACCTCGCAGGTATAAAGATGGATGCCCGGGTTAGCGGTAACGAGGTTATTCTCAATGGCGTGAAGAGTTTTGTCGTTGATGGTGGAACTGCGGACATGTTGGTGGTGGTTTCCAGGCTTGCAGGTTCCCAAGGCACCGAAGGCATTGTGTTTGCCACGGTTAATGGTGATGCCCCTGGTCTGACGAAGAGAAATCTGGACACCATGGACGCCACCAGAAAGCTTGGCCATCTCGAATTTAAAGATGTAAGTGCGACCTTGCTTGGCGATGAACATGAACTCAAGTCATCAGCTGGCAGCGAAGCATTGAGCCAGACCATGGATCAGGCGGCAATTGCCCTCGCTAATGAAATGATTGGAGGGGCGCAGTACCTTCTTGATTCGACCATTGCCTATACCGCTATCCGAATGCAGTTTGGCAGGGTGATCGGATCCTTTCAGGCCATCAAACACAAGTGCGCCAATATGCTCATTCAGCTGGAGCTGGCAAAATCTGCTGCATATTATGCCGCCGCAGCCATAGAGGCAGTAGACGCTGAGGTACCTATGTTAGCGAGCATGGCAAAGGCAGCAGCATCTGATGCCTATATGTTAATCGCAACAGAGGCCATCCAGATCCATGGGGGTATTGGCTTTACCTGGGATCAGGATACCCAACTATGGTTTAAGCGAGCGAAGAGTTCGGAGGTCTTCCTTGGAGACCCGACCTATCACCGCGAACTCGTTATCCAGCGATGGAAGGAGCAATCATGAGCAAGGTGCAGGATGGTTCTGTTGATAGTGCTGCTGTTAGTTCGGCTGTTAGTTCTACTGGGGATAGCAATGAAACAGAAATTCGCAAACAGGTACGATCCTGGCTCAAGGAAAACTGGAGTCCGGACTTAAGCCTCGTAGATTGGAGAAACAAACTGGCGGATTCTGGCTGGGGCGTTCCGGCGTGGCCTGCGGATTGGTATGGAAAGGATCTGCCTGTTGCACTTGTTCCAGCGGTTGAAGATGAGTTTGCCAGGCAAAATGCGGTCACTGTCGCGCGTACAGGAATTCGCATGCTGGCAGCGGCGACCATCCTTGAGCATGGGTCTGAACTGCACAAGGAGAAATTCCTTCGCCGCATACTGACCGGCGAAGATACTTGGTGCCAGCTGTTTAGTGAACCGGGTAGTGGTAGTGACCTTGCCGGTTCAACCACTCGCGCCGACTTTGATGGAGAGCGCTGGATAGTGAATGGCCAGAAGGTTTGGACCACCAGTGCGCACCACGCACAGTATGGTCTACTGCTGGCGAGAACTGACTGGAATGTGCCGAAACATCAGGGCCTGACCTATTTTATTCTGGATATGGAACAGGACGCCGTCGAGGTTCACCAGTTAAAGCAAATGAACGGTCACGCCTCGTTTAACCAGGTGTTCTTTACAGACGCGAAGATTGAGCCTGAATATCAGATGGATGCGCTTGGCAACGGTTGGCGAGTTGCCATGACGACCTTGGCCCATGAGCGGCGCAGCGCGGATGGTTTAAGGCGTTTTAATCGTGATTCGGGGCTTAGCGGCCCGATATATGAAGAGGAGCGCGCCGAAATTGCGACGGTCATGGAACCCTATAAATGGTATCCGCAACGGGCAGGCCGGGTTGATCTGGCGATGCCTCGAGCCAAAGAGACGGGCCGGATCACCGATCCGACAGTGCGCCAGGAAGTCGCGCGACTCCTTACCATGTCGAAATCTGCCGAATGGATGGCGTTAAGGGCGAGAGCAGCGCAGGCTTTGGGCATGCCCCAGGGCCCGGAAGGATCATTAGGTAAACTAGCTGCTAGCCATGTCGCGCGGCAAGCATCCAGGGTCCACACCCTGATTTCAGGAGCCGACGCCATGTTAAAGGGTGCTGATAGTGCGCTTGATGGCATCATCGCTGAAATCCTGGTTTCTGTCCCGGCGACGTCAATCGCTGGCGGCACCGATGAAATTCAGCACAACATTATCTCTGAACGAGTTCTTGGTATGGAAAAGGAGCCAAGGTTTGATACAGGTCCGTTCAAGGATGTACCAAAGAACGTAAGCTGAGCTCATGCGGTTGCCCATTCGCCACCGATGGATGTGGTGAATGACTGTGCCTCATGGCGCTGACAAGCTCATCGTGATATTTTCTGTGTCCAAAATATTAAATCGCCACCCTTCAGATCGAGCACATTGGCCTGAGAGGTCGTAGAAATTTACCAGGGAGTGAAAAATGAACTTCGAATTTTCAGAGGAACAAAATCTTCTGCGCGAGCAGGCGAGAGGTTTCCTCAATGACAATTGTTCCACAAAGGTTGTGCGGAATATTCTTGATGGCGATGAACCATACGACAAGGATCTGTGGAAAAAAGTGGCAGAAATGGGCTGGACCGCAACTGTTATCCCCGAAGAATATGATGGTCTTGGTTTGTCCTATCTTGAACTCAGCGTCATTGCTGAAGAACTTGGCAGGGCACTCGCGCCAATTCCCTTTTCCTCTTCAGTGTATCTCGCAACCGAGGCGCTCCTGGCAACAGGAACCACGGAGCAAAAAGAAAATTGGCTGCCAAGGCTTGCCGATGGTAGCGTTATTGGTTGTTTAGCTGTGGGCGAAGGCAACGGTGAAGCATCAGCCAGCTCTCTGAAATCAACCGTTAGCGACGGCTTGATGAGCGGTACGAAAATTCCGGTTGCCGATGGCGACATAGCAGACTTTGCAGTTGTGTTGGCAAAGTCAGACGTGGGCGATGGTGCCAGTGCGTACCTGGTGGATCTTAATCAGGAAGGCGTAACAAGGACAACTATCAAAACTATCGATCCTAGCCGTTCCCATGCCCAGATCGATCTTAAAAATGCCAGTGCAGACCTGATGGGTAATGAAGGCGAAGGCATGGCCATGGTCGAAAAGGTCTATAACCGCGCGGCGGTTCTATTCTCCTGGGAGCAAGTTGGCGGCTCTGAAATGACCCTTGAGATGGCAAAAGAATATGCCATGGGGCGCTTTGCCTTTGGTCGTCCGATTGCAACATACCAGGCCATTAAGCATAAGCTTGCGAATATGTATGTGAAAAATACGCTGGCCAAATCCAACTGTTACTACGGCGCATGGGCACTTTCCACGGACGCGCCAGAGCTTCCAATTGCAGCAGCTACCGCCAGAGTTGCGGCGATTCAGGCGTACTATTTTTCAGCAAAAGAGAACGTACAGACACACGGTGGCATGGGATTCACCTGGGAGTTTGATTGTCAATTTCCATACAGACGTTCGAAATTACTATCGATCAACATTGGTAGCGAAGCGGTATGGCAGGAAAAACTGATCAAAGCAATTGAAGACGAACGGGCTGCGTAGCCGATTGCCTTAAAGGCAGGAGAAAATTATGGATTTTAACGATACAAACGAAGAAGCAACATTCCGCCAGGAAGTACGTAGCTGGTTGAGCGAAAATGTACCCGGTGAAGCGGAACTTAAAGGTCTGGACTATATCGCCACAGCCAAATTGTGGCAGAAGCGAAAGTTTGATGCCGGCTGGGCCTGTATTCGCTGGCCAAAAGAACATGGCGGGCGCGGCGCTACTGCTATTGAAGGCGTAATCTTTGGCCAGGAAGAATCAAAGTTTGATACACCAGACAATATATTCGGCATTGGTCACGGCATGTGTGCGCCAACAATGATGTCCTGGGCGACGGAAGATCAGTGCAAACAATATTTGCCGAGACTCGCCAGCGGTGAAGACATCTGGTGCCAGCTCTTTAGCGAACCTGCTGGCGGTTCTGACCTTGCGGCGCTGCGAACAAGTGCTGTAAAGGACGGCGATGACTGGATCATCAATGGCCAGAAGATCTGGACCTCTGGTGCACACTTTTCTGACTTTGGCGTTATAGTACTAAGGACTGATCCAACTGCAGGAAAGCATCAGGGTCTGAGTTATTTCTTTATTGATATGAAATCACCGGGCATTGAATGCAAGCCTATCAAACAGATTTCTGGTGGTTCGAATTTTAATGAAGTGTACTTCACCGATGTGCGCATCTCTGACTCCCTACGATTGGGCGCTGTAGGACAAGGTTGGCAGGTTGCGTTGACGACTCTGATGAACGAGCGGGCCTCAATTGGTGGCGGCGGTGGCGGGGTTAACTTTAACTCCGTCTTTAAGCTGGCACAGAAAGTTAAGATCGATGATGAGCCTGCGATCAAAGACAAGTCTGTACGCAGAAAACTGGCCGATTGGTATATCCAGGAGTCCGGCGTCAAATTTACAGGTTATCGCTCAATGACCGCGCTATCGAAAGGCGAGATCCCTGGGCCGGAAAATTCCATCGGCAAACTGGTGGGAGCGCCCAAGCAGCAAGATATGGCGTCATTCGCACTCGATCTACTGGATTCAAGCGGTGCGATCTGGGATCCCGAATTGTCAGAGGAAGCTGGAATGTTCCAGGGAGCTTATATGTCCTCTCCGGGATTAAGAATTGCTGGTGGAACCGATGAAATTATGGCGAACATTATTGCTGAGCGGGTACTCGGTTTGCCGCAGGACATCAGGGTCGACAAAGGAATTCCGTTTAACGAGATTCCAACAGCAAACTCCTGAGCGAAGATGAGCGTCGAAATTCAATGGACCGATGCGGCTGACCCAGCGGGTCAGCCAACCCGGGAATTTCGAATTTTGCGGGAGGGCAAACGAGACATCACTGGTGCGCTTTGGTTGCCAAAGGAAGGGCTACCTGCTTCAACGCTGATGTGTTTCGGTCATGGCGCTTCCGGTGATCGATACCAGGCGCCAATATCTGGCCTGGCGAAGAGATTCACCCATGAAAGTCAATTGCCGGTGCTGTCTCTGGATGGCCCGGTGCATGGCTTACGCCAGGTGGGTGATGGCGCCAGAGGTGCGTTCTTCCCGGAATTTCATCGCCAGGACTCGCTCACGGATATGGTTGATGACTGGACTTGTGCCATTACAGAGATTCAGTTATTGGCCGAAGTTGGGGTAGGAAAGCTTGCGTATATGGGCCTCTCCATGGGATCTATCTACGGCATTCCGCTGCTGGCATCGAGGACAGATGTCACGGTCGCAACACTTGGCTTATTTGGCGTACAGGCATCTTTTCCCCATGCGGAGGAATTTATCGCCGCCGCGGCAAAAATTGCATGCCCACTGTTATTTCTTATGCAGTTGGAGGATGAGCTGTTTGAACGAGATGGTTACTTAAAAATCTTTGATTTATTCGCGTCGCTCGACAAGAGGTTGCACGCAAACCCTGGACTACATCCTGAAATCCCTGGCGAAGAAATAGACTTCGCCTTTGATTTCCTGAACGGCCATATCAATGGTACGTCTGTTCGCCGTATCGTAAACCCTTTGGCCCAGTGACAATAACAATGACAGCTTCGTGACTACTCGCCAAATGCAGAGCGTCTGAATCGCAACATTTTGCCTGATCCAATGCCCGTATGGGTTCCGCTTTGGCAAGCAACTTTACCATTTACGACAACAAGCTCTATTCCTGCGGGTTCCTGCTTTGGATCATCATAAGTCGCCATATCACGAACTGTTTGTGGGTCAAATAGCACAAGATCGGCCCAGTATCCTTCTCTGATTTGTCCTCTGTCTTTAAGCCCGAAGGTCGCTGCAGAAAGTGAAGTCATGCGTCTAACGGCTTCGTTGAGTGTTAGTACTTTTCTATCCCGAACATAGTGGCTGAGTATTCTGGGGAAGGTCCCAAATAAGCGCGGATGAGGTTGACCATTCAAGTCTGGTATACCGTCTGACCCAACCATCATGTCTTTGTGGGCAAGATTGGTTTCGATATCGTTCTCATCAATAATGAAGTGAATACATAAGGTACGATCACCTTTTGGTGCCGTTAAAATGTCCTTTACCAGGATGGCAAGGTCCATATTCTTTTCAGCGGCGACATCGATCAACATTCGTCCTTCATATTCCCTGAACGCTGGACAGCTTGCGATGCGGATAACTTCAGCCAGGCCAAGATTGATATTGTCCAGGTTAAAGTACTCAATCATGCGGCCACTACCGGCAGTATATGGGTAGACGTCCAGGGTTACTCGCTGCCCGTCGGCGAGTGCTTTGTCCACCCGTTGCAATGACTCCTTAACCTTGCCCCAGTTCGGTTTGCCCGCAGACTTGTGGTGGGAGATGTGCGTATGGACGCCGGATTCCAGACCTATTCGCAAGGCCTCTTCAACTGCTTCCAGCAACTTGTCACCCTCGTTGCGCATGTGCGTGGTATACAGTGCGTCATAGTTTTTAGCGGCGCTGGCAAGTTCAATAACTTCCTCGGTTTCGCTCCATCGCCCTGGTCGATAAATGAGTCCGGTTGAAAATCCACAAGCACCCTGCGCCATAGCCTTGTCTACATGCGCACGCATTTGCGCCAACTCATCTGGCGTCGGCCTGCGGCGCTCACTGCCCATCACCAGGGTTCGGATTGTATTATGGCCCACAAGCATCATATTGTTGAGAGCCGGGCTTCGTTCGAGGGCTGCCGCGAAGTAACCTTCGAGGTCATTAAAGTCACCTTCGATTCCCGCCAGGATGCCGCCACTTGCAGCTATAGTATCCTTCGACGGGTCCAGTGGTATTGCACTGAATCCACAGTTGCCACTGACAACCGTAGTTACACCTTGCGCCAGTTTGAATTCCATGCCCGGGTGTCTGAAGAATGCGCCATCATCATGTGCGTGAGTATCAATAAATCCGGGTGCTAGATATTTACCCTGGCCATCTATTTCTGTAGTTGCGGGGCCTGCAGTACCAATAGATTTAATGCGCCCGTTTTCGATTTCCACGTCGGCCATAAATTCCGGCGCGCCGGTACCGTCGAGAATATTAACGTTTCGAATTGTGATATCTGTCATTGTTGAATCCAGCTTTGCCTAAATATTTTATAGCCCATATCTGCCGGGATTGGTTCGTATCCATTCACCGATTTTCTCTCCGATCATAATAGAAGTGAGATTGATATTTGCGCGGGGAACAAAGGGCATGATTGAGGCGTCGGCGACCACCAGATTATCTATTCTGTGGCTACAGCCATATTGATCTACCACCGCCAAACTATCTTCAATGGGTCCCATCTTAACTGTACCGCAAGGATGAAAGCCGCTACCAGCGAACTTCCGGCAAAGGTTTGCTAAATCATCATCGCTTAGTGAGCGCTTTGGGTCCGGGAATGATACCGACTCAATCATATCGGCGAGTGGCCCGACCCTGGTAAATGCCAGCGTATCCTTAATTGCCTTCACCAGCCTGTTTGTGTCACGGTCGTCTTCACAGAACCGGCAATCCACAATTGGATTCTCGTGGGGGTCTGCAGAGCGCAATCGAATCTCCCCCCTTCCATATTGGTATTCAAGGCAGGCAGCGATTGCAAACATTGGCGGTCCGCCAGGCCTGCCGCCATAACTAATCTGCTCAATCTGCATATCGTTTCGCTTGTCTGATCCCTCCGTTGTGTATCTGAGGATGGTCTGGATGATTGGCGAATCCGCATCAATAATAGAGCCATCCTTAACGACACAACTGATACCAAGGGCTGGATGATCACTTAGATTTGCACCCACACCCGGTTCATCCTGCACCACGTCAATGCCAAACGATGCAAGTTGCTCGGCTGGCCCAATGCCAGAACGCATCAGAATGGGTGGAGACATCAAAGAGCCAGCGCTTAGTACAATGAGCTTCGCTTCAAGCACTTCAATGCTGCCATCGGTATTTTCCAGTTCAACACCCGTACAGCGATGCCCGTTAGTTATTAGTCTGGTAACGAGTGCATTGCCGCGAATCGTCAGGTTGGGCCTGATGCGAGCCGGTGCAAGGTAGGCAACCGCGCATGAGATTCGCAGGCGACCCAGCTTGTTCATCGGCTGCGGGCCAACGCCCCAGCCATCGGGATCATTTGCATCCGGGCATTCGGCGTAACCAAGATCCCTAGCGGATTCAATAAACGCCTGATGTTGCGGTAGTAATTCTTCAAAGGGATAGCGGCGAATTGTAATTGGACCGGCATCACCATGGTAGCCCTTGTCGCCATAATCCAGATCGCGTTCAAGCCGATTGAAGGACGGTAGAACCTGATCCCATGCCCATTCTGAATTACCAAGGTCGGCCCATTCGTCATAATCCTCGGGCATGCCCCGTAGCGCAATTGTTGTATTGACTGCGCTTGAGCCACCGACCACGCGGCCGCGTGGAAACGGTACTTCACGTCCTCTGGTGGGCAGGAATGTAAAACCCCAATCGTGATCCTTTACCGAGTTCTGGTGGCTGTTTACCAGATCATAGGGCGTCTTTTTTATGTCTGGATAATCCGGGCCAGCATCCAGTAGTAGAACAGATTTGTTTGGGTCTTCAGATGCGCGATTGGCAATGACTGAACCAGCACTTCCCGCGCCTACAATAATAATATCGTACTTCACTACAAGCCCCCAAAATCTGTTGTTACCCATTATGCCATCTAATTAGTTCCTGTCTGGAAATAGCATAGATTTGGCTTACATCGCGGCACATAATCACAGTTGGGCGGATAAAACTATCACTTACAAAGGAACTAATACCGGTGGTTTCTGACTACGAACAAGATCTAATTGGTTCTTGTCCCTAAAGTTCCAAAATCGATAAAACATGCGGACTCTGCGAGAAACTTATGTTAAACCAAGGCTTATTAGTCCATGTAACAAACGACATCGCTGGGAGTCTCATAGGAAATACTGAAGGAAACCAGCTATGAAATTCCCAATGAAAATATCAGGTATATTGTTGCTGGTTAGCGCTCTGGTCCTGGCTGTTAACGCCAGTGCAAAGCCAGATCCTGTCTATACTAGTTTCTTCTCTAGCCTGGCAGCGGGTGGCCATGATGTAGTTGCCTATTTCATGCAGTATAAGTCGGTAAAAGGTAAGTCCAAGTTCAGCACGGATTATCTTGAGGCGCAATGGCGATTTAGTACCGCCGAGAATCTTGCAAAATTCAGGAGTGACCCGAAAAAGTATGCCCCTCAGTATGGTGGCTATTGTGCCTGGGCTATTAGTCAGGGATATACAGCCAAGGGCGACCCGGAATATTGGCGAATCGTAGGCGGGAAGTTATATCTGAACTACAACGAAGATATTCAGAATACCTGGGAAGCTGACATCCCCGGTTTTGTAAAGCTGGCAGAGAAAAACTGGCCAATGATCCTTGGCGAATAATCGCAAGCGTATGTCGATTAGCCGTGAATTTCGGGATTAGCCATCTACTTTAGTCTCGCCTGTGCATCGTCACAAATAGATCGAATGATGTCTTCAGCAGGTTGGATCTGATGGATGTCCTGAACCGACTCACCCGCGTAAACGACGGATACATCAAGATTCTTGTTCTTTATCTGTTCCTTGTAGTATTCCATCAATGAAGTATTTGAGCTGGTTACTTCGTTGATTTTATTGTTCCACTCAGCAGTGAAATCGTTGGCAATTACGCGCGCCGCTATGCCGCTCGGCCATGGCGTGCCGTGATAGGCCTGATGATTGGCAACGTCAAACAAGGGTGTGTATAGCGTATCTTCGGCACTTGCATCGATGAGGCGCTGCTTGTATGCCATTGATACCTCAACACATTCTGGCGTCGCCAAAAGTGGAGTGCCAATCCATGCGCCATCTGCACCGGCTGCTATTACCGCAGCCAGGGCGCGGCCACATGAAATGCCGCCCGCTGCAAGAACTGGAATGTCAGGATGGGCATCGAGGACACGATTCAGGAGCGGCATAAGGTTAGCCTCGCCTGTATGTCCTCCGGATTCATTTCCTTGTGCCACCAGAATATCAGCGCCAGCGGCTACCGCTTCAGCCGCCTGATCCATGTTTCTAATCTGGCATACCGTTGTTGCGCCCGCTTCCTTTGCCCGGTGGATATAGGGGCCTGGATCAGCAAATGAAAAAGCCATTACAGAAACTTGTGCTTCGAGTGCTATCTCAAACAGCCCAGGCATTGAATCCATCAGGTGAGTGATAAAGCCGATGCCAAACGGCTTGTCTCCGAGAAGGTTATTGGCCTTCACCAGTTCTGTCTGCAGCCAGTCTTCACCACCGCTGCCAATTGCCCCAAACATACCAAGGCCACCGGCGTGGGTAACTGCCGCCGCCAGCGTAGCGCCGCTGTGCATGCTCATTGGCGCGGACATGACGGGATAATGAATGTTTAGTAAGGAGTTTAGTCTGGTTTCGAGTTTCATTGAGCTTCTCTCCTGATAGGTAAGGCAATAACCAGCAAGAAATCCGTTTGCAAATTTCTATTCTATAAAAAGGCTCTTAACTAAAACAGATCGTGAATGAAAAAAGGGGTAGACCAGCTACCCCCTCTTCGACGATCAGATTGACAATTTTACGACTTAGAACTGATTCATCGTATTGTCTTTACCGCCCGCCAGCAATGCGTTGTCACCAGAGAAATACTCTTTGTGATCATCGCCAATACTGGAGCCGGCCATATCCTGGTGCCGGACTGATGCCATATCGCGGCGAATTTCAACACGCTGGATATCTTTAACATAGGCCAACATGCCCAGATCACCAAAGTAACCTTCAGAAAGTATATCCGTTCCCAATGCCGTCTCGTGGTAGGTAGGCAGTGTGATCAGGTGGTGGAAAATACCAGCCTCTCGAGCAGAGTCCTTCTGGAACTCTTGAACCAGCTTGTCTGCTTCGATCGCTAACTCAGTAGTGTCCAGTTCTTCAGACATTAAACCTTTCTCTACTTTCGCAGGATCCGGGTAAGCAGAAACATCTTTGCCGGCTTCAACCCACTCACCGTAAACCTGTTCGCGGAATGCCAGCGTCCAGTTGAACGATGGGGAGTTGTTGTAGACGAGTTTCGCATTTGGAACGTACTTTCGAACTGCGTCTACCATTTCCGCGATTTGTGCGACGTTTGGTTTTTCAGTTTCGATCCAAAGAAGATCGGCGCCGTGATTCAAACTGGTAACACAGTCCAGTACTACACGATCAAACCCTGTGCCTTCTTTGAACGAGTAGAGGCCGTTATCCAATCGAACCGGCTTAACCAACTTGCCCCCCTGGTGAATAGTGATGTCATTCTCTTTAAGCTCTTTAAGATCACTGATTTCTTTAGTTTCCAGGAAATCATTATACTGGCTGGCGAGATCGCCCTTCTCTTTAGAGACTGGGATCTTTTGCGTCAGGCTGGCGCCCAATGAGTCAGTACGAGCAACAATAATGCCGTTCTCAATGCCTAACTCAAGGAATGCATATCGGATGGCGTTAATCTTGGAAAGGAAATCCTCATGAGGAACCGTTACTTTACCCGCCTGGTGTCCGCACTGCTTCGCGTCAGATACCTGGTTTTCAACCTGGATGGCGCAAGCGCCAGCTTCAATCATTCGCTTGGCTAGTAAATATGTTGCCTCTTCGTTGCCAAAACCAGCATCAATATCAGCAATAATTGGCACAACGTGAGTTTGGAAGTTATCGATTCTCGCGATAATGCTGTCTACGTCGCCGCCAGATTCCCGTGCCTCATCCAGCTCCACGAAAATATGCCGCATTTCGCGAGCATCTGCCTGGCGGAGGAAGGTGTAGATCTCATTGATCAAATTAGGGACAGTCGTCTTCTCATGCATGCTCTGATCAGGTAAGGGGCCGAATTCTGATCGCAGCGCAGCTACCATCCAGCCACTCAGATAGATATAGCTCTTGTCCATTGTGCCCCGGTGCTTCTTCACTGAAATGGCAAGCTGCTGCGCCGTAAAACCGTGCCAGCAACCTAAGGACT
This sequence comes from Pseudomonadales bacterium, assembly GCA_046582185.1. Classification (GTDB taxonomy): domain Bacteria; phylum Pseudomonadota; class Gammaproteobacteria; order Pseudomonadales; family Azotimanducaceae. Next base: position 3,348 of record JAYGEX010000028.1, on the reverse strand, counting down.
GTGTGTACTTGCTGGTATCAAGATCATATTCAGCCATGTCTTTGCGCATAATATCCGCAGTGTACTGGGCGATTTCGAGGCCAGTCTTAAAGCGGTTCTGCGTTCGCATACGTGCAGCGTATTCTGCGTTGATTCCTTTCCAGGTTTCTTTTTGAGCGCCACATACACTGCCGAGTGCGCTGATTTCGTCTTGGTAGGCTGACATGCCAGATCCTCTATTAATCTAATATATAAAACCCAAGGGTCACCCCTCGAGCCTGGAATGGGAATTTAGCAGTGCAAGATAAAGAAGAAAATGGAATTAAAGGATACTAATATATTCCAATTATTCATGAATCAGCCTGGATAGCCGATTTCAGTTATGGTGTAGGTATTCAGCACGGTGAGGTCCTGGTTTGCCTGGCATAAAGGCGAAAAAGTTATATCAAAGTGAGAAATAAGCGATAGGAGTTACAAGTGTCAATGTAGGAACCAGGGAAATCGTTAAAGATGGGAATCGGGAATTCGCCACCAACTCACAGAGCCAGAATACTGTCAGTTTATTCATTGGGAATGATGAGGGGATGCCAATCGGATCGTTAATACTGGGTTAGAGCGTGGGCGAATTTGGCACATTGATAGACACCAAACGCAGCCGATGGGATATGGCCCGCCTCATAACTACTGCGCCCACTTGTCGTGCGAAAACCACCGCTGCCGTCACTTTCGATCTTGATTGAACAATCCAGCACCACCAGATCGGCATCGTCCAGATGCTCGCTCAGCCACGCGGTGGTGACCAGGGGCTCCATCTGCGTGGCAGCATCTGCGGAGCCAGGCATTGTACTGTTACTTGTGCAGGCAACAATAAAGAAAAGCACTGAAATCAGGCTTAAGATTTTTAATGAGATATGATGAAGTTGCATGATGCCCTGCTCCCTTTTATTGACGTGTTTCGTGCATAGATTAATACAAGTACGCTGGTTCACAAGCAAAAAATTGCTACCGCAAATCTGAATCTGCACCACCGATAGTTTTTGCTAGGATATGATCCATGAACCCAGAAGAAAATGAACACAGTACCAGAATCGGGGCATATGCTGTCCTACGCAAAGATGCAAATATTCTGCTCTGTCACCTGGCAACATCAGGGAGGTGGACCTTGCCTGGTGGTGGTATTGAACCTGGAGAAGGTCCGCAACAGGCGATGATTCGTGAAGTTACGGAGGAAACGGGGCTGGAAGTAATGCCAACAGCTCTACTGGGGGCTAACTGCTTTACCTTACGTGAGGATAGTAGTAATCACTTTCACAATGTTCAAATAGTCTATACCGCTGCGATCATTGGCGGAACTCTTCGATTCGAGATAGATGGCACAACGGATATGTGCCAATGGCACCCCATTGATGAGGTAAATAAATTAGAAGTGGTCGAGTTGGTTCAGTATTCATTGTTCAATCTCCTGGGCCGTCCTCGTTTATCAAGGTAGTTTGGAATTATCCCATGAGACGACTGATGATGGCTTGAAAACAATCCACCTTCGGGTATTACCTGTGGCGGACGCAGAATAGGGCTTGGTTTGTCCACTATCCGTTAGGCATGCTTGATGCCGAGGTCCATCTGCGCCTCCGATAACCATTCGTCCGCGTCTTCCTCTGCTTTGTTTTCAAGTATTAAAGCCTGGCCGCGCATCATGTTGCCTTGCAGGGTTCTCCAGCTGGAACCAATGTCTACGAGAATAGTTACAGTAGGGTCTCTTCGTATATTTACTACCTTCTGCCCTCTACCGAAGATATAAACCAAACCATTTGCCCAGCCAAAAGTCATGGGCGTTAAGTTTATATCCGTTCCAGGGCCGATGGTCGCAATTCGAAGGCGAGATTCATTTCGCATAAGGTTGTCAGTTTCTTGTACCGACAATTTTAGGGAGTCGTGTATTTTGGTCATCAAGACAATTCCTGTTCGCAAGGTGACAAGATCATGTTTGCCTGCATCGTCTGTCTAGATTGTTAAGGATTTATTTTATCGTTTTCGGTGTGGACAGCCTAAGAAGAACTGAACGCAAAGCCTAAAAAGCAGATGGCTCACTATCCTGATTCCCATCTAGTTCATTCATTGATTACACAAAACCCATTGCCAAAAGGGTCTGCGCAATAAGCAATAGAACCCTGGTCACCACTATCTCCGCCTTCGTGTAAGCCTCCCAATTCCAGTATTTTTGATACAATTTCATCGACGTTGTTACAGATAAAATCTAAGTGAACAGGTGTCCAATGACGACCATATTCACGGACAACGCTGCTTGATGCGAGAGGGGCTGTACCAGGGCCTTTCTCCTGTAGAGATATATCGCAGTTTTCTGTAGAAAGGACAGCCATATCAGAACCTTGGTCACGAACTTTCTTACAACCAAGTGCTTCAACATAAAAAGGCTCTGCCATTTTTAAGTTTGAGACATCAATACTCACTGAGATTTTTATCATAAAATTTGGTTCCTTATGTTCATCTTGTTGTTTGATTTATTCAATGTGAGTGACGCCAAGATGTTTCGCCGTTTTTTCAGCCGCATCAACTGTGTCGTTTGGTCTTGAGATTACGGTTTTCATGACACGAGTAGAGCCATGGTTATACCGATGATCATGTTTAATAACACCAAGTGAAACTGGCAAAGCTGGACCTGACGACTGAAAGAAGTAACTTGAGCTTTATTCTGTGGATCACCAGTAATGCTCATGAGGTTTGTTGTTACCCAAGGGAAAACAAATCTCTCGCTATCTTCTGCGTGTTGGATGAGTCTACAGAAGTGTTTATTTTTATGGTGTCGTGGCCCGGTGAAGAATATTTTGCGCCACCAGCATGGTGATCCGCTGGGGAAATGTATCCATTTGCGACGTTGATATTTTCGTAGGAGCTTACAATTTGGCCCTCGCTCCTTGATTCGATGAATTGTAGACATCGTTAATTTCCTCATGTGATTTACATGAGAAAATGCCCAGCAAATAGTAGTTGTTCATCCGGCTAGCCTTTTGGGAAAATAGTTTAGTCTTCTGTTTTGCTTTGACCTAAGGTTTTGCAAGTTTATTCGCGGATATGGTAGATGGTATGGCGCCTAATGAGGCTGTAGAAAAACCTGTTTCCAGGCATTAAATGTTGTTGTAACAATCACTAATTGATTCTCCCCGCCAGTTAACAAATTCATTGTTCTTATTGTGCTGTTATTTGTCCAACCCTTTGTAACTTTTCTATATTGTGGACCAGGCTAAACAGTTGACATTGCGCTTCAATCTTCTTCTTGCCCCTTAGTGTAAATCGGTTAAGCCCCTTGTTCGATTCCAGATTACCAAATACTGGCTCAACCACATGCATTCT
>JAYGEX010000024.1:0-32817 GCA_046582185.1 Pseudomonadales bacterium | reverse complement strand
ACGCTCAAACAGCTGGCACTTGATCGCCTTGGTCCTGACTCTGTTGATCCAGGCGTTGTCCGTCAGCGCAATCGCGGCAAGCTAACTTGTCGGCAGAGGATCGAGAAGTTTCTTGATGATGGCAGCTTCAGGGAAGTGGGTAGCGTCGCCGGGTTTGCTTCCTATGATGAGCAAGGGGCTATTGCAGCATTCACACCGGCAAATATGGTGGGAGGATGGGGCGAAGTCGCGGATCGGGCAATCGTTGTCTGTGCGGATGATTTTACATCACGTGGTGGACATGCCGATGGCGCCATCGCGGCCAAGTCAGGCTATCTTGATCGTTTATCGATGGAGATGAGAATCCCATCAGTTAGGATGTTGGATGGTTCGTCTGGCGGCGGCAGTGTTGCGGCGATGGTGCCAAAGCAGAAGAAAGATGGCGAAAGCTCAGCCAAGGAGAGCTCTGGTGCGATCACGGCTGGTAGACCCAGGGTTTCCGGTGGCGGTGGTTCTTTCTTGCCAGGTCATCTTGGCAGTAGCATGTACGCTGAACAGCTTGCGACGGTCCCGGTGGTTAACCTGCTGCTGGGTAGTGTTGTTGGTATTGGTGCAGCAAAGGCTGTACTTGGTCATTTTTCTGTAATGGTACGCGATGTGTCACAGTTGTTTGTCGCTGGCCCGCCTGTTGTCTCCCATGCCATGGGCTATGACATTACCAAGGAAGACCTTGGTGGCTGGCATATCCATTGTTTAAATGGTGCAGTCGATAATCTTGCCGAAAGCGAAGATGAAGCAATGCAGATGGCGCGCCGATTTTTGTCATACCTGCCAAACAACGTGTTAGAGGTTCCGCCAGTTGTATCGTCAGATGATCCAGTCAACCGGCGCGAAGAAGAGCTGGCAAGTCTGATCCCAATTAAAAGGACAACGACTTTTGATGTTCGACGTGCGATCAAGCTAATTGCGGACAAGGACAGCTTCTTCGAGATTGGACCGCTGTGGGGGACCGACCAGGTGACCGGATTTATCCGTATGAACGGCCGTCCGATGGGTGTCCTTGCATCTGATAGCCGACACGTGAATGGTGGCGCGTTAACTGCAGATGGTTGTGACAAGCTGACCCGGCATCTGGATATTTGCGATCTGTTCAATATTCCAGTGTTAAACCTTGTGGATAATCCAGGGTTTGCGGTGGGGCTAGAACATGAGCATGCTGCCACAATTCGCCGAGGTGGGGTGTGGATGGTGGCATTTGCACAGGTTTCCGTCCCCATTTACACGGTGCTGATGCGGCGCAGTTTTGGTGTTGCAGGTAACAATTATGCTACGCCGCGCTCCAGGCCTTCAATGAGAGTTTCCTGGCCTGCAGCTGACGTTGGGGGAATCGCACCCGAAGGCGGTATTGAAGCTGCTTACAAACGACAGCTTGCAGAGGCGGAAGATCCGGTGGCACTCAGGGCAGAACTGGAAGCGCGAATTGAGAGTTCCAGAGGACCAATAGGTCCTTTGAATAAATTTCAGCTTGAAGAGGTTATCGATCCACGTGATACGCGCGTGATGGTTTGTGATTGGGTGAAACTAGCGTACAAGGTGATAGCACAACCTGATCACTTGACTGCAAGGAACATGCGTTTCAGACCTTAAACTAGTTGAATGTGATCCCCGGGGATGCGCGGATCAGTCGTTAATATGACCGACCACTATTTCATCTGACTCGGCAGGTAGCGTGAACAACATGCCATCCCTGCCAATATGTATGGGGCCGTCAAAGGCATCAGCTACCCCGCGCATAAAGACATTTTCGATCACGCCATTAATCAGCGGTGGCACAATATGGCTGTAAACGAGCATACCTGCATTGGCACCTTTGGCCACTTCTGCGGCTTGAACCGGGCTGGTATGATAGTCCGTAATATCAAGCATGATTTTGCCAAGCCGGTTGTTACCGGCGGCGTAGTTCAGTTTTGACATTCTGTGGATAATTTTCTTGTCCAGGGCTTCGTGGACAATAATGTCGGATCCTTTGGCGGCGTTCTGGAACTTGTCGGTTTTGACAGTGTCGCCGGAAAACGAGATGCTGCGTCCCTTGTAGTCAAAACGATAGCCGACAGCAGGGTCGATGGGCGAATGATCAACGCTGATCGCAGTGATCTTCAGGCCGTCCTTGTCATGAATGACCTTTTCCGTGTCATTGCCAAAATGAAATGGCACACCAACAGGACCGATAATGTCTCTGTTCATAATATCAGCTCCGTGATGGGCCACGCGGTAGCCCGTGTCAAGCGCATAGGCTGCCCGAAAGCCGTCGGCAACGTTTTCAACGCCGCGTGGACCATGAACTTCAAGGAGTTGCGAACGACCGTTAGCCCAGCTGAACATGGACGCTTCACCAAGACTGGCAATATGGTCAGAATGGAAATGGGTCAGGAAAATGCCGCCAAGACGATTTATTGGAATCTGCCAACGCATCAGCTGCCGGATGGAACCATCGCCAGTATCAACAAGATAAAATGTGCCGTTGACAAATACTGCGCTGCAAGGACCCATGGCATCTGACGGGAGAGGGGAACCCGTTCCGCACAACAGCAAATGCATGTTGCCGTCGTTGAACAGATCGTCATGGAACGTTTGTCCAACACGTGATTCCAGAACCCGTCCAACAAGTGCGTCTTGAACGGCCGTCGAATTGTTGACAGCTAGAATTGCTGTGATACAGACCACAATGATGAAGCTGAAAATTGTTAAAGAGATTTTTTTCATTTCAAATTATCCTAACGAATTTAGTATGCTTTGCCATGACCTCGCTGGGTTGCAAGCTCTGAAACGAGGCAGCTAGAAATGATCGCTAACCCAGGAACTGCACCGTTTCAGATACCGGAGCGCGTTCTGTTCGTGCCTGGTTTGCGGGAACGCCCGGGTCCTCAAACCCGAAACTGATCCCGAACAGCACCTTGATCGCGGGCGCGAGTCCGAACGTTTCCCTGACCAAATCTGGATAATCCCGTAGCGAACCCTGTGCACAAGATGCGATGCCATTGGCGCTCATGCTTAACATCAAAGTCTGTGCGTACATTCCCACATCAACCTTGGTCTGCTCGCCGAATATTTCGTCAATACAAAGAAATGCAACGTGGGGTGCATCAAACAATTCATGATTGCGAAGACCTGCTCGACCACGACCAGCACGATCTTCCCACTCTATTCCCATGGCACCGTAAAGTGCACGTGCGCAGCCGCGTTTTCGCTCTCGCCAGGGATCACCTACCCTGCCATCACTGGAATGATCCGGGTTTGTAGGAATTCTGCCAGTGGCACGCTCCAACAACCCGGCTCGAATTCGATTTCGGGTTTCACCTGAAGCAACACAGATGTGCCATGGTTGAACATTCGTTCCAGAGGGTGACCACCGCGCGGTCTCAAACACCTTTTGCATCAGGTCATCTGGAATGGCTTTCGGCAGGAAGCCGCGGACTGAATGTCGCTCTCGGACAATGTGATCTAAGGTGGCGATCTCTTCCGCCGAATACTGATGCATCAACTCTCTATTCCTCAAAAATCATTTGGCGCGCACTATCGCGTAACTGAGGCCGGATGTCATCTACATCGAGCTGTTTTTTTTGTAACCAGGGATTGCTTGAGTTAAAGGTAGACGAACCATCGCAAAATACTCATGACACACTTGCAGCCGCTTTGTCTCGCTCCGCTACAAGCTCTCGTACCCTTGGAATTAACTCTTCTCCGTATTCGACGGCATCTGGTAAAGGATCATAACCGCGGATCAACAAGCTGCTTGCGCCAATGTCGTAGTAGGCGACCATCGCCTTGGCTACCGTCTCTGGGGTTCCAACTAATGCGGTAGAGTTACCTCTTGCTCCACTGGCAGTCGCAAGCGCCATATACAAACAGCTGTCATAAACCTCCTGCTCAGCCGCCGCATCCAGCAATCGTTGCGAACCTACATTTTGTGGCTGACCGCTCTTTCGACTGCCCATGCGTCGTTCAATTTGAGCAAGAATGTCTCGCGCCCGATCCCATGCTTCACCTTCAGTTTTTCCAAGAATGGGCCTTGTTGAGACGCTGAACTTCAACTGATTGCCACGCCCGGCATCACGCACTTTTTGCATAAACGCCTGGCTGTCTCCAAGCGGCTCACCCCACAACATAAAGGTGTCAAGATACGGTGCTAGCGCCGCCACTGCCGCATCCGAACCGCCCCCACCATACAAAGGAATTCGGGGTTCGGCGGCGCAACGGATATCCGAGTGAGCAGCTTTAACCTGATAGAACTCGCCATCGAAATCAAAAGGCGATGTTTCCGTCCAGGTGTTGTGTAATATTTGCGCGTATTCTTCAGTGCGACGATAACGACCAGAATGATCGACATGGTCACCGTCTTTGGCTTGATCAGAATCACTGCCACCGGCAATCAAGTGAACCGCCAATCTGCCACCGCTCAGTTGATCTAGGGTTGCAAGTTTTCGGGCGGCTAGTGTTGGCGCAACAAATCCGGGCCGATGGGCGAGCAGAAAGCCCAGACGTTCAGTAACAGAAGCCGCATGGGCGCCGATAATAAAACCATCTGGCGCATTGGAGAAATAACCGATCAAAACACGATCAAAATCAGACTTCTCGTGGACTGTTGCAGTATGCGCAATCACATCTGCATCAAATATGGGTCCCGTGGGCGCAATAATTTCCGAGCTGACCTGCGGTGCTATCCATCCAATCATTTCGACTGGCATCTATTTCTCCCTTTCTCCATCAGCGACTAATTTGTTAAGGAGCAAGGCTGTCATGGCCTCTGCATCGCAAGCATAAACAAATGCGATCAAAAACGCATGCTGAACGAAGCCACGCTTTTTGAATAGACAGCATAACTGTTCCGTTTGACGTATTATGCGATGCGTAATATCTTTGTCAGTGATATGGAGTATTCGAATTAATCTACAATGGCATAGTCGGTTTCCGGGTGTACCGCCGCCGGATCTTTGGCGTCCCCGATTCCAGATAAAAAAGGATGATGTGAAATGGCTAACAGAAAGATACTAGGTACCTGGCTCGGTTTCATCGCGATTGTTATGGCCATTGGTGTCGTTCTTTTCTGGTTCCGACAGGCGAACCTCGTCGCCCTGCCTCAAGACAGAACACTATTTGTCGTCGCATTCGTCGCAGCTGCTATGCTGGGTATTGCATGCTTCATTGTCGGTACGCGATGGTTCGGCGGCATTCCCGCAGTCGGCGCGATCGTCGTTTGCGCATTCATGATTGGTACGATTTACATCAGCCCTCAAAAAGTGGCAGATAACCCGGTTAAAGTAGGTGACGTTATCCCTCAATTTGTAGCGCTGAACGACGATGGTGAACGTTTTAACTCCCGCGAGTTAATGGGTACACCCACTCTCATCAAATTCTTTCGCGCCCACTGGTGACCTTACTGTGTCGCCGAGTTACGGCGATGGACTGAAATCGAAGACGAATTTGCGAAGCGGAACTTGCAAGTGCTAACGATCAGTACAGATTTACCTGAGGTCATAAAAAAACGGCGTGGTGTACACGGCTTGAAAGCGACAATGTTGTCAGATCGAGATTTAATCGTAACTGACGCGTTTGGTTTGAGGAATCAACTGATGCACTCCGGTCCCATGGGCGAGGGTGAAGCGGAAGCCTTACCAGTGCCAACAACGATGCTCGTCGATGCAAACGGCAAGGTGCTTTGGATCGAGCACGCCGACAATTACCAGAGGCGCTCCGGACCCGAAGTTGTGTTAAAGGCTATTGAAAGACACCTGGATGGCGCATAACTACCGTCCGTTAGGTTTCCACATCCTGCCTAATAACTCGTGTCGGAGTAAAATTTGTAATTTAGTTTCTAGTTTTCGTCTGTGCATTACGTTCATAATGATTGGATCTGATTGTATAGGTGCAACGATGATTGAGCCATTTAAAATAGAGGTGGAAGACGAGGTTCTAATCGATCTCAATGCTCGCCTGAATCAAACCCGCTGGCCTGACCAGATCGGCGAGCCCTGGGTCTATGGTACTGATATAAACTATCTCAAAAGCCTGTGTGAATATTGGTGTCGGGAGTATGACTGGCGCACGCAGGAGACGACGCTCAATACATTCAACCATTTCAAAATGGATATGGATGGCCGCTCACTTCATTTCATCCATCAACGCTCATCCCACAGCAATGCCTTGCCATTGTTGATGACCCACGGTTGGCCTGGATCGATTTCAGAATTCACCACCATCATTCCAATGTTGACCCAACCAGAGCAGTTTGGTGGTGACGCCAGTGATGCATTCCATGTTATATGCCCTTCTATTCCCGGTTATGGCTTTTCCGATGCGCCAACAGAACCTGGTTTTGATCAGTCAGAAGTTGCGCGGGGCCATATAAAATTGATGGAGCAGCTGGGCTACGATGAGTATGTCGTTCAGGGCGGGGATTGGGGTTCACCCATCAGCAGTTGGACTGCGGTGCTTGCACCCGAACGGGTCCGCGCAATGCATTTGACCCTGGTTTTTGCCGGATTTCCGAAACACAAAGAAGATCCATACGAAGGGGTTACCGATGACGAACGCAATCGCCTGGAAGAAAGACGAAAACATATGTCCGAGGGTACCGGATACCAATCCATTCAGGGATCAAAACCACAAACGTTGGGATATGGACTCAACGATTCACCCGCCGGTCTCGCCGGATGGATCACAGAAAAATTTCACAGCTGGACCCATCACACGGGCCATCTGGAAGATGCGATTTCAAGGGACGAGTTACTGACCAATATCATGATTTACTGGGTCACGCAAAGTATCACTTCATCGACACGCCTCTATTTCGAATCTGCACACGCAAACAACAATATGTTCGCCGACGGAAAAATCAAGACGCCAACTGGTTGCACGATGTTTCCCGGTGAGTTGTACCAACCGCCCCGGGTCTGGGCCGAGGAGCTCTACAATGTTACGTACTGGAACACCCAGACCTCGGGCGGTCACTTTGCAGCATTGGAACAACCTGCATTACTAACAGATGAATTGAGGCAATTTTTTCGGAACTATCGATAGGGTAACCGATGGTTACACCGACTATTTGGATTCAACTCTCGTGGGAACAACTTCTCTCGCCTAAAGCGTGCTACTGTGATTCAACCATTCACCAGTTATGAGGAGGGGCATGACCGGTGTTGAATTCGATAACGCAGCAGCGCGACCCGACGATCTTGATTTTCGACAGGTCGCTCAAATTTTCGTCCGTACCTGGCCATTTATCCGGCCGATATTCAAACATCTCGTCATTTTTCTAGCTGCCTCTGGCGTGATTTTCGTCTATGCCGCCGTGCTCGGTATCATCCTTGTCGGATTGGTTTTCAGCGGCATCATTGCCGGTGAGCCGCTTGGTAATCTGCATGTAGTCTTGTATGGGCTGGATCCAAAAGTATTTGTCGATGTCGAACACTTGTCCGACGAAGCTCGACTGATGTTGCCCTGGCCAGTGGTCAATACCACTATTGCTATGGTTGCAGTTTTGGTTTTGGGCGGTGCGGCACTTTATTTATACAAGATCTGGGTATTCCAAAAGATCAACCAACTCATGCGTTTGAAATTGATCGGACAGTTGCAGGCCCAATCGCTGACCTACCATGCCAACGCCAAAACCGGAGACGCGATTTATCGTGTTTACCAGGACAGCGCCATGGTAACCGAGATTATCCAGGCGGTCTTTCTTGAGCCCCTGATGTTCATGGGTCGATATCTCTTCGCCATTCTGGCTGTGGCAATGTTTGATCCGTGGCTAGCGTTTATTGTTGGTATTACATTCCTGCCGGTTTTCTTGCTTGGCTCGTTTTTCTCCTCACGTTTGAGAGTGGGTTTCGCCCCGCCAGGGAACTTAACAGTGACCTCACTTCCTGGATTCAGGAAAGCATTGCTGGCATTCGGCTTATCAAGGCAACGGGCAACGAGTCCATCAGACTAAAAGCGTTTGAGCAGCATTCCCAACGAGATTTCTCTGTGGCATTTTCGGCTCGCAGTCGCCTCGCATTGTTCGGCATATTATCTTTCACAGTAGTGGCAATGGCGCTGTTGGCTTCCCAATCGCTGACTGTCCTTTTATCTTCCAGAGAGACGTCCTTCGCAAGCGATATATTATTAGTATATACCGATGTTTCGAGCAAGAGTGGCTAAAACAAGTCCTAGTGAATCCACTTAGGCATAACGACATGTCATCAGCATTCTCCACTACATAATGAGAGAGGACAACGAGGTTAATTTCATGGCGGAAAGGGTTTCGAGTGCTACTCCTTATGAAGCCTCAGAACTGTCTACGACTCTTTGGAAGATCGACAAAATTACCAGGTCTTTTCTCCGCATTGGCCGTCATGGCTTCCTGAATTTCTTCCAGTTTCAGATGAGACGCATTCCAAATCGCAATGTAGTCCAGGCCGTCCTGCGTGGTGTGGTCGCGTGCATAATTGATCATTTTCTTACAACCATACACTGCCAGTGGTGCTTTGCATGCAATATCCCTGGCAATGGCCATCACGCCGTCCAGCATCGCCTCGTGGTTCTCAAATACATTATTTATCAGGCCCATGGATTTTGCTTCCGTGGCACTTACGCGCCGGCCGGTGTAAGCCATTTCGCGAACGTATCCTTCAGGAATAAGTTTCACGAGACGGGGGAAGGTGCCCACATCGGCAGTCATTCCGATATTGGTTTCAAAGATGGTTAGAAAAGCATCCTCTGTTGCGTAACGGATGTCGCATGAAGTCACGAGGTCCACGCCGCCGCCAATACATCCACCCTGGATTGCTGCGAGTACAGGTATTCGGCAATTTTCGATGCAGGTGAAGGAATCCTACATATGCAATACATTGTCGTAGAACGCGGTTGCCGCCTGCAGCTTGCGCTTGTGTTTATCAGTTTCCTGGGTGGGATCGGTGACGCTTCCGAAGGAAGAAACATCAAGACCGGAAGAAAAATGTGGGCCGGTAGAGGAAATAACAATGACTCGCGCCTTGGACTGGTAGTCAATGTCCTTGATGATCTCGGGTAACTCACGCCAAAATGCAGGATTCATGCTGTTGCGTTTGTCAGGTCGGTTAAGGACCACGTTAGCAATATTATCTTTTATGTCGACGGTAAAACATTCGTAGGTCATGAGTTGGATCCTGCTGTGAAAGCACGTTTATTGAATAAGGCCGTAATATAGAGTAAATAGCTAGGCATTTAAATCGATGACTAGTGAGGGTGTCAGACTCGTTAAAGTCCCTTATTGCCGCAGCGGCCTTGGCTACCATCTCATTCTCACTCCACCATAGACAGCCAACCCAGGCGATGCATAACCGAAGACTTCCTCGTAGTTGTCGTCGAATGCGTTTTCAAGTTGAAGGGTCAATTCAATATTCCGATTGACTTGATAACTGCTTGAGATGCTAACGAGCGTATAGCTGTCCAGCCCGACCCGTTCCTGATAGGGGGGGAAGGGAGGAAAGAAATCATCCTCCTGGCTGCCGGTGTATGCGACAAGGAGGTTGATGTTGGCTTTTCCCCAGTTGTAGTTAGCGCTGATGGAACCTGAATTTTCTGGTCGCCGTACTTCGGTTATATCATCACCAGTGCCGTCTTCCTGGGTAGCATCCAGGTAAGTGTAGCTGGCGGCCATTGAGAAGTGTTCACTGAATTGATAGTCAAGGCTTAGCTCAAGGCCTTCTCTTGATGATTCGCCATCAACGTTTACAGCGGTGAATGATCCTGTACCCGGGTCAAACACAAAGCCGTTGATTTCATCTTCGAGCCTGGCATTGAACCAGGTGGCGGTCAGCAGCGCGCGGTCATCAAACAACGATTGTCTGATGCCGATTTCCCAGCTAAGGGATTGCTCTGGCTTAAGGTCAGGATTGCCTATGAAGGTATCGAAGAACCCAAATCGTTCTGTGAATGTGGGGTTCTTGATACCTTCGCCGACCGATGTGAACAAGTTAGTTGAATTGTTAGAAAGCGACCAGGCAGCAGTGGCTCGCCAAGTCGTAGAATTATCGAAGTCAGCGTTATTGTCATTTCTTGCGCTCAGGGAGACATTCAAAAACTCACCATTAAAGCGATATTCCAGGGCGATACTTTTTGTATCGGTTTCAAGGTTCTTGTTTGGGTCTCCAAAAAAGGAGGCTTCGCCGCGCTGCTTGTAATCCTCATTTTCATATTCCAGGACGCCAGAGACTATGTTTCGATTGATGATCAGGTTTGCCTGATATTGATATTGCTCTTTTAGCCCTCGCGTTTCGCTATCAACGGGTGCGTCGGTGCGGTTAACGTTATCAAAATCGGTTCTTGTGTACTTGAGCGACTGGCTCAAGTTCTCCATTTCATAGGAGAGAGTGAATCCACCGTAAATTTGAGTGCTCTCGGTTTTGTAATCGGCATCAATTGGCAAGCCAGTATTAACAAAGTCGGCACCGTCAAATTCTGTTGTACTGTCTGTATGTCGAAGTACATAACTCAATGCCAGGTCGTCAGATACGAAGTGTTTACCAGAGAGATTAAAGGTGACGTTTTTATAGCCGTCATCCTCGCTACCTGATCTGGATATGTTTGTTCCGTCGGTATCCACAAAATCTGCAGAGAAATTGATCTGGTTCTTGTTCGATCCGTGCAGCAGACTGATGCCTGTTTTTATGGTGTTGAACGAGCCACCTTCTGCATAACCCGAATAATGGGTGTCGGCTAAACCCTGGGGCGTCGTGATGATATTGATCACGCCTGCCAGCGCATCGCTACCATAGAGAGCACTTTGCGGTCCTCTGACAATTTCCACCCGGTCGATATTCCGGGTTAACAGGTGCGTGAAATTAAATTCGCTCCCCTGAGAGATGTCGTTTGCTTCAACACCATCGATGATCACAAGTACCTGATTGGCCTCAGTGCCGCGCATCCGAACCTGGGTGACGGCGCCCATCGAGCCTTGCTGATTAACGGAAATGCCAGGTATCTGACGTAGAAGTTCGCCGAGGTTAGCTGCATTGCGGCGAAGGATTTGGTCTCTGTCGAGAATGCTGATAGAACTGCCGGTTTCCCTTAGTTTCAGCGGCGTTCTCGATGCAGTGATGTTTATGGTTTCCAGCAGTCTATCTGATTCTGGCTGCTTGTTTTCTGCATGCGCAACGATTGAAAAGCCCAGAAGGGCAATAGGTAAATATCTCATAGTTCCTCCACACTCTCACCCGAGTGTTTACAAGGTAATAAAAACGGAACACGGGAGTTCGGAACACGAGAGTTCAGCACACCCGCCCGCCGCGGAAGTTTGGCTAGTGGTGTAATAGGCCGGTCTCCGGGCTTACGAGTCGATGTCGTGTTTCTTGAGTCTAAAAAACAATACATCACAGTCCTTCGCCTTCCCGTGTGAGCCGATATTCGACTATCGATATATACACAGTGGCAGTTTGAAGGAACCTAACTCGTCTACCGTTGCGGGGGCAGCACCTGAATTGGATTATTAATCCTCACAGGTTTCCCGTTTAATCCTCTCATCGATTGATTAGAGGACACCTCACACTGTTAGACGGCCGTTATCATAGTGGCAGATAAACCGCAGGTCAACTTGCGATGAAGACTCATTGTCAACACTGCCTTGCCTGGAGAAGGTAAATGGAACAAAGTGTTTTCTAAGTAATAGACTCTAAAAGATTTAAAGATGCTAAACCCTAACCTCGATATTGAACAACTGAAGATGGCATACCAAAGTGACCATCGGGTGCGGATTGATGACTTTCTGGTGCCACAGAAGGCTCAGGAAATAGTGGATTGTCTGCGATCAGAACTCCAATTTAGCCGAATTTTCTTTAATAATGGCAAAAACTATGTCGTTTCGACCGAGCAATGGAATTCCATTGAAGATACGGCAAGGCAACAACTGCAATCAGAAATATCTGAGTTAGCGAGCCGTGGAATTGGCTTCTTCTATGAGGCTTATCGAATGGATAGGGACAATTGGCAAAAGGCACCCAAGGTCATGAGAGAATTGTTTGAATTCATTAATGGCGGTGTTTTACTTGACCTGATTTCATCTGTTAGCGGAATAGAGGGTATTCATGGTGCGTCCGGGCAGTATACTCGAATATAGCCCTGGCCATTATTTGACGCGCCATTTTGATGATGTTAGCGGTGAAGGTCGCCTACTCGCCTACGTCCTTAATTTTACCCAACAATGGCACCCAGACTGGGGCGGCTTGTTACAGTTCTATGAAAGCAGTGGGGTGCCCCGGGATGCATGGGAGCCTCGATTTAATAGTATGTCTCTGTTCGATGTACGCCATATTCACGCCGTTACCTATGTCGCGCCTTACGCCCGAGCTCCAAGATTCGCGCTAACGGGCTGGTTTAATTCCGATGTAAATTATATGAGAAGGAGCTAGCAGGAAGAAAGCCCGTAGCATCTCAGGAGTAGATCCTCGATTCTTAGTATTGATCCCCTTCCAGAAGGAGGCCGCTTTGCTCACCACTGCGTACCGCGTCGAGATAGGACTGGGTCCTCGGCATTACATGTGCTGAAAAGAACTGGCATGTCGTTATCTTCGCGCCGTAGAATTCCGTATCTTCTGCCAGTTTTTCCTGCGCGATTAATGCAGATTTTGCCAGCAACCAGCCGGCAATGCAGGTTCCTGCACCCATCAGAAAATTGACCGCGACAATTGCCATCAGGCTTTGGTTGTCTCGATGATCCTCGATCAACCAGCGAGTCGTCGATTCCAGTAAATCAATGGCGCTGCGAAGTGCAGGTTCCAAATTCCGCAGATTATCCGATACATTTAGCGCTTCAGATGTGACTCGCATTTCGGCGATGAGCCTCATTAGTTCAGTGCCACCATCCCTCAGGACTTTTCTGCCAATGAAATCGTTTGCCTGTATGCCAGTAGTACCTTCATAAATCGTCGTGATTCTGGCGTCCCTCATAAACTGGGCAGCGCCAGTTTCCTCGATGTAACCCATACCTCCATGTATCTGAACCCCAAGGGATGTTACTTCCTGTGAGACTTCAGTGGACCAGGCTTTGGCGATGGGGGTCAGCAATTCTCCGCGCATCGATCCTGCATTCGACAGATCTTCGTCATCGGCGTGATGCCCCAAATCGAAATTGGCCGCCGTAAGATAACACAGCGCTCTGGAACCTTCCGTTAGCGAGCGCATCAACATCAGCATTCGCTTGACGTCGGCGTGTGCAATGATGGTTGCACGGGGTGTGCTGCTGGATATATTACCGGAAATAGTGCCAACAGGGTTCCCCTGTACTCGTTCGCGGGCATAGGAAACGGCTTGCTGGTAAGCACGATCCGAGAGGGCGACGCCCTGAACCCCGACATTGAGTCTTGCGTGATTCATCATGGTGAACATATAGGACAGGCCCATGTTTTCTTCCCCAACGAGATAACCAATGGCGCCATCATTGCCACCGAAGCTCATAATGCATGTGGGGCTGCCGTGTATTCCGATTTTATGTTCCACAGAAAGCGCATAGACATCGTTGTGTTGCGCCGGTGTACCGTCGCTTGCCAGTAAGTACTTGGGCACGATAAAGAGCGAGATTCCGCGCACACCTTCCGGCGCATCTTCGGTTCTCGCCAGAACCAGATGGATAATATTTTCAGTCATCTGGTGGTCTCCCCAGGTGATGAAAATTTTAGTGCCCTCAATTAGGTAATGATCACCATCGCGGCGAGCGCGAGTCTTGATTGCGGCCAGGTCCGAACCTGCCTGGGACTCGGTCAGGTTCATGGTTCCGGTCCATTGGCCACTAATCATTTTCTCAAGATAGCGCATACGTAACTCGTCGCTGGCATGGGACTGCAGGGCTTCGATCGCCCCCTGGCCTAGTAGTGGGCAAAGGCCGAAGCTTATATTGGCTGCCGACCACATTTCCATTGCCGCAATGCCAACGCACTCCGGTAAACCCATGCCGCCGTATTGCGGGTCGCAGGAAATAGCGGTCCAGCCAGCTTCACTGAATTGCTGATAGGCTTCACTAAATCCACTTGTTTCGCGTACCTGATTGTTAACAATTTTTGAGCCTATGAGGTCGCCCACAGTATTTAATGGTGCGAGTACGCCTCCTGCGAATTTAGCGGCTTCTTCGAGAACAGATGCCACAAGTTCTGGCGTGCTTTCTTCGAATCTGGATTGCGCACATACCTGGCCAAGATTGGCGATGTAAGCGAGAACAAAATTCATCTCTTTTGTAGGTGCAATGTAGTCGGCCACGATGCGTCTCCGTCGTTGATGTTAAGAAAAAAAATCAAGAAATAAAGTTTGGAATTAGAAGTGCGAATTAAACACTAATTGCCGCAGCGTAAACAGGGCTTGGATTCAAAAACGAAGAGCAGGGGCAACAATAGATTAAAGTCGTTCAGCCTTTATCCACCAGCTTGTTTTGTCTTCATCCCTGGCACTCGTGCTGTAGATTCTGCCCTGGTCTGTGTCCTTTGAATCGCTGGTGCCACCGAGGCTGATCCAGGTGCCTAATTGGCCTCGGACCGTCGTCATGATTGCATTTCGATTAACTTGATGGCTACCCGTTGTGACAAAAGCTTCTTGCTGACTGGTGACATATAGTGTGACTACCTCACCCTCTAGTTCAGGGAGAATGAAGATGCCGCTGATTGCGTCTTTGTAGGTAATACCGGCAGGAATAAGATTAATGGGTGAAACAACGTGGGATTTAACACTCGAAATCCCGTTACCAGCCAGGGGAACTGAGACACCCGTTTGGACATAAGCGGCGTCACTATCAATTGTCGTAACGGAGAACTGGTCATTACTCTCCGCAGGTTTACGGGTGCCATACGTTCGTGCTGATGTTGCATTTTGTTTGTTAATTTCCTGCGGTGGAGCTCTGCGAACTGTCACTCTCAATAGTTGGCTTGGACTATCAAATTGTTCAATAACGGAGCGGAGCTTATTGATGCGGTCATGGCTTGCTCTAATGACGATTTGTTTTTGTTGGCCACTTAGGGCTTCGCCAGATTGCAGCAGTGGTTCGATGATGGGAATCTGCTCTGCCGCGCTCTTATGTTTGAGCGGGATTACTTCAATGGTTTCGGCGCCGATAGCCAGTGATGCGAACAGGAAACATGCTATGACGATACTGAGGATTCTCATGGTGTATTTACGCTAAGGCTCTCTCTGTCTGCGTGATGAAGTGCCTATTAGAATCCGAAGAATGGCTATATGCAAATACTATGTTAATCGCTGCCTAAGCTTTGCTCAGAGCTTGATCAAGGTCAGCAATCAGGTCGTCCGTATCTTCGATGCCTACGCTCAAGCGAATCAAGGTATCTTCTATACCGAGATCTTTCCTCACCTGCGCAGGCAGGCTTGAATGGGTCATGATAGCGGGGTGTTCGATGAGTGATTCGACGCCGCCAAGGCTCTCTGCGAGGGCGAATAGCTTTGTCTTCTTCAGGACCCGCTTAGCGTCTTCAAGGTCACCCTTGACAAAAAAGGTCACCATGCCAGAGAAACCATCCATCTGACGACAGGCAAGTTCATGTTGCGGATGAGATGGCAGGCCGGGATAGAGTACTTTTGTTACCTGGCTGTGTTGTTCCAGATGCTCGGCAATTTTCAATGCACTTGCTGCATGCTGTTTCATTCTGACTACCAGTGTTTTTACGCCGCGATGTGCCATGTAACAATCAAAGGGTGCCTGGACCGCACCTGCTGCAAATTGTATGAACCTGATTTGTTCTGCGAGTTCATCGTCATTGGTGATTGCTGCGCCGCCTATGACGTCGCTGTGACCATTTATATATTTTGTAACGGAATGCATGACAATGTCTGCACCGAGGTCCAATGGCCGTTGGAAGACAGGGGTCGCAAATGTATTGTCCACCGCTACTCTAATGTTCCGGGATTTTGCCATCTTACAAATGTGTTCTATATCTACCACTTTGAGTAAGGGGTTCGATGGTGTTTCAAGCCAGATAAATTTAGTCGAAGCGCCAAGAGATTGTTCGAGCTTATTATGGTTGGTTAGATCGGCAAAGCGGAATTCGATGTTCTGGTTCTTGAGAATTCGATCGAACAATCTAAAGGTACCGCCATAGACGTCATCTGAACAAACGACCTGGTCTCCTGGGCTTAACGTTCTGATGACCGCGTCGATTGAAGAGAGCCCCGATGCAAACGCCATGGCATGTTTGCCATTTTCCAGTGCTGCCAGGCAGGTTTCATATCGTTGTCTGGTGGGGTTGCCCGCCCTTGAGTAGTCGAAGCCCTTGTGCACGCCAGGGGAAGACTGTTCGAAGGTGCTGGACAGGTGCAGGGGAGGGATGACATCGCCCCAGGAGGGGTCGGGTTCTTGTCCTGAATGAACAGCTTTTGTGGATATTCCAGTCATTTATCGGCCCTGACTTAAGTAACTCAGTAGATCAATCTTTGTCAGCACGGCAATGGGGGTGCCTGTATCTGAATCCATCACCAAAGGGGTCTTACCGGCGGCGACGAGGCTGGAAATTTTCTCGATGCCATCTTCCTGGCTGACGAACTCAATTGAGGTGTCCACCAATGCTTCGATGGCATCGCCTGCCTTGCAACGTTCCTCGTAGAGTGCACTCAAGATTGAGGCTTCTGTGACCAGACCCTTTACATAACCATGATCGTCAGTTACCGGTAACTGACTAATGCCTTTGTCTTTCATCATTTCGATAACCGTTGCTACCTTTTCTGTTGTTTGCGCTGAAATAACGCTATTGGGATCCATTTGAAGGGTAACAATAAGATCATGCACCGTGCCGAGAGATGGCTCTTCCAGAAAGCCGGCCTCCCTCATCCAGGCATCATCGTAGACCTTTGAAAGATACCGATTACCACTGTCAGGCAGGACAACAAGTACCTTCTTGCCCTTTAGCCGGGCACCTTGTCCCTTGATCCAGCGCAAGGCACCTACAACTACCGAACCGGAAGATACGCCGGAATAAATGCCTTCCTTTACCAGCAGATCGCGGGTCATCAAAAAGGATTCTTTGTCCTCAACCTGAACCATGTCGTCGATAACAGAGAAATCATAGTTGTCCGGGATGAAGTCTTCGCCGATGCCTTCAATGGTGTAATTCTGGGCATTCACGTCGGTATTGGTCTTGAACTTATCGTAGACAATTGATCCCACAGGATCAACAGCGACAATTTCAACCTCGGGTTTGTTCTCCCTAAAGAACTGGCCAGTGCCACAAATTGTACCGCCGGTACCAATTCCGGCAATGAAGACATCAATTTTCGGAAATTGTCTGAGAATCTCGGGGCCGAGATTTTTATAATGGCAGTCTCTATTAGCGAGGTTGTTGTACTGATCTATGTAGATGGAGTTAGGCGTATCGACGGCCAGGCGTTTGGATATGGAGTAATAACTCTTTGGATCTTCTGGCTCTACCGCAGTGGGGGTGACGATGACTTTCGCACCAAAGGCGCGAAGGTTCTTAATCTTTTCCTCCGACATCTTGTCCGGCAGCACAAAGATACATTTATAACCTTTGATGGCAGACGCAATTGCAAGCCCTACACCTGTATTACCACTAGTGCCTTCAATGATGGTACCGCCGGGCTTTAATTTACCACTGCGCTCTGCATCTTCGATGAGCCAGTAACCGATGCGATCCTTTATGGAGCCGCCGGGATTCATAAATTCCAGCTTTGCGAACACCTCTGCATCTACAGAGTTCGCCACCCGGTTTAATTTCACGATGGGTGTATTTCCGATAGCGCCAAGGATGTTTTCAAAGATACCTGGCTTGTTACTTTCGCCGTCTTTTGTGCTGCTCATAGCGCGAAATATGAACTAAAGAAAGACCTTAAGCAAGGGCGGAATGTGAGGATTTATCAGTGTAAGCCAGATACCTTAAGCTGGGAAAGTAAAGGCTTTGCCGAGTCTACATTGGTATGATTACGCTACCTGGAAAATGAGTGAACAAAATTTTGTTGAGATTGACGCTTAAGTGGACGGCCTGCCTGTTTCTGTTGCCACTGATCATCATTCAGGGTGCATGGATAAAGCGCACCATTAAAAAATTGGTTATTGCCTCACCGCCCAACGAGGGCGTGTTTCCCCCTAACATCACTGATGAAGGCAATGGTTTTTTAATTGCCGGTGTTGGTGATTCAGTGATTGCAGGCATAGGCGTCAATGAGATGCGGGAGTCTTTAACGGCGAGGCTTGCAGAAAAAATAGCGGTGCAATCCCCTTTGCCGGTGCGCTGGCTTGCTTATGGTTGCGACGGCGATCGTGCCCGGGATCTGCTGGGTAAAATTCCCAATTATCCCAGGCAGAACGCGGACCTGGTTGTAATATCTATCGGCGTAAACGACGTAATGGGTATGACTTCCGTAACCCGGTGGCAATTCGAAATCACTGCCATTATTGGTGCCTTAAGAGAGGCTTTTCGTGCGCCCATCGTGTTTGTAGGGTTGCCGCCCATGGGCAGGTTCTCTGCCTTGCCGCAACCTTTGAGATACGCCATGGGAATCAGGGCAGAGCTTCTGGATCTAATGTTGCGCAATGCCGCGACCGTCATTCATGACGTCTACTGGATCGATTCGTCTTCATTCTTTGACGCGAGTCATTTGGCAGCAGATGGCTTTCATCCCAATGAGTCTGCTTGCGATCTAATAGCGGGACAGATCATGAGCACAACCGAGATAGAGACCCTGTTGAAGCACGAGACCTGATCTAATCGGGCGCCCTTTTGTGGACCGATTATCGCTATACTCCTGCTTCCTAAAGATAAATCTGAACGCAGGTAAGAGGCGGAATTTAGATTGCTGAATTACATTAACCGTTTGCTGCCAATCATCAATTGGGCGCAGGAATATACTCTGGAAGATCTTCGGGCAGATGCCATTGCCGGAGTGATCGTCCTTTTTATCACTATCCCGCAGGTCATTGCTTATGCATTCCTTGCTGGACTACCGCCAGAGGTGGGCTTATATGCGGCGATTGCAGCGTTGCTCGGTTACGCAGCATTTGGAAGCAGCCGGTCCTTAGCCGTTGGGCCAACCGCGATTCTGGCGATGATGACCCTTGAAGCCACATCGTCCTTTGCAGTGCCTGGAACTGAAGAGTATGCCGTGTTGGCAATTAAACTGGCACTGGTAACCGGACTGGTTCTTATTGGCCTCAGAGCAATCAATTTTGGCGCTGTTATCAATTTTCTTAGTCATGCGGTAGTGACAGGCTTTATCTCAGCTGCCGCCATTTTGATTATCACCAATCAATTTCCGGCTATTCTTGGTTTAGGCTCACCTGCTGATAGTAGTGTGCTCGGTATCCTGGGGTTCCTGATGGAATCAACAAGCCAATTGAATTTAGTGGTGGTTGCGATATCCGTGTCTGCATTGACCTTGCTTATTTTTTGTCGGCACTATCTTGAGTCGATACTAATCAGGCTTGGACTAGGTCCACAGATGGTAGTGAACCTTGTGAAGTCTGCGCCGATGTACGCGGTTATTATCGGCATTGGACTAACAGCAGCATATGGGCTTGATATCAGCAGTGCAGTGCCCATCGTTGGCGTCATTCCCGCCAGCTTGCCCGTGCCTGCTCTGGTATCGATCACTCTGGATGAGATCCAGGCTTTGCTGCCGTCGGCTGTCTTGATGGCAATGGTTGTGTTTATGGAAAGTACCAGCGTTGGTGCTGCCATGGCCAGTAAGAAAAGGCAGAAAATTGATCCCAATCAAGAGCTCGTTGGCCTGGGCATGGCGAATATAGCCGCATCGATTGCGGGTGGTTTTACCGTTGCCGGTAGCTTTGCGCGAACTGTGGTTAATTTCTCATCTGGTGCAGTGACACCGGTAGCATCGATAATAACGGCAATCCTGGTGGTGATAACGGTACTGTGGTTTACCCCTTTTTTTTATTACCTGCCTAAAGGTGTGCTGGCGGCAATTATCATCTTATCAGCATGGCAATTGATTGACCTGCCGGTCATCAAGCGCATTTTTGTGTTTAATGTCACGGATGCTCTTACCTTTAGCTGCACTTTTTTGGCGGTGCTTTCCCTCGGTGTCGAGACCGGTATTCTTATAGGTATCATCATTTCCTTTGTACTTCTGATTCGCAGCAGTAGCCGGCCCCATATCGTTATTGTTGGGCGAATGGGTGATACAGAACACTTCCGAAATGTCGATCGGTTTGAAACGGGGACGTCACCTGAAGTGCTGACAGTTCGTATAGATCAGGGCGTATATTTTGTTAATACTCGATACATTGAATCTTTTATGCTGAATGCTGTTGCAGAAGCAAAGGATGTAAAACATGTAATTCTTGTTTGCACGGCAGTAAATTTCATAGATACCGCTGGACTCGAGATGCTGGAACATCTCTGCGACAATCTTCATGAACAAGGTACAACACTACACCTCGCGGAGGTCAAGAGTGCTGTGATGGACAAGCTCAAGAAGACAGACTTCGGAGAACATATGAAGGGTAATATCTACTTCACCACCGATATTGCTGTGAAAGACCTGGAGACCGTTTGAATTGGCTGCCGAGTCATGTCTTAATCGTTGAACCAACCCCAAATATTTTTCTAACCGCCTACATAAAGTAAGGAGATTCTCATGCATACAGAAACACTTGAATATAATGATGGTGATACCACGCTTGAAGCTTATATCGCCTATGACGACAGTATTTCAGGGCCGCGCCCGGTTGTACTGGTTGCTCATGACTGGACAGGCCGACGTGACTTTGCCACCAGCAAAGCAGATGAAGTGGCTGAACTGGGATATGTCGGTTTCGCACTGGATATGTACGGGAAAGGGGTGTTCGGCAAAGACGGAGATGCCGAATACAATTCATCACTGATGAACCCCCTTGCCGGAGACCGGGCTTCATTGCGGGCCAGAATGCAGGCTGCCATGGTTGCAGCGCGGGGTTTGGACGTTGCTGACAGCACTAAAGTGGCAGCGATGGGTTACTGCTTTGGTGGTATGTGCGTGCTGGAACTTGCCAGGGCAGGTAGTGATGTATTGGGGGTGGTTAGTATTCATGGAATCTTTGCCCCTGGTGATATAGCAAATGAGAAAATCACCTCAAAAATCCTCTGTCTCCATGGCCAGGATGACCCCATGGTACCGCCGGAACAGGTATTGGCCTTTGAAAATGAAATGAGTGAGGCAGGTGCAGACTGGCAGGTACACGCATACGGCAATACCGTTCATGCCTTTACTAATCCTGGCGCTAACGATCCCGCTTTTGGAACTGTTTACAGCCCCACGGCAGACAAACGCGCAAGCCAATCGGTTAAGAATTTTTTTAACGAAATTTTCTAATCCGCCACCACTCCCATCACTAATGGGTCTCTTAGGCCTTTTAGGCTGGTTGTCTGAAAGGCAAGGGTTTGCTGCACTATCAGCTTTGAGCCAGGAACTTTGGACACATGAGCCTCATTATCGAATGTAAAATAAAGGCATGACGATTTGCCAGCTTAACTTTTAGGGGCGATGATTAACCCGATTGTCATTATTCGGCGTTAACACTAATAGATAGCCGTTCTGCCGATAAAGAGAACCTGGTTGCCTGCTGAGGAATAATGGCGATAGCCCCAATTAGCAAAAGAAGTTACAAAATAAGTAATCAAAGCAGTCGCGAAAAATCTGATATGGGGCGAGTATCGAACCGGCATGAAGGAGGAGGCAGGTTTTTCCATTAAGGACATCGCCGAGATTCAGAATGTGACTCCCGAAGCGGCAAAGAGTCGCTTGAGATATGCATACCAGAAGCTTCGGGCGGCTCTGGCGGATGAGGCAGGATGAATATGAATAATCGACAAAACTGGGAGTCGGAAGATTTCGAGCTTGAAGCAGAATTTGACGATATCTCCGGTCATCTACAGGCTGGCCAGGTTTCTGTGCCAAAGGTGCCGGGACGTCTCGATCGCCGTATTAGGAGTCATGCCAAATATCAGGCAGGTGAGGATCTAAGTCAGAATTGGCTGTTTGGGCGCGCGCCTCAGTTGGGTTTAGCGGCCAGCTTGCTCTTTGCAATCGGCGTTTATTTTGTGGTTGGCGTTGAGCAGCACCGCCTGGGTAAAGACTCATTGCTCGATTCATCGCCCTTTCCTGTTGAGTCAAAAGCACCTGGTGTGTCCGAATCTAACTGGATTAAGGTCGGCTTTGTTGTTAATGGCCTTGGTAGAGCGACAAAGCTAACGATTATTAAAAGTTGTATACGGGAGAGCGTGGATGATAAATGCCGGAGTGGGGCGGAGTATCAAGATTACGTATTTAGACAGCTTAAGGATAGGACATTTCAAACGTCTGGTTACAGTGAAACTGTGATTTATATTCCGCTGACACCGCCCATACCGAAGAAGCATGAGGGTTCTATTGTCTGATCTCTTATCGAAAGCTTAGCTTGTAGTCCAGCATGGTTTCCTCCTCGAAGGTAAACCAGGCATCGACAACCTTGCCTTCAAGAACATGGGGGAGCCAAATGGCGTCGTCGTCCCACATTCTTTCAAAGGGGATATCTTCCAGGTCGAACCATCGAGGGCGAGCTTCACGGGTTTCCGTGGGTGTGCCTTCAAAGTCGGTTGCGGTATAAATAAAGCCATGAATCCTTGGCATGTCCTCTGCGTGGAAAAATAATTCGCCGCCAAATTTAACGTTAAGCGGATTAATCAGGAGCTCTTCCTGTGTTTCACGAATGGCGCATTGCTCTGGTGTTTCCCCCGGTTCGAGCTTGCCGCCGGGCCCGTTTATCTTGCCCTTACCTAAGCCTGTTTTCTTGTCGATGAGGAGGATTTTTCCATCTTTAACGACAAATAACAGGGTTGCGGATATTTCCGGCTGCCATGTATCCCAGTTAATTTCATTCACTTTCATCATAGAGGCGTACTACTACTTGTTGTAATTGATTGTCTCGAAGGATTCAGTCAGCAAAAACGCAACGTTCCTTTGCCCAGAGGCGCAGGTTATCGATTTTTTCATGCATTACCACTGATAAAGGATTGGTGCTGCGGATGGCAGTTTCCAACTGATGGGGCGACAGGGATTCATCGACCGCTGAAACCGTGTAAAGCGCGCTAACGATTGCTTGTTCGATTTCTGCGCCGGAAAAACCTTCGGTTATGCCTGCAAAGAATGGCAGGTCAAAATTCTTTGTATCCAGCTTTCGCTTTGTCAGGTGAATATCGAATATTTCAATGCGAACCTCCGAGGATGGAAGATCCACAAAAAATATCTCGTCCAGTCGGCCTTTACGCACCAACTCTGGTGGCAGCTGGGTGATATCGTTAGATGTGGTGGCTACAAATGCCTGGCTCTTTCGCTCTGCCATCCAGGTGAGCAGGGTGCCCAGCACTCGCTGTGAAATGCCTGCATCATTTTGCGAAGTTGAAATCCCCTTCTCGATTTCATCCAGCCAGGGTACGCAAGGCGACATCATGTCTGCAAGCTTTAGGGCTTCCCGCAGGTTTCGCTCTGTTTCTCCGTAAAACTTATTGTATAGCGAACCGAAATCCAGTCGCAGCAATGGCACAGCTAACATGCCAGCGACTGTGTTTGCTGCGAGGCTTTTGCCGCTGCCTTGTACGCCCAGAAGCATCAAACCTTTGGGTGGGTGGAGCTTATCGTCTTTATCATCGAGAAATTCGTCCTTCCGGTCTTCCAGCCATTTCTTCAGTTTGTGCAAACCACCTACTTCATTGAACTTGGCCGTGTCGTACTCGAAGCTGAGCACACCTTCCATGTCCATTAATGCAAATTTGGCCTTATTGAGTTCCGGTAGATCAGATTCCTCGATTGCACCACCATCATAAATCACGCCTCTCACCAATTGTCTGGCATCCTGAAGCGATACGCCCTTGAGATTGTTGACCAGCTTGTTAAAGGTCTCTGTATTACTCTTGACGGGCCGGTTCCCCTTGTCCTTGGACCAGCTGCTGGCTTCTTCACGCACAAGGTTCATCAGTTGCTCTTCGGTGGGCATCGAAAGTTCAAATCGTGCACAGCAGCGCTTTACTTCATTAGGTAAATTGATCGCATGGCTCAGAAAGATTATGGTGTACCCAAGTTTCTGATGCCGCATGGCGATTTCTCTGAGCAGACGTACGTTTACTGGGTCTTCATTGATATGAGGGTGAAAGTCGCAGAGCACATATATCGCAGGTTCATCTGCTTCCTTGATAAAGCGCAATACCTCAGTTGCGTCCTGACTATTGTCATCTGCGTTCAGGCGATTACCAAATCCCAGTCGATTCAATCCTTCGGTGATTGACCATGCATATAGGGCGGACGCTCTCTTGACGGCGAGGCGAGTGATCATCTCCAGGACTCTAGGCTCCTCAAAGGATTCAATCACCAATATTGGCACCTTGGAATCCAATAACAAAGTAAGGTCATTCAGATCGTGGCTCAGGTTAATCCCTCTAGCGCGGAATACAAATAAGTCTCAGGGTAATGATTTTCAAGCCTTGAAAGAAGCATTCATTTATATGGGCTGATTCGGGCTTTGTGCAGTATCTCGTCGTAGCCAATACGATGCAATTATAACACCCTTAGTTGTGCGGAAGTCAGCCCAGGGGAAAACTGGTAAACAAAGATCGACCGCTATGATGCTGTTTTTCTAGCGTTTCAAATTCATGTCTCGATAGCAGTTTCAGCAGTTGTGAAAACACAGTATTATGGTGGCTCAAGGTCTGATTCTTCCTTTTTCAACAGTTGTTTTTCGCAAAATCATTGTAACAAAATCAGGAAGTATCAGGCCTTATTCTTAATTCTTAACGGGACAGCAGTGAGTGCCTATATAAGATAGCATCGCTCAATCTTATTCGAAATGGATACATCAATGTGGATGCATAAGAGAACCAAATCTTTAAGGCGCTATCTTAATTGCTGCCGGGAAAATTCAAAGGTCACTATGGTAATGGGATTGCGTAATGAATCAGCATCGTAAACTCGTTGGCGCGGCAGAAAGGTTCCTGACTGAACTGCGCGAGCGCAGCATTGAAATTGACTCATTGCGGTACCTGCCACAGGATCTTGCCGATAAGCTAGCGGCAAGTGGATTCTACAGGCTTTGTACACCGCAGCAGATTGGTGGATTGGCGCAGGATCCTGTGACGCTGTATGAAGTTTGCGAGACCTTGGCTGGTGCCAATGGTTCTGCAGCATGGTGTGTATTCATTGGCTCAACATCTCAATACCTGTTAGGTGCATTGGCCCCTGAACAACAGCAAAGAATGATGGCGGACCACAATGTTATTACCAGTGGTGTCTTTGCTGATAGCGGTACTGCATTATTTGAAATTCGAGACGACAAGCCGGGCTATCTTATCAACGGTTACTGGCGCTGGGGTTCCGGCTGTCGAAACGCACAATGGATCTCCGGCGGCATTCATGAAATTGACGAGTCCGGCAATCCTCGTCAGGATGTAGATCCTGTGCTCACCAGAGTGTTCTTTGAACCCCGGGAGATAGAAATACTCGACAACTGGCATGTCTCAGGACTGAGGGGTTCCGGCTCCAGTGATTATCGCGCCGAAAATGTCTGGGTGCCCGCAGTGCGTATGGCTTCGTCGATAGATCAAACGGAGTTTAGAAAGCTGCCGATATATCGTTACCCACGATTCGCCTTATTATCGTTGCCGATTGGTGCTATCACGATGGGAATGGCGCGGGCCTCGATCGATGAAGTTATTCAAATTGCGAATCAAAAGACGCCTGCGGGGAGTCGGCGCACCCTGGCACATCGACCAAAGCTTCACGGAGATATTGCCGTTGCTGACACCAAACTTGCGGCGGCGCGACGTCATCTCTATGCAATAAGTGATGAAGTTTGGCAGCATTGCCAAACAGACGAGCCTACACTTGAACATCGCCAACAATTAAGAGCTGCAAATATTCATGTGGTCAATACTTCAATCGAGGTGATCGACAAGATGTACACAGCCGTTGGCGGGACATCCGTTTTTGAAAGCTCATGTCTGCAACAACATTTTCGAGACGTCCATGTTGCTTCACAACATATGATGGTTACTGAGCCGGTTATGGAGCTTGCTGGCCGGGTATTGCTCGGGCTCGATGAGGAAGCGCCAGGATTATGATCCCCCTGTTGACTGTTGCTATGATCTATTGATTACGTAATTTAACTGTCAGGCGAAACAATGATGAAAATTGGCACAACGCTTCGCAATATGGGCCCACTGAGCACAGCGGATATTATGTCGACCTGTGCCAGGCACGCAGACGATCTCGGGTTTGATTCACTATGGATTACAGATCACATCGCCATTCCGCCCGATGATGCAGAGGGTAGTGGGGGTAGATATACCGATCCGCTGACGACACTGGCATGGCTTGCAGGTATGACCAGCTCCATTCATCTCGGTACAGGTGTATTGATTGCGCCTTATCGTCCTGCCTTGCCAACGGCAAAGCAAATCGCCACCATTCAGGAGTTATCGAACAACAGATTATTGATAGGCATCGCAGTGGGCTGGATGGATGCAGAGTTTAGAGCGCTGGGAATAGATCGCCACCAACGGGGAAGAATTACAGATGAGACATTAAATGTTTTCAAGGCCTGCTTTGAGAATGATGTGGTGTCTCTAAACGGGCAAGACTTTATATTCAGCCCACGGCCACCGGCACCACCGATCTACATCGGCGGAAGCGCGAAACATGCGCCCAGACGTGCTCTGAAATTCGGACATGGCTGGATACCAATGGCGAAAAATCCCGAAACACTCGCAAAGGATATGGCGGCCTTCCAGAATCTCGCCAGTGAAATGGGCGTCGAAGCTGGCCCTGTAACCGTTATGGCTGGTTTACCTGCGATTGATACGCAAAGCACAATAGACAGTTATCGACAGTTGGGAGTCGAGCGTTTGATCTGTTCTGTAAAGTATACGAACACAGACGAATACCTGACACAATTGGACAAACTCGCGGCGCTGGCCCTGGGCTAGTCACCTCACCTCAATGTAGATTTTCTGGAATCGTGCTTAGTCCGCTTCCGGCTCTTTGACAGCGATTTGGCCATTGCCGTTGTTTCTTCAGATACCGGCGCCCTCAGCAGTCCCGTCATGGCGTCGATCAGGCTACTGACGAAAAACTCTGCCGTAGTACCACGAAATGCATTTTTCTGGCGGGCATGATGGCACATTGAAATCGAGGCGAGCCTGATCGTGCTTTCCATACGTTGTCGATAAATTGTTTCCTCCAGGTCTGGGAGTGCCGTGCGCAGTAGTTTGCCCAAGCGGTGATCAACTCCTTCACCCCGCCAGACCACTTCGGTAAGTGTTGAATCGGCTGCTAACGCCAATTGCAGACTGAAGCCCACGACGTAGCGCCGAAATTTCGGGCTTGCCTTTGCTAAAAGAAACGTTGGCATCACCATCAGGCGACAAATATCTCTTACTTCAGGATTGTTCGTAAGCGCCAATATTTCTTGAAGCAATTCAGACCGTTTGAGCTGGATTTCCTTATTTCGAGTATTCTGGATTGCACCGATAAGACCTTTGAGGTTTTTAAAGTGATATTGGAGGGCGGACTCGTTTTTTTGCTCGGAAGCTTTGACAATTTCCTTTATTGATACATTTTCTATGCCCTTTTGGGCAATCAGTTTTTCAGCGGCTAACATGAGCGCTTTCTGGGTTGCAACACTACGCGACTGTTTCCCGATAGCTGTTTCTTTCATCATTGTTGTCGCGATCGCCTGAATATGAGCATATCGATCAGCGCAAATACTGAAAAGATCAACATCGCCGCGATAAATCTCATGCTAAAGGGGTTTAATACAGGTTCAACGGGAACAGCGATGGTTTTTGTCAGTGCCGCCATCTTGTAATCGTGTCGTTCAAAAAAAACGGGGTCTATAATTATTGCTATCAGATCCCTGCGGCTTCGATACCTGAAAAGCGCAGCGACTTCCCAATGCTCTGCACCATCAATGCCTTCAAGGTCCATGGCATCGGCAACCGCTCTTCCGAAAAAGACGGGGTGAGATGCTCGTATCAATTGTGCACTTAACATGTGTTCCATGTAGTGATCCATCAGCTCCATGGCAGTTGCCCCGGGTCCGGTAGCAGGTAGTGTCACAGGCGTCTCATTCAAATCCAGCAGATTAACCATAATGAATTCATCGCCAGTATCACTGCGCATAAAATGTTCCAAAGTGCGAAGGTCCTTCAGGGCTGATCCGTCTGCTTCGAGCTTGTGCAGGATCGTCTCTATTTCTTCATCTGTTAGTGGCCCCTCAAAGCTGGTGTACCACGAAAAGAATACCAGGTAGGTAGCGATGGCTATTAGCCAGAAAAAGGTTCTGCTCATTAAATATGCTCAGTTGGAAGGTGGCGGTTAATGATGGATAAAACTTATGTCTGGTGTCGTTGCTTATACTGTATCAATGGTGAAAATAATGCTATACATTAATTCAACGAGACCTCGCCCTGGTATACGTACCAGCCTGGCGTTCAATTGAAAGTAGAATAGGCTATTGATGAAAAAGATATTTGCCGGAATTGTTGTCATCGCTGTTGTAGGCGGCTTCCTTTTTTCGAAGTACTGGTATTACCTGCCAGGTATCATATCGACGATTTTAGCTCCTGTTGCCGAACACAAAGACGTGACCTGGCAGTCTGGCCCAGTTGAACCAACAGGCGAGGATAGGCCACCTAATATCGTCCTGATAGTAGCGGATGATCTTGGCTTTAATGACATTACCTTCTACGGTGGCGGTATCAGTAGTGGCAGCGTGCCTACGCCAAACATCGATTCAATAGCGTCAGAGGGCATTCACTTCGCCAATGGTTATGCAGGCAATGGTACCTGCGCGCCGTCGCGGGCGGCGTTGTTAACCGGGCGCTACCCAGCACGTGTGGGATTTGAGTTCACACCTGCGCCGCCACAGTTTGCCCGCTTTACAGCAGGTGACGGATACATTGCAGAAAATGCTGAAAATTATCCGTCGATGGATCAGTTGGGATTACCCGGTAGCGAAGTGACCCTTCCGGAAATGCTGAAATCAAAGGGTTACCACTCTGTAGCGCTCGGTAAATGGCATCTAGGTTATGGAGAAGGCATGACGCCAAACGATCAGGGCTTTGATGAGTTTCTCGGGTTCTTGCCAGGAGCAGCATTGTTTATGGCAGAAGGTGATGATCAAGTGGTGAACTCCAAGCAGGACTTTGATCCCATAGACAAATTTCTTTGGGCCAACCTCAAGTACGCAGTTCGGTTTAATGATGGAGAGCGCTTTCATCCGGATTCTCATATGACGGATTATTTTAGCCGCCAGGCTGTCAAGGTAATTGAGGCCAATCGAAACCGCCCTTTCTTTATATATCTTGCCTACAATGCGCCGCACACTCCCTTACAGGCTGAGAAGGCAGACTATGACGCACTTGGGCACATCAGCGATCACACAGAACGTACCTATGCGGCCATGCTGCGCGGGCTCGACCGTGGGATCGGGCAAGTGCTCGATGCTCTTGAGGACAATGGTGTGTCTGACAATACTCTCGTCATTTTCACCAGTGATAACGGTGGAGCAGGATATGTTGGCCTTCCAGACCTGAATAAACCTTATCGAGGCTGGAAAATCACCTTCTTTGAAGGTGGCATTCACGCGCCGTATTTTATCCGTTGGCCGGAAAGAATTCCCGCTGGCAGTCAGTTCGATACTGCGGTTGCGCATATCGATATTTTTCCAACTGTACTTGCCGCCGCGGGCGTGCCGGTGCCAGCGGATAGAGTGATCGATGGCGTGGACATTCTTGATTATGCGCTATCCGATTCGCAAGCTGTTTTAAATAGACCGCTGTTCTGGCGTACGGGCGGTTACAAGGTTGTGCAAATGGACGGCTGGAAGCTTCAATTGCAAGAGCAGAACGGCAGGACCTGGTTGTACAACCTGAATGACGACCCGACGGAACAAAGTAACCTCAGCGAGTCAGAACCAGAGCAACTGGCAAGACTACGTGCCGCATTATATGAATTGGATAGCCAGATGGTGGAGCCGCTTTGGCCTACGCTGATAGAGGTGCCCATCGCTATTGATTACACCATTAACATGCTGCCAGAAGCGGACTATGAGACGATCATCTGGTCTAACTAAAGCGTGATATATAAGGAGCGACACATGAGTAGAATGACACTCTACGGATCACCACTTTCACTTTACACCGGGCGGGCCAGAAGTTACCTGATTAAGGCCGGTATCGATTATCGTGAGATAATTCCCACATCTCGTCACTACATCGATATTGTCCTGCCAAAGGCCGGTGGACGTGCCAGTGTACCGACCATTGAAACGCCAACGGGTGATGTGATTCGCGATGGCGTCGCCATAGTTGATCAGCTGGAAGAGGTGGGCGGACCGCAGTTTTCGCCGATGACGCCAAAGCAGCGAATTATCAGCAGACTAATGGATGTCATAGGCGCAGAAGGTTTGTTACGTCCCGCGATGCATTATCGATGGAATTTCCCGGAACAAAATCTCAATTTTCTAAGATTTCATTTTAGAACAATGATGCCGCCTGGCCCTGATCGCGAGAAGAAGGGCGATAAAGCGGCAGATCGAATGCGTGCCGCATGTATGGCGTTTGGCGCTGTGCCTGAAACTTTTGAACTGGTGGAGGCGCTTTATCAAGAACTTATAGAAAAGTTCGATAGCCATTTTGCTGACCACCCTTATTTACTGGGTGGCAAACCTTGCGTTGGCGACTTCGGCTTGATTGCCCCATTTTACGGACACCTCGGCCGTGACCCAAAACCACTATCGTTAATGCAGGCGCAGGCAATACGCTTGTTCAGGTGGGTTGAACGGATGAATCGACCTGAACCGGATGTTGGCGAGTTTGAAGATCAGGATGGAAATTACCTGCCGAATGATGAGGTGCCAGAGACCTTGATTGATGTGTTAAAGCAGATCGCAATTGATTTTGTGCCAGAAACGCAAGCAGCGGCTGCTTGCATTAATGAATGGATAGATGCCCAGGACAGTTTGCCTCCAGGTTCTGAAGTTCCCAGAGGTGTTGGTTTGGGTTCGTTTAAGGTTCGCGGTTTAGAGATCAATGCACTGGCGCAACCCTTTCGTTTCTATTTGTTAAAGCGCGTTCAGGATGAGTTTGCGGCCCTTGGTGAGAATAATCGGAAAGAAGTTGCAGAGATGTTATCCAGTTGTGATATGAATTCGGTGCTTGATATCAACTTAACGAGAGAGATTGGCCGTAAGAACAATCTGGAAGTCTGGCTTTAGTCCGAAAATGATAGGGGCGTTTGATGAAGAAGATTCTTGTTCGAATTCTGATCGGCCTTACATCCGTAGTGTTGCTGGCATTCTGGTTTTTATTTTTCTCACCTCGTCCGACCGTCACGACCGATCCCGCGACATTGGCTGGTGATGGCAGTGTGATCAATTACTGCGAATTACCCGTATTGGGCGGCAGTGGCAAAGTGGCAGCGGACATTGCGAAAGGTAATACACCGGGCTGTAGCTATACGCATTTCCCTCTACCGATATTGGCTGCCTGTACAGAGCCGTTAGTTGAAGGTGCGGATGATATTCGTGGCCTGTGGCTAGGGGTGGAAGGTGGTCATAAAGGTCACGTAGAACGCATTGAACAGTGCGGCCGCCGGGTTGTGGTGACCAGTAGTGGAATCATTCATGACTATGGACCCAACAGCACGCTGGGGGAAAACACCGATGATACCCAGGGTAGTGTCGCTTTCACGATTGGTGATAAACCCTATTGCCCGAGAACCTCCGCAAGTATGATCTGGAATAAGGGTGTTCTGGATTTTCATGTCCTTGGCTGGGGGCCGGTCGTGGTACGGCGTTATCTCGATGGCGAGCAACTGATATGGGAATACGCCGATGGTAGCGTGACACGGATGGATCGAATCTGTACCTTACCTGAGGATCAGAAAATTCCCAGGCGGCGGTGATAAGGTCATCGTTCCCGGATTAGTGTAGTCGTACCCAGAAGGATGAAGTGATATGTCTCGATTGGAAGGAAAGGTAGTAGTAATCACTGGTGGCGCTGGCGGCATCGGTAAAGCAGCGGGGAAACTTTTTGTAAGCGAAGGCGCTAATGTGTTGCTTGTTGATCTTGACGAGCAGGCACTCAAATCAGCTTGCGATGACATTGGCAGCAACAGGGTCAGTTACTGTGTCGCAGATGTCACCAAGGCATCAGACAATTATACAATGATTAGTACAGCTGAAGAGCGCTACGGAGGTGTCGATGTCTTTCTGGCTAATGCGGGTATCGAAGGCGATGTCGCTTCTATCGTTGACTACGACGAGGATAAATTCGACCAGGTGATTGCTGTGAATGTGAAAGGGCCTTTTTTGGGATTGAAGGCATCAATACCAGCCATCAATAAAAGGGGCGGTGGCAGCATCATCATAACATCCAGTGTGGCAGGTGTTAGTGGCGGGCCTAATGTCGCACCCTATGTGACTTCCAAACATGCGGTCATTGGTATGATGAAGTCCGCGGCTCGAGAGTGTGCATCCATGAATATACGGGTTAATACCGTAAACCCATCACCCGTTGAAACGCGCATGATGCGAAGCCTGGAAGAAGGGTTTGCACCTGGTAACGCTGAAGTAGTGAGAGAGCAGATGCGCTCGCGAATTCCCCTGGGGCGCTATGCTGAACCCGAAGATATCGCCAAGATCATGCTCTTTCTGGCTTCCGATGATAGTGAATTTATTACCGGCTCGGTTTACATGGCGGACGGAGGTTCGACCGCCTGATGTAGCTGATATATATGCGCCAGAGTCAGCTCGTTTGGTAAAGCGGCGAAGACGCCTTCATGGCCCGCGACTGT
>JAYGEX010000011.1:0-5502 GCA_046582185.1 Pseudomonadales bacterium | reverse complement strand
ATGTGAGCCAAGCAGCCGTGATCGGGTAAGAGAATTCCCTGTTGGCTAAAATTCAACGAAAGCACCAACCGTTTGGTTGACCTGGAACAATGTGTATACTTTGCTTGATATGGGAATCGTTGGTTTGTTTTTCTTATCTTCGTGCGACCTCCAAACCAATATCAATAAATTCGGTCAAATCAATTTCATAACCGCCATAATCCTTGGGTACAAAAACCCTAAATACGCCTGTCGCCTGCAAGGCTTCCATTACCTCATCGTGAGGGTGGCGTAACGATTCAATCTCATGAGCCTTGCTGGCAATCAACGGCGTAATTTCTTTAATGCGATCCAACAATCCTTCATGGGGTAAATCCGCACCAGGATGCTCGCGTGTTCGAACTAGTTTAACTGGAATTAATTCAGCTGCTTTATTCGCAAACCTGGTCATATCTCACTTCCTTTTGGTATTTCTTCATCTATCGAGGTCCAAATTGATGATTAGCCTTTTAACGGGTGCTGCCAACTTAACTGTTATTCAGCGATAATCACACAATGACAAAATCAACAGTGTACAAAATCAACAGTGTACAAAAGATACAGATTCCCCGCCGAAATCATTCAATATGCAGTTTGGCTCTACTTTCGATTCAATCTCAGTCATCGAGATATTGAGGACTTACTAGCCCAGCGCTGTATTATTGTTACTCGAGAATCAATTCGATTGTGGTGCAATAAATTCGGATCGAAATACGCGGCCAGATTACGGAGAAGGCATCGAGAAGTTAACTTGCCGGTATCGTCGGATGTTATCCATAACCTGATAAGCCAGAATGTCTGACAAAAGAACATCACGATGGAGAGAAGATGCTTAATAAACTAACAGTACTCGACCTGTCAAATGAGCGCGGATTATTCTGTGGGTATCTACTCTCTCATCTCGGTGCCGACGTGACCTCGGTCGAACCGCCTGGCGGGTCTAGCGCAAGACAGGTACCGCCATTTTACAAAGGTGATAGTCTTTGGTGGCAAGCTTATGGACGTGGCCGAAAAAGTCTGGTGCTGAACCTCGCGACCTCAAAAGGGATCAGCGAACTCGAGAACCTGGTCAAGCAGGCCGACATACTAATTGAATCCTTTGAAACATCCGAGCTTGAGTTGTTCAATCTTCACTACGATAGACTTGCAGAAATTAATCCGGCCCTTATTGTTGTTTCAATCACTCCTTTTGGCCGGACGGGTCCCAGGGCGGATTGGCCCGCGACAGATCTCACGGTGTGGGCAGCAAGTGGTGCACATTTGCTGGCCGGTGATGCCGATCGTGCACCCGTCAGAACGAGTGTGCCGCAATCGTTTCTTCACGCTGGTGCGGATGCTGCGGGCGCCGCGCTCATCGCCTTGCAATCTCGTCATCAGACCGGTCTGGGTCAACACGTTGATGTATCCGCGCAACAGTCCTGCGCGCAGGCCTGTCTTGGCGCAAACCTCTCTGCGCCCAACAATTCGGAAGTAACGTTTCAAAGAGAAGCCGGGGGGGTGGCCGGAGCATTTCCGGTCAAAATGACCTGGCGATGTGAAAACGGTTACGTTGCCATCACCCTGCTCTTTGGCCCCGCGTTTAGCGCGCCAAATCGGCGTTTACTGCAATGGGTGCACGACGAAGGGTTCTGTTCACAGGAAGACGCTGATCTTGATTGGGGCATGGCGATTGCTGGCATGCTGATCAATGGAGAATCACCAGATTCCTATTTTGAGCTGTGTAAAAAGATCGAGACGTTCACCTTAACAAAAACCAAAGAATATCTGTTTGAAGAAGGTCTTTCTCGCAACGTTTTTATTGCACCAACACTCACTATCGAAGGTTTACTAAAAGAGAAACACTTTCATTCAAGAGACTACTGGCAAAAACTTGATGTTCTGGATAAATCAGTTTTGTTGCCTGGATCAATAGCAAAATTTTCCAATGCTCCT
Source organism: Pseudomonadales bacterium (assembly GCA_046582185.1). Classification (GTDB taxonomy): domain Bacteria; phylum Pseudomonadota; class Gammaproteobacteria; order Pseudomonadales; family Azotimanducaceae. Next base: position 3,552 of record JAYGEX010000011.1, on the reverse strand, counting down.
CTCACACCAAGGTATCCAGCACCGTCGTTGAACAATTTTCAAAAGCAACAGGCTGGAAAAACTGCGAAAAATGCAACGGGAAAATCAAAATCATCCGACGACCTTCCCCTGAAGGGACTAAAGGTCCTGGACTTTATGTGGGTTATTGCCGGGCCATTGTTTACCCGTGTACTCCGTGACTACGGTGCAACGGTCGTGCGGATCGAATCCTCAATCCGTATGGATCCCGTGCGTGCAGCTCCTCCATTTCACACAGACGAACAGTCAGTCAATAATGGTGCACCTTTTAACTCGTTCAACGCCGGGAAGCAATCCATCACCATAAACCCGTCAAACCCGGTAGGTAGAGAGGTTCTGTTGGACCTGGTTCGGTGGGCTGATGTCGTTACAGAGTCGTTCTCGCCAAAAGCGATGAAAGGATGGGACCTCGACTACGAAACACTCAAAACCATTAACCCTGACATCATAATGGTATCGAGTTGCCTCATGGGACAAACAGGCGTCCGGGCATTTGTCCCGGGGTATGGCAACATGGCAGCAGCCATAACAGGGTTCTATGAGTTAACCGGCTGGCAAGACCGCTCTCCGGCGGGTCCTTACCTCGCTTACACAGACGGCGTGTCACCACGCTTTCTGTTGACGTCCCTGCTGGCAGCAGTAGAGCATCAGCGAAACGGCGGTGGTGGTCAGCATATTGATTTATCTCAGGCAGAAGCGGCGATTCACATGTTAAGTCCTGCTGTTTTGGATTTCGAAACGAACGGCAATGTCTGGTCACGACAAGGTAACAGAGATCTTCAACATTGCCCTCATGGCGTTTTCCCAGTGATCGGCGATGATCGTTGGGTCGCGATTGTCTGCCAAACTGATGAGGCCTGGCAATCACTGGTTAAGCTTGCTGATTTGAGAAACAAACTTAACCTATCAGAGCTGCAAACAGTTTCCCAACGTCGCACGAGAGAAGATGAAATTGAAGCAGTAATTGCCAGCTGGACAGCAACGATGAAAGAAGATGAGTTGGTCGAAAAATTGATCGATGCTGGAGTCGCGGCCTATCTGGTACAAAATTCATCAGACGCAACGGCGGACCCACAATTTGTACACAGGGAACATTTCGTCACGGTGCCGCACACATCAATCGGAGACTATGTGGTGGAAGGGTCCCGGTTCAAGCTATCAAGGACTCCGGCGCAATACACTAAAGCAGGCCCTGAACTCGGTGAGCACAATGTTGATGTCCTGACCGAGGTTCTTGGATACGATATGGACAAGGTCTCAGACATTTTTGCGTCCCTTGCGCTGGAGTAACGCTAACGCCAAAATGGAGGACAGTGGTGATTGATTTGCGTTGAGTTAGTGTGCCAACGCGACGAACTTGTTGTACCAATGATGGGTATTGCCAAATTAACTGCTGCAAGTATAGATTGCTCGTTCAGATAGGTGTTAGCTCGAAATCCCAGAACAATCTTCAATTAGAAATACTGCTGGATCCGTAGTATTCACAATGTTGCAGTAATGTTTTGTGTGACGAGATTTACATCCAGAGGTTTGGTTTTAGCTTCTTATTTTGATCTGCGTAACTCGCCCGGCGTTTTGTTAAAGTGTTTTTTGAAAGCTTTGCTAAAAGCAGCCTCTGAGGCATAACCTGCAGCATCAGCAATACGCAGCGTAGACTCGTTAGAGGATTGAAGTTTCGCTCTGGCTTCCATTAAGCGGGTGTTTGATAAATAAGCTTTCGGAGTAAGACCCACCATATCGACGAACTTCTTTGTAAAGGCTGTTCGACCCAGTGCGGAAGCTTTGCACAGTGATTCCACGGTCCATTTCTTGTCCGTTTCAGTATGGATTAAATTAAGCGCAACGCCTATGTGTGGGTCTGAGAGTGCCGCAAGGTAACCACTGGATTGTTTGGTGCTGTGCATATGCACCCTCAGCATCTGCACAAATAGTATTTCTGTCAGATGATTAATCATTAATTGTTTACCGGGATGCGCTCCAACAGATTCATCCACCAATAAACTGGTCAATGCCTTAAGCCTGTCCATCTCGTCACCGGCCCTGGTGCTAGCCTGGATAAAACAGGGTAGGTTTCTTAGAAAGGGATGATTAATGGTTGCGTCATAGGACAAGGTGCAACTGAGCAAAATGGTTTCCTGAATTCCTTTGCCCTCGCGGGTAGATTCATTCCAGAAAGCACTGTCGTTTGTATTGGCTTTCACATCACCGGATTTAAGCAGAAAGAGCCCCTCGTTTTCGCTGACATTAACCACGTTTTCTGCTGGGAGGTGTTGGTTCTCTGGGTGATTGCAGATCCAATGCGCGCCTCCTGTTGGAAATGCGACGCCGTCACCCACACGTAAATGCACAAGTTCAGGACTACCACCTTCACGTAGGTAGCATTCGCCTTTGACGACAAGGTGAAAAATGCCCTGAGGTCTGTATTGGTATTGGATGCTCCATGGACCATCGCCTGCCCTGCAAATGTAAGGGTTGGCAGATAGCTGAATGGTTTTGAATATATGTGTTAACGCGTCCATTGGCTTATATTAAGGCAATGCCCGTCACATTGCTTGATACGGGAAATCACTTGAAAGAAATAACAAGAGTCGCGGTAAAAAGAGCATATTCGGCTTCTAGCTTCACAGGAATACCCGTTGTGGGCATGGAGCCGAACCTTCGCGATACTTCGATGCGATAAATAGTGCCTCTTGGAAGCCGAAAGAAAAGACAATAATTGCGACCAATCCAGCATAGCCACATGCTTGAGTTCGAGTGAAACTACAACACCTTATTCGAGAGGGTGGCCACTACCACTTTCGTTTACATCCTTCTATTACAAGCTGAGGTGGACAAGTGTCGCAAATAAAGCTCTTTGGATATTCAACAAGCCCTTTTGTTCGCAAAATAGGCTGTTGCCTATATTACAAAAATCTCCCATTCGAATTTGTGCCGGTTAGTCCACCAGACCCCAAAGAAATTTCGTTTACCAATCAGACACAGGTACCGGTCTTGGAAATCGATGGCGAGTGGCGCAAAGATTCGACACCACTCGCTTTGTGGTTGGACGAACTCTTTCCTGAACGGCCATTGTTTGGACGTACAAGCGATGAAAAAGAAAAGATTCTAGAAATCGATCAATGGGTCTCAGAAAGCATGATATTGAGTGGCTTTCGATCGGTCTTTGAGGCTCCGATCAATGCCAAATTTAGACATCGTGCCTGGCGTTTGGCCGCCATCGTTAGCAGTCAAACGCCCCTGTCAGATGAAATCAGAAATATCTGGCCAGACTCATTGCAAACTGCGCCATTTATTAAACATATGATGCAGTGCGTAGATTCCTCTGAGAGCCTCTCGGATTTGCGAGCCCGGGTTGGCATGGAAATGCTGGAGCACTTTAAGGAAGGGCCTTACTTTGGCGGATTGTCTGAACCCTCATTACTGGATTTTGCCATCCTGCCGCAGGTTACATTCGACTATATGGTTGGCATCACTGACCAGCTTGCCATAAACGAGATCCCGGTCATGGCAAAGTGGATTGAGAGCGTGATGCAA
>JAYGEX010000006.1:0-16202 GCA_046582185.1 Pseudomonadales bacterium | reverse complement strand
CTTCTGCACATACCTTTGTAATTGCTGCAGTTAATGTCGTCTTACCATGGTCAACGTGGCCAATGGTGCCGACATTTAAATGCGGCTTAGTCCGCTCAAATTTCTCTTTGGACATCTGTCACCTCATTTGTTAAATAATTTATTCTTAAGGAGAGCAATGCTCTCCTCTGTCTTTAGCCCACATACAAAACCATTACTTACCGGTATCAGTTTTATCGGTATAGGTTTGTCGTTATAAAATGTATGCAGATCGTTATGATGTTTTGTTGATTACCGCCTCGGCAATGCTATCCGGCACTTCCTTATATTTTGCAAATTCCATTGAGAAGGTCGCACGCCCCTGTGTAGCCGACCGCATTGAGGTGGCATAACCAAACATTTCAGACAATGGTACCTCTGCTCGAACAGCCTTACCTGCAGCAACATCTTCCATGCCAGTGACAATGCCGCGACGCCGGTTCAGATCGCCTACGATGTCACCGTAGTAATCCTCTGGCGTGACAACTTCTACATTAAAAACCGGCTCAAGGAGAACGGGATCTGCCTCCAGCGCACCCGCACGCATTGCCATAGAGCCTGCCACCTTGAATGACACTTCACTGGAGTCAACATCGTGGTAGGAGCCATCATACAAAGTGGCCTTCACTCCCAGCAGCGGAAAACCAGCCAGAACGCCGTTGGCCAACTGCTCCGAAATTCCCTTATTTACGGCGCTGATATATTCCCGCGGCACGACACCACCAACGATCTCGTCGACAAATTCGTAATCAGCACCTTCCAATGGCTCAATCCTGATCCAAACGTGTCCATACTGACCACGACCACCTGTTTGCCGTACAAATTTGCCTTCTGCTTCAACTGTCTTACGAATCGTTTCACGATAAGCAACTTGCGGCTTACCAACATTGGCTTCAACGCCAAATTCCCGCCTCATTCGATCGACGAGAATATCCAGGTGCAACTCACCCATACCACCAATAATGGTCTGGCCTGATTCTTCATCTGTTCTTACGCTGAAAGATGGATCTTCTGCAGCCAATTTACTCAGCGCCACACCCATCTTTTCCTGATCCGCTTTGGACCTCGGCTCTACTGCAACGTGAATAACGGGCTCCGGGAATTCCATTCGCTCCAGGGTAATGACATCCTTTTCAGCACAAAGCGTATCGCCAGTAGTTGCCTGTTTTAAGCCAATGGCAGCGGCAATATCACCAGCCCTTACTTCCTTGATTTCCGTTCTGTCATTAGCGTGCATCTGTACCATTCGACCAATTCGCTCACGCTTTCCCTTGACCGGGTTGTAGACAAAATCGCCAGAATTCAGGATGCCTGAATAGACTCGAAAGAATGTCAGAGCGCCCACGAATGGATCGGTTGCAATTTTGAATGCCAGCGCTGCAAATGGTTCCTCATCACTGGCTTTACGCTCAGCTTCAGTACCCGCGGCATCATCGAGGAAGCCCTTAATGGCTTTTACTTCATCCGGTGCTGGCAAGTATTCAATGACTGCATCCAACATGGTCTGAACGCCCTTGTTCTTGAATGCTGAACCGCAAAGCGCCAGTACAATTTCATTGTTAATGGTTCTGGAACGTAGGCCTGCCTTTATTTCATCATTCGACAATTCACCATCATCGAGATATTTCTCCATGTACTCGTCATTAGCTTCGGCAGCTGCTTCGATCATTTTTTCACGGTATTCTTCAGCTAGCTCTACAAGATCTTCCGGAATTTCTCTTTCGACGAAAGTCAGGCCCATGTCATCTGCCTCCCAGTAAAACGCCTTCATCTTGACGAGATCCACAATCCCCTGGAAATGCTCTTCAGCGCCAATGGCCAACTGAATCGGCACGGCAGTTGAGCCGAGACGTTCTTCAATTTGATTAACCACACGCAGAAAATCAGCACCGGCACGATCCATCTTATTGACGAATACGATACGCGGCACTTCATATTTGTTGGCTTGTCGCCATACTGTTTCTGATTGTGGTTCAACTCCTGAGGTACCACAAAAAACCACAACCGCGCCATCAAGCACACGAAGCGATCTCTCAACTTCAATCGTGAAATCAACATGGCCCGGAGTGTCGATAATATTGACGCGATGCTCTTCGAATTGCTTCTCGGAACCAGACCAGAATGTTGTTGTGGCAGCGGAGGTTATTGTAATACCACGCTCCTGCTCTTGCTCCATCCAGTCCATGGTAGCGGCGCCGTCATGAACTTCGCCGATCTTGTGTGAAATACCAGTGTAGAACAGGATTCGCTCAGTAGTCGTTGTTTTGCCCGCATCTACGTGGGCAACAATACCGATATTTCTGTATCTTTTAATGGGAGTCGATCTAGCCACTTTGAAAATCCCCGATAGTTAACTGGTTAAGCTGGACCACGCAGTTTGCGTTAGTAACCTTGAAACTAGTCCAGCTCTAATTAATACGATTGCTCTTACTTAAATACTGTCGCTCTTGTTCCCATTCTTACTTATCACTTGTTACACAAGAATGTGAGCGCTAATACTTTTAGAATCTATAGTGAGCGAAAGCTCTGTTAGCTTCTGCCATTCGGTGCGTATCTTCACGCTTACGAACAGCAGAACCACGACCTTCAGCAGCATCCATTAGCTCGGCTGCCAGTCGCATGGCCATAGATTTCTCCCCTCTCTTTCGAGCGGAATCAACAAGCCAACGCATGGCAAGGGCTGTACGTCTGGAAGGTCGAACTTCAACAGGAACCTGGTAGGTAGCGCCACCAACGCGTCTGGATTTCACTTCGACTGAAGGCGCAATGGCCTCTAGCGCTGCTTCAAAAATCTCAATAGGATCGCCGCTGGTACGTTCCTTAATACGATCAAGGGCACCGTAGACAATATTTTCTGCTACTGATTTTTTACCACTGACCATAACGTGATTCATGAACTTGGCCAGTACTTGATTGCCATATTTGGGATCAGGCAATATCTCCCGCTTGGCGGGTACTCTACGTCTAGGCATATCTCTATACTCTCTTCAGGTGATTCGAGATCTCAATTGAGACTCGACCTTACTCTGCTGGATGATTGAGCACCCAGCAGCATTTATCTTATCTTTCAGGCCTTAAAATTAGGCTTTAGGCCGTTTGGTTCCGTACTTGGAACGACCTTGCATTCTGTCTGCAACGCCAGTTGTATCCAGCGTTCCACGAACGGTGTGATAGCGCACACCCGGCAAATCCTTCACACGACCGCCACGAATCAGGACAACGGAGTGCTCCTGAAGATTGTGACCTTCACCACCAATGTAGGAGGTAACTTCGAAGCCGTTGGTCAATCGAACCCGACAGACCTTTCTTAAGGCCGAGTTAGGCTTTTTAGGTGTTGTTGTATAAACACGCGTACATACACCCCGTTTTTGCGGACATGCCTGCAAAGCAGGAACGTCGCTCTTGGCAACTTTCCTTTTTCTGGGCTTTCGAACCAATTGATTGATTCTTGCCATAAAACAATAACTCCAATCTTCTATACGTTAAGGGCATACACTCAGCGCGCGACCATATTATGGGCGCCGCCATAAGCGAGGCCGAATTCTAATGACCTCTAATGTATGAGTCAACAAATATGTAAAGAATTAGGCGACCCTGTCGCCTAATTCTTTGTTTTTACGTAGGCATGTTTAATAAACATGCCAATGCAGGATCAGCCAGCTTCAGTATTGAAGGCATCACTCAATGCCTGCTCAACATCACTAACACTGACTTTCTGTGGTTCTTGCTTCGCAGCTTCCTTCCTGCGCTTCCTGTCTTCATGATACTTGAGCCCGGTACCAGCAGGTATCAATCGACCAACGATGACATTTTCTTTCAAACCACGAAGATAGTCGCGCTTGCCGGTTACTGCCGCTTCCGTCAGCACTCGAGTCGTCTCCTGGAATGAAGCTGCAGAAATAAAGGACTCAGTCGCTAGCGCTGCCTTGGTAATACCAAGAAGAACACGATTTCCCTTCACAGCCTGTTTGCTCTCTGCAGCCAGGCGATCATTCTCTTCCAGGAAGCGAGTATGCTCAACCAGCTCTCCTTTAATCATGACCGATTCACCGGAATTGCTGATTTCTACTTTGCGCAACATCTGACAGACAATGACTTCAATATGCTTGTCATTGATGGTCACGCCCTGAAGGCGATAAACGTCCTGAATCTCTTTAACAATATAGTTAGCCAGTGCATTTACACCTTTAAGGCGGAGGATGTCATGAGGGTTTTCAGGTCCATCGGACACCACCTCACCTTTTTCAACATTCTCACCTTCAAACACTGTCATGTGCCGCCACTTGGGTATCAGCACTTCATAGTGATCTGAACCTTCGGGAAGTTCACTGGTGTCAGCTGGCGTAATCACCAAACGGAGCTTGCCTTTTGTCTCTTTTCCGAAGCTTACGGTTCCTGTGATTTCGGCTAATACAGCCGATTCTTTTGGCTTACGCGCCTCGAACAAATCTGCAACTCTCGGCAGACCACCGGTAATATCGCGAGTCTTTGAACTCTCCTGAGGAATTCTTGCGATAACGTCGCCGATCGCAATGTGATCGCCATCTTCCAGACTCAGAATAGCGTTAGCTTCCATGAAGTAGTGCGCAGGAACATCTGTGCCCGCCAGCAGTAAATTTTCGCCCTCATCATCCACAAGGCGAACCGCTGCCCGAATATCCTTACCGGAGCTTGGTCGATCCTTTGGATCGATGATGGAAATACTGGAAAGACCAGTCAATTCATCAGTCTGGCGACGGATAGTGACACCCTCGTCCATAGATTCAAATACAACTTTTCCTTCGACCTCGGTAACGATCGGGTGAGTATGCGGGTCCCAGTTGGCGATAATTTCGCCAGCTTCAATATGCGCATCGTTGCCTTTCTTCAAGACGGCACCATAAGGTAGCTTGTATCTCTCTCGCTCCCGACCAGTCTCATCTTCTACAACGGCAATTTCACCTGATCGAGAAACTGCAACCAGATCTCCATTGGCTTTTTGCACTGTCTTGAGATTGTGCAATCGGATAACCCCGGCGTGTTTTACCTGAACGTTATCAACTGCTGTTGCACGGGAAGCCGCACCACCAATGTGGAAGGTCCGCATGGTCAGCTGCGTGCCAGGTTCACCGATTGACTGAGCTGCAATAACGCCAATAGCCTCACCAATGTTTACCAGATGGCCGCGGCCAAGGTCACGTCCGTAACACATACTACAAATACCGTAACGTGTATCACAGCTGATAGCACTTCGCACCAGGATCTCGTCAACACCCATATCTCCAAGGCGCTCGACCCACTTCTCGTCGATCATTGTTCCTTTGGGAATCAGCACTTCATCGCCAGTGGAATTAAACACATCCAGAGCTACGGTTCGACCCAATACTCTTGCGCCAAGTGCTTGTACAACATCACCGCCTTCAATAACGGCCGTTGTCATCATGCCACGCTCAGAGCCACAATCGTTTTCAGTGACAACCAGATCCTGCGCCACATCAACTAATCGTCTGGTCAGGTATCCGGAGTTTGCCGTCTTAAGCGCCGTATCTGCCAGGCCTTTTCGCGCACCGTGGGTGGAGATAAAGTACTGCATCACAGACAGGCCTTCGCGGAAGTTGGCGGTGATTGGCGTCTCGATGATTGAGCCATCTGGCTTGGTCATCAAACCACGCATACCGGACAGCTGCCTGATCTGTGCGGGGGAGCCTCGAGCACCTGAATCTGAATACATCCAAACACTGTTAAATGAAACCTGCTCTACCTGCTCACCGTCCCTGTTGGTTACGGTTTCTTTACTCAGGGTATCCATCATGGCAGTACCAACAAGATCGTTAGCTCGCGTCCAGATATCGATAACTTTATTGTACTTTTCACCTTGGGTCACAAGGCCAGACGAAAACTGAGATTCTATTTCCTTGATTTCAGCTTCTGCCTCACCAATGATGCTGGCCTTCTCTTTCGGGATAACAAAATCATCCACACCAATAGAAGCACCAGATCGGGTTGAGTACTCATAACCCATGTACATCAATTGGTCGGCAAAAATAACGGTTTCTTTCAAACCAACTGTTCGATAACAGAGGTTGATCAGACGCGAGATATGCTTGTTACCCATGGTCTCGTTTACATGTTTGTAAGCAAGCCCTGCAGGGACTATTTCATAAAGCAGCGCACGACCGACAGTTGTATCCTGAATTGAAGTTGTGGTTTCAAATTCACCGTTGTCCAGCCGAATGGTTTCAGTAATACGGACTTTAACCTTGGCCTGCAGACCCACTTTTCTACTCTTGTATGCGCGACCAACCTCTTCGAGGTCAGCAAAGATCATGCCTTCGCCCTCTTCATTAATACGCTCACGAGTCATCCAGTAAATTCCGAGGACCACGTCCTGAGACGGAACAATAACTGGCTCGCCATCGGCTGGGAGCAGAACGTTGTTGGTAGACATCATCAACGCTCGCGATTCCAACTGAGCTTCCAGCGTCAGTGGAACGTGGACTGCCATCTGATCGCCATCGAAGTCGGCGTTGTAGGCTGTACAGACGAGAGGGTGAAGCTGGATCGCTTTACCTTCGATAAGTACTGGCTCAAATGCCTGAATACCGAGGCGGTGCAATGTTGGCGCACGGTTCAATAATACCGGGTGCTCACGGATAACATCGGCAAGGATGTCCCAAACTTCTGGTGTTTCACGTTCAACCATTTTCTTGGCAGCTTTAATCGTCGTCGCAAGTCCTCGAGCTTCCAACTTACCGAAGATGAATGGCTTGAAGAGTTCGAGAGCCATTTTCTTGGGCAGACCACATTGGTGCAGCCGCAGATTAGGACCAACAACAATAACCGAACGGCCAGAGTAGTCGACGCGTTTTCCAAGCAGATTCTGACGGAAGCGACCCTGCTTTCCTTTAATCATGTCGGCAAGTGACTTAAGAGGTCGCTTGTTTGTACCGGTAATTGCACGCCCTCTTCGACCATTATCCAACAGGGCATCCACTGCTTCTTGTAACATCCGCTTTTCGTTACGGACGATGATGTCAGGTGCAGATAAATCCAACAGCCTCTTTAAGCGGTTGTTTCTGTTAATAACCCGACGATACAGGTCATTAAGATCAGATGTCGCAAAGCGGCCACCTTCCAGAGGAACCAATGGCCGCAAATCTGGCGGAAGCACAGGTAGAACAGTAAAGATCATCCACTCTGGCTTGTTGCCTGACTTAACAAAGGCTTCCATCAGCTTCAGGCGTTTGCTTAATTTTTTGATCTTTGTTTCAGAATTTGTTTGCGGGAGCTGTTCACGAATGGTCGCGATCTCGTCTTCAATATCCATATCCTTCATCAGATCCTGGATAGCTTCGGCACCCATCTTGGCTTCGAACTCATCACCGTATTCTTCCAGCGCCTCATAATATTGCTCGTCCGATAGCAACTGCCGCTTTTCAAGTGTCGTAAGACCGGGATCAACAACAACAAATGATTCGAAATACAAAACTCGCTCAATGTCGCGCAGCGTCATATCCATCAACAGACCAATTCGTGACGGAAGAGACTTCAAAAACCAAATGTGCGCTACCGGGCTTGCAAGCTCAATATGACCCATGCGCTCACGCCTGACTTTTGCCAGCGCTACTTCAACGCCACATTTTTCACAAATTACACCGCGGTGCTTGAGCCGCTTGTACTTACCGCACAAGCACTCGTAGTCTTTATTAGGCCCAAAAATCTTGGCGCAAAAAAGGCCATCTCTTTCTGGTTTGAAAGTTCGGTAGTTAATCGTCTCTGGCTTCTTGACCTCACCATAGGACCACGACCGAATCAACTCAGGAGATGCGAGACCGATTCTTAAGGAATCAAATTCATCTGACTGTCCTTGCGCTTTTAGTATGTTCAGCAAGTCTTTCAAGGCTTCCTCCTTTTCCGGGCGTCATGCCCAGTTAATAATTTAAATGCTTTATCGCCAATGCTTTTGCTACCAATGTCTGGTAACAAAAGCTCATCAGGTATTTAGTCTGCTTCCAGTTCTATATCGATACCCAGCGACCTGATCTCCTTGACCAGAACATTAAATGACTCAGGCATTCCTGGCTCCATTCTATGGTCTCCGTCCACAATGTTCTTATACATTCTGGTACGACCATGAACGTCGTCAGACTTAACCGTAAGCATTTCCTGAAGCGTGTAGGCAGCACCATATGCTTCCAACGCCCAGACTTCCATTTCACCAAATCGTTGCCCGCCAAACTGAGCTTTACCACCTAGCGGCTGTTGAGTAACGAGGCTATATGATCCTGTGGATCTGGCGTGCATCTTGTCATCAACCAGGTGATTGAGTTTAAGCATGTACATGTAACCAACCGTTACAGGCCGCTGGAACTTTTCACCGGTACAACCATCATAGAGCATTGTTTGACCGTCAGTTGGCAAATCAGCCAGCTTCAACATTGTCTTGATCTCGGTTTCCGACGCGCCATCAAACACCCCGGTAGCCATCGGCACACCTTCACGCAGATTGCCCGCCATCTCAAGAATCTCAGCATCTGTAAATGAGTCCAGATCTTCAACTCGGCCGCTCCTGTTATATATCTCATCAAGGAATTCGCGAACTTCTGCAACTTCCCGCTGAGCATCAAGCATTTTACCAATCTTCTGACCAAGCCCGTAGGCAGCCCAACCAAGGTGGGTCTCAAGAATCTGACCTACATTCATTCGCTTGGGAACACCCAGTGGGTTCAATACGATATCGATTGGCTCACCGTCCTCATCATAAGGCATATCTTCTACTGGTTTGATAACAGAGATGACACCCTTGTTACCATGGCGACCAGCCATTTTATCACCTGGCTGAATTCTACGTTTGATGGCCAGGTAGACTTTAACGATTTTCAAGACACCTGGAACAAGATCATCGCCGCTTTCAAGCTTGCGCTTGCTCTCCGCAAATTCTTCATCAAGGTCGGACCGACGCTCTTTCAGTCGCTTATCTGCCTGCTCTAACAGGTTATTTAGAGAATCCACATCAAGACGGATCTTAAACCAGTCATCGGAAGGCAGAGTCGCAAGGTATTCGCTGGTGATCTTGTCGCCCTTCTTTAGATCCGGGCCGGCAATAACACTCTTGCCGAGTAGTGAGTCTGCCAGGCGCTCGAAGGTCGCGGTCTTGATAATGTTAAATTCTTCTTCGATGTTCTTACGAACCTGCTCGAGCTCCCGGTGTTCGATATCCAGGGCACGCTGATCTTTATCAATGCCATCACGAGTAAATACTCGCACATCAATAACTGTGCCGTTGTAACTACTGGGGACTCGAAGAGAAGTATCTTTCACATCGGAGGCTTTCTCGCCAAAAATTGCACGGAGTAATTTCTCTTCAGGTGTCAGCTGAGTTTCGCCTTTTGGCGTTACTTTACCAACGAGAATATCACCGGCGTTAACTTCAGCGCCGATATAGACAATTCCAGACTCATCTAACTTACCTAGCGCGCCTTCACCTACATTGGGGATATCACAGGTAATTTCTTCCGATCCCAATTTGGTATCGCGAGCTATGCAGGTTAATTCCTGAATATGAATGGTGGTGAATCGCTCTTCTTTTACGACCTTCTCGGATATCAATATTGAATCTTCGAAGTTGTAACCATTCCAGGTCATGAATGCGATACGCATGTTTTGGCCTAGCGCAAGCTCTCCAGTATCAATTGAAGGGCCATCTGCGAGTACGTCGTCTTTCGAGACAACATCACCTTCGCGAACGAGTGGCTTCTGATTGATACAGGTATTCTGATTTGAACGTGTGTACTTGGTGAGATTGTAAATATCTACGCCAGCTTCACCACTTTCTGTTTCAGCATCATTGACCCGAATGACAATTCGACCTGCATCGACAGTTTCAACAACACCGCCACGCTCTGCAACAACACAAACGCCGGAGTCGGATGCAACTGTTCGTTCCATACCGGTTCCAACCAAAGGCTTTTCAGCACGTAAAGTCGGTACCGCCTGACGTTGCATGTTTGAACCCATCAAAGCCCGGTTAGCATCATCATGCTCAAGGAAGGGAATCAAAGAGGCCGCAACGGAAACAACCTGCTGCGGAGATACGTCCATAAAATTAACGCTGTCCCGCGGCATCTTGGTAAATTCTCCAAGATGACGAACCTCAACCATATCGTCCACCAGTTTCCCTTTGTCGCTGATAGATGCGCTGGCCTGGGCGATAACATAATCACTCTCAACAATCGCCGACAGATATTCAATATCATCAGTAACCAAGCCGTCTTTTACCTTACGGTATGGGCTCTCAAGGAACCCATAAGAGTTAGTGGTAGCATATGTCGCCAGGGAATTAATCAGACCAATGTTTGGCCCTTCAGGCGTTTCAATCGGACAGACTCGACCGTAGTGAGTTGGGTGAACGTCCCGGACCTCAAAACCAGCACGCTCCCGCGTCAATCCGCCAGGCCCAAGTGCAGATATACGGCGCTTGTGAGTGACTTCAGAAAGGGGGTTGTTCTGGTCCATAAACTGGGACAACTGGGAAGAGCCAAAATATTCTTTTACTGCTGCCGCAACCGGCTTGGCATTGATCAGATCCTGAGGCATCAGTCCTTCTGATTCAGCCAGACTTAGACGTTCCTTGACAGCTCGCTCTACACGAATCAATCCCAAGCGGAATGAGTTTCCAGCCATCTCTCCAACCGAACGTACGCGTCGATTTCCCAGGTGATCAATATCGTCAACATTGTCCCGACCATTTCGAATATTGATCAGGCACTTCAGCACATCAATGATGTCTTCGTTGCCGAGCGTCCCTTCTCCGGTTTCAGCTTCACGGCCCAGGCGACGATTAAATTTCATTCGCCCAACAGCTGTCAGGTCGTAACGTTCTGGCGCAAAGAAAAGGTTGGTAAACAGGTTTTCTGCAGCTTCTTTTGTTGGTGGCTCACCAGGGCGCATCATGCGGTAAATTTCTACCAGCGCTTCCAATCGGTTAGTTGACGGATCAACAGATAAGGTATCAGAAATCCAGGGGCCATGATCCAGATCATTGGTGTAAATTGTCTTGAAAGTTTTGAGGCCCAACTCACGAAGTTGCTCCAGGGTCTCATCTGTAATTTCGGTGTTACATGGGATAACGATCTCACCAGTCTCACTGTCGATGATGTCTTCAGCCAGGACGTGACCACATACATATTCAGATGGTACCGCCAGTTGTGTAAGCTTGATTTTTTCTAATTCACGAATATGCCGAGCAGTAATTCGTGTGCTTTCTTCAACGATGACCTTGCCAGATTTGTTGGTGATATCAAATTGTGCAGTCTCGCCGCGCAATCGATTTGCAATTAACTCCAGCTCGTAACCCTCACCAGTAATCTGGAAAGTATCTGTATCGAAAAACTGTTCCAGTATCTCCTGAGAGCTGTAGCCAAGGGCGCGCAATAATATTGTTGCCGGTAACTTACGTCGTCTGTCTATACGAACGAATACACAATCTTTTGGATCGAATTCAAAATCGAGCCATGAACCTCGCATAGGAATAACGCGGGCGTTATAGAGGAGCTTGCCGGATGAATGTGTCTTTCCCTTGTCGTGATCAAAGAATACGCCAGGTGAACGGTGAAGCTGGGAAACGATAACTCGCTCGATACCATTGATGATGAAGGTACCGTTGTCAGTCATCAACGGGATTTCACCCATGTAGACTTCCTGTTCCTTGATATCCTTAATAGCTTTGTTAGATGAATCTCTATCGTAGATGATCAAACGTACTTTTACACGAAGTGGTGCAGAGTAGGTTACGCTTCTAAGTTGACATTCCTTGACGCCAAAAATGGGCTTGCCCAGGCGATAGGCCACATACTCAAGACCAGCATTCCCGGAATAACTAACAATGGGGAAAACGGATTTGAAAGCAATGTGCAAACCTTCATCAAGGCGATTTTTCGGTTCAGTCTTGTCTTGCAAGAAATGCTTGTAAGACTCTACTTGAATCGCGAGCAAGTGAGGAATCTTCATCACTCGCGGCAATTTGCCGAAGTCCTTACGAATACGCTTCTTCTCTGTGTACGAATAGGCCATTAACGCCTCCAGGCTAGATCAATGATCAAAACACTTTCGTGTTTGTAAACCACAGAAAGACAAGTGGCTTACGCCACCTGCCTTCCGTGAAGTTTTCAGGAATAGCAAAATCCTGTATTACTTAAGCTCTGCGCTAGCGCCGGACTCCAGAAGCTGCTTCAGAATTTCTTCAGCTTCGTCTTTGCTAACACCTTCCTTAACAGCAGAAGGGGCGTCATCAACTAGACCTTTAGCTTCCTTCAAACCAAGGCCGGTAATAGCACGAACAGCTTTAATGGCACTGACTTTCTTTTCACCAGGTCCGGTGATGATAACGTCAAATTCCATCTGCTCTTCTTCAGCAGCAGCTTCACTACCGCCACCAGCTACTGGCGCTGCTACAGCGGCTGCTGCAGATACACCAAACTTTTCTTCCATTGCTTCTACAAGCTCTACTACATCCATCACGCTCATTTCTGCAATTGCACTTAAAATATCATCTTTTGACAATGACATGAGTCCTATCTCCAAATTATCTATAAAGTTATACGGCTTCTTGTTTCTGATCACGAACAGCTGCAACAACACGCGTCACCTTGGCCGGAACATCGTTCAATGTTCGAGCTAGCTTGGTAACCGGCGCCATCATAACTGCCATAAGCAATGAAATTGCCTGGTCCCGTGTTGGTAATTTTGCGAGCAAATCTATCTGATCCGCTGGAAGCAATTTGCCTCCGACACTAAGGGCCTTGATCTCGAATTCCTTCACATCCTTGGCAAAATCCTTAAACACCCGGGCACATGAGCCTGGATCTTCAATAGAAAAACCTAGAATATTTGGGCCGAGCAACGCTTCATTGAGACACTCAAATTCCGTGCCTTCAAATGCGCGCTTCGCCAATGTGTTACGAATTACCCTCACCTGAACACCGGCCTCGCGGGCCGATTTTCTGAGAGCAGTCATATCGTCTACCGAAACACCCCGGTAGTCTGCCATGACAGCAGATAGCGCCTTGCTTGCTGTTTCATTAACTTCAGCAACAATCGCCTGTTTCTCTTTAAGTCCTATAGGCACAATCTTGTACTCCTCGACTCGTTATAAATCCCATCATCTTGCACCTGACAAGGTCCTCACGGCGATATGATTCAAACAAACCGAATCGGGTTCTCACCGTCTGCACGGGTTCACCTGTTTGGTGATTTAACCGACATCACTCCCAA
The DNA here is from genome assembly GCA_046582185.1 of Pseudomonadales bacterium. Lineage (GTDB taxonomy): Bacteria > Pseudomonadota > Gammaproteobacteria > Pseudomonadales > Azotimanducaceae. The sequence goes on along the minus strand of JAYGEX010000006.1, from coordinate 2,933 downwards.
GAGCGTTGCCAGACCTGCGGTCTTTGACGAGCCCTGACCGTTCTAATGCAAATTTGAATAAAATTTACCGTCGAACGAATCAGGTACCCCAAAGTCTTTTTACTTACTATTTCTGGATGCGCTGTCGCCAACACATCAATTAAACTTTTCGCACTCTCAATTCTGAAAATTAGATATCCAGAGAGGCCTGGTCTATTACGATACCGGCGCCCATGGTGGTCGATAACACGATCTTCTTCAGATAGGTTCCTTTCGCCGATGCTGGCTTCACCTTTTTAATATCGTTGATGAGAGCTTCAATATTCTGCTTGATGGATACAGCGTCAAAGCCAATCTTGCCGACGCCGCCGTGCACAATTCCATTCTTATCTGTTCTATAGCGAACCTGGCCGGCTTTAGCATTTTTGACCGCCTGCGCAACATCAGGTGTGACCGTTCCGAGGCGTGGATTTGGCATCAATCCTCTTGGGCCCAGTATCTGACCCAGCTGACCAACAACTCTCATGGCATCAGGCGTGGCAATTGCCACGTCGAAGTCGAGATTGCCTTCCTTGATGGAAGCAGAAAGGTCATCCATTCCGACAATATCCGCACCTGCGGCTGTTGCCTCTTCAGCCTTGTCGCCTTGTGCAAACACAGCTACACGTACGTCTTTACCGGTACCGTTGGGTAACACTGTAGCGCCACGCACTACTTGATCTGATTTCTTTGGATCAACGCCAAGGTTGATACTTACGTCGATTGATTCGGTAAATTTAACAGAGGACAGTTCTGTCAGAAGCGTTACTGCCTCTTCGATTGGGTAAAATTTACCAATCTCGACCTTTTCTTTGAAATTCCGTACGCGCTTGCTCAACTTGCTCATACCACGCCCTCCGTTTCGATTCCTGCACTGCGAGCACTACCCGCAATTGTTCGCACTGCCGCATCCATATCTTTTGCAGTCAGATCAGGTAATTTTGCAGTCGCAATCTCTTCCAGTTGGGCGCGAGTTACTTTGCCGACCTTATCTGTGTGCGGCACACCACTGCCTTTGGCAATTCCCGCCGCCTTGCGTAACAAAACGCTGGCTGGCGGTGTTTTCTTAATAAAGGTAAAGCTCTTGTCGCTATAAACTGTGATGACAACGGGTACTGGCATGCCAGCTTCCATTGACTGAGTTTCAGCATTAAAGGCTTTACAAAATTCCATGATGTTCACGCCGTGCTGCCCTAACGCAGGACCAACGGGTGGACTCGGATTTGCCTGGCCTGCAGGGACCTGCAGTTTTACATAGGCGTCAATCTTCTTAGCCATGTTAGATTCCTCTCTTTGGGTTCAAGCCCTGATAACATTCTCTTTGCTTAGAGCAAGCAAAAACAACTCATCAGGTCCCCGTAAATAACAATGACCGGCTAAAGCCATTGCTAGATTAGTATTTCTCGATCTAGCCTTTCTCGACCTGACCAAAGTCCAATTCAACCGGCGTGGAACGACCAAAAATGGTCACTGCCACATGTAAACGGCTCTTCTCATAATTGACCTCTTCCACAACTCCATTGAAGTCATTGAAGGGCCCATCTATCACTCGTACCAATTCGCCAGGCTCAAACACCGTCTTGGGCGTTGCATGTTCAGTACCAGCCTGCACACGCTGCAGAATAGCAGCGGCTTCCTTTTCTGTAATTGGCGCCGGCTTATCTGCCTTGCCGCCAATAAAACCCATCACTCTGGGCGTTTCCTTAACCATGTGCCAGGTATCGTCGTTAAGCTCCATCTCTACAAGAACATAACCGGGAAAGAACTTTCGCTCACTTTGCCTTTTCTTACCTGCGCGCATCTCCACCACCTCTTCAGATGGAACGATGACTTCTCCAAAATAATCTTCCAGACCAGATAGCTCGATGCGCTCATTAATAGCACGCATCACTTTCTTCTCGTACCCGGAATAGGCATGAACTACATACCAACGCTTTTCCAACGTGCTCTCCTACCTAAATTTGGCTTCTAGACATGTACTTTTACAAGCACATCTAACCAAGTACTCCCTGAATCGCCCAGCTTAAGCCAGAATCCAAACCCCAGAGAATCATCCCGACAAAGATAACCACAGCGACAACAATTAATGTTGTTTGCGTGGTTTCCTGCCTCGTCGGCCAGACCACTTTTCTTACTTCAACCCTGGCTTCTTTGGCCAGGTCCCATACGGCACGACCCTTTTCGGTCTGCAGCCCAATCGCAACAATTATACCCGCAATTACAACACCCGCCAGCGCCCGATACAGCAAGGTCACGGCGGCATAATATGTATTGCCATATATGCCAACTGCAACGACCGCCAATATCAACAGCCATTTGGCTGCATCAAGGCGGTATATTGTCTTTTCTACATTAGTACTCATTTAGCAACTTCTTTTAGCAACTTTTTTTTGCAGAATCCATAAGCTAAACATCTGCAAGTTATTACTTGTTTGAAAGTAGTCAGCCGAAAAAATTCCCGGCGTTTTTCTCTATACTCTCGTTATCCTGACCTTAATCTTTACGTTCTACTGTTCGGCTTTATAAATGTTGTCATGGCAGGCCAGGAGGGAATCGAACCCCCAACCTGCGGTTTTGGAGACCGCTGCTCTGCCAATTGAGCTACTGGCCTATCTCATAAAAAAAGTTCTTCTAATTAACTACCTTCTCTATCAGAGAAGCCTTCTAAAAGAATGTTTACCTATAAGGCAGTTCCTGCAATAACAACAATTAAAGCCAGGAGCATCGAAACGCTCCTTCTATGGTAAATAGCTTTATGACAAAGCCAAGCCAAACTATCCAACTATTTTGGTTACCACGCCAGCACCTACTGTGCGGCCACCTTCCCGAATAGCAAACTTCTGACCTTCTTCCATAGCAATCGGTGCAATGAGATCAACACTCATCAACACGTTATCGCCAGGCATAACCATCTC
>JAYGEX010000005.1:0-170478 GCA_046582185.1 Pseudomonadales bacterium | reverse complement strand
CTTCTGCACATACCTTTGTAATTGCTGCAGTTAATGTCGTCTTACCATGGTCAACGTGGCCAATGGTGCCGACATTTAAATGCGGCTTAGTCCGCTCAAATTTCTCTTTGGACATCTGTCACCTCATTTGTTAAATAATTTGGCGCCCAATACATCTTAAATAATTGCACTCGGCGCCATCTGCTTTACTTTATTCATTCCGGACAATGCTTAACTGCATCAACCTGGACTTACCCACTTGATCATTGAAGTCGATCGTTCTTCAATCGACGCCAAACATCATATCTGGAGCTCATAACCGGATTTGAACCGGTGACCTCTTCCTTACCAAGGAAGTGCTCTACCGACTGAGCTATATGAGCCTTCTTCCTTACTTCCCTATCTATCTCTAAAAATCTTGCTCTACCCGCAGTTGCCAATAAGTTGGAGCGGGTAGCGAGGATCGAACTCGCGTCATCAGCTTGGAAGGCTGAGGTTCTACCGCTGAACTATACCCGCCTTCAGTTTCTTAAATTGGCAACTACACTCTTTAACTCTTGTTAACGACTAACCATTTTCAATGACTAACTATCTTTACTAACTCTGCGCGACAAATCTTTCCAATCTCACGCCATCGCTTTCCAAAAAAGCGCTCCACACAACTATTGGTGGAGGGGGGTGGATTCGAACCACCGAAGCTTACGCGTCAGATTTACAGTCTGATCCCTTTGGCCACTCGGGTACCCCTCCAAAAAAGAGGCGCTAAATTCTGCCTTTGAGTTCCCTGTATGTCAAACCTTATTTCCACCGGAGGTGGCTTTATCCTAGGTTCTTCAAGCATTCTGCACCTGATAAGGGTCGAATCTCATCAAGAGGCTGAATCGAACGCAGAAAATAACTCTCATATCATTGGCAAGAATCACCATATTTGGCAACTCTTCTTTTGCTTATCGACTGAAGACTATTACTACCTTCAGTTTCCTTCTCGATGAATTACTACGTAATTCATCCGCCAGGATCCACGTTTTGCTTCGCAAAGCCGCGAACTATGGTGCCGCCACCAAGAGTCGAACTCGGGACCTACTGATTACAAATCAGTTGCTCTACCAACTGAGCTATAGCGGCAATGATTCAAAGCAAAAACCAGCCTCATGAGGTCGACTTTTTGACCCCAATCGGCGAGCTGCGGATTCTATGCGAAGAGTACTGGTCAGTACAGCAACTTTTCGTTTCTTTTTAGACATTTAGGCTCGAAATGAGAGCTCGCGGCCCACTTTTTCACTTCCATCAAGATCCTGCACAATATCGCGCGCCATATTGCAATTGCGGAACCTGCTCCTGAATTATGGACATTAAGGTTTCAGGAATATTGAGATCACCTCCGCGGCGAGAGAAAATCCAATATTCCCTCTGCAGCCTTCCGATCTTGCGAATTGTAGCGTCATAACCATCGGTGGCCAGTTGCAGCTTTACAAGCTCTGCCGCATTTTGGGAGGAGTAGACGCCCATGGAGATACCCATGGCGTCTTTACCTTGGGTAATCACGTAACTATCAATTCCCTGGGATTGCAGTTCCCGTAATTTTCTAAATGCTGCTTCAATTGACTTCGTAGGAAGGATAAGCACGCGGTAGTCATATTGATCCAAAACCGTATCCAGCGCCCTTAACTGAACAGCAACATCCATCGCCTCCAGGCGTTCCAGTACCGATTGGCCCATAGTAATGCTGGAGAACGGTCCAATCGCCTGGCATTTAAGGTCGTCTCTGTCGCTTAGTAAAATGGGATTATTAACGACTTGCTCCATTGACTTCTGTCGAGGCCCATCCTTCTCATTCAACAGGCTGATGCTTACCACATCGCGCTTGCCAAATGAAGATTGAGCGTTCACCACTCTATCGTCCTGGGGCCATAGATTGATGCATAGATAGACCAGGTTCATAAAAACCAGGGTCGCGACTATATACTTCATGAAAAATGCCTCATGAGATTCGCATTACCCTATTGATGGCCTGAGGCTGACCTGGCCAGCATTGAAGGTCATTAGCTCGCTGCCGACACGAAGGAGCAAATTTCCTTTTTCATCAACACCAGCATCGATGCCATCAATAACTTCGTCGCCCTGATGTACGCAGACGTTTTTACCAAAATACAAATTCAAGGAGTTCCAGTCATCGCGAAATGTGGAAAAACCAAACTGCTCAAAAATGACGAGACGTTCAAGCAGGTGGTTAATTAGCGTACCCGCAACTTCGTTTCTCGAGAGCGAGGCTACAGATTTAATTGCACTCCATGGCTGATCAATGGACTGGCTTTGCTGCTCATTCATCTCAAAATTGATGCCTATACCTAACACCGCATAAACACACTTTCGATTGACGAGCGAAAGCTCTATCAAGATTCCCGCGAGTTTGCCCTTGCCTAAAATTATGTCGTTTGGCCACTTCAAATACACATCTTCAAGCCCAAAGCCGCGCAATGTTTTCACGACCTGCATACCAACGACGAGACTCAAACCCTCGAGATCCGCCATCGGCTTTTCAAACACCTTACCCATGCTCATGTATATATTTTTCCCAAAGGGGCTCACCCAATTTCTGCCTCGCCGGCCCTTGCCTGCTGTTTGCTGTTCGGAAAGGCAGATCTTGATCTGATTTTTCTTGGCCGGTTCTTCCATGAGGTAACGATTGGTTGAATCAATCGACAAATAGGTCTCAATTAAGACGTCCTGTTGAACCAATGCACTTATCCTATCGATTGACAGGAGCTCCATGGACGGCGACAGGTACAACGAACTGTCCTTTTGGTATACCGCTATATCCAGCGCCGACAACATTTCCTGAACATCAGGGTCATCAGGTATTGAACTACCGCTGGCCAGCCTTGTTATGATTTCTTGGTCCGCAATTCTCATCCGCAAAGTATGGATGGAGGAGAACAAAATTGCGATCTGAATTACCTGGCGGAGCAATCTACAATCCAGCAAGCAAAACGATTGAAAAACGAGAGTCCGTGCGTATAATACGCGCCCTTGGCTCGATTCAAGTTTGATTGAACCTGGATCATGTCTGGGTCTGTAGCTCAGTTGGTTAGAGCGCACCCCTGATAAGGGTGAGGTCGGTGGTTCAAATCCACCCAGACCCACCAGACATAGAATGACGACATACAGGTATGCCATCTACATAGATTTAGCTATCTGGAAACATGTTCGTCGTGTAACATCCCGATCTTTTGGGGCCATAGCTCAGCTGGGAGAGCGCCTGCCTTGCACGCAGGAGGTCGACGGTTCGATCCCGTCTGGCTCCACCAACTTTTTTGTCCGGCGATCCGAGAGGCTCCCATAGGCAACCGCCTCAATTCGACGGCCGAAATGTCGGACCATCGAGCCCGTCTGGCTCCACCAACTTTTTTGTCCGGCGATCCGAGAGGCTCCCATAGGCAACCGCCTCAATTCGACGGCCGAAATATCGGGCCATCGAGCCCATCTGGCTGCACCAAACTCTCATCTAAAAGTTAATTCAATTGGCCAGTCTTACAGTGGCAATACTTGATTTCGTTAAGTACGACAAACCACAAAACATCGGTCAGACAATTCACCAAGGGCATAGTTGAAATATGTGCCGTTATACATGCCCTGGTTTTATCAGACCAGGCAAGTGCTGCCTCGGTGCTGATTCTGTGATTTATTTGCAGGATGCCGCTATCAAACACGCGATACTCGGCCCACATGCCAGGAAAATCCTTAACGCAGGCAACCTCAACCCAGGGAGTATCGGACGACTGGGCGAAATATCGAACACGGTTTCGATGTGTATGTCCGGAAAAATAGCCCTTGATTGCCGGCCGCTTGGCAACCAGATCAATCAGCTTCTCAGATTCATCGGGCTGAATGCCGAAATAGTCTGCGGATCGATACGAAGTTGCGGGATCCCAAATCTGATGATGGCCAAATACCAAGACTGGCTCGGTAGCGGTAGCGCTCAAATCAGCCAACCATTCCAGCTCATCTTCATAAACCGTCCCCCCGGTGAGCCCAGGGCGAACCGTGTCCATCATCACCAGCGTGACGCCCGGTAAATCAATTTTTATTCGAGTTCGGGTTTCTATAACTGGCGTATGATAGGCCTCGTGATTCTCCCTGATATGATAAAGACGGTCGCCCTTAACCAGAACTGCGTCAGGATTGATGGCACTTATCTCGGCAATTGCACCGGCATTCATTACTTCAGGATAAGGATCTTCATCATCCGCAGCTGCGTAGGTCGGACCGACATCCTTGTCGGAAACTACGCCACACTCTGTTTCGCCGAAATGAACGTCGTTGACGCTGGCAAATGTAGACCATAGTCGACCAAGATCAGGGAGGGTTTCAAACTCAATACCAAAAGCCTCGTGACGCTGACCTGATTCAAGATCTTCTATACGATGAACGACTTCATTGCGTGAAATACAGCATGGCTCTGACTAACAGTTGTAATATGCATCATGAATCACCTTACGTTTGTCATCCCGAGCTTAAGCGATACCACCTGGCTCAAGGATGGGAAGTCTTGCTCAAATTGAATACAACTCGATGCTGATTAATCCGATGCGAGTACCATCAGATGATGGAGCTTCTTGCCTTTCTGGATAATATGAAAACGCTCATGCAGCGCATTCGCCTGACTCAGCACAAGGTCCTGCTCAGAAATTTTCACTCCGTTCAACGACACTGCATTACCTTTAATCAATTTCTTCGCCTGACCCATCGTAAACTCTCCTCGAGGTGTGACAGCCAAACCAGAATCAACCAGCGCATCAAGAATACTGATCTCACCAGCCGAGACTATTGTTGACGCCATACCATCCTGCGCGAGTTGCTCCAGATCTTCTGCCGACAATCGATCCAGACTATTGGAAAACAGTGCATCAGTAATTCGTTCGGCTGCTTCAAGGCCATCCACAAGATGTACAAGTTTTGTGACCTCTTTGGCAAGGATAATGTGCGCCGCCCTCATTCCAGGATCCTGTTCGTGTGCATTCTGAATTCGCTGTAACTCTTCCGGCTCAATGAATGTGAATGTCTTTAAAAATTTCATGACATCGTCGTCGGCGCTGTTTCGCCAGAACTGGTAGAAACTATAGGGAGAAGTCTTCTGCGCATCTAACCAAATGGCATCACCTACGCTTTTGCCAAATTTTGTGCCGTCTGCTTTTGTAATCAGCGGATAGGTGATGGCGAAGGCCTGCTTTCCCTCCATGCGACGAATCAGGTCCATACCGCTGGTGATATTGCCCCACTGATCACTTCCGCCCATCTGAATCGTACAGTCATAGCGTCGATTTAGAATAACAAAGTCATAGGATTGTAGAATCATGTAGCTGAACTCGGTGTAGCTAATTCCCTGGGAATCATCCTCCAGGCGGCGCTTCACAGACTCCTTTTGAACCATGGCATTCACACTGAAATGTTTACCAATGTCCCGCAGATAGTCGATGACGCTCAGCTCCTGAGTCCACTGTGCATTATCAACAACGACTGCCGAATTGCTGCCACAGTCGAAGTCCAGAAATTTGCTCGCCTGAACGCGAATTTTCTCAACGTAATCGCGAACAACTTCGGCAGACTTCAATTCTCGCTCGCTGGCCCTGCCGCCTGGGTCACCAATCATTCCGGTCGCACCACCGACTAACAGAATGGGCCTATGGCCCCGAAGCTGAAATCTCCGCAGCGCAAGAAGAGGTACAAGATTGCCCACGTGAAGGCTGTCTGCAGTGGGGTCAAACCCACAATAGACGGTGCGATTTCCAGAAGCCATGTGTTCTACGAGTGCTTCCTCGTTGCTGACCTGCGCAATCAGGCCCAGGTTACGCAAACTCTGGAGAAAATCGATTTCTTGTGCCGCTATTTTTTGTACCACTCGTACCTGCCCTGCTCTCGGTTATCAAATTTTGATGACTAATATTTGTCGGGAACCAAACTCTCATGTACCCTTCGTTTCCCTCGAATACTGGTGCTCCATGGAGACACTATTCCGGGAAGGCGCAAAAATACAGGATATCGGTGGAAATACAAGTCGCGGGTCATGCTTTCCTGGCAGGGAACGAGATCTCGGAGGATTGCCTGCTTAGAGACTACTTCTTCCATTATTTCTATATTTTTTATATAGTTAGCGCCGAAATATAACAATTTACAGTAAATTTACCAGCTATCTGATTCTTTTATGACGACCTATCCGAGAAACCACCTTAAAGCAGCACTCGCACTCGCCGTTTTTCTCACGGTCATAATCACGACGCTCCCCGCCCAGGAGAGCACTGACCTCGCACGAGTACCAGTATCCCTCTCAATCGCGACTGTTGTTAAGCAGCCTGCGATAAGTACAACGACAATCCAACAAGAACCTGAAATACCCTGGACGAATTATATCATTCGCTCCGGCGACAACCTTTCCAAAATATTCAAGAAGATGGGGCTAAAAGCCGCCGAGCTGCAAGCAATAGTCGATATCGGCGGCGACGTTTCGATACTACGTAAAATTACCGTGGGCCGATCGCTAGGCTTCCAAATTTCACCGGATGGCGTGCTGCTGGCCCTCAGTTACAAGAAAAACGCATTGGACTCTCTGCTGGTTACAAAAACCGACACTGGTTTTATCGCAGTACACGAAGCCTCTAAACCAGAAGTAATCACCGCGTTCGAAACGGCAAAGATATCAACGGATTCTCCCTCCCTATATCATGCGGGTAAAAAGGCCGGCTTGTCTGACAACATTATCATGAAGCTGAGTTACATCTTCCAATGGGATATCAGCTTTGCATTGGATTTAAGGAAGGGTGATACCTTCGCGGTCATCTATGAAGAAATATATGTCGACGGCAAGAAAGTAAAGGAAGGCGACATCCTGGCCGCCCAATTTCAGAATATGGGCAAAACTTATTCCGCTGTGCAGTTCGAGGATGAGAACGGCATAAAGAACTACTACACGCCCGATGGTCGCAGCATGCGCAAGGCGTTCCTTCGCGACCCAGTACACTTTTCACACATCAGTTCAAACTTCAATTTGCGACGCCTGCACCCAATTCACAAACGGGTCATGCCTCATCGCGGCATTGATTATGCTGCAAATAAAGGCACGCCGATTGTGGCCGCAGGCGATGGCAAGGTCACAATCTCCAGGCAAAACAACGCGTCCGGGAAATACATCGTCGTCCAGCATGGAGAACAATATACGACCAAGTACCTGCACCTTTCCGGCTTCGCCAAGGGAATTAGGGCAGGAAGAATTGTCAAACAAGGACAGACTATCGGTTATGTTGGCGCAACGGGTTGGGCGACTGCGTCACATCTGCATTACGAATTTCTGGTGAACGGCGTTCACCGTAATCCGAAGACAGTGAAATTACCAAAGGCATCGCCAGTTCTCGCCAGCAACATCGAACATTTTAAATCCAGCACTTCTCCAATGCTCTTGCGCCTGGCTTCAATTGTTGGAGCAACCAACCTGGCCAGCAATTCACATGTAGAGGCAAATAACGGAGGGTGAGTTTAGCCACCGAGCTCTGGAAAATAGGACAATATCCCTAAATGGCAAATGAATTTCCGCATCCACAGGTCGTGGTCGCATTGGGATTGTTTATGACAAATCTTGACCCTTGAAGATCAACCTTAAAGTCGATTTCTGCCCCTGCAAGATATTGATAGCTTAGAGCGTCCACCAGCAATGTTACGCCACCGTTTTCGATGGTTGTATCATCCTCTTCTACATCTTCGTCGAAGGTGAAGCCATACTCAAAACCCGAGCATCCGCCACCAGTTACAAAGACTCGTAGCTTAAGGTTCTCATTCTCTTCTTCTTCAATAAGCGACTTAACTTTGCTCGCAGCCGAATCAGAAAATGCCATCTTGCCTGGTTCAAATTGTATTGGGGTATCTGTCATAATCTAAATATTGGGGTCAATCTCAAAAATTAAAGGGCTCCTGAATTCAGGACATATTAGCTTCATGCCAGTTTGGTTTTGACCGGGGTCACGGCAGCCTTTCTTAACTCCGAATCCGGATGGGGTGTGCGTATTTTGGATTCCGCCTCTGGCGTCTTGATGTCAAGCTTACCGTCCTTCAAATGGATGAGATTGCCATCGAGCCGGCTGCCCATCACCATTTCAATCAAGTGGTAATAGACGTTGCCCTTCACCTCCGCCTTGGAGGCAAGCTCAACATGTTTATCCGACTTAATGTCACCGTAGACCTTGCCATTAATGATGACATTAGGCACCTGGATTTCACCTTTGACTCGCCCCTTTTCACTCACAGTGATGACTGCTTTTGAACCAGCCTGGGCGTAAATATTGCCTTTGACGATACCATTCACAAGAAGTTGATCGCTGAAATATACATCACCAACAAACTCACAATTCGCTGCAATGAGGGTAATCCCGGATTCGGTTTTACTGCCCTTGTTGTCACCAAACATCTTCTAACCTCCGCTCAACTGCCAACTAAATTTTCTTTCTAAACGCTGTCCATTCCTACCTGATGATCTGGCTACAACCATCATCTCTGTGGGCTCAAAGCCAATAGGTAATTGTAATTCTCCATCAATATTCTGGAAATACCGAAACCTGAACCCTATCGCATCTTTCTTGGCAGCATCCATTTCGCTCAAACTTAGCTCTCTCTCGCCTTCGCCTGTATTACCAATCAGAGCGATTTCCACACCGCCCTGGACGATCTCATGCTTATCAACCACCTGCGTTAGCAGAAGGCGGTACCTAAATTTGTTGGGATCCGCGGTATTTTCTACATCCAGGCGTTCTATCCTCAGACCTTTATTTGCAGCATTGGGCAGCATAATGCCTTTGTAGAATTTGATCTCTTCATTCAGTTGAGCAATCTCATCCTGAAGCGTCTCTACGCTCTGGCGAACCTCTTCAGTTGCCCTGGAATCTACGTCACCGCCAAGTTTCAGGTCCGCGATTTCCTGTCGCATTGCATCAATGGATACAAGGGCTGATGCCAAACGTGGCTTAATCTGCTCCTTTTCCTTAACGACCTCTACCTTAAAAGCCAGTCCCTGGCTCATGCCAAACTCATAGGTTAGAAAACTGAAGGCGGTCATTGCCATCAGAAACAGCAAAAATATACCTGCCTTATAAAGAGGCCGGTGTGGAACAACCACCATCTGGTACTGTTTACTACCTTTAACCGCTGTCATACTCGCCGATAGGTCAATCGTTAAATTCAGGGCGATCTATATTAGCAGAAAAAGAAAATATCAGTTTCTATTAGTTAGTTCCTGTTCGGAAATAGCACATTTTCGGCTGAAATTGCAGCATACAATTACACTTAGATGGTTAAATCAATCGCTTACGAAGGAAGTAACACCGGCGGTTTCTATTTCTGGACGAGCATTAGTTAAAGCCATATTTTTATTCGGCTTCCGAGATGCGAGAGGGTCGATTAAGAGCCAAAATTAGCGCTTTACTGCCCCATGTCATATCCTCTGAGCCCCAATTCCGTGAATAAGGCCTTGAATACTAGTAGCCGATGAAGTTACGACTTAACAGACTCCTGGAATCTTTTTCCATCCGCACTTTTCGGCGCCGGCTGGCATCTATAGATTCGACGGCACACTTCGCCATACTGGGGATTACCTCAGGAATCGTCACTGGCATGGTAGTCCTTGCCTTTCGAAAACTGATAGAGATGCCTCTCAGCGAACTATTGCCTGGCGGACCAGACAATTTCGAAGGGCTTCATTGGTCGATGTATTTCCTGTTTCCATTTACTGGTGGAATAGTACTGGCAATCCTTTTTTCCATAATAGATACCAATTCCAGGCGAGTTGGCGTCGTCCATGTACTCGAACGCCTGGCCAGGCACCAGGGACATTTACCGGCGCGAAATCTGATCACCCAACTACTCGCTGGAACGATAGCGCTGGTCAGCGGACAATCTGGTGGTCGAGAAGGGCCTGCAATCCATCTTGGCGCCGCCGGTAGCAGCCTCCTTGGCCAGTATCTTAGCCTTCCTAATAACAGTATCAGGGTCCTCGTTGGTTGTGGTGCTGCAGCCGCCATTTCCGCGTCCTTCGATACGCCTATTGCCGGTGTCATCTTTTCCATGGAAGTCATCATCATGGAATATACGATTGCCGGTTTTATTCCGGTAATTCTGGCAGCAGTCACTGCCGCACTCATTGTGCGGTTGTTCTATGGATCTGATCCAGCCTTTAATGTCCCCCAGGTGTCCATGGAATCGTTTAACGATTTACCTGTGGTAATACTGGAAGGTGTCCTTATAGGCGCCCTGGCTGCAGCTCTGGTTTTTTCCATAAGGTATATGATCAGCCGCGCACCACCCCAGATTTGGCTGAGGATGATTATTGCCGGAACCGTCACTGGCCTTATTGCCCTGATGGTTCCCCAGGTTCTGGGTATTGGTTATGACACGGTCAACGCAGCGATTGTGGGCGAGTTGTCCTTTACCATTCTCATCGCCGTTTGCGTTTTTAAGTTGTTAGCTACCGCAACTTCGGTGGCCATGGGCATGCCCATCGGCTTGATCGGTCCGACCTTGATCATCGGCGCAACTGCCGGAGGAATAATTTGGCTGGGTGCAAGTTCCGTATTGCCGGATCTTTCATCGCCAGCCTTTTATGTCATGCTCGGTATGGGGGCTATGATGGGAGCTGTATTGCAGGCGCCACTGGCAGCATTGATGGCAGTAATGGAACTCACACACAACCCCAACATTGTTGTACCTGCCATGTTGGTGATCATCATCGCCAATATTACCGCCAGTGAAGTGTTCAAACTGAAATCGATTTTTATCACACAGATGGAATTGCTGGGCCTTGAATACCGGCAAAACCCCCTCTCTATGGCGCTTAATCGCGCCTCCGTGGCAAGCATTATGGAGCGAAGCTTCGAACGGGTTTCAACACCTTTAAGTGCCGCAGACGCACAGGATATCCTGGGCAGGAACCCCAATTGGTTGCTCGTTGATCTGAACAAGTCGCCCTCTTTCATTCTTAGGACGGAAGATCTGGACATCTATATTTCAAAATTATCCAGCGTAAAACCTGAAGACCTGGATGCGATCGATTTAATGGAGATTCCAGCGACTCGAAAGGACGTTACGAACATACTTCTACAAGCGACATTGGGTGAAGCACTGAACTCACTGAAGACCAGCGGGGTTCAGGCCCTCTACGTAAATCGTATCACTGCACCAATGATGGATTCGCCAGTGGGGATCATCACCCTCGAAGATCTTGAATCCTATTATCAGCCATAGCCATTAAATCCTCGCATTGAATCCTGATCCAATGAATGCTTGAATGCGCCCTGAATTCAGGGGGCCAGTATAAGTTTCTTTAGGCTTCCCCTTTTTAACGAAGATCGAAGAAAGAATGTTGAAGGAAGAAGAATGAGCAGGTCAGAAATACTTTTTGAGGAAGCACAACGATTTATGCCCGGCGGCGTAAATTCGCCTGTGCGCGCATTCACCAGAGTTGGCGGTAAGCCGGTGTTCTTTAAAAAGGGAAAAGGCGCTTACCTCTATGACGAGGATGACAGGGAATACATCGATTACATAGGCTCATGGGGGCCGATGATCCTTGGACACGCCCACCCGGACGTTATAGAGGCCATCAAAAGTGCCGCAGATAATGGGCTAAGCTTCGGCGCGCCCACAGCCATCGAAACCGAACTCGCCAGTAAGGTCTGTGAGATCGTACCGTCGATAGAAATGATCCGCATGGTTAATTCAGGTACAGAAGCAACAATGAGTGCAATCCGCGTCGCCAGAGGATTCACCGGCCGGGACAAGATTGTTAAGTTTGAAGGGTGTTATCACGGTCATAGCGATTCCCTTTTGGTTAAGGCAGGCTCCGGCGCCCTGACCATGGGGGAACCAGATTCTCTTGGCGTCCCGGCAAGTTTTGCGCAGCATACCCTGACCCTCGAGTTCAATAATCTCGAGCAGGTAACAGCGCTATTCGCCGCGACCGGTGATGATATTGCAGCGATCATCATTGAACCAGTGGCAGGTAACATGGGTTGCGTACCTCCAAGCCCGGGATATCTACAAGGCTTAAGAGACATCTGTGATAAATATGGCAGCATCCTTATTTTTGATGAAGTGATGACCGGCTTCCGTGTCGCCCTCGGTGGAGCACAGGCGCTCTACGGCATAAAACCTGACATGACTACTCTGGGTAAAATCATCGGCGGCGGGATGCCCGTTGGCGCCTTTGGCGGGCGACTTGATATTATGCAAACAGTTGCGCCCCTCGGCGCTGTCTACCAGGCAGGCACTCTTTCGGGAAACCCGATTGCCATGACTGCAGGAATAGCAACCTTACAACTTATCGAAGCGCCAGGTTTTTATGAGACTCTCACCGAAAACACCGAAGCCCTGATGACAGGATTGCAGGCAGCCGCGGATGACGCCAGCGTTCCTTTTACAACAAATCAAGTCGGGGGCATGTTCGGTTTCTTTTTCTCAAACGCCAGCCCGGTAACTCAATTTTCGCAGGTGATGAATTCCAATACGGTGTCATTTAATACCTTCTTCAACAGCATGCTGAAGCAAGGAATAAATTTTGCACCGTCACCTTTCGAATCAGGATTTGTTTCCGCAAGTCATGGCACGGTCGAACTTGAAAAAACCATCGACGCAGCGAAAAAAGCATTCAATGAAATCAGCTAGGCTGATTCAAGCGCTACAGCTAAACCCAGGAATTTAGTATGAAAAAATATGATGTCTATGGAATAGGCAATGCACTCGTAGATACAGAATACGAAGTGGGCGAACAGTTCATCGAATCTATCTCTTGGGACAAGGGTTTGATGACGCTAATCGAAGCCGACGAAAGAGCGGATCTCATTCATCTGCTTGAAGTTCAACACGAACACAAGGTTGTGAAGCTCGCCGGTGGCGGCTCCGCTGCAAACACCATCGTAATTGTTGCTCAATTAGGCGGCCAATCGTTTTATAGTTGCAAGGTGGCCAATGACAAGACTGGCGACTTCTTTATGAAAGACCTTGGCGAGGCCGGCGTCGATACAAATCTGGATGACAATAGGGAATCAGGCGTCACCGGAGAATGCATCTCTATTGTGACGCCAGATGCGGAACGAACCATGCTCACACATTTGGGTATCACCCAGACATTGTCGGTCAATGAGCTATCCAGCGATGCCCTGGTAAATTCCAAATTCCTCTATATTGAAGGCTATCTCGTCAGCTCACCTACAGGCTTTGAAGCAGCACTGAAGGCACAATCGATCGCCAGAGACGCCGGTGTAAGTGTAGCGCTGACATTATCTGACCCCGCCATGGTGGAAAATTTCCGGAAAGGCTTCCAACAAATTATCTCCCAGGGTGTGGACATACTTTTTTGCAATGAAGACGAAGCAATATTGTGGACAGGCGCGGCAACGCTTGATGCCGCAATCGAAAAGATCAAGGAAGCTGTTCCTAAATTTGCCATTACCTGCGGCAAGGACGGCGCAATAATTTGTGATGGTAGCGACGTACTTAAGATCCCAGGCATTGCGACGACGCCAGTCGATACTACAGGTGCTGGTGATATCTTCGCAGGCAGTTTTTTGTTCAGCCTGGCTCGCGGGAAATCTTTCTCAGATGCCGCGACATTAGCTAACAAGGCCGCATCAATATTAATATCCAGTTTTGGCGCGCGCCTTGACTCCGGGGTAGTGAACGCAGAACTAGTAGATTAGCTTAGAAAAGCCCCAGCTGCTTATCGATAATCTTCGCCAGGGATGAAGACCTAAACAACAGTATCGCGTCCGCGATGGGCGCCAGTTGTTTATCGATGTAAAACTGGTAATCAATCGGCGACTCACGGTATAACCTGGGTTCTGGCCCGCCCATTGTCATGATGTATTCAACCCAATTGCTGCCGAAGCCCTGATCGTCCGGCAACCCTCTCTCTTTTCTGATTTCTGCAAGACGTCTGGCTGCACGTACATGGGGCGGCACATTCTTCTGGTATTCGTGCAAGCCTCGACGGAGCCGTCGCCTTAGTACCAACATGTCATCACGCTTGCCCGCGTTAACCTCTTCGACAACCCCGCGGACATAGTCCGCAAAGGGCAGGTCTTCAAATACCAAACGATAGAGTTTTTGCTGGAAGTCCCGGGCCAGTAGACTCCAGTCGCTACGAACCGCTTCAAGGCCTTTGAAGATATATTCGTCGACGCCGTTGCGCCGAATCATTCCGGCATAACGTTTTTTACTGCCAACGTCCGAGCCGCGTACGGTTGGCATCAGGAAACGATTAAAGTGTGTTTCATATTCAACCTCCAGATAACATACCAGTGAGTACTCTTCCTCTAAATGATTAGTCCACCAATCGTTAAGAAATACCGTCAACTCCCGGCCAATTTCATCTGCAGTCTTTCCTGCGTTTGTCACATGAACAAATACTGAGTCGGTGTCGCCATATATCACGGGGTAACCTTGCGCCTCAATCAGATCCCGTGTCTTTTTAAGAATCTCGTGGCCGCGCATGGTGATTGAACTTACCAGTCGCGAATCAAGGAAGCGGCAACCGGTGGTACCAAGGACCCCGTAAAACGAATTCATAATGATTTTAATTGCCTGAGAATTCGCCGCTTGCCCCGCTCTTTTGGCCTGGTCTCTTGCCTGCCATAACTCGGCAATGATGGTCGGCAGGATGGCACTCGACCGTGAAAAAGTCCCACCGACAAAACCAGGGATGGCGTCTTCACCGGCACTAATTAACGCCAGAGGGTCAATATGAAAGGTACGGATAATGCTGGGATACAAACTTTTAAAATCCAGGACGATGACGTCGTCATATAAACCTGGCTGAGAATCCAGCACGAACCCGCCAGGACTTGGACTGCCATCGCCCTCGTCTACAACCGGTGCCACATAACCCTGGCGATGTAATCGCGGCAAATAAAGAAAATCGAATGCAGCCACAGATCCACCCGCCCGATCCATATCCAGCCCGGTCAGTCGCGACCTTTGAATGGCAAAATCAATGAGCTCGGTGCGTTCAAAAATTTCAAATACCAGGGCGCAATCTTCAAGATTGTATTCTGCCAATTTCTTTTTGTTGTCCTTGTACATTTCCTGAATTTCGCTTGCACGTGCATCAACATCGTCAACCAATTTGCCTCTGCCAAGTAGCTCCCGGGCAACAAAATCCAGTGCAAAACTTTCAAAGTTGTATGTCGCCGTGCGCAGCAATTCAATGCCATCCAAAACGACACGGCCTGGAACCAGGGCATAATTTCGCTCCCTTCCCCTGCTGACAGTTCGCCACTTCACCGGCTCTGCATTTCGCCCCAGGGCAAATTTGATATCTAAGGCATCACATCGCTGCTGCAGAAACCAGAGATCAAATGCTACGACGCTCCAGCCGATGATGATGTCCGGATCATTCTCGGCAAACCACTGCAGAAATCTTGATATCAAACTTCTTTCGTCTGGAAGATATTCGAGATATTCCAATGGTGCGGATTTGTCATCGCAGACCATAAATACCTTTCGGACATTATTGGCGTAGATCGCAATAGAATAGAGAATATTTTCGTTGTACGAAGTCTCGATATCCATAGACACAATTTTTAGATCAGGAATGTAATCTACCGATTGAAGTTTTGGGTTTTGACATTCCCAATAATCATCGCACCTGGTCAGCTCACCCATCAGAGAAACCGAACCCTGGATGAACCGTTCCATCAGGTAGCGATCCGTCGGCCTGATATCTGCCTCATAAAGGGGCAAACCCGTCTGCCTTAACCTGGACCTCGCGAAATTAAGTCCCTTCTGATTTGGGAAATAACAAGCGACGGCCAGATCAGCATCACCCTGTTCAAACACTTTCAGCTCAATTTCAGCGTGTCGCCAGGAAGCGCCCGTCCCGAGAACGCGCTGAACTGCTTCAAGGTCTTTTCTTCGAATAAAAAAAACTGACTCCTGAGAGCCTAGACTTACCCGGATGGGCCCGCGCTCAGATGACAACCAAAAGATCAGATTCTGACCCACAGCAGTTTCCTGCCATTGCCGGCTGAGAATAAAACCCCTGACTTTTGTTTCTCCAGACACGGACACTCGCGCTAGTACCTATACTTTAGGAATGATGAATGGTCGACTCTGCTCATCAGTGGCAAACATTTGAATCTCGACGTTAAAAGCCTCACGAACCAAGGTCGAATTCAGGACATCGATGGGTTTACCTGTCGCCAGCAATCTCGCACTCGACATCAAAATAATCCGATCGGCATATCTCATGGCAATATTCAGATCGTGAACAACAAGTAAAATTGTCGCCCCTTGCTGCTTCAGTTGATTGAGAGTCTTGAAGAATAGCAGCTGATGGGCAAGATCCATGGCAGCGGTCGGCTCATCTAATATCAGCCAGGCACCGTCCAGGACATCCCAAATCTGATTCAATACCCTCGCAATTTGCACCCTCTGTTTTTCCCCTCCAGACAGAGTCTGGTAATTACGACTTCGTAACTCATCCAATTTCATCTCTGCCAGGACGCTGGACAATATCGCCCGATTTACACGCTCACTTGTGCTATGGGGTATCCTGCCCATCTGCACGACTTCCTCCACGCGAAATGGAAAATCCAGTGCGGCTTCCTGAGGTAACACCGAGATTAGTCTTGCACGATTCTCTGGCGTCAGTTTGTGAACATCCCGTTCATCAATTTCCACCGTGCCCGCAGTGGGAACATATTCCCCACATAGTACTTTCACCAGGCTGGTCTTTCCTGACCCATTTGGACCTACAACAACATTGATCGAGCCTTGATCAAGATCGAATGAAACTTCACTTAACAAAACAGACTCGCCGAGCTGAAAGGAAAGGTCCGTCACTGAGATGCTCACAGTCCCAGCCTGCCTTGCTGACGCATGATGAGGTAAATAAAGAAGGGCCCGCCCAACAAAGCCGTGACTATGCCAACGGGTAATTCCGCCGGACTAAACAGAGTCCGGCTTAAAGTATCAGCGACCAGTAGGAGCAAGGCACCCAGCAAGGCCGAACCAGGAATGACTATATAGTGGTTTGAGCCAAGCGTTAGCCTTATCAGGTGTGGCACAACCAGACCAATAAAGGCAATCACGCCGCACAGTGCAACGGCAATGCCTGTAGCCAATGCCGTCAGGATGATAATTTCAATCCGCAAGCGCCCGACCGAGATGCCCAGATGACCCGCCTCACTATCTCCCAGGGTAATTGCATTAAGCCGTTCGCTGCGTATATAAAAGACGAGCACCACCGGCGCAATTAATCCTGCAAGGGCAAGGGAATTCCAATCCGCACCATTAAGACTACCGAGAGCCCAGAAAGCGACGGAGCGTAATTGACCATCCGTCGACAAATAGGAAAGTACCCCGACGCCGGACAGCGCCACGGCATTGATGGCGATGCCGGCCAGCAGCATGCTTGAGATTGTCCCGCCACGCCGTCCTATTTGAACAACCATGGTAGTCGTCAATAAACCGCCAATGAAAGCACTACCTGCAAGGCCAATAGTGGACAGGCCAAGTTCAGATCCAAAAACCAGGAAGGCCGCCGCGAATAATGCGGCGCCACCGGAGACACCAATTAGTGCCGGATCTGCCAGTGGATTGCGAAACAGACCTTGTATCGCAGCGCCCGAAGTCGCAATGCCGGCTCCAACCAGAATGGCCAGGAGCATCCGCGGCAATCTGATATCGATTAGAATGGTTTCACTGACCGCAGAGATATTGTTGCCACTTAGAACAGCAAAGAGCTCTTGTGGAGATATCGATGCCGCCCCGACGCCAAGGGATATCGTGGCAACAAAGACCAGCGCAATCAATAACAACCAAAGGCCTGACTTAGTCATCATTGAGGCCACCGTGAAGACTAAAAGGTAGGCGCCTGTCCAATGTAGGTATATTGCCTCTGAAACTTACTCGATAGGCATAGACCTCAACGCCCGCAGAGACGGCTCGTTGCAGCGTATCTGAATATTCCTTATCAATGTATCCAGCTGGCTTAACCTCGTGAATGCCGGAATGTTGTACGCAGTAAAGTAGCACGCCGCGGTATCCCTGCTCTACCACTTGCATTAGTTCTCGCAGGTGTTTTGTTCCTCTTTTACTGATTGAATCAGGAAAATAGCCGATCCCGGCACGGATTGGTGCTTCCAGCAGGGTCACACTCTTCACTTCCAGAAAACAATCTGCACGATTTGCGTGACCTTCCAGGTAGATGTCAATGCGACTTTTCTCTGATCCATATTTTTGCTCGGTTTTTAGCAGGGGATAGCCACTGACTTCCACCAATTTACCGCTCTCAATGCCGGATCTGACGATGCCATTCGCCTTACCGGTATTGATTCCAATATAGTGACCTCTGCCGGTTCGGGTGAGCTCCCAGGTATGAGGATACTTGCGGGAAGCGTTGTCTGATCGGGACAGCCACACAGTTGCGCCCTCTTCTGTGCAATTCTTCATTGAGCCAGTATTCGGACAATGTACGGTAATCATGCTCCCATCCACCAGAGTGACATCTGCTAAAAATCGCTTGTAGCGCCGAATTAATTTTCCTTCAAGCAAACTTGGGTCTGGCATGGGTTCTCAACTCTATATTTAGCAGCAATAATAACACCCCGGCCTTGCGGGGTCTGGCATGCAGAAGAAGCGAAATAAAGGGAAATAAAGGGAAATTGTCGCTTGGCGTAAGCGAATTGTTCTGGTAATGTTCGCCGCTCGATTTAAAACCCGAATTTTTGTGACATAGAGAACGGAGTACCTATGGCAGCAAAACCAAAGAAAAAGGTAACCAAGACAAAGGCGCCTGCCAAAAGCAAGTCAAAGGCCAAACCCAAGTCAAAAGTTAAATCAAAAGCCAAAGCAAAGACAAAGGCGCCTGCCAAAAGCAAGTCAAAGGCCAAACCCAAGTTAAAAGCCAAGGCAAAGACAAAGGCGAAAGTCAAAGCCATTGCCAAGAGCAAAGCGAAAGCCAAGGTCAAGGTCAAGGTCAAGGTAGCTGCAAAGAGCGGCACCAAAGTAAAGGCTAAATCAAATCCGAAATCGGGCAACGCAAGCGCCCGAAAATCAACTGTGAAAAAGAAGGTACCGAAAAAGGTGACAGCTGTAGCAAAAAAAACACCGAAGAAATCAACTTCAACCACCAAGAAAGGTACATCGACAACTAAGGCAAAATCAAATACGTCACCAGCGACGTCAAAAACGGTAGCGCCAAAGAAAACCAGCACCAAAAAAGCAGCGCCAAAGAAAGTCGCAGCAAGCAAAGTTAAAAGGTCGTCCAAGTCTGCCGTGGAACGTTCAGATTTCAAACCATATGCGCGCAAGAAAAATGAAGAGTATATGAATGAAGAACAGCGAGCACACTTCAAGGAAATCCTGATTGAATGGAAAGTTCAACTCATGGAAGAAGTCGATCGAACTGTAAGCCACATGAAAGATGAAGCGGCGAACTATCCTGACCCCTCAGACAGAGCCAGCCAGGAGGAAGAATTCAGCCTGGAACTGCGTACCAGAGACAGAGAGAGAAAGCTCATCCGCAAAATTGACAATACCATAGAGCTCATTGAGCTGGATGACTATGGATATTGTGAGTCATGTGGAATCGAAATCGGCGTTCATCGCTTGGAAGCTCGCCCGACTGCGTCTCAATGCATCGATTGCAAAACACTGGATGAGCTGAAAGAGAAACAACTCCACGGCTAATTCGCTGATCATGTGGTCGATCTCAAGACTAATCGCTGATATTGCGATTAGTCGTCGATCCAATGATTATTCATAGTAACGGAACTTCAAACAGCAACTATACGGGTAGATTTGCCCCATCACCCACTGGGCCCCTCCACTTCGGCTCACTGGTTGCAGCGCTTGCAAGTTTTCTCGATGCGCGGCATAACCATGGGCTCTGGTTACTGCGTATAGAAGATCTCGATCCACCACGGGAATCTATAGCCGCGCCGGAAATCATCATTCAACAACTACGATCGCACGGACTATTGTGGGATGGCGATATCCTGTACCAAAGTATGCGCCTGCATGCCTACAAATATGCGCTGGACAAGCTGGCGCAAAACAAACTCGTATTTCCATGTGATTGCATCAGAAAAAACCTGCCACCAGTTTATCCCGGTACCTGTCGACACAAATCGCTTGCAGAGCTCAAACAGCCTGTTGCATTCCGCATCCTCATGAATGAGGCACAGATCAATATCACGGATACTGTCCTTGGAGATCAGCATTGGAACGCAAGATCAGGCTGCGGCGATTTCATTATCAAACGTAAAGACGGATTATTTGCCTATCAACTTGCTGTAGTAGTGGACGATGGATTCCAAAAGGTCACCCATGTTGTCCGGGGCGCAGACCTGCTGGAATCGACCCCCAGGCAGGTTTATCTTGCACAAAAGCTGGATCTGCCGGTAATGAATTATACGCATATCCCCCTTGTTCTCGGCCAGTCCGGAGACAAACTTAGTAAACAATCCCATGCTGCCGCCATTGATGAGAAAAGTGCGCCAGACAATCTCATTCGTGCACTGGGTTTTCTGGGACAAGTCAGGCCATCCGATTCAAATTCTGTCAATAGTATCCTGAAGGTCGCCATCGACAAATGGGACGTTCATTCCGTTCCAAAGCAAGCCGGACTTATCGCCTGATTTTTAGCATACACAGCATTAAGATAAAGTCAGCCCAATAGTTTAGGATCAAGCCATGCTGGAAAGAACCATCATCTTTATCGTATTAGGGGTCTTCGTGTTCACCCCGGCCGCGAGCTATTGGTGGGGCAAATCATTTACTGCCTGGATTGACATCTATATTCCCTGGATTTTCCTGCTGCTGGCAACCATGTGGTTACATTGGCAAATAAAGAGGAATACCAATTTTGCCGAGGAGACCACATTAAAAGGTAGCCCTGAAGATACACCAGCGCACAATGAAAAATTGGATCAGGAAAATCTCTTCGGAAAAGTTGACTGACACCTATGTTTTCGCTGACCCAACTTTTTGGAATCGGGCTTACCTACCTTGCGATATTATTTGGTTCTGCCTACGCCACCGAGAAGGGCTATATACCCCGGGCCATTGTTAAGCACCCGGCGACAAGGGTGTTATCCCTCGGAGTATTTGCAGGAGCGTTCGCCATCCATGGTTCAATGGGCCTTGCTTCAATATATGGTTCAAGCTACATATTGTACTTTATTGGTGCCAGCGCGGCCTTCCTCATCGCTCCGGTATTATTCACTCCAATAAGTCGAATCGCACTGGCACACAAGTTAGGCTCATTGGCTGATGTCTTTGCGTTTCGATACCCGGCGCCATGGGTCGGCTGCATTATCAGCCTGCTGATGTTGCTTGGTGTACTTCCTCTTTTAGCCCTTCAAATTCAAGCCGTCTCAGTCACTGTCCATCTGCTCAATCAAGAACTCAGTGAAGACGTTCTGGCAATCGTGTTTTGCCTGACCATGTCGGTCTTTGCAATCCTGTTCGGCGCCAGGCACTTATCTACACGTAATAAACATGAAGGGCTGGTTGTCGCGATAGGACTTGAGTCCATTATCAAACTGGCGGCTCTGATGTTTGTCGCCTGGTATTGTACCTACAATGTCTTCAGCGACTTTTCTGCAATGGAGTCATGGCTTCTACAGAACCAGGAACTTCTTGAGAGCGCAGAAAAACGACTTGGCAGTGGCGCATCTCGGTCTCTGCTGCTCACCTTCTTCGCCGCTACCGTTGCAATGCCACATGTTTACCACATGTTAATTACCGAGAATGACGACGACCGTGCTATAACCGGTGCGCGCTGGGGGTTTCCTCTTTACATGCTGTTGTTCAGCCTTTGTATTCCGCCGATCCTGTGGGCAGCAAAAAAACTTGGCGCCGAAACGCCAGCGGAGTTTTATCCCATTGCAATTGGCCTGACAACGGGCAATGAAACCGTAACTATCGTTGCATTCCTGGGAACCCTGGCTGCGGCTAGTGGGGTGTTGATCGTCACAACCCTGGCTCTGGCATCGATGACCCTGAACCACATACTATTACCACTTTATCGACCAAACCCTGGCGTGGATATCTACGCATTAATTCTGCGAACCAGGCGAATGCTTATCGCAGCAATTATCCTTGCCTCTTTCGGTATCTATAAATTGCTTGGCGAAGACCAGAGCCTGATGAGCCTTGGCATTGTCGCCTTTGTTGCTGCCTTACAATTTCTACCCGGGCTCGTGGGCGGCTTTCACTGGGCAAAAGCTAACCGTACCGGGCTCATCGCCGGCCTCATTACCGGATATCTTGTCTGGTTTACATTGCTGCTACTGCCACTGATTGACAATCTGCTCTTCGGCTCTCCCCTTACATTCGAAATCAGTGAAACCTCCTGGCACAATGCCGCAACACTTTCATTTACCGCAAATACATTTATGTTCTGCATTTGCTCGATGCTCACGGAGACAACGGAGGAGGAAGCCATTGCTGCCGAAGAGTGCTTGTCTGATTCATTCCTTGGCAGTGTTCGCGGCGAACTACACGCACAATCGGTGAGTGAGATCGAAAGTAATCTAGCCATGGCACTGGGCCGAACGGTATCGAGTAGAGAGGTTACTCTGGCCCTGTCTGAACTCAGCTTTCCAGAAGATGAAAATCGCCCGCATGCGCTGAGCCAACTTCGAAACCAGATGGAAACAAATCTTTCGAGCATGATGGGCCAAACCATCGCGCACAGAATCATCGACAGAGTTCTGCCCTATAAGTCAATTTCCGGCTCTGTACATACTCTGGAAAATTATCTGGAAGACTACCATTCGCAACTCACTGGCCTCGCGGCGGAGCTGGACGATCTTCGTCGATATCACAGACAGGTACTCCAGGATCTTCCCACTGCGGTCTGCGCAATAGACACGCAATATATCGTCCGTACATGGAATCAGGCGATGCAGGAAATCACTGGCATCCCGGCAGAGTCGATTGTTGGTTCTCATATCACGCATTTGAGCGAACCCTGGAAGGAACTCCTTAATACCTTTGTATATGACGATGCTATATACAAACCTAAGGTGGAGTTGCAAACTCAGGAAAGAAAGGTACTGGTGAATCTGCACAAGGCATCGCTGGCCACCCATTCCTCGCAGGGTGACCTCGTCATTGTTATCGAAGATCTGACAGAATCTCAACTGATTGAAGCGCAGCTATTTCACAACGAGCGACTGGCCGCCATTGGCCAGCTGGCCGCAGGCATTGCTCATGAAATCGGCAATCCGGTAACCGGCATTGCCTGCCTCGCACAAAATATAAAACTTGATTCAGACGACCCTGAGCTTCATGAATTGTCAGGGGAAATCCTTCACCAGACCACTCGCATATCTACTATTCTGCAATCCCTCTCTAACTTTGCCTATGCGCGCAAGGGTGAGATGGATCTCATTAGTGTTCCGCTTGATTTGCATCTTTGTATCAACGAAGCCATAAGTTTGCTCTCCCTGAGCCAGCGCCAGAACGAAGTTCGGCTAATTAATAGTTGCGATCAGGAGATCTTCACACTTGGAGATTCACAACGACTGAGCCAGGTATTCGTAAACCTCCTATCAAACGCCCGGGACGCCTCCAAGCCAGACAATGAAGTTCTCATCACCAACCGCCTGGAAGAAGAAAGTGTCATTATTGAGATTCGGGATCAAGGGCATGGCATTCCCGCATCAGATCTAAAGCGAATCTTTGAACCTTTTTTTACAACCAAAGATCCGGGCAAAGGCACAGGCCTCGGGCTTGCAATTGTTGCCACTATAATCGAAGAACATCATGGCAGTATAGTTGCTGAAGCTATGACGGAAACGAGTGGCACACGAGTTACAATCAGACTGCCACAATACGTAAAAGACGAGCCCCGGAGTTCAGGTCATACAAACAGCTGAATTCTAATAAGCTCCTTTCCGTAAATAATATAAGCCGCGAGGAAAATTCAGAACCAAATTATTGTTAGACTCATAAAACAATCATTTGCGAAGGACGTGATCTCGGCTGTGTCAGAATCCGGGCAAGAACTAATTAGTTGACAACATCCTGGTATAGGTGTTTAGCTCACCACACTATTAAACGGAAGAGCATGAGCCATAAGTACATTCTTATCATCGAAGACGAAGTCGTCATTCGATCCTCACTCAAGAAATTCCTAGAGAAAAAAAAATATAAAATCTGTGAGGCCGGTTCCATTGGAGAGGCAACAAAGCACGATTTATCTAAATTTTGCTTAATCATAACTGACCTTCGCCTACCGGGACCTGCAGGCACCAACATCATCAGGTTGGCGCCGAATACGCCCGTGCTCGTCATGACCAGTTACGCAAGTTTACGATCCGCAGTTGAGACCATGAAACTTGGCGCGGTGGACTACATCGCTAAGCCATTTGACTACGATGAGCTGCTCGCCACTATTCAAAGTATGGTTGAAGAACCCGAAGATCTTCCATTTGCAAATATGCTTGGTGACTCGGACGCCATGATTGATCTGTTCAGCAGAATCAAGAAAGTTGCACCAACCAACTCTAATATCTTGATCGTGGGAGAGTCTGGTACAGGCAAAGAACTCGTGGCAAAGGCAATACATCATGGTAGCGCTCAAGCCGATATGGATATGATGCTGCTGAACTGCGCTGCAATCCCCGATAGCCTGATTGAATCCGAACTATTCGGTCATGAGAAAGGAGCATTCACCGGAGCCACAAACTCCCGTGCCGGAATCATCGAAGCTGCTGACGGAAGCACTCTATTCCTCGATGAAATTGGCGAACTTCCCCTGGACGCTCAGGCAAGGCTATTACGAGTACTTCAGGAAGGCGAAATTCGGCGTATCGGCTCAGTTGAAACCAAGAAAGTGGCTGTAAGGTTAATTGCTGCAACCCACAGAGATCTCAAATCCCTGGTTGAAAAGAAACAATTCCGCGAAGATCTCTACTATCGCCTGAATGTCGTTAAGTTATCCCTGCCACCTTTACGAGATCGCGGAAGTGACCTGATGCTAATCGCTGATCATATTCTGCTATCGACCTGTAAGCGGCACAAGCGAGTTGACCTCACCTTTTCCGAGGCTACTCTCGCTGCCTTACGGGAATACCACTGGCCAGGCAATATCCGCGAGTTGGAAAATGCCATTGAAAGGGCAGTCATACTCTGTGAAGGGCAATCAATTACGCCAGAACTACTTGCCATAGAATTTGATCCTCCAATACCTGCGGTGAACAAGGTGAATAGCGATGTGCATGAGAGCAACCATTTCGCCGACAATAATAGCCTGCCGGATAGCAACAATCCGGAGGAAAATGTCTCTCTGCAGGACTATTTCCAGAAATTTGTACTCGACAATCAGGACCACATGACTGAAACCGAACTCGCCCAAAAATTGGGCATTAGTCGAAAGTGCCTGTGGCAGAAGCGCCAGAGGCTCAATATTCCTCGTAAAAAATCAAGAAGACGTTAGGCCAATTGTTAACTAGTGTTACCAAAGAACTCACAAACTTGTAACATTGGGTAACACTAGCTACTTGGGTAACACATTAAAATACCTTAAGTCTTTGTTTTAATTGAACTATCCACATTGGCACGTTTAGTGCTTTATGTAAGTGGATTGGCAACAAAAACAATAAACGTCAATTTCGGTATTGGGGATCAGTTCTCATAACCAACTCCAGGATATCTACGATGTTTTGGAGCAATATAAAAATAATAATAAATAAAAATAATAAAAATGGCTCCTGAACGGGAAAAGTAGCAATACTTTTCCCGTTTTTCTTTGTACTTCCTCTTTTTTGTTGTTCATCCTGGTTAGTTCCTGTCCAGAAATAGCATTTTTTCGGCTGAAATTGCTGCATATAAATTTAGTTAGGCTGTTAAATCAGTCACTTACAAAGGAAGTAACAGCGGAGGATTTCAATTATGGACAAGAACTATTTGAAGTCAGTAAACATATGCAATGTCTCGCTGAAAAAGCGCACTTACATCAATTGTCTGTTAGTATTTACCCTGAATTACATAACATCCGATTACCTCAAAAAAGCTTTAATACCTCCTACTTGATGCAGTCTCAATCTTCTATATGAGCAGGTTACGCACCACTCAATGGTCCAAGCAGTGACCTCCCTGGCAAAAAACCTCCCAACGGAGCACATCAGCGTGAATGCGCTGAAAGTCATTAACAGGCTCACCGAACACGGCTACGAAGCCTACCTCGTAGGCGGCTGTGTCCGCGATCTATTATTGGGTAATACGCCAAAAGATTTCGATGTTTCCACAAATGCCCACCCGGAAGAAGTTCGTGAACTCTTTCGCAATTCAAGGATGATCGGCAGAAGATTCCGGATCGTGCATGTTCGCTTTGGCAGAGACATCATTGAAGTTGCAACATTCAGAGGCCCGCACAAAGAAATCGATGAAGACAGTCATTCAGAAGGCGGAATGATACTCGATGACAATGTATACGGAAGCTTCGAAGAGGACGTTCATCGCCGCGACTTCACCATGAACGCACTCTACTACAATGTCGACAGCCAAGAGATCATTGACCTGGTTGGTGGACTGGCAGATATCGAAGCAAAGCGCATCAGGCTGATCGGAAAACCTGAAGATCGCTACCGCGAAGATCCTGTTCGAATGCTACGTGCTGTTCGCTTCAAGGCTAAGCTTGGCTTTGATATTGAACAAGATTCCGCAGAGTCTGTTGTCCGGCTGGCGCACCTGCTACAGGATATTCCACCGGCAAGAATTTTCGAGGAAGTATTGAAACTTTTCATGTCAGCCCATGGCGTAGAAACGCTCAATGCCATGTTGGAGTACGAAGTCTTTAGCTGGTTATTTCCAGCGACACATCGCTGCATGGAAGGTTCGCGAGCCGAAAAACTGATCAGTCTGTCCCTCGCAAGTACCGACAAACGAATAGCGATCGACAAACCTGTAACCCCTGCCTTTATATTTGCTGCATTACTCTGGCACCCCTTTATCGAACAGAAAGCAAAGCTGGAAGAGGAAGGACTTTCGTCGGTAGAGGCTTCTCATGAAGCCGCGACTACTGTTATTGCTGCCCAGCAGCTATTTACCTCAATCCCGAGGAGATTCTCTGGCCCTATTAAAGAGATATGGAACCTGCAATTTCGGCTACCCATGCGACAAGGGAAGAAACCCGACGTCCTCCTTGGGCACAAGAGATTCAGAGCGGCCTATGATTTTCTGTTGCTGCGGGAAGAATCCGGTGAGGACCTGGATGGGCTGGGTGAATGGTGGACCAAGTATCAGGAAGCTGACGGTGAAGCCCAGGCAAACCTCAAACAGACGACAGCAGGTAGAAGCCAGAACAAGCGCAAACGCAAACGCCAGAATCCAGCGGAAAACGGTCAAGACCAACAAAGTAACTTTGCTGAAAACGGTAACAACAGAGACAACAAAACCGGGAACGCTAATAGACAGCGCAAACGAAATACCAATCGCTCCGATCGCAATGCCAATCGCCCAAATCGCCATGCTAATCGCTCCGATCGCAATGCCAGTCGCCCAGATCGTGACGGCAACCGTAAAGGCGACGAAAGTAAGGTTAAGGATAAGCCGGAAGACGTAAACGGAAACTTGATCAGCTATTCCAACAATCGCGGGTCAGGCAACAAATCCTATAACAAATAGGCGTCGCTTTGGACAAGCCCAATGGAGTACCTCGATACATCGCGTTCGAAGGCCCAATTGGTGTTGGCAAAACACTCGGATACGAAGTGCTATTGGAAGCTCCCGAAGCAAGCCGATATGTTTCAGCCCGCCCTTGTATCCGACTTTATCTTGGCAAAGGACAGGATACTCGCCGAGCCAAATCTGGATGCGGAATCACGAAGATTACGACAAACTGGTCAATTTCCTGCAATCGATAAAAAATGAAAAAACGGCAGGCATTACTACAATCCACGTCAAGTTCTGATCTAGTGCATAAATCCAAATGCAGATCCGGACTGATGGAAAAATAGAAGATACTCTCCAGCGCGCAATATGGCACAGTGTAAACATTAGAAATAATCAGGAGGGCTGCATGTCCGAAGTTAAAACATATCCAGTAAGTTCTGAAGCCGCGGCTCGCGCACTTATTAATAACGACCAATACCTTGATATGTATAAGGCATCCATTGAGCATCCGGAAGAGTTCTGGCCGGAACAGGCAAATAAATTCCTCGATTGGTATACGCCATGGAACAAGCTGTCGGAATCAGACTTCATCGAAGGCAAGGTAAGCTGGTTTATAGGCGCGACACTGAACGCATCTTATAATTGTATTGACCGCCACTTGCCCGAACGTGGGCAGCAAACGGCCATCATCTGGGAAGGTGATGACCCAGCGGATGATGCAAAAATTACCTATAAGGAATTGCATGAACATGTATGCCGCCTTTCCAATGTCTTGAAGTCCCGGGGCGTCAAAAAGGGAGATCGGGTTTGCATCTACATGCCAATGATTCCCGAGGCTGCTTACGCAATGCTAGCCTGTACGAGAATTGGCGCAGTTCACTCAGTCGTATTTGGCGGATTTTCCCCCCAGGCATTACAAGACAGAATTCTCGATTCAGATTGCCAGACGGTCATTACTGCTGATGAGGGCATTCGATCCGCTCGCCCAATTCCTTTAAAGACCAATACAGATACGGCACTGGAGAAATGTCCTGATGTGCACACGGTAATAGTTGTTAAGCGTACCGGTGGCGAGATCGCCTGGAAAGATGATCGCGATATCTGGTATCACGATGCATGCGCAACTGAATCTGCAGATTGTGATCCCGAACATATGGACAGCGAAGATCCGCTATTCATCCTCTACACCTCAGGCTCAACCGGGAAACCCAAGGGTGTGCTTCATACCACCGGGGGCTATCTACTTCACGCTGCGATGACGCATAAGTACGTATTCGATTATCAAGATGGAGACATTTACTGGTGTACCGCCGATGTTGGTTGGGTAACAGGGCACTCTTACATTGTATACGGGCCACTGGCCAATGGCGCGACAACGCTCATGTTTGAAGGCGTACCAACGTACCCGGACGCATCCAGATGTTGGCAGATCGTCGACAAACATAAGGTTAATATTTTCTACACCGCACCAACCGCACTACGTGCGCTGATGGCACAAGGCAATGAATTTTTGGACAGTACATCAAGAGACTCATTGCGGCTTCTTGGTTCCGTTGGCGAGCCAATCAATCCGGAAGCCTGGGAGTGGTATTATCATAAAGTCGGTGAACAGAGGTGCCCGATTGTCGACACATGGTGGCAAACGGAAACTGGCGGCATCATGATAACACCACTACCCGGTGCAACCGCGTTGAAACCCGGCTCGGCGACCAGGCCATTCTTCGGCGTTAGTCTGGTTATTCTGGATAACGACGGCAATGTTATCGAAGGTCCTGGCTCCGGCATTCTTGCTATCGATAGATCTTGGCCCGGACAAATCCGTTCTGTTTATGGAGACCACCAGCGTTGTATTGAAACTTACTATTCCGCTTTCAAAGGCTACTACCTAACAGGTGATGGCGTTCGGCGCGACGAAGATGGCTACTACTGGATAACCGGCAGAATAGATGACGTCCTGAATATTTCCGGTCATCGTATGGGTACCGCCGAGGTTGAGAGCGCCCTGGTACTCCATGAAAAAGTAGCCGAGGCAGCCGTTGTCGGCTTCCCCC
Organism: Pseudomonadales bacterium; assembly: GCA_046582185.1. Lineage (GTDB taxonomy): Bacteria > Pseudomonadota > Gammaproteobacteria > Pseudomonadales > Azotimanducaceae. The sequence continues at coordinate 140,791 of JAYGEX010000005.1, read as the reverse complement.
ACGAAATCAAAGGGCAAGGTATCTACGCTTATGTGACCTTAATGCATGATATCGAAGGCAGCGACGAGTTGATGAAGGAACTCAATCAACTCGTGCGAACTGAAATTGGCGCAATCGCAAAACCAGACATTATCCAATGGGCGCCTGGATTGCCCAAGACCCGCTCCGGGAAAATTATGCGCCGTATTCTTCGCAAAATTGCCGAGAACGAACTGGACAGTCTTGGTGATACCAGTACGCTGGCCGACCCTGGTGTTGTGGATGACCTGATTAAAAACAGCCCGCTTACCGGATAACGAGCTGCCTCACAGCTGATGCTCGACCTCAGCAAAAAAAATCAGATCCAAAAAAAGGGACTTTCGTCCCCTTTATATTTGCCATTTACATAACAAAATTTACTCGGCTTCTGCCTCATCCGATTCCGTCTCGGATTCTTCAGCAGCTGCGCTGTCTTCCTCGGGAAGCTCTTTAATGGAAAGCTTGATTCGGCCACGGTCGACGTCAAGGACAATCACTTTGATTTCCTGTCCCTCACTCAAGTAATCAGTCACCTTCTCAACTCGCTCTTTTGCGATTTGTGAAATGTGAACCAGTCCATCTTTACCTGGAAGGATGGTGACGAAGGCACCAAAGTCGGCTATCTTCGCAACTTTGCCGTTGTAGATCTTACCTACTTCAGCTTCAGCTGTAATTGACTCGATCATCGCGACTGCTGCGTCACGTGATGCAGCACCTTCACCAAAGATGGTAATCGTGCCGCTGTCATCGATATCAACAGTCGCCCCGGTCTCTTCAGTAATTGAACGAATTGTTGCACCGCCTTTACCAATCACGTCACGAATCTTGTCAGAATCGATCTGCATGGTAACCATTGCTGGCGCATTCTCGGATACACCTTCTCTGGATCGGCCTATTACCTTATTCATTTCATCAAGGATATGTAGGCGAGCTTCGCGTGCTTGCTCAAGTGCAACATCCATAATCTCTTCGGTGATACCCTGGATTTTAATATCCATCTGAAGCGCTGTGATACCTGTCGCAGTACCGGCAACTTTAAAGTCCATGTCACCAAGATGATCTTCATCACCAAGGATATCGGTCAGGATAGCAAAGCCGTCTTCTTCTTTAACCAGCCCCATTGCCACACCAGCAACCGGCGCCTTCAGAGGAACACCAGCATCCATCAAGGCCAAACTAGCCCCACAAACACTGGCCATAGAGGATGAACCATTTGATTCGGTAATCTCTGACACCACGCGAGTGGTATATGGCCAATCTTCTGAAGTCGGTAATACTGCTGCAATGCCACGTCGCGCTAAACGACCATGACCAATTTCCCGGCGCTTGGGGCCGCCAGAAAAGCCAGTTTCACCAACGCTGTAGTGTGGGAAATTATAGTGCAGTAAGAAGTTGTCCCTGTAGGAACCACTTAGTGCATCAATAATCGCAGAATCACGCATGGATCCAAGAGTCGTCGTTACAATCGCTTGAGTTTCGCCTCGAGTAAATAGTGCAGAACCGTGAGTTCCTGGCAAAATGCCCACTTCAACACTAATGTCCCGAACTGTTTTCGTATCCCGTCCGTCAATGCGTGGTTCGCCTGCAACAATGGCGCGCCGAACTGTTTTCTTTTCAATTCCTGCGAAGATGCTTTTGACATCGTCGGCATCTGAGCCATCTTCTGTTACAAATTCAGCAACAGCCTCGTCGCGAAGTTTTCCAAGAAGGTTTTGACGATCCATCTTGTCTGTCACTTTATAGGCTTCGGCAATGCCGCTGCCAAATTTTTCAGAAACCTGCTCAAGCAAGACAGAATTTACTTCGGGGGCTTTCCATTCCCAGGCTTCTTTACCTGCTTCAGCTTTAAGTTCATTAACAGCTTTAATGACAACCTGCATTTCCTGATGGGCGAACAATACAGCACCCAACATTTGATCTTCCGTGAGCTCTTTGGCTTCAGACTCAACCATCAAAACGGCTGATTCAGTACCAGCAACGACCATGTCAAGATCAGAGCCTGCGAGCGCTTCATAACCCGGATTCAACAAGTAGCCATCCTTTGTGAAGCCAACTCTTGCACCTCCAATTGGGCCAGCAAAGGGGATGCCAGAAAGAGACAGAGCCGCTGAAACACCAATCATTGCAGGAATATCTGGATCAATGTCCTTATTCGCTGAGATTACCTGACAAGTCACCTGTACCTCATTCATGAATCCTTTCGGAAACAGAGGGCGAATTGGGCGGTCAATTAATCTGCATGTCAGCGTTTCTTTTTCCGAAGGGCGGCCTTCACGTTTAAAGAACCCACCGGGAATTTTCCCTGCTGAATATGTCTTTTCTTCGTAATTAACCGTCAGAGGAAAGAAATCCTGTCCCGGCTTTGCTTCTTTTCTGCCAACAACGGCAACTAGTACAACGGTATCAGCCATGCTAACGACGACTGATGCTGTTGCCTGTCTGGCAATCTTGCCAGTTTGCAGGGTTACTTCGTGCTCCCCATACATAAATTTTTTGTTTATTGAATTCAATTTTTTCTCCAATTCAAGCTCACCCGCAACCAATTTGCGGGTCTATTTCTCATTTCCATTTCTACTGATGTAACTCGTTCTTGCCTTGTAGTAATTCCTCCGGGAACCGCAGCTAAGGAGACTATGTTTGCAATAACCAAGCTGCAATTTCAAGCCTCCGCAAAGGAAGTGGTATCCGTGGATTCCATACTGGACAGACTCCAACTATCGACGTAAGCCGAGTCGTTTAATCAACTCTGCATAGCGTCCAGCGTTTTTACGCTTTAAGTAATCAAGCAACTTCCTTCGCTGACTTACCATCCTCAACAACCCAACTCTTGAGTGGTGATCGTGAATGTGCTCTTTGAAATGCTCTGTTAGGGTTTCGATATTTGCAGTTAACAATGCAACCTGGACTTCGGGGGATCCCGTGTCGTTTTCTGACTGACCATAATCCTTAACAATTTCAGCCTTTATATCTGTAGATAATGCCATTAAATATTTCTCCAATTAATATGCTTAAGCCACCAATGTGACCATATGCGAGAACACCCGCGCATATTTGCAGATGCCTCACGAAATGTTAAAAGTCCTTTCCGGCTCCATGGCAACCTATGCCACTACTGAAACAAGTAAAAACCTCGTTATTGCAACACAACAAGCCGTCGTGGTGCGATCCTTCCATCTTCCAGAATCTCTCCAACTCCGAGAAATGTTTCATCTTCATTCTCTGAGTTTCGAGCTTCTGAAAAAATTCTTACCCAGCCTCTCGTTGGCGCATTGGAAACTTGCACCGGCTGGCCTTGCGTCAAATACGACGCGGTTACTTCAGTAAGTTTTACCGAAGGCCAATCATCAACGGATGCACTCTCTGGTAATAACTTCTCATCGAGAGCTTTCACGCCTCCCGAATCCTTCAATCGCCTTAACTCTTCCATAGAGTAAGTCTCTTCTATGCCGAAGGGGCCTGACTCCAATCGCCGCAAAGCGATGACATGTGCACCGCAATTCAATGCCTCACCAATGTCCTCTGCAAGGCTACGAATATAAGTACCTTTACTGCAGGAAATATCCAACTCCAGCTCATCGCTACTCTGAATCAAAAGTTCCAGATTGAATATTGTCACCTGGCGACTCTTTCTCTCGATTTCGATGCCCTGCCTGGCCAGCTTATAGAGCGGCTGCCCATTGACCTTTATCGCCGAGTACATTGAAGGGATTTGCGAAATTTCGCCGCGAAATTTTTCAAGGACGCTTTCCAGCTTGGAACTTGAAATCTCCGGGACTTTCCTGGTACTTAATACCTCACCCTCGGCGTCACCCGTTGCCGTGACAATGCCCAGCTTGATCGTTGTCACATAACGTTTGTTTGCATCGAGGAGAAATTGGGAAAATTTTGTCGCTTCGCCAAAGCAAAGCGGCAATACACCCGTTGCCAGGGGGTCCAGACTGCCAGTATGGCCTGCCTTGGCTGCGCCAAATAACTTCTTGGCTTCCTGAAGGGCGCCATTTGAAGTCATTCCATGGGGTTTGTCCAGCAATAAAATGCCATTCACCAAACGACCTTTACGTGACCTTCTTCCCATATCAGTCTTCGGAACCACTCGATTTAGTCACATCCGAAGCAATTGCGTCATCGATGGCCTTGGACATTCTAGCGCCATTAACAATTGTACTGTCATAGTGAAAGCGAAGCTTCGGCGTTGTTCGCGTCGACATAATCTTCGCCAGCTGGCTTCTCAAGAAACCGCCTGCATTATTAAGAACTTCTTCCGCAGCTTCCGCCCCATCTTCAGGGAACATGGTAAAATAGACATCGGCAAACGCCAGGTCTCTGGACACTTTTGCTTCGTTAATGGTGATCATACCAATCCGCGGGTCTTTAATTTCCCGCTGGACCAAAATAGCCAACTCCCGTTGAATCAGGTCGGCTATTCTTCTTCCTCTACTAAATTCCCTTGGCATCTAAATTTCAATCGACTAGTCGATTGCCTATAGTTTTCTTGCGACTTCGCGGGAATCGAAGACTTCTATTTGATCTCCCGCTTTTACATCGTTGTAGTTCTTAACGCCGATACCGCACTCAACACCACTTCGAACATCATTGACCTCATCTTTGTATCGACGCAATGATTCCAATTCACCTTCATAGATGACGACATGGTCTCTCAGTACTCGGATCTTCTTACTTCGAGAGACCGTACCTTCGGTCACCATACAACCGGCGATAGTACCAAGACTTTTGCTATCAAATACTTCACGTACTTCTGCTATGCCGACAATCTCTTCGCGAATTTCAGGTGACAACATACCTGTTAACGCATCTCTAACATCATCCAGCAGATCATATATAACCTTGTAGTATCGTAAATCCAGGCCTTCTCTTTCTACATACTTCTTCGCTGAGTTATCCGCTCTAACATTAAAACCAAATACAATGGCACCGGATGTACTTGCACGGGTAACGTCTGACTCAGTGATTCCGCCAACACCCTGGGCAACAATATTAACCTTAACTTCATCGTTACCGATTTCCTTCAGCGAGGTGACAATTGCCTCCAGTGAACCTCGCACATCCGCCTTCACTACGATATTAAGCAGGTTGGTCTCAGTAAGGCTGAAGCTTTCCAACAAATTGTCGAGACTAATTGCCGGGGTCGCGAGCCTTTCTTCTGTCGCGCGTTCACTACGTAGTTCAGCAAGCTCTCTGGCTCGCTTTTCGTCTTTGGCAACCATGAAATTTTCACCAGCTGCCGGAGTTCCATTCAAACCAAGTACAGAGACCGGTGTCGCAGGACCTGCAGTTTTTGCCCGCTGCCCATCCTCATCATTTATCGCACGGACCCGCCCGAATTGTTCGCCGGCAACAATTATGTCACCTTGCTTCAAAGTACCATTCTGGATAAGTAGCGTCGCAACCGGACCCCTTCCTTTATCCAGTTCAGATTCGATGACGACGCCTTGAGCCGGTCCGTCTTCAACCGCAGTCAGCTCTAATAGCTCAGCCTGTAAATTAATCGCTTCAAGCAAATCGTCCATACCCTGGCCGGTGATGGCCGATACTGGCACAAACTGAGTGTCGCCGCCCCAGTCATCCGGGATCACTTCCCTTGCAGCCAGTTCGTTCTTGGCGCGATCAAGATCCGCACCCTCTTTATCCATTTTGTTGATGGCAACAATCAGCGGCACACCGGCGTTCTTTGCATGCTGGATTGCTTCTTCCGTTTGCGGCATTACACCGTCGTCTGCAGCAACCACAAGAATGACTATGTCGGTAGCGTTTGCACCGCGAGCACGCATTGCTGTAAACGCGGCGTGGCCAGGCGTATCAATAAAGCAAATTTCGCCTTTAGCGGTTTCTACCCGGTAGGCGCCAATATGTTGCGTGATACCACCGGCCTCACCGCTGGCAACCCTGGATTTTCGAATGTAATCGAGCAGCGATGTTTTACCATGATCAACATGACCCATAACGGTAACAACAGGCGCCCTTGGTTTTGCTTCATTCTCATAGACCAATTCTCCTTCTATGGTCTTTTCAACTGCGTTCGCATCCATAAGTTTTATGATATGTCCAAATTCTTCCACCACCAGGCTCGCGGTGTCCTGATCAACCGTTTGGTTAATATTTGCCATCACACCTAGTCCCATCAGAGACTTGATGACATCAGTTGCCTTGACAGACATACGCTGTGATAACTGCTGAACCGTAATTGTCTCACCCAGCTCAACTTCACGTTGCTTATCTTCGGTCGGCGCCTGAAACTTGTGCTGAGAACTGATATGCCGTTTACCAGCAGCCCGCTTAGGCCTTGATCCAGATGCAAGCCCAAGGGTCGACTTGCCTCGCGAGGAAGGTCGGGCACCGCCGTCAACAGAACCCGCCAGCTCTTGTCTTCGCCTTCTGTTCCCATGCTTCGATTTTTTCTGCTTGCCATCATTTTCATCTAGATCATGACGATCCCGCTTGTCCTTTCTTGAACTAATTTCGGCAAGCGAATCATCGGCAGAAGCATCAGCCTTCTTGCCATCGGCAGAAGTAGCTTTCTGCTTTTCAAGCACTTCCTTTGCCTTTTGTTCTGCCAGTTCTGCGGCGGCTTTTTCCGCCGACTCAGTACGCCGCTTGTCAGCTTCCGCTTCAATCATTGCGTTTGCTGCACGGCGCCTTACTTTCAGCTCTTCCGCTTCACGTTCCGCCTTCATTTCCGGCGACTCAACCACCTCAACTGGAGCCTCTTCCGGCTCCGGAATCATTGCTGTCGATGTTGTGGCAGCTTCACCCTCGGGAGTGGCTCGCCGCACATAGGTACGCTTCTTGCGAATTTCAACATTCACAGTCTTGCCACGCCCTGCAGACCCACCGGTCTTCAAGGTACTCAATGTACGTCGCTTTAAGGTAATCTTCTTTGGTGCACCACCGGTGTCACCATGACTTTTCTTCAGGAACGACAGCAAGGTCTCTTTCTGATCCTCAGAAACGAGATCTTCTTCATTTGATTGAGACAGGGTCGCCTCTTGCATTTGCAGCAATAAGCGGTCAACGGGCGTGCCAATCGTCTCTGCCAGTTGTTTTACTGTTACATCCGCCATCTAGTCTTCCTCAATTAGTCAATTAAGCTCATTAGCACTTAATCATCTTCTTCCGCAAACCACGGTGCGCGAGCAGTCATAATCAGCTCGCCTGCACGTTTTTCCGTCATATCTTCGATGTCGATAAGATCATCGATAGCCTGCTCTGCCAGGTCTTCCATTGTAATCACACCAATAGCGACTAGCTGGTAAGCAACACGAGCATCCATGCCATCCATCTCCAGCAAATCAGCAGCTGGTTCGATCTTTCCGATTTCTTCTTCACTTGCCAGTTCCAAAGTTGTCAGCGTATTCTTCGCCCGACTTCTTAACTCCTCGACAATATCCTGGTCGAAGCCTTCAATCGCCAACATTTCGGCGATGGGGACATAGGCAATCTCTTCGAGACTCGTAAACCCTTCCTCAACCAACACAACAGCAACATCTTCATCGACATCCAGCTGTTCCATGAATGTCTCAATTATTGAGCCTGATTCCTGATCATGCTTCTCACTGGCTTCTTCCTCGGTCATGATGTTGAGATTCCAACCCGTCAGCTCACTGGCAAGTTTTACATTTTGCCCACCACGGCCAATCGCCTGCGCCAGATTTTCTTCTGTAACGGCAATATCCATACTCTTGGTTTCTTCATCAATCACGATCGACGCAACTTCTGCAGGAGACATGGCATTAATTGCCAGCTGTGCAATATTGTCATCCCACAACACAATATCGATTCGCTCATTGCTGAGCTCACCAGATACGGCCTGGACCCTGGAACCTCTCATGCCAACGCAGGCACCAATAGGGTCAATCCTGCCGTCATTCGTTTTGACCGCAATCTTTGCACGTGATCCTGGATCCCGCGCTGCACCCAATATTTCAATAACGCCGTCAGAAATTTCCGGTACTTCTATCTTGAACAATTCAATTAACATTTCCGACGATATTCTGGTCAATGCCAGCTGCGGGCCGCGTGCTTCAGGGCGGACTTCTGCCAACAAGGCCCTGAGTCTATCGCCAACTCTAAATGTCTCTCTTGGTATCCATTCTTCTCGTGGCAGCAGTGCTTCTGCATTGTTACCCAGATCCATAATGACAGCTTCGCGTGTTACTTTTTTAACCTGCCCATTGATCAATTCACCTACACGATCTCTATAGGCTTCGACAACCTGTGCACGTTCTGCTTCTCGAATTTTCTGGACTATTACCTGCTTCGCAGCCTGCGCCGCGATGCGGCCAAATTCGACTGAATCAACCGGAGTCTCATAGGAGGAGCCAATTTCCAGGCTCGCATCTTTTTCTTTTGCTTCCGTGAGGCTAATCAGGGCATCTGGAGATTTTGGTTCCTCTTCGCCAACTTCCTCCGATTCCGAGTAATCATCGGCCACAACTTCCCAACACCGAAAGGTCGAATATTCTCCCGTGCTTTTATCGATGGCAACTCTAAGATTCACATCTTCGGTGTAACGCTTTTTGGTTGCGATAGCCAGCGCCAACTCCAGCGCCTCAAATATAATCTCTTCCGGCACACCTTTTTCGTTAGAAACTGATTCTACTACTAGCAGTATGTCTTTGCTCATCTCCACGCCTCGCATAACAACATATCAAGTGGGCAACGCCCACTCACCCAATTCCCATTAACCCTTTATCTCTATGGGTTTGGCACTATATTGGCCTTCTCAATTTGCTCGAACGGAAAAAGTATCTCCTCATCTTCGCTCGAACGAATGACTACATCTTCGTTTTCAACACCACACAAAATCCCGACAAATTTCCGACGACCTTCATAAGGCTTCCTCAAGCTCAGTTTTACCTGCGAACCCTTAAACAGTTCAAACTGTTCCAACTTGAACAATCTCCGATCCAGTCCTGGCGAAGATACCTCAAGGGTATAGTTACCATTAAAAGGATCTTCAACATCTAACAAACTACTTACCTGCCGGCTTATCTTTGCACAATCATCTACCTCGATACCCTTTTCAGCATCGATATATATTTTCAATATCGAGTACTTCCCCTGAGCCAGCCGTTCAATGCCCCAGAGGTCACACCCGAATCCTGTAACGACAGGTTCAATAAGCGCTTCTAATTGTTCACTCATCCAACGCCCTATTCAACACGTGAAATTTACCCAGGTTACAAACAAAAAATGGGCACAAAGCCCATTTCCTGATCTGACGATGGGTAAAACCAAGTCGCCCACTGTTACTTCCCTACCGCCTCACCCTACAGGTATCGGCTAATAAAAAGCCCCTCAAAAGGGGCCTCAACAAAAACTGTGGTAGCGGGGGCAGGATTTGAACCTACGACCTACGGGTTATGAGCCCGTCGAGCTACCAGACTGCTCCACCCCGCAACAACAAGGGGGCGAATTATAGGGATGAGATGGCTATGGGTCAACCATATAAATCGAGTGTTTTTCAGAACCGGGATATTTTGCATTTTGTTAGTTTTTATGGGAACGGAATCAGTGTTTTAAATCGCAAATGTGGAGTGGAGATTATCGCGGGAATTGATGGTACGCGCGGGTCACCAAGACGTCCGGCCTCCACGACAGATTTGGCGCGTGCTGAGTTGCTGAACCTTTCGTGATTTTCACTGCGTGAAAACACTGTCGGTATTCATGTTTGGCCTTTGGCCAAGCCATGAATCTGGTGCCGAAGAGAGGACTTGACGGTCCGGCGATCCGGCTTACACGACAGATTTGCTACGTGCTGGGTTGCTGAACCTTTCGTGATTTTCACTGCGTGAAAACACTGTCGGTATTCATGTTTGGCCTTTGGCCAAGCCATGAATCTGGTGCCGAAGAGAGGACTTGAACCTCCACGGGGTTACCCCCACTACCCCCTCAAGGTAGCGTGTCTACCAATTTCACCACTTCGGCGTGATTTGCGTCGCTCTGCTAATTATCCGGGATTTCTGATTCAGAAACATCAATATTTGGTACTTCCGAATCAACCGGTACTTCCAGCGTCGGCAGTTCCGTTCGCTCTGGAAGCTGTTGAATTACTTCCGGAATGCCCAGATTACGTGCCGAGATCGATTTTTCTTTGGCAAAATATGCCAGGGAAAAACTTGTCACAAAGAATGCGATGGCAATCCATGTAGTTGCCTTCGACAGAAAATTTCCCGTGCCGCCGCTACCAAATACGGTAGACGAAGCCCCAGCGCCAAGACCAGAACCTGCATCTGCGCCTTTACCTTGCTGTAGCAAGACCATGCCAATAATCGACAATGCTGCCAATACGTGGATGACCAGCACCACTGTTTCAATTACTTCCAATTCCATCTTATCTATCCACCCTGTCAGCCGCAGCCATACAGATACTTATAAAATCAGCGCTTACCAGTGAAGCTCCACCAACAAGCGCACCATCAATATTCTCTTTCTCGAATAACCCTTCTGCGTTATCCGCATTCACACTACCGCCATACAATATTTGTATGTTGTCGGCCACACCCTGATCACTTTGTGAAAGTCGATCACGAATCGCCCCATGAACTTGTTCCGCCTGTTCCGGCGTTGCACTCATGCCAGTCCCAATAGCCCAGACTGGCTCATATGCAATAAGGCCTTGAGCAATCCCCGCGATTCCAAACTCATCAATAACAGCATCTATCTGACGACTGACAACCGCAAGCGTCTGTCCAGCCTCTCTTTCCTGCAAGGTCTCGCCAACACATAAAATTGGAGATAGCTGATTCTCACTGCAAGCCCTGAACTTCCGGGCAACTTGAGAATCGGTCTCGGCAAACAGTCCACGCCGCTCGGAATGTCCAACGAGACAATAGGTGCAGGCCATTTCCTTCAACATGGAAGGATGAATCTCACCACTTACTGCACCCTGAGCACGCCAATCGGCATTCTGTCCGCCGAGCAAAATCGAGCTGCCTTCCAGCGCCTGGCTCACCTGATCAAGAAAAACAAACGGCGGGAAAACTGCCACCTGGAGATGATCCTGAACAATATCCCGGACCCCATCAACCAGATCGGAGATCAGGTCAGCTATTCCAGACCTGGTGCCATTCATTTTCCAGTTGCCGGCTACTAACTTTTTTCTCAAACCTTTTCTTTCACTCTTTTTTCACGTTCTTCATTTCAAACCTTTCATGTAGATCCTTTCATGTAGATCAGTTATCCCGACCTTGTAAACATCGAAACGAGCCCCGCAAAAAGGCGGCAGATGTTAACGGCTTTGATATTAACTTTCAATCATATCGGAGCAGATTAATGAAACAGATTGCCAAAATCTGTTTATATTGAGGGCAAAACAGCAATCACGCCAGCGCTTTCTCAACAGCGCTGGCCAGTTCCTGTACTAACTCTTCAACCAGCTCCGCATCTTCTCCTTCAACCATCACCCGAACGACAGGTTCCGTTCCGGATGGTCTTAACAACACTCTACCGCTATCTTTGAGCTTACTTTCAGTCGCCTTTACCGCAAGAGATACTGCGTCGACAGAACCTATATCGACTTTTTTATCGCAAACAACATTGATCATCTTCTGAGGATACTTCTCCATCCTCTTCTTCAATTTGTGCAAATTTTCACCACTTGTCTGCATCGCGGCAACAACCTGTAGGGCAGATATGATGCCATCTCCGGTTGAGGTCAGATCAAGACAGAGGATATGACCAGAAGATTCACCGCCAAGCGTCCAGGATCTTGCCTGAAGCTCTGCCAGAACATACCGATCTCCGACCGCAGCCCGGACAAACGGAATCTCTTCTTTCTCAAGTGCTTTTTCCAGCCCAAAATTACTCATCAGGGTGCCCACAACGCCGCCATTTTGCACTCCCTCTTGTTTCCGGCAACTGGCGATAATCATCAACAGTTCATCGCCATCAACAATCTCGCCCTTATGGTCAACCATGATGAGACGGTCACCATCACCATCGAGGCCAACCCCGAAGTCCGCTCGCACCTCTAACACTTTACTGGCAAGTGTCTCTGGTTTGGTGGAGCCCACATCTTCATTAATATTAAAGCCGTCAGGAGATACACCAACTTCAATTACATCAGCGCCCAACTCTCTGAATACATTTGGAGCAATATGGTAAGTCGCGCCGTTCGCGCAATCGACCACAATTCGCAGCCTCTTGAGATTAACGCCAGAGGGGAAGCAACTCTTACAAAATTCGATATACTGGCCGGCCGCATCGTCTACCCTTGATACCCGGCCTATTCGCTGGGATTCGACCATCTGCATATCTTTGTCCAGCTCAAGCTCGATCGCGTATTCGACGTCATCGTTTAATTTTTGCCCCTCCCCGGAGAAAAATTTAACGCCGTTATCGAAATAAGGATTGTGGGATGCGCTGATGACAATGCCCGCATTAGCATTGAAAGTCCTGGTGAGATAGGCGATTGCAGGTGTCGGCATTGGCCCGAGCAGCAAGACGTCGACGCCTGCTGATACCAGGCCGGCTTCAAGGGCGGACTCAAACATGTACCCGGAAATTCGCGTGTCCTTGCCGATTAATATGCGCCCACGATCCTGCTTCGAAAATACTTTACCGGCAGCCCATCCGAGTCGGAGCATAAATTCCGCCGTTATCGGGTTTTCACCAACCCTGCCGCGGATACCATCGGTTCCGAAATATTTTTTCCCTTTCATGCTTTTGATTTCATTATAAGGCTTCCAATGACTCTTTACGTATCGCTTCGCTCACACGGATTGCACTCACCGTCTCAGCCACATCATGCACCCGTACAATTCGTGCGCCATGCTGCAGCGAAGCGATGGCGCCGACAACACTAGCTATCAGCAGATTGTCGGTGATCCTGGAAAGGGTACTCTTTCTCGACAAACCTACCAACAAAGGTAAGCCATGGCATCTGAACATCTCAAGCCTGTTCACCAGTTGCAAATTATGCTCGGGCATCTTACCAAATCCAAAACCAGGATCCAGCAATAGTCTGTCTCTGGAAATCCCCGCAGCTTCACAAATGGTTATTCGTTCACGGAAAAATTCATTGACCTCGTTAAAAAGATCTTCGTAACGGGGATTCATTTGCATAGTCTCGGGGTTGCCCTTCATATGCATCAGGCAAATAGGCAAACCTGTCTTCTTCGCGGCATCCAGGGCCTTGTCACGCCTGAGCGCGCGGACATCGTTAATGAGGTCCGCACCTTGTATCGCGGCTTCGCTCATCACTTCCGGGGAGCTTGTATCAACAGAGATGCATACATCGCTGGCTGAACGAATCCTGGAGATGACAGGAATAACACGTTCGAGCTCTTCATCAATTGTAATGTTCTTCGCTCCGGGCCTGGTGGATTCACCACCCACATCAATAATGTCGGCACCTGCGGAGGCCATTCTTTGCGCGTGCTCTGACGACGCCGCCAGCGACAGGAATTGATTACCATCAGAGAAGGAATCCGGCGTAACGTTGAGCACACCCATGACCAGAGGTCGAGATTCCATCAGGAGTTTGCTTAGTCGAGACATTAGAAGTTTAAGCCCTGAAAGTCAGAAACCTGGAGCCGACAACATCAGCCCCAGGCTCCACCAACTGTATCTTGCGTGCGCTAGCAGATCTTAGTGATCCGCAGCAGCATCACCAACAGGACCCGTCGGCTGCGAGTCTTCTTCTGTTTCACCACCTGAGCCAGCGGTGGGATTATCATCATTGTCATTCCAGTCTGCTGGCGGCTTAGGTCGTCGACCAGCCATAATGTCGTCGATCTGACTCTTGTCAATTGTTTCGTATTCCAGAAGCGCCTCAGCCATCATATCCAGCTTGTCCCGATGCTCTTCAAGCAGGGCTTTGGCTGTCTTGTAACAATCATCGATGATTGCTCGAACCTCTTCATCAATGATCTGCGCAGTGTCATCAGAAATTGTATGCCCAGCGCTCCCTGCTGACATGCCAAGGAAGACTTCGCCGGTATCTTCCTCGTACATCAGCGGACCCAGCTTTTCAGACAAGCCCCATTTGGTGACCATGGATCTCGCCATTTTTGTCGCCCTTTCAATGTCGTTGGAAGCACCTGTTGTAATACCGTCCACACCAAGGGTTAACTCTTCCGCGATTCTTCCTCCGAACAGAGTACATATCTGGCTGATAATCATCCTCTTGCTCAAGGAGTGGCGGTCCTCTTCCGGCAGAAACATGGTAACGCCCAGGGCCATGCCCCTTGGTATTATTGTTACTTTATAGGTTGGATCATGTTCAGGAACGAGATTGCCAACAACACAATGCCCAGCTTCATGGAATGCGGTATTCCTCTTTTCTTTTTCGGACATCACCATACTCTTTCGTTCCGCACCCATCATGATCTTGTCTTTCGCTTGCTCCATCTGTTGCATGCCGACGGAACGTTTGTCTTGCCTGGCAGCAAACAGAGCCGCCTCATTCACAAGGTTAGCGAGATCGGCGCCAGAGAAGCCGGGCGTTCCCCGGGCAATAATTGACGGTACAACATCAGCGCCAAGTGGAATCTTGCGCATGTGGACCTTAAGTATTTGCTCTCTTCCGCGAATATCTGGAAGTGAAACCACTACCTGTCGATCAAAACGACCAGGTCGCAGTAGTGCCGGGTCGAGCACATCCGGGCGGTTTGTAGAGGCGATTACGATAATACCTTCGTTGCCTTCAAAACCATCCATTTCTACTAACAATTGATTTAAGGTCTGCTCCCGCTCGTCATGACCACCACCTAATCCAGCGCCGCGATGCCGTCCTACCGCGTCAATCTCATCAATAAATATAATACATGGGGTCTGTTTTTTAGCCTGCTCAAACATATCCCGAACTCGGGAAGCGCCCACACCAACAAACATTTCAACGAAGTCCGACCCTGATATTGAGAAGAAGGGAACTTTCGCTTCTCCTGCAATGGCCTTGGCAAGCAAGGTTTTACCGGTTCCAGGCTGACCAATCATCAGCGTACCACTGGGGATTCGACCGCCTAATTTTTGATACTTTCCTGGGTCACGAAGAAACTCGACCAGTTCGTAAACTTCTGCCTTTGCTTCATCGACCCCAGCGACATCAGCAAAGGTTGTCTTGATCTCGTTTTCACCAAGCAATTTGGCCTTGCTCTTTCCAAATGTTAAGGGGCCGCCACGACCGCCGCTACCACCTTGCATCTGGCGCATAAAAAACATAAAGAGCGCGATGATAATTAGAATAGGGAAGCTGGCAACCAGCAACTGTGTCCATATACTTTGCTGCTCAGGTACCTTGCCTCTGAATTTAACGTTATGTTCCAGCATATCGTCGATCAGGGCCTTGTCAGCAATTTGCGGCTGGACGGTTTCAAAGATGTCACCGTTATATCTCTCACCGCGTATCTTTAGTCCAGCACCATCCACTTCAATGGCGCGAACCTGGTTGGTACTAATCAACTCAATAAAGTCGGAGTAATCAATCTCTTCAGGGCCACTACTGACATTGAAGTTTTGAAATACTGTTAAAAGGACCGCTGCTATGATCAGCCAAAGCAGTAAATTCTTACCCATGTCGTTCAACGATTTGTCCTCGCACTCTCTAGTTACAAAAGCCTAATAATAAAAGCCTGTTCATGGCAGGGTGACGCTTGCCGAAGTCAGGTACTACCATGCCAGCACCTGCCAGAAATATCGGCAGGAGAGCCATCTTACTGTAGATTGAATCTGCCACCAAATAGTTCCATATAGAGCCTAAACTCTTTTCAACCCTTAAAGCCACGAGCCAGAATATATATTTCGCGGGATCGTCCCCGGGACGCTTTAGGCTTCACATTGATGACCTGCGTAAAACTATCGCTGAACAGGCTGCGGATTGACTCTACCCCTTCTCCTTCAAAGCATTTGACCAACAAGCTACCTTTCCGGACCAGCACTCGTGTCGCCAGCTCATGAGCCAATTCCACCAGATACATTGCCTTGGGTTGGTCAATATCCCTCATACCACTTAAGTTTGGGGCCATGTCCGAAATTACAAGGTCTATGCCTGATTCTCCCGTTAACGCCAATATGGCCTGCACGGGCTCATCTTCCGTAAAATCGCCCTGAATAAAGGTAACCCCCTCAACCGGGGGCATTTCCAGCAAGTCCAGCGCTACCACCTGCCCCTTATGACCGACCCTCTTTATTGCGACCTGTGACCAACCACCAGGCGCAGAGCCTAAATCCACTACCCTGTGCCCGGATTTCAGAATTTTGTACTTATCATCGATTTCAAGCAGCTTATAGCTGGCACGGGAGCGATAGCCTTCTATTCGAGCTCGTTTGACGAATTCATCGTCCTCGTGGTCTGCCAGCCACTGACTACTGGATTTGGATCTTTTCATTTAGCTAGTTCCTGGACGGAAAGTTTATGATTTGAACGAAAAGTGCCATACCAAAATTTTTTAGATATGAGAAACATTCAATTACGAAGGAAGTTGCACCGGCAGACTTAGAATTCAAATTTAACGAACTATCCATTTCTTGCGTGATATACGAGCGGTACTCAGTTAGAATCCCCGCCCTCACATTTTTCACTATTCATTACTACAGTCAATTTATACCAATGCTTACTCAAAAAGACAGAAAACGTTTCCGCTCAATTGGACACCACTTGAGCCCCGTCGTCACCATTTCCGGTAACGGCCTCTCCGATAGTGTCAGCGCTGAACTGAGCAGGGCAATCGATGATCATGAATTAATAAAAATCAAAGTGTTAACGGGTGATCGAGAAGAGCGCAAGCAGACATTGGCGGCTATTGCAGAGAAGCTGGAGGTCGAGGTCATTCAGGCCATCGGCAAGATAGCACTGATTTATAAAGCCGCCAGCGAGCCAAACCCGCAATTATCAAATATCCTGCGTGCTGGTACTTTGTAAGCTGTAGCAATAACTTGCAGAACTCTCAGCTATCAGGCTGCGTTAAATGTGCTCTACAGAGCAAATTTCATATTCAACGTCGCCGTTCGGAGTAGCGACAATAACTACGTCATCTACAGCCTTGCCCACGAGGGCCCGGGCAACCGGGGAATATATTGATATCTTATTCACTTTGATATCAGCCTCATCATCGCCCACAATTTGATAAATAAACTCTTGATCGTTGTCCAAATTCAGTAATTTGACGGTTGTTCCAAAGATAACCTTACCTGTCCGCGGAATCTCTGTTACATCAATTACCTGGGCGGAAGATAGCTTGTTTTCAACTTCGATGATGCGCCCTTCAATAAAGCCCTGCTCTTCCTTGGCGTACTGATACTCTGCATTTTCTCGTAGATCGCCCTGAGCAAGTGCCTCTGAGATCGCCTGAACGATTCTCGGCCTTTCAACACTCTTTAATTGGGTCGCTTCTTCACGCAGTGCTTTTGCGCCTACTGCGGTCATTGGTGTTTTCTGCATGATGTCCTCAGTTGTCCCATTCATTAAGGAGTTGAAATTGTGGCGTTCAGTGTCGAGAAGAATGCCGGGCTTGTCCAGCAAAAGCGCTTAAACGCTAATGGAATCCCTCGCGAGAAGATCCTGTAATCGATAGACCTTACTATCCTCACCATGCTTGATGGCTGCGATACTCGCCCGACCACCGGCCATTGTGGTGGTATAGCAGACCTTCTGCTGTAGCGCATTTCGACGAATCTGGAAGGAATCAGCAATGGCCTGCTTACCTTCAGTCGTATTAATGATGAAATCCACTTCACGGTTAATCAATAAATCAGTCACATCTGGCCGCCCTTCCTGCACCTTATTGACGATTTCAACTTCAATGCCCGCATCACTAATGACTTTGGCAGTGCCGCGGGTTGCCACAATGGAAAAACCGATGTCAACGAGATCACGGGCCATATCTGGCAGCTGGTCTTTATCAGCATCCCTGACACTCAGGAATACCCGACCTGAAACCGGAATCCTGTCGTCAGCTGCTATCTGCGACTTACCATAAGCCTCTGCAAACGTTTCGCCGACACCCATCACTTCACCGGTTGACTTCATCTCTGGGCCAAGAATTGGATCAACGCCGGGAAATTTTGCAAAGGGGAAGACGGCTTCTTTAACGCAAAAATAGTCGGGAACGATTTCCTGCGTAATACCTTGCTCTTTTAATGTGATGCCCGCCATACAGCGTGCCGCCACTTTAGCCAGCGAACGACCAATGCATTTAGAGACAAATGGCACAGTTCGGGATGCACGTGGATTCACTTCCAATACGTAAACATCACCTTTCTGTACAGCAAGCTGCACGTTCATAAGGCCAACTACACCTAGCTCAAGCGCCATTGCCTTAACCTGCCCACGGATTTCATCAATTATCTCTGGCTCAAGGCTATAAGGCGGCAAGGAACAGGCAGAGTCACCTGAATGGATACCTGCCTGTTCGATATGCTCCATGATTGCGCCAATCACAACCTGCGTGCCATCACTTACTGCATCAACATCAACTTCAATGGCCTGATCGAGATAACGATCCAGCAACACCGGAGATTCTTCAGAGACCTGCACAGCTTCATGCATATAGATTTTTAATTCCGCCTGGTTATAAACGATCTCCATTGCACGCCCACCCAATACATAGGAGGGTCGCACCACCAGCGGAAACCCGATCTTCTCTGCTGCAACGATACCTTCCTCGAGATTCTTGACGGTCTTGTTTGGCGGCTGCCTTATGGCAAGTTTTTCAAGCATCTGTTGAAATCTTTCTCTGTCTTCTGCGCGATCTATCGCATCAGGCGTTGTACCGATAATGGGCACGCCCACATCTTGCAGCGCGTTGGCGAGTTTCAGCGGCGTCTGCCCACCAAATTGCACAATCACCCCAACAGGCTTTTCAAGCTCGACGATTGCCAGCACATCTTCAAAGGTTAGAGGCTCAAAATAGAGGCGATCTGATGTGTCGTAATCCGTGGAAACGGTTTCCGGATTACAGTTGATCATGATGGTCTCATAACCTTCTTCACGAAGCGCAAGTGCCGCGTGCACACAGCAATAGTCGAATTCAATGCCCTGACCAATTCGATTGGGACCGCCGCCAAGGACAATAATCTTGTCGCGATCTGTTGGCCTTGCCTCACATTCATCTTCATAAGTTGAATACATGTAAGCGGTAGACGATTGAAATTCCGCGGCACAGGTATCAACCCGGTGATAGACAGGCTTCACATCCAGTTGTAGCCGATGAGCACGAACTTCACCTTCCCGCCTTTCGAGAACCGCAGCCATTCTGGAATCGGAAAAACCACAGCGTTTCATGGATAACATCAGGGCGTGATCGATATCCTCGAGCTTCATATTGGATAAGTGATTTTCCTTAAGAACAATGTCTTCGATCTGAACAAGGAACCAGGGATCAATACCGGTAATCTCCTGAATCTCATCCAGGTCAATGCCAAATCGAATAGCATCTGCCAGATAGCGGATCCGCTCTGAACCAGCAACGCGAAGCTCCTTGCGCAATACAGCCCCGGCATCCGGAATATCATCGTCGAGTATCGGTGTAAATCCATCGATTCCAACTTCAAGACCACGCAAGGCTTTCTGCATGGATTCCTGAAAGGTTCGGCCGATGGCCATCACTTCACCAACGGACTTCATTTGCGTGGTGAGCATATTCTCTGCCTGAGGGAATTTCTCAAAAGTGAAGCGTGGAATTTTGGTAACAATATAATCAATTGAGGGTTCAAAAGACGCCGGGGTCGCACCACCAGTAATATCGTTAGTGAGCTCATCGAGGGTATAACCAATAGCCAGCTTGGTTGCAACCTTGGCTATTGGGAAGCCGGTTGCCTTGGAGGCCAGGGCAGAAGATCTTGATACCCGCGGATTCATTTCAACGACAACGAGCCGTCCGGTTTTAGGATCCACCGCAAACTGAACATTGGAGCCTCCCGTTTCAACCCCAATCACCCGCAACACTGCCAGGGAAGCGTTGCGCATGATTTGATATTCCTTATCAGTCAAGGTTTGCGCTGGCGCTATCGTTATTGAGTCGCCTGTGTGAATACCCATTGGATCAAGGTTTTCAATGGAGCAGACGATGATGCAGTTGTCGTTCTTGTCCCTGACAACTTCCATTTCGTATTCTTTCCAGCCCACCAGGGATTCATCAATCTGGAGTTCATTGGTTGGTGATAAATCCAGGCCGCGCCGGCATATCTCAATAAAATCTTCCTGGTTGTAGGCGATGCCACCGCCTGAGCCGCCCATCGTAAAGGACGGCCGTATCACACAAGGGAAGCCTAACTGAGCCTGAACCTGAAGCGCTTCCTCTAACGAGTGTGCAATGGAGTTGCGAGGCGTTTCCAGGCCGATCTCTTGCATCGCCTTATCAAAGAGCTGTCGATCCTCTGCCTTGTCGATAGCCTCACGACTTGCGCCGATCAATTCGACATTATACTTTTCTAGTACACCTTCCCGGGCCAGGTCCAGAGCACAATTTAAAGCTGTCTGGCCGCCCATGGTTGGCAGCAAGGCATCCGGACGCTCTTTCTCAATAACTTTTTCGAGGCTCTCCCAGTTTACCGGCTCAATATAGGTCGCATCAGCCATCAGTGGATCCGTCATGATGGTGGCCGGATTAGAGTTCACCAGAATTACCCGATAACCTTCTTCCTTTAAGGCCTTACATGCCTGGGCACCGGAGTAGTCAAATTCGCAAGCCTGTCCAATAACGATTGGGCCTGCACCAATGATCAGGACGCTCTTAATGTCAGTTCTTTTTGGCATCAGACTGTTCCTGTTTTTGTTTGATAGGACTCAATGAGTTCTATGAAATGATCGAACAATGGTGCTGCATCATGCGGACCTGGACTCGCCTCCGGATGACCCTGGAAACCAAAGGCCGGCCTATCATTCAGGCTAATACCTTGCATCGAATTATCGAACAATGATCGATGAGTAACACGAACATTGCCTGGCAGCGATTGATCATCTATACAAAAGCCATGATTCTGGCTGGTAATCAATACCGTGCCATCTTCCAGATTCTTAACCGGATGGTTTGCCCCATGGTGGCCGTGGTTCATCTTCATGGTTTTCATGCCAGCGGCGAGACCTAATAATTGCAGGCCAAGACAGATGCCGAATATCGGAATATCGGATTCAAGCAGCTCCTTGATCGCAGAGATGGCATAGTCGCAAGGGTCTGGGTCTCCCGGGCCGTTGGACAAGAAAATACCATCTGGCTTCAATTCGAGCACTTCTTTTGCCGGTGTCTGGGCTGGAACAACCGTAATACGACAGCCGCGGTCAACGAGCATTCTCAGGATATTTCGCTTCACGCCAAAATCGTAAGCGACAACATGGAAACGAAAATTGTCCGGCGACTGGTAGCCGCCATCTATCTGCCAGGAGCCCATGGTCCAGTCGTAGCGCTTTGACGTAGTGACCACCTTGGCAAGGTCCATGCCTTTCAGCCCGGCAAAAGATTTCGCCTTCTTGAGCGCTTCAGACAATGCAGCGTCATCAAGACTTTCGGCCGCGACAATACAGCCCCCCATCGAACCTTCTTCTCTAAGGACTCTGGTCAGCTTTCGGGTATTGATTTCAGCAATACCAATGATGTTCTTCTTTACGAGATAGTCTTGAAGGCTCATTTGAGAGCGCCAGTTGCTGGCAATCAACGGCAGGTTGCGGATTACCAAACCGGCAGACCAGACATTTGAAGACTCTTCATCTTCTTCGTTGGCGCCCGTATTACCGATGTGAGGGTGAGTCAGGGTAATGATCTGCCTGGCATAAGAGGGATCAGTAATGATCTCCTGATAACCCGTCATCGCTGTATTAAAAACGACCTCACCCGTTGAGCTACCGAGCGCGCCAATTGCAACACCTTCGAGTATTAGTCCGTTCTCGAGTGCTAATGCTGCTTTAGCTGTCAAAGGTCAGTCTCCAAAAAAAGAATAGTGAGGGGTTCACATATCGAAAAAAAGCGAGATGGAATTGCTCCCATCTCGCTCTTCAAATTCTTCATATATGTTGGTGTCATTCTGGCGCGACATTCTAATAGAGCGGCCTCTTTGTTTCCAGTTGATCGCTCATTTTTTTATCTTCTTGTCCGTTTTTAATAAATCCAGAACATCGCGCATATCAAAAAGGCCCGATGACTTATCCATCACCCATGAGGCAGCACGAACAGCTCCCTGGGCAAAATTGTCGCGGCTATGCGCCCGGTGAGTAATTTCTACTCTTTCCCCGGCCCCTGCAAAAATAACAGTGTGCTCACCAACGATGTCGCCAGCCCTGATGGAATGAAAACCTATGGTTTCACGATTCCGCGCACCAGTGTGACCCTCGCGCCCATGAGTGGCGACGTCATCCAGCTTTCGGCCCAGAGTTTCGGACACAAGCTCACCCATTGTCAGGGCTGTTCCGGAGGGTGCATCTACCTTATGACGGTGGTGAGCTTCGATGATTTCTATATCAACCGAATCACCAAAAATTTCCGCAGCCACTTCAATCAGCTTGAAGGTAGCATTGACCCCTACGCTAAAATTTGTGGCAAAGACCACCGCCATGTCCGCGGTCAACTCTTTTAAATGCTGCTTGTCATCGTCGCTTAGACCCGTGGTACCAATAACCATTCGGCGGCCAGCAGCAGCGCAAATATCAATATTATTCAGCGTGGCGCTGGCGATAGTGAAGTCGATCAGTACATCGAAGGCGTCACATACAGAAGATAAATCATCTGTGACCGTGATGCCGAGCTTGCTAATGCCGGCCAGTTCGCCTGCATCAACACCAACAAAGGACGAACCTTCTTTTTCAATGGCGGCTGTTATCTCAAGGCCTGGCATATCCGAGATCATCTGAATCAAGGTACGGCCCATTTTTCCTGCCGCACCGGTAATTGCAATTCTGGTCAATTGAGCTATCCCATCCTGGTTCTAATCTTTAAGCGACTCAACAAAGTTCTTAACGCCATCGAGCCAGCTCGCCTGTCGAGGTGATTGCTTTTCGCTGTAGGTCCCGGCAAATTCCCCCAATAATTCTTTCTGTTTCTTGGTGAGATTTACCGGCGTCTCTACCACGATTCTGCAATATAGATCACCAATTCCACCGCCTCTGACCTGAGTTACATTGACACCCTTGCCCCGTAACCTGAACAACTTACCGGTCTGGGTTTCGTGAGGGATTTTTAGATTTACCCTGCCTTCCAATGTCGGGACTTCCAAAGTGCCGCCAAGAGCTGCATCAATAAAGCTGATAGGTACTTCGCAGAATAGATCTTCGCCTTCGCGAGTGAATATATCGTGGTCACGAACATTAATTTGTACATAGAGGTCTCCAGCCGGGCCGCCGTTGGCACCCGCCTCTCCCTGACCGGCGAGCCTGATGCGATCGCCAGTATCTACCCCTGGCGGCACCTTCACAGACAAGGTCTTCTGCTCTTGAACCCGGCCTTGGCCCTGGCAGCCCATACAGGAATCAGTAATGACTTTGCCCTTACCTCTGCAACGCGGGCAGGTTTGTTGTATGGAGAAAAATCCTTGCCGGGCAGTAACCTGACCCATGCCACCACACTGAACGCAGTCCATTGGCGAGGTCCCTTTCTTTGCACCAGAACCATGACAATCATCACATTCAGCAAGTGTTGGAATTTTGATCTTTGGGTTTGTACCTCTAACCGCTTCTTCAAGATTAAGGTTCAAGATGTACTTCAGATCAGAGCCACGATGCACTTGATTGTGGCCGCCTCGGCCGCCGCTGAAAATATCTCCAAAGACATCTTCAAAGATGGCGCTAAAATTGCCATTGCCAGAGAAGCCGCTACCGCCGGCCGAACCATCTACCCCTGCGTGCCCGAACTGATCGTAGGCGCCCCTCTTCTGGGCATTCAGTAAAACTTCCGCCGCTTCGCTTGCTTCCTTGAATTTATCTTCCGCGTCAGGATCGTCTGGGTTCCTGTCTGGATGAAATTTCATCGCCAAACGTCGGAATGATTTCTTGATTTCTTTATCCGATGAGTCCCGGCTAACACCCAGAACCTCGTAGTAATCTCGCTTGGCCATAATCTCTTTATTAATTTTGTGCTTGTTTATAATTCTTATTGGGCGTTCTTATTAAGCGTTCTTATCGAACGTTTTCATCGCATGTTCTTATCAAGCAATATTGTCGATTGCCGAATACGATTTGGGGCTGGATGCGATTCGCAACCAACCCCTAATCAAAGTACTGCCTAATTACTGCTTAAATTGAAGACTACCAGAGAATGACTCTCAACATGAAAGTCACGCTGCCGGAGTCAGAAAGGTGCCCTTACTTGTCTTCCTTAACTTCTTCAAATTCAGCATCCACCGCTTCGGGATCACCAGCACCTGATGCTGCTTCCGCCTCTGGGTCAGCATCCGCTGATCCTGCTTGATCCGCATAGGCACGCTGCGCCAGATCCGAAGACACTTCAGTCAACTTCTGAGTCTTGGCTTCGATTTCTGCCTTATCGCCTGCCTTCAGAGCTTCCTCCAGATCAGAAATTGCCGCTTCGATACTCGTCTTTTCTTCGTCAGTTACCTTATCACCGGCTTCTTCCATGGTCTTTCTGGTCGCATGGATCATGCCGTCTGCTGTATTGCGAGCAGCAACCAGCTCTTCAAATTTACGATCTTCTTCAACATGGGTCTCGGCATCTCGAACCATCTTGTCGATTTCATCATCACTCAGGCCGCTGGATGCCTTAATGACAATAGACTGTTCCTTGCCAGAGACAGTATCTTTTGCAGAAACGTTGAGAATACCATTGGCATCCAAATCGAAGCTGACCTCAATTTGCGGCGTTCCTCTTGGTGCCGGTGGAATATCCGACAAGTCAAAACGCCCTAAAGACTTATTCTGCGAAGATTGTTTACGCTCACCCTGCAGCACATGAATTGTTACGGCTGGCTGATTATCTTCAGCGGTAGAAAAGACCTGGGATTTCTTGGTAGGTATTGTCGTATTCTTTTCAATCAGGCTGCTCATTACGCCGCCCATGGTCTCAATACCCAGAGACAGAGGTGTTACATCCAGCAACAAGACATCTTTCATATCTCCTGACAATACTGCCGCCTGGATCGACGCGCCAAGTGCAACAGCTTCATCAGGGTTAACGTCGCGCCTTGGGTCTTTGCCAAAGAACTCTTTAACCTTCTTTAGAACCAGCGGCATTCGCGTTTGCCCACCAACGAGAATGATATCGTCAATTTCAGATACACCCAGATCAGCATCTTTCAGTGCAATCCGCAGCGGTTCAATAGTGCTGACAACGAGATCTTCGACCAGTGCTTCAAGTTTTGCCTGTGTCACCTTAATAACCAGGTGCTTTGGACCCGTTGCATCAGCCGTGATGTAAGGTAGGTTCACTTCAGTTTGAGTCGCAGTCGAAAGTTCGATCTTCGCCTTCTCTGCAGCTTCCTTCAGACGCTGTAGTGCAAGGGGATCATTATGCAGATCCATGCCGTGCTCTTTTTTGAACTCTTCCGCCAAATATTCAATTAACCTGAGGTCAAAGTCCTCACCACCGAGGAAGGTATCACCATTGGTGGACAAGACCTCAAATTGCTTCTCGCCATCTACGTCTGCAATCTCGATAATTGAGATATCAAATGTACCACCACCAAGGTCATAAACTGCAATGACTGAATCGCCAACCGACTTATCCATACCGTAGGCCAGTGCTGCCGCTGTAGGCTCATTGATGATCCGCTTCACTTCAAGGCCAGCAATTCGACCGGCATCTTTGGTTGCTTGCCTCTGGGAATCGTTAAAGTAGGCAGGAACGGTAATGACCGCTTCTGTGACTTCTTCCCCAAGATAGTCTTCGGCAGTCTTCTTCATCTTACCCAAGACCTTGGCAGATATTTGAGGAGGCGCCATCTTTTCGCCTTTTACCTCAACCCATGCATCACCATTTTCAGCCTTGGCAATAGTGTACGGCACCATTTTTATATCACGCTGCACGACATCATCGTCAAACTGCCGACCAATTAGCCGCTTAACCGCAAACAATGTGTTCTGTGGGTTTGTTACCGCCTGACGCTTTGCAGCCTGACCAACGAGAGTCTCTTCCTCACCGAAGCCAATAATGGAAGGAGTTGTTCGATCACCTTCCGAGTTTTCTATGATTTTCGGCTTACCGCCTTCCAATATTGCAACACAGGAGTTAGTTGTTCCTAAATCGATACCTATGATCTTGCCCATCGCTACATCTCTCCAATTATTTATCCTGGATCACGTACCTTTGCGTCGTTGAATCCAGGCAAAACATTATTATTTACCTTGAGTTCTATATTGGCCTTGAAACTGTAAATTCAAGGCTATCAATCTCTATTTGGCTGCCTTGGTTACCATTACCATGGCAGGCCTTACCAGCCGGGAATTTAACTTATAGCCCTTCTGCACAACCGCAAATACAGAATTTGGCTCCATATCAGGATTCTCAACCATTGACATTGCCTCGTGCTCATTGGGATCAAAGGGTTCGCCCATAGGGTCAATCACTTCAATATTCTCGCGTTCCAATGATTCAAGCAGAATCTTGTGGCAGAGCTTTACGCCAACGATTACCGGGTCATCTTCACTGGATTCCTCCTGCTCCCTAATTTCAATAGCCTTTTCAAGGCTGTCTACAACCGGCAGGAGATTAGTAAGAAAACGTTCTATGCCAAATTTGTGCGCGTTCTGAACGTCACGCTCTGCGCGGCGGCGAATATTCTGCATCTCTGCCTCTGCACGCAATTTGTCATCTTTGAATTTTGTTACTTCTTCAAGTGCCTGCGCTAGCTGATCTTCGATGCTCGGCTCAAGATCCTGCGCCTCACCATTAACTTCCTGATCGGCAACTTCCTCACCAGGATCGGCCTCATCAACACTCTCAATAACAACTTCCTGCTCAAGCTCAGGGCTTTCTGCACCTTTTTCTTCCAACTCAGCTTCTTTTCCCGAAGGGGCCATACAATATGCTCCAAAACTACATTTTATAACTCCCCCATATATGGGGACTTGAGGTCAGCATTCAAGGGATGAATTAGCGCGAATTCAGCGCTGGTAGGAAATCTGGCGTTTTGTGGAACCTGACTAACGCCTGGAGGAGCCCAATGCCGCGCTCAGGACACGCGCCGTGGCATCGACTATGGGGATAACCCGGTTATATTCCATTCTCGTGGGCCCAATTACGCCAAGGACTCCCACCATCTCGCCATCTACTTCATATGGCGAAGTTACTACGCTACATTCATCCAGCAGTTCATATCCAGACTCATGCCCGATAAATAGCTGCACACCTTCTGTCTCCATGCATCTGTCCAGCAGGTGCAGAATGTCCCCCTTGAGCGAAAACGCCTTAAAGAGCTCCCTTATATCGTCGAGCGCGTTGAGCTCGAATAGGTTTTCCTGGCCAGCAACAACGAAGTCGTCCTTTTCTTCAGTGGTGAATGCCTGTTCGGCAACCTCGAGCGTCGTCTGCATCAGGGAGTTCATGCTCTGGCGATCAGTGTCCATGGAGGCAATCAGTTTTGCCCGAATCGAGCTTAATACCTGGCCGGCGAACTGATGATTGATAAAGTTCGATGCCTCTTTAAGCTGGATTTCGGAATATTGTTCTTTGGTATGGATGACACGATTTTGCACCTCATGGTCATCCAGCACCATGATCACCAGAACCCTCTTGTCGTTGAGACGCAAAAACTCAACGTGGCGCAGCAATACCTGGTCACGTTTGGGAATCGTGACAAGCCCTGCCATCTTCGTGACCTCAGAGAGGATACCCGAGGCAGATTCCACCAGCTCCTGCGAAGTCATATCCGGGTCCAGGTGGCGGGACAGCTTTTCGAGATCGTATCCAGCCAGTGGTTCTACTCTTATTAGGCTATCGACAAAGAAACGATAACCCATCTGCGTAGGTATTCTTCCTGCAGATGTATGTGGCGAACGTACGAAACCTCGCTCCTCAAGGTCGGCAATGATATTGCGAACCGTCGCCGGACTAACCGGCAACTCTGCAGATTCCGCCAGCATTCTGGATGCCACAGGCTGACCATCAGAAATATACTGCTCAACCAGAGCCTTCAGTAGTCGCTGTGCTTTTTCACTAACGTTATGCTGTGCCACGATCCGCCATTTGCCATAAATTGAAGACTTCACGCTACCAAAACAGAACCTAAGTTGAGGTAATGAAGCTTTAACCAATATAAACTGTTCTTAAATATAAACTGTTCTTGAAAATAAGCAAAGTAGCTTTGATGGCTTCGAACACCCCTCAAATTAAAACCTTCCACCGGCTTTGATCCTGCCTTGCATTCATCCACGATTTAAGTTGTTTGTAATTCTTCATTGCGCCCCATCTTTAACCTAAGTTTAATGGCACAATCGAAATCACCCAAGCGTGCACAGAACCCAATTAATGCTGAACCATCTGACCATTTCAAATTTCGCTCTTGTTCGCCAGCTGGATCTGGGATTCGAGGAACTAATGACTGTGGTTACCGGTGAAACCGGTGCAGGTAAATCCATCATACTGGATGCACTCGCCCTCACTTTAGGCGACCGGGCAGACATCAATCTTATCGCTGCGGGTGAGAGCAAAGCAGAGATCCACAGCACCTTTGACCTCAAAGGAATTAATGCCGCAGTCCAGTGGCTGCAAGAGCGCGAGCTAATTGAGGCCGCGGATGATGATCAAATGACGGTCATTCTGCGCCGCGTCATCACCCGTGATGGTCGCTCCAGAGGGTTTATCAATGGCGCGCCTTCAACCCTTGTTGATATGAGAGCACTGGGCAATCTACTAATCGACATCCACTCCCAACACGAACATCAATCTTTGTTAAAAAGGGAGTCACACCGGCGTCTGCTGGATGAGTATGGCGGCCTCGATGCTTCGGCAGCAAAGGTGCGGGCAATATTCACATCATTTAGAGACTGTCAGACTACACTCGAGAGAATCCTTGAGAACAGCAAAGAACAATCTGCGCGCTTACAGTTGCTGACTTACCAGGCCAATGAACTTAATGAGCTGGATCTGCTAAGCGGGGAACTGGAAAGCCTCGAGCTTGAACAAAAGCGGCTCTCTACCGTTGAAGACAATATTCACCAATGCCAGGAAGCGGCCGCACTGTTCAGCACAGAAAGTGGCGCAGAAACCGATACCGTGGCATGCCTTTCCAGAGCCGTAAGCCTTCTCTCATCACTCGATGATGCCGCGCTTAAGCCGATCATCGATCTACTGTCTACGGGTATCATCCAAATTGAAGAGGCATCCCGGGACCTTGAAAACTACGTTCAAAAACTGGAGCTCGACCCAGCAAGGCTTCAAGTCGTGGAGAAAAGGCTGGACATCATCTACAACATCGCCCGAAAGCACAGAATACACGCGAATGATATTCCCACATTAATCGAGTCCGTCAGACAGGACCTCGCTGCAATAAGTCACGCGGATGAAGACATTAATCAGCTGAATGAATCGCTGGATAAGCTAGGACAAAACTACAAAAAGGAAGCCACAAAGCTCAGCAAAGGCCGAAAGAAGGCAAGCAAAGCATTGGCAAAAAAAGTAAGTATTAAACTTGATGAGCTGGGAATGAATGGCGCTCAATTTCTTGTGGATCTTAGTTCTAATTCAGCAGCAGAACCTGCAATCAATGGAATGGAGGAAATCGAGTTTAGAATCAGTACCAACCCGGGACAGAAGCCAGGCGCCCTGAACAAGATCGCATCTGGAGGAGAGCTGTCCAGAATCAGCCTTGCGATTCAGGTTGTCACCGCAAATACTTCAAATGTCCCAACACTCGTCTTTGATGAAGTGGATGTTGGTATTGGCGGCGCTACTGCGGAAGTAGTGGGCCGCTTGCTACGGGAACTTGGCCGTAAAGCGCAAATCGTATGTGTGACTCACTTGCCACAAGTTGCAGCTCAGGGGCACAACCATCTCAAAGTGCTTAAGACCAGCGACAACAATGGCTCAAATGTTGTCATCAACCGCCTGACTGAAGAAGATAAAATCGAGGAGATTGCGAGAATGCTCGGTGGCATCGAAATGACAGATCACTCACTTGCCCATGCCAAGGAAATGTTCGCGGCTTCGCAAACCTGACACAGGCAAACAGATCAGACCTTATCTACACTCGGGACAAAGCCCATACATATTGAGATCGTGATCGGTTAACTCGAAGCCCAGATCCCTGGCAATTACCTTCTGCCTCTCTTCAATGCCAGGATCTGTAAATTCTTCGACACGGCCACACTTAACGCAAACGATGTGGTCATGATGCTCATCTTGCGCCAACTCAAAGACAGAGTGGCCACCCTCAAAGTGATGCCTGGAAACAAGGCCCGCTTCTTCAAATTGAGTCAAGACCCGATATACTGTCGCAAGGCCAATTTCTTCACCCTTGGCAAGCAGTAACTTGTATACATCTTCAGCACTGAGGTGCCGAATCGATGAACTTTCCAGGATTTGTAAGATCGTAATCCGAGGGTGTGTGATCTTTAAACCAGCGTTACGAATTTCCTTTGATTCTGCCGTCATACGTTTTGAACCTTTTTATACAGGGATGACAAAGATTCAGCTACAATCCATACCCGTGGAATTTGCCGAACAGAAATCTCCACATGTATATTATAAGCAATTTACAGAAAAGAACCCATAAAGCGACGTCAATGAAAGTAGTTTTAATTCTCAGCATTTTATTACTGGCCACCAGCTGTTCGACCTTCCAATTTCCCGGCGTATATCGCATCACTATTCAGCAAGGGAACGTCATCTCCCAGGCGATGATCGACAAGCTGAAACCCGGCATGACGGAAAGCCAGGTACGATTTATTCTCGGTAACCCCGTTATCGATGATCAGTTGGATCTGGAGAGCTGGGAGTACATCTATACCATTCAGGTCTCTGGCGGAGAGATCTATCGAAGAATGCTCATCCTTCATTTTATTGAAAACAGGCTGAGCTATTTCGAAGGGGATTTTTTACCTACAGATGTTGCAGAGCAAATCGTCAAGGAGAGAGGTTAACCTCCACTATTCTTGAGCTTCCTTCGTTGTGCACGTTGGCGACGGGCTTCCATTGGATCAACGACCAATGGCCTGTAAATTTCAACGCGATCACCGGCCTGAAGTACTTGTCGATCATCCGCGAACTGACTGAATATTCCCTTACGGGCACTATCAATATTAAGCATCGGAAAACGATCCAGAATGCCAGACAATTGAATAGCTTCAATCAAGGTCGTCCCCACCGGCACCTGAAGCTCAATCAAACATTGCTCATTCGCCAACCCATAACAGACTTCGATTTTTATAGAGCCCTCAGCGGTTCTCAATATAGAGCCTTCAGCGTGTAAGGAGCCCTCAGCGGTTCCTAATAAAGAGCCTCCAGTTGAAGTTGAACGTTTGTCATCCGCCATAAAGCACGTCCGCCCGCTCGCAAAAGGCATCTACCATTTTATCCGCCGCAACGCCAAAAACCTTGCCCAGCGTCACATTCATCAATCGATTATTAAAATCAAAGCTAAGGCTCATTTCGATCTTGCACCCATCTTCACCCAGCTGCTTAAAATGCCACTCTCCTTTCAACAAGGAAAACGGACCGTCCACCAGCGACATTTTCATATGCTTAGGCGGCTCCAGGTCATTCCGCGTGGTGAAGCTTTGACGCATGCCGCCCTTTGCCAATTCCAGCCTTGCCACCATCACTCTCGATGTTGACTCCAACACTTCGCTGGCAATGCACCATGGCAGAAACTTGGGATAACTTGCCACATCATTTACGACATTGAACATCTGTTCTGCCGAATACGGCATCAATGCAGAACGTTCAACATGGCGCATTACCTATGCCTTATGTTCTTACAGAAACGATAAGACAAAGACTATCGCTACCGCCGCAGGCGCGATATACCGAACCAGGATTCGCCACATGGGGTAAAAACCCAGATCCTCCACCATCTCTGCATCCACTATCTTCTTATCCAGGACCCAGCCAGCAAATAAAGCGATGAGCATTCCACCAAGCGGCAGAACAATATTGTTAGCGACATAGTCCATGGTATCAAAAAATGTCATTTCGCCGATCAAGGTGACTTCCGCCCAGATATTTGTAGAGAAGGCACTGCCAAGGCCAATAAACCACGCGATGCCCCCCACGACCATTGCGGCAACAGCTCTCGAGGTTTCCAATCTCTCTACAACCCAGGCGACCGCAGGCTCAACCAACGATATTGCAGATGTAATGGCAGCGAAGGAGACCAGTATAAAAAAGACCATGCCGAATATTTGCCCGCCCGCCATTTGACCGAAAGCCAAAGGCAAGGTGATAAACATTAAACCCGGACCCGCCGTACTCTCAAGACCATTAGCAAAGACCAGCGGAAAGATGATCAATCCAGACATCAGCGCGACACCCGTATCAAGCAAAGCAATTGTGGTCGCCGTGCCAATAATAGAGTTACCCTTTGGCAGGTATGCGCCGTAAGCCATAATTGCACCCATGCCAAGGCTAAGAGTGAAGAATGCCTGACCCATTGCACTGAGCATGCCTGCCCAACTGAATTTTTCAAGGTTCAGTGAAAACAGAAAAGAAGCACCTTCGATGAAGTGCCCCGAGGTAAGGCCAGCCCAGACCACTAGGACGATGAGCAATACGAATAATGCAGGCATCAGAATTTTGACGGTAGCTTCAAGACCTTTGCCGACACCTCTGGCCGCAATAAATATTGTAATCAGCATAAATAACGAGTGCCAGCCAACGACTGACCACACATCGCCGGTAAAGGATGTAAACGCCGCATTTGCAAATTCAGCATTAGCGCCATTAAAGGACCCTGAACCCATCTGGAAAATATATGACATGGCCCACCCCGCAATTACCGCGTAGTAAGACAGAATCACAAATCCCGCACCCGCACCCATCCAGCCGATAATTTGCCAAAACGGCCTGGCGCCGGACTTGCGAGCCAGTTCTCGCATCGTATTAATCGGGCTCTGCCGTCCCGCGCGACCTAATAGAATTTCCGCGGACATTATTGGAACGCCAATTAGAAAAATACACCCCAGATAGACCAGCACAAAGATGCCGCCGCCATGCTCACCAGCGAGATAGGGGAAACGCCAAATATTACCCAGACCGACTGCGGAGCCAGCAGCGGCCAAAATAAACATCAGCCGCGAAGACCACATTCCATGCATCGACTCACTACTAGCCATGGCAACACCCTATTCTTTTTAGTATTTCCGTACATTGTCAGCGATTTGTAACCTTGCCTCAACAGATTCCTGCCCTATAATGGCGCCCCCACGAGAGGTATTCATGGCAAAGAAAGGAAAAGCAAGTCCGGGGAGGATTGCACAAAACAAAAAGGCAAGATTTGAATACGAACTACATGAACGTATTGAAGCTGGCCTCGCGCTCACCGGATGGGAAGTTAAGTCACTGAGAGCTGGCAAAGCACAGCTCACGGATACCTACGTCCTGCTGAAAGATGGCGAGGCTTTTCTGCTCGGCTGCAATATCATTCCGCTCATTACAGCATCCACCCACGTGAACCCCGACCCCCAACGAACACGAAAGCTGCTCATGCATCGCAAAGAAATTGCACGCCTCATCAGCGCGACACAGCAAAAAGGACAAACCTGTATCCCGCTCGCACTCTACTGGAAGGGCAATAAAGTTAAGTGTGAAATCGCGTTAGCGACAGGCAAGAAAGAGCATGACAAGCGAGCATCAATAAAAGAGCGCGAGTGGAACCGGGACAAATCCAGAGTACTAAAGGCCCACAATCAGGAATAGACAGATTGACAGGACCCCCTAATCTAGTTCATACCACTGACGGCGTCTTTCTTCTTTTTCGCATCAGCTTCCAGCAATGCCTGAACACCCTTTGCATCCTGAATCAATTGCTGCTCCTTCGCAAAAGGCTTTGCCTCTTCAGGCTCTGCCATTGATGGTGCATCACTTACGACCGACTTTTCCTGGGAAGAATCGTTGCCGCCACATGCGACCAACAGCAAACAGGCCCCGATCGCAAACACATTTCGGATTCCCAAGGTTATTACCTCCCAAGTTCATCAGATAAATCCAGCTACCTAGCTTAATGCTTATCCGGTCAATGGCACCATTAATGTTCAGATTTGGGCAAAATGCAAAAAGTAGCGTATCATTGGCATCCCGGAGCGTTTCCGGGAATTGGGGGTGACCTGGCTTCGACGCCGGTTGCGAACCCTAAGGTGCATGCCGAGAGGGTAGTGACTCTCGTAAATCAATCGCTGTAACTTATTATAGTTGCCAACGACGAAAACTACGCACTAGCTGCTTAAAAATTGATTTAGGGGCCTCGGCTCCAAAAAGATAGATTTAAGTTAGCTTGCCCCGGGGCGGATTTGCCCATGAATTCAATCCGGGGGCACGACTCATGGGACCGCTGTCAGACCCCGCTTGTGGTTAAAGCAGTTAAAATTGAAGCAAGCTCGCCTTTTAATCCCTGTTCGCCGGGCTAGTGAAAGGTTAAACAATCGACGAACTAAGCATGTAGAGCCGAAGGCAGAGAACTGACGGACGAGGGTTCGACTCCCTCCACCTCCACCAATCTCAGCCCCGTTTGAAACCTATTCAAACGGGTAGTTGTCTCACGGAGCTATCTCAAAACCAGCCCAGGCAAATTGTTTTTATCCCCTAAAATCGTCTCGTCCAATTAATATCGGCACTGCGCCCCTTCGGCTGTTGAAATTAGAAGCTGAGAACTAGCCGTATTCTTAACTAATCAGGCAATCACCGCGGTGAACATCGGCCAGGGACGCGTTCCTGACGCTGGCGATTGACATACCAGCAGCAGGTTAATATTTTGTATCCTGAGAAAAAACAAACCAGCAAATATTGGAAGCAATAAAAGCGCACTTAATCGATGTTGTTTCCGTGTTGATTAACATGCCATTTAATATTAGTGACAAGTTCTACTACCTCAATTTGCCAACATTTATCGGCCTGAGGTACGTAAGTTTTAGCCTGTATCATAAAAGTCGCGATTCCACCGGCTTCCTTGGATATCTGTTCCCCAAGTCCATCTGTTTACATCGATCAGCTAGGGTTGACGACAGCATCTTCCTCGCCAACCTGATGATTTCGCCAATCCTTTTACTGGGTGCAGGTTTACAAGCCTGGGTGTCAACCAATATTGCTGCTGTCCTGATTGAACTTAACAATAACGCTGCCATATTTGTTGGCACTTGGACCGCACCGGTTTATCTTTGTATTCTTTGGTGGCCCGTCATTCGAGGTGTTACTTGGCATCAATACGATTTACATTGTGTACAATTTTTTCGGCGCGAATCTACGGCACTCTCACCTGTGGCTGTCATGGGGCAAACCTTTAAGTTATATATTTATTAGTCCCGCAATGCATCAGATACATCCTGACCCAAAGCGAATGCAAAAAATTTATGGCGAAGTTTTTGCCATCCGGGACTGGCTGTTCGGCACCCTCTATATCCCGGATCACTATGAAGAGTTTGATATTGGATTGGGCAAGGATGAAATTAACCCTCACAATACGATTGCAAAAGCCTACTACATTCCTCTCTTAAATTGCTGGCGGGCGCTGACAAAGAAGTTCACGTTAGTTAGCGCCAGCAACCACAAGAAATAATGGAAACCACCAAGTATTAACACAGATAACATGTCTGGTTTCGTGAATCGAAGCCACAGAATATCCTGGCTGTTTCAGAATAGTCCAACAATAGTCCCATGGTGATCGACGTGTAAAAGACCCGCGGCTATTGAATTTCAAGCCTGATCCACCTTATGCTTCGATGTCTTTATTAGCTACCAGTGGGAATGCTCTTGGCAACTCAAACAAGCGAAGCACTTTATCTCAATCAGGGGGATGTCCAAGCCGCTGTAGAGGTACAGCGCCGTGACAATGGTGAGATCATTTTAATTTGTCCGTACCCTTCAGGACCGCTTGCCAGAAGTAGCGCGCATATTCTGATTGAGCGCGCAACTCAATTCCCGGATCGCACACTGATCGCAGAGAAAGATGGAGATGACTGGCAACATCTGACCTATAGCCAGGCCCTTGACGGTTGTAAGAACGTTGCGCAATGGCTGCTGGATCATGGCGCAAATGTTAAACGGCCACTTGCGATCTTATCGCGGAGTTCAATCAACCATTTCCTGATGGCCTGGGGCGCGATATTTGCTCGTGTGCCATACGTCCCGGTGAGCACGTCCTACTCAACTGTTACAGGTGCATTTTCGAAACTCGATGCTGTTTTGCAAACGGTGAATCCGGGTTTTATATATGCCGAAAATCTCGAAGAGCATTTACCGGCCCTTGAAGTCATTTCATTCGACGCCAAATCGACGATGTTAATAAGTTCAGATGATCCCGCTGACCTTAAAACAACTGACTGGCGGGATCTGATGAATACCAGTGCTACGGATGCTGTTGCGCAGAGCATTGAGCAAATTGATCACAATACTGTAGCGCGTTACATGTTCACCTCCGGCTCAACAGGAATGCCAAAGGGCGTCATTCATACACATGGCATGAACTGCCAGATGTTGGCGTCAAATGCAGGTATAAGTGGAAAGAGTTCAACAACGAATCCGTCATCCAGAATCCTCGATTGGATGCCCTGGAGCCACGTCGGTGCAGGGGTAATGCGACTAGCCAACGTGATTAACACCGGCGGCAGCATATTTCTTGATGACGGTAAGCCTATCCCAACTGAATTCCATAAAACGGTCGAAAATATCAGATCTGTCAAACCAACATCATTTGGCGGCGCACCACTGGGCTGGTCGATGCTGGTAGATGTATTGGAATCGGACGAGCAGTTCGCCAAAGAATTCTACGAAAACATTCGATCTATGCAATCAGGATCAGCCGCAATGCCGCTCTCGTTAGCGGAGCGAATCCAGAGCCTCAACGTGAAGTACACAGGCCACCGCTTTCCCTTCAGCACATCACTACTCTCTACCGAAGTTCAGTGCGGTCTGAGCCGTTACTGGGACTGTGAGCGAAGCGACGTCGTTGGCTTACCTACCCCTGGCGTGACCATCAAACTGATCCCTTTTGGCGACAAATATGAATTGAGAGTGCGCTCAAAAGGCAATAGCCCGGGCTATCTTAATGATGCAGATAAGACCCGGGAGAGCTTCGATGAAGAAGGGTTCTTCAAGATGGGCGATGCGGTTAGATTCGCAGATGATGCTAATCCCAAGGAGGGTTTATGTTTCGCTGGGCGAATCGCCGAAGAATTCAAGCTTGTTAGCGGTACCTGGGTCTCTGCAGGAACGCTAAGAGCCGAAGCTGTTGCGACTGCTTCACCCTATGTACGGGACGTTGTAGTTTGCGGTCTGAACCAGGACTTCCTTGCCTTGTTAGTCTGGCCGAATCAACTTAATTGCAGCGAACTCGCGGGTTCAACTAAAATGAAAGACATTTGCAAATCCCCCGAGGTCATTGCTGCTATCTCAGAAGGTTTTGACAGCCACAATAAACTGAACCCAAGCTCATCCAAGCGAATCAGCCGATTCCTGTTACTACAAGATCCACCTGATCAGGGCACACATGAAATCACGGATAAGGGTTATGTAAATCAGGGCTTAGTACAGGCAAATAGAAGCCGCGAAGTCGACCAGCTGTTTTCCGAACAGATACAGGCAGGGGTGATCGAGCTGGCATAGTACTCACAGTGAAGCCTGCATGGAATACAAGCGCGCATAGGATTCCTCTGCAGCAAGCAGTTCATCGTGTGCGCCCTGCTCAGTAATTCCATCTTCCGACAACACCAGTATCCGCTCTGCATTCCTGACAGTGGAAAGTCGATGGGCAATCACAATAGTCGTTCTATTTCGGCTCAGCTTTTCGATTGAATTCCTGATAGCTCTCTCACTTTCGTTATCCAGAGCACTAGTGGCTTCATCAAAGATCAGAACAGCTGGATCTTTTAGAAAGGCTCTGGCGATGCTTAACCTCTGCCTTTGACCGCCAGACAGCATGCAGCACAACAAGGCCGAGCATTGCCGAGCCCAGGTTAAGAATATTTAATATTGCTTCATTAGCACCAAGCGTAACAATGCTGTCGGTAATCGACCTGGCACACAAAGGCAGGGTAAGTGTAATGGTGGCAACGATAACTGCTCATAGCAGATCCGCCGATAAGAGCCCTAAATAGGGTTCATAATAGGAGAGGAACTTCCTTAGTCTTGAAGGTATTAGTCGAGAATGCATAGACGATTTCATCCTATCGAGCCGGGCGCATTTTCAGCGACACATTATTCATTGTCTCTGTCATGAGAGCCGTATTATTCAATTGGCTTAATAAATTTCTCACTGGAGACCTCTCGGCTAGGATAAAAAGTTGGAATAACCAGCGTACATATCTTGCTAAGAACAGGCTGGCTTACGTTCGCAACATGCATGATGAAAACAGTAGGCCTGAAAGTCAACGAGCATCACAGCACGAACACGCCAGCCGGGGCATTCTAGAGAAGCGCTTGATCCCCGTGCCCCTTATCAATCCTGCGCAAATCCGGGAAAAAGTACCCAAGTATCAACATGCTAATCACCAACATAATCGCGGCGCAAACTAACGCCACATTGATGCCGATGTACTCAGCCAGGGCACTAATGGGAATGACACCGAGCGGCATCAGTCCAAATGTCATCATCATAATGCTCATCACACGACCCCTGATTTCAGGGTTTATCGCCAGTTGGACGATGCTCATATTCAGCGCGCCAAACACCGAACCGAAGAGCCCAGTCAGGGCCCCTGTCGCCATGGCTATGATCAAGCTTTCAGAGAGGGCGAAGGCAGCTAATGAGATTGCCCATAAGTAAGCGCTAACAAACATTACTTTTCCCTTACCGCCAAAGTCCCCCATCCGTGCAAGCATGAGCGAGCCACAAAACGCACCAACGCCCATCGCCGTCATCAACAGACCAAGATCATCGGGCCCACCATTAATGACATCTTTATTAAAAGCCGGTAGAAGAAAGGACGCAGAAAAGCCAAACATAAAGGGCAAGAAGCCCATGATGATCAAACCCAGCACTAACTTCTCATCCCTCATGTAGCGAAAACCTTCCTTGATATCATCTATGGGCGAACTTTCCGCCCGCTTCAGCGGACCCCCTAGATGGTGAAGGAATGTGATAGATGTACCTGCCAGAAAATAGAGGATCGCAATAATTAGAAAGACAATGCTCACTCCGAAGGTGGAGCTGGTATTACCGGCTGCAAATACAGCGATTAAGCCTCCAGCCAGCGCAGGACCCATTATCCTGGCCAGGTTAAAGGTCGCACTTTGCAGCGCCATCGCATTAACCAGATAGTCAGTACCCACTACCTCCGGCACCATCGCGCTACGAGCTGGCATGCTGATAGCCAGGATAGTGCCATTGAAGACACCAAAATAAATGAAATGCCAGAATGTCACATCCCCCGAATAAACGATGTAGGCCAGAGCCAGCGTCGCGAAGCTGTTCAATATCTGCGAGATAATCATAATTGGCTTCTTGCGCAAGCGATCCGCAATGACGCCACCGATCAAGGAAAACAGGAATGAGGGCAACATAAACGAGAGCATCACCCAGGTGAGAGCCAGCGGTGAATTTGTCATGTCGTAGATTAGCCAGCCCCGGGCAACCATCTGCATCTGCATCGCAAATGATGCGCACATGTTCGAGGCCCACAAAAACCTAAAGTCCCGGTTCTTGAGGGAGACAAACATCCCGGGCTTTGCGACAGGAAATTCAGAATCATCAGACTCATCTTCCTTCCGGGACAATTTGGATTGGGGTTCTACTTTCAAACAGGAAACCGCTACATGAAAACTACTTAAGACCAAGGTAAACCAGTATCATTCAAATGACAAAACAATACGCGGGATAACGGTCAATTTTGCGAAACAGTAAAGGCAAGCGCACATCATTGACGCTCGTGATGCAGCCATTGAACGATCAAACTGGTACGCAGATACGTTGGGAAGTACTTCATGACCCTTGCGAATAACAAGAAACCCCTCGGCGTGGTTTTGATCAACCTCGGCACACCGGATGAACCCACCAGGCCTGCAATAAAACGCTATCTGGCAGAATTCTTGTCTGACCCTCGTGTCGTCAACATCCCCAGAATAATCTGGCTACCTATATTACACCTGCTGATTTTAACATTGCGCCCAAAACATCTGGTGCACAAGTACAAACTGATCTGGGGGACCTATGATGGCCCCATCAGAAACATCAGCAAAGCTTTGGCAAGAAGAGCCCAGCGCCTGCTGGGAAACGACTCGGGCACAGTAGTCAAAGCCGCGATGACTTACGGCAAGCCCTCGCTGGTCAAGGTTCTCAGTAATATGCGCGACGAAGGCATAGACGATTTCCTGTTTATTCCTCTTTATCCGCAATATGCTACTTCAACAACAGCTGCCGCCCATGACAAAATTTGCAATGCCCTGGCCCTTCCAGAAGATGCGCAGCTGCCGTTTGTGCCTGATTATCACGAACAGCCCGCTTATATCCATGCGCTGAATTGCTCAATCGCCCCTTATCGTCGGCAGATAGATGCCGGTACCAAACTCATCTTTTCATTTCATGGCATACCCGTCGCTCACGTGAAAGGCGGCGATCCTTATCCTTTGCAATGTGAACGAACTGCCCAGCTGGTTGTTGAAGAGCTGGGGCTGAAAGATGCGCAATGGCAACTGTGCTACCAATCCCGATTCGGGCGCGCGGAGTGGCTTACGCCGTATACCAGCGAAGTTATGGCAGCGTTACCAGCCAACGGTGTAAAGAACATCGTTGTGATTTGCCCAGGATTCTCAACTGATTGCCTTGAAACCATTGAAGAGATCAAAATTCTGAATCGCGATATATTCATGAATGCCGGCGGAACGCGCTTTAAGTATATTCGCGCACTAAACGCCAGTGAAAATCACGCCAAAATGATCACGGAAATCATTAACGACCAACGCTCACCCGAACAACAGGCTTAGCGCATTGCGGGTAATGGGTCGCAGATCTAACTAGGCCCATCCAGAAATAGAAACCGCCGGTGTTACTTCCCTGGCAAGTGATTGTTTTATATAGCTAACGGATCTATAATTTTGCATATATTGTTCTGATTTAGCTATTTATGGACGGGAACTAACTAGGCAGCCCCTCTTCTCCGGTAATGTCTTCAACCACTTGCACCTCATAGAGAAAGCCAGCCACGCGATCACGGCCCTGCTCCACCGCAAATGCCAGGGCTTTGGAGGCATTAGCGATTAATTCCGGCGGGCTCTCTGTACCGTGAAAAGTGGTGACGCCGCCAGAATTCGTGGTTTCTATATTTCCATCTTCTGTAATTTTAATCTGACTAACGAGCTGACTAATCCTGTTAATGATCATTACCGCATCATCTTCACCAGCACCGGAGAGCAGCATCCGAAGGTATCAGCGCCAAGGCGCGCCAGTACATCAACATCTCGCAGAGCAGCTTTTACGATACGTGCATAGACCTTGAGAAGCTCATTGCCACTACCCAGACCATGGTTATCAACCACATCAGCTTGTTGATCAAGCTGCAACACTGCAACAGCAAAATAATAACTGCCGCGTTTTGCCATGTTTTTATGCTGTTCAAGAACCTCCAGGAAATGAGATTCGTTGTAACTACTGGTTAGTTCATCGAGCGTAGTAACTGAAGAGAGTTTCTCTTCTGTATTTGCCAGCTGGTCTCGCGTTGCTTTGAGCTCCCCGGTTGCTTGTTCCAGCTCTTTTTCCATCGCATTGAGCGCACGTTGATAATCAGGTTTGGCGCGATCATCATCAGTGCCATCGCAATTCCAATAACAATCAACTGCTGCGTATTGCCTCCGGGAATAAGAAATAACACGACGCTATAAAGTACGATGGTATTTATTCCCAGTAGCCAAAATATTCTGGACTTCTGTATCATCTTCTTCCTTCTACTATCAGCTGCTATCGAGGCCTTAGAGGTTCACCTTGCAAGCCCGATAAGATACTTTAAGAATGTAGTTAGTCTTAGTCTGGAAGCCAAGACCGCCGACGCTAATTGCGCGATAATAACAGCATCAATACAATTGACGAATCATAAAACACCATATTCGGGGTACATGCAATGAGTACGTTTTTTCTCCTTCTGTCGCTGCTTTTCGGCGTACTTGCCTACAATTTATATCGACCGAATTACAAACACCTGAAAATAAGCACCTTGAGCTTTCTGGCAGGATGGCTCACCGGCGAACTCGCACTCCATCATATCGTCTGGCAAGTGACGGTGGTTGCGCTCTTCATCTGGGCAGGAGTAGTTGAGGGTGCTGGCGGTGCGCTGGGCATGGTTATTTGTATCGCCGCCTGGTTTTCGATGGGATATTTTTATCTTCGCGGCAATGAAGCCAAAAACGAAATTGAGTCGGCCCTGTCCGAGGGGCTAGGCGATAATTACCAGGGTCAGATTAAAGACGAATTCAGTGCACAGTTCCCCGATACTCCGAATTTCGCAGCGATTCGAAAGCCATTCTCAAAACATCGGCCAAACGTCGAAATAATCAAGGACATCCCCTTCGGCAGCTACTCACAG
Organism: Pseudomonadales bacterium; assembly: GCA_046582185.1. GTDB lineage: Bacteria > Pseudomonadota > Gammaproteobacteria > Pseudomonadales > Azotimanducaceae. Next base: position 98,223 of record JAYGEX010000005.1, on the reverse strand, counting down.
GCGCTGGATATCTACCGCCCTCGCGATGAGAATAAAAACATGCCGGTGCTCTTTCAGATCCATGGCGGTGCATGGACAGAAAAATTGGGCAGTAAAAATGAACAGGCCATTCCCCTGATGACCCATATGGCCAATAGAGGCTGGATCAGTGTCGCCAGCTCCTACCGCCTAAGCCCCACGGCAACCTTTCCCGAACAGATCATTGACTGCAAGGAAGCCATCGTCTGGATCAAGGCACATATTGCTGAATATGGCGGCAATCCGGACTTCATCGTTGTAACTGGCGGGTCCGCTGGCGGGCATCTCTCCTCTTTGATGGCGCTTTCAGCTAATGATCCTGATTTTCAGCCCGGGTTTGAAGGCGAAGATACCAGCCTGCAGGGAGCTGTACCCTTTTATGGTGTCTATGACTTTACTAACAAAAATGGCCTGCAGCATCACCATGGCCAGCGTGAGCTCTTCGAAAGCTCAATCATGAAAAAGTCGTTTACAGGGAATGAGGCAGAATACGAACAGGTATCACCAATGTTTCGCCTGCACAAGGATGCGCCTCCATTTTTAATCATCCATGGCGATAAAGACACACTTGTGCCTGTTGAAGAAGCGCGGGTGTTTGCCAATGACCTGAGGGAAATCTCATCCAGCCCAGTCAGCTACGCAGAGATTTCAGGTGGTCAACACGCGTTCGACATGTTCCCCTCTGTACGCAGCGAACATGTCAAACATGGCGTGGAACAATTCCTGGCCTACCTTTACAGCGACTATCTCCGACGATCAAACTCCGGCAATCAAAAGTTTAAGGCCTGAGCCTTTATGTTGGGGCCAAGCTCAAGCGGCCGTTCTTCTATCGATTCGGGCCACGATTCATCGGATAAGGTTGCCATCTCTCGAGGTCGAGCCGCGGCAGTACCCCAGGGTTAACACTGCTCATCGGCCACTTACCCGACAGTGCCAAGGCTACTTCCCGGCCTACTCGACGCCGAGTTTCAGGGCGCATTCTGGTGGTTGCAGAGGCAACATGTGGCGTTAGTATGACGTTATCCATCTCCATCAGCGGGTTATCTGGCGCTGGCGGCTCCTGTTCCAGTACATCAAGTCCGGCCGCTGCAATATCGCCGTTCTGCAAGGCCGTTATCAAGGCCGCTTCATCGATAGTGCCACCGCGACCACAATTGATGACCGCCGCAGATTTCTTCATTAGCTTGAATTGATCAGTACCTAACATACGTTTCGAAGAAGCATTGAGGCCTGGGTGGACAGACAGATAGTCGGAACGTTGCAGTAATTCATCATAAGAGACAGGCTCCACTCCTTCTGCTGTCATTTTGAGTTCAGTGACATAAGGGTCATATGCTATTACATGTAAGCCGAAAGCCTTGGCTCTTCTTGCAACGGCTGTGGCGACATTACCAAACGATATCAGGCCGAGAGTCTGCCCCCAGAGCCTGGGCGTTTCATTTAGCATTGGACGCCCCTTGTACCAGTCACCCCTCTTTACGATCTTATCCATCAGCTTGACTCTTCGCGCACAAGCTAACAGCAACATCATGGTGTGATCGCCAACTTCTTCAATAAAGACATCCGGCACGTTGGTTACGACAATACCAGCCTCCGTCGCCGCGTCCACATCAACCATATCAACGCCAACGCTGCCAACGCCAATAACAACACATTGATTGAGCCCGGCAATTATCTGCTTATCAATATTGATCCCCCAGGACGTTATCAATGCATCTGCGTCGCAGGCACCTTCTATAAAGCTCTCAAGTGTAGACGCATCCACCTCAACTATTTCTGCTATAGAACCCAAGGCTTCAAGTTCAAGGGAGTACCGAGTTGTTACAGGTGCCTCCATCGCGACTTTCGGTAACTGTACAACTACTTTTTTCATTTTCATCTCATCCATTACTGGTTAATAATTACGTTCTATCAGGCGACGGAAGAAAGTCAAAACTCATCCCGCGGCTCCCAATTGGGATCGAGCAGTCCAAAGAATTGGTCCACCATTCTATAAGTTAATCCCCATACAATTTGGCCACCAACGCCATATCCGGGAAAACGATGTTGCTCCCCCTGAACCTTGAACTCACCTGTGGTCAGCGATTCGCCTGAATGCATGTCATTCAGGGAACCCCAGAGAATGTCAGCAACTTCGTAATTCGCAGTCATGGACGCATCAACATTTTCCAACAGGTAAACGAAGGGGGTAACAATCATGTCCAGATCCCGACCTCTCGGGTTCGCGCGGACGGCATCTATTTCACCAATAAATCGCCCATGAGCGATCAAGTCCAGACCTATTTCTTCCAATGTTTCACGTTCTGCGGTGTGCCGTAACAATTCATCTGATTCTTCGCGGTGCCCCCCCGGAAATGCCATATGGCCCGACCACGGATCACCCTCATGACTCGCTCGCAGAATGAACAAGGTTTTAATGTCACTGTCTTCCACCTTTAGAACGACAGCTACAGCAGCCTGGCGCGTATGTGACTGCAATTCATAATGCACAGGCTCATGTCTCGCAATGGCCTCGGAAATACCTTCAATGGTCAGCTGCATGAGAACTCCTGGTTAATAACTCCTGCCTCATAATAATGGCTTATGCAGTGTGGTCAATTTCCGGAAAGTTGATGCCTTTATCAGATATTGGCTCAAGTGGCTCTGTAATATTGGGGCATATCTCAATGCCCGTGGTCCTGGTATTACCTTCAAATTTAGCCCAACGGACGGCATTAGTGATAACTCGAAGGATGTCCTGGTTGTAGAATATCGGATAGGTTTCATGGCCAGGCCTGAAGTAAAAGATTTTACCACGACCTCGATGCCAGGTAGCGCCACTGCGAAACACTTCGCCGCCCTCGAACCAACTGATGAAAATGAGCTCGTCTGGCTCGGGTATATCAAAGTGCTCGCCATACATTTCTGCATTCGGCAACTCAATATACTTGTGAATACCCGCAGTAATTGGGTGATTAGGATTAACGATCCACAATCGTTCCTTCTCTGCAGCTTCACGCCAGGACAACCCACAAGACGTGCCCATCATGCGTCTGAATATCTTCGACAAATGGGCAGAATGAAGGACGATCAATCCCATGCCATTTAATATTCTGCTCTGCACCCTGTCTACAATTTCGTCTCTGACTTTCTCGTGAGCAACATGTCCCCACCAGATCAGTACATCCGTTTCATCAAGAACCTCATTGCTTAGGCCATGGTCGTCCATGTCCAGAGTCGCATAGTTAACGGAGAAATTATCTTCTTTAGCCAAGCATTTTCCGATGGCGCCGTGTATACCTTCAGGATAGAGTTCTTTGACAGCCTCGTTATTTTGCTCGTGCACAAATTCATTGTAGATCGTGACACGATATTGAGACATGCTGCGAACCCTTGGCAACTATAGATGTCTCTAGTATGTGGACAAAACCACTCCGATACAAATTGTACAAAAATCCTGTAGTTTGCTTAACGAATTCTGAAATGCTGCGACCAATTTTCCTATTACTCGTCTTAAGCGCGTTAAACGCTTGTGCTGTCAACCCTGTAACGGGCAAGAACGAACTTGCATTTGTAAGCGAGTCGACCGAGCTTGCCATCGGTAAGCAGCAATACCTGCCATCGCAACAATCCCAGGGCGGCTTGTACAATGTTGATCCGGAGCTGAGTCGATATGTTAATGAGGTCGGCCAGAGACTGGCGGCAGTTAGTGATCGCCAATTGCCTTATGAGTTTGTCGTCCTCAACAACAGTGTGCCTAACGCCTGGGCACTACCCGGCGGTAAAATTGCGGTAAACAGGGGGCTATTGTTGCACCTAAAGAATGAAGCTGAACTGGCTGCCGTGCTTGGGCACGAAATCGTTCATGCGGCTGCGCGCCACGGCGCCAAATCGATAGAAAGGGAATCCTTGCTCCAGGGTGCAATTATGGTCGCAGAGATTGGTACCTCCGGCACAGAGTACAGCAATTTTATTGTGGGCAAGGCTCGACTCGGCGCGCAGTTGCTCACCCACAAATATGGTCGTGGGGCGGAACTGGAATCAGACTATTACGGTATTCAATACATGGTTAAAGCCGGCTACGACCCGCGCGCGACCATTACCTTGCAGCAAACTTTCGTGCAACTTTCAGCTGGTAGAGAGAGTAGTTTCGTGGAGGGCTTATTTGCCAGCCATCCACCTTCCCAGGAACGGGTCGATAAAAACCGTGCCACGGTTGCGTCCTTGAGCTACCGACTACGCCCGGACCTGGAAGTCGGTGAGCAACGATATCGGGATAAACTCGCCTACCTCATAAACAAGCAAGACGCTTACAATTCATTCGATCAGGCAAATGCCCTGCGCTCATCTAACGAATTGGTAATAGCCACACGATTATTGGACGAGGCTATTCAGAACGAGCCAATGGAGCCACGATTCTATGGCCTGCGAGGTAATATTCTGTATGATGAGGAACACTACAGGGAAGCTGCCAAAGCGTTTAACAAGGCTCTGGATCTTGACGACAATTACTATGAATATTATCTGGGCAGAGGTCTGGCGACATTAAACCTTGGCCAGAATGACGCTGCCCGTATTGACCTGAGTCGCAGTAATGAGCTTCTGCCAACGGCAATTGCAATGAATAAGCTCGGCCAGATTGCCCTGGTAGCAGGTCATACCAGCGATGCCAAAGCCTTCTTCGAAAGCGCCATGAGTGCAGGCGGCGAGGTCGGCAGTATGGCCACTGTTGAATTTAAACGCCTGGACCTGCAGGAGAACCCCGGTAAATATCTGACTGTCAGGCCACACATGAGAGAGGGCAAACTTATGGCAGCGATCAACAATCGCGCGAGCATAGACGTGAATCAATTTGAAGTTGTCTTCACAATGACCCTCAACGGTAAGTTCAAACAACTCTCCGCAAAAGGTGGAGCAATAAGAGCCGGGCAAACACAGAACGTGAGTTCCGGCCTGCGCCTTAGGGAAGAAGATGAACTACTGGATCTGCGTTCGTACATTTCCAGCGCCAAGCCATTCAATCCCGGATAATCCCCATCCCGCCCGGGCAGCGACTATCATTTACGCCAGGCCCAGGCGGGTGAAATGTTCATCCGGTGCCTGCATTTCCTTTAATGCCGTGTGTAGCAATTCCTTCATGTCTTTTTCCAAAGGCTCACCGATACGGTTCTCATCTTCTCCAGGATCTTCACTGATCCGGTACAGGTGATGATCATCAATCTGCGGCCCAAGGGACCAGAATGGCAATAAATCTCCCTGCTGGAATGGCTGCCTGATCACCGGGATATCAGACTCAGGCATAAAGTCCAGGTATGCGCGCTTATCGGGATCAGGTAATCGCATTCCTGGCATGGCCGGTATTGGCATGGTGGACCAGCGATTTGACCACATGGACAGGGGAAAGCCATCGCCAACAGGAGCACGGACATACTTATTCTTGCCGTCCTGGATCTGGACCCATTGACCAAATATCCCGCCAATTGCCCACTCCCGAATACTGGTTTGCTCTCGCCGAATCAGCGGCAGGAGCGACTTGCCATGACTGACATATGAGTTGTCGATGTCGAACACATCAATCATCGTGGCATGAATATCGACATTGGTCGTTAAGGCATCAACTTCACCGGGTTCGATGCCAGGGGACGCAATCATCAGCGGTGTATGACCCAGCGTTTCATACTGTGGCACCCTGGGTTTGCCCCAGATATCCTTCTCTCCCAGATAGTGGCCATGGTCAGTGCAGACAATAAAAAGGGTATCGTCCCATCTATTATCTCTATCCATGACATCGAGTATTTTGCCAAACCAGTGGTCGATCATGCTGAGTTTGGCGCCATAGTTTGAGCGGATATGTTGGCCCTGCCTCTCGGTAATGATGCCCTTCTCCACAGCGCCAACTGCATAAGGTGGCCAGATAATTAATTCTTCGTCCCAGTCGGGATCATATTTCTTGTTCCAGGGAGCCGGCGTATCAAATGGCTCATGAGGGTCAAACTCATCAACAAACAGCATGAAACTGTCATGGGCATCACCGTTTTTATCCAACCAGTCTGCCGTCGCCTGCATGGTTTTTGGCCCGGGAAAATCCGATTCCTCTCTAAACCAGGTTCTGGATAAATCATAAGGCGACTTATAATCAGAATTGGCGAGCTTACCTCTGGACCCCGCCGGTAATGCAGGTGTGCCAAGCCAGCTTGGATCTTCTCGAGTACGCCATGGATCACCTTCATGGCCTCGCAAATAGTCCCAGGCACTAAAGTCTGTGTGATAGTTCTCACCACCAGTCTCAAATAAATGGGGATGATCAGAGAATAGGACCGTCGGCACACCTTTCATATGCAGATAGTGGGTAAAGGGTCGCTCCCACAATTCGATTGAACCCCAGGGGCGCCATAAAAAATCCATGGCACCAACAAGGATGTCATGTCTGGCAGGCATACAGGGAAGCGAACCCGTGTAGTGATTGGTGAAGGAGACGGCCCGCTTGGCAAACCTGTCCAGATTCGGCGTCTCAAACTCGCGGCCACCATAGGAACCAAGCATATGGCGGTTGAGACTATCCAGGAGTACGACGACTACTTTCTTGGGGTTTTCCTTCAACTCATCTTCCATAGCTTGCTCCTGATACGATCCTTGCATACTGCACCATTTCTCATGAATGGCGGTACAAATAACTGATATAGACATAGTACAGAATCTGCGCTGAAATCATCCCAGGTCATTCAAACTTTTTTGATACCGGTAACGACAATAGAGATATGGAATCCAAGAGAATGAACATTGATTGGTGAGGGGATTGGCAAGGGGACCGCTGAGGGAATCGGTGAACGCTTTGGCAAGCGACTAAGCGAAGCCTACAGACCAGCAGCTTATCCAAAGAGCATTGGCGGGGTCAGAGCGCGCGTGGTTTAGACTCATCAAGCGATATGAGAAGCGTTTGTACAATTACGCGCTGCGAATGACCGGTAGTCCCGAAGATGCGATGGATATTCTACAGGACATACTCATTTCACTGTATCGGAATCTGCCGTCCTATCGCGGCGATGGCGCATTCGCAGCATGGATGTTCCGCATTGCATCTTTTCGTTGTACCGACTACTACCGCAAAAAAGGCAGGCAGTTCGCTACAACAGACGATGTTGATGTCATGGATGAAAATGCAGTTGATGTTGCCCTGAACATCGACAGAAACAGAGGAGTAGTTACCATGATGAGCTCACTACCCAGCGAGCCGAAGCAGGCGATTGAACTAAAATTCTTTCAACACTTCACCTTTGACGAGATTGCAGGCCAGTTGGGCATATCGTCCAACACAGCGAAATCCCGCGTATACGCTGCTCTAAAAAAAATGCGCGAACAAAATACAGACCTATCATTGGTTAAGGAGAGCCCATGACATCCCAGTACCCCTGCGAACAATGTTTGAACCTGCTCTTTGATTATGCTGATAATCAGTTGAAACCACTGGAGAGGCAATTGGTGGATCAACACCTGCAACATTGTGATGATTGCAACACCGAACTGTCCAGCATCTGGAATATGCAGAGTGCATCCAATGAGTGGGCAGATCAGCGTGTACCTCTATTAAATAAAGGATGGGGGAACAAAAAGCAGTATTTTTTCGAGCCATCTCCCTGGCCTATGAGAATCCAGTGAACCAGCAGCTTTGCTTCGGTGCTGGTGCTGACACAAGCGCGATTTTCCACGATAGATGGCCTCACCGTTGATTTTGCAAGCGACTTCATTTCACACAATGAACTAAGTCTGCAGTTGACTAATTTGCAGGCAAGAAACCAGATGCAGCTAAACTCAAGGGTACAGAAGTTGACCAGCCAGCAAGTTGAAACCAATCAACTCCTACTGCGCACAGTTCTAAGCGCAAGCCAGCAAGAGCGCAGGGAGGACCTGGGTAACTTGCTGGTTCTGTGGGAAGAAGAGCTGAATAGCAGCACCTTATCAACCGAAGAGAGTCTGCGCTTTTTAATCCCAGAACAACTTCAGGACAGGCGGGAAATTCAAGATTTGAATGCGGCAATCCTGTCAAACAACAGAAATATCTAAACACATTTATTCAATCTACCTGATCCATGCATTCGGTAAAAGGTAACGAGGTAAAACATGAAACTCAAACTAGCTATCTTAGCTTCCATCATTGGCGTAGCAGCGTCCTGGTATGCCTACGCGGCAACTGACTATAACCGCCTCAAAAAAGATATCACTATAATGTCACAAATCATTGACAGCGTATTTCAAGCAGACGAGGAATGCAGCCATTGCAGCGTTGATATCGAAGGCAAGTACCTGGCAGGCCAAGGCACCCTCTTCATGGTCAACAGCCGCTCCCGGCACTATTCTGTTGTTAGTGATGGCATGTCCAATAGCTTTCGTTTCAACTTTAACGATAGCGACAGCATGAGTGATCACTATGACTTTGAGATGATACCGGAGATGATGGAATCTATTGTCGCTGGTGTACTTCCTTCGGTAATGAATGAAGATTGGCAGCATGTGTTTGAGTCGGCTCATGAATCAAGTAGAGACGCCTTGCGAGAGCTCCGACATGAGCGCCGGGATCTGAAGCAAGAGATCAGGGAGAGTGAAATAGAAATGATTCACATGGAGAAGGAAGATATCGAGCGGCTGGAAACTGCCATCAAACAGATGGAAAAACAGGTTGCACTCCTGGCAAACAAACAACAAAAGGTGCAGATAAAAGTTCGCACCGATCAAGAACAATATCGAATTGCTCGAGCAAAACAACACCCAGAGAGGAATGCTCTCCGTAAATCCCACGAGAAACAGGTCCAGGAAATGGTACTGGCCGCATTTTGCGACTATGGATCAACGCTTCGATCGCTCTCCTCTAAAGAGAAGATCACCATCATCTTTGAGAATACGCACAGAGAACCCCGAAGAGATACTGTCCTGGTCTTCAACAAGGATAAAATTACCGATTGTTCCCAGGGCAAAGATTCCCTGCGCAGTCAGGCGCTCACTTATCAATTTTAAGGGCCAGATTTAGCAGCATCTAATCCAGCACATTGAAGATCCGATCTATGTCAGAATAGAGCCACTATCAATAGACAGACAAATTGTGGGAGCTAAACATGAGCGAAATCGTCAGCAGGGAGATCCATCTGGCATCAAGACCAGATGGGATGCCAGTCAGTGAAAATTTTACCATGGTCGAGACAAAGGTTGCCATGGAGCAAGGTGGAGTGCTGGTTAAAAATCTGTATATGTCTGTTGATCCTGCCATGCGCCCACCCCTCAGTAATGGCCAGACCAAATTGGATGAGCCCATCCCCGCAGGTGCTATCGGCAAGGTAATAGAAACTGACAATGAAAATTTTGCGATCGGGGATTATGTTCAACATCGATTCGGCTTCCGGGAATACTATGCTTCAGATGGTAAAGATCTGCAGACGATCACCCTGGATGGCGAGCCGCTCACAACTCATTTGCATGTATTGGGCACAACGGGCTTTACAGCCTGGGGCGGTCTGCTGATAACCGGCGAACTAAAGGACGGTGAAAACGTATTTGTTTCCGCTGCCGCTGGTGCGGTCGGTAGCGTCGTCGGGCAGATCGCAAAAATCAAGAATTGCCGGGTTGCCGGAAGTTGTGGCTCCGACGACAAGGTCGATTTCCTCCTCAACGATCTGGGCTTTGATTACGCCTTTAATTACAAGAAAGTCAGCATCGCTAAAGAGTTGCATATTGGCTTACCCGACGGCATTGATGTCTATTTCGAAAATGTTGGCGGCGCCCACCTTGATGCAGCCTGCGGGCAAATGCGGGCAAAAGGCAGAATTCCCGTTTGCGGCATGATCTCGGCATACAACAATAAGGGTGCTCGATCAGAGGGCGTAACCACCCTGGCGAATATGATCTATAACCGGGTCACCATGAAAGGGTTTGTGGTATACGAATTCGAAGAGATGAGAGAACAGTTCCTGAAAGATATGCGCCAATGGATAGCAGAAGGAAAAATGAAATACCGCGAAACAATTATGCATGGCATCGAAGAAGCACCTAACGCCTTAATGGGTCTGTTAGTCGGAGACAATACCGGCAAGATGCTTGTCAAACTCGCCGAAGACGATTAACAAGAGATACCAGAATTAGTCATTTGGCTCCACGGGATGGCTTGGCTTAGCGCTTGTTGCTATATTAAGGGATGAGCGTAAGCCAAATTGACCCCTCTAAAAATTCAGACCCCGTTTCCACAAATGGCGGCTCGAATAATCCACCCCTGAACCCCAGGCGGGGTACGTTCGAAGCGTTCAGCATCCCCAATTATCGCTGGTTCTTTGCCGCCCTATGCGGCAATTTCGCCTCCATGAATATGCAAATGTTCATTCGCGGCTGGCTGGTCTTTGAGATTACCGGCTCGTACGAAAAGCTTGGCTGGATGACGGCAGCAGGCGGCGTGGTAGGACTCTTCGCCGCTCCCCTTGGCGGTGTAGTTGCAGACCGGGTTCGCCAGAAAAAACATGTGCTGCAGGTAAGCGGTTGCGCCAACGCGATTGTCACCTTTGCAGTAGGTTATGCCATTGCCACTGGTTCCCTTACATTTCAGCACCTGCTTATCGCTTCCATCCTGCAGGGTCTTATTATGAACGCCATGATGCCCTCTCGCCAGGCGCTCACCAAAGATGTCGTCGGGCTAGATCGGCTAACCAATGCAATCGCATTAAGCACTTCCGGTATGAATACGGCACGCCTCCTGCTACCTGGTTTAGCCGGAGGCATAGTTGCGGCTCTCGGCGGCGGCAATGGCAATGTGGATCCAGCCAAATGGGTCTATTTCCTGATGACCATTCTTTATCTGTTTGCCGTAATAATGATGTTTATGGTCAAGGTAAGTGATAGGCCAAAATCTGGCATTTCCAATGCGCCCATATTGCAGGACCTGAAATCAGGGCTCGATTACGTCCTGCAGACTCCTGTTATCCTGATGCTGCTGGCATGTAACTTCCTGATGGTATTTTTCAGCCTCACGTATTTCATGTTATTGCCGGGTTTCGTTAAGGAAGTACTGGACGCTGGCCCGGACAGGCTTGGGCTTATCATCTCCATATCTGGCATGGGCTCGCTGCTGGGATCACTCTATATTGCATCCCTAGCCAATAAAAACCGAGCCCGGATATTGCTGGTCGGTGCACTTATCATGGGTATTGCACTACTCCTGTTTTCCCTGTCGACTCACTACTGGCTGTCAGTTGCTCTACTGACATTTGTAGGATTAGGTCAGGCCGCCAGAATGTCACTGTCCAATATTTTGATCCAGTCATATGTGGACGATGAATTTCGCGGACGAGTTATGAGCATCTATATGCTCGAGATGGCAGTGTTATCCATCAGCATCTACCCCATCAGTCTTGCGGCAGACACCTTTGGCCCCCAGTGGGCAGTAGGTATATCTGCCGTCTGCCTTATCATTCTTATCCTTGCTCTCTTTAACTATCCAGCCTACAGAGACCTGGATTAATGGCTCATCCCGAAAACACAAGGTTGTTGCATTGTGCTGTATTGATGACACATTAGCGCTGCATTGAAACTCTATTGAAAGAATGAGCCAACTCCTTTTATTGGTATACGAGACACACAATGACGAACAAACACTGGGAAAACCCTGAAACAATCAGCTACGGCAGACTTGCTGCGCGAGCAAGCCTGCCGAGCTATCGAACAGAGAAGGATGCCATTGGCGCCGCTGCCGATGGGCGAATGTCTCTCAACGGCATATGGAAGTTCCTGCGTATACCGCACCCGGCAAAGGCGCCTACCGCCTGGCCAAGCACGCAGTTCAATGACAGTGACTGGTCGGACATGGCTGTACCTTCATTGTGGACCATGGATGAAGACTTTCCCGACAGGCCCATCTACACCAATGTATTGATGCCTTTTAAAACAGAGCCACCGCTGACGCCTGAATTAAATCCAACGGGTCTTTATCGCCGCGACTTCATCATGCCCAAGAACTGGCAGAACCGGCGGACCGTTATTAATATCGGCGGTATCGAGAATTGCTTTTACCTCTACTGCAATGGCCATGAGGTAGGGTTTTCGAAAGACTGCCGACTGCCTTCCGAATTTGACCTGACGGAATATTTATCTCCCGGGCAAAACCAGATCTCAATTCAGGTCATGCGCTGGAGCGATACCAGCTACATCGAAGACCAGGACCAGTGGTGGCAGGCAGGAATTCACAGAGACATCTATATCTACTCCACTCCAGCGGTCTATCTAAGGGATGTATTTGCCAAACCAGCATACGATCCAGAGACCGGAACCGGAGAACTGGATGTTCAGATCCGCCTGGGAGAAATAAACAGAAGCGCCATGAATCATAGCGTCGAGGTATACCTTCTCAAGGCAACAGGTGCCAGAGTCTCACACAAGCGCCTCTCTGCCATGATTGAGAAAGTAAATTATTACCCGGTGATCGGCAAAGGGGCGGTAGTAGATCTCCACACATCGCTTGGCAAGGTCAAGAGCTGGAATGCCGAGACGCCAAACCTGTATCGCTTAATCGTGTTATTGCGAGATGCTCAAAGTAAGGTCATCGAGGTAACGAGCGTAACCATTGGCTTTAGGAAAATAGAAATCAGGAACAGGGAATTTCTAATCAACAACCAAGCGGTATTAATCCGCGGCGTTAATCGCCATGACCACAGCGATACCACCGGCAAAGTCATCTCTGAAGAATTGATGAGAAAAGATATCGAGGTGATGAAGCAGCACAATATTAATGCTGTGCGTACAAGTCATTATCCAAATGACTTTAGATTCTACGATCTTTGTGACGAGTACGGATTGTATGTTGTTGATGAGGCAAATCTCGAGGCGCACCATCACTACGCGCAACTTGGGGCTGACCCGTATTGGGCTAATGCCTTCCTCAACCGCGCCGTTCGTATGGTCGAGCGAGACAAGAATCATCCCTCCATCATTATGTGGAGCATGGGAAATGAGACCGGGTTCGGGCCTAACCATGCGGCGATGTTTGCCTGGGTCAAGGAGTATGATCCCGGCAGACCCATACACAATGAAAGCGCCATCTGCCGGCAAGGAGTCAGGCAAATGTGGGAGGAGAATCTCCACGGCAGTGACGTCATTTGTCCCATGTACCCATCTGTACAAGACATCATTGAACACGCACAAACAAGCCGCGACCCGAGGCCGCTCATCATGTGTGAATACGCTCATGCCATGGGTAACAGCGCCGGAAACCTCAAAGAATATTGGCAGGCTATTGAAGGCAATCACGGATTGCAGGGTGGATTCATCTGGGAATGGCTTGACCACGGAATCAAATCGGAAGCCAATGGCATTCCATACTGGGCCTACGGCGGGGACTTTGGAGAAGAGCGACACGATTTAAACTTTGTATGTGATGGGCTTTGCTGGCCTGATAGAGCGCCTCATTCATCGCTTATTGAATACAAAAAAATTATCCAACCGGTTCATATAGAACATCGGCGGGCTCAAGTTTTCCGTGTTTACAACAAGGACTACTTCACCGATCTATCGAAATACAAAGTGTCCTGGGAGTTATTGCACAACGGCGAACCGCTGGCGAAAGGTGCAGTACCCAGATTGCAGGTACCGGCCCAGACGCACGCAGACATTACTATCCCCTGGCGAGAGTATACGAAATCCGCACGAGGAGAATTATCCATTGTTGTTCGCTTCGCTTTGGCAAACAAGCTGCAATGGGCAGACAAAGGACACATCGTTGCGTGGTCCCAGATTCCCCTGGGGCATAAGAAGGCAGAAAAGAAAAACGCCAGGGGTTCAGGCAAGGGCACAATTGGCAAAGGCGCAGCATTCTCACGATCAAATGGCATCGTGCGAATAACGATGGATGCCGGAACTCTTGATTCAGGAACTTTGGATGTAAGAACTTTGGAATTTGACGACCAGGGTATCAGAGCCTGGGATACAGACAAGAGTGTAAATGTTAGTTGGCGCCCGATGCTCAATGTATGGCGCGCACCGCTCGACAATGATGGAATCAAGGGCTGGTCTGGACAGGAAGGCAAGGCCCTCGGTCTATGGCAGAAGTACGGCCTCTCTGAATTAGTAATCGAGCAGAAGTTAACAAAAGTCCAGCAAGCACCCAATGGAGAGATCACGATATTCTATCGCGCCAGCGGATCATGCGCTGCCGGTACCATCCAAGTGGGTACCCGTTATTCAATTGAAAACATGAGCACCATCAAGGTTCGCCATACCTTCAAGGTGCCGAAAACGCTGAACGATCTGCCCAGACTTGGCGTAAGATTGCCGCTGGAAAATAAACTGGAAGGCCTAAAGTGGTTCGGGCGTGGCCCTCACGAGACCTATCGCGACAGAATGGACTCAGGATTGCTGGCCGTCCATGAAAGCTCGGTTATATCCCAATATGTGCCCTATATTCTGCCCCAGGATCATGGAAACCTTACCGATGTTCGCTGGCTGCAACTAACAGATAAAAATGGCCGCGGAATAGGTATTACATTTTCGACCCCAATCGAAGCATCAGCCAGCCATTATCCCCACGAAATGCTTACCCCGGCGTTCCATACTTACGAGTTAAGCCCTACCGAGACGACTTGGCTCTCCCTTGATGTGGCACAGCGAGGCGTCGGCGGCGCAAGTTGTGGCCCGGATACGCTACAGCAATACCGCTTAAGTACAGGCAAATTTGAACTTAGCTATCAGCTTCGCCCTATGAGCGAAACGCGACAATGAAACAAGTAAGAATCTGGGACATTCCCACGCGCCTGTTTCACTGGGTCCTCGTTATCCTTATAGGGGTCTCATTCTATACCGGACTATCGGGCGGCTTCGTTGAGATGGACTACCACATGATATCCGGGTACTGCATCCTGGCCCTGCTACTGTTTCGAATCCTCTGGGGTCTTTTCGGCGGCTATTATTCCAGGTTTACAACCTTCGTCAAAGGTCCCGCTCACATCCTCAGACACATCATCACATTGCGCCAGAAAGGGACATCATACGCTGGGCACAATCCGCTCGGCGCGCTTAGCATCATCGCCATAGTTCTCGTACTGCTGCTGCAGACCAGTACTGGACTATTTGCTAACGATGACATCATGCTGGAGGGGCCACTCACACATCTCGTCTCCCATGATACCAGTCGCATGCTGTCGGGGATTCATAAGACGAATGTCTGGGCCATTGGGCTGCTGGCGTGCCTGCACTTGTGTGCAATTGCTTTCTATCAGTTTTATAAAAAGGATCGTCTGCTTGGCGCAATGATTACTGGCTACAAGTCTCTCGAGGAAGGATCAGTGGATAAAAGACCGCTGATCGTTGAACTGATTGTCGGCGCTCTCACGCTAATATTTTGTGCTGGCCTGGTTTACGCAATCATCACATATATTTAAGAGCCGGCAGTGAGCGATCTATTTCACTCATTGCTAACTACTCAAACCTGTAGATGCGGTTCCGCTAGTGATCGTGCTCTTCCCTGAAGTCATCATGGCAACCTTTACAGCTTTGACCCAGCGCTTTCATGGCAGGCCCAATCTGGCTCATCTCGCCGCTGTCCGCCGCTTCAGAAATACCGTTAGCTGCTTTCACAAATTTGTCTATGGCCATCTCGAATTTGTCCGCCTCCTTCCAGATAACAGGCAGCGCCTCCGATTTTGACACCCCGCTACCCTCAGGGAATACATTGGGAACAATAGTCGCAAGACCAGCCATGCCCTTGGCATGGAATTTGAGATTATCCATATGCACATTGCCACGCAGGATACCCGCCAGGGAAGACATATGGCCTCCAACTGTACGCATGACGCCTTGTCGATATTTAAATTCTGCATTGCCATCGGCAACAACGGCTGAACTCATCAGCAGGCTTACTATTATTGCAACTATCGACTTCATTTCGACTCCTTGTTTAATACGCTCATTGTCTTACGATTAACTCGCACTTTAACCCGCACCTTAACCTACCCTTACCAATCGCTGATCCAGTAGCAGTACCATGGGTTGAACTTCAGGTTATCAAAACACCCCCAATCTGCCTAGAGCATATCTAATCTACGATGTACATGCACGGCTGGAGGCTTAGATAGTTGCGCGATATTGGATCACCACTGGATTGACCTACCTACATCGCCACAGTATCGTTGCAGAACAAGACCACATGCAGATATAAAAACTATGGCGGCGAAAAAAAGCTTTCCGTTCGAGGAGTCCCTTAGCAAGCTCGAATCCCTGGTGGAGCGTATGGAGGAAGGCGACCTGCCCCTGGAAGATTCACTTCAAACCTTTGAACAAGGCATCAAACTCATCCGGGAGTGCCAGAATGCCCTGAATTCCGCAGAGCAAAAGGTGAAACTACTGATCGAACAGAATGGCGAGCTTGAAGAGCAGCCATTCGATATAGATGATGATTAAAGGCGCAGAAGCACTTATTCAAAGAGTCCAGGTGCAACTGGAAAGCATCCTTAATCGTCACGATATCCCCTCACCGCTAATTGAGGCAATGCAATATAGTGTACTCGGCGGCGGAAAGCGTATCCGCCCAATGCTGGTCTACCTGGCCTGCGAAGCTTTGGATACAGATCTCACTATCGCCGACAAACCTGCTTCCGCCATTGAGCTGATACATGCTTACTCCCTGATCCATGACGACCTACCGGCAATGGATGACGACGATTTGCGGCGCGGCCAGGCAAGCTGCCACCTAAAATTCGATGAAGCTACAGCTATTCTTGCAGGAGACGCCTTACAAACCCTGGCCTTTGAAACCTTGAGTTCTGACACCAGCTTGTCTTCAGATATAAGGCTTAAACTTGTCCATGAACTCGCATTAGCAGCAGGCGCCAGCGGCATGGTAGCTGGCCAAACGATTGATATGACCAATGAGAACAAGGCAGTGGATGCCAGTTCACTGGAACACATGCACCGCCGTAAGACCGGAGACCTAATCGTCGCCTGTCTCAAATTTGGTGCCCTTATATCGAATGCTGATAGCCAGCAGTCCAAGGCCCTTGTGCAATATGGACTCGACCTTGGTCTGGCCTTTCAGATCCGGGATGACATTCTCGACGTCACAGGCGATGAACAGGCCATAGGCAAACCTTTGGGGTCTGATCTTGCGAATCAGAAATCAACCTTCGTCTCGGTATATGGCATTGATGAAGCCGCTTCAAAGCTGGACCATCTCCTTGATCACGCAATTGAATCAATTGAATCATTCGGCGAAAAGGCAAAACCCCTGAAAGATATGGCGTTATTCATTATCAATCGCAGCTATTGAGCACGAGTGTGCATCGGTCGCAGCAACCATTGAGAATGCGCTGCCGGCTGGAAATAGTGTAGAATCAGGCCCCCTGAGCAGATAGCATTTCGAGCACGCTTCATTCCAATGTTTCAAGAAATACCCACCGAACGTCCCGATACTCCACTGCTTAACGCAGTGAATCGACCGGCGGATCTAAAAAACTTATCTGAAGACGAACTACTCACCCTGTGCAAGGAACTTCGTCATTTCCTTTTATACACAGTTGGCCAGACAGGCGGGCATCTAGGCGCCGGCCTCGGCGTAATTGAACTTACAATTGCACTGCACTATGTCTTTGATACCCCGGCGGACCAACTGGTCTGGGATGTAGGCCATCAGTCCTATCCCCACAAAATCCTTACTGGTCGCCGCGAACAGATGGTCACGCTGCGACAACCTGAAGGATTAGCCCCCTTTCCTGTTAGATCAGAGAGTGAATATGATACCTTCGGCGTTGGTCATTCATCGACTTCGATAAGCGCTGCACTGGGAATGGCAATCGCCAACCGGATGCAGGAGAAGACATGTAGAACTGTTGCCGTTATCGGTGATGGTGCAATCACCGCGGGCATCGCATTTGAAGCCTTAAATCATGTGGCTGATACAAATGCCAATCTCCTGGTCATCCTCAACGACAATGCGATGTCTATCTCCCACAATGTTGGTGGCCTGTCGAAATACTTTGCCAGAATTCTCAGTAGCCGCGTCTATCTCACCATGCGTGAAGGCAGCAAGAAACTGCTGAGCAGAATTCCCCACGCATGGGAGCTGGCAAAGAGAACTGAAGAACACATGAAAGGTATGGTTGTGCCGGGTACCTTGTTCGATGAACTTGGACTGAACTACATGGGCCCCATCGACGGCCATGACCTGATGTCCCTTATTCACATTTTGCAAAATATAAAAGATCTCAAGGGCCCGCAGTTTCTACACGTGGTTACGCAGAAGGGTAAGGGTTACGGCCCGGCAGAAGAGTCTCCCGTTGGCACGCACTCACTTTCAAAAATCGAGAAATCACTGAATCCCAGCAGCCCGAAACTGCCAAGTTACTCAAATATATTCAGTGGCTGGTTATGTGATATGGCGGAAGTCGACCCGAAACTTATCGCCATCACGCCAGCAATGAGAGAAGGTTCAGACCTGATCAGTTTTTCGGAACGGTTCTCGGATCGATATTACGACGTCGCTATCGCAGAGCAACATGCGGTGACACTTGCCGCAGGTCTTGCCTGCGAAGGCATGAAGCCCGTCGTTGCTATTTACTCGACCTTTCTGCAGCGAGCATATGACCAGTTGATACACGACGTGGCCATTCAGAATCTGGACGTATTGTTCGCCATCGATAGAGCCGGCTTACTTGAAGATGGCCCCACACACTCCGGCGTCTTTGACTACTGCTTTCTGCGCTGCATTCCCAATATGGTGGTGATGGCGCCTGCTGATGAAAATGAAAGCAGGCAGATGCTCTATACCGCGTATATGCATCAGGGGCCAGCCGCGGTGAGATATCCAAGAGGCTCCGGAAGCGGCATTGACGTCATCAAAGAGATGAGCCTCATTCCCCTGGGTAAATCGCGATTGATTCAGGAAGGCAAGGGAGTCGCTATCTTGTCATTTGGCTCGATGCTGGATGCCGCAAAGGAGGTAGCAACGGAACTTGAAGCGACCTTGATCGATATGCGTTTTATCAAGCCATTGGACGAAGAGATGATCTCCAGATTATCACTCAGCCATCATCTTCTGGTCACTGTTGAAGAAAATGCGCTCCTCGGCGGAGCGGGTTCAGGCGTAAATGAGTATCTGGCAAGTATCGACAGCAATGTACAGATACAAAATCTTGGCATCCCAGACAATTTTGTTCATCAGGACAAGCCGAAGAACATGCTGGCAGCTTGCGGGCTTGATGCAGAGGGAATATTACAATCCATTCGGACCCGCCTCAGCGTCAACGATGGCGACGTACTTAAGATCAATCGTTAGATCGGGCTCGCACTTCAGTAGATCCAATATCAATCACTCTTGCCAAACAGGTGCCCAAGCTTGCCTGCCTTGGTTGCCAGATATCGAGCATTGTGATCATTCTGGCCGGTCTCCAGCGGGACCCTTTGAACGATATCAATGCCAAGCTTGGTTAATGCCGTCACCTTAACAGGGTTGTTGGTCATCAGCTTTATTCTCTTTATCTGCAGGTGGGCAAACATATTCTTGCAAACCGTATAGTCCCGCAGATCCGCATCAAAGCCAAGGCGCTCATTTGCCTCGACGGTGTCCGCACCCTGGTCCTGCAGATTGTATGCCCTGATCTTGTTGATCAAACCGATGCCGCGACCTTCCTGGCGCAAGTACAAGATGACGCCCTGACCTTCATCGGCGATCCGCTGCATTGCCGTTTGTAGCTGGGAGCCGCAATCACATCGCATGCTAAACAGACAGTCTCCTGTCAGGCATTCTGAATGTACGCGGCAGAGCACGCCGGCTTTGGCAACTTCCGAAGCAAGAACATCTCCCAATACCAAAGCAACATGCTCCTGACCGGTATCCGGATCTTCAAAACCATGCAGGGTAAATTCACCAAAAGGTGTAGGCAACCGGCAGGATGCAATAAATTGAACTGGCATTACCACTCCAGAATGGGCAAATGAACGCGTCTATAGACGACTGATTTTATCAGGACTTGAGTTTACTTTGAATTGCCTGCTCTTGGGCACAGATATTCCTGTTGCTTATAGACCGCTAAAACTGATTAAAATTGGCTGGTTAACAGCATTAGGCCGGCATTTTCCTCGATTTTGACGTGCTTCAGGAAAGTCATGCCCAGTAAAATATCGTTGGGGAACTGCCCGGCAATTACCGCTGCGCGGACATTTGATACCTTGATATCCCCAATTATCACGGTCTCCAGGATAATCTCAGTAGAATTGACGACTCCACCCGCAGTAGTCGCCCGCATTTTTCTGCCACCGGAATAGTCCAGACCCAGCATTCTCGCGCTTTCCGAGCTTAGCGCTACAATGGTAGCGCCGGTATCAACAAGTAGCCGCACCGGCCGCCCATTGATGCTTCCCGTGGTAAAATATTGGCCTTTATTGTTTATCTGTATTGCAACCCTGGCGGAAGTAGGCTGGTGAAATTCGGAGCTGATTCGCTGGCTCAAGCTTAAGGCATGCCTCTGACCCTGATATTGAATCAAAGCACCTCTGCTATCTGCATGCTCCAGATAGATTCCTTCTGATGATGTTTCTCCCTGCTTGAGCAGCCTTTGCTTACCGTTGATTCGCAGCATTACGGCATTGGAGAACAACCCCACTACTTCAATATCAAGCTCCAAGTTATCAAAGGCTTTATTATTAAGGGCTGGGATTTCAAGAGATTTGAGTTCAAGGGCTTTATGTTCAAGTGCTGTGCCATCGAGCACTTTCACATTCAGGGATTCAGCGATTATTGCCTGTGGAATATTCGCCATGATGAAGAGCCCAACCAGGAAGATTATCCTCGGCATTGAATTCACCATATCAGAACCTCCCATTAGCTTCGCCCGCTTTACCTTTCATTGCTTGACCTTACAACAGACTGTCTATCGAATAGGCAACTAACTGCAATATGATGAGACTGTAAATACCCGCCGCAACATCGTCCATCATTATGCCCATTCCACCGGCAAGTTCGCGGTCAAGATAACTCACCGGCCAGGGCTTGAGGATATCGAAGAAGCGAAACAGCAAAAACCCGACAAGCAGCCAGTACCAGCCTTCCGGCAACATGAACAAGGCTATCCATAGACCGACGAACTCATCCCAGACGATGGCACCGGGATCCTTAACCGCCATGTCTCTGGCCACCCAGTCACAGATAAAGATACCGGCAATCAAGGCCAACAAAACAACAAGGCTGTACAATACCGGGCCCAGATTCGCGATCAGCAGGTATAGCGGCACGGCAACAAGCGTTCCCATGGTTCCCGGCGCCTTCTTTGACAAGCCACTTCCAAACCCAAGTGCCAGGAAATAGAGTGGATGCGTAAAGACCCTTTTAACTTCAACGCCCATCGTGCGCCCTCATACTGGTACCTTCAGAAACTTTATGGGTGGTAAAAAATCACACCACACAAATACTGCGAAATGACCCTTCGCATTAAAAATGTTGATATCCACGGTCATCTAATTCCAGATTGCTCAATTCCAAATCACTCAAGCCTCCGCCCTTCAGGCTGATACCTTCGCCCTCAACAACTATTCCAATGCACGTCAGGGCAAGACCCAGATCTTTTGCATGCTCAGAGAGTTCATGCTTATAAGTATCGGGCGCCGTGAAACATAACTCATAATCATCGCCAGCTGTCAGCGCCAAAGCTATCGCGTCTTGATGCGATGCATAGCGCAATATCGATTTCGACAAGGGCAATTTATCCAGCGCGAGTTCTGCACTTAGTTGGCTGGCCTCGAGCAGGTGGCCAAGGTCAGCCAGCAGGCCATCGGAAATATCAATGGCCGCACTGGCGAGACCTATCAATCTTTCACCCATTTCGATTCTCGGACGCGGCGACTCATAAGCACTCCGCAGCAAGTCAAAACCCGGGCGACTATCAATCAACAATGCCAGCCCGGCGCCGGCATCACCCGGGGAGCCACTGACATAAACATTGTCTCCGGCTTGCGCGCCGCCACGCCTGATGCACTGACCAGCCGGAGCGATACCAATTACTGTACAAGTCAGCGAAAGCGGACCACGTGTCATGTTCCCGCCAACCAGTGGCATTTTGAATTCTACCGACAACTCAGAGAGGCGAGAGCTAAAGTCCCTGAGCCATTCATGATCGACTGACGGCATTGTAAGGGCGCATGTGAAACTATGCGTGCTTGCTCCCATGGCGGCAAGATCACTTAAGGACGCCGCGAAGGCTCGTTGCGCGACAATGGTGCCACTACAGTCATCAGGAAAATGAATGCCGGAGAGAAAAGTATCGGTGGAGACGCAAAGTTCATAACCAAGGGGGACAGACAAAATGGCACAATCATCCCCGGGGCCTAGAACGACAGCATTCGATGACTGCCAGCCAATGGATGAAAAATATTGCTCTATAATCGAAAATTCATTGTCAGCCATATTCTCAATCATCTTCTCCGGACTACCTACCATAATATGTACCATAAGAAGCACCATAAGAAGCACCATAACAGGTACATTAAATAGTCCCCTACAAAGCGCCTACTGCAGATCAACGGTTGCGCAGTTCGATCTGGCGGAATTGTTGGGCCAGCTTATCAAGTATGGAGTTGACATATTTATAGCTATCTTCAGCGCCAAACTGCTTGGCCAGCTCAACAGATTCATTAATAACAACCTTATACGGAATTTCAATTCTGGAGCGCAATTCAAAGCTGCCGATGAGCATTATCGCCCGCTCTACCGGATCAATTTCCTTAAGTTCTCGATCAAGTAGCGGGGTAAACGCCGCCAGAAGCTCTTCTTCTGCAATTGAGATACCGATTAATAAATCATGAAAGTAGTCTGTATCCACGCGCTTCATTTCATGATCGCTTAGAAACTGCTCCTCCACCGTTGTCGCAGAGTCACCCGTTAACTGAATCTGATACAAGGCCTGCAGCGTAAATCTGCGCGCTTTGCTCCTTGCTGCAGGGAGCGGCTTCATTCCAGGTTTCTAAGAAGACTAACCATTTCCAGAGCGGACATGGCTGCATCAACGCCTTTGTTTCCGGCTTTCACGCCAGATCTTTCAATTGCCTGTTCTGTACTGTCTGTGGTCAGGACGCCAAAGGCTATGGGGATTTGCTCTTCAACCGAGATCCTTGCAATTCCACTGGCACATTCACCAGCAACAAAATCAAAATGTGGTGTGCCGCCCCTGATCACTGCACCCAGGGTGATTATTGCATCCGACTCTTTCTTGATCGCTACTTTTTTCACCGCCAGTGGCATTTCAAATGCGCCAGGAACGCGCACAATGGTGATATTGTTGGGAGAAACTCCATGGCGAGTCAGCGCATCAATCGCGCCTGTTAACAATCCTTCAACCACGAAGCCATTAAATCGTGCAACGACAATGGTGAACTTTGCCGTACTGGCGGAAAAATCGCCCTCTATTACCCTGGTCATGTCTCTATCCTATTTACTCTTATTCGCGTTAAGTTTGCTGACCGTTATTCTGATGTCACGGCCAATCATTCTTAGATCTGTAATGTTCATATCAAAAAGGTCGCCCATATTATCAATTTCTGGCGTCTTGAGTAATGACCTGGCAGATGAACCCATCATTTTTGGTGCTGCATAGATCACTAACTCATTCCACAAACCAGATGCGATCAGACTACCTGCAAGCGTCGGCCCACATTCGAACAGCACTTCGTTACAATTATTCGCCGCCAGTTGTGTCAAAAACCTGGCCAGATCGATTTGATTATCCTCATTAATGTCCGCCTCCATCACCTTACAATGAAAACACGAGGCCGCAGCCAAACCTGGCCCGCACACCAGAAAGTTATCAGGATTCATGGCCAGATGAGCACTTATCGGCACTCGCAGCCTGGAATCAAGGACGTATACCGGCCGCCTTCGATTTGCAGCAAGCGCAGAGCTTTCAATCTCAATTTCCTCCGCCCTCACATTCATCCGAGGATTATCATCAATAACGGTCTGCACGCCAGTCACGATGGCCGAGCTTCTGGCACGCAGTTTTTGCACATCCTTCCTTGCCTCGGCACCTGTAATCCATTGACTCTTACCATTAGCAAGCGCCGTCTTGCCATCAAGACTCATCGCCATCTTCAGCCGCACAAAGGGCATGCCGACCTGATAACGGGAGATATGACCAGGGTTCAGGTGAGCAGCGGACTGCTCCAGTAGCGGCGTGCGTAGTTCAATACCTGCATCTCGCAGTATCTGAAACCCAGCTCCGGCATTCTTCTCGTGAGGATCTTCCATGGCAACGACGACACGCTTGACTCCAGCCTCGATCAGGGCCTTTGCACAAGAAGGTGTTCTACCATGAAAACTACAGGGCTCAAGAGTCACATAAGCTGTCGAACCTCTGGCCATGTCTCCGGCATCAACAAGCGCATTTGCTTCTGCATGCCCTTCGCCATCAGTCAGGTGGAATCCCTGACCAATGACCTGATCATCTTTTACCAGAATACAGCCGACGCGCGGATTTGGATCTGCCGTATACAAGCCTTTTTCTGCCAGTCGGATCGCCAGCGCAATATAGTACTCGTCGTTCATCAGGTTTCCTTCCTGGGCTCCCTGTCCATACGCTCAATCTCTTCCCTAAATTCATTAACGTCCTGGAAGCTCCGATACACGGACGCAAATCGGACGTAAGCCACATCATCCAGTTCTCGCAATTCCTCCATAACAATTTCACCAACCTCCCTGCTCTTTATCTCTCGCTCGCCTGTCGCCCTAAGTTTATGTTTGATGTGATTGATGGAAGTTTCGATAACTTCCGTGCTCACCGGTCTTTTTTCCAGGGCGCGCATCAAGCCACTTCGCAGCTTGTCTTCATCGAAAGGCTGCCGACTGCCATTACTCTTAATTAATTTTGGCAACAGCAATTCTGCAGTTTCAAAAGTTGTACAACGTTCACCACATTCCTGACATTCCCGGCGGCGGCGAACCTGATCACCCTCTGCCACCAGACGCGAGTCGATCACTTTGGTTTCCTTATGTCCACAAAATGGGCAGTGCATTGTAACGGGTCCTCCTCAGACAATCCGGCATTTTACTCTATTGAGCCTGCCTGAGCACAAGCAACTGTCATTGATATGACAAACGCCCCCGGCAACCCCGCTTGGGGATATCAGACCCGGCGTGGCAACATTGGATCCTGCTTTGAGGTATTAAACATAGTGCTAGAATATCCGCTTCGTGGTTTTGCACTTAATATTTAGCATTCAGCAGACAGAACAGAGATAAGATGGCTCAATACGTTTATACCATGTCCCGGGTAGGCAAAGTGGTTCCGCCAAACCGAACCATACTCAAAGACATTTCGCTGTCATTTTTCCCGGGAGCCAAGATCGGCGTGCTCGGCCTTAATGGCTCCGGCAAATCCACCCTGTTAAATATAATGGCCGGCGTTGATACAGAATTCCTCGGTGAGGCAAGGCCGCAACCAGATATCAAGATTGGTTATTTGCAACAGGAGCCGGAGCTGGACCCCGATAAAGATGTACGCGGCAATGTCGAAGATGGCGTCCGGGAGACAAAGAACCTGCTTGATGAATTTAATAAGATCAGCGACCGCTTCGCTGAACCTATGCCTGACGATGAGATGACTGAGCTACTGGAAAAACAGGGCGAGCTGCAACTTAAGATCGATGCCTGCGATGGCTGGGACCTTGAACGGAAAATGGAAATCGCCGCAGACGCTCTCCGCCTGCCGCCGTTTGATAGTGATGTTGAAACACTTTCCGGTGGTGAGAGGCGCCGCGTTGCCTTATGCAGGTTACTGATGGCGAATCCGGATATGTTACTTCTTGATGAGCCCACCAACCATCTGGACGCCGAGAGCGTTGCATGGCTGGAGCGCTTCCTGAAAGATTTCCCTGGCACCGTGGTGGCAATCACCCACGATAGATATTTCCTTGATAATGCTGCCGGCTGGATACTTGAACTTGATCGCGGCTACGGCATTCCTTACGAAGGAAATTATTCGGCGTGGCTTGAAGCAAAGGACAAACGTCTGCAAGTAGAAGAGAAACAGGAACAATCAAGGCAGCGATCCATCAGGTCTGAACTTGAGTGGGTGCGCTCTCAACCCAAGGCTCGACAGGCCAAGAATCGGGCCCGACTGGCGCGCTTCGAAGAGCTTAATTCCCAGGAATTCCAGAAGCGAAACGAAACCCTGGAACTCTATATCCCACCAGGTCCGCGCCTTGGCGATCTGGTTTTGGAGGTTAACAAGGTCAACAAGAGATTTGGCGACAAAGTATTGATTGAAGACTTGA
The DNA here is from genome assembly GCA_046582185.1 of Pseudomonadales bacterium. Classification (GTDB taxonomy): domain Bacteria; phylum Pseudomonadota; class Gammaproteobacteria; order Pseudomonadales; family Azotimanducaceae. The sequence goes on along the minus strand of JAYGEX010000005.1, from coordinate 71,955 downwards.
GCTTCAGCGTTCCTAAAGGTGCCATCGTTGGCATTATTGGCGGCAACGGCGCCGGCAAATCAACACTGTTCCGGATGATTTGCGGCACCGAGCAAGCTGATGAAGGTGATTTCAAGGTAGGCAAAACCGTCGAACTGGGATATGTCGACCAGAGCAGAGATACCCTCGAGGCAGGAAAGTCCGTCTACGAGGAAATTTCCGAAGGCAATGAGATTATAAAGATCGGAAGATATGAGACCCAGGCGCGCAGCTATGTCAGCCGCTTTAACTTCAAGGGGGCCGACCAGCAGAAGCTGGTGGGAAACCTGTCCGGGGGTGAGCGAAATCGTGTACACCTCGCCAAACTACTAAAGAAGGGGGCGAACTTCCTGCTTCTCGACGAGCCTACTAACGATCTGGATATCGAAACCTTGCGCGCCCTGGAATCCGCAATCGAGTCCTTTCCCGGCGCCATGATGATTATCTCCCACGATCGATGGTTCCTGGACCGCATTGCAACCCACATCCTGGCATTCGAAGGCGATAGCAAGGCAGTCTGGTTCGAGGGTAATTACACAGAGTACGAAGCAGATCTTCGTGCGCGACTAGGTGGAAAGGAAATTACACCCAGCCGCGTGAAGTACAAGAAGCTGGCCTGACCAGCGCCTGCCTAGAATTTATAGACGACGGTAATCGTTGTTTCTGTGTCAGTTTTATCTTTTCCAGGCAATACCCTGGAAATATTCTTGATGGAAATTGCCAGCTTCATGGCCAGGTTTCCAACAATGTTGGCCTTCAGGGCAGTCTCACTTCGCGTAGTTGTTAGGTCCTGGCCTATTTCAAAGTCGAGAGATTGAGTGAAGACAGCATTCTCGCTTAATTGCCAGCTGAGCTTGCCAGCAAGCCTAACAAGACCTTCACTGTTTGTATCACCGGTATCGAGTTTAATAAATCTGACACCAAGGCCGGCGTTCGCGTTAATGACCAGATTATCCCGATCAAAAACTATTTGATCGTAACCCGAGGTGAAATCCACCGTGTTATCAAACCCTGAAAAATCATCACCTTCATAGGCGAGCCTCGCGAACAAGGATCGATCCTCAGCCAATTTGTAATCATAACGATAAAACAGGTAAAGCCTGTTAGCAGAATCCACACCATCCTGGGATGCCCGATAGGTATCTCCGTGGAAAGAATGAATGCTCTTGTCACTCTCGCGTTGAGTATCGACACGCAATTTCACGCTTTCCTTATCGGTATTACCCGAGGTAAATATCGCGCCGACCTCTACATTTCATGACCAAAACTTTGGCTCTTCTTCAGCAATTACAATCCTGCCCAATACGCTGAAAACAATAGCAATTACTAACTTCTGCATTACGCTAACCACCTCTTGTAACTTCCAGTATCAAGAACACCGTCGCATCAGCGGCCGTGTCATTTCGATCGCGTATAGTACAGTACAGAAGTCAATATCGATACAGATGAACGGTAGATCATAAAAGTGTTAGTAACAGGGCGGTAAAAATTGAGAAGCATAGCAAGCTAATCATCCAAAACATCCAATGCTTCTGACAATTTTCCAACGCCAATGACCGCCATTCCGGGTATTGGATTCTTTGGCAGATTCGCCTTTGGCACAATGGCTTTCCTGAAGCCATGCTTGGCGGCTTCTCTTAATCTTTCCTGACCATTGGGCACCGGGCGTATCTCGCCAGACAGGCCAACTTCTCCAAAGCAAATCATATCCATCGACAGTGCCCGATTGCGAAAGCTTGAAACGATGGCAATCAGGAGCGCAAGATCACTGCTGGTCTCAGACACGCGGATTCCTCCGACGGCGTTAACAAAGACATCTTGATCTCCAACCTGCAATCCGCCGTGTCGATGTAAAATGGCCAACAACATTGCCAGCCTGTTTTGTTCAAAGCCGACTGCAACACGCCGAGGATTTCCCATGGTGCATTCATCTACCAGAGCCTGGGCCTCTACCAACAGCGGCCTTGTGCCTTCCCAAACCACCATTACGATGCTGCCAGGACTTGGCTCAGAGGCCCGGGAAAGGAAGATAGCTGAAGGGTTGGGAACCTCCACAAGGCCTTTCTCGGTCATTGCAAACACGCCTAATTCGTTTACCGCACCAAAGCGATTCTTGCTTGATCGAAGCGTACGGTATCTGCCATCTGCATCACCATCGAGCATAATGAAGGTATCAATCATGTGTTCGAGCACCCGGGGTCCAGCCAGATTACCTTCTTTAGTAACATGACCAACAAGGAAGAGAACTGTGCCCATGCGCTTTGCTTTCTGAATCAGGAGCGAAGCGGACTCCCTGACCTGCGCGACGCCGCCTGGCGCAGACTCAACACCCTCCGTATGCATTACCTGAATGGAATCAATCACCATAATGCCTGGCTTTAATTCATCCCAGGTGGCAAGAATTGCTTCAACGTTGGTCTCAGACATTATCTTTAATTGATCCATCGGCAGGTCGAGCCTCCGGGCGCGCATGGCAATTTGCGCGAGGCTCTCTTCGCCGGTGACGTAGAGTGCACTATGATTTACCGCCAGCCTCGTGAGCACCTGAATCAACAAGGTACTCTTACCTGCTCCCGGGTCTCCACTGATCAATATTGCAGAACCCTGTACCAGGCCGCCCCCCAGGACCCGATCAAGTTCAGCAAGTCCGGTCCCTATTCTTGGCGCGTCTTCAGCAGAAACTTCGTTCAAGGTTTTTGGCGCTGACAAAGAACCGGCGTAACCCGATCTTCTGGACTTTGCCGATACTGAATCAATCGTTAAACGACTCAGCGTATTCCACTCTTTGCAATCGTTGCATTGGCCCTGCCATTTGGCATAATCCGAGCCACAATCGCTACAGACATAAACCGTCTTGTTCTTCGCCATTAACTTGTTCCTGTCCGGATTCTAAAACCCGCTGGGATTATCGCCAGCCAGATATATTCGAGGCACCCTTTTTGTCACCCCGCACAGTAGCGTTAAGGGGATTGTCTGCAGCCGAGCAGACAGCTCCTCTACCGGGAGGCCTTTGCCCCACAGACAGACGGCATCACCAATAGACACCTCATCACCTGCCACTAATTCGACCATCAACATGTCCATTGAAACCCTGCCTACCAGATTTCGCTTTACACCATTAACCAGCACCTGAGTGTCTGCTGGTGCTTCTCGTGGATAGCCATCACCATAACCAATTGCGATGACAGCAACCCGGCACGTTTTCTTTGCAACCCATAAGCCGCCATAGCCAACGGAATTTCCTGCCTCTAAATTCTGAATAGCGATGATTGGCGCTGATAGAGTCATGGCAGGCTGCAGCGAGGGAACAGTTTTAAGATCACGGAATGGCGTGGCGCCATAGAGCATAATACCCGGTCGAATCCATTCCGCATGGGTCATTGGATAAGCCAATATTCCACCGGAGTTGGCGAGACTCTTGTCCATGGACACGGACTCCGTCTCCTGCGAAAAAATTGCGCATTGCGCCGCCACAGATTGCTTGTCTTGCCCGTCAGCGTTTGCCAGATGGCTCATGAGTCCTAATATCCGATGACATTTGAGCTGAGGAATATAGCTCTGCCACAATTTAGGCGCCAATCCCAGGCGATGCATGCCAGTTTCAATTTTTATCCAAAGACCTAATCCACTCCTGCCCTTTAACAAAGTTAAATGGTGTTCCGAGTGAACCACCACATCAAGCTTAAGAGAAATGGCCAGGTCAACTTCAGCGGCGGTGAGAACACCTTCCAACAGAGTGATCGGTAACTTGATGCCACCTTCCCTTAGAACAACAGCTTCATCCATTCTGGCAACGCCAAAGGCATTGGCCATAGTCAGGCTTTGAGCAACGGGTAAAATGCCATGCCCATAGGCATCTGCCTTTATTACCGCCATTACCTTGCTGCGCGGCGAATGAGCACTGGCTACAGTAAAATTGTTAGTAATGGCGTCGAGATGTATTTCTGCAATCGCCCGATCAATCTTCATATCATGGTTTGAGCGTTGGCCAGATAATAGGACAGCTGGCGCAGGGCAATACTATTCGTAATCGTATTCACCATAATTTTGGGCAAGATCTTCAAATTTTGTGTACTGGCCAATAAAGGCGAGCCTTCTTCGACCAATAGGGCCATTTCTTTGCTTCAGAATGATGATTTCAGCCAGGCCCTTCTCTGCATCCTCGTGGTATACCTCATCGCGGTAAACCGCCATGATGACATCGGCATCCTGCTCAATTGCGCCAGACTCTCTGAGATCCGACATGATGGGCCGCTTGTCCGGTCTCTGCTCCAGGCTCCGATTGAGCTGCGAGCCGGCAATTAAGGGGCAGTTAAATTCCTTGGCAATAGCCTTTAGTGATCTGGAGATCTCCGAAATCTCTGCCGTCCGGTTATCTGACTGCCCTGATATCTGCATCAACTGCAAATAGTCGACAACGATTAAACCCAGATCTCCGAATTCCCTGGCGACCCTTCTTGCCCGTGATCGTATTTCATTGGGGGACAGGGACGGCGTATCATCGACAAACAAGGGCTTATCATTCAACAAGGTGACTGCTGAAGTAAGGCGCGGCCAATCCTCATCTGTGAGCTGGCCGGTACGGATCTTACTCTGATTTATTCTTCCCAGAGAAGACAACATTCGTAAAATTAGCGAATCAGCCGGCATCTCGAGGCTAAAAATCAATACGGGTTTGCCTTCGGAAATCACCGCATTTTCTGCAATATTCATCATAAATGACGTTTTGCCCATGGACGGGCGCCCGGCAACAATAATTAGATCCGAAGGTTGTAACCCGGATGTAATCTCGTCAATATCCTTGAAGCCACTGCTGATACCCGTCAAAGCACCCTTTGTCTGATACAGAAGATCGATCCGTTCAACGGCCTTGGTCAGCAAGGGCTTGATTGATTCAGGCCCGCCGCGATTTGGACGATCGTCGCCAATCTTGAATACTTTGGATTCAGCCTGATCGATTAGCGTTGCGCTATCCCGGCCCTGGGGATTAAAACCACTGTCTGCAATCTCATGGGCCGCAGCGATTAATTTGCGGACCGTTGCCCGCTCGGAAACAATCTCTGCATAGGCACGAATATTTGACGCTGTGGGTGTGCTGTTGGCGAGCTCCGAGATATAGGGCAAGCCGCCAACACCATCAAGTTCAGCAACGTGATCCAGTGCTTCGGAAATGGTAATGACATCGAGGGGTTGGTTTCGCTCTGTTAATTCAAACATGCATCGGAAAATGATCCGATGGTCGCCTCTATAAAAATCCTCTGCCGAAAGGATGCTAGAGACTTTGTCCCAGGCTTCATCATCGAGCATCACACCACCTAAAACCGAACGTTCAGCCTCTATGGAGTGAGGCGGAACTTTAAGTAATACGGTCGAAATATCGTCTGGTGCTGTTGCCAAAAGTTACTCGAGTCTTCCCTGGAGGATGGGTAGAGTAAAACAAAGTAGAGTGAAAATAGAAATGGAAATAAGCAAAATCCGCTAACTTACGAGATGCCGGCAGCTGAATGAACAGTCGGCAGCTGAATGAACAGCCGGCAGCCAGATGACCGCCGGTGCCTTACATAATCAGTTGCTCTATTCTTCAGCGATGACCTTCACAGCCAAAATGACATTCACTTCACTATGAAGGTGAACGGTGATTTCAAATTCACCTAATTCTCTAAGTGGACCTTCAGGCAGTCTGACTTCACTCTTCTCCAATTCTACGCCTCGAGAAGTCACAGCTTCAGCAATATCCCGAACAGTGATTGAGCCAAATAATTTACCTTCTTCGCCAGCCTTTGATGTAATTGAAACATTGAGTGCTTCAATTTTTTCGCCGCGACTCATGGCTGTCTTAAGCTTCTCATCAGCCTGCTTTTGCAGATCAGCTCGACGCTCTTCAAAATCAGCAACATTTGCAGCAGTTGCTGGAACAGCCTTGTTTTGAGGAACCAGATAGTTCCGACCATAACCAGACTTTACTGTGACTTTATCGCCCAGGTCGCCAAGCTTGGCTATTTTTTCCAACAGAATTACTTCCATTTTCCTAAACCTCTTTCGATTGAATTCTTGCTCTTAAATTAAACCAACTATCTAAAATCGCGAGTGTCGCCAGCAGGGGATAAATCACCTGAAACAACACCAGCAGCAACACATAAAAACCAAATACCCACTGTCCGGACATTTTCCGAACGCCCATCATCCAGTGAACGATGGACAGCGCCGCCATAAACAAAGGCACTGTTAGCAGTGGAATCCATCTGCCCAACTGCCCGCTAAAACTAAAACAAACCAGTAGCAGCACAACAACGACCGTACTTGTTTCCCGCGACAATCGTATCTGGTGAAATTCCTTACGCAATCCACCAGGATTGTATAACTGACTTTGCCACCACCGGGCCAAGACAAGGAACGCCAACATGGCATAAGCTTGCCCCATGGCGAAGAAACCCATGATAGAGGCCTTCGCAGATTCAAACGTCATCTCACTCGTCTGTTGCAACTGCGCCGCCATCATGGCGGTATATTCCATATACCATTCGACAATTGTGGTCAGCAGCTCAGTAGCCGTGAACTCGAAGATCAAACTGCCAATGGCAGATATCACGACCCCTACGGCCAATGTGACTTCCCATGAAGAGCTTACTCTTAGCACATAAGCCAGTAATACCGTGCCGATCATCGCAATGGCTGGACTTGGATCACCTACATAATAGATGCCCAAGGCAAGCGGAATAGAAGCCCATAGCAAAACGATCAAAGCTTCCTGGGGGCCTTTACGCAGCATGACCAACCCGATCAGCGCAGTTGCAAACCAGTTCAGCAGAGGCAACAGGGTACATACAAAAGCCATCCCAATTACGTTACGCCGACCTCGCATCGCAAATTCCAATACGGCGCGCATGACAATCGCCGAAATTAACTATGGCTATCTGTATAGGGAATCAATGCGAGGTATCTAGCCCGCTTGATTGCTTTCGCCAATTGGCGCTGATACTTAGCCTTGGTCCCGGTAATTCTACTGGGGACGATCTTGCCTGTTTCAGATACATAGGCCTTGAGTAGCTCAAGATCTTTGTAGTCTATCTCGGTGATGCCTTCAGCGGTAAAACGGCAGTACTTTCTTCTTCTGTAAAATCGTGACATAGCTTACTTCTCCGCCTCAGCTGTTGTTTCTTCTTTGGCTTCGGATGATCCTTGCTTGGATTCTGAAGACCCGCCCCTGGAATCGTCTCTGCTGCCACGAGATGGTTCGTCTCGAACCTTCCTCTCCCTTGATTCTTTTTCAAGTTTCATAATTGGAGATTCTTCTGTATCTGCAGTTTTACGACTCATGATGATATTCCGAAGAACGGCATCATTGAACCTGAACGCTGTATTGATCTCTTCCAGCACTTCTTTACCACACTCAACGTTGAGCAGGATGTAGTGAGCTTTGTGGATCTTGTTAATCGGGTAAGCGAGTTGTCGTCGTCCCCAATCTTCAACGCGGTGAATATTGCCACCACCTTGTGTGATTGTATTTGAATACCGCTCAATCATTCCTGGCACCTGTTCGCTTTGATCAGGGTGTACCAGAAACACTATTTCATAATGCCTCATAGGGGCTCCTTCCGGTTAATGCTTCCCAGATCAGACCTGAAGTCCAACTATGGTGAAGCAAGGAGAAATTGGGTTGCGGATTGTAGGTAAAGCGCTCGAGAGATGCAACTTCTTTCTTGCTGCTTGCTATTCAGGGGTTCGAAGGTACCCCTTGGCGCTGGCGCTGCACCTCATAGAGGCATATTCCTGTCGCAACGCTTACATTAAACCCCAAATTGCTGGATACCATGGGTATATGAGCCAGGAAGTCACAGTTCTTGATGGTCTTTTCCCGAAGGCCCTTGCCTTCAGAGCCCATAACGATGGCGATGTCACCCTTCAGATCGATGGTTTCAATTGACTGCTCTGCCTCAAGTACAGTGCCTACAATCCAGATACCAGCTGACTTCAATTGTTCCATGCATCTGGCCAGATTGACGACCTGAATATAGGGGACCTGGGACGCACCTCCACTCGAACGCTTGATGGCATCTGCATTCAGGGGCGCGCTGGCATTTTTTGGCGCGATTACCGCAGCGACCCCCATGGTCGCAGCACTGCGCAGACATGCGCCGAGATTACCGGGGTCAGTTACGCCATCGAGTAACAGAAACAACTTCTTGCCTTCGGTCGCTTGTAAGATCTGATTAAGATCCGCCGTCACAATTGATTCAGCAACAATATCCAGGACAACACCCTGATGGGCCTTATCGCCACTGCAAAGTTTGGACAGGCGCTCGGCAGACACTCTTTCAATGGGACATTTGACTGCATCAGCCAACTGGAGCAATTTATGTAGCCGACCGGACTCCTGTCCCTCGCGCATAAAGAGGCGTATGGGCAGCTCTGTCTTTAAACTGCCTTCAACTGCATGGATACCGTAGACCCGCTTCCTATCCATGGCTCTACTGTCCCTTTCTGTGCTTATTCGCTGGCGCCTGATTCGTTGAAGATTTCTTTGTGGATCGTTTTTTCCGCGCCGCAGTTTTAGCTGAACTGTTGGCTTGGGCAGGCCTTGCCTTGCGCTCCCGCCTGCCATCTTTCTTGGGCTTCTGCCCTGCCTGCCCTTTCTGTTCTCGTTTCCCTTTCGGAACTTTCCTTCCTTTTAGAGCTACCTTCTTTTTCCGGCGGCCGCTACCCTTGTGCGCAGAAGAATCGGACGTGATTTCAAAATCTACCTTTCTCTCATCAACATCAACGCGGGCGATAATCACTGACAAGGTATCCGCTAATGAGTAGGTGGTATGGGTTCGTTCACCCACCAGAGACTGGCTGGCAGCATCAAAATGAAAGTAGTCTCCGGCCAGGGTACTCACATGCACGAGCCCTTCAACAAATACATCGTTCAGTTCAACAAACAGGCCAAACTTGGTAACACCCGTCACTACGCCGCGGAACTCGCTGCCGACCTGATCGTTAATATAGTCACATTTGATCCACTCCAGCACATCGTAAACTGCAGACTCCGCACGGCGCTCGGTAAAACTGGTCCTTTCTCCTATGGTGACGATATCTTCCAGATTATAGGGATACCAGTTGCCACTGTTGGTTGGGCCAAATCTCTCGATGTATTTGCTTTGCTTGCGGCTATGGATCACAGACTTGATCAGGCGGTGCATCATCAGATCCGGGTAGCGCCTTATTGGCGAGGTGAAATGGGCATACTCGGAATAGTTGAGGCCAAAATGTCCTTTATTTTCCGCTTGATAAACTGCCTGGTTCATGGAACGCAGCAATGCAATCTGTAAGACCTGGCCATTCTCTCGCTTCCTGAGCTGCTCAAGTACCACTTGATAATCCTGAGTAGTAACCTGATCTCCCCAGTTAAAGTTGATACCTCGATGGGAAAGAAATTCACTGAGCGCCTCTACCTTTCCCTCATCCGGGGCCTCATGCACACGGTACAGGCCGGGTATCTTGTGTTTTTCAATAAAGCGGGCTGCGCAAACATTGGCGCACAACATGCACTCTTCTATAAGCCTGTGGGCATCATTACGGACGGTGGGGCGAATGCCTTCAACCCTGCCATCAGCATCGAAGTCAAATATCAGCTCCCGGGATTCAAATTCCAAGGCGCCACGGACCTGCCTATTCTTTTGCAGGCAATTGAACAGCTGGCTTAATTCATTCAGGTGAGGCAGAAGCGATTTGTATTTGCGCTGCGCTTCCTCGTCGCCCTTTAAGATAGACGTTACGGTTGTATAGGTCAGCCGCCCATGTGAATGTATAACGCCTTCATAAAAGCGATAGCCACTAATTTTCCCTTTGGCCGAGATTGTTATCTCACTAACCATCACCAATCGATCGACGTCAGGCTTTAAGGAGCATAGGCCATTGCTCAGCTTTTCCGGCAACATGGGTACAACATACTGCGGGAAATAGACCGATGTGCCCCGATCAAATGCGGTCGCATCCAGCAAGGAACCAAGCTCTACATAGTGCGCTACATCTGCAATGGCAACGAATAGCCGCCAGCCACCGCCGGCTTTCTTTTCGCAGTAAACCGCGTCATCAAAATCCCGGGCATCCTCACCATCAATTGTGACAAAAGGAATGTTTCGCAGATCCCTTCGATTTAGCTTGTCCTCATCGCTGACTTCAATTGGCATCGAATCAACATATTCAGTGACTCCATCATCAAAGATAAACGGAATATCCTGGTTGCGCAGAGCAACCTCGACTTCCATATCAGGCGTCAGGTGATCGCCCAGCGTTTCAATGACTTCGGCGGTCGGTATTCCGTGAATTGATGGTTGTTCGATAATATTGGCAACGACAATCTGCCCAGGCTTGTACTTGGCCCGGTTGAGGCCAGGAACCAGGATCTCGTGGATGATTTTCTTGTTCAGAGATTCAAGCAGGTTTAAGCCGCCTTTATAATAAAGCCTCGCCACAATTTGTTGAGTATTGCGTTCATTAACTTCAATAATCTCTCCCTCGCTCCGACCGCGACGATCTTTGCCGCGAATCCTCACCTGAGCAATGTCGCCATGGAATACTGCACGCATTTGCCGATTAGAGAGAAAAACATCCTCATCCCGGTTATCGCTCTGCAGAAAGCCAAAGCCATCTGCGTGGGCCAGCACTCTGCCGGTGACCAGCTCCATTTTACTGGCGATGGCATATATATTTCGCCTGTCTACCACCAGCTGCCCGTCACGAACCATCGCTCGCAATCTATTCTGTAAAGGGCCTTCGTTGTCTTCGAGATCGAGGGCCTGGATCAGCTGTTTAAAGCTTGCAGGCACTCCTATGTCCTCCATCGTCATCAAAATGAATTCACGACTCGCAATGGGGTTTTCGTAATTCTGCGCTTCTCTTTTTTTATTTGGATCTTTCTTCAATATTTTTCCTAATTAATTTTCTTCTGTACCGACTCAAAATAGCCGATACTTTTAACTCACTTTATTGACTGACAAGGTATTTATCACTCGCAAGTTGTGCAAGCTTAATTGACAGCGACCAATCTCCCTAGTAATCTTCCGCGTCCTCGATGCCGAGGTGGTGAAATTGGTAGACACGCTAGCTTCAGGTGCTAGTGGGGGCAACCCCGTGGAGGTTCAAGTCCTCTCCTCGGCACCAAGTCCGCGGCTTTGCAAAGCAAAACACAGCAATATCTCGCTATATCTCACTTTGCCAGATTTGGTATTGCTCCCTGCTCCAGCTTTTTGAAAATCTCTTTCAATTGCCGCTGAATTTCAAAACCATTAGCATTGAGTATTGCCGGTACGTCGCGGGTCTGACGGATTAAAGAGACAATCACTCTATCTCCTTGTTTTTACTAAAAATTCAGCACATTCCGTAGAGGCCCGAGAGATAGGCTTGGCACCAGGCCCTAAGCAAATAGCTCAGTCAAACTGATGGTGTCTTTCCGATCGGGCCCGGTAGAAACAAAGGCGATGGTCACATCACAAGCCTGTTCAATGCGGTCAAGGTAGGCCCTGGCTGCTGCCGGGAGATCTTCCAGCTTCTGCTTTCCTACGGTAGATTCCTGCCAGCCGGGCATCTGTTCGTAGATAGGCGTCGGGGAATCGGAATCAGGATTTTCATAGCCAACACATAGTGAGATTGTTTCAAGACCGTCCAAAACATCAAGTTTAGTGATGCAAAGCCCCGATATGCTATTGATCTGAATAACCCGTCGCAGCGCATGGGCATCAAACCAACCACAACGCCGTGGGCGCCCGGTGGTGGCGCCGAACTCTTTTCCTTTATCTGCTAAATGACTGCCTACCGCATCGAACAATTCAGTGGGAAAGGGACCAGAGCCCACCCTGGTGGTATAGGCTTTGGTAATGCCGAGAATATAATCAAGATCCAAGGGCCCCATGCCGCAACCACTACCGATTGCGCCAGCAGTTGTATTGGAGGAAGTAACATAGGGATAAGTCCCCTGATCAATATCCAGCAGCGAGCCTTGTGCCCCCTCAAACAATATGTTGGCTTTCTCCTTCTTTAGAACACTCAAACGCTCAACCACATCGCCAACCATCGGCTTTAGTTCATCTGCAAAGGCCAATGAGGCATCAAGATTTTCTTGCAACGAGACTTTTTTTGTATGGAAATAATTCTCCAATACAAAATTATGATAATCCATTATTTCTTCAAGGGAATTTGTAAATTTTTCAGGATTATACAGATCACCAATCCGCAAACCCCTGCGAGCAACCTTGTCTTCGTATGCGGGGCCAATACCTCGCCCGGTGGTTCCTATTTTCTGATTGCCGCGCACGTTCTCGCGCATCTTGTCCAGGGCGACGTGATGTGGAAGTATCACCGGACAACCGGGACTGATAAGCATTCGCTCTCGCACGGAAACCCCGGTTTCCTCCAGACCTTCAAGCTCTTTAAAAAAATCAGGAATCGAGAAAACCACACCATTACCAATGAGACACTGGACATTCTCTCTTAGAATGCCGGATGGAATAAGATGCAATACAGTCTTCACGCCATTAACCACCAGCGTATGACCTGCATTATGCCCGCCCTGAAAACGCACGACGGCATTCGCTTTTTCCGTCAGCAGGTCGACGATCTTTCCTTTCCCTTCATCGCCCCAGTGAGTCCCAATGATGACCACGTTTCTATTTATAGAATCTTTACTCACGACTAATCGACCTCAACTGCCATTCTTCTGTTTTATAGACCAACTCAAAATTAAACTCTTCACGAAGGTCTCCTGACTCCACAACGATGTAACCTTCATCCCGCAGATGTTTTATCTTTTCCCAACGAGACAACTCCGTATCCGGCGTCCCTTTTCGAGCTACGACTGTCTTCTTTTCCTGGCTCACTGCCGCAACATCTTCAGGTAGATCGTTTAAAACGATATCAAACCCGGTCGCCCCGCGCCTTCTGCCAAAGACTTCGCCAATATGATCATAGCGACCGCCCTTGGCCAGGGCCTGGCTGGAACGACCTACGTAAGCCGCGAACACTAAGCCAGTATGATAGTTGTATCCTCTTAATTCGCTAAGGTCACAATAAATCTGGATATCCGGGAATCGACGAAGCAATCTTTCAACGAGCCATTCCAGATTCTCCAGACGTGCGATAATTTTTGGGTGCTCGGCAAATAATTCCTTACTTTTTTGCAACACCGTTTCATCGCCACAAAGGGAAGGTAGCTCGTTTAAGAGCTCAGCTATCTCTTTATCGATGTTTAACTTGGCAACCAGCAAATTTAGCTCGGCGAATGCTTTTCGCTGGACAAGCGCAAATAGTTCTTCCTTCGCAGGCTCATCAAGTTTCGCCAGATCAACCAATTGATGAAAAATAGACACATCCCCAAGTTCAAGATGTACGTCCTTAATAGCGAGCGCATTGAGGGATTCGACCATCAGACTCACAATTTCCAGGTCGCCGTCGCGGCTGGTATCTCCAAAGAGCTCAGCGCCCACCTTTAGCGGCGTTCGCGAGACAAGCATATTATCTGCTTTGCTATGCATGACTGTACCCGCGTAACAAAGTCGCACGGCGCCCGATCGATTAAGCGCATGGGCGTCAATTCTTGCAATCTGTGGCGTAATATCTGCGCGAATGCCCATGGTCCTGCCAGAAATCAAGTCAGTCACTTTTAAGGTCTTCAGATCCAGGTCTTTTCCGGTACCCGTTAGCAGTGACTCGAGGAACTCAATCATAGGTGGGATAACGTACTGATAGCCCCATGCTGCGTAGAGGTCCAGCAAACACCTGCGCGTTAGTTCCAGTGCACGTGCCTGGCTGGGCAAAATATCTTCAACACCGTCTGGCAACAACCAACGGTCCACTATACTCATGACTAAAAGTCTCTATTTAGTTTCTTCTGGGGTTCTAAAATCACCGGTACTAGTTAATCAGGTAGAGCAAGCCTGTACCTGTGAGCATGCTGATCAAACCAATCAATCGCATTGTCTTGTCATCTACTTCTGCAGCCACGGCAACCATTTCCTTCCAACGACCGGGATAGAGGAAAGGAATAATCCCTTCGATCACCAGGACCAGACACAACGCTATTCCAAATTCATGCCACATGCTTTTCAGCCCACTACTGTCTCGTGTGAGTTTAAAGGTAAGGATTATCTGAAAATCGTCAGGCTAGTCCAAAAAAAGAAACCGGCGTATCAACGCCGGTTTAAGCTATTTTAAAGGGAACTCAGGCTACTTACAAAGCCCTCATACACTATATCGCGCAAAGAATAGACAAAGACCGTTCCCGAATAGCTTTCAGTCGCTCTTTTTATCTCTTGGTTTTATTCAGGTAACGAAAGAAATCACTGTCTGGATCTACCAGCAATATATCGCCCTTATTCGAGAAGGTACGCTTATACGCGCTCATACTGCGATAGAATCTATAGAACTCTGGATCCTTCTGAAATGCCGAAGCGTAGATTTGAGCAGCTTCAGCATCGCCAGTACCACGCGTAATTTCAGCATCGCGGTAGGCTTCAGCCATAATGATTTCTTGTTGCCTGTCAGCGTCTGCGCGAATACCAACACCTAACTCCTGACCTTTCGCACGGTGCTCTCGCGCCTCAATATCACGCTCTGTATTCATACGATCATATACTGACTGACTGACTTCAGCTGGCAGATCGATACGCTTAACCCTCACATCCACGACAAAAATACCGAGCTCGAGGGTGGTCACTTTGTTCAGGTCTTCGGTGAGATCAAACATCAGCTGATCACGCTCACCAGAGACAACTTCATGCAAGGTTCGGGTACTGATTTCATTTCGCAGCCCGTTATTTATGCGTTGCGCCAGCAGGTCTCGCGCGCGCCGTTCCTCACCGGAGGTTGCTGTGTAGTATTTCTCTACATCCGAGACGTGATATTTGGCAAACGAGTCCACCATAAGCGCCTTCTTTTCCAGGGTCAGATAACGCTCCGCCCGAGCATCAACAGTGATCACCCGGCCATCGAATTTCCTGACAAGATTGATAAATGGCTTCTTAAAATGCAGCCCAGGCTTAATGTCTTCGCGGACCACCCTACCAAACTCAAGCAGCACCGCACGCTCATATTCTGTGACCACAAATACTGAGTTGGCACCCAATATTCCTACGGCAGCTATTACAAAAGCTAAAACGAATCCTCTAACGCTCATTGTCGATCCCTCCTGGAATTAGGTGGAAGATTAGCGGAGCTGTCGAAGTTGCTCCGCCGGTTAACTGCGCCCGCACCAGAAGAATTTGAACTCTGGCCTTGCTGCATTAACTTATCAAGGGGCAGGTACAAGAGATTATTGCCCCCCTCTACATCAATCAGCACCTTTGTACTATTTGACATGACCGACTCCATGGTATCGATATACATCCGATCCCTGGTCACCTCTGGTGCCAATATGTACTGGACGTATAGCTTGTTAAATCGTTCAGCTTCACCCGTGGCCTCAGCAATAACCCGGCGCATATAACCCTCAGATTCTTCGAGAAGGCGCTGCGCCTCACCACGAGCCTCAGGGATGACTTGATTAGCATAGGCATCTGCTTCATTGGTTGCACGCACCTCATCTTCTCGAGCCCTGATGACATCATCGAAGGCTGCCCTGACTGCATCGGGCGGCGCTGTTTCATCGATATTCACCTGTGTCACCTGGATACCAGTGCCGTAAGCATCCATATACGTCTGGATACGAGCTTCAACTTCGATGGCCAAATTGGCTCGACCCTCAGTGAGGACCTCATGCATTTCCGTGCTGCCGACAACGTGGCGAATTGCACTCTCCGTCGCCTGGAACAAGCTCTGATCAGGGTCTCTAACGTTTAACAGGTATGCTTTCACATCGCTGATCACGTACTGAACTGTCATGTTCACCTTAACGATGTTCTCATCTTCGGTTAGCATTTCAGAATTGTTTGGTCGTGAGCGAACCTGGGTAACATTCTCGATCAAAACCTGATCTATCAAGGGCGGATTCCAGTGCAATCCAGGCTGGACAATCGTTTCCAGCGCACTACCAAACCTGAGCACGACACCTCTTTCCTGCTGGTCAACGGTATAGATACCCATACCAGCATAGACGATCAACAACAGGACAGCCCCGATCCCCAGGAGCGCAGGACTCAAAGTAGGTATTGATCCTCCTCCGGAGCCACCGGAAGAACCTTTCCCTTTAAACATGCCAGACAGGCTTTCCTGTAGCTTACGAAAAGCCTCATCCAGATCAGGCGGCCCCTGATCGTCTCGGTTACCCCAGGGGTCTTTATCTTTATCACCCTGCTTATCTCCACCAGGCTCATTCCACGCCATTGTTTACTCCAAAAAAACTGATTAAATGAAAAAGTTTTTGTATAAAAATCTATTTTCCCACGATTGACTACCTGAGTCATACCCCATTGGCGTTGAATGTGGGGATATTATTTCCTTATTCCTGAGCAAGGCCTGTTATCCCAGAGTTTTCACTTTCAGATTGCCCGTAATTCTGTCCAGATTACGCTGTTCTATCCGCAGTTGCAGATTGATATTACCTTCACCAACCGACTCTTCCCGAACAACGGCGCCGATGGCAAAAAACTGTGCCCGCAAGCGACCTTGATCAGGCGTCAGTGTAACAGTGGTCTCCACAACATCTTCCGCGAGCAGTTCAACCAGCGCAGTTGTCACCAGCTCCATGCCATCACCCTTTAGAGCTGAAACCCAGACGCGCACAGGTTTTCCCGCAGCATCACGTTCGATACAAGGCGGTTTACCAATGAGATCGGACTTGTTGTAGACAAGTAGTTGTGGCACTCGTTCGGCCTCGATTTCCACTAGCACCTTATTAACCTCTTCAATACGATCCTCGCGCTGCGTCGCTGCAGCATCTATCACATGCATGATGAGGTCCGCTTCTGTCACTTCTTCGAGCGTCGCCCGAAAGGCATCTACCAGGGTGTGAGGCAATTGGCGAATAAAACCAACCGTATCTGAAAGCACAAGTTCACCAACCAAGGGTAATTCCAGCCTGCGCAATGTTGGATCAAGGGTGGCAAACAACTGATCTGCCGCGTGTACATTGGCATCTGACAATCGGTTAAACAAGGTCGATTTACCGGCATTGGTATAACCCGCCAGTGAAACCGTCTTTGTATCTGATCGCAGCCGTGCCCTTCGATTCTGGCTCCTCTGTTTTCTGACTTTAGCCAGGCGCTGATTGATCTTCTTGATCCTGTCGCCAAGTAAACGCTGATCTGCTTCAAGCTGGGTCTCACCCGCTCCACCCAAACCAGCAGCTGCCTGACCGCTACCAGAGCCGCCGCGCTGCCGATCAAGGTGAGTCCATCCGCGAATCAGGCGCGTGGATGCATGACGAAGCTGGGCCAGCTCCACCTGCAACTTACCCTCGTGGGTTCTCGCTCGCTGGGCAAAAATCTCCAGAATCAAGCCTGTACGGCTAAGCACACGCGTTTCCAGGATCTCTTCCACATTTCGTTCCTGGGTAGGAGACAAGTCTTCCCCAAAGACAATTAGCTCAGCCTCAAGTTGCTGCGCAAGGTCTTTAATTTCTTCCAGCTTACCTGCGCCCACATAAGTACCTGGATGGGGAAACTTTCGCTTGCTATCAATATAGCCGACGGCCTCAAGGCCCGCAGACAGCGAGAGTTCTCTCAGCTCCTCTGCGCATGCCAGCTCCGAACCTTTTTGCTCGATGTGAACAAGCAGCGCTCTCGTTCCTGCATCGGGTCTATCAAAAAACAAATTCGTAGATCTCCATCAAGTTACTCTTAATTTAATTATCATCGTCATCCTCATCATCCGAAATTTTGACATTTCGAGATGGGACTACTGTCGAAATCGCAGATTTATAGATCATCTGGCTTACCGTATTACGCAGCAGAATCACGAATTGATCGAACGACTCTATTTGACCCTGTAACTTGATACCGCTGACGAGGTAAATTGATACGGGGATGCGATCTTTCCTTAATGCGTTTAGGAAAGGGTCTTGTAATGATTGCCCTTTTGACATATTGCTCTCCTGATTTGCCAATGTTCACTCTTAGCGCTCTAATTAACAGTAATTAACAAATGAGATAGGTCAACGGTTCGAGGCCGATGACGCGGATACCTATAATATGCTGGCACGTTCCAGGATTTTCAATACCTGAAACCTATCTGGTGTATCAATTATATTCAAATTCTTCCAACCACGCAGCCAAGTATATTGTCGTTTAGCCAATTGTCTGGTGCCAGCTATGGCCTTCTCACGCATAGTTACATAGTCAAGATCGCCCTGCAAATACGCCCATACCTGCCGATAGCCAACCGACTTGATGGCTGGCAGCCCATCATGCAGGTCACCACGCTCAATCAGGCGACGAACCTCTTCAAGTAATCCCTGGTCCAGCATCTGATCAAATCGCATGGCAATACGATTATGCAGCTCTTTTCTATCAGGCGGGAAAATGGCAATCTCCACTAATTCAAACGGGCAGCCGGTCTCGCCCAATCGATGCAGTGAAGTCATAGATTTACCCGTCAGCTCATATACTTCCAGCGCACGCTGTATTCTCTGGGGATCATTGGGATTTATCCTGGCAGCAGCCTCAGGGTCAACCTCCTGCAAACGTTTATGCACAAAATCCCAGCCTCTTTGCGTGGCTATTTCGAGAATCCCTGCCCGAACCTCATCATTACGCGGCGGAAGCTTGGCAATGCCCTCTTTTAGCGCTTTCAGATACAGCATCGTTCCACCGCTTAAGAGCGCACAATTCCCCCTTGCCTGGATGTCTTTGATGATCTGAATGGCATTCAGTCGAAAATCGGCTGCCGAATAAGGATCCTTGGGATCACGGATATCAATAAGATGGTGCGGTATCTCGCTAAGAATTGAAGCATCGGGTTTGGCTGTCCCAATATCCATACCCCTGTATACCTGAGCAGAATCCACACTGACGACCTCGATAGCAAATTGCCTGGCAAGTTGAAGAACCAGCTCCGTCTTGCCGCACGCAGTGGGGCCGGTAATGACAATGACCTTATCATTTGAGACAGTCTTCATGGGATGCTCATCTACCCCGTAGGA
The DNA here is from genome assembly GCA_046582185.1 of Pseudomonadales bacterium. Lineage (GTDB taxonomy): Bacteria > Pseudomonadota > Gammaproteobacteria > Pseudomonadales > Azotimanducaceae. The sequence continues at coordinate 52,886 of JAYGEX010000005.1, read as the reverse complement.
ACAGGCTGTCCAATTCTGCAACCGATAATTCTGACCATGTGGGTCTACCATGATTGCACTGTCCGCTACGCTCAGTTTCTTCCATATCCCTCAGCAATGCATTCATTTCCTGGATGCTCAGCTTTCGATTTGCACGCACAGAACCATGACAGGCCATGGTCGAGAGAATGGCATCTTTATGTTCCTGAATCCTGAGGGTAGAGCCATATTCAAGAAAATCCGACAATACATCGCGCACCAGCTGCTCGGCATTAACACGACTGAGCAGAGATGGGATGCCGCGCACCATGATTGATTCTGCTGATGCCAGCTGGATGTCAAAGCCAAGCTCTTCGAAGTGAGCTGCATATTCGTCAACTATCGCGCCCTCTTTCTCGCTGATGGCAACTGAAATTGGAACGAGCAGAGGCTGCGTCTTCATTCCCTCTGCGTCCGCTGATTTCTTCATACGCTCGTAGGTGATGCGCTCATGCGCCGCATGCATGTCTACAATGATCAAGCCTCGTGAATTTTCAGCAAGAATATAGATGCCTTGAAGCTGTGCCAGGGCATAACCCAGGGGAGGGATGGTCTCATCAGCTGAAAAGTCCATTGGCGAGTCATCAGCGGCGCCCTTGAGGAGATTGGCATAATGCGGTAACTGATCTGACGAGTAGTTGGACCGGCCATAGGTCCCCGCTTGCTCACCGATACCTCTGGAAAATGGTGCAGATGGCTGAGCACGCTGCGCGCCGAACTGCATATTGTTCTGCGTTGGTGACTGCCCGACATTTTGTTCAGCATTGTGTTCGAACACTTGCTCGAAGGCAGAGCGCTGACCCTCCGTACCTTCTTCCGGCCTTACATCCGCCAACACCCGGTGAATCGTTCTGAAGATAAAATCATGGACCGATCTACTTTCTCTAAAACGCACTTCGTGTTTTGTGGGGTGAACATTGACGTCCACAAGCGCCGGATCCAGATTTAGGAACAAGGCAAAGACGGGGTTTCGGCCGTGATACAGAACATCCGAATAGCCTTGCTTAACCGCATGGGTAATTAACTTATCTCTTATAATCCGGCCATTCACGAAAAAGTATTGCTGATCTGCCTGACTCCTCGAATAAGTTGGCAGCCCTATCCAGCCGCGTAATTGCAGCCCATGATTCTCGTCTTCGAAGTACAGGGCATTTTCAACAAAGGCCTTGCCGAATACGGCTGAAATTCGCCGGGTTATCTCAGCCGCGGAATGACATGCCGGATACTGCCTCACCATTTTTCCATTGTGCCCAAGGTTGATCGCTATCTCAGGATGGCTCAGGCTTATCTTGCGAACGATGTCTTCGATCCGCTGAAATTCAGTTCGCTCTGTACGAAGGAATTTCCTGCGAGCAGGCGTATTAAAGAAGAGATCCTTGACCTCGACCGTTGTCCCAATGGGATGCGGCGCAGGTGATACTTCTGCAGACATGCCTTCACCCGCCGCAGATACTTTCCACCCCTGTTCAACGTCGCTGGTGGCATTGCTCGTCAGGTCCAGCCTGGATACAGATGCAATACTCGCCAATGCTTCACCGCGAAAGCCCAGAGTCGCAACTGCTTCCAGGTCGCTAACATCTACTATTTTGCTGGTTGCATGGCGGCTCAGCGCTAATGTTAGATCATCTGCGACAATGCCGTGGCCATCATCACGAATCTTGATCAGCTTCGAGCCACCACCTTCCAGGGTGATTTCAATTCTGCTACAGCCGGAGTCCAGCGAGTTTTCCAGCAACTCCTTTACGACTGATGCCGGGCGCTCGACCACCTCACCAGCTGCGATCTGATTCGCCAATCGGTTGGTTAGTTGCTTAATTCGTTTCATTTACGACCATTTAATTCGAGCGATAAAGGATAAATACCATCGTTGGCTCAGCTTGCGGGAATTTTCAGGATCTGCCCCGTCATAATCCTGTTACTGCTCAGGCCATTGAGCTTCTTCAGGTTCTCGAAATTCACTCTGTATCTGTCTGCTATCTGCAATAGGGTATCACCTCTTTCTATCACATAGGTTACCAGCCTCTCACTTTTACCCGTATCCCGGGCCCTTCCAGAGTTCTTCCAGGCGAGAAACGAACCAGCAGGAGGATTCTTGTGCATGTAACGCGTTATCCCCTCAAAGATGGCCTCAGCCATCTTTTGTTGATGTGCAGCCGACTTCAGTTTCCTGGCCTCTTCCGGATTCGAAATAAAACCTGTCTCGATTAGCAGAGACGGAATGTCTGGAGATTTGAGTACCAAAAATGACGCCTGTTCAACATGCTTCTTATGCAGCTTATTAATGATGGCGATTCGGCCGAGTACGCTCTCGCCCATTTCAAGGCTCGCATTTAAGCTTGCGCTCATAGACATATCCAGCAATACCTCGGCCAGTAAATCATCTTTATCCACAAGACTGATACCACCAACGCCGCCAATCAGATCCGCCATATTCTCTTTCTCTGCCAACCATCTCGCCGCTTCACTGGTTGCACCTTTTTGTGAAATTGCGTAAACCGACGCACCATTTGCCTGGGGAATCTTAAATGCATCTGCATGGATGGAAATAAAAATATCGGCCTGACTTTGTCTGGCGATCTCGGTCCGCTTGCGATGCGCAATATAATAGTCACCTTTTCGAATGAGCACGCTCTTGAAGCCAAGCTCTTTTTTGAATAAGCGATCCAGACGATTGGCGATAGAAAGAACGACGATTTTCTCTAGCAGGTGTCCCGGACCAACAGCGCCAGGATCATCACCCCCGTGGCCAGCGTCAATTGCAACAACCACGTCACGCATTTGCCGGGCAATGCGATCCGCTCTCGGCACCACTGGCGCCAACAGCTGATCATCTGTATATAAATCAACGACCAGCCTATCGCCATACTGCAGGATAGGCTTTAGGATAAAGCTTCGAGGCTTAACATTTGTCGCCAGATCCAGAACCACTCTCAAATTCGACCCATCCCGGGTCGAATTTCTTATGTTTACGATAGGTGTGCTCTCAAATTTCAAATCCGGAAGCTTGTCGATAAGCCTGGCGTTACTGATATCAATAACCAATCGGTGCGGATTGGTCAGGGAAAAAACCCGGTGCTCTACGGGTTGATCAAGGTCAAAGACAATTCGCGTTCTCTCAGGCGAAGGCCGGACGCGGACATTTTCGATGGAAGTAATAGCAGCGGTCGACGACGCAACTACCGCTAGCAGAATTATTGTTAGAAGGGATTGAAGCGCTTGTCGCTTTCCACAACTACGCCACTTGCCAAGAGCAAAACCCATTAGCCTCTTCTTGTCTAAAATCGAGGACCTCCGGTGCTAGCTAATAACACTATCATTTTGGGTCGCAATCTATACCAAACCTCAATCGTTCCAATGCGCTATTGCCATAATCTGACATTGCACTTAAGACAACTCGTCTCTGCCTGCCCTCAAATAACAGCTCGAGGTCAATATCTCCCAGCGGCAGCGTTCCTAATGCTTTCTCTGGCCATTCAATAAGGCAGAGGCTCTGATCACTAAAATAGTCATCAATACCTATATATTCTAACTCGTCCGGATCATTTAGTCTGTAAAGATCAAAATGATAAACCTGACCCCCTGGGAAATTATACGGTTCCACCAGGGTAAACGTAGGACTTTTTACGGCCCCTTCGTAGGACATTGCTCTTAGTATTCCGCGACAGAGGGTTGTCTTGCCAGCGCCCAGATCACCTCTTAAATAGATGACGCCGCGCCCCTGCAAACATCTTGATAGCTCAGCGCCCAAGGCAATGGTCGCGTCTTCGCCTGCCAGGGGAAATTCAAATAGCGTCACCATTACCAGACCTGATCTTTATCGTTAACCAGGCGCCGAATCAGCGGAATTAAGTCGGTCGCCAACAATCCTCTCTCCCCATCGACTTCTGCTGCAATATCGCCGGCCCTTGCATGAAGACATGCACCTGTTGTTGCCGCATGGTAGCCATTGAGTCCCTGGGCGATAAGACCGCCAATAACACCGCTAAGAACATCTCCCATACCGGCACTTGCCATACCAGGATTTCCGTATGAGCACAGTGAAGTGTCAATGCCATCAGATACGAGAGTGCCAACGCCCTTAAGCAATATCACGCCATCGTAGTTTCGCTGCAATAATTCGATTGAGGTAAATCGATCCGACTGAATGCCGGCCTGCATACAATTGATAATTTCCGAGAGACTCTCGCCATCGGTATGTTTTGTTCGCCCTTCCAACAATCGCAGCGCTTCGCCTGGGTGAGGCGTTAATATCCAGCCTTTGTTCGTAACAGCCATTTCAGCCAGGAGTGTTAAGCCATCAGCATCTATCACTAAGGGAATTGAGGAGTCCAGCGCAGCAACCAGTAATTCCTTGCCCCAGCTCAAAGTGCCAAGACCCGGACCGATTACCATCGCTGTCGCCTTTGCCATCATTCGCTTAAGGTCGCCGCTGCTATCCACCTTTCGCGTCATTAATTCAGGACAACGAGCGAGGAATGGCGCTACATTTTCCTGCCGGGTGGCAATGCTGACAATTCCGGCGCCGCACCTGAACGCCGCAATACCGCTCATGAGCACTGCTCCGCCCATCCCGGAATCGCCGCCAACGACTAATAGATGGCCATTTCGGGTCTTATGGGAATTTTTCCTTCGCGCCGGCAAGGCCTGAGGGCGCATCACCACTACGCTCTTGTCGATATGCTTATCGAGCTTATCGGCGATATTTTCCGGCACACTCAGGGAATCAAAAACGATCTCACCAGAACAGTCCGGCCCGTCATTGGTATAGAGACCCCTCTTGCGACCAATGAAGGTCACTGTCACATTAGCCTGCACGCTAATTCCTAAAATGCTGCCAGTGTCGGCACACAGGCCAGACGGAATATCTACAGATAGTACCGGCTTATCGCCACCGTTTATTTGTTGAATGGCACTCACATATTTACTTTGCACTTCGCCAGACAATCCAGTTCCAAGCAAGGCATCCACATACATATCTCCTTGCGGCTGCGCACTTCCACTTTCAAGTACCGCTTCACTTTGCTCACAATATTGGAGTGCCGCGGCAGCATCATCTCCCAGGCTCGCCTTGTCGCCAACAACAATGACCTGAACCTGGCAGCCTCTTTCAGACAAAATCCCGGCAATGATGTAGCCGTCGCCGGCATTATTGCCGCCGCCACAAAAGACGGTTATTTTGCTGATCTGCGGCCAATGGATCTCAATTTGGCGCGCACATGCTTCCGCTGCCCTGCGCATTAGCGTTAATCCGGCAATGCCATGTTCCTCAATCGCAATGCGATCCAGCTCCCTTACCTGAGCGGCGGAGTAGAGGGTATTAGTCATCTAGCGGTCCTTAGTGTTAGTCGCTGCGTATTGCACTCTTGATTACAAGTGTCATTGCAAGCAGTGCTGGTGAATTATAAGGTATATGCCATCCAAGGCTGGAAAATAAATGACGAACCAAATTTACAATCTGCTCGCGAAGAATATCCATATATGGGGAGAAGAGCTTGGCTTTCAACAAGTGGGCATCGCCGATACTCAATTGGAGCAGCATGAAAGCCACCTGAAAAGTTGGCTGCAACAAGGATTTCACGGTGAGATGAATTACATGTCACTTCATGGCAACAAACGAAGCAGACCTGCCGAGCTCATCTCTGGCACCTATCGAGTCATTAGCCTGCGCATGAATTATCTGCCTGAAAATGACGAGATCAAAAAGAACCTTTCTCTGAGTAAAAACGCCTATGTCTCCAGATACGCCCTCGGCAGGGATTATCACAAGGTCATTCGGTCGAGGCTCAAAAAGCTGGAGATCAGGATCGGCAATTTTCTAAGTGATCACAATATCGAAGGTTTTGCTGCACGCGTATTTACTGATAGCGCACCGGTATTAGAAAAGGCACTGGCTGAAAAGGCCGGGCTCGGCTGGATCGGGAAGAACACACTGTTATTGAATCGTCAGGCAGGCTCCTGGTTCTTTCTTGGCGAGATTTTCACTAATATACCTCTGCCAATTAATACCGATATCGTCACCAACCGTTGCGGCTCTTGCCACGCTTGCCTGGACATCTGCCCAACATCGGCCATAGTTGCACCCTACCGCCTGGATGCCAGATTGTGTATCTCCTACCTGACCATTGAAAGCAGGGAATCCATACCGGAACATTTGCGAATTCCCATGGGCAATCGTATTTTTGGCTGCGATGACTGCCAGCTTGTTTGCCCTTGGAACCGTTACGCAAAAACAACTACCGAGGGAGACTTCACGCCGCGCCATGGGCTAAAGGATATTGAGCTACTGGCTCTGTTCAATTGGAGTGAGAACGAGTTCCTGAAAAAAACAGAGGGCTCTGCCATTCGCAGAACCGGCTTTCGTGGGTGGCAGCGAAATATCAGCATTGCCCTTGGAAATGCCGACTATGACCCCGCGATTTTACGGTCATTAAAAGACAAATTGAGTGCAGCCGACGAGATGGTTGCGGAACATATTCGCTGGGCAATTCAACAGCAAGAGACTAAACAATCCGCCGTCGCCTGAACCAGCCCTTACCTCAGCTGAAAGAATGTATCCCTGTAGTGTCTTAGCTCGTCGATAGACTCTTTGATATCATCCATCGCCCGGTGCGCAGAGCCCTTGCTTACGCCGCCGGCAACATCCGGCCGCCACCTTATTGCCAACTCCTTAATTGTGCTGACGTCAAGATTTCGATAATGCAGATGGTCTTCAAGCCGCGGCATGTATTTAACGAGGAATCGCCGATCTTGCCCTATGCTGTTTCCACACAGGGGCGAGGCACCTTTATCTACATGCCTGGCGATGAAGTCCAGAGTGAGTTGTTCTGCTTCTGCTTCAGGGATACCTTCGGCACGGACTCGCTCTACCAATCCTGACGCCTCGTGATGTTCCGTATTCCATTCATCCATTGCCTTCAGCAAGGCATCACTCTGCTTAACAATAATCGCCGGACCTTCAGCCACGATGTTTAACGTAGAGTCTGTAATGATGGCCGCGATCTCGAGGATCCTTTCAGATTCCGGATCTAGCCCGGTCATTTCCAAATCCATCCAGACCAAGTTTTCCGAGTACTTGCTCATGACCTAATACTTAGATCCATCTTGATAGGGGCCTCTATATTAACTGAAAACGATACTGGAGAGCATATCCATTGTCAGAGCTCATGATCTCCCAAAACGAGGCCTTCCAAAAACGAGGCAGGCCACTGTCGGCGATAGTGTACAATTTCCTTTTCCCAAGCGTCTACATTCTCTTATGCTTCCTCTAGTCATCAGCGCCGACTCATTTGTTGACCATCTCAATGACCCTGACCTACTCATTATTGATCTGAGCAGCAGAGAAAATTATCTGTCCGGCCATCTTCCCGGCGCTATTCACGTATCAGCAGGCAACCTGGTATCGGGCATAAAGCCTGCCGTGGGCAAACTACCAGACAAGCAAAGACTGGACGCCCTGTTTTCCGCCATCGGCTACAGCAAAGACAAGCAGATCGTTACCTATGATGATGAAGGTGGCGGCTGGGCTGGGAGATTCATCTGGACGCTGGATGTTATTGGCCACAAAAAGAGCACTTATATAAACGGCGGCCTGACTACCTGGCTCGCGCATGGGCTGCCGCTGAGTACAGACCAGCCAAACATAACGCCGACCACCACCGACATTCAGATTGATAGAAAATACATCGCAGAAATGGCAGATGTCATAGACAGTATTGACGATGAATCCACAGTGATCTGGGACGCAAGATCAGAAGCTGAATATGCTGGAACCAGAGTTGTCTCCGCAAGGAGCGGCCACGTGCCCGGTGCAATTAACCTGGACTGGCTGGACACCATGGATCATCAGAACAATCTGCAGATGCTAGGTAATCTTCAGGATTTGTTGGACTCAAAGGGAATTACCAAAGACAAGCAGGTCATCACTCACTGTCAATCCCATCATCGCTCCGGGCTTACCTACCTGATCGGCAAGAAGCTCGGATACAATATTCGCGCCTACCATGGATCCTGGTCGGAATATGGTAATGACCCTGATTCACCCATAGAAGTCTGATACATGATCAGGGTCATTTTAATCTTGATGGGTAACATCCTCATTGTCCTGCAGCGTCTGGTGCCTCACCACGCACTTTCCAGACTTGCTGGACGACTGGCGAATTCAGAGATCCCTTGGCTGAAAAACCTGCTTATCAGAAGTTTTATCAAGGTCTATAAAATCGACATGTCTGAATATGTCAGGACAGATTGTTCTGATTTCCGACACTTCAATGACTTCTTTACTCGAGAGCTCAAGCCAGAAACACGCAAAATTGAGGGCAGCATTACATGCCCCGCTGACGGCACTGTATCTGCAGTGGGCAGGATCAACAGTAATCAGATATTTCAGGCCAAGGGAATAACTTACTCTCTCGAAAAATTGCTGGCAACAGGCGACATTGCCAACTATCGAGATGGTAGCTTTATAACCATTTATCTTGCACCCAGCAACTATCATCGCGTTCATTTCCCCGTAGCAGCTACACTAACAAAGGCGACTTATGTTCCCGGCAGATTGTTTTCCGTCAATCAGACAACGGCTGAAAATGTTAGCGACCTGTTTGCGGACAATGAGCGCCTAGTATGCCTGATGGAAAGTGTAGCTGGCCCCATTTCGGTCATTATGGTGGGGGCGATGATTGTTGCTGGGATCAAGCCAGTGTGGCGACAAACTATTTACCCGTCAAAGCAACTTGATACCGAGTTCTTTGATCCTCCCCAACAATACGAGAGCGGTTCAGAGCTTGGCCAATTTCATCTGGGATCTACCGCCATTATTGTTGCGCCTGGTGAAATCCGTTGGCAAGTCGGCGAAGGTGATATCGTTCGTTTCGGCGAAACCCTGGCGTGACTATCCACCAGAAAATGCCCGGTTTCAGTCATTGATCCACACGAGGCTAAATATTATCGCTGGTAAAACTCAGCACCTCTGCGAGATTGTCTGTTGCCAACAAGATCATTAATAGCCGGTCCAGACCCATTGCAATCCCTGAACAGGGCGGCATGTGCGCAAGGGCTGACAGCAACTTTGCGTCGGCTTCAATATTGCCCAGCCCGCGGATTTTTCGCTGTTCGTTATTCACCTTCATTCGCCCTTCCAATTCTTGCCCATCATTCAATTCAAGGTAGCCATTGGCGAGTTCTATTCCAGCGACAAAAACTTCGAACCGCTTCGCCACAATACAATCATCTTCCATTCCAAGTTGTGCCAATGCCACCTGGCATGCCGGAAAGTTGTAAACAATTGTCGGCTTTTCCAGCTGAGGCTCAATGGAAGCAGAAAATAACAGGTCGAGGTAGTCGCCAAGGCTTGCATCATCGTTGTAATTTTGGATATGGCTACAATCAAGTTCTGCCGCTCGTGCCAAATCTGCTAACTGCTCAATTGAGGTCTGGTGGGGATTGATACCAAAGCGTTCAAGGAACAGATACCTGTAACTCACTCTTGGCATTTCAGCGAAATTGAATTGTTGGGCTTCCACGGTTTCTGCAACAGCAGACAACAAAGCCTGGGTATCATCCATCAGTTCGCTTATGGAATAACCCACTCGATACCATTCGAGCATGGTGAACTCTATGTTGTGTCTTCGACCAATTTCTCTACCCCTGTAGGCGGGGCAGATCTGATAAATGGAACCACTGCCGCTGGCAAGCAGGCGCTTCATTGCATATTCAGGTGATGTCTGCAGAAAATGTGCACGGCCCTGGTGAACAAATTGAATATTCTCTATATGGAGATCGCTTACGCCGCGACTGCCAAGCGTTGGCGTTTCAACCTCAATCACATCTTGCTGATAAAAATAGCCACGGATCGCGTGAAGCAGTTCACTCCTGGCAGCAAGAACGCCGGGGCTAGCGCCGGACCTCCAGGTAGTCATGGGCTCAGGTCTTGACCCGGTTCTGATATTCACCAGTCCGTGTATCAACCTTGATGACCTCGCCAACATTAATGAACAACGGGACCTTCACTACCGCACCTGTGCTAAGTGTTGCCGGCTTGGATCCACCACTGGCTGTATCCCCCTTAAGGCCCGGGTCAGTTTCCACTACTTCAAGTTCAACAAAATTCTGCGGCGCCACGGAAATTGGTACCTCGTTCCAAAGCGTAACAATGCAGCGATCTGTTTCACGCAGCCATTGCACATTATCTTCAACGGCTGTTTTATCAGCGCCAATTTGCTCATATGAGCCATCTGTTTTCATGAAATGCCAATACTCGCCATCTGTGTACAGGAACTCCATATCCAGTTCCATGACATCAGCAGCCTCGATGGATTCACCGGACTTGAAGGTCCGCTCCCAAACTCTGCCGGTCTGAAGATTCTTCAACTTCACTCGGCTAAATGCCTGACCTTTGCCTGGTTTTACAAATTCATTTTCTACAATACTACAAGGGGCACCCTCCAGCAGAACCTTTAGTCCGGATTTGAACTCATTCGTGGAGTAAGTTGCCATCGATCTTCCTTCCGTTTTCAAAACCCTAATGATAACTCGATTGGCCCTATCTGAATAATCCAATCAGAAAATGATCACTATAAAGTCTGCTATAGTGCTGAGTTCAAATTTCGGACATATCGATGAGCCGTAAAGACCCCGTCAAACTCCTGATTATGGAGGAATCTCAAAATCGGGCTGAAGAGCTTATTGTCTTGCTTAGAACAGCGGGGTGGGCAACGCGCTCGCATCAGATTTTGTCTCGGGCCGACCTCTTGGAAAAACTCAAAGATCAGCCATGGGATTTACTGCTGGCAACTTCAGAAGCCAATGGCTTAAGTGCGGAAGATGCCATCAAACTGGTCGCCTCAACAGAAAAAGATATTCCCATTATTCTTATTGCAGATGACCGTGATCCGTCGTCAATCACTGAAGGTATGAAATTGGGCGCTCTGGATGTCGCCCTGAGTGACGATGATGAAAGATTGATGTTAATCATTGAGCGCGAACTCGGCAATCTGGACGCCAGGCGACAGGGGCGCAAAGCGGAATCTGCGCTAAGGGAAACAGAAAGGCGGAATCAACTACTCCTGACCAGCTCAAATGCTGCAATTGCTTATGTTCACGAAGGCATGCATATCTATACCAATAACGCCTACGGAGAATTGTTTGGTTATGATGACGCAGATGAATTTGCCAGCATTCCAATCATCGACCTCATTTCCTCAGCTGACCAGGGGAAATTTAAAACATTCCTAAAGTCTTACGAGGCTACTGACAGCGGATCAGAAGAGTTCAGCTGCGTCGCCAGTGACGACCGGACTATTATTTGCTCCCTTTCCATGACACCCGCCACCTATGATGGCGAACAATGTACCCAGGTCATATTCAAGACCTTGGTAAATGAGAGTGACCTGGAAGATCGAATCAAGGAAATCTCCAGCCAGGATTTACTCACCGGCCTGTTCAATAGGCAATATTTTGTAAACTTGCTGGAATCAACGGTCGACCAGGCACGCGCAGGCGAGAGCTCATCGATATTGTTTTACATCTCCATCGATCATTTTTCACGGCTCCAATCTGAAGCTGGTATTTCCAACGCAGACCTTGTCCTCGGTGACCTCGCATCACTCATTCGCGGCCATGTGGATGACAAGCACACAATGGCGCGCTTCGGGGATGATGTATTTTGCCTTCTCTATGAAGGCCATGATAAAGAACAAGCCCTGGAACTCGCGGAAGGCATCCGCGCGGCGGTAGACGGTCATTTATCCGAAGTATCCGGAAAGTCCTACCATTTGACCGTTCGAGTCGGCTTGTCGTTGCTTTCGGAGAACGCACCATCATCTGAAGAGGTCATTTCTCGCGCCCATCAGGCAGCGGATAATATCGAAGACGGGAATGGCGTCAAATTTTATCAGGCTGAGCAGGTCACTGTGGGTGAAGACGGCAAATCCATTTCCGCTGAGCAAATCAAGGACCTGCTTCGCAAAGCCTTAAGCGACAACTCACTTGTCCTGGCATTCCAACCAATTATCAGCCTTCACGGAGAAGACGATGAGCAATTTGAAGTATTGCTCAGACTCCTTGATGATGAGGACAACGAACTTTATCCAGGCCAGTTTCTTGGCGCCGCCGAGGATGCGGGTTTGCTGGAAAAAATTGACCGCTGGGTCATTTTGCAATCCATCAAATACCTTTCAGCCCAGAGGGCAACAGGCTCAAAGGCCAAGCTTTTCATCAATATCACTCACAAATCAATTTCTGATGATACCTTCCTACCCTGGATGAGCGTCGCTCTGAAAGCCGCGAGGTTACCCAGTGATGCGCTCATTTTCCAAATCCATGAAAATGACGCAACGGCCTACATTAAACAGGCAACCAAGTTCAGCAAGGGGCTGGCGCAATTACACTGCAAGACATCCATCAATCACTTTGGCTGTTCACTCAACCCTTTTAATCTGCTGAAACACCTGACACCGGATTTCGTCAAACTTGATGGCTCATTTGCACAACATCTGGAAGAGAGCCCGGAGAAACAACAAGAGCTGGTTGATATGGTGAAGTCATTACAGTCAACCGGCGTGCTCACGACAATATCGGGCGTCGAATCACCTGCAATTCTGCCAACCCTTTGGGAAGCCGGAGTGAATTTCATACAGGGATACTACATCTCGCCGCCGCTTGAAAATCTTGACTATGATTTTTCGGACGAAGATGTCTAGGTAAATATGCCTGAGGGGTCACTGCTAAAAAGAATCTCACAAACTCAGAGAACCATTGTTGTCGAATCAAGATTGCCTATTTTCTCTGTCTCTTATACCCATCAAATACAAGATGCTATCCAGCCCAAGGGTGGATATTGAATGTTCCGCGCTCTCCTTAACCAGGGGTTTGGCGTGAAATGCAATGCCAAGGCCTGCCACGCCAAGCATTGCCAGGTCGTTGGCGCCATCACCAACTGCAATCGTCTGCTCCATGGAAATCTCTTCCTGAGCAGCAAGTTGTTGCAGAAGTTCGGCTTTTCTCGCCGCATCAACGATGGGCTCTAACACTCGGCCTGTGAGACGGCCGTCTATGATCTCCAAATCATTGGCAAAGACATAATCCAGCCCCAATTTTTGCTGTAGCACCTTGCCGAAATAGGTGAAGCCGCCAGAGAGGACAGCCGTCTTGTAACCGAGCCTCTTCAAGGTGGAGATCAGCTGCTCAGCGCCCTCCATAATGGGCAAACGACTAGCGACCTCTTCAAGTGCAGACTCCTCCAACCCTTTAAGCAATAAAACACGCTCAATCAGGCTGGCCTTAAAATCAAGCTCGCCATTCATCGCTCTACGGGTAACCGCCGAGACTTTTTCACCTACCCCGGCACAACGCGCCAATTCATCTATGACCTCTGTATCGATCAGGGTCGAATCCATATCAAAAGCGACCAGCCTTCGGTTTCTGCGAAAGATGCCATCTTCCTGGACGGCGATATCAATATCCATTTCGGCGCCAATCTCCATTAGATCCCGCCGAAATGTCTCCCCCGGTTCACCGCGAAGAGAGAATTCAACGCAGGCTTTCGTACTTGGGCTTTCATGAGCCAATGGAACGCGGCCAGATAAACGTGTGATGTTGTCAATATTGAGATGATGTTGCGCTATAACCTTTGAGACTCTTGCCAGATGAACCGCTCGAACCTTCCTCGCCAAGAGGGTGAGAATGAATCGCGACCGTCCCTGCAGTTTGACCCATTGATCGTAGCTGGCATCGTCGACAGGCGAAAATTTTACGGTCACGCCTAAAGCGTGTGCGTTAAAGAGAATCTCCTTAAACAATTTATCAGACTCACCTGGTACGCTGGTCAGAATGCCCAGGGTCAGGTAGTTATGAATAACTGCTTGCCCTACATCCAGTATATCCACATCGAACTCACCTAACAGCGCAGTTATTGCGGCTGTCAGTCCCGGCTTGTCTTCGCCTGTAATATTAATCAGAACCAGTGTGGCCATTTGGCATTCTCACCTGTAAAGACGCATTATCCGTCAATCGCCGCAAAACAAAAAGTGAGGCGCGGCAACTAAACGAAACATTTAGAAAAAACATATGGCAGAAATATAGTTTGGCAATGACTACTCTGCGATGAAGCATATGTTCAGCTATAATGGTCTTTTCCTGCCGGGAACCCAAGGTTGCACGATTCGACCACGACACTAAAATCCATTCGCTCTGGAATCCTTCGTTCCAGAATTATTGCGCTTGTACTGGCTCCCCTGATCCTTAGCGCCGTGATATCCACCTGGCTCGTCACAAATTTCACTCAAAACCAGTTGAATGCCCAATCCCAACAATTTGGCCAGGCAATTACGGACCAACTCGCCACCACGGCAATAGACTATCTGGTGTCCAATGATCTGCTATCCCTGAATGTAGTACTTGACGATTTATTAGCGAATGAGAGTTTCGAATTCGCGGCAATCTACGACACAAACAATAACCTGCTGGCGCAATCCGGCAAGCAACAAAAGCCTCAGCAATCCTATACCCGAAGCATCATCTTCCAGGACTCAAGCCTCGGCCACGTATTGGTGACGCTGGAAACCAGAACTCGAACGGAGAAGATAATCCAGATTCTGGCGGGTGCGCTGATGCTGCATCTTCTAATAGCGCTGTTAGTGACAGGCCTCATCTGGTTCTACGGTGATTTGATGTATCTCTGGATTACGAAGCAGCCTCTTAAGACCCATGCCAAATTTAATCCGGGAACTGCCATACAGAGGGATGCCGAATCTTCCCTGGAGGCAGAGCCTGTAATTAACGAACGTACACTACTGGCAATCAAGATCAGACCCGCAAGATTGGCACCCACAGAGAGTATTGCCAGAGCATGTACCCTATATAACGGCAAACTCGACAAGATAAGCGACGAGGAATGGTGCCTGAGCTTCGATACCAGCGACCAGCTCGGCAAGAGCGTTCGGTGCGGCTTGTTAATCAAGAAAATTGTGGACCTGCAGGCCCGTAAATTGAGCTTCAAGGCTGGGATAGATGCTGCGCCGAAAGAGGACATGAGTATGTTGCGCAAGCAAACAAGTTACCTTGCCTCCCTTAGCGACCAGAACTTGCTGGTCAGCCAGGGCGTTAATGCACAGATACTCAAATCACGTCTTAGCTCGATGATTAAGTCGCTGCCTTTTCACAGTTCTGCCAGTACCGACGGTAAGGTGTACTACCTCGAAAGCACTGATACCCTACTTGAACAACAGGCCAATCAGCTTATTTAGCTTGTGATGCACAGGTGTTTATCCCCGTATGATGTCTACGCCGTCTACCTTCTGGAATCCCCGGGGAAGTTTTAGCCCCCGTCTGGCGCGTTCGCCTCGATAATGTTCCAACTCATCAATCTTGAGATTGATATGACGCTTGCCTGAGTACACAACGAGAGTATCCACTTCAGAGAAAACAACAATATTTGTCATCATCTCCACTCTCTCTTTAACCCTTGCAGGTGGAATATTCATGATCTTGTTGCCTTTTCCCCGACCCATTTGCGGCAAGTCTTCCACGGGGAATATCAGCAGCCTTCCCTCATTGCTGAAGGCGGCTAAAAATTCATGTTTCGGATCTGTCACCATCGCCGGCTGGATGACAACGCCCCCTTTTGGAACTGTCAGAAGGTTCTTACCTGATTTGTTTTTGGTGAGCATGTCGCTAATACGAGTGATAAAGCCATAACCCGCGTCGCTGGCAACCACAAACTTCTGCTCCGGGTCGCCAAAGACCATGCCCGTGAAGAATGCCCCGGAGGGTGGATTCACCCTGCCAGTCAAGGGCTCACCCTGACCCCTTGCAGAAGGCAGTGTATGCGCTGCTGCAGTATAGGCCCTGCCGGTTGAATCAAGGAATACAGCGTCCTGGTTTGAGCGCCCCGGCATTGCATACAAAAAGCCATCGCCGGAACGATAATTCAGATCTTTCGGGTTGATATCATGTCCCTTGGCTGCTCGAACCCAACCCTTTTCAGACAAGACAACAGTAACCGGCTCAGTCGAAATCAGGTCTTTCTCGCTGAAGGCCTGGGCCTCCTCGCGAACCGTAATCGTCGACAAGCGATCATCGCCATAGGTTTCTGCATCATCGGCCAGCTCTTTCTTGATCATGGTCTTCAATCTGGCCTTGGAGTTTATTGTCCTCTCCAGGTCGATTCGCTCTGCGTTGAGCACGTCTTGTTCACCGGTGATCTTTATTTCTTCAAGCTTCGCCAACTGTCTCAACCTTAGATCCAGGATGGCGTCTGCCTGACGATCGGAGAGCTCGTATTTCTTGATCAAGGCCTGCTTGGGTTTATCTTCAGTGCGTACAATCTTGATGACTTCGTCAATATTCAGGTAGGCAATCATTAAACCTTCCAGGATATGCAGTCGATCAAGGATCTTGTCCAGCCTGAATTTCAGCCTTCTCAATACTGTATCGGAGCGAAACCTGAGCCATTCGTTAAGCATTTCAACGAGAGGTCTAACGCGAGGACGCCCGTCAATACCAATCACATTGAAATTGACGCGGTAAGTTCTCTCCAGATCGGTGGATGCAAACAAGTGACTCATCAGTTCATCGACATTGATCCGATTGGACTTGGGAATCACAACTATGCGGGTTGGATTTTCATGATCTGATTCATCGCGCAGATCAACCACCATGGGCAGTTTCTTCGCCTGCATCTGCCCCGCAATTTGCTCAAGTATTTTGGTACCGGATACCTGATAGGGCAGCGCAGTAATCACAATATCACCATCTTCAACTTCAAAGACGGCCCTCGCGCGGATACTGCCACGACCGGTCTTATAGATCTGAAGAATATCCTCCTTGCTTGAAATTATCTCGGCACCAGTTGGAAAATCCGGACCCTTAATATGTTCGAAAATATCTTCCGTGGTTGACTTCGGTTTATCTAACAGCCTGATACAGGCGCTTGCGACTTCTCGCAAATTATGCGGCAAAATATCCGTAGCCATACCGACAGCAATACCGGTACCGCCATTGAGCAGGATATTGGGCAAACGAGCTGGTAGATTTACGGGTTCATCGAGGGTGCCATCAAAATTGGGCGTCCAGTCCACAGTACCTTGGCCGAGCTCGCCTAACAGAATTTCAGAATAACGCGTTAGCTTCGATTCGGTGTAACGCATGGCAGCGTATGACTTTGGATCATCGGGCGAGCCCCAGTTGCCCTGGCCATTGATCAGGGGGTAGCGATAACTAAAGGATTGGGCCATCAAGACCATCGCCTCATAACAGGCGGCATCGCCGTGAGGATGATATTTGCCGAGCACATCCCCAATGCTTCGTGCAGACTTGACAAACTTTGCATCGGCACTCAAGCGCAATTCTGACATCGCATAAACAATCCGTCGCTGCACAGGTTTCAGGCCGTCACCAATGTGCGGTAATGCCCTATCGTTAATGACGTACATGGCATAATTCAGATATGCGCTTTCTGTGTATTCTTCCAGTGAGATGACCTCTGAGACACCGGAACTAAATATTTCACTCATAAAAAATTACCCAATGGTGCGAGCGTTCCTGAAGAACAACCCGATTAGAATCTTTCGATCGTAGCTTGCAGCGATCAGACGATCGCCGCTATATCGCCTTTCTTCTCCAGCCATGACTTCCTGTCTGGAGCGCGTTTTTTTGATAACAACATATCAAGCAGCGCGTGGGTTTCTGATAGATTTTCGATCTTTAGCTGAACGAGGCGGCGGGTCCCCTCTGCCATCGTCGTTTCACGAAGTTGTAGTGGGTTCATTTCACCCAGCCCCTTGAATCTCTGTACCGAGACCTTGCCCTTCTTTTTGTCTGCCGCTATTTCTTGCAGAATTTTCTCGCGCTCTGATTCATCCAAGGCATAGAAGACTTCTTTGCCAACATCAATCCGGTAGAGTGGCGGCATGGCAACAAAGACATGGCCATTTTCTACCAGCGCCGGGAAGTGTTTCACAAACAGCGCAACCAGAAGGCTGGCGATATGCAAGCCGTCAGAATCTGCGTCGGCGAGAATGCAAACCTTGCCATAACGAAGACCACTTAGATCAGTTGAGGCAGGGTCAATACCAAGAGCCACAGAAATATCGTGCACTTCCTGGGATGCCAGGATTTCATTTGAATCCACTTCCCAGGTATTAAGAATCTTCCCACGCAGGGGCATGATCGCTTGAGTTGTCCTATCTCTTGCCTGCTTGGCTGAGCCGCCAGCTGAATCTCCCTCGACCAGAAACAACTCTCCCTGCATGGCATCCTGACATGAACAATCCGTTAACTTACCGGGTAGTGCAGGGCCAGTTGTCACTTTCTTTCTTGCGACTTTCTTGCCTGCCCGCAATCGCGCCTGGGCGCTGCTAATGGCCATTTCAGCAATCGCTTCAGCTTGCTCAATATGCTGATTCAGCCAAAGGCTAAAGCCGTCCTTGGCAATCCCGGAGATATAGGTCACCGCCTGGCGAGAATTCAGCCTTTCTTTTGTCTGGCCCGAAAACTGTGGATCCAGCATCTTCGCGGATAATACAAAGCTACATTTATCCCACAGATCATCAGCGGATATTTTTATTCCCCGTGGTACGAGATTCCTGAAATCACAGAATTCCCTCAAGGCTT
Source organism: Pseudomonadales bacterium (assembly GCA_046582185.1). Classification (GTDB taxonomy): domain Bacteria; phylum Pseudomonadota; class Gammaproteobacteria; order Pseudomonadales; family Azotimanducaceae. The sequence goes on along the minus strand of JAYGEX010000005.1, from coordinate 34,262 downwards.
CCAATAACCCTCCTCGCAGCCCGCTGACATGAGTACCACCCTGAGTTGTGGGAATAAGGTTTACATAACTCTCTGTAATAAGTTCACCACCTTCAGGCAGCCATTGGACCGCCCAATCGACAGCTTCTTCAGAACTGGCATGGGATCCAGTAAATGGTTCTGCAGGTAACAGGGTATAACCTTCCAGCTCGGTAGCAAGATAGTCAGCCAGACCACCGTTGAATAACCACTCAAAAGTATTCTCTTCCTTGTTGCTTGCTGTTTCATCCGTAAAGATGACTCTCAGACCGGGGCATAATACGGCCTTTGCTTTGAGTAGATGCTTTAGCTTCGGTACCGAAAATTTCGGTGAATCAAAATACTGGGGATCAGGCTTGAAATTAATGAGCGTGCCGGTATTGCGCTTGCCGACCTTGTCTTTAACGCTGAGCTTTTGGCTTATATGGCCACCACTAAAAGCCATGTGATGAAGTTTCCCATCGCGCTTGATATAGACTTCGAACTTCTCAGACAGCGCATTGACCACGGACACACCTACTCCATGCAAGCCACCGGAAAACTTGTAGTTGTCGCTGTTGAATTTCGCACCCGAATGCAATCGGGTGAGGATTAGCTCAACTCCGGACAATTTCTCTTTTTTGTGAATATCCACCGGCATGCCGCGACCATTGTCACTAACAGAGACGGAGCCATCTTTTCGCAGAGTGGCCCGGATCTCATCCGCGTGACCTTCCAGCGCTTCGTCAACACTATTATCTATGACTTCCTGCACCAGGTGGTTTGGCCTGGTGGTATCTGTATACATTCCCGGTCGTTTTCGGACCGGATCTAGGCCTTCCAATACCTCAATGGAATCTGCTTGGTAGCTACTGGACATATTCTTCCGTTAATTTTTTAGTTGAGTTATTTCAAGGTAAGGCATCTAGACAAAGCTTCTCTTGTGCTGGCTCATTTCTAATAGACTGATTCACCAAACGATGGCTAAACAGGCAAGGCCACGAGGCAAATATCCTCACGGAGTTTCTCTCGCATCTCAAAAATTGAATAACCAGCTGGTAGTGTTTCAATCGCCAAAAGGCATCTGGTAATTGAATAAAAATTATAGCGCGATGCCGGCTCTAAATCTTTTGAATTTCACCACAAACGCACCATGGGACAATCAGGATTCTCCAAGCCTTACCGTCGCAAGGGTATGGCCATAATGCAGGCAAAAAGAAAGTAGCTCGCCAAAGAAACGATTGATCTGGGATTTCTCATCTGGCTGGAACATGCCGGGGTTCGGCGTGTAATAGCGATACTTGAAATTACGATGCCGCTCGAAACTTACCACTTCTGCGGAGCACACATCGTGGTAGACCCTGACTTCAAGGCTTGGCCATTTTATCCAGGGCTTGTCTTCATCACTCGAGACAACGACCTTTAACATGGTCGTGTAGCGACAACGCTCAGTGATCTTAATCGTTACTACGGCGCCATCTTCCATAGTTCCCTGAACCCCAAATTCCAAACAATCCTCGCTTCCCATGCTGGGAAACAAACGAAGCAGACGGATATAATTTCCATCGCATTCCGCCATGTCTGAAATAAGATCGGGGACGTATCTCCGCCTTCCAGTCATGCTGCCTGTTTGTCGCTGCTTCATCCATCAACCTGGATTAGTCTTGTTGAGCCAAGATTAACACAGATATTCAAGAAGAAACCCCGTAAAAACTACCATTAAAGACTTGAATTTGGCTCGCCGTTCTGATTTGCGTTATGACTGTTTTATCAGCACAAATTGATCTGATGAGCCTGCAACAAGATGGATCTGAAAATAGTTTGATCTGAATTTAGAACTAGCAGAAATTACTCGCGGCCAAGCAGTTCGGTGATAAGTCGCTCAACTTTGGCAAGGGCGCCCTGATTCGCCAGCAGGACTTTGGTCGCCATGGCGCTCAATTGGTCGCGCTGCTGCGAAGATTGCACCAGGGCGCCAAGTTCCAGCTTGAGTTCTGCCGCGTCATGGACAACCTTCATGGCATCATTGTCTCTGAACATTGATGCTATGTCGTCGATATTCTCGAGATGGTGACCCATGATGATAGGAACGCCAGCCTCTGCTGCCTCCATCAGATTATGTCCACCCACTGGCACCAGACTGCCACCAACTATCGCGATATCAGATACGCCGTAAAAATAGATCAGCTCACCCATGGTATCGAGCAATAATACAATTGTATCCGAATCACATTTGATCCCATCGCTGTGCTTTACCAGGGCCGTCTTTCCTGAGAACACTTGGCCCACCAAGGCTGAGACCTCATCGCAGCGATGGCTATGACGCGGCGCCAGCACTAATAACAACTTGCGATTCTGCCGTTGAAGATCCGCAAGGGCTTTGAGAATCATCTCTTCTTCACCGGCATGGGTGCTGGCAGCAATGATGACAAAACGTTGCCCGATTTTGTTGCGCAGCAGCGTAACCCGCGAATCAAAGTCTTCAGGTAGTTGATGATCGAACTTTATACTGCCTGCTACTAATAATTTTTCTCTCGCCAAGCCTAATTGAATGAAACGTTCGCCATGGGCCTTTGTCTGAACTGCAAGATAGTCCATCTCATTTAACATGGGTCGAACGAGCCATGGAATCTTGCCATATCCATTTGCAGATCTTGCAGACAGGCGGCCGTTGACCAAAATGGTCTTAATATTATTTAGAGCACATTGGTGAATGGTGTTAGGCCAGAGTTCCGTATCAATGATGACAAGGCATCGAGGCCCGGTATTCTTGATGAAACGCTTTACTGCCCCGGGCAGATCAAATGGCGCATAACAATGAATAACACTGTCTCCCAATAGGGCCTCCGCCCTTTCCCGTCCGGTAGGTGTCATGGCTGTCAACACGATCCGATACCCTCCCGCCAGTAGATTCCTGATGAGTGGAACCGCCGCGATAGTTTCTCCAGCGGATACAGCGTGCACCCATATAAGCGGGGAAGCGCTGGGCACGAAACTAATGAGGCCAAACCGCTGCGCCAAGTTCTGGCGATACCGAGGCTCCCGACGCGATCGCCACAATAGGCGCAGCAAGACAAATGGCATGAGCAGATAGAAGAGAAGGCTGTAAATTATTCTGACCAAAAGATTCCTGCTATTCGATTCCCGAAAATTTGTTCTCTAACTTATTTGATTTTTCTACTTCTTGCATTTTCGCCGCGGCAAGATAGACCTGCAAGCCTGATAAAAAACAAAGCATAACGATCCACTGCGCTAACTGCCACAGGAAGCGACCCCAAAATCCGCCGGGCAAGTTATACTGGTGTTTTGGAAATTCAAATCGAGCTCACAATTACTACCCACCCTGATAAGGAAACTATCGATACCGATATCATTGTGCTCGGCGGCGGCATCTCAGGTTTGTGGCTGTTAAACGAATTCAGGCAGCGCGGCTATCACGCGTTGCTGCTGGAAAAGAATGCCTTAGGCGGCGAACAAACGCTTTCGTCCCAGGGAATGATACATGGCGGAATTAAATACGCCCTGGGCGGATTTACAACACCATCGTCCGAACGCATCGCCAACATGCCCATGGTCTGGCGGGATTGCCTTGCGGGAAAAGGTGCGCTGAATCTCAGTCAAACCAATGTGCTGTCGGATGAATATTATTTGTTCTCGGACGGCTCCCTGGGCTCCAGAATTACCTCCTTCTTTGGTAGTAAAGCGATTAAGGCTCGCGTTTCCGCACTACCACGAGATGAATATACCGCCCCATTTTCAAACCCGAACTTCAAGGGTTGGATATATAAATTACAGGACCTGGTCATCGATACCTCGTCTTTGCTGAAGACCTTGCAGTCAATGGCAGATGGCCATGCTTTTCAGGGGGACCCGCAGCCGATTGGCCAGAAGCCTCAACAAATTGACTACATCCAGCTTGATAATGGGCAAAGGCTAAGGGCAAGGATCTATGTATTTGCAGCGGGCGCCGGTAATGCCTCCTTACTGGAGAACCTTGGCGTCGATTCGGTCAAAATGCAGAGGCGCCCCTTACATCAGGTCATGGTTTGTCATAAAGATTTACCATCGGTCTATGCCCATGCGGTGAGCATGCGGGCTGCAAACAAGCCAAGGGTAACCATCACCACCCACGCTTCCCGCGACGGCACCCCTGTCTGGTACCTTGGCGGCAACCTTGCTGAATCCGGCGTTAATCGAAGTGGGCCTGCGCAAATACAGTTTGCCCGCAAGGAGCTATCCGCAATATTTCCCTGGCTCCCCTTCAAAGATGCGCGATGGGCCAGCTTCCGCGTGGATCGAGCGGAAGTTACTCAAAAGGAAATGCTTCGCCCGGACCAGCCATTTTTTAAATTCATCAACAACATCGTCGTTTGTTGGCCAACCAAACTAACGCTGGTGCCGATGATGGCAAACTCTGTTTCTGCGGCGGTGGATCTTCCTTTAACAAACACACTCCCTGGCGCTCTACCGGATCTACCCTTTGCCGAAATTGCTGATGCCCCCTGGGAGATTTATTTTGACTAAGATAGAACAGAGGTTTGCCCCCGACGAATTAAATAAATTGGGGCAAACGACGCTACTGGTATCTCCTATCGGTCTGGGCACCGTTAAATTCGGTCGGGATACAGATGTCAGATATCCATCCTCATTCAAAATTCCGGAATATACCGAACTGGATAAACTCATAGGACTCGCAAAGGATCTGGGCATTAATTTTCTGGACACTGCACCTGCATATGGCAGCAGTGAAGAGACGCTTGGCCGCCTGCTCCAGAGGACAAGGAAAGACTGGATCATATGCACAAAAATTGGCGAACAATATTCTAATGGACAGTCGCGATTCGAATTCTCAAGGACTGCAAATTTGCGCAGCATTGAGCAGAGCCTTCACTATCTAAAGACGGATTACCTTGATATCGTCTTGATCCACCTTGGCGGCGAGGACGCAGATACTTTAAGACACAGCGATGCCGTTAACACCCTGATCAAACTGAAAGAAGATGGCAAAGTACGGTATATCGGCGCATCAACCAAGACGGTAGAGGGCGGCCTGCTTGCACTTGAAGCGCTGGATCTCGTGATGGTGACCTACAATCCCCAGGATACTTCACAACTGGCCGTTCTCGAGGAAGCTTCTAAAAAGGGTAAAGGCGTGATTATCAAAAAGGCGCTCGCCAGCGGGCATGCCAATAAGGTCAAAGAGAACCTGAAGTTTGTGCTCGAGCACCCCAGTGTGAGTTCCGCCATCGTAGGAACGATAAATGAAAACCATCTGCAGCAAAATGTCGCTGATGCCAGGTCAACACAGGATTAAACTGCAGATTACAGGAGAATTTTATGTCTCATCAAGGCTAGCTACAATTCCCGAATCTTCTGCACCAGCGCACTGGTAGAACAATCCTCAACCAGCTTTAGTACTTTTACTTCGCCGGAATATGCACGAACGATATCAGCGCCAACCACCTGGTCAACTGAATAGTCTCCACCTTTTACCAGTACATCCGGCTGTAGCTTTTCAAGTAAAGGCTCCGGCGTTTCATCATCAAAGGCGACGACCCAATCAACGGATTCAAGCCCTGCCAACATCGTCATACGCCGGTCAATTGGATTAATGGGCCGACCTTCTCCTTTGAGGCGATGCACTGACTCATCACCATTAACGGCCACAATCAATAGGTCACCTTCAGCTTTCGCCTCAGTTAAATAGTCAACATGACCGGCATGAAGGATGTCAAAGCAGCCATTGGTAAAGACAATTTTTTGACCGCGAGACTTCGCCTCTTCAACTGCTATGACAAGATGTTCCTGAGACATGGCGCCCCGGTTGAAGCCCTGCTCGCTCGCAACTTCAAGCCGAAGCTCCGGGCCGCTCACACCAGTAATACCAAAATGACTCACGACAATTCCGGCGGCAACGTTAGCAAGCCAGGTCGCATCTACAAGCGTTTCCCCGGAGGCAAGTGCAACCGCCAGCGTTGCAAAAACCGTATCTCCTGCACCAGACACATCATAAACCTCCCTCATCCTTGCAGGAAAATGCACCTCTTCCTGCCCAGGCCGGATCAAGGTCATGCCATCTGATTCTCTCGTCACCAGTATCGCCTGAAAGCCCAGATCAAGGCATAGCTTTTGACAGCGAGTAACCATTTCAGCTTCCGATGACCATGCACCAATGGCATGTTCCAGCTCAAGTCGATTGGGCTTAACGACCGTCGCGCCTCGATAGACACTCAAGGGTTTAAATTTAGGGTCAACCAGAACGCCTTTATTCTTGGCGACGGCTGCCTGAATGACAACTTGCGCATCGGCAAGTACGCCCTTGTCATAATCCGAAAGTAAAATCAGATCCACTGCATCGATTGAGCTTTCGAGATGCGGTAGCAGTAGTTCGCCTTTCAGGTCAGCGATGTCTTCAAAGTCAGCCCGGAGGAGCTGTTGGCTCTGGCTGACCATTCTGATTTTCGTGGTTGTACGTATATCTTTAGATTCGATGAGATAACTTATTATCCCAGCTGAATCCAGCTTTGCCTTGAGCACCCTGCCCGCTTCGTCAATCCCTACAGCCGCAATCAGGCTCGCTTTCGAACCCAGGGTGGAGATATTCAAGGCAACATTGGCAGCACCACCAATGCGATCTTCAATCTCATTCACTTCCACAACTGGAATCGGCGCCTCAGCTGATATACGACGAGTGCCGCCATGCCAGTATCGATCCAGCATCGCATCGCCAACAACCAGAATATGTGCACCATCAAACCGTTGGACTTTCATTCAACTACCTTCTCAACATCATTCTTTTCAATGTCTTTCTTTTCAAAGTCATCGTTTATCCAGGACCCTGGCAGTTTCAAAGTGATATGCCAAAAAACTCCTCGAATTTTGCATTGTATTCAGCATCACTCAGTTTATCACCCATTCGTACCCATTCATCTGAGGACAGCGTCTGACGAGAGGCCATCATACCTTCCGCATCAGGACCAACTGGCCAGCGAAGCTTATAGTTTTCCGTTGTCACGGCTTCAAGGATCGTCTCTGCCACGAGATCCGGCGGTACTGCACGTTTAAACCCTGCAGCAAATACTTTGCCATTTCTGCGCATCAGGGGTTGATAGGGTGAAGTTTTATCATAGCGAGTCTGCTCTGCCGAATTCTCAAAGATATTCGTCATAATGACGCCAGGCTCAATATTTACGACGCGAACACCAAAACGGTAAACCTCATGAGCCAGGGCTTCACCCAGACATTCCAGCGCCCATTTCGACGCGGAATAAGCAATCTGATTAGGCGTCGCCATCAACCCTACCGCAGATGTGATATTGACAATGCAACCGGTCTGTCGTTCCCGCATGGAAGGCAATACAGCCTGAATACAACGAACGGCGCCAAAATAGTTGGTCTCGAACATCTGCTTGTGCTCATCTTCCGGCGTTAATTCCAGCGGTGAAGCGCCGCCAATACCGGCATTGTTAATCAGTAAATCAACGGGGCCAGTCTTCGCCACCAGCTCGAAGGCAATCTTCACAGAATCCAGATCGCAAATATCCAACTGAATGATCTCGACAGGCAAGCCTTGAGCAGCGTCCCGTAGCGCTTCCGCCTTGGCTAAATTGCGCATACCGGCAAATACTTTATAGCCATTTTTTGCAAGATGTAAGCTGGTGGTTAAGCCAATGCCCGTACTCGTTCCTGTTACTAGTGCTAGTTTCATATGATTCCTGGTTAGTATCTGCCCGTCAGCAAGCCAGAAATCCTACTGGATGTAGCTACCACCTGTCCAGATAACGATTTCTGCTTCGAGATGTGTGTCTTCCATCGTAGATCGGATCATCCATCTATGCCGCCATCAAGTAGTTAATCCAGAGCTGCCAAGGTAGTATTTATCTCCTCAAAAAAATATTTGGTCGTCGTGAGTAATTCCCCAGGGATCTTTAAGTTACGTTTTCTCCATCCAAGGTACTGGCTGAACTGGCTAGGATATTTCCTATTCTGGATTACCGTCCATACACCTCAATGGTCGAGGATCAGGATTGGCGCATTCATTGGCTGGCTGGGTTATTACCTGTCTCCTGCAAGAAGGCATATCGCCGACATCAATCTCAAACTCTGCTTCCCGGACATGGACGAGACGGAACGCCGGAATCTCTGCAAGCGTGTCTTTCGCTCCACTGGCATCAGTTCAGTGGAGACTGCCATGGTGTGGATTCGCCGCGCAGCTGATTTCAGGCATCTGGTAACCATTCATGGATTGGAAAATCTTCGCAAGGCCCAGGCAGAAGGCAAGGGTGTCATTTTGCTGGGTATGCACCTGTCTACCCTGGATTTATGTGGCGCGGTATTGTCGTTCCACACAGGTTTTGACGTGATGTATCGCCGCAATAAGAATTTGTTTCTGGAAGCCGTTATGACCAGAGGCAGGCAACGGAACTTCCCAGCGGCAATCAAGCGGGATGATGTTCGAGGGCTTATCAGGAATCTCATAAAGGGCCATATTGTTTGGTATGGCCCCGACCAGGATTACGGCAAAAAACACTCAGTTTTTGCCCCCTTCTACAATATTGAAACCGCAACCATTACTGCCACCGCCCGAATCGCGAGAATAACTAAATCGCCTGTAATCACCTTTACCCACTATCGCAAGCCTGATGGTTCCGGATACGACGTCTATCTAAGCGATCCATTAGAAAACTATCCAGGCGACGACGAAATCAAAAACGCGAGCCTCGTCAATAATCTTGTAGAGGCCGCAATCGCTAGGAGCCCCGAACAGTATCTGTGGTTACACCGTCGATTCAAAACCAGGCCTGCCGGTGAGCCAAGGCCCTACTAATACGGACACCTGATGCGGACCTCAATGCAGACGTCACGGCTTTGAAGGATCAACGGCTATTGGCGCCCCACATTTGTTGCCTATTCCTAAAAGGAATAGCCGAATAATGATATCCTTTGCCGACTAGCAACATAGATACTTTTCGAAATGAGACATATCGAACGCGATGAGCTGACTCAGCTCATCGCACGCAACAAAATACTATACGGCACGGTCGAGCGTCCGGGAATTATGCTGACGCCCAATGGCGAAATCGTAAAGGCATTTTATAAGAGGAAGAAGCTCTCTACCGCTACCTTCTTTCCGCAAGCCAGGCAGTTCATCACCAGCAGCCAGAAATTATCCGATCGCGGCATAACAGCGCCAACAATCAAGGACTTCCTATATTGCAAGGAGATCCCCGTTCATTTAGTGATCTATGATCGCCTCGAAGGGGAAGACATTAGAAGCTTATGTGAAACCGAAGGCATCAAAGTTCTTGCCCGCCTACCCGCTTACCTTGCAAACCTTCACAAAATTGGCGTTTACTTCCGGGCCATACATCTGGGCAACATCCTGATAGAAGGCAAGACAACATCGCTTATTGATATATCTGATTTAAGTATCAGTCTCACGGCACTTGGAGTATTTCAACGAGCAAGAAACCTTGCCCACTTATTCAACGCCGAGGAAGACAAGGCAAGCTTTGTTAACTACGGCATCGATAGATTCCTGGATGAGTACATCATCGCCAGCCAGCTAACGAGTGTACCGCGGTGGGCATTTCGGCAACGATTAAAGGCCGCTCTGGACAAAGATATGGCGTTGTCGCTTAGGACAAAACGCCAGCAACTGTCCTAACATCGTTACGCCAGAAGTTTTCGCTTTTCAAGGTTATCGAGAATCAATTTCACGATTGCATGCTGAGAAAAATGATCAAGCATTCGTTGCCCACCCGCTGCGCCCATGCGCTCCCGCTCTTCCTGACTCATAGACAATCGCTCTACCGCTAACAACCACTCGTCTGTGGAGCTGGCTAATACGCCCGTCTAGCCATTAACGACAACCTCCTGATTTGCACCCACCTTCGAACTGATGACAGGCAATCCCGCCGCCATATACTGAATGATCTTCAACGCACACTTACTGCGTGTATATTGGTTATCAACCATGGGCGCAATGCCAACATGGGCGCTCGCAATATACCTGGCTTCAGATTCAGCAGACCATTGAATATTTTCAACTGTCATATTGTCCAGATGAAATTCAAAGTCGGGGATAATCCTGAGTACAATCTTCGGGAACTTACGCCCAATCGCTTCAAAGGTCTCGCGATGATGTTCAAGATATTTTCGTGTAGAGCTACTGCCAATCCAAACTAGGATACAGCTTGTTTCTTTGTCCACATTAATCTGGTATTTCTGCTCGTCTACCGGCGTTGGCACAACGAGCGCATCCACTTCCCTGTCTGCCCTAACACACCGCTCGGCCAGATAAGCATTGCCTGCCAGCACGAGGGTTGCGGCCTCCACCATCTTCTGAAATCTATGCATTCTTCTCTGTGAAGGATCACCATTACTCTTGCTAAATATCGCATCATCGAAATCGTAAACCAGTTTATCGCAGCGCTTGAGCAACTGCTGAACAAGCCATGGCGAAAATAACTTCCTCTGGATAAAGATAAGATCTGCCTTACCGGCCATGGAGATAAGCTTCAGCTTTTCGGTGATTCCCTAAGTATTCGAGCAGATACTGGTCTGAATATTTTGCGACCTCAGCCGCTCCATCAGCGGATATACCCGATATCGGGCTGCGGGGTCATCACCACTTTTGGTAACAAAGAGTACTCTCATCTCATCACTTTTTTCCAGCCTGGAAAAATCCAGCTATTTGCCTCATCCCGGCTTCTTGCCAACAACCATAATCTGGTGCGAAAAATCGATTCCAAGCACTCTGAAAATTGGATACATAAGAATCCGTTTCACAAATTTCTTGAAAATGGAGTCGTGATATAAGCGATAGAGCGCGGTTACTTCATATCCGCATAGCTGCAGCAAGCCGCCTAATTCGTCATAGCAAAACGCGGCACGGTGAGTCGCGTCCCGTAGAAAATCAGGTGGATAATATATATTGGGAGTCGTGATTGCGATTTGACCGCCTTCGACCGTATGCTCATAACAGCGGCTGGGCAAATGGTGAGCTTCTTCGAGGCTGACATGTTCTATCATTTCGAAGGCGCAGATTAACTCGTACTCGCCTTTTACTTCATCGATGCCTTTAAAATCGTGCTCATATTGAGTATCAATATCGCAAGACTTATAACTGTATGTTCCCCAATATGATGCCATTTTCGCTTGAAGGCTTTGATCACCCGCGCCTACTTCCAACAACTTTACAGACTCGCGCCCAAGACCGCTCAGTACATTGTAATAACGCCGGGCAATTGAAATGTGCCATATGGTGCCAAATTTCTTGGCGACAGCTTTTCGCTGTTGGTACAACTGGCTCTAATCTATGCTACTCACTGACCTTCTCCTCGACGGACATTTTCTGACGCGCATTTCCTGAAAGACGATTTTTGAATACTGTTCTTAATACATAGCATTAAATAAAAGCAATCGGCTCACGATGAGTCAACCAGCACGAAGTTTTACAAGCGCGGGCAGCGCTTGCAACTTGCTGTTAAATATAGATAGCGTGTACTTGCTCCTGAGCCGATCAAGCGCCTTCTCTACCAAATTCGTTCTGGCTTTATAATCGACCGATTCCATATGGCACATTTGGGCTTCCAGAGCTTTGATATCTCCCTGCTTGAATACCCGAGCCGTATCAGCCACGACACTCTTTGGCCCTCTAGCGTCGCTACATATTATCGGCACCTTCGCCAACATAGCCTCCAATAATACGATGCCAAAGGCTTCCTTTGCGCCAGAAGTAAAAACAAACACATCAAAGGCGCAATAGATCTGATAGGCATCTGCAATCATACCAGTGAAAATAACCTTGTCTCCCAGGCCAAGATCATGGACCAGCTTTTTTAGCTGCGACTCGCGGGAGCCGCTGCCAACCAGAACCAGGCAGTTGTTTTCATTGGCAATTCCGGCATAGGCCGAAATCAAGACTTCATGATCTTTCTTTTCAACCAGCCTGCCCACCGTAGCGAAGCTAAATTTGTCCGCTTGAATACCCAGGCGTTTTCTCGCGGCATCTCGTGTCAGTATCTGGTCCGCCAACATCTCATCGATGGCATTCTCAATGGTATGAACCCGGTTCTGAGCTGCCAACGATGGACAATACTTTAAAATGTCCTCAGCGACCGAATCAGATACCGCAAGTAATTGTATTTTCCTTCGCCAGAAGGTGACAAACAGCGCCCTTGTAAAACGCTTAAACACACTGTGTTCATGGGCAACCCCAATCAATAGCGGGATGGTAAAGAAATAACTCATGATGCCCGCAAGATAGATCGCCTTATAGCGATGGGCAATCACCAGATCGAATCGGTTCTGCCTGAATATCTTTGCCAGCTGGAATATGCTTGAAAACTTTATACCACGCAGTGAGCCTTGCCGCTGCCCGAAATAGATAACTCGATCACTACCGGTCGCCTTTGTCACCTGCGAACTTTCACTACCTCGCAGATACAAAGTCGTAATGTTCGCATTTGGAAATGCACCATTGTACATTCGGCAGATGTCAGTGAATGGCCCAGAGTAATCATGGGAGATCTGCAGAATTCGCAATGGGCTAGTATTGAGTTTCTCTGACATTAGTAAGCTTCGATCTGACATAAGTTTCTTGCAGGATCACCAGCATTACCTTCTTTGCCCGCGACTGAATTCATTGTCTGACAATATTCAAGTATTGTGATCCCTTTCAGTTTCGCTTCCTCTCGAATAGGAATTAGATACTCTGCTTGGTCACCAACAGATCTTCTAACATCAGGTATTCCAGATCTGAGCCAAAGAACATTTCGAGAGCATCCACAGGTGAACAGACCATTGCTTCACCGCGACGATTCATTGAGGTATTAAGCACAACTCCGTTGCCTGTTAGTTTTTCCATCTCTTTCAGCAGTGCGTAATATCTGGGATTGAACTCTTCAGTGACCACCTGTACACGTGAGGTCCCATCTTCATGAACCACCTCCGGAACTCTCTTGCGCCACTCATCAGAGACTTCAAAAGTAATGGTCATAAAGGGCGCCGGGTGATCCGTACCAATCATCTCAAGGGCGACGGTATCCAGAATACTCGGGCAGAAGGGCCGCCATCGCTCCCTGAATTTGATTTGCTTATTTATCTTGTCTGCAATACCGGCATAGTTAGGACAACCAAGAATACTGCGACCGCCAAGTGCACGCGGGCCAAACTCCATTCGCCCCTGACACCAGGCAACCGGGTTGCCCGCAGCGAGTAGCTCGGCGGCCTTGCCGGGGACATCTTCGATTCTCTCAAATACGGGCTTCTCCGAATGCGCTTTACAAACTTCAATACATTCTTCAGTGGTATAGGAAGGTCCTAGATAGACATGTTTCATCACTTCAGGCAAAACCGAGCGCTTCCACCCGGCATAGGACGCTGCGCCTACGGCAGTACCGGAATCACTCGCGGCAGGCTGAACATACAATTCCTTAACATAGGGCAATTCGAGAATTTTCTGGTTCAGCTTGACGTTTAATGCACCACCACCGGCAAAGACCAACTTGCCGGTCTCCTTCAATATGTCACCAAGATAGTGATCAATGAGCTTCAGGGAAATGTCTTCGAACATTTTCTGCATCGCTGCGGCGTAATGGATATAGGGGTCATCTGCAATATCGCCCTTGCGTCTGGGCCCCAGCCAATCAATCAACTTCTGACTGAAGAAGAAGCCTCTTCTGCCTTCTTTGTAGCGGCGCAGCCCAACGGTATTCACCAGCTTTGTATTGACCTTGATATTCTTGCCGTCAAAATCAATCAGCCTGGAGAGATCATATTTACTTGCGTCGCCATAAGGTGCCATGCCCATCACCTTGTACTCTCCATCGAGCATTTCAAAGCCAAGGTACTCCGTGACCGAGGCATATAGCTGGCCTAGAGAATCGGGGTCGAAAAATTCCTTGATCTTGTGAATTTTTCCACCTTCACCATAACCAAAGAAGGTGGTGGCATATTCTCCCTTGCCATCAATACCCAATATGGCAGTCTTCTCCTTGAAGCCGCTCAGGTGGTAAGCACTACTGGCATGTGCAAGGTGATGCTCCACAGCCTCGAATTCAATTTTATCCCAGTCTATGCCCAGCTGATCAAGCAGGGTTCTGACTTTTTTGACATTGCGGCGATAGTGGCGATTACCATTAAAGAGTGCATCCAGCGCCCGGTCGGGAGCGTACCAATAACGTTTCGCATAGTGCCACCTGGCGCCGGACAATAAGCTTATCTTGGCGTAAGGAAATGCAACTACATCAATATCGTTAGGCTTTAGGCCGGCATATTCAAGGCAAAATTTAGCTGCCTCATATGGCATTTTGTTTTTTGCATGTTTATCGCGGATAAACCGCTCTTCTTCAGCCGCGGCGATAAGCTTTCCATCAATGTAGATAGCTGCGGAAGGGTCGTGGGTGAGGGCGCCAGATAAACCTAGTACTTTTAGGGACAAGTCAAAAACTCTGTGGACAACAAAGGGCGCTATTCTAACTTGTTATTGCCCGGATTCTAAGTCCGCCGGTGCCATTTCCTTCTTAAGTGATTGTTTTTCAACGCTAACAATAATTTAGTTCTGCGTTTTTTGTTCAAATCATGTACTTTCCGGACAGGAACTAGCTGGAAGAACCACTGATCTGAATATTCACCCCAAAGTCACTAAACATATCGTGGAGCAAGCTGGAAAATTCAGAGCGGATCTTGGGATAATCCTCCCAATTTTCCATAAACCGACTGAGGTCTCGACCAAAGGCGGCTTTGAAGCTCTCCTCAGTCCGATGCTCGGTCATTCCATCGAGGTCAATCAGGACAGGTCCGTCCTCTGCCATAAGAAAATTGGTCGCCTTAAGATCACCGTGGGAGATTTGAACAGCTATGAGCTGGCGAAGAATATCCGTAAGGGACTCCAGCTCGCCATTTGGATTTTCCATGTCCTTGAGGCAATCCAGTGCATCCGGGCCTTCGATAAATTCGGTAATCAGGTAGGCAGTAGACGTGATCGGGCCGATTCGCTTCTCAATCATGGCGATAGGTCTCAGTGCGGGAATACCGAGGAATTCCATGCGATGGGCATTTCCCCAACTTTGCCTGGCGCGGCTGCGACGAAATGCACGCCTTAGTCCATGCCACGGGTTTTTCACGTTATACCGCTTAACGACCATCGAGCGATCACTTAATTCCACCAGCGCAACAGTCGCAGTATTGCCATTTTTCAGAATGGTCCCGGCATCAATATAATGATCGGGATCAGCCATCAACGCCGCCAGTTCTTCTGAATAAACACTTCGCTTACATACTTCGAATCGACTAAATTTTTCCGTACAGAGGAAGCGGGTACAGTCTCTAAATGATTTGTCGATGTAATTTTTCTTTCTGGTTTCCCGGCTCAAGACAACTTCATCTTTCAGCCTCTCCAGCCTACCGTGATCAGGTACCCATTCGCGGTATTGTTCGTACTTTAGAAAAACATCATCAATGAGTTCGTCAAAGCCGCTATAAAACTGCGCAAAGAACAGTGCCAGGTTCCTCATACTAGCGCCTTCATTTAGCGCTCCCTCACCCTTACGTTCAACCGCTCCACCGTCAATGGTATTGATTCTGCCTTCACTAAGCAGGAAATTACCGAGATGAATATCGTGTTGAATGACACCATGATTATGTAGCTGTGATAGCACTTTCATGGCCTTGTCCAGTATCTGCGCCTTCTCATCTGACTGTTGTGCCTGCTCCCACTGCTCTGAAAGGCTGATCGCGTCCTTTAGGAAATGGAATACCAGCAGATGGCCATTATCAATTTCACCTTCCCACATCAGGTCCGGCGTACTAACCCCTGATCTGGCGATGGCTAGTGCACCAGATCTCTCCCGGTAGGCATATTTTCCTGACGTTCTACCCAGAAACATTTTGACCAATACCTGCTCGCCATCATACTCAGCGAGGGCAACTATCCTTTTGGCGGGAAGCAAACGAAGAATGGACAGGAATGTGATCTCAATGGCACCGATGCCTGCTCGCTCTATGGACAGAGAGAATGGTGCAACCACGCCTCTCTTGGCTTCCATTAATACCGTGGCATCAAGATGCTTCACTTGAGCGATACCTCCTGTGTACAGATTGTACCATTCCACTGCTCTTTAACTCTTTACTCTTTAAAAGGGGCCCCAGGCGGGGCTATCAAATTCCCTAAACGAACACTTACTGAAAAATTGTTCTTAACTAAATATATATAACACATATGCTGGTGTAACTATCCGTCGCTGAGTGAGGACCCTTCAATCAAACGCCTCGTTGAATAAGATGTTCTTTGCGGTTCCTATTCACGACCCTCGAAAAACGACAGAATCTTTCTAATGTTCGCTTTAGCTTCAGGGCTCAATTTTACCAGACCTGCATACTTAAAATAGAATTTTAGACGTTGCGTTCTCGATAGCGCCTGTTTGGCCATTTTATCCAAACAGGCAAGATCCTTTACCACACACCGCTCAAAGTACTTCGCCCAAAATGGCGATTTAAGTTGCCGGCCCAAGGGGCAATCAAAGATATATACCTCGGTATCTTCACTGGAATTCACCAAAATATTCCGCCATTTTAGATCGCCATGAACAAATTTCTGTTGATGCATGGTACGAACGTGCACAGACAAGCGATCAATGACATGGTTTACCCAGTTTTTTTGCTGCAAGACAGCAGCGCCCTTGCGGTAGATGGCGGCTAAATCCTGGACTCCTGTAAGCTCCTCAGTGACCATGGCGCCCATCCGTTTGCCGCAGAAAAGTGTCTCCTCTCCATAAGCGACGATGCGCAGCGTAGGAATATTCATCTCTTTTAAATGAAAGAGGTTTTCCCATTCGCTACGAATTCTGCTTCGATCGAAGAATCGTCTGAAACTCTTGCCTCGTTTCTTGTAAGCCTTTATATAGTAGTGCTTACCAGCAACTTCCAATTTTGTCAGACGGCTCATTAAATTGTCATTGATTTCCTCGCCGCGGCTTGTCCAGGTAGTCAATAGCGTCGGAAATGCCTGCCTTTCAGCTTCAGTCTCCGCACAAAGATGCCAGTCGGAATCAGTCAAGATCTAATTCGCCAGACGATTCTGAATATTCATTATCCAAGCTGGAAGCTGGCTGCCATCTTGCTTATAGAGCTGTATAGCTCTACCCAGCACGGCTCGCCAGAATGACCTGTCGTACTCGAGCGTCTCTCTTAACGAACGACCAGAATAGATCTTCATGAATCGATATAGATCTCGCTCTGTCAGCCCAACATCGAAAGCAGAGAAAAACAAACCGCCAACATCTTTTACCTTCCACCTCGTGGGTGTCTGCGCTCTAATCTGGGCCCGATGTAGATCGATCAGGTAGATGCTAGGCTCACCCCCATCCAGGGCTTTCAGATCCATTAGAAAATGACAGATGTAATAATCTCGATGATTGATGCCATTTTCGTGGAGTACTCTCGATACAGAAGCAATCTTGGGAATCAGGTATCGCTTCAGAGCAAGGGTCATTTCCCCGGATGCACAATAGTCTTCGAGGCTCATCGTTTGAGCCAATTCGCGGGTCACGATTCCTGAATGAATTCTCGCGGGATTCCAGCCTTCATTGACGTAGGCCACAGGATGCATGGTATCAATTCCAAGCTCGGTTAATTTCTCAATGGCTTTCCATTCATTCGCTGCGCCAAGTACAGGCAAGCGCAACTGACTGAGGTTCTTGAAGATTTCCAGCCAGCCGACACCGCCATGAGTTTTCGCAAAATAGCCTTTCCCATTCCACTTGAAGCGGATGGTCTTTCGGTTCTCAACCTGCCTGTAGGTTTCACCGTCGAGCTTACTCACGCTTTCAAAGAGCCTGGCAATATCAAGGCAACCCGTCAGTTCATCGCTGAGATACTGCATCAATGCCTACTGTCCACATGCAGTAACTCAGAATGATCATGTTCGATTGAGGCGCCAATAAAATCTGCTGCCCGTTGCGGCATACTGTAAATGTCAGCAACCTTCGAATAGCTCAGACCATTGCCCTTCCACTCGCCCCACTCATCAGAAACGATCATGGAATGTAGTATTTCATTCATGACTTCCTGCTCGAATGGCGACGGAATCAGACGACCGGCCCCGGCTTCAATGACGTAATTTGCATAACCGCATACGTCGGTTGCAAGTACCGGCAATCCGGCAACGATGGCTTCAAGAATTACGGTACCTGTATTTTCGAGATAGGCAGGAAGAAGCAGAAGATCTGCGCCTAACAAAAACCTGGGAATGTCTTCCCTTCCCTTCAGTATATTGATCTGGTCCTTCAGGCCGAGCCGAGCCGCCATTCGCTGAAACGCACTGGGCGAGTCCTGGCCAACCACTATTAATTTTGTCTTTGCTTGGACATCCGCTGGCAAGGCCTGCATCCCCAGCAAGATTCGGTCGAGTCCCTTGGTAATAAACCCTGAACCAACCATCAACAACAAAGTTTCGTCAGTTTCGATGGAGAATTCCGTACGCAGGGAGCGCCGTAGCTCATCACTGTTCTCCGGCGCCATTCTGTCAAGGCTGATCCCGGGCGGCAACAAATGGAATCGCTCCAGAGGCGTACCATAATAATTAAGAAAGAGCGGCTTCTGGACTTCAGAAATCATGAGAATTTCAGTCTTGGATTCAACCTCGAACACAGCCCGCTCAAATCTGGAAAAATGTCTATATCTGGGAAGTGTCCGGTAGATATGACCTCTCTGCATTTGAGCTTTCTCTTCATAACATGCATCGGCAGCATAATAGATATCCAGGCCCGGCATCTTGTTAAAGCCAATCACCTTTTTTACCGGGTAGGCATCAAGATGCGCGTCCACCCAGTCAGAGAATCGCTGGTATCGCGTATGGTTGGTCACTGCGGTCACAGGCACTATTACCACATCAAACCCAAGCGGAACGGGGCCTTGCCAGAGTAATGTATATACCCTGATTTGATATCCGCGTTTCTGGCATTCCTCTGCAATACGAATAAAATCCCGTTGCAGACCACCAAAGGGGAAATACTTGAACAGACAAAATGCCAGGACTTCATGTTTTGAATCGTACTGATAGCGATTTAGCGTGACCCGCTCAATGATTTCCGAGGCCATCTCTGGCAGGGAATAGATATTCGCCTTTTCAGAGAAGGATCGACCATTTGCTTTCCACTCGCTTCGTCGTTCGCTGTTGATCATTTCCAGTAATTTGGTATTAAACACTTTCTGTCGGAAAGGACTTTTGATGAGATATCCTACATCCGCCTCCTCAACGTAGTGACCATAGCCACAAATATCTGTTGCCAGGACTGGCAGGCCTGAGACAATCGCCTCAAGCAATATGATGCCTGCATTTTCGTCCAGCGCCGGGTGCAGCAAGATGTCGCTGGCCAGCAAAAATTCCGGGACATCATCGCGCCCGGCAAGGATCGTCACCTGTTTTCGTAATCCCAGCGCCAGGATCATTCGTTTGAAGGGTGCTGGATTATCTTCGCCGATGACAAACAATCTGATCTTGGTGCGAATCTTTCTGGGCAGTGATCTCACCGCACACAGGGAACGATTCAGCCCCTTCTTGATAAATCCGGAGCCTACCATAAGCAGTACATACTTATCCTCGGCGACGCCTAATGACTGGCGCGTACTTAAGCGAATATCCAGCGCATTGTCCGGCGCAATCCTGTCGCGGGAAATACCAGGGGGCAGAAAGTGCATCCTCTGTTCAGGTGTCTGATAGTATTTTTTAAAGAATGGTTTTTGAGTCTCGGAGATCATTAGAACCTCCGTCTCACAGTCTTCCCCAAAGACTGCACGCTCGAATTTGGCGAAATGCCTATATCGAGGCAGTTGCCTGTACAACCAGCTCCTTTGAGTCTGAGCCTTCTCTTCATAACAGGAGTCCGCTGCATAATAGACATCAAGGCCCGGCATCTTGTTGAGCCCAATTACTCCATCAACCGGGTCCTTGCGCAGCGCGTTTCGAACCCAGAAATGAAAGCGCTCGTATCGGGTGTGATTGGTCAGCGCGACTACCGGAACAATGATAACGTCAAAGCCATCCGGTACGTCGCCACGCCAGACCAGGGCATAGACTCTGATGCTATGTCCCCTGTCCTGACACTCCCTGGCGATTCGAATAAAATCTCGCTGCAAACCACCATAAGGGAAGTACTTATATAGGCAGAAGGCCAGCTTCAGTTTGACTGGGTGTTCGAATTTTTGTTCGATTGGCTGATTTGAAATTGTAAGGCTTGCCACACTAGTTCCGGCGTAATGGGTTGATAACAAGGAGGATAAATTTTACTCGAATAGTCTTCAATCGCATACCTGCAGATTCGTTTTCTACAGGGAATACATGGTAAGTGATCGCTCACTATCACCTTCTGCCTTTCCCCATATACACCGGTAAGGCCCGGATCTGTCGAACCATATATAGCAACCAGGGGTAGATCCAGCGCGACTGCCATATGGCCGAGGCCCGTATCCACAGAGACGACCCCCGAACATTGTGCCATTACGGCGGCGAGCTCACGAAGGTCTGCACCCTCAAGGACAGTCGCTCGGCTATCTTCAGCAATATGATGAGCGCGCGCTGATTCAATTTCATTCCCTGCAGGGATAAGGACATCGAAGCCTCGATCCTGTGCGAGGCTACTTAGTTGAGCCCAGTATGATTCCGGCCACAGCTTCGATTCCCAGGTCGTGCCATGAAGTAACATTATTCTGCCACCCGCGTGCCCAGAGGACTTAGCCAGGTGCAACCCATTATTTTTTGAAGCCGTTTCTTGTAAAGATGAGTCTTGTGAAGAATGATCTTGCGAATAATCGCCTGACAATCCAAAGTCTGGCGCACCGCTAATCTCATAGCTGAATATCTTTGCAAACAAGCGGCGCTGACGTTCAACCGCATGTAGGTCCATGGCAACGCTTTGAGATTCACGATAAGAAACGGAGGCAAGCTTCTCCCGGATGGAGTGGCGATCAAAGCCAGATACCGGACCGCGAGCGATCATTCCAACCATGGCGCTCTTGATCAGTCCCTGGGCATCAATCACCAGATCATAGTGCTCGCTTCTCAATTCCTTAACAAATTCACCCAGCTCGCCGCTCAATATTGTGCCGATCCAGTTCTTCCGCCAACGCCTTATCGCGATAGGAATGACTTTCTCAATACCAGGGTGCATGCCCGGCACATCCTGGAACCCCTCTTCCACAAGCCAGTGAAAGTGAATGTCGGCACGTTTGTTTAGGGCATCGGTCACCGCGGGCAGGGCATGAAGCACATCTCCCAGGGACGACATTTTGATGATCAGCACCTTCACGCTACTTTCATCCTTCTCTCATGTGGATGGTCTCATCGGGATTCACCCAGCACATTGTCTATAATGGGGTGAAGTCGATCCGGTAGAAGTTTGTTCAGACAATCTTTGTGACCCAGTGGACAATCTCTCTTAAAGCACGGGCTGCAGGACAATTTATCGCTCACAATATTCAGTTTATGCGTCAGCGGTGGCGTAAAGTCAGGCGAGGTTGATCCGTAGACAACGGTGGTTTCGCAGCCGACGGCAGCGGCAATATGCATTAATCCCGAATCATTGCTGACCACCAGTCGGGCCAATGCCAGCAAGTCAACGACATCGACCAGGGTCGTCCGGCCAGTAAGATTATGAGACCGGGCTTTATCATCAATACCTGAGACGATGCCTGCGGCTACCTTTTCATCGCGAGGCGATCCAAAGATCCAGACCTGCATGCCTCGTTCTATCGCATAGTTGCAAAGCCCCGCATAATGGGCCTCAGGCCATCTCTTTGCATCGCCAAATTCGGCGCCGGGACATATAGCCAATACCGGCCGTTCCATGTCGAGACTCAATCTGGACAGGCATTCTGACTGGTTTTTGCTATCTACGCCCAGCTCGGGAAAAGAAAGCTCTGGAAGAGAAGGCACCGGAAGACTGGCATCTTTAGTATTAGGTTCATCACCCAGGGCGACGAATCGATCGATCATCCTCGGCAGTCGCTTCTTATCCAGCAATCGAATGTCATTCAGCAGGAAATAGCGCATTTCACCCAAAAAACCCGTGCGATTCTCTATATCCGCAAACCACGGTACCAGTGCAGACTTAAGTGAGTTGGGTAGAACAATAGCTTGCTGATAGTCGCGATCTTTCAAAGACCTGGCAAATTGCCGGCGATACGAAATTCCAAGTTGACCGTGTGCTATGTCGAACAGGATTGTGCGATCAACTTCCTGCATCCTATTGGCTACCGCAAGCGCAGCTGGAGGCGCCATAACATCAATCTGCACCCCGGGTCGCGTTTTGGCCAATGACTTAAAGAGCGTTTGCGCCATCACCATATCGCCGACCCACGACGGACCAACGATTAGGATACGGTCATTCATAAAACTAACTATTGACTACTGTTGACCATACCGGATGCTCGCTGCGACGGCCCATTACCTGGTCGAAGTACATTGACTGCAGTTTTTCAGTGATAGGTCCGCGCCCCCCATTACCGATTTTCCGTCCATCAAGTTCCTTAATAGGCAGTACTTCAGCTGCAGTGCCAGTAAAGAACGCTTCCTCTGCGATATAAACTTCATCGCGGGTAATTCTACGCTCCAGCACTTCAAGGCCAATCTCTGCCGCGAACGATATTACAGTGTCTCGTGTTATGCCTTCAAGGCATGAGGTAAGTTCAGGTGTTACTAACTTACCTTTCTGAACCAGGAAGATATTTTCGCCACTACCTTCAGCAACATATCCTTCATTATCCAGTAGCAGCGCTTCTTCGCAGCCACTGTCCAGCGCTTCTCTTAGTGCCAGCATGGAATTGATGTAGTTACCATTTGCCTTTGCCTTACACATGGTGATATTGACATGATGCCGGGTATAGGATGAAGTTCTGACCTTGATACCTTCATGGGTCGCTTCTGGTGTCATATATACAGGCCATTCCCAGGCAGCAACAATGCAGTGGGACTTCAAGCCTTCAGCACGCAAACCGAGGGCCTCGGAACCATAAAAACACATAGGTCTGAGGTAGGCTTCTTTAAGCTTGTTCTCCCTAACAACATCTATCTGCGCCTGGTATATCTCTTCTTTTGTGAAGGGAATTTCGAAATTGAGTATATGCGCAGAATTGAATAGTCTATCCGTATGCTCCTGCAGGCGGAAGATCACCGGGCCTTTATCCGTTGGATATGCCCTGACGCCCTCAAAGACACCGAGCCCATAATGCAATGTATGAGTAAGCACATGTATTTTTGCTTCACGCCAGGGAACAAGTTCCCCGTCGAACCAGATCACGCCATCTCTATCTGCTAGCGAATCACCCATCTGACCTTCCTAAATCAATTTAAATTTGTTTGTTCGTCATATATTTATTCCAGACTGAAACGACTGCCTGTCGATATTCCTGGAGCTGGCTAAAAGAAGCCATTTCACCGCCTAACCATTGATAATGAACAACCGAACGATAGGCCAGATACGCATCTTGCAATAATTCAATTTCCTCTGCCTGGAAGAGATGCAACGCCTGCATTTCATCCAGCAAACGTATCTTGTCTGTCCAGCGAGTTAACTCTTTAAACTCGTGTGCCGAAGCGAGGACGGCATATTGCACCATAAATTCAATATCGACAATAGCCCCGACGTCATGTTTAAGATCAAAACCCGCAACTAACATACTTGAATCTTCCTGCTCGAGTGAATCCTCGTTGCCAGAATCACTGGCTAGATGCTTGCGCATTTTCTCTCGCATACCCGTCACATCGCTCATTAAGGCAGCATTATCGCGAACCTTAGCCAGCGACTTGCTTCTTATCTCACTAAATCGCTCGCCGGTCGACGCATGCCCGGCAACAAATCTCGCTCTTACCAGCGCCTGGTGTTCCCAGGTCCATGCCTCACTTTCCAGATAGCGCTCATAAGCACCCACGGTTGTTATTATGGGGCCTTTATTGCCAGATGGACGAAGCCTCATATCGACCTCGTAAAGTGATCCCAGGCTCGTAAATAATGTAAGGATATGAATGATTCGCTGCGCCATTCGCGAAAAGAACACATTGTTGTTAATTTGCTTTTCGCCGTCGGTACTGCCATGTATATCGCCATCAACCACAAAAACCAGATCCAGATCGGAACCGTAAGCAAGCTCTATGCCGCCGAGCTTGCCGTAGGCGATGATCGCGAATTCACCATGCTTGAACGGTGCTTCCCGACTTATTGGCAAGCCGTGTTTGGCAACGAGCTGCTGCCATGCCAACTCAAAAGCCTTCTGCAATACCAGTTCAGCTATTCTGGTCAGAGCATCAGAGGCCTTCATTACCGGCAGTAAGCCCAGTAATTCGAAGGCGGCAATTCTCAAAATCGCGCCGCTCTTAAATTGCCTCAAGGTATCCATCTGCGCCTCGAGGTCATGATCTTCAAGGACCATCATCATGGAATCTAGCTGGGAGACCAATTCGGCCTTACCGAAACTGACCTCATGGGTATTTCGATCAGATAGCTCATACAACAGTATGGGCATTTCCTTCAGCTGAGTTGCGATCCAGGGGCTCATGGCGCAAAGATCCACTGTTCGCTTCAGCGCGTCGGCATTTTCCAGCAGGAAAGCAAGATAGGTGCTCCGCCGCAAAACGGCCTCAATTACAGGAAGCAGCCTCTCTACCGTTGTATCCGGATCCTTTTGACCGGCAGCAAGACTCAAGATGATGGGCATCAGCTTATTGAGCCTCTCCTGACCTATCTCCTGTAACTCGCCAAGCCTTGAAATGAAATCAGATAGTTGAGCCGTTACGGATTTGGCATCGGAAAATCCCGCAGATTCAAGATACTTCACCGCTTTAGCGGAGCCAGGATCCGCCCAGACGCTTAACCAAAAGAGATTCCCTTCCACCAGGTTATCCGTCTCTGCCTGATTAGCACTCATTAGCGTTGCGAAGCTGTCTCTTACAAGACTTCGATGCCGCTCCAGAACTCGCACATAATCTACCCAATTCGCGCAAGCCATCACCTCTGCCAGGCGGGATCTGGATGCTTCGTCTTCTGGCAGCTTCTGTGTTTGTTTGTCATTCCATCCCTGAATGGCGTGCTCGGAATTTCTTAAAAATACATAGGCCAACTCCAGAGAATGAACAACATCTTCCGGCAGATAGGATTCTTGCCCACAGGTCCGCAACACTTTGCGCAAGCGACGCTCCCGCAAATCAGGATTATTGCCGCCAAATATCAATTGATGTGCCTGCGCAATAAACTCAACCTCTCTGATACCTCCCGGCCCTAACTTCAGATCCTGTTGCAAATCATTAATTTCAACTTGCCGATTGATCAACCGTTTCATATCCCGAAGGGATTCTATCGCACCATAATCAAGATGTTTGCGGTAAACGAAAGGCTTTAGCCAGGCCAGAAAGTCCTTACCATGTTCAATATCTCCTGCAACGACGCGAGCCTTGATAAAGGCATATCTTTCCCAGTCTCTTCCCTGCTCCACAAAATATTTTTCCATCGCAGCTCGATGCAAAATTAGTGCGCCGCTTTCACCATACGGCCGAAGGCGCATATCAACGCGAAACACAAAACCCGCCTGGGTGGTATTGTTGAGCGAAGAGATTATCTGACGGGACACCTTAAGGAAGAAGGCCTGGTTACTGGTTTCCTTACCTGATTCGGAAGATGCCACGCCTTGTGCGTCGTACAGGAATATCAAGTCAATGTCTGATGAAAGATTAAGTTCTCTGGCGCCCAACTTTCCCAGAGCAAGAACTGACATTTGTTGCGCACTCCCATCCCATGACTTTGGAATACCATAGGTAGCGCAAGCCGCGTCAAAATGATGCTCCAGACAAACCGAGATACAAGTATCTGCAAGATCGGAAAGATCGCCAGTTGTCTCATCAAGATCGGCTACTCTTGAGAAGTCCCGAAAGATGATCCGGATCATTTCCCTGCGCCTTATTTCACGCAGCTTGACGTCGAATGAATTTGTTGTCGACAATGACTGGCGGATGTTCCTGTCTAGTTCATTTTCAGCGTAGGAATTAGTTAAGTCGCGGCTAGCAACGAGCTCGCTAACGATATCGAAATGCCGCAAAAGGCAGTGCTTTACATATTCACTTAGCAAACAAACACGCTGGAATTGTTCAGCGTCAGCAGAGCCAAATAATCGCTTTGCCTGCAGTGCTACTTCCTCATCAATGCCAGGTGCCATATAGGTTTGTTATTCGGTACCAGAGAATGGTGCAACCCGAAGGACTTCTGCTACTGTGGTCTCACCATTACCAACCTTACGCGCACCACTCAAACGCAAGGTCTTCATGCCTTCTTTCATGGCTTCGAGTTTAAGATCACTAATATCTGTATCAGCTTTTATTAGACGCTTGATCGGATCAGACATGGGTAGGAGCTCATATATTCCTTCACGGCCCATATAACCTGTCTCCCTGCATTCGATACAGCCAACAGGCTGGTACATCACTTTTGGAAGTTTCATCTTCCAGGGACGCGTCAGCACTTTCCAGCCATCAGGGTCCAGCTCACCCGGTGCCCGGCAATGTGGACAAAGAGTTCGAACCAATCGTTGCGCCATAATCCCAAGTACCGTTGCTTTTATAAGATAGGGGGCAACGCCAAGTTCCAATAACCGCGTTATGGCCGACGGCGCATCGTTTGTATGCAGCGTAGAGATAACCAGGTGGCCTGTAAGCGCCGCCTGAATTGCCATTTCTGCGGTTTCCAGATCCCTGATCTCCCCGACCATAATGATATCCGGATCCTGGCGTAAGAGAGCGCGAACACCATCTGCAAAATTAAGGCCTATATTTGGCTGAACCTGCATCTGATTAAAGCTGGGCTCAACCATCTCAATGGGGTCTTCAATGGTGCAGACATTAACCTCGTCAGTAGCGAGTTGCTTTAAGCTGGTATAAAGAGTCGTCGTTTTACCCGATCCTGTTGGGCCAGTCACCAGCACAATTCCGTTGGGGTTCTTGACCATATTTTCCCATCGCGCATAGTCTTCATTGGCAAGGCCAAGCTGGGAAAAGGATTTCATCAGGATGTCCGGATCAAAGATCCTCATAACCATTTTCTCACCATGGGCAGTTGGCAAGGTCGATAGTCGCAATTCAATTTCGTGGGCATCTACCGTCTTGGTCTTTAATCGACCATCCTGAGGACGCCGTTTTTCGGCAACATCCATGCGGCCGAGCGTCTTCAAGCGACTGGTCACTGCGGTCATTACAGGTGCAGGCAGTTCGTACACAGTATGCAGAACACCATCGATTCGAAATCTGACCTTGCCCTTGTTACGCCTCGGTTCAAGATGGATATCACTGGCTCTCTGGGTAAAGGCGTATCCTAATAACCAATCGACAATATTAACGATGTGCGAATCATTCGCCTCCATCGAATCTTGGTGTCCCAATTCCAGAAGTTGTTCAAGATTTGTCAGGGAGCTGGCATTAATACCTGCTGCGGTCGCCTTGTTAACAGACCGGGCCATGGAATAAAACTCGGTGGTAAATCGCCGAATATCAGCAGGATTTGCCACCATTCTGGTAATCACCTTACCCTGCTGTGACTGACTGATTGTCGCTTCCCAGGCGGAGATATATGGCTGAGCACTAACAATGATCACTTCATCATCCAGGACATCGATAGCAAGTATCTGATGACGACGCGCAAATTCCGCTGACATCACTTTGGTAACGATCTGTGAATCTATCTTGAGGGGGTCGATTCTCTTATAGGGTTGACCGGACTTCTCGCACAACCATAGAGTCAGTGCTTCAAGATCAAGAGATGAGCCTGAATTTTTCTGATCGGCAACCGCATCTTCACCAATTAGTTCCAGGGGGTGCCAGTTCAACTGGTCCTTTGTACGGGTCTTAAGGCTGAGTAAATCTGCATCTTCGACGGACAACCTGCCATCCGCAACCAGATCATTAAGCAGGGTGCGGAGGTTCAGGGATATGTCCGGTTTGAAAGCCTTCTCTTGCTGAATGCTCACCGCTCTCCTCTTCAATCTGTGTTAGTTCGTACTTACAAATCTTACACCAAATTAATCCTTCTTTCCCTGTGCGAGTCTCCCTATGTGGTTTCCTTGTGTGGGCTCCCCGCGGGGTTCTTTCAAACAGCCCGTAAACAACGGTGCTACACTAGCCTCGACTCAGCAATCACTATTTACCACTTAAGTACCATGAGGGTACTGCCCGACGAATCTAACTATGCAGCAAAACCCAACAATCAAAGAGATGGTTCAAAAGCTGGTTTCAACGCCATCTATAAGCAGTACCATGGAGCAATTTGACCTAAGCAATCTAGACGTCATTAATACCCTGGCAAACTGGCTGGAACCGCTGGGCTTCGAAATCAACATTACGCCCCTTGAATCAAATCCAAACAAGGCAAACCTGGTTGCGGTTCGAGGCAAAGGTGACGGCGCATTAGTCCTTTCCGGGCACACAGATACTGTACCCATGGATGAACATTTGTGGAACAGCAACCCCTTCCAGATTACCGAGCGGGACGAGCGTTGGTATGGCCTTGGCACCTGCGACATGAAGAGTTTCTTCGCGCTCGGCATTGAAGCCGTGCTGCCCCTCCTGGATCGATCTTTCAAACATCCGCTAATCTTCCTGGCTACAGCCGATGAAGAATCTACCATGAATGGTGCGCGTGCACTCAAGGCCGCGGAATTGTGTAATGCCCGCTTCGCCCTGATCGGCGAACCAACTAACTTGCACCCCGTTAATCAGCACAAGGGAATCATGATGGCCCGCCTGAAGATTACAGGGACGTCCGGGCACTCGTCCAATCCAGACCTTGGCAATAACGCTCTGGATGGCACCGCAGCAGCAATTGATGAACTGATAAAGTTTCGAAACGAAATGCGCAACCAATACCACAACGAAGTATTTGAAGTAGCCTACCCAACACTCAATCTCGGCTGCATTCATGGCGGCGATAATCCCAACAGGATTTGCGACCACGTTGAGCTGGCATTTGATGTTCGCGTGCTACCGGAAATGGACAACGAAGCTATCCTCAATGCAATCGAGCAGAGGCTGAATCCACGTCTGCACGACCTAAATTTACAATGTGACCTTGCGCTCCTGAATCCCGCCGTTCCGCCGTTCAAGAATGACGGCGATGAATTCCTAAGCGCGATAGAGAAGCTGTCTGGCTATCAGGCTGAGCCTGTCGCCTTCGCGACGGAAGCCCCTTTTCTTCAAGCGCTTGGCATGGAAACTGTGGTGCTCGGCCCTGGCTCCATCGACCAGGCACATCAGCCAAACGAATTTATTCCGCTCAATCAGATCGAGCCAAGCGTTGAGATTATCCGCAATTTGATTGCCAAATATTGCCTGGACGACTAATTATATGAGCGACAACCAGGCACACATCAAATGGTTTCGCGATTCTTCGCCTTATATTAATGCACACAGGGGTAAAACCTTTGTCTTATACCTGAGCGGCGCTGCACTGGAGGCTGACAATTTACCCAACATCATCAGCGATATTGCATTGCTCAACAGTCTGGGAATTAAGATCGTACTTGTTCATGGCGCCGCACCGCAGATAGATCGCAGGTTAAACAATCAATCGCGAACATGGAAAACCATCAACGATAATCGCATTACCACCCCGGAAATTCTTAAAGATATTACCGAAGCCATTGGTGGGGTCCGCGCAGAAATCGAAGCTCGGTTCAGTGTGGGCCTCGTTAATTCGCCCATGCATGGCGCTGACATCGTGGTTACTTCCGGCAATTTTGTTAAGGCAAAGCCACTTGGCATCATCGAAGGAGACGACTTCCATCACACAGGAACAACTCGCAGAGTAAACAAGACCGCCATCAACCAACAGTTAGAATCCGGCGCGATCGTGCTCATCTCGCCAATAGGTTACTCCCCCTCGGGAGAAGTATTCAATTTGAATTCGGCAATACTGGCATCAGATGTGGCGCTTGCAATCTCTGCAGACAAGCTGGTCTATTTCGATGCTCAACAAGGCATCATGGATGCAGATGGTGCAGTTATTAGTGAAATTCAAACCAGCAGCTTTGACGAATCACTGGAACCACGCAACCAAGAGCTGCTATCCCTTAGCCGCAAGGCTTGCCTCCAGGGTGTAAGCCGTTGCCATATCCTGAGTTATCTGGATGACGGCGCCCTACTGGAAGAACTATTCACCCGAGATGGCGCGGGCACCCAAATCATCAAGGTCAGTTACGAGCAAGTCCGCAAGGCTACTGCAGAAGATGTTCCAGGCATAATTGAACTAATAGAGCCGCTGGAAGCGTCCGGTGTCTTGGTAAAGCGATCCAGAGAGCTAATCGAATCAGAGATTGAACAATTCACCGTTATCGAGAGAGATGGCCTAATTGTTAGTTGTGGCGCGCTGTATCCCTTTGGCCTTAGAGGCGAATTAGCATGCCTTGTGACCCATCCAGACTATAGAGATAACGATCGCGGCGAACGATTGCTCGCAGCCATCGAGAAGATAGCGCGCTCGCTTAGCCTGGAGAGTATATTTGTGCTTACAACACATTCTGCCCACTGGTTTACCGAGCGCGGCTTTGTTGAACAGGATGTCTCGGCGCTTCCTGATGCGCGGATATCACTCTACAACTACCAGCGAAACTCCAAGTGCTTTGAACTGGCCCTTGAAAACAAACCATCTTAGGAAAACCGCGATCCAGAGGTATATCTATGGAATTAATATGGGATGATCTAACGCCAAACGAGCTTAAAGCAGCACAATATCAGGCCATGCAAACTTTCTATTGGGAGAAGAAGGATCTCCCCAATTACTTATTGGTCGCAAAGGCAGTATTGGAGCTACTTCTGGAATACGCAAAAAAAAATGTTGAACTAAGAGGGGAATATGCAGATGTCGCCATCCAGACTTCTTATAACATTGCCTCCATGACCTGGGCCGGCTGGGATGAGGAAGGTATTTCGCTTGATGAGGCGCAGAAGCTAATTGGCCTGCAGGCAGCTGAACTCAATGTCAGATTGGCAACTGAATTTAACCTTCCACCTAAGCGTCGCCAAAACGGCTTATGGATGTTAGCTGCCCAGCAACTGGCTGGTAACAATCCCGCAGCTGCCAAGGAAACCTTTATGGAGCAATTATCCGTCATTCAAAATGCGGATTTGGGCATGGACGCAACGCCCAAGGCATGGATTGCGGCTTGTAATCTGATTGATGGAACAGGCACTATCGCGGAACATGATGCAACTCTGGAACAGCTGGCATCAGACGAGGAAGGCGAACAACAGGCAGGCTTTCTGCGAACGGCAATGGCTATCTTTCTTCAGGACAGCAAACCGGCCTGATCGGCATCCTTCAATTCAGTTCCGTCCGGCAATCTAGGAGGCCGGCTTGTGGAACCCGATAACATTCAAATCCGGATCCCGGATGAATATAAAGCTTGCACCTTCCGGGGTGGTAATGGGGCCTTCTGTAATTTCTTAGCCAGTGTCCTCTAACTGTTGCTGCACGGCTTCAAGGTCGGTCACTTCAATTGCCATATGGGTGAAGCCGGTGTGCTTCTCTGGCACATCCATCAACAGGTTTTTAGGCTCAGTGTCGGTGGAGTTCAAAATAAAATTGATATTCACGCCAGACGGATGTTCCATAATTGCAACAGGCTCGGGGCCAATTGGACCCACAAGAAATTCAAAGCCCAGCTTTGCGTAAAATTCACGAGATTGCTCCAGGCTGGAAACCCTGAGCCCCACATGATTGATACGTGTTATTTCCTTCATCTTACCGTTCCTTAGAATGCATCACCGATCACTCACCCAATGAGCTGACAACCACTTTTATTTTATTAGCAGCAGATATCGATCAGCACCATCGTTAGACTCATCAGTCGGCTCAAACCCCTCGACAGGCCTCGCTCATAAATCCCTTTCCCCAATAGTCCGGGTTTAAATGATAGGCAAGCTCAGAGCATTGACCGATGGAATTGAATCCCAATGCGCCGATGAAATGCCTTCCCTCTTCAATCATCATTGCCCACCTCGCTTTTTCGGATCGCCGCTGATACTGCAGGAAGAAGTCGATTATCTTATCGCTGTCTGCAGCGACCACTGCTGGTAAGCGAATCGGATTACCATCGAAGTCTTCAGCCGAACCTGAGTATTCACATACCACTGCCTTCGACCACAAATCGAACATACCCAGGGAATGGTTCATAGACAGAGGTTCTAGAATAAGCCTCTTGGTTCTTAGTGTTTCTAAGTCCATCATTTATTGTGATTAATTTATTGACGCCATTACACCCATGACACCCACTACGCCTTCTATCGCGCAACCCTCTCCTGATTTAATTAGCAGTATTACTAACTAAATCAGGATGATTATACTTTGCCATTAGGCTAATTAAGCTAACAAAGTCGGAGCCAGAATGGACAACAAGGTGATTTGCCACTATCGAGTGACAAAGGGAAACGAAGCTGAATTTGAAATTTTACTAACCAAGCATTGGCCTGTATTACATAAGCTCGGACTGGTTACTGATGACCCTTCTGTTCAGTACAAAGGCGAAGAACAGGACAATGGCCAGCCAATCTACTATGAAACTTTCGACTGGCTGGATGGTGCCGTTGACAGAGCACATGAACATCCTGAAGTCATGGCGATATGGGAATCCATGGATAAGCTTTGCGAGACCCGTGGCGACAAGCTTAATATGGAATTTCCCCACGTTGTACCAATCAATGAGTAAACTTGGAGCAATCAGCGAAATTGAACTAGCAGATGATGTCTTTTCATCCCTTGCCCATCCCGCCCGGCGCCAGATATTACTGTCCGTGCATTACCGGGGTGAGACCAAGGCTGGTGAAATTGCCGCAAGATTTGACTGTAGCTGGCCAACCACCAGCCGACATCTGGCAACCCTGGTTAGAAAGGACTTGCTGATGGTAAAAACAGTCGGTCGGGAGCGTGTATATTCAACTAACTCGAAGCTCCTGGAAGAATTGTTGGCTCGTTGGTCTAACTATTTTCACCAGTAAAACCAAACGCTACCACAACTTCTTCCACGGATCGTGGCTAGTAATAACCCACATATGAGATTCAATATCCTTGAAGCAAAAAGTGCTGCCGCCGAACTCAAACTCAGCTAACTCTTCCACGATCTCAACACCCGATTTTACGACTCTATCGTAAATTACCTTCGGATCTTCCACAAAGAGCGAGGCACATTGCGTGATACCACCTAAGCTTAAGGGAGAGACAAAAGTACCATCGAAATCGCCCTCACGCCCCAGTGTCGCAATCATGATCATACTATCGCCAAGAATTAGCCGCGCATGTTCCACTGTCGCTTTTCCAGATGCAGACTGACCCGGGACTTTCTTGCCAGGAACATTAAGAAACACCTCGAAACCAATCGTTGAACACAACCACTCAATTGCCTTGTCAGCATCCTGATATCTGAGTATAGGAACTGTGGTAGATTTCACTATTTAGCCCTTGGAATTCGATGTGTCAGCAACAAGTGTATCCATGATGGACATCAAGAAGAACTCTTTATTTGTTCTCTATCGATCAGTCGCTCTTAAAGGAATAGGGGTGGCCGCTGACATATTCGATAAGATCCCAGAGGTTGCCATAGAGGTCTTCAAATACGGCTACCGTGCCATATTCATTTTTGATGGGTTCGCGAACAAACTTGACGCCTCTGGTTGTGTATTCATTATAGTCACGCCAGAAATCATCCGTACCAAGAAACAGAAATACGCGCCCACCCGATTGATTGCCAACCCGAGTACTTTGCTCACTGTTTGACGCCTTCGCCAATAAGATCGTCACACCCGTCGCGCCAGGTGGATGGACGAGTACCCAGCGTTTATCCTGTTCAGGGATGTATGTATCCTCTAATAACTCGAAGCCTAGTTTCCCGGTATAAAATGCTATTGCTTCATCGTAATCGGCAACCACGAGAGCAACATGGACTACCGATTGTTTCTTGCTCATTAAAGCCACCACATTGAAACTTTGTCGCAAAACTAAAACATTGTTAGCCAGAGAAATCAATTGCCCAGATAGACAGTAAGCACAATGGAGCTCATAACAAGGCTGGCATTAGCCATTCGCTGTTGTTGAGCCAGGCCTTTGTAACTTTTCTATATTGTGGACCAGGCTAAACAGTTGACATTGCGCTTCAATCTTCTTCTTGCCCCTTAGTGTAAATCGGTTAAGCCCCTTGTTCGATTCCAGATTACCAAATACTGGCTCAACCACATGCATTCT
>JAYGEX010000027.1:0-3330 GCA_046582185.1 Pseudomonadales bacterium | reverse complement strand
CAGGGGACAGTTGCTGATATCAACTCGAAACACACGCCGCAAACGCTCTGCCCAATTGAGTGGCGCCCTCGGTTCACCTTGTTGGTTTAGTCCCCGAATGGGTTCGGATTGATCTGATGCCCCCGCCGTAAGGCTTGCTGCACAGCTTATTACCGCATAATTGCCAAGATAGTTTTCTCTTGCCATCGAAATCAGACCTGCCTATGCTAATTCCTCAAGTCATCACGACAGAAAATGTAGAATCACTCCAGTCAAAAAAATTAGAGAAAGGGACATCGGATAATGGCAGCACACGATCACGAAATCGTATCTATCTACGGCCACAGCGAAGCGCAAAAACAAGAGCTCATGAAGAGAGCGCCAGAGTGCGTGCTGATGTGGGCCACACAAAACGGTTGGCCCGTCGGTGTGGTGCATTCCTTCGTCTGGCAAGATGACAAGATATGGATCACCTTTGCCGTTCATCGCCATCGGACCACAGCCATAGAGCGTGATAACCGCGTCTCTGTGACTGTTAGTGGCGCAACGTCCCGGGATCCTAAATGTCCAAAAGGTGCTATTACGGTTAAAGGCAGAGCCACGTTTCATCAGGACGAAGAGACCAAGCTGGGCTTTTATCGTTTGCTGGCTAAAAAGGTATCTCCTGACAACCAAGCGGGAGAAGATGATTTCTTTTCACTGCTTAATTCCCCACTCAGAACAGTTATTTCAATCGTCCCGGAGAAGTGGATTTCCTTTGACGCCGACAAGTCAGCACGGGACCGTGCAGGTTTGCTCGGGGAGGAAGAAAAAA
The DNA here is from genome assembly GCA_046582185.1 of Pseudomonadales bacterium. Classification (GTDB taxonomy): domain Bacteria; phylum Pseudomonadota; class Gammaproteobacteria; order Pseudomonadales; family Azotimanducaceae. Next base: position 2,537 of record JAYGEX010000027.1, on the reverse strand, counting down.
CGCCTCCTCTCAGCGCAGACACGCAACGCATGGGCAAAGAACGTGAAAAACGCGGTCTGGAGTCACGAGACCCGGCCAAAGGCTGAACATTGCGCTTTGCAAGTTTGACAAAATTCGAACGACTCAGGACAGTTCTCAATTTCCGCCTGACTTGTTGTAACGGAGAAAGGGGGGAACTGTGACCAATCCGACTGCCGGATCGCTAACATGGCGAGTTCGAATAATGTTCGCTGCCGGACAAATACCTGAAGGCATACAGTCAACGTCTTTCGGTTTTTTCCTGTTGTTTTTCTACAATCAGGTATTAGGTTTATCGGGCTTTCTCGCCAGTCTGGCGATTGTTATCGCGTTATTAGTTGATGCGGTAAGTGACCCGATCATTGGATCCTGGTCCGATAGCTTCCAGCATCGTTGGGGGCGCCGGCATCCTTTTATGTATGCCGCAGCTGCACCCTTTGCGATCTGTTTTTACCTATTGTTTTCGCCGCCTGACGGACTAGATGAAACGCAGGTCTTTGTCTGGCTTGTTGTGTTCTCAGTGCTCACTCGAACGACACAATCAGTCTATTCAATTCCGCACACGTCGCTCACGGCTGAACTATCTACCGACTATCAAGAGCGAACATTATTATCGTCACTTCGATCAATCTTGCAGTCCGTGGGTACAATGATGGTATTTCTGATCGGTTTGCAGATCTTTTTCGGCGCGACGCCCGAGTATCCAAATGGACAATTAAATCCTGCAGCCTATCCGAGGTTTGCGGGTCTGTTCGCCATTATCATTTTCATCGGTGTTCTGTTGACAGCCTACGGCACACATAGCCACATTCCATATTTGCCAAAAGCTAACGCGAATAGTCATGGCTTTAGTTTGCGGAAGGTCATTCGAGAGGCAGCTATGGCTTTCGGATTACGATCGTTTAGGGCCGTTGTTCTAACAGGTGTGCTCTTTGGTATGACCATGGGTATGGTTTCAGCATTGTCGATTTATCTCGGCACCCTTTACTTTCAATTCAGTCTGGAACTGATCGGGCTTAGTTTTCCAGCCTCCGTCCTTGGCAGTTTTCTTGGCGCCGGACTGGCAACACCATTGGGACGCATTTTTCAGGAAAAGAGAACTTTGCTGATCGGTGGGCTGATCTGGTACGCCGTCTGGAATACACTGCCAATCATCCTGAGCCTGTTGGGGCTCTTCCCTGAACCTGGCGATCCTCTATTGTTTTATCTGGTGATGACCTCCAACGCTATTTGCGCTATGGGTATAGGCGTATTGACGGTGATGATGGGTTCGATGATTGCTGACATTACCGATCAACACGAGGAGAAACACGGCAGCAGAAGCGAAGGTATTTATTTCGCCGCTTCATCGTTTGCGGCGAAGGCGATTGGCGGCTTCGGCATCGTGATCTCAGGCATTGTAGTAGATCTCGCAGGCATTCAACGCAGCGCAACTATTGAGACGATTGATCCAGAGTCTCTACGCACCCTCGCCATGGCGATGGGGCCAGGTGTTCTGATGATGATCGGCGTAACTGTAGTGGCCGCAAGTTTTTATGATTTATCGCGTGCAGAACACAGTCGAATTCGCACCACGATCTTGGATAGAAATAGCAAGCAATCTACCGAAGAATCGCCTGGCAACCTTTCCATTCCGTCGCCACAGGCCGAAGATTGAATCGAAAGTGCAGCCAATCGGCGATACCATCTCAAATGGCAAAGTACATCTATTCCTCCAAGAGCACGACGAGGCCAATAAATCCTCAATGAATGATCCGGCACACCGAGAATAGCGGAGGATTATCACCGAATTGACCTTTAAGTTCGCAGTGCCACTGTGGTAGATGGCTGGCAACGGTAGTTCGGTAAGCTATTGATTTAGTTAATGTAGATACTATTTTTTGCATCAATGCCAATTAGAAACTGATCCGCTGTCAAAGTGAACATCAACCTTGATTCGTTTTGCTTCTATGGAATCAACGGCACACTGCGTCTGATGGCAAATAAGTTGTTTGATGGCAACCACTTCTCTACAATGCCTGACTTGTCGCCGAAAATCCCTGCGGAAGATAAGAAAAACAAACCAACGATTCCCATATCAAGCAAAGTATACACATTGTTCCAGGTCAACCAAACGGTGGGTGGACTACCACAGTCTTTTCGGAAGCGTGGCCGTATACCAAAGACGAATTTGTAAATTTTACTCCGACCCCAATTATTTCTGCACTACTTGGGTATTACTGATCTGGACGAGTGTTTTGGGTGATGACCATTTGTTCCTGCCATCCAGTGCTAGTAGCATCTCTCAAACGCTTGGGGATAATCTAATGAAAACATTTTTTGCGGCGGCCCTAATCTCTGCAGTGCTGATACCCGCCACCAAAATTTACGCGGAAGAATCTGGGTTAAATCAGTCTGACGCAGCGGAATCAGTCGCCGAGATTATCGATATATCCATGATGCCCGCCAAACTGAGGAACGACGAATATTCACTCGCAAATGCGATCGAGTTTCCGAGATCAAGTAAAGGCGACGTTAGT
>JAYGEX010000041.1:0-203772 GCA_046582185.1 Pseudomonadales bacterium | reverse complement strand
TTAAATCGCCCTGGATCGCGGTCATCGCCACCTTGGCTTTAAACTCTGGCTTATGGGTACGTCTCTTTCTTTTCATGGTTCTCTCCACAGCTTGATACTGATAATGGAGGAAAACACTTATCATCGTCCAGTTACTGTCTAATCACTGGGGTCCACTTCTGTAGTGTTGGTTGTAATTGTTGTGATTTATTTCAGACCATTTGCTTAAAGCAAATTTTGCCTGGCGTTATAACAGACGTTCCTCTGGAGCGCCTGAAAGTTCAGCGGGAGTAATAAATAATTGACTCTGGATTGGTGACGCCGAGGGTCTTGTCGCTTAAACCGCCATATTGGCCTTTATTGCCTCATGGCATTGGTAGTCGACAAGTGAAATATCATTCATTGTGAAATCATCAATACTGGCATATTGGCGATCCTGGATGAGTAATTCGGGTAGCTTCAGAGGCTCCCGGGAAATCTGCTCTTGCGCCTGCTCGATGGCATCCAGATAAATATGGGCATCGCCGATGGTATGTATGAAATCACCTGGCGTCAGGTCAGTAATGCGAGCGATCATATGTAGCAGAAGTGAGTAGGATGCGATATTGAAGGGCACACCCAGGAACATATCGGCAGATCGTTGATACATATGTAATGAGAGTTTTCCATCAGCAACGTAGAACTGGAAAAAGGAGTGGCAGGGTGGCAGGGCCACCTGATTGACATCTGCTTCGCCGGGGTTCCAGGCATTGACGATGATTCTACGGGAATCCGGATTACTGATAATAGTGTCGATCGCATCCTGAAGCTGGTCTATCTGCCTGCCATCATTGCACTTCCAGCTTCGCCACTGTGTGCCGTAGACTCGGCCCATGTCACCATCATCAACATCAGCGCCGATGCGTTTACGGTAGTCGTTGTAGTTGGCATCCCATATCCTGTTATGTTTATAAATACTTTTAAGGTCGTTGATATTGTTGGAGCCGGAGATAAACCAGAGCAGCTCCGAGGACATGACTTTCCAGGCGAGCTTCTTGGTGGTTACCGCGGGAAATCCGTCTGCCATGTTATAGCGGGCACTTAACCCGAAACAGGAAATGGTGCCCACGCCAGTACGGTCGCCGCGCTTGATGCCGGTATTCAGTATCTGCTGTAGCTGATCGAGATATGTCTTCATGTACTTCTGAAATATTTGCGAATTAAGGGTTAGCGGAGGTTCTTCAAAGGAAGTTTCCTAAAGGATGACGCTCGCTATCCGCACTTGCTATCGCCGCAATTAAGACAAGTCATACAGCCATCCATCATGATCGTCGCTACGGTATGGCACTTCACACACAGTTTTGAGCCTGCCGGAAAATTGGTACCGGCATCGGCATCGTCAGCATTAGCGGCGGGGCCCTCGAGTAATGCTCGTTTTTCGGCGATGAGCGCAAGGTGAGCTTCGCTGAGTTCTTCGTCTTCCAGTAAGCCCATTTTCTTCATATGAGTTTCAAGAACCTCACCAATCTCGGCGACCAGAGAGGGCATAAATCGGCCGCCCTTCTTGAAGTACCCACCCTGGGGATCGAATACCTGCTTAAGCTCCTCCACCAGGAAGGTCGCGTCGCCGCCCTTGCGGAATACGGCAGAAATAACTCGCGTAAGGGCCAGGATCCATTGAAATTGTTCCATGTTCTTGGAATTTATAAAGACTTCAAACGGATATTCCTGCTCGTGTATCGTGCCTGAATTGAGCACGATATTATTGATCGTGACATACATGGCATGATCGGACAGTGGTGTCTTTATCTTGTAGGTATATCCCTTCAGCTCATCCGGGCGGGCCACATCTTCATGCATCAATTCCTTCACAGGCTCCGTGGATTCCGGCTTATTCTCTTGCTTAATACTGTAGTCAACGATGTTTTGTTCTATCTTGATAGCCATATCATTTCTCCTCTTCTGTCCTTCTAACTCTGCTCTATATACTGTATATAAGTACAGTAATGATAACCCTTCGTGGGAATGTTTCAATCCTTCTCGCAAAAGTGCGGTAAGTAGGTGCAGCTATAAGTGCCGTCATAAGTACTGTTATAAACATTGCCCCGCAGGCAAGATTAAAACTTGCCGTAATAACCTTCCTTCATAGCGTCATATAGATTGGCGGCGGAATGCAGCTCACCATCATATTCAATCTCTTCATTACCTTTGACCTCGACAACAGAGCCATCTTCCAGGGTAAATTGGTAGGTCGTGTTTTCGAGATCCGATTCCTTGACCAGTACCCCTTGAAATGCTTCCGGATTGAATCGGAAGGTCGTACATCCTTTCAATCCTTTCTCATATGCGTACATGTAGATGTCCTTAAACTCTTCAAACGGGTAATTTGTTGGCACATTGGCGGTCTTGGAAATCGACGAATCTATCCACTTCTGGGCGGCGGCCTGAATGTCTACGTGTTGCATGGGTGAAATATCATCGGCAGTAATGAAGTAAGCAGGTAGCTTGTTATCTTCATTTTCTGTGTACGCTTCTGCATTCGGATTCACCATCGCACGGTACGCGAGCAGCTCGAATGAATAGACTTCAATTTTCTCTTTTGATTTTTTACCTTCCCTGATGACATTACGTGAGTACTGGTGAGCAAAACTTGGCTCGATGCCATTACTTGCATTGTTTGCCAGTGAAAGACTGATGGTGCCGGTAGGTGCGATAGAGCTGTGATGGGTGAAACGACAGCCTATCTCCGCAATCTGCTCTACCAATTCCGGGCTCTCCTGCGCAAGCTGCTGCATATACCGGGAATATTTTGCCAACAGGACTTTACCCTTAACGCTGTCTCCGACTTCCAAACCATCATCTGCCATTTCAGGGCGCTGGCGTAGCATTTCGCCGGTGACTGTAAATTCTTCATTCATAATGGAAGCCGGTCCCTTTTCAAGGGCAAGCTCCAGGCCAGCTTGCCAACCGACAATCGCAAGCTCTTTGGTGACCTGTTCAGTGAAGGCAACCGACTTCTCATCGCCATAACTCATGCCCATCATAGTGATAGTTGAGCCCAGACCCAGATAGCCCATGCCATGGCGCCGCTTGCGCATGATTTCATCGCGTTGCTCTCGCAGGGGCAAGCCGTTAATTTCAACGACGTTGTCCAGCATGCGGGTGAATATTGCTACTGCCTTTCTAAAATCTTCCCAGTTAAATGTTGCCTCACCGCTGAAGGGTTTAATGACAAACTTGCAAAGATTAATAGAGCCGAGCAGGCAACTTCCATAAGGGGGCAGGGGCTGTTCGCCACAGGGATTGGTTGCGCGAATGTTTTCACAGAACCAGTTGTTGTTCATCTCATTGACCTTATCAATCAGGATGAAGCCAGGCTCTGCAAAGTCGTAAGTAGAGGTCATAATCATGTCCCACAAACGGCGAGCTTTAATGACCTTGGCTATGCGGCATGCGATCAGACCAGACTCATTGGTCACGTATTTATCTTTTACCGGAAAGTCACGCCAAAGAATCAGGGACGCATCTCCCAGGTCAACTTCATCGGTTTCCTGCTCTGCAATCGTCAGGGGGAAGGACAGTGGCCAATCAGCATCGGACTTTACCGCCTCAACAAATTCCTTGGTGATAAGAAGAGACAGGTTAAATTGTCGTAGCCGGCCGTCTTCTCTCTTGGCGCGAATAAACTCCATAACGTCTGGATGACCAATCTCGAATGTCGCCATTTGTGCTCCGCGCCGGCCACCCGCTGATGACACGGTGAAACATGTTTTATCGTAGATATCCATGAAGGAAAGCGGCCCGGAGGTGTATGCGCCAGCACCTGAAACATAAGCTCCCTTAGGGCGCAGAGTCGAAAATTCATAGCCAATTCCGCAGCCCGCCTTGAGTGTCAGACCCGCTTCAACGACCTTATTCAGGATGTCTTCCATGGAATCACTGATAGTTCCGGATACTGTGCAGTTAATTGTGGATGTGGCAGGTTTATGATCCTGGGCGCCAGCATTGGAGATAATTCTACCGGCGGGTATTACGCCTTGTCGCAAGGCCCATAGAAACTGCTCGAACCACTTTTCTCTTGAATCAATATCTTCCACATCAGATAAGGCTACGGCTACTCGCCTGTAGGTCTCATCCATATCCTGATCGACACGCTCACCCTTTTTGGTTTTCAGGCAATACTTGTTTTCCCATATGTCCAGGGACGCTTCCTGAAACTTTATTTCACTAATTGTTGTTGGAATGGCTTTTAATTCTGGTTTTGGTGCCGTTGAATCCATTTGTCCCCTTCTAGTATCTGATGCTGTTTGGATGTTCTTGTTAACTGTTCTTGTAGCTTGTGTTTGTGGTGAATTGTGTTGCTTTGATGCAATCAAAGCGAGTGGTTTGAATCGGCTGCTACAATTCGATTTATTTTTCTTTTTTTACCCTCATTATCATGCTTTTACAAAAAAATTGGGGAAATCGGGCGATATTCCAAATTCCGGTAAAGCGGCTACATATTGTGCTACAGAGCGCTAATCAACACAAGATGTTGTTATCCTTGTTTTTAGCTGTTCATCGGAAATTGGTCAGATAAGGGGGTCAGGTCTTGTAAATATACGGCCAATATTGTGCCTTATCGAGATAATAAATTGGCAGGGATTGTGCCGTAATATGTATCTGTGGGAAACTGGAATCGACACACTAAATTGACTCTCACAGGAAGAATAGATGAATCGCGTTGATGGAAAAGTTGCCATAGTGACTGGTGGTGGAAGTGGGCTCGGCGAAGCCTCAAGTGAATTGTTGGCAGAGGGTGGTGCAAATATTGTAGTCACTGACATTAATGAAGAAGCTGCACAACATACAGCGGACATCATTAAACAAAGAGGCGGGAAAGCAATCTCACTGCATCAGGACGTTACCAATGAGGGGCGATGGCAGGAAGTCGTTCAAGCGGCGGAGTCTGAGTTTGGGAAACTCAGCGTGCTTGTTAACAATGCAGGCGTAAGTGGTGCTGGCCATGATAATCTTGAAGAAAGCACCTTCGAGAGCTGGCGCAATATTATGAGTATTAACCTTGATGCTGTTTATCTTGGCTGTAAAAGAGCTGTTGAAGCGATGAAAGAAGAAGGCGGGTCAATCATCAATATCTCCTCGGTTATGGGACTTGTTGGCGGTGCTGGCCCGGCCTACAACGCATCCAAGGGAGGCGTCCGGTTGTTGACCAAGTCTGTGGCTGTCTATTGCGGCAATAATGGATACAAAATCAGAGTCAATTCCGTGCATCCGGGCTATATCTGGACGCCAATGGTTCGCCAGATTCAGGAATTCATGGATGAGGTGTCGAGCGAAGAAGAACTCCAGCAAATGCTTATTATGAAGCATCCCATAGGCCGTTTGGGTGTTGCTGAGGATATTGGCAAGGGCGTCCGCTTTTTGGCCTCAGAGGATTCGAGCTTTATGACCGGCAGTGAACTGGTTATCGACGGCGGCTATACCGCTGTTTGATTCCGACTTGTTAACTCAACTGATTATTAGGTTATAAGGAATAGGATTGAGTACGGCTAAGCATGCGGACTAAACGAGAATTTCAAGTCATATTCAAGCTAGTTGGCGGCGGCAGGGTATTTGTTGAAATTGCGTAATTTGTCTTCAATTTTGAGAAGACAGTGGGTGATTTCGCGTTCTTGCATTCGCTTGTCGTTAAGGCAGAAGCTTACTCCGCAGAACCACATGCCATCTCCTTCTTTTACGCAGCTGACAACTTCGCCATATATCTCGGTAAGTTCGATGTCATGTACGCAAAGGTCCAAGACCAGCGGCTCGCCAACCCTCATCACTTGTTTGCTGGCGAATTGGAGGCCTCCCAAGGAAAAATTAAGGCAATCTGCAGTTGGATTGAGGCGAAGGATACCCTTGATTCCCGGCCTGGCGATATTTAGTACAAGCTGCTGGTTGTTGTATCGTTCGTTGTAGCGTCTCTCTTCACTCATACTAACTGGCCTTATCCCCAATCTTGATGTTGGAGTGCTATATGGGCTCATAGTTCACATTTTGGTGTTATCGCTGCGCATTCAAAGCTGCCCCTTAACACTACGATAAGCCTAAATTCAGGTCGCATTCGACCATGAATGCTCATTCTATTCAAGTTTACAGCACGCCTGTACTGGATGGCCTGACAACACTCGCCACTAAGGCATACACTCCATCGTCAGTGCCAGCATATGTAATCAGAGTCTTCCTGTGGGAAGAACCTCAGCTCCAGCTTGTATTTCCAATGTACCCAAGGCATTGTTTAGACAACAATTCACATCGAACTATTTATCAGGATAAGAAAATGCATCCAGGTCGCATCGCCGATAACAATCCCACCAAGCCCGCTTATATTATTGCCGAGACCGGAGAGTCATTTACTTACCGGCAATTGGAAGATGGCTCTAATCAAATGGCGCAGTTATTCAGAAGTCTGGGCCTGAACCGCGGCGATCACATCGCAATTCTGCTGGAAAACCATGCCTTGTTTCTACAGATATGTGTAGCTGCCACCAGGGCTGGCCTTTATTACACTGCCATCAGTTACAGGCTTCAGGAGGAAGAAGTTGAATACATCGTTAATGATTGCGAAGCGCGGGTATTTATTACCTCCAAAGATCGCTTGAGTGTCGTCGAAAAGCTGACGGGGAAAATGTCTCTCGTTGAAAAGTCCTACATGCTCGATGGTGTGGCTGCAGGATTCGAGTCGTTCGAAGAAGCTATCGCCTCAATGCCTGTGGAGCCCATCAAAGATGAGAGCGTCGGCACTTCCATGCTGTATTCTTCCGGAACAACAGGCCGCCCAAAAGGGGTACTGAAACCTCTGCCGGAAGGCGAGTTTGGGGCAGAAGAAGGCGCCGGCTTGTTTCAGTTGTTATACGGCGCTACCGAAGACAGCATTTATTTAAGCCCGGCACCTTTGTACCATGCTGCGCCGCTGGCATTTACCCTTGGCTTTATGTTGGGCGGTTCGACTTGTGTGATTATGCAGCACTTTGATGCCGAGTCGTCTCTGGCAACCATCGAGAAATACAAGATAACACACAGTCAGTGGGTGCCAACAATGTTTATCCGTATGTTAAAGCTGGATGAAGACGTACGAACGAATTATGATGTCTCGAGTCTTGAGTGTGCCATTCATGCCGCTGCGCCCTGTCCCATTCCCATTAAGGAACAAATGATCGAATGGTGGGGAAAGGTAATCCACGAGTATTATGCTGGCTCTGAAGGAAATGGCTTTGTGGCCATTAATTCGGATGATTGGCTGGCACATCGCGGCTCGGTAGGGCGAGCGCTAACAGCGGTATTGCATATATGTGATGACGAAGGTAATGACGTGCCCGCTGGTGACTCCGGCACTATTTACTTCGAAGGTGGCGGCGAGTTTGAATACTATAATGACAAGGACAAGACCGCAGAGTCTCGGCATGCACAAGGCTGGAGTACCCTGGGTGACGTTGGTTATATGGATGAAGAGGGCTTCCTGTATCTTACGGATCGTAAGAGTTTCATGATCATTACCGGTGGTGTAAATGTCTATCCTCAGGAGACTGAAAATCTTCTTGTGACGCACGCCAAAGTCATGGACGTTGCTGTATTTGGTATACCCAATGAAGATTTTGGAGAAGAAGTAAAAGCAGTGGTAGAGCCCATTAACTGGGATGATTGTGGACCCGAATTTGAGGCGGAGTTAATTGATTTTTGCAAGGAACATTTGTCCAGTATCAAGTGTCCTCGATCAATTGATTTTGACAAGGAGTTACCGCGGCATCCGACGGGCAAATTATATAAGCGCCTGCTGAAGGATCGTTATTGGGAAGGTCATAAGTCAAAACTTTTGTAAAATAGGGTGTTTTAGCTCTGGAGTCTCGCCTACCTTCAAGGTTTAAGGTGCCATTTTTATATCTTGGGAACTAGCTGTGAGCTACGCACTTTCAATTGAAGGCATGACCTGTGGACATTGTTCCGGCAAGGTCGAATCGGCACTGAAAACGCTTACCGATGAGCCGGTACTTGTCTCCCACGAACACAATTCCGCAGAGCTTAAAACTGAATCGTGGATTAATCACACCAGGCTGGAGCAGGTCGTTACCGAGGCTGGTTACCAGCTTACCGATGTAGAGGTCGACGGTGTATCCACTATCCCTGTTGTTGGAATGAGCTGTAACAAGTGTGTGGCGAAGGTTAGCGATGCACTATCTGAGTTGCCGGGAGTCTCCTCTGTCCAGGTTGATCTCGAAGGAAAGCAAGCCACAGTCAGCGGGCATTTTAGTCCATCGTCAGTGGAAGCCGTTATTGAATCGCTCGGATATCATTTTGATATTGCTGATGTTGAAATTGATGCCGATGCCAGCGTCGCCAGCAAGTCAATATCAGAAATGAGTGGAGATGCTCGCGGGATTCTCCTTGGAATATCTGGCATGTCCTGCGCCAGCTGTGTCAATGCTGTTGAGTCTGCACTTATGGCGACCCCTGGAGTCGTGAGCGCTGCGGTGAACTATGCCGATCAGACTGCACTGGTTAAGACAAGTGGGTCCGAGCAATCCGTACTCGATGGGGTTGTTGGAGCTGGGTACGGCGTATCTATTCTTGAAGAAGGCAACTACGAACAAAAAGATCTGTTGTTGAAAGCAGAAATCAGACAATTGTTTCTCAAGTCTCTTGGAGCTCTGAGTCTTGGTAGTTTTTTGATGGCAGCTAGCATGGGCGGTTCACTGCCGGGGCTTGATCAGCAGCTAATCTGGAATGTAGCAGGCGCCGTGATTCTGGCAGTTATGTGGATGAGCGGCGGTCACTTTTATCGCAGTGCATATAAAGCAGTCACTCACCTTACGACGACAATGGATACGCTAATCACCATGGGCACCGGTGCAGCTTGGATATATTCCATGGTGATTATCAATTTTCCGGAGCTCTTTCCGGAATCATCAAGGCACCTGTTCTTCGAAGCGGCATTGTTCATCATCGGCTTCGTTAACCTTGGCAAGACTCTGGAAGCCAATGCAAAGGGAAAAACCTCTGCCGCCATCAGGAAACTGATTGGTCTGCGCCCGGCGACTGCACTGAAAATTGTCGATGGGGAAGAAGTTATTGTAGATATTGATGCAATTGAGGCCGGCGACATTCTTCGAATCAAGCCCGGCGAAGCCTTTGCTGTGGACGGCGTGGTAACCAGTGGTGCCAGCAGCGTTGATGAATCGATGTTAACGGGCGAGCCGATGCTGGTGGAGAAGGGCGTCGACGATCATGTTGTGTCTGGCACGCTGAATCAGTTCGGTTCCCTTGAAATAAGGGCGAGTCATGTAGGTTCGGATACTGCATTATCAAGAATTATTCAACGAGTTAGGGAAGCACAAAATTCGAAGCCTGAAATTGGCCGCTTGACCGATCAGATCAGCGCCGTATTTGTGCCTATAGTCATCCTTCTGTCACTGCTAACAGTTATGGTATGGTGGGTATTTGGGCCCGAGCCAAAAGTATCCTATATGATTGTCACAGGCATGTCGGTGCTGATTATTGCCTGTCCCTGTGCATTGGGTCTGGCGACGCCAATGTCAATTATGGTCGGCGTTGGCAGGGCGGCCGGCAGCGGTATTCTTGTAAAAAACGGCGAGGCCCTGCAGGCGGCAAGCCAACTCACGACAATCGTATTGGATAAGACCGGTACCTTAACGGTAGGGAAGCCGCAGGTAGAAGCAGTGGAGGCATCCATTGATACGCCGACATTTCTAGCCATTGCGCACAGCCTGGAGAAATTATCCGAGCACCCACTTGCCGAAGCGATTAACAGATATTGCGATGATCAGGTTATCGACACCATGAACGTATCTGAATTCATTATAGTGCCGGGCGGCGGGGTAAGCGGCATTCTGGAAGGAGGGCCGGCGGCTTGTGGAAATTACCGTCATATGCAGGAGCTTGGGTTTACTGGCGAAGAATCGGTGGCCACGGGTACCGTTATTTATGTTGGCCAGAATGGACGTATTTTAGGCCATCTGGTCTTAAGCGACACCTTAAAAGAAGACTCGGCAGAGGCCGTGGTATCATTAAAGGCGCAAGGCCTGAAGGTCATCATGTTGACTGGCGACAGCAAATCCAGCGCCCAGAGTATAGCCGAACTTTTATCTCTTGATGCTGTCATCGCAGAAGTAAAACCCGAAGATAAACTTGCACACATTGAAGCGCTGCAAAGAAAGGGTGAAAAGGTAGGCATGGTTGGCGACGGCATAAATGACTCGTTGGCACTAACAGCTGCGAATGTTGGCTTTGCCATGGGCGAGGGGGCCGACGTTGCTGTTGAAACTGCTGACGTGGCCCTGCTTGGAAACAGTATTTCGGGAGTCGGTAATGCCATCAAACTCTCCCGCGCAACAATGAGGAATATCTATCAGAACCTTGGCGCAGCATTCGCCTACAATATCCTGCTAATACCTGTGGCTGCGGGTGTTCTCTATCCATTCACCGGTATGCTTATTAATCCTGGCTTTGCCGGATTGGCAATGGCCTTGTCCTCCATCACCGTTGTCAGCAACGCATCGAGGCTCCGCTGGTCCAAATTGTAGTTTGACCAGCTTTAATGCCTAGCCCTAAATAAAAACAATTTCAAATGTGGTGAGTCGCAGAATGCGCATTAACAAACTATCGTTGAGAAAAGTTCATCGCTGGCTTGGTTTGTTTGCAGGTATACAGTTGTTGGCCTGGACAGTGTCAGGTTTGTATTTCAGCGCTATCTCAATAGATGAAATTCATGGCGACCATATCCTTGCGATTGAGGCAGAGCAACTGTTGGCATCGAGTTTTGAACTGATCTCTATCAGCGAGCTCGTCCGAAGCCATCCACCTCTTGTAGACGCAGGGCTCCTGGACTTCAAACTATATGTGAACAACGGCCAGCCAGTATTTGTGGTTAAGCGGCTTCGCTTTGACGCACAATCCGGAGAAGCGCTTGACAAGATTACAGAGAGTCAGGCCCTTGAGATTGTTGAAGCGAGAACCGGCGTGCAGGCGCTGGGCGTTTCCCGGGTCGAGGAAGTAGAACCAGGAAGTGAATATCGTGGCGGCGATTTGCCCGCCTGGAAAATAGACGTTGCCGAGGACAATGCATCGATCTATGTGAGTGCGACAACGGGAAAGCTGCGCGCTGTGCGTACTACCTATTGGAGAATATTTGATTTTCTGTGGAGTCTCCACATCATGGATTATGAAGAAAGAGATGACTTCAATAATTGGCTGCTTATTTTTATGGCAAGTCTTGGCGTTATCACTGTGTTGTCTGGACTAACTTTGTTCGCGCTTACACAAAGATTTCGACCCAGGCAGTCTCGATAAGGAAATGTTTACGGCAGGTTAATTATGCCATCACGGACGTGGTTGCCTGAATAGTTCTGTTTCTGGAATAGAAATCCAGGCCAACAGTTCTTTGAAGGTGAGGAAGATGAAGGCTGGCAGGTTCAGTATCGTGATTTCCGCCGTTTCTGTCGCGAACAATGATCTCCGCCATGATCTCTCCGGCAAGAGGCGCATTCTTGAACTGATTGCCACTTGTGCCGATAGCTAGATAGAAACCGCCGAGGTCTGATTTGTCGTAGATGGGTATCCAGTCATCTGATACATCATATAAACCCACGGTACCGCGAGCGGTATTGCTAATGCCAAGTTCAGGGAATCGCTGTGCAGCTCTATAGGCCTGTAAAGTCCATTGTTCCGTAAAACTCGCGTTGTAATGATCCGGGTTTACAACGTTCATGCCGTCGCATTCCGGGTCGGTAGTGCCGATAAGCAAGTCGGCACCGTCGGGTCGCTGGTAGAATCCGGCATCCGTATCCACAAGAAATCTGCCGCCCATCTGGAAATGCCGGGCATCAGCCGGAAGGTAAACAACCTCGTGGCGTACCGCACGGGTTGTGATTTTTAGCGAGTCTGCAATTCCGGCCATTTGGTTGATGATGGAGGAGTGGGGTCCCGATGCATTGATGGTGATGCCTGATGAAATAACGTCACCGTTTTTTAATACGACGCCGCCTGCAACATTTTTATCTGTGATTACAGTTGATACTGGCGCGTTGAACATGAAATCTGCACCATGGTTCTTCGCGGCCATTTGTAGATTGTGCGACGCAAGCTGAGGGTCCGAGACGTAACCTGCAGCCGGGACCAGGATTGCGCTGGTAATTTTACCGCCACTAGTCTGGCCAAATTTTTCATCTGCAAGTGTCTTGGGTGGGCCAAAACTTGTCAGCGTTATCCCGGGATACAATTTTTCAATTTCACTGGCATTTAGCAGTTCATATTCAACCCCAACTGCAGACATCGAACTGAGGTTGTCTTCATAGAGATGCTCTTCGCCTTCCCGGATGAGTACAATGCCACCACATTCAGTGTATTGCGCAAAACCCCTGTCATCAACTACACCGAGGAAATTTTGCCAATCCTGCCAGAGGAAGCGAGACTCGTGAGCGATCGCGCAGGAAGTTAGATGGGAGTAGATTGGTCGGATGATTGCCGATGAATGACTGGTGGAGCCATAGCCCGCAGCCGGCAGGCTATCGACGTTTAAGGTTCTTAGGCCTCGCTTTGATAGAGCAAGGGCGATGGAACAGCCTATTACACCGGCTCCGATTGTTACAACGTCATATTTATTCATTTGTGGTCCAATCCTCTGTGGAGCTCAACGTGCCTGTAGCAGGTTTGCGGGGGAGAACTGATCTGTTAAGGGGCGGGCCCCTTGGTCCCAGTCTGTACTTGTCTTCATGTACTTCGGAAAGTCATCAATATTGATTGCGTATTTTGTCAATTTACCGGCGAGTTGATTCGCCCTGTCTTTTAGCAATTTATTGTTGGGCAGTGGTTCAAGGCTTGCGACGATAACCCTGTTGCCTGTGATTGGCATCTTAAAATTAAAGAACTCCCCGTAGACCTTTTGATATGTCACAGATTCATGATCGTAGAGCTTGCTCGTAGAGAAGGTATTGGCTACCAATACACCATCAGCCGTGAGGATAGACTTTATCTCCTGTAGAAATTCGACTGTCATCAGGTGTTCTGGAATGTAGTCGCCGGTAAAAGCATCGAGTATGACCATGTCATACTTTAGCTTCTTAAGTTTGGCACGCTTTATATTTACCCTGGCATCCTGGACAAAGACTTTGACATTGCCGGTTTCGACGAAATCAAAATATTCCTTGGCGACTCGCGCAACAGCGGCATCAATTTCGACGATATGTATGATTGTTTCAGGGTAGAGTTGAGACAGAATGGTGGGTATGGTGCCGCCGCCGAGTCCAACGATGAGGATCGATTCAGGCTCTGAGTTAAGTAATAAACCCGCGAAAGTCATACGTGCATAAGGAAAAACAACGCGATCCGGATGTCTCAGGTTGATGCAGGTCTGGTTTCTGTCTCCTCTCCTGACGGCAAAGACCAGGCAGCGCCGACTGCTCGACTCTTTAACCTGGATATTTCGGTACAGTGATTTTTCTTTGTGGATGACCCGATCGCCGAGTGCCTGGATCGAAGCCATCATTATGAGTACAAAAAACAGAATGCGCATGTTAGTTACTCGTTACTTTTTGTTGTAGTCCCTGTGCACCCAGTAGGGAGTAAGCGATCGCACTTAAGCCTGCCAGGATCAAGGTGGCAGCCATGGTCAGGAGGATCTGGTTTACTTCGAACCAGAGTACAAAATAAAACGAGGTCATTAAAGTACCGAGGGCGCTACCAAGCGTTGACACAAAATAGAGCATGCCGGCAACCTGGCCACTGTGGTGGGAGCTTTCTACCAATAACCTTACAGAGTACGGAGCGATCATGCCGAGCATGGCGATGGGTAGAAAAAACAGCAGCGCGGATGCAACCAGGGATCCATAACGCGGATCTTCGATGTGCAAGAAAACCGAGTCCATCATGCCATTTCCGAACAGCACCGTTGGTATTAATGAAATTGCAGCGAATATAAAAAAGGTGCCATAACGGAGCAAGCTAGGCTGGAGAAGGGAGAGCCTGCCGCCAATGAGGTAGCCGGCAGAGAGTGAAAGCATAAAGACGGTAATTATGCTTCCCCAGACATAGATGCTGCTACCGAAATAGGGCGCTAATATTCTGCCACCCAGGAGTTCTATGGCCATGATGATGAACCCGCTGACAAATGCCAGTGCGAAGACAAGTGGATTGATAGATTTGATCATGATGGTAACTACATTATTGTTGAGACTTGATTAAGGGTGGTACCTGAAAAATAGGTGGTAACAAAATTATTGATGGCTGCGAGATGAAATATGATCACTATACTAGAAGTGGTAAGCGCAATGGGGGTGACGGCCAGCGCGTGAATCAAATAGTTTTGCGAGTATACATGATGCTTATCTGCGCACATAAGCTCATTCCCGCCGCCAATGCGGCCATGGTGTATTTGTGGCAGAATGAGTTCCATTAAGTGTGAGTTGTTTATCAGGTCTTGTCGGAATCCAAGACCGCCGGTCCTCGATACGGCAATAATTCATCGGCGCTTGGCTGGTTTTCGCGTACATATCAAAGCGAGCATGAAGGAACCTTGTTAATCCAAACTTATGTGAGCTTGCCGATAACACCACGACCGAACATGCAGATTCTGCAAGAAACTCATGTCCGATCAAGTTTATTTAGGTACATTGCTTGAAGTCTCTTTTACGTCTAATTCCATTTTTACGACAATACCGTAACCCGGTAATTGCTGCCTTTGTCACCTTTTTTGTTTCAAGGTTTTTTGAAATCAGTACCTATTATCTGGTTGCAATGGGCGTTGATGCCATTGCCGTGCTTTACGCCAAAACAGCAGAGGTACTTGAATACTCTATTTCCGAAATTTCCTTTGCAATAGTTGCCACCGTGGTGCTTAGGTTTGTATTCGTGATTCATGCGCGGCGTGCCATACGTCGGGTCGGTATAGCGGTGTCTTACGACCTGCGGCAAAAGTTGTACGAGTCAGTTCAAAAACAGGGTAGTGACTTCTTCTCCCGAATTGGTGTTGGCGACATCATGACCCGCGCCATTCAGGATATTTCACTCATTCAGCGCCTGGTCGCTTTTGGCATGATCTTTTTCGTCATCATGACCTACGCGCCGCTGTTCTCCATTACTGCAATGTTATTTAAGTCGCCAAGCCTGACCTTGTTGATTTTGCCACTACTGCCCGTGATCTTTGTCTACGCCAATCGTATGACAGATCAGATGGCGGCGACATCCCGGACCGTTCAGCAACGATTGTCAGATCTGACGACCCATACTCAGGAAAATTTGAGCGGCATCAGAACCGTGCAAGCCCAGGCCCAGGAAGAAAATGAGATAAAGCGATTTTGGCGCACCAATGATGAATATGCCCAATCATTTTATGCCCAGGCGCGGATCAATTCGCTGATGACGGCCTGGATGCCGTTGTTTGCCTCTATCTCGCAACTCACCATTATCATATACGGCGGTTATCAGGTGCTGGAAGGCGAGATGACCATTGGCGATCTGGTCTTTTTCTTTGCCTGTTTGAATATGCTGCTGCAGCCAATACGGATGGCAGGCATGTTTGTAACTATTGTTCAGCGTGCTGCGGTATCCACCGACAGACTGTTCGAAATTTATGATGCGGAACCAGAGATTGAAGATGCGCCTTCCAGCCATACACCCGCCACTATCAGGGGTGAGTTTGAGCTGAGGAATTTGAGTTACACCTATCCAAGAACAGATAAGCCGGTGCTCCGTGATATCAATATGCATATAAAAGCAGGTGAATCTATCGCCTTTGTTGGTCGCGTGGGCTCTGGAAAGTCAACGCTACTGAAACAATTTACCCGAATGCTTGATACCGGCGAGGGCCAATTGATATTGGATGGCCATGATGTGCGAGATTACCCGCTGGCTCAGTTGCGCTCACAAATTGCGCAGATATTGCAGGACCCTTTTCTCTTTGGTGAGCCGCTGCGTAACAATATTAGCTACGATGATCCTGAGCGGAAGATGGAAGTAATCTGGGACTCTGCTGAAGCCGCAGCACTGCGAGACACTATTGAGGAGTTCCCCGCGCAGATGGATACAATGGTTGGCGAGCGAGGCGTGACACTGTCCGGTGGGCAAAAGCAGCGGACTGCGCTGGCCCGTGGACTTATCAGAAATGCCCCTGTACTCATTCTCGACGATTGCTTTAGCAGCGTTGATACTGAGACAGAAGAACATATTCTTAGCAGGCTGAAGAGCATGCGAAAGGATAAGACCACAATACTGGTATCCCATCGTGTCTCAACCCTGCGGCACTCCGACAGGATTGTGGTGCTGGATGAAGGCAAGATTGTCGAAATGGGAACCCATAAAGAACTGTTAAAAAAAGATGGCGTATATGCAAACCTGGAACGTGTTCAAACCGAAGGCGGCACACTTAAGCGCAATGCTGATACACGGGTGAATTCAGAATTGGATGAAAACTATGATCAATCAGATTTAACGCCGAGTGGTGCCTGAGATGAGCGAGCAGGCAATGAAATCAAATAGCGGCGAACGTGATCATTCAATGTTTGACGCAGAGCTATCTGGCGCAATGCTCAATATGCAATTGTTTGGGCGCATCATCCAATGGTTACGCCCATATCGACTTAAGCTGCTTGTTAGTTCGGTTCTGGTGCTTGTTGCCAGCTTCTGCGCTGTTGTTATGGAAGTCATCATCAGTCGAGTATTGGTTGACTACATCATAGTGGGTGAAACTGATAGTCCGATGCCTGACCTTGGCATGATTGAGCTAACCCAGTGGCTAGCGCAAAGTTTGGGGATTGAGTCAATCTTCGCAGCGGGACTCATTTTCTTCATTCTCGCCATCATCTTTGCCATTTCAGGTCATGTCCATCGCTTGACTCTGGTAAGCGCAATCGTGAATTCTCTTCGGGATTTACGCCAGGATCTGTTTGCGCATATGGAGACCAGGCCAAGCTCCTTCTACGACAAGGTGCCTGTCGGGCGCATCATGACAAGAGTCACCAACGATATTGAGGCGCTATACGAAATGCTTCGCGGCGTCGGCAGTCTGATTGGCGAATTTGTGCCATTCTTTGTGGCACTGGGCATTATGTTGTATACCAGTGTTGAGCTGACCTTCATCTTATTACTTCTGGTACCTGTGGTTGGCATCACCACATACTTCTTCCGGCGTGCTACTCGTGAGGTCTTCAGGCTCGTTCGAAACACTGTCTCTTCCCTGAATCAGAATTTGCAGGAAAACCTGTCTGGTATGCAAGTGGTACAGCTGAGCCAGCGAGAAGCGCGCAATTTCGAAACCTACACCGAAATCAATAGAGAGAACCGGCGATACGAATATCGTTCCATTAATCTCGCCACCGTTTACGGTGCGTTTAATGATAGTCTCGCGGCAATTGGCCTGGGGATCATCATCTGGTACGGCGCTGGGTCTGTTGTACAGGATGAGATGTCCCTGGGTGGTGTGATACTTTTCACCCGTTTTATGAACATGCTCTTTACGCCGGTGGTTTTGCTTGGTGAACAGCTCAATGTTCTGTTCAGAGCCATGGCAAGCGGCGAGCGTATCTTCCAGGCGCTGGATTGGGATGAGCAGATACATGAATCGGAGAATCCCGCCGAGCTACCTGAGCGGCTGGCCGGTAAAGTTGAATTTCGACACGTCAATTTTGGTTATTCAAAAGAGACGCCTATATTGAAGGACGTATCATTCGTTATTAATCCTGGAGAGAAGCTGGCGATCGTCGGACCAACAGGATCTGGTAAAAGCACAATGATCCGCTTGCTGGGAAGATTCTATGATTTTGAGCCCGGCATGATATTTATCGATGATATTGACCTGCATAACTTACGCAGTCAGGATATTCGCTCGCGGGTAGGGGTTGTTCTTCAGGACTTCCACATATTTTCCGGGACAATCTTCGATAATATTTCACTTGGCAATCCTGCCATCACGCGCGAAAGGGCCATTGCGGCGGCCAAGACCGTCAACGCAGACAATTTTATTATGCAACTTCCTGAGGGATATGATTCACCGCTTGTGGAACGTGGCTCGAATCTGTCTCTGGGCCAGCGGCAGTTACTGGCCTTTGCCAGAGTGTTGGCCGCAGATCCGGAAATATTAATACTGGATGAGGCAACGGCCAGTATTGATACAGAAACGGAGCTCCTGATACAGGATGGCTTACATAAGTTAATGGAAGGCAGGACTTCCATTCTGATTGCTCATAGATTACAAACAATTCAGGAGGCTAACCGAATTCTTGTCTTGCATCATGGTGAAGTAAAGGAAATGGGCTCCCACGAAGAATTGCTGGCACACAAAGGTCTTTATTTCAGGCTTCATGAGTTACAGTTTCAGGACAGTTAATTAGTTCCTGTCCTGGATTCGCTCCAGCCATGATTCATTAACCACGAACCCCCTCGATATTTCATTGCCAGAATCATTCAGAACAGCCAGGTGGGTAGCCTGCTCGACCCTTTGTGAATCGAGGATATCGACAATGCTCGAGTAGTTCTGTGTTGGTATGTCATCATTTGTCTCAATGCACGAGAGCCAGTTGATTTTGCTGAGATAAGCAAATTTTATTGAGCCCTCTCGTGCGTCTCCTGCGAATCTGTCCTCAAATTCTTCCCTGCGTGCCCACCAGCCGACATTATGTTCAGTATTTGCTTCGGTCGGGAATGTTAGTTGTTTAAGGTCAAATTGCGCCAGGGGATGGAACAGGCGGCCCTTAACGATGCATCTCACCCGGTTGATCTTTAGATCCTTAGTCGCAAGAATTTCGCTGGCGGCTGGGTGATCGCCGAGCAGAAGCTGATGGTTGACCAGGTGGTTATACTTCAGATCCAGACGATCTTCTGTGTTGGGGCCGTACCAGTTTTTCGCTGACTTGCAATTTCCGGTACCTAAATAGAACTTGATCGCTACCTCCCAGTGCTCTACCTGCTCCTGGTGTTCTATCAAAAAGTCGAACTCGCCGACGGTTCGCTTTGAATCGTTGACCTGCAAATTCGCAAGCCGAAGCGAGTACTGTCCGTTAGATCTCAGCCACGTTGCCCATAGTTCCTCGAAGTGCTTGCCAAGCCTGAAATGGTGTTGGTGCCTTGGCACGGGAATCCCTTCATTACTGAGGAGAGCACTTGGTGGTAGTTGTTTGAACCAATTATCGGATGGGAACTGGTCATTGATTGAGTTCAATAAGGCGGGGCTGTTGATTGTCCATGTTAAATCCCGGAGCGCACGGGGAGCGGGTTCGGTCTGTGTATCATTGTTATTTATCGGTGTGCTCATTTATTAGTATTGTCCGGATTCTGAGTCCTGCGGTATTAGTTCTTTCGTAAGTGATTGTTTTGTATGCCTAACAATACTCAGATTCTGAACGTTTTTGTGAAATTTTGTAAATTATGGGCAGGAACTAATTAGTTCTTGTCCGCCAATTCTTTTATCATTGACTGTATAAGAGATTGCAGGTGAAAACATGAGTATCAGAGCAAAATTCATCAGTTTTATGATCCGACGTACCATGAAGGGTCAATTCGATGATATCAGGGATGACATTGAGGGCTTCAGGAATCGAATGGCTGGCGCCGATGGTATGGCATCGAAGATCCCATCCGAGGTCAGCATTGAGAAAGTGGTCGTGGCTGGCATCAATTGCGAATGGGTTTGCTATGACGGATCGGATGCGCATCGTGTGCTCATGTATCTGCACGGCGGCGGCTATGTTTTTGGTGGCCTTGATAGTCATCGTGATATTGCCTGGCGATTGTCGCAGGAATCAGGCATGAAGGTGTTGAATGTCGATTACAGGCTGGCACCGGAGAACCTGTTTCCCGCCGCGCTGGACGATGCGACTGCCTGTTATCGTTGGCTGCTAGATGAAGGCTATAAGGCTTCACAAATTGCCATCGGTGGTGATTCTGCCGGTGGAGGATTGACGCTCGCAACAATGGTGCATCTGAAGAGTCTGGGTGTCGAGCTGCCGGCAGGGGCAATACTAATTTCTCCCTGGCTCGATTTAACGGCCAGTGGCGATAGTGTTACCAGTAATGATAAAGCAGACCCGATGTTGTCCGGAGGAGCGCTGAAGAGCTTCGCCGACATGTACCTGGGCAAGCTGGATAAGAAAGCGCCTCTTGCATCACCTCTATTTGCGGATTTATCCAATCTACCGGCGATGTTAATTCATGTTGGTAGTACAGAGGTCTTGCTCAGTGATTCAACCAGGTTGGTCGAAAAAACCAAAGAGGCGGGCGGTGACGCAGTACTCGAAATATGGCCGAAGATGCCTCATGTATTCCAGGTGTTCGCCGCGCGAATTCCAGAGGGCAAAGAAGCGATCAAAAAGTTCGGGGAATTTCTGAAAAATAGAACGAGCGCTGCCTGATCTATGCAGACATCAGCTATTGCGAAAGAACTTGTGCTCGTGGGTGGAGGGCATAGCCACGTTCTGGCATTAAGAATGCTAGGCATGAAGCCAATACCTGGCTTGCAGATCACCCTGATCAGCCCCTCAGTGAAGACGCCATATTCAGGTATGTTGCCCGGCATGGTTGCCGGTCACTACTCCGAGGACGATATACATATCGATCTTGTTCCCCTTTGTAAATTTGCAGGCGCAAGGTTTATTCAGAGTGAGGTCACAGGCCTTGATCCTGATCTCCAGATCCTGCAGATAAAGGGCCGCCCTGATATGGCATATGACCTTGTATCTCTCGATATTGGCATTACACCAGCCATTAATGAGGTGCCTGGTGCTGCCGGTAATGTTATTGCGGTAAAGCCAATAGATCAGTTCTTGAATCACTGGGTCCAATTTCGCGAACGGGTGCTATCGAATTCTGTTAAAGAGCTTGGTTTTGTTGGTGCAGGGGCAGGGGGTGTAGAACTTTGCCTCGCCATCCATCATCGCCTGCAGCTCGATATTGGTGTTGGTCACGTCCTGCCAAAGTTTCACCTGTTCCACGATGGTGACTCAGTTCTCAGGGAATACTCGCCAGAGGTACAAAAGACGTTTAGCGAAATTTTGCAGGTGCGGGGTATCAAGGTCTGGCCTGACTTTCGCGTCAGCAGGGTTGAGGGTAAAACGCTGTACTCAGCCCGGCAAGAAGAAGTATCACTTGACGAGGTTTTCTGGATTACTGCCGCAGCGCCTCAAGCCTGGTTACAGACAACAGGATTACAGCTCGATGAGGGCGGATTTATTGCCGTTGATGATACCTTGCAATCTTTAAGTCACGCGACGCTATTAGCAGTAGGCGACGTTGCCCATGTTGTAAAACATCCCCGGCCCAAGGCGGGTGTATATGCCGTCAGGCAAGGGCCGCCGCTGGCGGAAAATTTAAGGCGACTACTGCTGGGACAATCGCCAAAACCATTTCAGCCACAGTCAGAATTTCTGTCGCTAATATCAACGGGTGACAAATCCGCCATCGCCTATCGAAACGGCAGGTCTATCAAAGGTTCCTGGGTGTGGCGCTGGAAGGATTGGGTCGACCGGCGATTTATGAATCGCTTCACTAACTATCCCGTTATGAAAGTTGAAAAACCGAATGGATTGTTGGATGTCTTTGACGAACAGATGCAATGTGGGGGTTGTGGTTCGAAGGTTAGCGCTCAGTTGCTCAGTGAAGTACTGAATGAGTTAGGTGTGGGCGGGCGCCTTCGCGACGATGCGGCGGTTTACGAAGTACCCGCTGGCAAAGTGATGTTGCATACAATCGATTCATTCCGAAGTTTTGTTGATGATGCTTATGTATTTGCGCAGGTTGCAGTTACCCATGCCTTGAGTGATATCTATGCAATGGGTGGCAGGCCGGTAACAGCACTGGCGGTTGTGACGGTTCCTTTTGCGACAGCAAAGGTGACCAAAAACCTGTTGCGGCAATTGCTGGCAGGCGCAGTCAGCCAGCTTAAGGCAGATGGCGTTGAGTTGGTTGGTGGTCATACCAGTGAAGGCATGGAGCTAAGCCTGGGATTCGCTGTAAATGGCGTAGTCGACAAAGATGTGATTTTGAACAAGGATGGCTTTAAGGATGGTGACTCGCTTATCCTGACAAAGGCCCTGGGCACAGGAGCAATTTTCGCCGCCGATATGCAGAATAAGGCAAAGGGTGTTTGGGTCAATAGTGCTCTGCAGGCAATGACGCAGTCTAATCAGCAGTCTCTGAAGATTGTACTTGAGCATGGTGTGACTGCCTGTACCGACGTAACCGGCTTTGGTTTGGCAGGACATTTAACGGAAATGATTGATGCATCCAAGCGGGGCGTTGTGCTGGATATGGACAAGCTACCCATACTTGAAGGCGCCAGGGATGTCATCTCTCGGCAGGGTATCACAAGTACGCTTCACGAGAGCAATCGGGCAGCATCGCCGCGAGTCCTGTTCACCAAACACCCGTCTTATGAGCTGCTATTTGACCCTCAAACATCAGGTGGACTGCTAGTCTCTTTACCCTCGGCACGTGCAGATGCTTGCGTCGAGGCCCTGCGAAAGACTGGCTATCACTCGGCTGAGATTATCGGCTGTGTTTCAGACGAACATCAGGACATCGCCTTTTCGAGTATAAAGGACTAGTGGTAAGCGATAGCCGCTTTGTTAACTACTCTCCATCTTCCGAGAAGAATAAAGAGTTCATTCTGAATGAGTTAGGTCAGGTGTTTAGGGAGCCCGGACTTGTCCTGGAGATTGGTAGCGGCTCCGGCCAGCACGCAATCCATTTTGCTTCCTCACTCAAACATCTAAAGTGGCAGCCATCGGATCAGGGGCATTATCTTCCTGGATTAAAGCAAAATATTTCTAATCATTCAGGCAGTAATGTTCTTGAAGCCATTGAGCTAGATGTGGCCAGTGAAAACTGGCCACAGGAAAAGGTGGACTATGTATTTTGCGCAAACGCCATTCATATTATGTCGGAGGCTCACGTGGTTCAGCTTGTAGCGGGCGTTGGCCGCACATTGGCAGCAGGAGGGATATTCGTGCTTTATGGCCCTTTCAAATACAAAAACGAATTTACGACGGCGAGTAACGCAGGATTCGATCAGTGGCTGAAAGACAGGGATTCACTTAGCGGCATCAGGGATATTGAATGGGTGCAGCAGCTGGTTGTAGATAACGAAATGTCATTTCTGAGTGATCGCGTGATGCCTGCTAACAACCAACTGCTGGCATTTGGTAAGCGCCTGTAGAAACTCTTGGCGTAGAAGCGAACCCAGGTCCTGCTTGTGATTGCGGCAGGATACAATCTCGTGCAGGGCCTTGAATTGCCTCTTCAGGTGGTCGCCAGTTCGACGAGAATGTCATCAATAATTTCGTACGCAGAACAGGTATTGAGAGTATGCAAACCAGGCTGGTCTATAGCGTCAGCTCATTCAGGGGCAAACCGGTCTATCCCCGAGGCACCGGGAAGGGACGTAAGCATCGACCGAAGCCTGCATCTCCTTCATGGTAAAGATCCTGGCACCATGGACGATTGCGATCTTCTTCACATCAATGCCTAGCTTCTTTACAGCATTCAACATAGATACGGTTCCGGGGTTCGCGACCGGAATGCCGTTCTTGTATGGGGAGTTCATATGGTCAGCAAAGAACAAGGGTTTTTGCGAGGGAACATAAGTCAGAAGAAAATGTGCGGCGTGGGTGGTTGCAACGTCGTAGATTTCTACTCTGTCCCGGCCTTTGCCAATAGTTAGCCGCTTATCTACATTCAAAAACCTGGCATCATCGGCCTTTGCCACAAAACTCTGGATAGACGCTACGTTCTCATCAACTGAAATCAATGTGGCGCCCAGTTCGATCGCTTCGTTGATTCCGCCCAGATGATCCTGGTGGTGGTGGGTGACAACCCGAAACTTGAGTGGCTTGTAATTGTCGCTATCTGCTCGATAGCGATTGAAGCGATCCTTAAGAGCAGGGTAACCGCCGATAGCGACGACGCCTTCAGTGGTATCAACGAATGGGGAAAACCCACCGCCCTGTCCCACATGATAGATACTGCCTGTAAAACGCGTGCTGCTCATCTCACTGGTATCAATCCTTTCAGCTTCCTCTCTCATGTTTTTGGGTAGTTCGAACTCAGAGTCTGAAATAGTGACATTGAACTGCGTGTCATTCTCTATGCTGATCAGGTTTGCCTGGCCGGCAATGAAAAAGTTAATGCTCTTCGCATAGGAGATACCGTTGTGCTCGGTGACATTGGAAAATACATAGTCCAGCTGACCGATTTGTGGATTCATCCTGATCATTTTTGATATCAGATGTGTTTCCGAATCAACATAAAGGGTGAGATCCGGGCTGGATGGAAATGGGAACTGAATCATTTCATGGGGTCGGTTCAAGTAATCTACTTCACCCAGGTGCTTCGCCTTGTCAGCGGCACGGGATAATTCGTAGGCAAGAAATGCGTCATTCATTCGCATGGGGCCACCAGCAATAACATAAGGGTCAGCATTTTGAGCGCTGCCATAGGTGTTTGTTTGATAGTTGATATTCCATGCCTGCTCGCCGTCGCTGATGCTCGCTGCCTGAAAGCCGCCGAACTGACTGGTGAAGAAATTATCCGATCGACTCTTTCCCGCTTCAATATCGTGGAGAATATAGAAGTGATTGCTAACAATATCATCCAGTAGTTGCGATCTGCCTTGGCCACTGTTGGGACCAGTCATCTTCTTGTTGATAATGAAACTTGTAAGGTTTGTGAGTTTGTCCCCGCCGTAGGCCTCGACCACTGCCTGAATAAGTTTGTTTTTTTTCCGCAGCAATAGTTGCCATGGGTAGGAGTAGTGGGGTGAAAACGAGGAAGGTTAGTACGTTCATTCTTATTCTGTTTATTTCGTCATTTCCCTTTTATTTATGAGCCCTTTATAAGGGATTTTGGAGAATATCTTTAAAGAGGAGTTAGAAAAATTCGCATCCAGAGTGGATAGGATGCAAATCTAATACAAGAGAGATGCGGCGAGACGAGATTACAATGGGACGAAGCGATTACTTGAATGATGCTTATCGTTCTCCTGATAGAACAATCGCTTAAGCCGCGCTCAATATATCCTTGCTACAATCAGGCAATGGAATTACATACTTGCTTGTGGAACGAGGTCGAGGCGTTTTCTTTCACCGACGATGATCTGAAGGTCTTACACCGAGGCTACCCGGAACTGCGAATCAGGCGGCATGAGGACATCGCCGGGTTCCTTGCGCAAGCTCATCTTGCGGATATTATCCTGGCCTGGGATTTTCAAGACTCCTGGTATCGAGCCTGTCCAAAGCTGCAGCTTATTTTTACGCCTGCGGCTGGCGATGATTGGATTCAGAGGGATCCAAATAATAGGGTGAATATAGTGCACGGGACGTTTCACGGGCAGATATTGGCCGAATCCTTGCTGGGCGCAATTCTCTTTATGAATCATAGAATGCCAGAGATGGTGCGCAATCACCGCGAGCGTAAGTGGGACCGAAACCTCCAGGCAGGCAGCCGACTGCTTCGTAATCAACATGTATTGATTATTGGTATTGGAAATATTGGCCTCGCCTGCGCACAAGTCATCAAGCAGCTGGGCGCCGAAGTCATTGGCATCAGGCGCAGTGCCAGGTCCGGTTCAGAGCCGGGAATCAGACCTATTGAAGAGCTGGATGCCCTAATTCCCTGGGCGGATCATGTGGTGTTATTGCTGCCAGCTACACCGGAAACCGATTCATTTATGGATAGGAAGAGACTGTCTTTGATGAAGCCGGGTGCTTATATCTACAACTTTGGGCGGGGAAATGCGCTGGCTACTTCCGATTTACTTGCCAGTCTGGATCATCTGGGTGGCGCGTTTCTCGATGTCCTTGATGAAGAGCCGCTGCCGGATAATTCTGCGCTCTGGCATGAACCCAAGGTCATGATCACACCCCATTCATCGTGTGTTTATGAGGAGTATCGATCCCTGTTTATCGCCGAAGTTGGCGAGCTGCTCAAGACTTACCTCTGATGCCCTAATTGGTTCTTTTCAAGAATATCTCCACCATTCGACCATGGACAGCACTGCTCTTATCTCATATTCTCGCCAATTCTGCTTTTATCCTTCGGGAAAGAGACAGGAAACTGATAATTTTGAGTGATACCTTTTTAGGCAGTACATCTTTTTGTTGAGCAATGCTTAGGACTTGATCCAATAGAGGACAGGTACCATACCTGACTTCCTGTACAGGGAGTCCTCTCTCCTATTGATCAAACCTACTTGCTCGTCGCTAGCTATTAATAGTAACGAGGATAGGGAAAATGATTAATGTCCAGACTTTCAAGCGAAGAAAGCAGGAACAAGTAAAAATTTCCATGGTGACCTGTTATGACAACTGGTCCGCTAAAATTCTAAATGATTCAAACATCGATTGTTTGCTGGTCGGGGACTCATTGGCTGTTGTTATGCACGGCTTTGATTCCACAGTACATGCCACCATAGAGATGATGGTGCTTCATGTTGCCGCGGTTGTGCGTGGCGCTCCCGATAAATTCGTTATCGCGGACATGCCCTTTTTATCCTGCAGCAAGGGTCTGGAGCCGACGATGAATGCGGTTCAGTCGCTTATGCAGGCTGGCGCTCATGCCATAAAGATTGAAGGCGCCGCTCATCAGGTGGAGTTAATCAAACATATCGTCGAGGCGGGCGTACCTGTGATGGGGCACCTTGGCTTAACACCTCAATCCATTCACAATCTGGGTGGACATAAACTTCAGGCGAAAGTCGAGAAAGACGCGCTGGCTCTGATAGAGGATGCCAGGAAACTTGAGTCCATAGGGTGTTTCTCCATCGTACTGGAATGTGTACCCAATAAAGTTGGAGCGTGTGTGACCAGCAGCCTGTCAATTCCGACGATTGGCATTGGTGCCGGTCTGCAAACGGATGGCCAGGTATTGGTCCTGCATGATCTATTGGGTGTTAATCCTGACTTCAACCCGAAGTTTTTGCGTCGTTACGCTAATACCCATGATCTGGTACGGGATGCAGTGGATCACTACCACAGTGATGTAAGAGAGGAGTCATACCCCAGGCTGGAGGAATCTTACGGATGAAAATTATTGCTTCAGTTAACGATTACCTTAATATTCGCAATACATTTGAGGATCTTTCCCTTGGCTTCGTACCAACGATGGGTGCCTTGCACGCAGGCCATGAATCTCTGGTAGAACGCAGCATCGAGCAGTGTGATGTCACTGTGGTTAGTATTTATGTCAACCCGACTCAGTTCAATAACGCGGATGACCTCAAGAACTACCCGGATACCTTAACGGCAGATGTCCAGACACTGGAATCCCTTGGCGTCGATTATCTGTTCCTCCCAAGCTATGACGAAATTTACCCTGATAAATTTCGATATAAAGTTGAAGAAAGTGAAATTGCGCGACATCTTTGTGGTGCTCATCGCGACGGCCATTTTGAGGGAGTGCTCACGGTGGTAATGAAGCTGTTGAATATTGTTAGGCCAGCAGTTGCCTTCTTTGGCGAGAAAGACTATCAACAATATCTGCTTATTAAAGGAATGGCGGAAGCGTTCTTTATGGATGTAGACATTGTTTCCTGCCCAACGGTTCGGGAAAGGGATGGTCTAGCATTAAGCTCAAGAAATAAAAACCTCACGCAATGCAGTCGAACCAAGGCGCCCCTCATCCATCAGCTTATATCCAGCAGCCAGAGCGATGGCCAGATCACTGATATTTTGAATGATGAAGGCTTTGAAGTTGATTATGTTCAAACCCGTAATGGCAGGAGGTTTGTGGCGGCTATGCTTGGCGAGAAAGGAGAACAGGTTCGTCTAATCGACAACGTCTACCTTGGGTCGGATCAACAGCCCTGATCTGACCGGATTTTTCTGCGCAGGCGGGAGGTCAGTTCAAGGCCGATTTTGCAATGAACCATCAATATAAGATACCTTGGCACTCTCATGAGTAGGGGGATGATGTTCCGCCATTTTCGTGCGAACAGGATTGAATGTCACAAAATAGTATCCAGGATGGCCTGAAGCTCCTAAAAAATCGCGACTTTCTGGAGCTGTTTGTTGCATATTTTATATCCTATTCCGGTACTGCCATGGCGCCCATCGCCATGGCCTTTGGCGTTCTGGATCTAACGGGGTCTACTAATGGTTGTGGACCATTGTGCTTCAGTTCTCGATCATCGTTGCAGCGATGGAAGCTGTCTTTGGTTTGATTGGGCCAGCGGTAACCAAACTGCAAATGGATGGCCCAATAGATTGGGGAATTATTTCTGCAGGTTTCGGACTCGGTACCCTGGTAGGCGGTGCATTAGCCTTGAAAATAAACCCGAAACGACCAATGTTGCTTGCCACCTGCTGTGTATTTTTCTTTGCAGGCGTTCCTCTGGCATTGTCTGTTCCCATGCCCCTGTGGGTTATTACTTTGATGTCCTTTATTGATGGAGTAGCAGGGCAGGTCTTTGCTGTAATTTGGTATACGACGCAGCAAAAACTCATAGCCCCGGATATGCTATCGAGGGTCAGTGCCTACGATCATCTCGGCTCGGTTGTGCTGGCTCCCCTTGGTATCGTTGCCGCGGGATTTCTCTTCGAAATTATTGGCGCACGAAATACCTTGTTAATCGCCACCGTGGCAATCATTGTGCCGACGCTGGCCGTACTAACTGTCCGTGAAGTACGCACATTGAGTCGTGATGATATAGATGGTCGCCAGGCCGGGTGATATTTTTGCGCCTCTATTTTCTATATCGCAGTCTCGGCATCATCTGCGACCCAGCTTCCGTGAAAGCCATAAGGTACTCGAACCGGCAGATGAATTTGAGCGAGGGCTGGCCGGCTGAAGTCCTGTGCATCGATGATAAGAAGTTCACTGGTCTTTTTACCTTCATCATAAACGTAGGTCATGATGTAGCCATCATCCTCCGACTCTGCATCTTCCTTCGGTATGAAGTAGGGCTCTGCGCCATGTCGCCCTGGACCAAGATCAAATACCCAGCTATCGCCATTATTCATATCGTGTTTGTAGATGGCGGGAAAACTTGTACCTTCCGAGGCCAGTGCGTAGCCATATTGATACGGTTTACTGGTCAATTCAGGGTGGATGCGAGGAAATTCCTGAGGTCGGTCATCGACGCGCTGCTCTGATAGTTTTTGTGTCTTCGGATTAATCGTCCAACGGTCCAGCTTTGGCAGGCTATCGCCGAAAGGACCGTTGGTGTCGGCGTCAAACATTTTGTCGTAGCGACAGATGTCGATGATGACATTGCCATCAGCATCCTCAAAGGCATTCATAGGATGGTAAGCATAATTTGGAGATACACTGCTCCAGATAATATTCTTCTGGTCACCCTTACGTGGCATGAGTCCTACGCGTGGTTCGTGATCCCTGTCCCAGCGAAATGGGTAGTCTGCGCCCTTAGCGATGGCCGTGAAGCTAATCGTCACTGGCAGATCATAAATCACCACATAATTTTTGGTCAGGCTCATGTCGTGAATCATACACATGCCTGGCATCGCTATATCAGTACTTGATACCTGATTTGCCTGGGGGTCCATGACCACATATTTAATGTGGTCACGATAATTAGCCCAGTCATAACAGATTGCATGAAGTTCTCCTGACTCCGGGTCAAGCTTTGGATGAGCTGTATAAGGTCCCCAACCAGCACTATTGCCGATGGTTTCAAGCTCATAAGTTAATTCAACGGGTGATGTACCTGATTCCACAATCGCCCAGGTTCGTCCGTTGTGCCCAATGACGTTGGTGTTTGGTCCACCGCCCAGGTGTCGACCATCAAGCGGTTCACCCAGCGCTTCAACCATATCGTTGGTTCGCACCCAGCGATTTCTATACCAATCTGCTCTGCCGTTATCCAGGCGCAAGCCATGCACCATACCGTCACCTGTGAACCAGTGGTAGGACGAAGCATCAGCTTCGTTAAACGGGTTAGGGCCATTTCGCAGAAAACGCCCGGTGAGTTCTTCTGGAATAGTACCCGCAACGTTCATTTCGGTAATTGTAGATTCGACCTCAACTGGCCCAAAATTATCAGATAGATAAGTACCTTCAGGTACACCTGATGGCCCTGAGGACTGGCTGCAGCCATTTAAAAGTAAAGCGCCTGCGGGGAGCGCCACTCCAGCCTGAAGTAAAGAGCGTCGTTTTATCATTGGTTCACATATTCATTAATTAAAGACAGGAGTGATTATTCATATTTGTTGGTATTGAGCAAGGTGGGAGTCTGGTGATGGAGGTAGGATGCTTGTATTATTCTGGTGAATTTTGCGGTAAGCAGGCGCATCGTTATAAATGGAAGATTCAGTACAACTCTCCAGTAAGAATTCGAGACTGGCAGGTCTGTCGGTTCTAAAAACCCGAAGTTTCATTTTGCTGTGGTCTGGGTCGCTAATTTCCATGTTAGGTGATGCGTTCTCAATGGTTGCGCTACCGTGGCTTGTTATTCAGCTAACCGACAACGCATTTACCTTGGGCACTGTCATGGCGACGGCGGCGATTCCACGTGCAGTATTCATCCTTGTTGGCGGTGCACTGGCTGATCGTTTCTCCCCGCGGCGCGTAATCCTGGATACAAAACTGGTCTACCTGGTTTTATTGTCCTCGCTGGCTTTTCTGGTTATCACCGAGATGGTAGAAATGTGGATGGTATATCTCTATGCCTTTTTATCCGGTGCGGTAGGTGCATTCGCCTTTCCTGCGCAGTCGGCGATTTTGCCGCAGCTGGTCGCCAAAGATGATCTCCAAATTGCAAATTCTGTCATGGGCGGGTCTGCCCAGATATGTTTTCTCGTGGGTCCTGCACTTGCCGGTACAATGATTGTGCTTCTGAGCGGTGGATCCATCAGCCGGCAAGCTGACGGTGCCTCGCCAGATGATTTACAATCTATTGGGCTAGTCTTCGCGATTGATGCAATTACATTTCTGTTCTCGTGGGTTATTGTCCAAAGGATTTTAATTCCCCAGGATAGGGACCGGCGATCAGATAGCAGTGATTCATTACTTGAATCAATCAAGGGCGGGTTTAGCTATCTGAAAACCGATCGTTCCTTGTTTATATTGATGTTTTACATTGCTGCGGTTGGTTTTCTGGCGCAGGGTCCAATCAGTATTGGCATTCCCTTACTGGCGTCTGAAAGATTTTTAGAAGGTGCTGCGGCCTATGGATTTTTGATGTCGTCCCATAGCGCTGGTGCGCTGCTTGGGGTCATACTCGCTGGTACCTTGCCGATGCCAAAGGCGAAGCATTTAGGCATTATGGTTCTTAGCCTGGATGCGATCGAAGGTGCAACACTTATATTTCTTGGCTTCGCCAGCGAGACCGTTTACGGCATGTTGATCCTGTTCAATATGGGGATCATCGGCGGCTTCCTGCAAATCTTTTTTATGACCTGGATTCAAAAGCGAATACCCCAGGACATGCTGGGTCGCATCATGAGTGTCATTATTTTTGCCAATATGGGGCTGGCCCCCATTTCTGCAGCGCTCTCAGGTTATATCGTTGAATATGTGGGCTTGACTATGCTGTTCCTTGGCTGTGGAGGGTTGTTTATGTCTGTGGCACTATTGTCGATGTTCTCAAGCAGTATTCGAGCCATGGGTCTGCCACCGGAGGCAATGCGCTAAAGAAAGTGGTGAATGCCTGGACATAGATACTGCAAAAATATCTTTGTCCAGGGTATACGCTGATGACTATCGCGGGCTTTGACCATCGTCAACTTTGATGATGGTTCCTGTCACGCACTCGGAGGAGGGTGAGACAAGGAATAGCAAGGTGCTATCCATTTGCGCGGGATCACAGATTCGTCTTCGTGGGAATCCTACCGATATATCACCGATCCGCTCCAGCATTCCATCCAGCATTTCTGATGAAAATGCGCCGGGCGCAATACAATTAACGTTGATGTTAAATCGCGCCCATTCAACTGCCATTGCCTCGGTCATGCGGGCAATTCCGGACTTGGTTGTTGCATAGAGCGCGGCTGAGGATTGCGCCGTCGTATTAAAAGCGGCAATAGATGAAATGTTAACGATTCTGCCTGCTAGCTTTTCCTTGATCAGACGCTTGGCGAATTCTGAAGATAGAATCCACGGCCCCACCAGATTTGTATTAAATACATTGTCGATGAGTTCGTCACTCATTCGGACGATAACCTGAGCATCCGGAATGCCTGCGTTATTAATCAGCGTGGTAATCGGTCCAAATGTATCTTCCGCTTTCACGAGGGTTGAACGAATACTTTCTCTATC
The DNA here is from genome assembly GCA_046582185.1 of Pseudomonadales bacterium. Taxonomy (GTDB): domain Bacteria; phylum Pseudomonadota; class Gammaproteobacteria; order Pseudomonadales; family Azotimanducaceae. The sequence continues at coordinate 171,570 of JAYGEX010000041.1, read as the reverse complement.
TGTCATGTCCATGGTAAGTGGTTCGCAAATACCGCCATCGCCACGAATTTGTGCAGCAAGCTCGTCAAGCTTTTCAACTCTTCGCCCTGTGAGTACAACCTTTGCACCGCACTTTGCCAATATCTGTGCAAACCTCTTGCCGAGGCCTGAGGTAGTTCCGGTCACCAGCGCGACCTGGTCAGAGAGATCAATTGAAAAGTTTGGCATTGCAAAATCTACCATGTGTATGTTCCTTGTTAAAATAATTTGTAATTTGTAATTTATAGTTTGCTTGATTGATGTTGTCTGCTCGCAGCTAGTCTCCAATGAAGGCATTTTGTTCCCTGTCTTTGTGCACCAAATGAGCATCAAACACAGTACCATTCATAACAATGTAAATGCCTGGAGTTTTTGCCTGCACCGTCGCGATGGCCATGCCGATATTGAACATAGCATCCGTCATGGCGAATCGCGCCGGTGCCAATGAACCCGTGAGTACAATCGTGCGACCTGTCAGCTTGGAGAGGGTGTGGGCTGTTTCGGTTATGGTATCTGTACCATGGGTTATAACAATCTGTCGATGGGGATGATCAAGGATTACATCCCTGATTTTTGACCTGTCTTCGTCGGTGAGTTCGAGACTGTCTTTTTGGACGACCCCAACTATTTTATGAGGGTGCTTGACCTCGGCTTGCTCTAACAGGCTGCCGACAATTGAGCTTCCTACTTCGTAGTGACTTTTGGCATCAAAGTAGACCTTATCAATGGTGCCGCCGGTGGTCAATATCAAAATTTCATTCATTTTCTGGACTCGCGAAACCAGTTGGCTCCTGTTCATAAAAATTTAGGACGTAATGAATATCGCAATACCCGACAATCAATGGATTTTGCAATTTTGGCTCAACAGCCATATTTCCCTGAGAGATTAGCTGCTATGCCAGATAACTTTCTTTGATACTTTTCTGATATCTGTTAAGCCACAAAATGCCATTGTCAGATCAAGTTCATTGGCAATGATTTGTAATGCCTTGGTCACGCCAGGCTCACCCATTGCGCCAAGCCCATAGATATATGATCGGCCTATCAGGGTCCCTGTAGCACCAAGGGCCAAGGCCTTGAACACATCCTGGCCTGATCGAATACCGCCATCCATCCAAATTTCGATCTCGCCGCCTACAGCATCTACAATTTGTGGTAATGCATCTATTGATGCAGGTGCGCCATCTAATTGCCTTCCACCGTGGTTCGAGACAATTAAGGCATCCGCTCCACTTTGAACAGCCAGCTTTGCGTCGTCCGGGTCAATAATCCCCTTCAGAATTAGCTTGCCGCCCCAGCGATCTTTGATCCAATTGACATCGTCCCAACTCAGCGAGGGGTCGAATTGTCCGGCGGTCCACCTGGCCAATGATCCCATACCATCTACAGCATCCACATGGCCAGCAATATTACCAAAGCTATATCGCCTTGTGCCGAGCATGTTTAGCAACCATCTCGGTTTGGTAGCGATATTGATGATATTGCGCAGGGTTGGTTTTGGTGGTGTAGACAGGCCGTTCTTGATATCTTTATGCCGCTGTCCGAGGATTTGCAGATCAACTGTTAGCACCAGCGCCGAACAGTTGGCAGCTTTGGCGCGATCAATGAGTCGTTCGATATATTTCCTGTCGCGCATGACATATAACTGAAACCAGAATGGCGCGTTGGTATTTTCAGCGACGTCCTCAATTGAACAAATGCTCATGGTGGAAAGGCAGTAAGGTACGCCAAATTTCTCCGCGGCTCTCGCCGCCTTAATTTCACCATCAGCGTGCTGCATACCGGTCAAACCTACCGGCGCCAGAGCGACAGGCATATTGACCTCCTGGCCAATCATGTTCGATTTGATGCTTCGTCCATCCATGTCCAATAACACGCGCTGACGCAGCTTGAGTTTGTCAAAGGCCGAGACATTGTCTCGATAAGTGCTCTCGGTCCAGGAGCCAGAATCGGTATAGTCGTAGAACATACGAGGTACACGCTTCTGATACAGGACATGAAGGTCCTCGATACAGGTAATTACAGCCACACATCCTCCTTATCTACAGAGCCTGGATGATAGGAAATTTGGCATCAGATTGTGAGACTAATTGCTATCTAATGTATGGAGAATTTTCTCAACCAGTTCGGTACGGGTAAACGGTTTATTCAAGAGCACGGTTCCCTCGTCCAATATACCGTGCTGCGCTATTGCATTCTCAGTGTAGCCTGACATATAGATTGTTTTCGCGCTGGGGTGTTGGCGGGCAAAACTCTCTGCCACTTGCAGGTTGTCTTCAACCAGGAGGACCTTGCCGACTATTTTGCTATCCCTTTTGTGGGATTCGGGAATTGCTTTGGTGGTTTCTTCTGTGGTGACAGGCAGAAACAAATTTATCGACGTGCCGATACTTTCTTCGCTGTAAATTGAAACATGGCCTTTTGATTGTTTGATAAAGCCAAACACCATGCTCAACCCTAGCCTTGACCCTTCACCTACCTCGCGAGTTGTGAAGAAAGGTTCGAACACTCTATCAACAACTTCCGGCGCCATACCAATGCCTGTGTCAGTGATATTAAGTTGAACATATTCTCCTGGTATTACTTCGTCGTGCTTATCCGCATAGTCTTGATCCAGAGTCTTGTTAAAGGCTTCGATTGTTAGCGTACCGCCGTCTGGCATCGCATGTCGTGCATTAATCGCAAGGTTCAAAATACAGCTCTCGAGCTGGTGGGAATCAATATAGCAGTTCCTCAAGCCTAGAGAAGGATGTAGTTCAATGTCGATAGCAGCTCCAAGCGTCCTGCTTAACAGAGGGACCATTGACTTCATGGATTGCTCTATATTGACTGCCTGTAAATCTAGTACCTGTTTTCTTGAAAAGGCCAGCAGACGTTGCGTCAGTTCTGCACCACGGTGAGCGGCACGCGCAATTGCTGCGAGAGATTCTATGTCCGAATCTGAATTCGGCGTCGACATGATCTCAACGTTACCCAGGATGACGTGGAGAAGATTGTTAAAGTCATGGGCAAGACCGCCAGTTAGATTTCCCACTGCTACCATTTTTTGCGCCTGCAGAAATCTGTGCTCACTTTCAACCTTTTCACTAAGATCCTGAACAATGGCAAATATGTGAGTTGTTGCGCCAGTCTCATCTTTTAGTAAAGTCATATGGAGCTGTACATGCAATGTTTTACCACTGGGTGTGTTGACCCTGAACTTGAGCGTCGGTGGATTTTCGCCCCGCTGCACAGCATCTGTAATTGTATCTCTTATGTAGATATCATCAGGATGCAAATGCCGGAAATCGATGAGTTGATCCGTGAACGGGAGTTCGTCTTCCGGGGTTTTGATATCAAACATTGCCTTGAGATAGTCCGACCACTCTTGTTGGCCTGACTTTACGTCATACAGCCAGAATCCCAGGCCGGATATCTGTTTCACCCAATCGAATTGAGCTTCCTGATTCTTTTGCCGTTGTTCGAGCACCTCTCTTTCCGAGATGTTGTAGACCAACAGGAAAAAGTCACTGGTACCATGTCCTATCTGAGCGAAATTCAGCTCAAGGACGCCAAACTTTTTGTCCTTGTTCAAAAAAGCCAAGGTGAATTTCAGGTTGCCTGGATGAGCTAATTGTTCACGGAAGTGCGCCCTGGTACTTTCTTGCAGATCCAGCGATTGCACCATAGATTCTATGTCGTGACCTATCAGCTCAGCCCGGTTTCGCTGGAGCAACTTTTCCAGTGCCTGATTAACGGCTATTATTTTGCCATCACTGATCACAGCACCGGCTTCTGATATCTCATTGATTAGTGAGCTAAGGTTTTTGACACTACTGGCCGAGCGGCGGTAGTAAATAAGAAGAACGGCTACCACAACGAATAGGGCCAATATTGTGCTGGCTAGTAAATAAATAATTTTCGTTTCAGTCATGCAGTATTAATTGTTTCTAACAATGCCTCTATCTTGATGGCAAAGTCATTCCTGGAAAATGGTTTCTGGATAAAGTCGACATTTTCTAGCGCCAAGTCATCCTCCGTTAGGATACCTTGCTGGAATCCAGACATATAGAGCACCGCAAGTCTCGGCTTGTCATTTCTTAGTTGTCTGGCGATATTCGGACCTTTTAGTTCGCCAGGCAACATAACGTCCGAAACCAGGAGTTCGAAATCTTCCTTTCGAAACTCCTTAATATTCTCGCCGCTTTCGGCTTCAATTACGTCAAGTTTAAGGGATGCCAGCAATTATGATATCAGTGATCGTACTTCTGCATTGTCTTCAACGAGTAATACCCGTCGATGCTCTTGGTTCTTAACCTGGCGGACAACGGGTTGTGGCTGCGAACTCGGTTTCCCTTTCCCGCGTGGTATCAGGAGGGAGATAGTCGTGTCTTCCCCATTGCAGCCTGATGCGATAGATATATGACCGCCAGATTGCTTGGTGAAGCCACACAACATGCTCAAACCCAGCCCCGTTCCACCGGAAGACTGTTTGGTCGTAAAGAAGGGATCAAAAACATGTTCAATGATTTCCGGAGCTATGCCAGTGCCGGAGTCTTTGATATCAAGTTGTATATAGTCTCCAGGTGGTAGAGAGATGGCAGTTGCTTCTGAGTCTGCCAATACCAATTGTTTGGCGGTGAATACCAGTACACCACCGTCCGGCATAGCGTCTCTAGCATTTATTGCCATATTCAGCACAGCGTTGTCTAGTTGTGCGGGGTCGAGGTGACAGAACCAGCCTTTGTCGTAGCTTGTTATCTCCAGACCGATCTCTTTTCCAAGAGTGGTGCTAAGCAATGGGCCTATTGATTTCAAATGCTCGCCGAGTTCAAAGGACTTCGGACTGAGCCGTTGCTTTCTAGCGAATGCGAGTAGCTGGTGCACAAGTTTGGCGCCACTTTCAGCAGACCGCTGAATGACTTCCATGGAATGTACAACTTTCTCGCTGTCACTGGCGTCAAGAGCGGCGAGCTCGGCCTGGCCAATGATGACAGTTAACAGGTTATTGAAGTCATGGGCGATGCCGCCGGTTAACTGGCCAAGGGACTCTAACTTCTGGGATTGGCGCAGCTGTGCTTCGTTCTCTTCGCGCTCTGTTATGTCGATGCCGGAGATGAATATTATTCGACCTTGTGTTGTGTCGAGACGTTGCGCATCAACCAGTACCGTCAGTACAGTTCCAGTGCGCGAGTAGAGTTTAGCTTTGAATGCCTTTAACTCTCCCTGTTTATTAAGCGTTTCGAGAATACCCTTCCTGTTCTCTTGACTTCCCCAGACATTTAGCACCAGGGCTGTTTTGCCTATCGCCTCTTCCTGGCTCCATCCAAGTGCTTTAACCCACGCGTCGTTTACCCTTAAGAATTCGTCCGTGGCAGGGTCACTGATTGCGGAAATTACACTTGTTGCGTTAAATGCAGCCTGAAATGACTCCTTTGATTGCTGCAGGTCGTCCAGGATGTCTTGCTGTAGAGAAACATCGCGAGAATGAAGTAGTACACCAACTATTTCGCCATGTTTAATCGGCTGAGCGAGCACTTCCATTTTAAGTCAGGTCTGGTCTTTGTGCAGGAATTTTATGATGACTCGGGGTATATCTAGCTGATCTAGAATTTGTTCGTGGGACTTAAGTGTAAGTTCCACATCGTCCGGATGGACCAGGTCGAAGATGTTTTTCCCGATCAGTTCTTCAGGGGAATAACCAAGAGTTGCCTCGACGGAAAGGCTTTGAAAAATCGTATAGCCATCTTCGTCGATAAGGGTGATGACATCGAGAGAATTTTCTACTAGCGTTTTGAAAATCGATGGCGGTAGGTCTTGCCTTTTCGGCATTCTTGTTTGATTCCTGAAGGTATAAAACTTGAAAGCTGTCGTTGTTACTGCTGCTAGTCGACTCGAAAACGGACAATTTTAAGCGCTTTGTCGGGAAATTTATCTTCAAATTCAGGAGAAGGGGGAATGTCCCTTGCGGATGTACATTTAGGTCCATAACGATCCATTAAATTAATCAGGAAATCAGGTCCTAGATATGGACTATTTATGGTTGCAATGATATCAGCGCCTGGAGCAGCTAGCTGGGGTAGTTTCTTTAGTACCGTCGCATAGTTTTTTTCGGCATCGAAGCTGCCCCGTTGCCGGCTTGGTGGATCTATGATTATGGTTTGATACGGGCCCATTTTTTTTATCCGCCCCCATGAGCGAAATACATTGTGCGGCACCGATCGAACCGAACGTAGGTCCTGATTATTGAGCAGGTGATTTTTTTCACCCCATTTGATGCTTGGCTTGCTCATATCAACATTGACAACTTGCCTGGCATTGCCGTCCAGAGCCGCTACCGACAAGGCGCAGGTATAAGCAAACAGATTCAGGACATTCCTGCCCTCACTGTATTTCTGTAGCCATTGGCGCAATGGGCGCATATCAAGAAATAGCCCGGAATTTTGATGACTGCCAGGACGAACTTCAAATTTTAGATTGCCCTCGGAAACAATCAGTTCGTTGAGTTCTTCACCGAAGATTGTAGTCGCTGGTGCGCCTTTTTTGAAGCGTTCCTGCAGCTTGATAGACTTGACTTGTGCGTTGTTGTCTACTCTTGTGATTGTTGATATCAGTGCTGAAATATTCTGAATTTCGGAATATGCCGTAATTAACAGAAGGGGTGGGTACCAATCGATATTAATATGTTCCAGCCCTTCGTGAAGATGCCCGCGTCCATGGAAGAAGCGGCGAGCTTCCGGCGCAGTTTCCTGCAGCCAAATTGTAAGGGCTGATTCTATGGGTTGATACAGATCCATTGATTGTCCGAGATACGTTTAGTGGTCGGGATTCAGTTCGAACACCCACTTAAAGATGTCGTTAGCCGACAGAGGGCTTCCCTTTTATTCTTCACCTGGTGTCTACCAATGTGAGCAGGTACGGCAGTTAGGTGTGATAAACGAATGTTATCATGACATCTTTTCAATTGCTGGTGGGTGATTGAATGATCGAATACCCGATTGTCGGCCGATCGGATGCCGAGCCGGAAAGTTCTAAAGGACGTCTTGTTAAGGTCCCCTGCTGTAATGCAAACGCATCAATCAGATATTTGATGTCCCCGGGGCTTGTGCGAGTAGCTTATGTCCGGTCGAGGCCAGTTACGACTAGTTCGAATTTACAGACTATCGATTAGGGGCTATCTATAACAAGATTAGCGTGCAGCGATACACTCTATTTCGACGCTTCCTCCAAGCGCCAACCCACTCGCGCCAAGGGCACTTCTGGCGGGGCGGTGATCGCCGAGCGCTTCAATGTAGGCAACGTTCATTTCTCCCCATTCATCCATATTAGCAAGGAAAATCGTGCATTTAGCAATCTTGTCCATGCTTGAGCCGTACTTCTCCAGAATGGCCCTGATGTTTGCCATTGTCTGCCGGGTTTCTGCCTGAATCCCACCCTTGACCAGCTTCATTTCGCCTGGTTTTGTACCCAGCTGACCGGAGAGGAACATCAGATCGCCAACGATGACGGCTTCAGAAAAAGGCAGACCAAGTCGCTTCGTATCAGCCGCACCTAGGATTTCGAGGGAAGCGCCAAGAGCGTGACCTGAACACAACAAGGTAACGATTGTGCTGATTAGTATTTTTTTCATTATTATTCCTTTGGCTGAAGAGAGCGTACATTCAAGAAAAATCATCGCGGCTAATATATCGTATTTTTTTGCGCTTGATCGTCCTTACATTAAGTCTATCTTATTTTGCAGTAGGTCAGGTCTTGACAAGGTAATTGAATCGGCGCTTAGAGCGAGCGCTGCATCCATGGGTTCATCGGATGAATCTACGCCCCACAGGTTAACTTCAAGTCCCAGATTATGTGCATGGCGTACATCGGATATTGTTACATCGTGAATGTAAGGTCCCCATCCGTCTCCTCCAGCAGCTGCTATCGCCGCCGGGGCAGAGCCATACGGCTCGATCTGATATTGTCCATATAGCAGATTTGGATCGATCGATCCCAGGCGTTTATAGGTGTTAATCATAAATTCCGGATTGATCTTAAGAAAATCAGTTCGCAGCTCTGGACAGATCTTTCTGGCCTCGAATAACAAATCCCACTCGAATGCGAGCAGCATAGTATTGCCTTCTAGACCTGCATCTCTTACCGCATCAATTACAGCCATCAGTAATGCCTGCGGATCCGAGCTAATGTCCCGTTGGTAGGGCGTTGTTTTTAGTTCTACCCATAACTCTATGGAGGATCCGTGATGGGTCAGATAACTGGTGAGAAATTCCTGGAATGCGGGAATCGATTCACCATCAATCCAATGGTAATCGGGATAGCTTTTCTCTTCCCTGGAATTAGGCGCGTATCGACCAACGTCATAGATTTTTATTTCCTCCAGGCTAAGCTGGCAGAGTGCAGGGCCTGCGGTATCGAGCCAGCGCCCCCTGCATTTCTGGTAATCCGGCGATTGAGAAGATAATCATGCTGAACAACAACATGGCCATCCCGACTCAAATGAACGTCAAATTCGATGCCGTCAACGCCGCTATCAAGACAATAGTTGAACCCACTTAAGGTGTTCATGGGGTATAAACCCGCCGCACATTCGCTGGCGATTAGTTTTGTTTTCATTTCTGCGTTCCGTCTCATTTCCATAATTTTGGTCTGCCCGTTTAATATACAGGGCTACTGCTAGGGTAGTCTTAGTTTTCGGACAAGAACTATCTACAAGAACCATCTAAAGGAAACGATCGGGCGCGATAAGTGGGCCAAGCTTTTTAACCATTATATCCGTCTGCGCCTTGTGACTATTGGTTAGTAATTGCGTTGCCAGGTCAGAAAGTGCCGGGCAAGTCTGAACGCCATAACCACCCTGAGCGGCAAGCCAGAAGAAACCTGTCGTTCGGGGGTCAAACCCAGCTACAAAAGATCTGTCCGGTGAGAATGTACGCAGGCCAGCCCAACGATGGTTAATCTTTGTGATATCAAGGTCGGTAACTTGTTGTATGCGATCAACCACAATTGCTATATCTAACTCGTCAGGCTGCGCATCGCACGGTTCGGATGGTATTTCATCTGCTGGAGAGATCAATAGCTGGCCAGCATCGGGTTTGACATAGAAGTGCTCATCGACATCAATGATTAGTGGCCACTGGGAAATATCAAGCTCGGCAGGCGCGTCAACCAGTATCGCGGTGCGGCGCAGAGGTGTGAGGCCGATGGCAGCAAGACCCGCATGCATTGCTACCTTATCTGCCCACGCACCGGCGGCATTGATAATAATAGCAGCGCTGAAATCCCCTGCATTTGTCTTAACTAGCCAGGATCCATTCTGGCGTTGTAAAGCTTTAACATGAGTATTGGTGAGAAGTTCGCCTCCTTGCACGCGAAACTGCCGCAGGAATCCCTGAAGTATTGCGTGCACATCAAGATCGCCGCCGAATGGATCCCTAAGGCCTGAGACCAGTTCCGTTGTATTGAGAATAGGGACTGATGTTTTCAGTTCATTGGTATTAAGAGGGACTAATTGAGGGCTGTCTTCCCGTAGTTTATCCATGGCGGCCCTTTGATCTTTGCGGGCAACAAAAAGTGAGTCGCGTGGGTGAAGAAGCGCTGCATCGGCAAAATCATCCGGTGGATTCCTGAAGAATGCTTCGCTGGCAGCGGTGATTTCCCGAACAACATCATTGCCATAGGCCGGTGCGAAATAGGCCGCCGACCTTCCCGTGGCGTGGTAGCCTGGTTGTCCTTCCATCTCCAGGATTTTAACCGAACCATAGTTCGCCAGGCGTGCACCAAGTGAGATACCCGCAATGCCGCCGCCAATAATGATGAAGTCATTTGTCATTTGTTATTTAGAATTTGAACTTGGTGTCGATCATGATCCTGTCGTAATCCTCTGTTGCGCCGAGGTCGCCATTTCGTTCGGTTACAAAATAGGTCAGGGCAAGCTTCCAGCTTTTATTGATTGCATATGATCCGCTGAAGATATGCCCCTTCGAATCCGTGCCGCCGCCGGCAAAGTCGGAACCGACGGTCAGTCCGAAGAGTGAGTCCGCCTCTATGTCCTGATATCGATATGCCGCTTGCCAGGTACCGGAATCGCTGGCCTTTCCTATCCTGGCACCGGCAGCCCAGGCAGTGTTGAAGTGATTTGTATCAAGATTTTGCGCGTAGTCTGCAAATAATGTCAGCGGCATATCGCCAAGGCTGGTTCGTAATTCGGCGAACAACTCCACGTCCTCAAAATTGTGATCGTAGGTACATCCAAGAAGGTTTACGGGATCAACACAAGTAAAGCTATTGCCGAAGAAAGCATCTTCGTCGCCGAAGAAAACTTCCCGTCCTTGCACCGGTATTTCAAAATAGGCTACACCAGCCTTAAACGTGTTGTCGCCCAAATTGCCCGTGATACCCGATTGCAATCCCCATGCGAATCGGCTGTTGTCTGTCTTGCTGTCGCTCTCCAGCCAATTTAAACCGCCATTGACAAAAAACCTCCCATTGTCGAAGATGAATGCGAATCCCTCAGGGTTATAATCGGAATCCCACAGCAGCTCGTTATTGTCAGGGCGCACCCAGATGTTCTTGAACTTGCCGCCGATGACATTAATGTTTTCAACAGCGGCCCAATTGAAATATGCCAGATTCAGATGAACGTCCTTGGTAGAGCCAACATTCCCCAGCGTTTGATTGGTCGATACTGGGTCGTCGCCCCCCGTCGCCATACCGATGCCCACTTCAACATTTTGGGGCAGGTCAGCAATCAGCGTATAACGTGCGCGAATTCTGTTGCGATTTCTTGTCTCCTCATCTTCTACATTGATGCCTTCATAGCGATATCTGAAGTCGCCCTTCCATCTGATATTGTCAGTCCGGGACGATGCAGGGTTTTGTGCGGGAGAGGTTGCTGCCGCGACTACCGGCGCCTTTCTAAGTTCGGCATTTTCTGCTTCAAGAGCGTTGACGCGCTGCATCAGCTCCACGAAATCTGCTTTCAGACTTGCAAAATCCTGATCAGAAATGGCGGCAAAGACTGGTGTGCCAATGTACATCAGGACGCCGCAGATTATTGCGACAAGTAGTTTTTTGTTCATTAAATCATCCAGATTAGAGATGGCGAAGCTGAGAGTTCGTTCGACAGGATATATGCTTATTGTAAAGATTTGATAAAGAGAATTCTGACATAAATCAGAATGGTTGATGAATGCCTTTGTGAGCTTTCATACAGTGATGCAATGCAGGTTGGCTTACGCGAGCCCTTGCGCGAGTTCGATGTGCGTTCCTGATTGTAGCAAGCTTATATAATCAAATCTTTTGTGAGCTTACGGATAACACCTCGACCGAACATACGTACTTTGCAAACAATGCTATGCCGCTGAGTGCTCCGATTTCGGTGCCTGACAATCCAAGTTCGTTCTTAATTGCAGGTGCAAGAATTGCCAGAATCTGGAGATCAACAAAATTGAAGACATAGACCACAACCAGTACGCCCAGTACGTATTTTGTGTATCCAGTGCCATACAGAGGTTTCTCTGTATGGCTAACTGCTTCTGATGACAAAACCCCCTTCGTCATATTTGTTGAACGATCTGGCACCCATACATTGTTGATAGTTGTAATGGTAGTATCGATGCGTCTTGTTTTTGAAGTGTATCTTAATGGCAAAGAAATTGAAGTATGGATTTATTGGTTCTGGTGGAATAGCGGGCATTCATCTTAAAGAGCTGGCTAAGCGTAAAGATGTTGAGCTGGTAGCACTAGCCGATGTCAGCGAGAAAACAATGCAGGCCCAGCGTGAGAAGTATGGGATCGATCGCCTCTATACCAACTACAAGGATATGTTAAAAAACGAGTCTTTGGATGCGGTGAGCGTTTGCACGCCCAACAAGCTGCATCTACAACCGACCATAGATGCCTTAAAGGCAGGCTGCCATGTCCTGTGTGAAAAACCATTAGCGATGAATGCACGGGAAGGTCAGCGCATGTTGGATGCTGCCCAGGCAGCCGGGAAAAAATTGGTGATTGGCTTTCAATACCGATACAATCCACGAACAAGTTACCTGAAACAGGCTGCTAACGAGGGACAGTTCGGTAATATTCTGTACGGCAGGGTTCGGGCACTTAGGCGCCGGGGTATTCCAAATTGGGGCGTGTTCGGTAACAAGGATCTACAAGGTGGCGGGCCCCTCATTGATATTGGTGTACACGCCCTTGAGATGGCTCATTTCGTGATGGGCTCCCCTAAACCTGTTAGTGCCGTTGGCGACATCTTCAGCTACATTGGCAATAAACCCTCAGACAAAATTGAGACAGCATGGAAAGGTTGGGACTATAAAAATCATACAGTGGAAGACCTGGCAGTAGGTCGAATCAGGTTCGAAAATGGGGCGGTGCTGACAATCGAAGCGGGTTGGGCTGCACATATTGAAGAGAGTAGCTGGTCCTTTGAGCTAATGGGTGACAAGGGCGGCTGTAGCTGGAATCCAACCAAGATTTTTACGGACGAGGCGGGTCACATGGTAAATAAGACACCCGCGTGGCTTGGCGATGAAAGTTTTGATGGTATGTTTAAGCTCAAGATGGCGAATTTTGTAGATCACTGCCTGTATAACAAGCCGACGCTATCGCCTGGTGCCGATGGGCTTGCGGTACAAAAAATGTTGGACGCTATTTATAAGTCGGCTGGCAAAAATGGCCGAGAGGTGAAGATCTCCTAGCTACCATTTCGATCAGAAAATTGTATGATCTCTTGGGTACAGTCCTGAACTTGTAAACAGTCCTGAACGGATAAGCAGTCCTGAACAAAGCAAATGCCTTAAAAGGAGTGATAGAACAATGCCAAAATTTGATTTGATTATAAAAGGTGGTCGTCTGGTTGATGGAACTGGCGCGCCGGAGCGGATCGCAGATATCGCAGTCAAGGATGGATTAATTGCTGAAGTCGGTGAATTCGATGGCGATGCAAGCAGAGTAATCGATGCGCGTGGAGCACTGGTCACGCCCGGGTTCGTTGATATTCATACTCACTATGATGGCCAGGCAACCTGGGCGAACCGGCTCAACCCGTCAAGTCATCATGGCGTAACCACTATTGTCATGGGGAACTGCGGCGTTGGCTTTGCGCCTTGTCGTGCCGATGATCACGATTTGCTGATCGAGTTGATGGAAGGTGTTGAAGACATTCCCGGTGTGGCACTCCATGAAGGATTACCCTGGGATTGGGAATCATTTCCCGAGTATATGGACTTCCTGTCTGAGCGATCCTTTGATATGGATATTGGTGCTCAGTTGCCTCACGCCGCACTGCGGGTTTATGTGATGGGAGAGCGCGGTGCACGCCGTGACCCGGCAACGCCTGAGGATATTGCCGAGATGAGGCGACTTACCACAGAGGCTATGAAAGCTGGCGCACTTGGGTTTACCAGTTCGCGAACCCTAAATCATAGAAGTAGCAAAGGCGATTCAACGCCATCGCTTACTGCCGCCCGGGATGAATTGGTAGGTATTGGGGCTGGCGTGGGGGATGCGGGATCCGGCGTATTGGAAATGATTTCCGACTTTAAGGGGCTCGATGAGGAATTTGAAACTCTGAAGGCCATGACTGATGCCAGCGGTGGATCGATGACCATATCGCTTGCCCAGGGAATCAATCCTCAGGGCTGGAAAAAACTATTAAGCAAGATTGATGAAGCCAATGCTAATGGTACCAGGATGAAAGGGCAGATCGCTCCCCGGGCCATTGGCATATTGATGGGCCTGAATTGCACCTTGAATCCCTTTGTTCGCCACCCCAGCTACAAAGATATTTCAAAGCTGCCCATGAATGAGAAAGTAGCGATATTGCGAGATGAAACCTTCCAGCAGAAGTTGCTGGCAGAGAAAGCACCTGCCGGTGGTCCGGCATTGTTGTTGGGTGACTTCAGTAAAATGTGGGTCCTGGGCGATCCACCTGAATATGAGCCCACACCTGAAGATAGTATTGCCAGCAAGGCAGAAGCCGAGGGCATTACACCGGAAGCGTACGCCCTAAATGCTATGCTGGAGAAAGATGGCGAGCAGATTCTCTATACGCCGTTTGCCAACTATGCAGACTTCAATCTTGATTGTTGCAGGGAGATGATTCTTAGCGAAAATACCGTCATGGGGCTAGGAGATGGCGGCGCTCACGTCGGTACGATTAGCGATGCCAGTTTTATCACCTACCTGCTAACTCACTGGGGCAGGGACCGTACTCGCGGTGAGCTAATTGATTTACCGATACTGGTTAAGGCGCAGACGGCAGATACAGCTGCCGTCGTCGGGCTGAATGATCGCGGCATTGTTGCACCGGGTAAACGGGCAGACATTAATGTGATCGATTTCGACAAGTTAAAAATTCACCCACCGAAGATGGTCTTTGACTTACCTGCAGGCGGTAGAAGGGTAGAGCAGACCACAGAGGGTTATATCGCGACGATCTGCCATGGGCAAGTGACCTATGAAAATGGCGTAGCAACGGGCGCATTGCCCGGTAGGCTTATTCGCGGGCAACAGCAATAGACGTCACCTGATTTAGATTGAGATAAATCTCTGGGCTAAAACCCCAGAGACTTCAGGTTCTTTACCAGATCCACACCAGCAGTTGATGGACTGACAGATTTGTCTATTTTGCGAATGATGCCGTTGATATCAATGTAGTAGGTCCAGCGTTTCGCATAAGCGCCTGACAAAACGCCGTAACTCTTGCACATATCTTTATCGGGATCAGAGAGGATAGGAAAGGTGGCGCCATTCTTTTTGGCGAATCCCGTATTGTCCTTAACGCTGTCTACGCTCGCCATAAAATAAGCAATATTGTAGTTTTGAATTTCCTGGTCACTGTCACGCAGCGCCTTGCATTCAATCGTTCATCCACCGGTGAATGCTTTGGGGAAGAAGGCGATCACGACTGGCTTCTTGCCCTTGAACTGTGACAAGGAATAAGTCTTGCCGTCTGAGCCCATCAATTGAAAGTCCGGCGCCATGTCACCGATCTTAAGGCTGGCGTTTGCAAGCGCGGATAGGCCTATCAATAGCAGCCCGACGAGGCTCCGTGATAGTAAGTTCGAGTTGCGCATAAGATGATCCTTATTAGGAAGCGATGTATAAGATCCTAGCATAGGCATACCGTATGGGCAGGGTTTTTTGTCATTGGTGGGTTCTTCGGATCTGATCTAAAATAGGAACGGGCACCGGCGGACCAAGAGTCCGGACAAGTACTACCTGACAGTCGAATCCTGTTTCAGTTCGGCTAGCATCATCTTCAATTCCTGGATTTCCTCGTGGATATTTTCAAGCGAGTGGCGGTCCGGGTCGGCAGTCACTGCTTTTGCATGTTCCTCTTCCATGACATTAACGATAATGCCGATAACCATGTTTAAGAAGGCAAAGGCCGTGAGGAATATAAACGAGATGTAGAAAATCCAACTGAGGGGATAAACCTCCATGGTTTCATACATCACGTCCGTCCAGTCTTCGAATGTCATCACTCGAAACAGGGTCAGCATTGAAATAGCAATATCACCCCATAACGTGGGATTAATAGTGTCGAATAATAAACTGCCTACTGCTGCATATATGTAAAAGATGATAAAAAGTAAGGCCGCCACATATCCTAATCTCGGCAATGCCAGCAGCAGGCTATTTAGCAGAAATCGCAACTCAGGGATAATGCTCACCATTCGCAACACCCTGAAGACTCTTATCAAGCGAGCCACCAACACCATTTCAGCGTCGTTGATGGGTATAAGACTGACGACGATTATCAAGGTGTTGAATATATTCCACCCCTGGGTGAAAAATTTTCGCTTCTCTTCTTCCCCGAGGTAGCGAACGGTAATCTCCAGAATAAAAATCAGGGTTACCCCAAAATCGAGCTAGGCCATTAACGACATGACAAGAGGCGATATCTCATAAGTCTTGGCGCCAACAAGTAGCGCAGATGCGATAATGATTACGATGATAAAAGTTTCAAAGAAGCGATTACTTCTTATCTGTTCGAACCGGCCTTGCCACGACATCATACATTCCCGAAAAAGTCGGGATTATATAGATGAACGCCCCATTCCTGTATAAAAAAGTACTGTAGGTAAATGTAATGACAGTAGACAGTCGTCCCACCCGCTGTTGCTTTGTGTACCTAAGAGTTGAGTTTTCCCGTCCACTATATTGATTAATGCAATTCACTTAGTATTGTGGGCTGGAAAATTAATGAGCTTCGCAGAGAGAGCCCGTAGAGAAATTGAATAGAGAGACTGCGCAAAAATATCGGTATTTAGAGCACGAAGTATGAAAAAAGATCGAATCAGCCAAACGGCACTTAAAGTTGCCCTCAGCAATATCACCTTGAGTATTAAGGATGACTGGGCGCAACGTCTGCCACCGAAATTGGTGGAAATTACCGAGCAGCTGCTGCTGGCTTCGGGATCCCCTGGTTACGGCCCAGGCCTTATGCGTGCCTCCAGGAAGCCGTGGATGATCAGCGTATATGAGATACAGGATCAAATGATGCCCGGGCAATGGGAAGGCTTTGGCCATCGAAAAATATTCATGAATGAGCAGGTGGAGCGAGCCATTAAAGATGGTGCCAGGCAGGTTCTTGTGCTGGGCGCTGGCTTTGACTCATTATGTTTAAGACTTGCGCCGAAGTATCCGGATGTGCACTTTTTCGAAGTTGACCATCCCGCGACATCTGTCGCCAAGTCCAGGGGAGTTGCATTAGTTGGGCAGCCAGAGAACATGACCCAGATTGCTGTCGATCTCGGGCAGGCATCGCTCTCGAAGGTCTTGACCAGTGATGGACGTTGGGATGCGACGCAATTCACGGCCCTGGTGGCGGAGGGTCTGCTTATGTACCTGAAGGATGAGGAGGTGCACAATCTGTTCAAGGAAGCAGCAGCATGTACGCCGTCTGGCAGCAGGTTCATGTTCTCCCATGCGATTCCGGAGGATCGCAAGGTTCTGCAGCTGATGCTTCGTATTATTAGCGAGCCCTTAAGATCCGCTGTAAGCAGCGAGGATTTACCGAACTACATTCGCCCCACCGCCTGGACGGTGGTATCAGATGTGGATACCAATAAGGCCCACGGTATTGAGCGCTACGGGGTTGCCGAACGAAACTGAATGTATTGGGTCTGATGTTAGAGGGTCTGCTGTAGAAGGTCTGATCAAGAACGTCTGATGTGCGGTGAAGAATATCGCCCTTACTTCCATCAGTTGTACTGAGGAGGATACAAAAGATGGCAAATCGTATTTCCTGGATCGACATTCCTGTTGCAGATCTTGGTCGTGCAATCAAATTCTATTCCAGGGTGCTGGATGTTGAAGTGATAGAAAAATTTCCAGGCGTTGCTGTTATTTCATTTGAAGAGGGAGAGATCTCGGGTTGCCTGTATACGAGCGATGCAGACCGACCCTCGAAGAGTGGCGTACTTCTTTACTTTAATGTCGATGGCAGAGTTCAGGATGCTAAGATTGCTGCGAAAGATAATGGCGGCGAAATTGTGGAGCCAGTACACGAAATTGGAACATTCGGGTAAAGAGCCATAGTCCTTGATAGTGAAGGTAATCGTATAGCGCTCCATTCCGAGTAGTGTCCTGACAACATGCGCCCCTGGATAATCTTTGACGTTTATCCGGATGTACATAGTCGGCGAGCACAGAGTCGCTGTACGCATGCAGGCTTCGGCTCATAGACAAATCCTTGTTCAAAACCCAGAATGTCCATACTTCCCGAGAACTGATCGCTCAATTCATTTTCTTCCAGCAGGAAGCTGGGATTATTTGGTTTTCCATATTGCTCGTTGCCTCGCATAAAGGTTTCATAGATCAATATGCCACCCGGTAGAAGGGACTGCAGAATGTACTTGTAGAGGGGGCGGTATAGATAATTAGTGATGATGACGGCATCGAAACATTCGGATAGTGGCCATGGATTATCCTTCTCGAGGTCTGCCTGTATCACCTTACATCGAGCGTCTGTTGCAATATCACCTAAGCTAGATACGTCGATATCAACTGCGGTCACCGTAAAATCCAGTGACAGGAACAGGCGAGTATGTCTTCCTGAGCCACATGCCAGGTCGAGTACATGACCACCAGCAGAGATGTACTGCGCGCCGCGTACAACCCAATCACTTGGCTGCACATTAGTCATCGTGCCCATAGTCATCGTTCATTTTGCTTATAGCCCACTGAGGTCGCGATAAGGCTTACCTTGTCGATAAAGTGCAATTCGGTCTGCAGATTCCTCATTTGGTGATTCACCACTTAGCGCTATTACTTTTTCCTGAATACCAATGGCTTTGTCGAAATCTCCTGCCTCCGCATACGCGGCGGCCAGGGTGTCGAGCATCGTTGCACTTAGGTAATTGGTTTTCTCGTTTACAGCGAGGGAAATCTCCAGTGCCGCCTCACCATTTCGCAGCGAAGTAACAGGGCAGGTGGCTCTTACCCAGGCGAGATTATTCGCCGCATCAAGGTGATCTTTGTTCATCTCCAGGGCACGTTCAAAGTCGTCAATGGCAGCGTTATAGAGGCCCTTGAATTGATAAGCCATCCCCCTGTTATTGACAGGCTTTGAGTTCGCCGGGTCCAACGCCATTGCTTCATCGAAGTCGGCAATAGCCCGATTGTAGTGTTGCTGCTCCAATAGAATATTTCCCCGGTTGCTCAGGGCGACACTCTTGTTACCGGCTTTTAGCTCACCGTCCTGGATGCAGGTTGCATACAGCTCCAGGGCTCGCTCAAGATTGCCTCTGTTTTTCTCTTTCTGTGCAATCACACAAGCCGACAGGTCCTGTGCGACGTTAATCCCCGGCACAATAATTCCGAGAACAAAGAGAGCGATAGCCAGGATGTAGATTTTGTTTAACAGGATCATTCGTTTTGTATCTGGTAAATATGGTAAATATGGTAGTGACTCAAGTATGCTAAGTGATTACCGATAAAACAAGGTTGAAGACAGCCATGACTAACCTGTTTCATCATCTGGACGAACTTCTGGCAAAGAAGATTGATCCTGTGGATCACGAAGCAGAAATATGGGAGCGTTATGGGCAGACGGTTGCTGTCATGATATTGGACTCAAGTGGCTTCTCTCGCATTTCAGAAGAGCATGGCATCCTGCATTTTTTAACACGCCTGGTATTGATGCGCAACGTAGTACAGCCCGTTATTGAAGAACACAGCCATGTCGAGTTCAAGTTTGAAGCGGATAATTTATACGCAGTGTTCAACCATCCGGATGATGCAATTCGGGCAGCCATGAAAGCTCATAGTGTTGTAAAGGAAAACAATATTATGCTGACCCATAAAGAGCCCTTCAGGGTTTGTATTGGCATCGGATATGGAAAACTCCTGTATTCAGAAACCATGGAAGGTTATTTTGGAGAAGAGATGAATCTTGCCTCAAAGCTTGGCGAAGATACCGCAGAAGGTGGCGAGACACTTCTCACCAACGCGGCCTTTGAGCATGCAGACCCGGACCTGGTTAAACCCTTCGAGCGTATGTTCCTTAGTATTGCCGGAATAGAGGCATCTTATTACCGGCATCAATTCGAAGGCTGATTTGCGGTAATAGTTTGAAGTCAGTCCCAGGATCTTATGTGCTATTCCAGTAACTATGAGCCGGTGAGAATTTCAACAACAGTCTCGGCAAATTCTGATACCTGATTCTTTTTAGTCTCACTGTTGCTCGTCGTCAGGGTAATTCCGCGGGTTCGCGCTGCTATTTCCTTAACTGGTGCATCGACCTGCAATACGGGGCCCAGATTTTTGGTTTCGAGCGTGCCTAGAGGGGAGGTACTGGCATAGAGGACAATCTTCTCAGTGCCAAAGGGCGCACTAACGGTGAGATCAAACTTATCGGTGCCAGTGGGAACTTCATATATGACGCCGCCCTGAAAATAATTATCTTTGCGGTAAGGGTTAGGTAAAATTTGTAAATTGATTCCGGCGGCATCAACATAAATGAGCCTTCCATAAAAAGGCTTGTTGCCCTTCAGGTAGATCTTCATTACTTCGCCTTCCTTGAAGGTATCTTTGTTTGTCCAGACCTTGATGCTAAGGGGGGCGCGTGGGTCATCTAACATCGCACCGCTGGCGACGATTTTTTGCATCTCTGCCTTTGCCGGAATGACCTCAGCCTGAATTTTAATGTTGTAACAATCGCCAGTATTTGGGTCGTCCCATTTCTCATTGAGTACTTCAATGACTTTCACATTGGCTTTGGAAAAGGCCTTGACCAGATCACTTTTTAGTTGAAAGTTTTCCATTTGAGTTTCACTTTCAATATAGGTCTTGGAAAATTCAACGGCGTTTCGCTTCGCATCCTGCAAGGCAAGATTCTCGGTTTCTTTCCTGGAGTGATCAACGCCCATGCATGAATAACCATCTGCGTTGGTAATCGATGATTGGTCTGCCATCGCAAATGGCGAGAAAGCCAACACAAGCAGCACTATAGACCAACGATTTTTCATGACAATCTCCTTAATGGAACTTATTCTACGATGACGTATTAGCAAACAATCTACAAGACAATAATTACACCGGAATCATCGAGAAAGCCCGCCTTGACTAACGATATGAGTCTATCTGATGATTTTGTGCCTAATACGATTTCTGTTCTTGTCGAGCCGAAGGTTCGAAGTGCTTTAAGCACGATGGGTCTATCGCCGACTCTGGGGTGCCTTTGTGCTGTATTTAAATCCCGGGTAAACAGCGATACCAGCTGGCCGCGTTCGCGTCTGGATATCTGATGCCTTGGTGCAGGGTAGATGACGCCCGCGCGAATTTGGCGGATCTTTGGTGACATTGATGGAATGAAGTTGCTACCCCGTGCATCAATGACCAATCCTGTTGGCCCGGAGCTGCTCGCTTCAACAACTGCAGGATGCGTGCTGAGCAGGTCTTCCAAGGCGGAAATCCTTTGCGACAGCCGATCGATTGAATCCTGCCAGGGCATGGTTTCTGCGGCATAACTCCGAGGAATCAAGATTTCCAATCCGCTATCTATGAAGGCTGCTACCGCATCCAAAGGTGTGAAAATCACCTGGGAATTTTGTTGGGTTTCGCCTTTGAAGACTTCGTTGTAAACGGCTGTTGTGAATTTTCCACCCAAGGGGGCTATCATTGTGACGGTGCAACTGCCATCTGACTGGGGCTCCCTGTTTATGACCTGGGCACCCTGCAGTAAGCCGCTGACGGTGGTTTTGATGATGTCACTTTCAATCATCATATTGGCGACGATGGTAGTACCTTCTACGCGAACGCCTTGAATTGATTCCAGCAGATTTCTCTGCGCGTCCAGGACTGCTGCACGACATGCCATCATTCTGGCCATACTAGGTGGCACATTATCTGGGCCTACACCCGCGCCTTCCGCCTGTATTTGACCGGCACTCCAGTTAACACCACTATTGGCGCCAACCCACTCAATATATTCCTCAGCGTGAGATTGAGCGCTCAGGGAAGCAAGTAAAATGGAAAATAGTAGTTTTTTCATTGCGATTTCCTTCTTGTACTTTTACGACCTGCATACTGAAAAGTTACTGACCGTTCTTGCTGCGAATGTATGCCCGGTATATATGCTGGTTAAATGTGCTCGCTAATAATTTACATCACCAAGAAATGTCATGGTCGAAATTTCCGGTACAAATGTATTGCCCTTTACATCAACCTGATAGTTTGAACCATTTTGAAGTTGGAATGGATCGTTGTTTGAAAAGGTATTATTTTCAAATCGTGGCTGCGCCTGACCAGAGACAATGACGCCGCTGGCCTTGGCGCCACTAATCATGCAGTTTCTGATAATAGGCCGTGCTGAACCCGAGATAGTCAGTCCGTTGAATTGACTATTGCTGAGTACGCAGTCGCTGACCAGAGGGCTGCCCGCTGTAATCTGAATCGGGATGCCGCCGTTGTCTATCTTCAGGCCCTTTAAGGCTACCGCTTGTTTGGACATCAGGATCAGGAATTCATCGAATGGCAGCCCGTTGTCGCCAGTCACTGTAATTGGATGCTCGATATTACCAAAGGCGTGCATCTCACCCATGACTGACAGTTTTGCCTTGGGGCTAACGATGATTTTAACCCCTGGGCCAACTAACAATACACCATTGGTTGCGATCGTGGTTTTGCCTCGCAGATAATAGGGACTACCGCTAAGCGTCAATCTATGGACGCCGCTGATGGTTGCTGGCAGGTTTCCATTGAGCTCATTGGCACTGCCATACCTTGGGTCCGGGGCTGGCGTCGCTGAGATTGTTGTGGCCTCGCCTTTGTTTCCAGCCTTGTCGACGGCTGAAACGGAAACATAGACAGTCTGAAAATTCTGCAGGGAGTCTATTGTTATTTTTGAATCATTAGATCTGCGTTGATCCATGGATTCACCCGTTTCGGTTTTTGCATAAGACACCAGGAAGGCAGCAGTGTCGTTGCCAGCCGGTGCGTCCCAGTCCAGGTTAATGCCTCCGGACATGGATTGCGCAGTCAGATTCATGACAATGGCAGGTGCGGTATTGTCAATATTCAGTAAACCGTAAGGGGAAACCCATGAGCTCTGTTGGCCAAAGTCATCCTGTAGTCGTCCGACGACAGCGATATCGGTTACATTGAGCTTCTTGTCGATTGAGATCTTACCGACATACTGTCCAGGCTCCTCTTCAACAAGGTCTACAAGACCTATGCCATCAATTGAGGCGACCGCAGTCATATTGGCCGTACCTTCTAACCCGATTTGAAGCACATCGCCATAATTTAGGTATTGGGCGACGCCTGAGTGCACGACGTTGGTGATTTCAGGCTTGTCACGCTGGGAAACCCTTGGTGGTTCTGGCATATCCTTGGCAAGGTCCCGGCCAAGATCATCTGCCGCCCGGTATAAATTTAGATCGCCGTACAGATGTTTTGCGGCGACCAGCGCATTCATGATGAGCCCGACAGGGTTCGACGATATACCCCCGGCGTGGGATCGTTGTACATCCTTAACTTGCCACACCACTTCATCCTGCGCATTAAGAAACCGTAATTCAACACCTACAGAGATTTGCGAGTAGATACCGGCGAATGTCTTGTTGTAATGGGTGATATTGCCGAACAGTAAACCGTCCACGCCGAGAATCTGCCTTAGCTCGTCGGTGGATTTTGCTCTCAAATCGGCCTCGCCGTTGATACCAGCCAATAACAAGCGATTGTCTACGTCGCGCCAGTGGAGCATCCGGTAATTTTTAGTGGAGAAATGATTAACCATGGTTCGTCGAACTACTGTAAACGCAAAATCGCTCTCGGTTCTGTTTTCAAATGGAAGCACCGCCACGTTAAGTGGCAGATTACTGTCTGCATTCACTTCACTTGTCACTTTGCCTTTTGAAATCGCAGGCCCGGCGACAATTGTGCCGTCTGTGGAAACTGCACAGCCTGCCGCCATGGTAATGAGAAGAAGGACTGAAAATCTTGAGATCAGTTTCACTGGCTGCTCCTTGGCGTTGTTTTATACAAGTTATTGTCGTGGGGGTGACCGCTGGGCATGATCGGTTGTTTTGTTTCGCTACTCTCACCACCACCCAGGAGCCATGACTGGCTCATTTGTTCCGTTAGTTGTGTGATACTTTGCAGGGCGATGTTTGTGGTGACGAGCACTGTTGGTAACTGGTTCATTACCGGCGTAGTTGCCTGAAAGAGCGTTTCAGTTTCAGCAAGGGTAAGCGTTGCCTGTTCTGTTAGCTGAACTGTATTCTTCAGTGCCAACTGCAGGTTTTCACTGCTTGCTTCTATAAGCTTGTCAACACCACGCATGGAGGACTGCAGCGAGGCCAGGCTTTCATCTACTGACTTGATCATTTGCGGAATTTCAGCGGATACCTGGGCAAGGCTTGTGGTCACCTTTTCCAGGTTATCAAGGCTGCGATATAACTTGTCCTGGTTTTCAGCTAGCCCTGTTGTAATTTCTTCAACATTATTAACTATTTCTGTAATCTGGTCGGTCAATTGAACGATGTCAATTTCTTCGAGA
Source organism: Pseudomonadales bacterium (assembly GCA_046582185.1). GTDB lineage: Bacteria > Pseudomonadota > Gammaproteobacteria > Pseudomonadales > Azotimanducaceae. The sequence continues at coordinate 147,560 of JAYGEX010000041.1, read as the reverse complement.
ATAGAGCTGAATCCCTGCGGCGTGCTGGTGAAGATAAAGCCTCCTAATGCCATCAATCCATTCTCGGATTTCCCAGGTGACAAAATTAGGCCGCTTCCAGTGAGTATGGTACTGACGCCAATATTTGTATCCACCGTCAAGCTGCTCTTATTGGTGTAAAAATCTGCATAGTCGTGGGAGAGTGCGATATCCACCCTGACCATTGCGTCTTGTGTGATGCCGACACGAACTACTTTGCCAATGGTAACGCCGCGCATTGAAACTATCGCATCCGGTGCAATACCGTAAGTCTTATCCAGCACGGTGTAGTAGGGCAGACCTTCTTCGTTAGATAGTTTTTGAATAAAAGGGATGAGAAAGCCGATCAGAAAAAGCAGAACTGCACCAATGACAAAGAAGCCGACAATTCGGTCGCGTGGGGTGACATCAAATGGTGTGTAGGTGGAGGTTTTCATTACCGATCTTGCTTTCCCTGTTTCCTGATTGTCAGATCGTTGTTTTCGATCTTGTATACACGATCCGATGATTCCATCACAAACTCACTGGCGGTCGTAATGAGTATTACCATTGGTGTTGCTTTCTGGCGCTCACGCAAGGTTGTTATTGTAGCGTGTAAATACTCTTCTGACATCCCACCTTCGAGCTCATCTATGAGCAGGAGCTTGGGCTCTATAATCAACGCTCTGGCAATGTTAACGAGCCTGGTCTGAACATCATTTATGTCATGTGGATGTAGCCCGAAGACACTTTCATCGAGATTAAGGTCATGGCAAATCGTCAGCAGGCGCTGGTGAATCTCCTGTTGGTCCAGTTCAGTATGAAACTGGAGTGGTAGTACGATATTTCTATAAACTGAATATAGACTAACCAGTCCTTGATCTTCGTAAACATAGCCAACTCTCATGGCCCGGTCTGCCGCACTACATTCAAGCAGGTTCATGCCATCCAGCATCGATTGACCACCAACCCCTGACAGAAATCCTCCTACGCCCCGAAGCAGGCTGGTACCCCCATCGAGGACCTGTGTTTCCACAGACACAATCTCATTGATGCCAAGCTCAAAGTTAACATTGGTAAATAGCAGTTTGTCGGGATACTCAATGTGCAGATTTTTTACCTGTAATGTCATAATTCAGTAACCTACTGGGTGTAAGCCAGAAGTGAAAGCACGATATTGATCAGGAAAAATGCCATTAGTTGGGAGGTCGTCGAATTTGATATTGCCTCTGATATATCTTCAAAGCTATCTGACGCCCTGGCGCCAAAATGGATGGAGATAACGCCAATTACCATGCCGCCCAAGATAGCCTTCACGGCGTTTATAGCAACCTCGTTAAGGGTGATCTGTGAAAGTATATTACCAAGGAAAGTCAGGAACTGGATATTGGGATCTGACATCCAGATAACAACGTAGGCTGATAACAGGCAGATAAAGTCAAAGTACAAAAACATGAGTAGTAGTGATATTGGGAATGCGAAGAATACAGGCAGCAAAAACAGGAATACCGGATTTATGCCTAAACCGTTAAGGACCTGGAACTCTCGCCTGAGTCGTAAGTAACCGATTTCAAATGTGACCGCAGTGGCTGAACGTGAGATTAAAATGAGCCCAGATATAAGTGGCCCCAGCTCCCTAAAAATGACCACTACAAAAAGATTGCCATATTGTTCGGCTAATACCTGTCGCGGAATATACTCGAATAAGCGTGACATCATCAGGGCGCCAATAAAGGCCGCAATCATGCCATTAATATAAAGTGCCTTGACGCCGGTATTGTAGAGTTGGCGTACGAACAGACTCCGAAAGATAGCCCTTCTTTGTTTATTCTTTAGATGGCGACTGGCGCGCAGGGCCACTGAAATTAGGCCAATGATATCCAGTGCGTAACGCGTAATATCCTGGCTCTTCTGGCCAAGAACGCCAATAAAATTCAGCGGATTTGTTCTATGTTTCCCATGTTCAGGAGGTTCGCTCACAGGGTGGATAACCAGGATTTGACGGCGTCAGCTCGTCCTGCTTGCCCGGCGGCTTCCAATGCGTTGATGGCCCTGCGTCCAAAGTCGTTAGCGGCATCAAGTTCATGATTTTCAGCTTTGATTCTGGCAATGCTTAACAATGCATCTGCCACGCCGCGTGGATCTTCTGCCAGTTTATAAGCCTGCAAGGAATATCGGAAGTATTGTTCGGCAATGCCTTCATTGTCTGACTGGGTATTACCTGATTGAATCTGGCCTGACCGGGATTTCGCATATTGGTAATAAACGAATGCGCGGTCGCCGGGACTGCCGGAACCGTCCAAAATCGAAATGGCAAGCACAGTATTGCCAAGGTAGGTATTTGCTACCGCCCGCTGCGTATTTGACGATGCACTGGCAAGTGCATCTGTGAAGTATTGGTCCTCATGCCGGATCTGGCCGAGAAGCAGCTTGGTCTTGTAATCAATCAGGCTTGAATCTATCTGCTTCGCCAACTGCTCCAGTGAATCCACCTGTTTACCTGTTGCTGCCCTGTCATCCTTCGCAAAGGCGATGCTGGCGATGGTATAGCGAACGCGCCATTGCCCCTCTAGGTCATCCAGGGACTGATACCAGGATAGCGCTGCATTGAGTGCGGTATTTGCCTCATCTTCGAGGTGCAGGCTGATCGCATTAATAGCGTCTTGCTCCAGGTAGTGTACCTTTGGTGCAGGATTTTTTGGTGCTGTTGACGAGCAGGCAGCAAGTACAACCATTAAATAAAAAGCCAGGATGAATCTAAGTGGCTTCCGACATCTTTTCATATTCGCGTTCCAAAATTCTTAACAAGGTCGGCAGGCGTTCCAGAGTAACAACATGCCCTTCGAGAATCGATTTCGCCTCAGTGTATCCTTTCTGGTTCAGGACGATTCTGAAGTTGGCCCTTAGAATAGAGAAATTTTCCTCATCCAGGAGGCCCTCAATCAGGTCTGTAAATTCATCATAGTTTCCATCCTCGAATGATTTTCTCGCTTTGTTAAGTTTGACCCGTAATAGAATAGGCTCGATTCCGGAGTTCACCAGGAATGCTGCAAACAGGGCGAGAAAGGTGACAATAAAATCTCCAACTTTATCTTTCGCGATACTTATCCACTCTGCAACTGCAGTGCTTGTCTGGGCTTGTTGGGTGTCCCTGATCTCTTCGATGTATGCCCGGGCGACATCATTCATGGGGTCAGTTCTTAACGTTTTACGAAGCTCGATTTCTGCTGCATCCAGATCACCGCTCTTGTACAGGGCCTCACCTTTAAGCAGGTGGAAGTTAACACGCTTGTCGGGATATTTTCCCAGGGCGAGCTCCGCGATGGCGATGGCAGTACGGAAATCATCTACATCTATGCGGCGCTGAATCATAATGGTCGCTCGCTTGTCACTGCTTGCGGCTTTGGTTAATTGTTTGGTAATAGCGTTGCTTATATCGCTTAGAGTTTCTGACTGAAGCCTGGACGATGTGATGCTCGTTCTGGCATCGACCCAGCGCCCCATATCAAATAAAACCTGGGCCTCCAGCTCCATCAAAGTGAGGTTCCGGGGGTATTGCTCGCGGCTTGCGCGTAGTAAGTTCAAGGCATCTCTGTGATTGTTGGAGGCAACGAATTGCTGTATCTCGATGATTCCGGCGGCCAGTTGTGAATCATCGGCTGCATGGAGCGTTACCGGTGTAATCAAAATAGTGGCGACGGTACACATGAGCAGACATATGCGGCTGATCTCCCGCAGCGAGGGGCCGGTCGTTTTCCTGCTGCTCGTTTCGTTATAGTGCAACGACAATCAACACACCTGCTTTATTCATTGCCATGACAGTGCTCTGGCTTTGCAGAATACTCTTGGCATCTGCTGACATTATAACGAGATCGGAAGGCAGGGATTTGTATGTTGAGATTGCCTTGATGATGAAAGGGGTAGTTGCAATTCTCTGGTTTCTAATAGCATCCTCCAGATCAAAATCGTAGGTCACGCCCCGCTTGTTGACGATGTCGTCATATGAGGTCTGTTTGCTGGGGTAGAGTATGTTGCCGGCTTCATCACGAATCCGGGGAATAGTTGCCAATTCAAAATTCGGGACAGCGCTGGCATCGATAAGCAATCCCGAGAAGCGGGCGTTACTTTCATAGTGGATGATGGCCTCCTGTAAATTTCCTTGCAGGTCGGAGCTGGCGTTCTCCTGCATCCATAGAATCAGCTTCCGGTAAGCCTTTGCTTCAGGTTCATTGCTGATCATCAAGCTGTTACTGGCCAGTGCGCCGGGTATAAAGAAGTGAACTGCCTGGGCGCCAGCAGACATTAGTTGGGGTAGCAGCTCCCAGGTGGGAGTATTTTTTATGATGATCTGGCGCGCTTCATTGGAAGAGAATATCGACCGTTCCTCAGCTGCGTATGTTGCTGCAGGATACTGATTGCTTGCATATTGTTCTGCCGGATATAAGGTACGAAGGAAATCACCGGCAATCGGCATTGTCATAGTGACGGTGGCAACCTCATTTTGATAATGATCTTTAGTAACGCGTGCTCCTTTGATGATGCCTTCCACCCGGGTCGCTATATCCCGGTGCTCTTTCATTGCCTTGTCGGTGGTGACCGTCGAATTGATGCGCACACCCTTGGTAATTTCCAGCAGGTTTCTTTGCGCGTCGACGATGGCAGCACGGCGTGAAAGGATTCTCCTCTGTGCGGATGAGAGCTCCGGCTTGGCGGTCCCGTAGCCGGTGGCATAAACGATACCTTTGCTCCAGTTTATTCCACCGGATGCTGTTTCCTTTGTGACTTCCTTCGCGCTGCACACTGTCGCGAACGTCAGCAGAGCGATGGCAGTAAAATTGGCTGCAAAGAAGACAATAGATCGTTTCATATTCCAGTCTCCTTCAAAGTTTGGCTATCGTAAACTGTGTACTTTTTCATCGCGCGAATGACCTTTTCAACATACCTGCGAGTCTCTTCATGGGGTAGTTTTTCTCTAAGGTGATCATAAACTTCTGCGGGGGTTAATTCATTGATAAGTTTAGCCGCCTTGCGAACATTTGTTGAGCCGGTAAAGGATCTTGCGACATTGCCCGCGCCGGTGTTGTATGCTGCTATGGCGCAGTATCTTCTGGCTAGCGGGTCAGTGATATGTCGCAGGTATCGATTGTGGAGCAGGCTCAGATAAGCTGCCCCCAGCTCGACGTTATTATCGGCAAGGTACAAATAGTCAGGGCCCAACAAAACTTTATCACCATATACGTATTCGTATGCGTCCATTGCCCCTGAACTAGGAACCAGCTGCATCAATCCAAACGCTGGCACTGGAGAGCGTGCCATTGGATTAAAACTTGATTCCGTTTCCATCACCGCGAAGAGCAGGGAAGAGGGCAAGTTTTGCTTCTTGGCTTCCCTTGAAATATTGGCGATATATTGATTGGCAAGTTTGAAGTTATAACCCTTGTTCAAGGGCAGTTCCAGACTAACCTTTGTACTGTTGTTGGTCAGAATTTGCGTGCTGACAAAGATTGGCATTGGGTCAGGTTCAGTTAATGAATTTGGGTATGACTGCCGGGACCCCGGGTTCTTCAATACGCCTTCGACCAGCAAACTAAGCTCTGCAATTTCCGGTGGCTTACGCATATTCGCCAGAACAGGTTTGGTTGAGATTGGACCTTGCGGCAGGATGATTCCGTCTTCAGCGAGTGATTCTCGTGCGTATGCCAGCGCAAGGTCTTTCGATGCCAGATCTGTGACGCTATCCTGGAGGATTGAAGTTGAGGCAGATTGTAAGTCAGCAACAATTTGATTCAGATCTTCATTAATGTCGATGATCCGCTCGATAGATATCGAGCCGGTTTCAAAATTGATGGTTCGACGGGTCCTCAAGTCAGAACTGTAATCAACCCATTCCTTTTTTGATGGTAGTCTGGCTTCATCGCTTCCCCAGGATTCGGCCACTTCGGCGCTGAGTCGCAGGTAACCCCGCTCAAGGGCATCGTTAAGCAGCTGGTATCGTTCTTCCAGGCTTCTATCGATGTCGATAAAATTATCCTCAAGCAGTTTATCCAAAGCATCGAAGGCATCTTCGTCGGCATAGGCCGGATTTGTCAGATTCGCTGACAGTACCGCGATTATGATTAGTGCTGCGATATATGCTGGCTTGTTCAATGTTCCATCCTGGGGCTACCTACTATTAGTACTAGCTGTATTTAACTGCCCGCTGATTTTATGACAAAGATGACCTTGCCCTGTTCAAGAAAATTGCCGCTATTTGCATTGGTGGAATACAGGCGTTCTGCATCCTCATCCGATAGGACAATATCTGAATCCAGTGTAGTCCCGGCGGCGGATACTTCAAAGGGAGACTCACCTGCAATGGCTGATGCTCGCGCTGCCGTCATGCTTTTCTCCCAATGAACCCAATCGTTTCCCTTGGTGGGATCGAACTGACCTGGACCATAAATTTCCTTACCTGATGCGTTAACCAGCCTGACATCAAAATAGGGGGAGAATTGATAGTCGCCCAGGTCAACGATAAGACTTGAAGCTCTGGGGGCGGAACTATCAAGTGTGGCGGTGAATTGATCCTCTACCGGTGTTTTAGTTAATGATTCGTAAATAATCTGCGCCAGGTTCGGTCGAGACCTACAACTTTCGAGTGATGCGTTCAGGCACACACCCATCGTGACTTCATACAGATATGTGTCATCCTCTTCCGTCAGTTCCTGTTTCAGGATAAATGCACCTTTAAGCAATCCCTTTATGCGGTTGCCGATGATGTCGCTTTCCAGTTGGGCGTCTTTAACGGTTGTTCCGGAAGTGATGCGGACGCCATCGATCATTTCTAACAGATTGCGTTGCGCGTCAACAATTGCAGCCCTCTTTGCCATTAGCCGCGCTTGAGTTCGATTTGCTGTTTTGGCGGTGTCTACCGTGCCAAATCCCACCGCTTCCACGAGGCCGTCCGCCACACTGCTCTGATCGGCGTACAGGTTTTGGATGCTGCTACATGCAGCCAGAGTGACAATTAGTTGTGCGGTTCGCATAAACACTGTTCGCATAAAAGAGAATCCTGGCTGATTTATCTTGTTGGACATTATCATCAAAATATCCCAAGGCGCTGGCTGTAGTTTGAGCACTATAGTACAACGATGGAGGGGCAGGTTCATATAACTGGGTCTTGTCCATGAATGTAAACCCCCGGTATTACTTCCTTCTTAAGTGATTAATACCTAAGCGCAAAAATATCTGAATTTTGTACCTGTTTTTCAGTCGTATATTACGGGACAGGAACTAATATGGTGGTTCTAGGGCGTTTGGTCTACTTAATATCATGATGATTTCAGTGGAAAATGGCACAGAATTTCAGCATGATGGCGTATTCGGGCTCACATTCTGATAAATAGTGGAACAAGCACTAAAACAATTTTTTACACTTGGCTTGTCTTTCGTTCTTATTTTGACTACGACCAGCACATTTGCAGTGTCTCGCGGGATATCAGTCAATATTAAAGCATCTGAAGCGAAGGATGCCATTACCCTTGAAACTGTAGAGCTCTATTCTGATAGTTATGCCCTGGTCATTGGCAATGACAACTATACCAACGGTTGGCCTAAGCTAAGCAAAGCTATCGAAGACGCCGAACTAATCGCCGAAGTACTTGAATCTAAAGGTTTTGAAGTTGAACTCCATACTGACCTGAAATCTGAAGAGCTGAATAAGGTCTTTAAGCGCTTTTTTATTCTCAAAGGTGATAACCCAAATGCGCGATTATTTATCTGGTATGCCGGCCATGGCGCGACGGTAGACGGGGAAGGTTATCTTATTCCGACGGATGCCCCCGTTCCTACGGAAGGAGCAGCGTTCAAATTTGCATCCGTTGCACTTAGGGATTTTGGTACGTTTATGCGCCAGGCTGTGGCGAAGCATGCCTACGCAGTATTTGATTCCTGTTTTGCAGGTACCGTCTTTTCCAGCCAGCGATCGATTCCTCCAGCTGCAATTACCCGGGCGACAACGCAACCTGTCAGGCAATTTCTGACATCTGGTGATGCAAATCAGACGGTGTCCGACGATGGCACCTTTCGAGAGCTGTTTATTCGGGCAATTACCGGCGAAGAAAGGTCAGATGCCAATGGTGATGGCTATGTTACCGCCAGTGAGCTTGGCTTGTTCCTTGGTGATAGGCTTACAAATCTTACCCAGGCCTTGCAAACTCCTCGATACGGCAAACTTAGAGACAAGAATTTTGACAGAGGTGACTTTGTTTTTTCCCTGCCCGGTGGTGCAATTGCTAATAAGTTAGGCACGGGGGAAGCAGCCATCGCCAGCGCGGAAATTACCTTCTGGAATTCCATTAAGAATAGTGAAAACACCCGTGAATATGATGCTTACGTGTCCCAGTATCCGAATGGTACATTCACAGCGCTTGCCATGGTCAAAAAGACCGCCATTGAACGAAAGCTTAGAGAGGCGAGAGCGCGCACACAGGCCAGTCAAAAGTTCAAGGTAGCCTTTCTCGATACTGATATGGAAGCCAGCAAGGTTGCGAACATCCGGCAAACGCCATTTACAACGGCACCTCGGGTGGGTCGGCTCGCCAGGGGAGATCAAGTTTGGGTGACCGGTCAGGTGCAGACCCAGGGCGGAACTTGGTACAAAATAGCCAGGGATGGTATGGAGCTTGGCTTTGTCTACTCACCTCTACTGGCCTCCATCGGTAGAACCGATTCAAGCCTGCTGATTCAGCCCTTACCTGAGCAGGCCTTGATCGTTGAGGCGAAGGTGCCTGAAGTTGCTTCTGAATCTGAGAGTGCCACAACGGTTTCTTCTCAAAATGCTATAGCAGCTCTGCCTGAACCTTCGACATCTGCCAGTCGAACCGATGATAGATTTAGCTCATTTGTTGATGATCTTTTGCTTGATCAAATACAGGCCAGCAGCGTCAGTCAGAAAATTGAAAGTCCGCCGCTTAAATCAGCACTGTCCGCAGCACCTGTAGATGATAATTTCATAAAACAAGCAGATACAGCGTATACCTCGAATGCTGATCAAGTTTCTAATAGTTTAAGAGAGATGGCCGAATCTGAGACCTCAGTTGCCAGGACCATTCCTCTGGATGCTCCAGCACAGCTTGTTGAAACAGTCGTTCGGGAAGGGCCAGCGGTCAATACTACGGTTGCGCCTAAGCAAGCTGTTCCACAGCAAGAAGAGCAGTCGGTACCCAAATCGGAAGTGGTGAGTTCTGAAGTCGCGATAGTTGGAGATGGGCTTCCACAGCCGGTTTATACATCGCAACAGTCACCTATTCCGCAACAGGCGCCCACTATCCCGCAAACAGCTGATTCGCAGCAGGCACCTGATTCCCAGGTAGGATTGCTAACGCTAGCCTTGAACACCTCGACCCCAACGGTCGCGTATGACCAATCAGGCATTCTCGACCTGGAATTCAGTCGGGGGGACAGCCATGAGCCCACAAACAGCCTTGAGCCTATAAACAGCCCTGAGCCTATAAACAGCCCTGAGCCCGCAGTCAGTGCTGCATCCCTTACCAGTTCTGTCGTCTCGAGCGGTACGGCTCCAACAGGAAATTACGACACAGCCAGACTTGAACAGAGTCCTGCGCAAACAGAGAGTAACGCTGAAGAGTCACGGCCCATGGAGGCATCTTCAAGCCCATCCATAAGTTCGTCCGTCCAGATAGAGGAACAGCCTTCGGTACTCGCTCTGTTGACTAAACCCAAGGCAACACCTCCACCGAAGGCCAAGCCATCTGGGCCGAGCGCATACATTAAAAGTTATATAAAGGTGGCAAGGGGCGGCAACGCAACTGCGCAATTATCCCTGGGTTATATGTATGAAGTTGGCGAACAGGTTGATATGGATAAAAGCGAGGCTCTGAAGTGGTACAAACTCGCGGCTGACCAGGGCGAACTGCAAGCGATGTTGAGCCTGGGCGTGATGTATGAGGCGGGCGAAGGGACCGCTACCAACCTCACTGAATCTGCAGTATGGTTCAGAAGGGCTGCCAAGTTAGGCGATGCTGATGCACAACAATCCATTGGTTATATGTACGAACATGGTAGTGGGGTTGTTACAGATGCAGCTGAAGCGGCGAGATGGTATGTGAAAGCTGCGGAGCAGGGCCGAATTGTTGCGCAAAATAACCTGGGACGACTTTTTCAGCTTGGTATTGGAGTGGAGAAGAATTTGGATCAGGCTATTTTCTGGTATGAGAAAGCTGCATCCCAGGGTAGTGATGCAGCTCGAAAAAACCTGGCAGAAATACTTCCTGAACGATACTAGATCGGGAATCTAGTTAAAGGTTTCAGTCAGGTACATAATCCTGCATTTTAAATTAGAGGCCATATTGCTTCAATTTAGCCGTTGCGGCGGCAGAACCATGGCTACTTGCCTTACGATACCATGCCACTGCGGATGTTTTATTGCGTTTAACGCCGCGTCCACGTTCGTATAGTTCACCGAGTTTGTACTCTGCAGCCGGATACTCAAGTTCAGCCGCCAGATGCAACCAGCGGTGGGCTGCTGCATAGTCTCTCTTAACACCTCTGCCGCTGATATAGTGTTCTGCCATGATTAGCTGTGCAGGAGGGTTGCCCTGATCGGCTGCCCTTCTATACCACGAGACAGCGCCTTCAATAGAACGGTTTAGGCCGCCTTGGCCTGCCTCAAGGTATTCGCCAATTTTAATCTGCGCTTGTGGATAATCTTTCTCGTTCGCGCGTTGATACCACCTGAGGGCGGTCTTAAAGTCAGGTTTGCCTTTTTCTGCGAGAACGCCAGATTCATGCATTCTTGCAATGAGGACCTCTGCTGCCGGATATCCTGACTTGGCGGCCTGGTCTATGGCGCCCATAGCGTCGCTAAATCTGCCAGACGATCGCAGCGCACGAGCATATTGAATCTGGAAGCGAATTACTTCCGGATACTTGCGCAGGGCATCGTTACATACGGCGACTGCAGCCTGTGGTGGGATTTGTGATAGGGGGATGCCCCATTGCTGTGGCGTACGTGGATAGCGGGCGAGACCATCACAGTTATGCTCATCCGGTACACCGTTCAGGAGGCTTTCCAGGGTTTCGTTGGTGATATCACCATTAATATCGAGGCCGTGGCGAACCTGATAGACCGCAAGTGCTTCCCGTGTCGGGTTGTTAAATTCGCCGGTTTCAGTTGCCAGTCGGAACCCCAATTGTTGAAGGTAACGTTGTGCGTTACGAATTTTTAGCATCTGCGCCTTCTGCGCAGATTTTGCCAGTTCGATGCGGCGCTTGCGTTCCTGTTCCTGGCGTTGCTGTTCTTGTATTTCGGCCTCGGCCTTTACAGATAGTAGCAATTCAGTTGCCTGATCATAGTAGCGACCATCCCGGCCAGTATTGGCAAGATAAACAATGAGGCGGTCCCGTGCAGACAGCGCATCACCGGTTCTGAATAGGGCGCGAGCCTCAAGAAAATACAGGGAATCGGGAATCTCAATATCTAGGGCGCGAATTTTAGGAATCATGTTTATGATGCCGTGGTTGTCATCCACCCTCAGCAATCTGGACAATTCTGTCATCAGGAGGTCTACCTGAACATCAAGGGGTAGATTGTCTGAAATAGTGGTGGATTCAGCATGGCCAAGCGTAGGAATAGTGATTAGTGCTGATAGAGCTGCGACCTTGAAAATTTTTACCAATGGAAACATGTGTCGAGAAAAGAACAGATGTCGAAAAAACTTCACACAAACACCTACTTTGGTTTGATTCAGTAGGCTGGATATTAGGCTATCCGCGTATGATTGTCTCTATCTCAGCTTTTACTTGTCCATATTGTGCCAGTTGAGATAGCGCTCATTCAGATAGTACTGCTTTCGCAATACTCTTTGAGTGTGGCGAGGCTGGACGCCAGCTGTTTGAGGTCGTCCAATTGAGTATCGGCAGCTGTGATCTGCCAGCGGCTGGTCTTGTAATTTCCTTCTGTAATACGTTGCAGCTCGCCGTTGAGCTCCAGGGTGAGAGATGCCCATCCATTTGCAGAGTGCCGAATTTCCGGAATATCCTGGACGTCCTGAGCAAAATCTATCCGCGTTTGACTGGTGGCTTTTATGGCTGAAGGGCGCCCATTGTCAGCGCAAAGATAGTCATGGCTACTCTCACTGCGAAAGTTAAGTTGGCAAATACCTCGTGTTTGAACCCAATTAGCAACATCTCGCCCAGTTTCACAGGTGTGTGGGGGTGAAGTGTAATGGGCCAGTGATGACGATATTAGCGTTACCACGTTTTGGGAGGCTTCTTTAGCGTGGTTCTTTCGATGTTCAGCTATCTCTTCCGCCGTTGGCACTGGTGGAGGCGCTTCTTCCTCGACGACCTCGACTATTTCTTTTTTAGGTGCTGCTGGCTCGATAGCAAGGTCAATCGCATCCGCCAATATTGAATCCAGTGAAAAGCTGCCATCCGAGGTCTTGGCCTTACTGGGCATGTGGCGTGAAGAGGATATACCTGAAGAACCGAGTGTTGAAACCGCCAGTGCTTCGGTAACTACCTCCAAGCCTTCAAATTTAAGGTTTGTTAGAAATAGTTTCTTGGAAACTGACTCTGACTCACAGTTACTGGCGTCAGATGCTTGCTTGCAGAACAGATACGACCAGCTGGGAGATTCAGTTGTTCTAGAACCAAAGCCAGAGCCGGCGCTCAGGATCTTTGGTCTCAGTTTGATGTAGCGTATGGAATCCATTTCCGTTCGAACCCGGACCCAGATGTGGGTGATTCCTGAGAGGCAGTTCAGGCTCGTATTGGGACCCGCGCTCCAGCTCATTTGTGAAGTAATCAAAGGTTCGCCAAATGCCTCATCCATCTCGAAACTGATATCCATCTTCGAAATATTGCAAACAGAAGATCTAAAGTTGTTGCGAGTAAGTTCGTGTACCTCTTCAGCCCAGGAGAAAGCAGGTAATATCAAAATAACCACAGATAGCAAAGCTCTCAGGCAACTAATCTTGAAGTTTGTTGGCGTGTCAGGCGATGAATTCATAAGGATCTCGGCTAGGCAAGATGTTCATTTTGCTACATTTATTCCGAATTGTCTCCGATCCACAAATTGGATAGAAATTTTAGATAACCAACCGGCGCAATGCGTTCGATAACTGCCGCGGCTTTGGCATCTCTGCCCACCAGTATTTGTGCCTTATTTGCCAGGACGCCACGAAGGATTTGCTCTGCAGCCTGTTCCGAGGTGAGCTTTGCCATAGTTTCAAACTGGCTCACTGCCTCTTCTTTTGTGGGAGCTGAGTTGTCAGACGCAACATAACGAGATGATTTCACTATATTGGTTTTTACTCCTCCAGGCTGTACACAGCTCACGCCGATATGGGTATCCATCAGTTCCTGCCGCATGGAATAGGTGAATCCACGAACCGCGAACTTGGAGGCATTATAAGCAGATTGCGTAGGCACGGCGATCACGCCAAAGATACTTGAGGTATTGATGATGTGGGCTTCGTCTACATCATGGAAATACTTCATAAAGGATTTGCTACCGTAAACGACTCCCCAAAAATTGATATTCATTAACCACTCAAAATCCTCATAGCTCGTATGCTCAGCTGTATCTGTTAGGTTTACACCAGCATTGTTGAAGATCATATTGACCTTGCCGTGCTGCTCAACCACATTGGCAGCAAATTGTTCGACCTGGTCTTTATCTGCCACATCGATGGTATGTGTGCTTACCTTAACCTTGCAGCTGGCCTCTATCAGTTCCGTAGTGCGGGTAAGTCCATCACCATCAAGGTCTGAGACAGCAAGGTGGCATCCTCGACTGGCAAGGCTCAAAGCCAGGGCGCGACCCATGCCAGAACCAGCGCCGGTTATCGCCGCGACCTTACCATCAAATTTTGTAATCGCCATCTTACCTTTCCGTATTTATCTTTCGTTTATCGCCGATGCGTTGAGTCAAGCCAAGGCGATCAAAATATTCAAGAATCTCGATGCACAGATTACGGCCGATGCCGGTGACGTCGCGATATTCCTTAACGGTGAATTCAGAGCTATCCGTCGTATCCTGGATCGCCGCTTTTGATAATAATGCACGCAGTTCCGCTATCGTTGACGGCAAAAAGTAGCGGTTTGGAATAGGCCGAACCAGCAACCCTGTCTTGACACATTCCGCAAGTGATTTCTCCAGGGCTTTCACTTGCATTGATAATTGAGCAGCAAGATCGTGAAGCACTGGTGGCTTGGTTTTGCTGCTGATGAGAATGGGTTCCACCTTCGCCCAGAGTGCTTCTGTTTGTGGAGATATTTGAGCGCTGTAGCCAGGTCGTTGCAGGATATTGCCATACTTAACAATTTCGTCGGCATCAACTAGTTGCGATATTGCTATGTCAGCAACCAGGCAATGTGGCGGAAGCAGTTTCTTTAGCTGATTGAGCGACAGTCCTTTTTCCTGGGGATTCGATTTGTGCCAATCGTCAAAATGTTTGCTCAGGTCATTTTTCAACAGCTCGAGATTGCTGTTGCTGATTATGACCTTGTCATTGAGCTCTACCGCTTGACCCTGTAACAGGGATCTTAATTCATCTGTCGTTAAATTTAGTGCCGCGTAGCATGTATCCACATCCAGGCCGTTACTATAGTGTTCTAACATGGCGATCAAGGCGCCTTGGGCGTTCTTGTTTCTTAGGTCGTTTAGAAGACTTAGTCGACCTGGTGTGCTTCTACCACGTGCAGGAGAGAAGGGGTCGATCACATTACCACCGGCAATTGTTCTACTGGCGGCCTGGTCCCTGATGATCACCCTGTCGTTGAAGCATAGATTGATTGCTTCATTCGTTACGACCTGGACAAGTCCTCGTTCGCCGGGCTTCAATGTCTGTGATTCCAGAACAGCGATTCTACCAGTGACATGATTAGCCGCGCTGTGGATATGCACCGGTGTCCAGTGGCGCAGTGGCTTTCCCTCGGTTTTTAAAACTTTCAGGTCGATATCGAAGCGCTTGCTGGCTCGATGAAACGGGTTGTTTGTTAGCCAGTTACCACGACTGATATCTTCTCGTCCGATGTTGTTGGTCGCGATATTGAGTGCGCAGCGGTCGCCGGCCTTAGCAGTATTTGCAGCCTGATTCTGGGTATGGATTTTACGGATTCGCACCACTTCGCCTTGCGGGGTCAGGTACAATTCTTGCCCCTCCCTGATCTCTCCATGAAACACAGAGCCGGTAACCACCAGCCCCGATCCCTTAACGCTGAAGCAGCGATCGATCGCCAGTCGAAAATATCCGGTGGTTGATTTGGCATCAATTTCAGATGCCATCAGACACAAGGTTGTCTTCAGGTCATCGACACCTTCGCCGGTGATGCTCGACAGAGGGTAGATGCTTATGTCTGCTAAAGATGTATTTCGCAGCATGTTGGTGATCTCGGCTTCTACTTCTGAGACCCGGTCTTCGTCAACCCGGTCGATCTTGGTTAGGGCTATCGCGCCAGTGCTAATACCTAACTGATCGAGTATCGCCAGATGCTCCAAAGTTTGAGGCATAGGGCCATCGTCTGCAGCAATAACCAATAATGCAAAATCAATCGCTCCGACGCCGGCTAACATATTGTTAATAAATTTAATGTGCCCTGGTACATCGATGAAACCTAGTCGCCCACCGAGTTCGTCATCAATATAGGCAAAGCCCAGGTCGATTGTCAGGCCGCGATCCTTTTCCTCGTCAAGCCGGTCAGTTTCAATGCCAGTCAAGGATTTCACCAACAAGGTTTTTCCGTGATCTACGTGGCCGGCAGTTGCTATGATCATGGCGGGCTTAGTTGTTCGAGAGCATTGACCAGGATTTCAGGAGATTCCAGGGTGCGGCAATCAAATATGAGTTTGCCGTCATTCAGCCTTCCGATTACAGGAAGTGGCGCAGTGCGCAGTCGTTTTGCAATCTCCTGAAGGTGATTGTCAGACTGTTCTGATTTGGTGGAGGAGATGGCAATCGCTCTGGTGGCCAGTCGATCCAGGGGTAATGATCCGCTTCCGACCTGGCTGAATGTATCGATTATTTCAATGTTTGTCTGATCTTTGAATACCGATTCAAATGCCGGTAATACCGCCTTGGCCAAGGTATCGATTTCATCCACAGAACGAGCGAGAAAACGTAAGGTTGGCAGAGTCTCCGCAAGTCTGTCCGGGTCGCGATAAAGGTTTAGCACTTCAAATAGCGCCGCTATTGTTAACTTGTCCACGCGCAACGCGCGCTTCAAAGGGTTTGCCTTAATGGCGTCAATGAATGACTTCTTGCCAATAATGATTCCAGCCTGCGGCCCGCCCAGGAGTTTGTCGCCGCTGAATGTAATAATGTCTGCTCCGCACTGAATTGCTTCTGCTGCAGTGGGTTCATGAGGCAAGCCATAGCGGGAAAGATCAACCAGGGTGCCACTACCCAAATCGGTAACAAACGGGATATTGGACTCGTGTGCAAGGTCTGCCAGTTCCTTGTCGCTAACGGAATGTGTGAAGCCGCGGATCTCGTAGTTGCTGGTATGTACCTTCATTAACAACGCAGTATTGGCGTTAATGGCTTGCTGGTAATCTTTTAGGTGTGTGCGATTAGTTGCACCTACTTCTATCAATTGGCATCCGGAGCGTGACATCACTTCCGGTATTCGGAAAGAGCCACCGATCTCGACAAGTTCGCCCCTTGATACCGGTACTTCCTTGTTTAAGGCGAGCGTATTCAAGGTGAGCAATACTGCAGCTGCATTATTGTTCACCACAGTTGCTGCTTCAGCACCTGTGATTTCTGTGATGACTTTTTCAATGTGCACGTCGCGGTCGCCGCGCTTACCCGTTTCAAGATCGAACTCCAGGTTGCTCGAGCCCCGGGCGATGGTAATGATACTTGAGATGGCACTCTCTGGTAGCGCTGCGCGGCCGAGGTTTGTGTGCAGCACTGTGCCACTCATGTTAAGGACGGACTTGAGCGAGAATGCGCGACTTCGCATAACCTGGCTCTCGATTTGCGCGATTATTTCAACAATGGTCGGAATTGCATGATCTATATCGGCTTCGGATTCGAGCAGTTCAGCCTGACGCTGACCCAGTTCTCTGCGAATAATATCGAGGACCGACCTGGCAGACTCAGCAATCTGATTTCTTCCGTATATTTCCAGGAGGGCCCGACTGGATTCGTGACTGATGACCTTGTCTACTGAAGGAATGTCAGCAAACGGATTATTTTTGCTCACCCTTCCAGCGCCAACCTGATCGCTTCTTGCAGGGATTCCAACTCCCTTACCCATGGCCGGACGACGAGATTTCGCTGGTCTGTCCAATCCGCCATTGCCGATTCCGCTTTTGCCTTCGTGGAATAGGTATCCAGCAATAACACGTACCAGATTTTTTTCCGGCTCTCCATGCGAACGTAGAGAGGATCGTTGATGGAGTGTTGTCCTGCGAATGCCTGGAGTTTGTCCTCGTCCCGGACGGCGAAAATCTGAACTGCAAAATGTTCGCTGGGTTTAGAGAGGATTCGTTGGCTGGCACTCTTTTTACCATTGATCGCCGTTAGGATTTCCTGTTTATCCGGTACGCTGGATAGTTGCAGTTCATTACCTGTTGTCGATCTCGCCTTTGGTTGAACCAACCTTGGGTCAACGGCGACTATTTTCCCGGGATTGGGGCTGTTTACGCAGTCCCAGCTTCTATCGACCTGGACGCCATAACAGTACCAGGCTTCTTGAGTTGCCTCATTGCTGATAGTTGCGGTTTCATCACAAAAGCCATCATCACATTTGTCCTTGCCCCAGGGCCACAGACTTGAACATGCGGACAGTGTCGAGAGAAGCAGGGCTATAGTGCCCAATTTGAACACCTGGTTCATGCTGTCAGTACCATAACGTATCGCGAAATTGATTAATTGGTGCGGATTCAATCATAGTTTAGGTCTCTGGGGTAGCGTTGAATTTTGCTCTTTGAGGGAATAGGCCATATATTCCACCGGTGTGAATAAATACAATATCTTCAGCATCGTTAAAGCGGCCCTGCGCATATTCCTGAAGCATCGCATCGAAAGCCTTGCCCGTATACACAGGGTCAAAAAACATGCCCTCGGTTCTCGCCAATCTCGAAATGGTGTCATACACATGCTGGTCAGCCTGGGCATATCCTGGCCCGACATAGCCATCGATGATGTTGATGTCGAGGTCCAGGGCTGGCGCGCCGGATTTGTCGTAGCGTTGCTGCCATTTACTGATGTCACTTCTAATTTTCTGCTCGAACCAGTCAGCATCCCGAGCGACATTGTAAGCCATTATGTTTGAGTTCAAATCATACAAATAGTTGCCGAGGACGAGGCCGGCCATCGTTCCACCGGAACCCGCGGCCGAGATCACATAGCCTGGCTTGATCTTGTACCGGGCGAAGTCTTCCTTCAGCTCTCTGGCACATTCAATGTACCCCCACAATCCGATCTCATCGCTTGCTCCGGTTGGGATGAAAAATGTTATGTCGCCTTTTGTGCGATAGTCAGCTGATATCTTCTCAGCGGTTGCATCAATATCGTCGAACTCTTTCCCGGAGACGAAGCTGATTGCCGCACCAGTGAGATTATCCAGCAGCAGGTTGCCATCGGCATAGTCGCCACTAGCAGGGTCCGGCTTATGGCCGCGCAATATGAGGTGACACTTCAGGCCTAATTTAGCCGCCATGATCGCCGTTGCCCGGCAATGGTTAGACTGAATTCCACCGGCAGTGATTAATACCGTGGACTTTTGTTCGATCGCCTGGGCAATTGAAAATTCAAGCTTCCGCAACTTGTTGCCCGCGGCCGCACTCTCTGTAAGGTCGTCTCGCTTGATCCAGATTCTTGGCCCATTGAGTTCCTTTGAGAGCCGCTCCATCAGTTGCAGGGGAGTGGGCAGACGAGCGAGGGAAATGCGTGGAACCTTGGTAGGTATATTCATTTTGTATGATGAATCCAATGATCTTTAAATTGCGTCCGTGAATGGAACAGGAACTGATATAACACTCCCTGTATAATGGTGAAATTGTTTCTGGGCCCACTCTTGTCCAAAAGGCTCTTGTCTATAAAAAATATGCGATTGGCATGACAGTTTCTATGAGTCTGAAGGCTGTTTCGCTGACACCGCCATGGTTTTTCAATAGCGGTCAGATGAAACCGGAGAGCAAATAATAACCTATTGCAGGGTTCCAGAGTAAGGGGAATACGTGAGTCGAAAATTAATGTACTTGATGCCAGCGATTGCCCTGTTGCTGCTTGCGTGTGAGGGAAATTCAGAGCATGTGTTCTCCGGGAACACTATGGGCACGAGCTATACGGTCAAGATAATAGAAGATAACATCACCGACGACATGCTTGCAGAACAGATCGACGATGAGTTGCAGCGCATCAATTCGCTAATGTCTACCTACGACCAATCATCAGAGTTATCAATGTTTAATCAAGCGCCGGAGCATATCGAATTCCCTGTTTCGGCAGATGTTATCAAGGTGCTCGAAATGAGCGGAATGATTCATGACCAGAGTGATGGCGCCTTTGATGTATCTGTGGGGCCTCTGGTGAACCTCTGGGGCTTTGGCCCGCGATCCTTTGATGATGTTAGCAGCGAAAAATACAGGGAGATGGTGCCGGCGGACGATGAAATAAACGAAGCCATGAGCCGCACGGGATTTCATTTTCTTAAAGTTACTGACTCATCCCTGATCAAATCCAGGAATATATATGTTGATTTATCCGCAATCGCCAAAGGTTATGCTGTGGATCAATTGGCAATAATTCTGGACCGGGCAGGGCATGAAAATTACCTCATCGAAGTCGGGGGTGAAATTCGCGGCAGAGGAATTAATGTCAGGCACGAACCCTGGGCCGTGGCCATCGAAAAACCCGACAATCTCAGCCGCTCTATCTTCAAGATCATTGAACTGCGGGATATGAGCATGGCGACCTCCGGTGACTATCGTAACTACTTCGAGGCCGATGGTGTTCGCTATTCACATACGATTGACCCCAGAACAGGCCGCCCCATTACCCATAACGTTGTGTCTGTTACAGTTGTTACTGAATCTGCAGCACTGGCCGACGCTTATGCAACTGCAATAGACGTAATGGGTGCTGATGAGGGTTTAGCATTGGCAGAAGCGCAGAAGCTCGCAGTTTTGGTTATAATGAAGACATCGGCCGGATTTGAAGAGCGCTCGTCGTCGCAGTTGCGGAAATATCTCGAGCTGGATGGGCCAGAACCAAAAACGGGCGTCGATTGATTTGGCCTCCATTTAAAGACATGCAACATGATTGAATTTCTACTTACTTTTGTCGTACTCCTGGCTGTGGTCGCGGCAATGTCCGTTGGCGTTATCCGCGGTCGACCACCCATAACCGGCTCATGCGGAGGCCTAAACAATCTAGGGGTAGATGGTGCCTGCGAGATATGTGGCGGTAATCCCGCGAAGTGTGAAAACCAGCAGGAATCCCCATCGAAAGCCACAACCGACTTTTACGACGCCAGTCGTTAATTTCCGTGCAGTGATCGGATCAACGCTATTCGTATCGAACTCCATATCCGTGAGCCGCTTTTGAGTTGGTGATATTCTTTTTGGCAGTGGCTGCTCTGGCAATAGAGGGGCCTTCGCTCGCTCTTTTCCTTACGGCCATCCATGGCCTTCAGTCAATTCAACATGTTTCGCTACTCGGGCATCCTGCCCTCCCTACGCTACACAACTGCGCTCGCGAAGGCCCCTCTATTGCCACAGCTCAGCGATCGGACATAGTTAGGCGATACCAGAGCTCAACGATCAGGCAACGTTAGCGGAGAATAGCGGACCACACTTGGTCATCGTCAGTGCTGTGACCAACAAACTTCGGGTGGTTCAGCCATTAGCCCAGAGCGCGGCCCGGCTTTTATAGAATTCATGGCAATTCCCCATATCTTCCAGAAACCGAGGCAATTCGCTCATTAGAAGTGCCTGGGGACCGTCAACAAGCGCTGTTGTTGGTTCCGGATGGAAATCCACCAGTACCATGTTTGCGCCAGCCACCAAGCCCTGAGCAGCCGCATGAGCAATATCCAGAATCCCATCGGGAGACTTGTCCCGGGTGCCCACAGAATGTGAAGGGTCCACACAAACTGGCATTCGGGTCAGGCGTTTAATGATTGGAACCTGGCCAAAATCGACCATATTCCGATGCGGTGCACCGCCCTCACTCTTCATGCCACGCAAACAGAAGATGACCTTGGAATTACCTTCACTGGCCAGATATTCCGCTGCATTCAGCGACTCATTCAGGCTCACGCCATATCCTCTCTTAAAGAGAACCGGAAATTCAGTCTGCCGGCCGACAACCTTCAAGAGTTCAAAGTTCTGGGTATTTCGAGTCCCTATTTGCAGCATTACCCCCGTAGGATTGCCCGTTTCGTTCAGAGCGGAATGGATCTCTTCGATCTGGCTCTCGTGGGTGACTTCCATGGAGATAACCTTGATCCCGTACTTGCCTGCGAGTTCGAATACATAAGTTAAACATTGATCTCCGTGGCCCTGAAAAGAGTAGGGATTAGTTCGTGGTTTATAGGCGCCCATTCTCGTGCAGACCTGACCGTTTTCGTGAAGCGCCTTCATCATCATTTCAACATGTTCGGGGGTATCAACTGCGCACAGTCCAGCGAGCACCTGGTAGTTGCCCTGACTGAACTCTACCCCGTTGTAAGAGAACCCACTGGTGCGTTTCATATCCGAATGGCGACCGAGGATTCTGTACTCTTGCGATATTCTTACAACACGTTCCACGCAGTCCAGGCTTTCAATTTCTGCAGGATTTAACTTATGAGTATCGCCAAGGAGGTAAATCTCGCTGAGTTTTTGTTCAGCGCCCTGAATGACGTGATGTTGAATTGTGATGTTGGATAGATTGCCCAGAAATGACATCGTTTTCCGGTATTCGGGAGACTGGTCATCGGTGTTCGGGTGTAAAATGACAATCATCTGCTGTTATTCCGGCTGGATTAAAAAGCTATTGTAGCTTATTGGCGTAAACAGCTGAAAAGTGTAGTGAGATTTGTGAATCCTGAGTGGATTCATGATTCAATGCGCTTTCAACATCCAGGGCATCAATGCGTGTACAAGATCGGCGTAATAAAATGAGTATAAGAGATTGGCGCTTGCACGTAGCAGCACGGTATTCCATATCAAGCACCTCCGACGACCTGGTTTCATTTATGTCGCTGATATCAATCTCCGGCCTCGTGCTCGGCGTTGCCGTATTAGTGATCGTGATATCTGTGATGAATGGCTTTGAAGAAGAGCTACGATCCCGGGTCCTTGGCGTTGTGCCCCATGGCGTAATATACAGCAGACAGGCTGATATCAGAATTTCCGATAGCCGGTGGCAGCGGCAATTACAGGAGTGGAAATCCCATGCAGAGATTGAAGGAATCGCGCCCATAGTAGAAGGCAGTGGCCTGGTATTGGCCAATGGCAATCTGTCGGGTGTGTCATTTACTGGCATCGATCCGGCGCTTGAAACAGAGGTCTCGATTGTTCAGAATTACTTCATTAAAGGATCACTGGATACGCTTGCACAGGGTGGCTACAAGGTTGTCTTGGGTGAGCCACTGGCAGTTCGGATCGGCGTCGATGTTGGTGACAAATTAACCCTGGTATTACCTGAATTGAGGTTCGGACTTGCCGGGCCAACTCCGACAATGAAGCGTCTTACGGTATCCGGCCTGTTTAAAGTTGGCTCAGATCTTGACCAGGCGCAACTATATCTCCACATAAGAGATGCCCAGAAGATTAAACGTCAGCATCATATTGATGGCTTCCGAATCAAGTTCAGAGACCTGTTCGATGCGCCACGGATATTGCACGAGCTGATTCTCGCCGCCGAGCAGGATAACCTGTTTGCCTATAGCTGGATGCGTCGCCACGGCAATCTCTATGACGCAATACAAATGCAGAAGACCACCATGTTCCTGCTATTACTCATGCTTGTGGCAGTTGCTGCCTTCAACGTGGTTTCCAATCTTATGATGACCGTCCAGGACAAACGATCGGATATCGCCATCATGCGAACCATGGGCGCTTCCCCTGGTTCCATCAGGAGAATATTTATTCTCCATGGGATATTTGTTGGCGTCACAGGCATCGGCATAGGACTGGTGTTGGGCAGCGTGCTCGCATATTGGCTAAGTGATATCTATTTCTTTATTGATAATAATCTGGGGCTGGGCTTGATGGATGAATACTTCATTCAGTATCTACCAACAAAACTACTGGCTTCTGATCTCTTTGTTATCGGCATAGTTTCGTTTCTTATATGCTTGATAGCCACTATCTATCCGGCGTCCAAGGCGGCTGCAGCAAACCCTATCGAGGCCTTGCAATATGAAGGGTGAAACTATTAAAGAATCAACAACATCAGAAAACGAAAAGTATGTAATTCTGGCATCTGGTATCGAAAAAACATTCGGTGAGGGGCAGGGTAGTGTCAAGGTGCTTGATGGAATTGATCTGTCTGTTTCCAGAGGGGAGCGGGTTGCTATCGTTGGCTTGTCCGGTAGTGGCAAGAGCACCTTGTTACATTTGTTGGCCGGGCTTGATACTCCGGATGTTGGGACGATCAATGTTAATGGCCGAGACCTGTCAACATTGGATGAGCAGGCGATCTGTAAAATTCGTAACTCTACCCTGGGATTTGTTTACCAGTTTCACTACCTGATGGCAGAATTTACAGCGACGGAGAACGTTACCATGCCGCTGTTGATCGGCGGCATGAGCCGCAGCAAAGCGTCGATGAGGGCGAACGAGATACTGGCGCGAGTAGGGCTGGAATCGCGTTGCACACACAAGCCAGGACAACTCTCCGGCGGCGAACGCCAGCGGGTTGCCATCGCCAGGGCTCTGGTCGCAGAACCCCAGTGCGTGCTGGCTGATGAACCCACCGGAAATCTCGATGAAAAAACGGCAGAGGGTGTTAATCAACTCATCATCAGTCTCAGCCAGGAACTGGACATGTCTTTTATTATTGTCACTCACAATAATGAGTTAGCGGACCGAATGGATAGGAAACTGACCCTGCATAACGGTCGCCTTGAACAGTCAGGATTGCACAATACTGCACCTGAATCCGGACCTGATCCCCTACAGCATTCTGGCGCGTCCGAAGCATGAGTGTTGCAACGTTTGTTGGCGTTCGCTACGCAGGGTTTTCCAGGACTCTTTCTGAAACCAGCGAAAATCGGTATCTATCTTTTGTGTCCCTTATTTCACTCGTTGGCATGGTCCTGGGGGTTATCGCCCTGATTGTCGTTGTATCAGTGATGAATGGCTTTGATAGCGAACTGAAAAAGCGAATATTGGGGGTGGTGCCGCATGTGGTAATCGAAGGAGATGTCGACTTGGGTGACGATCCGCGGATATTGGCGAGAGCGCCATTTCTGCAGAGGAGTGGCCTGCTGCTCAATAGTTCCAGTAGCCAGCTGGTTTCACTCTACGGCATTGATAGCGCTATTGAATCAAGTATGTCAATTATTCCGGATTATATGGTTGTTGGATCAATGCAGGATCTGGCGGAGTTCTCACAGGGCATAATCCTAGGGCATCCTCTGGCTTATCGACTGGGGGTGATGGTGGGCGATGATCTGGTAATGGTCATTCCGGAGCCCTCAAAGGACGGCAATACAGTTTCGCCGAAGATTTCCAGGTTCCGCTTAGTTGGCACTTTCGAACTTGATGCCGAAGTGGACTATCGCCTGGCGCTGGTTAACTATTCAGCATTGCAGAAGGTTCTTGGCAGCACTGAAATTGATACTAGGTTGCGATTGGCAAATGTATTTGATGCGCCGATCGTGCGCGCAGAGTGGCAAGCATTGGGAAAGTCCACCGACTGGACTGAACAATATGGGGACTTTTTTCAGACTGTCAAAATGGAAAAGATAATGATGTTCTTATTGTTGTCCCTCATTGTTGCAATCGCAGCATTTAATATTGTCTCCAGTCTCAGCATGATGGTTAAAGACAAGCAGAAGGATATTGCCGTGCTTAGAACATTTGGCCTTGCGCCTATGGGGGTAATGAAAATATTTGTAGTTCAGGGTGCCGTTATTGGTATTGCAGGCGTCACCATTGGTACTGTGCTTGGCTTGTTGCTGGCCTACAACATTACCGATGTGGTCGGTTTCTTTGAGAGCCTGAGTGGCAGTCGAATGTTAGCCGGTACATATTTTGACTCTGTTCCCTCGGACATTCGGTTCTTTGATATTGCGATTATTGTCGCCGTTACTTTAACGATCAGCTTCCTGGCAACACTTTATCCCGCATGGCGTGCCGCTTCTCTTGAACCCGCGAGAGTTCTGCGAAACGAGTAGGCTGGTGATTAATCATGTTCCGGGAATTTCATCCTTTCACGTCGCAGCCTCCATTGCCGGATGATTTTTCTGCGCCAGTAGAGGCGCACAGCCATATAACCGGTAGTGCCCATGGTGAACCCACAGACGAGGGCGCCGAGCAGCAAAGGTTGCCAGACCAGTGTAATTTGAGTCGTTAGCCACTCAATGCTCATATCGATGCTGTTTAACTCATCCGGCTGACCAAGCAAGAGACAGCCTATACGATAGGCAAAATACATCATTGGCGGCATTGTAATAGGGTTGCTGATCCAGACAATTGCCCCTGCCAGGGGAACATTGCAGCGGATTAAAATGCAGAAGAAGATGCATGGAATCATTTGAAACGGTATCGGCAGGAAACAGCAAATGCCGCCCACGAGTGCTGCACAAGACACGGAATGGCGGTTGAAGTGCCATAGATTGGGTTCGAATATTTTGTCTCCCAGAATGCGAAGCGATTTTATTTCGAGCAGATCTTCCTTCTTTGGGAGGTATTTCTTAAATGGCATGAATATAGGTGTCTTGTTGCAGGTCCTATTATGCCTAGTTAGTGCCGGTCCGGAAAGTAGGTTAATTAAATAGAAAACGCAGAACCCAAATTTTGCTGGGCAATAAATTCAATGACTGGTGAAGGATGTAACATCAGCGGTCTTAGAATCAGGGCAAGAACTAGATGCGGGCAACAAAAATACCAGTGCAGACAGGGCAATGACCCGCGTCGTTTTAAGAGAATACCACTAGCGGTCACTTGAAGAGTTCATTCAAATATGGGAATGAATGTAGCCATCGTCATATTTGTCATGGCGGTCCTACTGGTGGCGAATTTGCCGGAACTACCACAGGAACTACCAGCAGCAGCGCCACTGTGCATGATCCTGCCCCTTGCCTTCTATGGTTTGCGATTCAAGCGAGCCTTGCCATTATGCGCTTTTGGCCTCGGCTTTATGTTCACAATGCTCAATGGCGAGATGAACCTCCGCGATCGCCTGCCGGAACACCTGATAGGTAACGAGCTTGTGGTGACGGGGAATGTTATTGGTTTGCCATCGGTTCGGGATGGAATTAGCCAGTTCAGGTTTGAAGTTGATGACATTGAAGATTGCCATTCCTGCTGGCAGGGGAGGGTTGCGATTTCATGGTATCGCTCAGAAGTGGAGGTCAGGCCAGGGGACAGGTTCCGGCTGAAAGTAAAACTCTCACATCCAAGTGCGAGCCTTAATCCCGGACTGTTCGACTATGAGGCATGGCTGATGACCCAGGGAATCAACGGCCGCGGATATGTCAAAAATGATGAAGAGTATGCATTGCTGGCTCGCAGACCGTGGGCGCAATTACACCATTCTCTTCGCTATTGGGTAAGGGGCGAGATGGAGCGACGACTTCAACAATCCCCGGTTAAAGGTTTGCTGATTGCCCTGACTATCGGCGAAACGGCGCAGATTTCCAGAGCCGACTGGGGGCAACTATCCCAGACCGGCACAAATCACCTGTTAATCATTTCCGGCTTACATGTTGGCCTCATTGCGGCGATGGCGTTTCGAGTGTTCAGGCTGGCATTTAGCTCTATTCGTGTGGTCAGCCTCCTGACGATCATATTTACCGGTGCCTACGCGTCAATGGCTGGGCTTGGATTGCCGGTTCAGCGGGCATTTATTATGACTTCAGTTGTATTGCTTGCCTTGTGCCTAAAGCGAAAGGTCACGGCAACAGCAATGTTCAGCCTGTCGCTCCTGGGTGTGGTACTTTTTCAGCCCTTTGCGGTTCTTCAAACAGGATTTTGGTTGTCCTTTGCTGCGGTATTTTCCTTGTTATATGGCTTCATTGGTCGTGTCGACCGGGTTCCTAAAAATAGTAGTCAGGGCATCGGCCTGAAGGTTGTTGTTGGCCTTGTTATGAAAGGCATGAAGACCCAATGGATTGTGTCTGTTGCCATGTTTCCAATCCTGCTGCATCTGGTATTTCAGGTTTCGATGGTCTCCTTCCTGGTGAACATTATTGCCATACCTTTCATTAGCCTCAGCGTCATCCCTTTGCTGATGGCCTTTGTCATCACCTTACCCTTGAGTGCAGTGCTTGCGTCAATTTTCTTAAGCTTTGGGGAGCAGTGCCTGTCACTGCTCTGGAAGGGCATTCAACAAATTGCAGCATTTGACTGGGTCTATCATGGCAGTGGCCTGGTAACAGAGATCGTTCTCCTTTCAGTTGCCGGGGTGCTTATTCTGCTTTCCCCGGGATACATTGTTCCCAGGTGGCTAGGCCTGTTGCCATTACTACCACTATTCAATGGCGTCAGCTTATCCAGTGACATTGAGCTGCAACTTACCTTCATTGATGTAGGTCAGGGTTTAAGCGTCTTACTCCAGACTGAGAACCATGATCTGCTTTATGATGCCGGGCCAAGATTTGGCAAGCGCTTCGATAGTGGAGCGCAAATTGTTGCACCTGTGTTACGCCGTCTGGGCGTCCACGAGATTGATACCTTTATCGTCAGTCATGGAGATAACGATCATGCTGGGGGGATGGAGGCGATTCAAGCCAAGTTCAAAGTAAAGAGACTTGTCTCGCCATTTGATGATGCTCAGCTTCAATGTGACTCAATGCACCATTGGGCGGTCGATGGGGTCAAGTTTGAGATGTTTAGTTTCAATGATGAGGACATGCTGGGAAATGAAACATCATGCATATTGCTCGCATATACAGAACACTGGGGCATCTTGTTGACGGGAGATATTGAAGATAAGTCCGAGCATCTGCTTCAGGGAAGAAACCTCCCCAATATCACCATCATGTCGATGCCTCATCATGGCAGCAAAAGCTCCTCGTCCATTGGGCTGATTAATCATGTGCAACCTGAAATCGCCGTTGTTTCGTCCGGGTTCAACAATCGATTCGATCACCCTCATGGGATTGTACTGCGCAGATATAAAACGAGGCACATCAAGATATTAAATACTGCTGATTATGGCGCGATATCCTTTTCCCTTGGAAAGAAAGGTGTTCAAAAAATAGAGCTGGCCAGGGTCATGGAGAGAAGATTCTGGCACCGAAAAATTTGACGGTAATATATTGGAACTGAATATTGCCTCAAATTGTTGTTGCTTTCTTTCCACAAGCGCGGGATGCTGCGGCGCATCAAAATTTGGAGTTACGACATGAGTACAGCGCAAGAGACCTTGCTGACGCACCTTCACCTGGAACAGATTGAAACCAATTTGTTCCGGGGAAGCAGCGAGTCTACGCCGTTTCCAAGAGTGTTTGGCGGCTTGGTTATCGGGCAGGCATTAGTTGCAGCGCTGCGAACCGTTGAGCAACGTCCGTGTCATTCTCTTCACGGCTACTTTCTGCGGCCGGGCGACCCGTCGATCCCGATTGTTTATGAAGTTGACCGTATTCGCGATGGCCGAAGTTTCACCACCAGGCGCGTGGTTGCGATCCAGCGCGGCGAGGCGATATTTAATATGTCTGCCTCATTTCACGTGCCCGAAGAAGGGCTGAGCCATCAGACTGAAATGCCTGATGTCCCGGGGCCGGACGAACTATTGTCGGACGAGGAAGTGGCTGCTAATCGCGCAGATTCAATTCCTGAATATATGCGGGAAATGTTAAATCGTGAGCGGCCAATTGAGATGAAGAGAGTCGAGAATTACGATTATATGAATCCGGTCAAGCGCCCGCCTTATAACAAGATCTGGTTTCGAGCGAAGGAGCCGCTTGGCGATGATATGAGCATGCATCAATGCCTCCTGGCTTATGCCTCGGACATGGGCATTCTAAGTACTTGCCTGATGCCCCATGGAAAGTCCTTTGTCAGCGGCATGATGACGGCCAGCCTTGATCACGCGATGTGGTTTCACCGTGAGTTCCGCTTTGATGAGTGGATTCTGTTCTGCCAGGATAGTCCAGCCGCAAGTGGCTCACGTGGATTCAATCGGGGAACCATGTATGCACAGGATGGTACGCTGATTGCCTCAGTTGCCCAGGAAGGGTTGATAAGAGTGGTCGACTAGCGCTTGTTTATCTGGCTCTTATCAAATGTCCATCAAGCTGGTACAACCCGCTTCAAGTGTTCGATTAGCTCAATCTTGTCCTGACGATTGAGAAAGCTGCCGAGTTCAAGTTCCTGCCCGTGAGATCGAATACTGACGATGGCAGGGTCCCATGGATGTTTCGGCTGCTGAACCAGAAATTTGGCCCATAGCCGTTTGTAGTCCCAGCATTCGGAAGGATGCCGCATGCCCTTTTCGATACGCACCTCATATTGGGTAACGGTAATGACTTCCTGGCGTCTGCACTGGAGAACGCAGTGGTACATGCAGGCAAGGAGGAATAACATTTCCAGAATAGAAAATGGCAGAACCAACCAGGCACCCATAAATAAAAAGTTGACGCCAATTGTCAGAGACACTCCCATCAAGGTGTACAGGAAATAGAGGTTCAGGCGCCAGGACCAGCTATGGTTTGGTTGCAGTACTATTTGCCCGGTGTGGGCATCGTCGTCGATATCAACGATTACCATTTAGTCCACCTTTCCAATCAGCCGTTGAAATCCGCCATATAGGTCAGTTCTTCTAATCAGCCTCTCTAATCAAACTTTCTAATCAGGAATGGCTGCATCATTTGAAATACCCTCAGATGATGAATCTTTCAGTTTCAGAATACGGTTAGTAATCGTTCCTGCAGTCATTGCTCCATTTACATTGAGCGCCGTTCTTGCCATGTCGATTAGCGGTTCAATGGAAATCAACAGCGCCGCCAGAACAATAGGGAAGCCAAGGGCAGGCAGAACCATTAACGCGGCAAATGTCGCTCCACCGCCAACACCGGCGACACCAAAAGAACTAATCGCAACGATGCCAACAAGGGTAAGGATAAAGTTGAATGAAGTAGGGTCAACGCCCATGCTCGGAGCGATCATGACCGCTAACATCGCCGGATAAATTCCGGCGCAGCCATTTTGCCCGATGGTAGCGCCAAAGGTAGCGGAGAAATTAGCAATCGATGGGTGATTTCCCAGCTCCTTAATTTGGGTTTCCACATTGAGGGGAATGGTTGCAGCGGAGCTTCTGGAAGTGAAGGCGAAGGTCAGAACGGGCCATACCTTTTTATAATATCCCAGGGCATTCACACTGAATGCAGTGAGCAACAGGCCATGGATGAAGAACATAATTATGATGGCGAGATAAGAGGCGACAATAAAGCTCAGTAAATCCAGTATGTCATTTCCATCGGAGCCTGCTGTCACTTTCATCATCAGAGACAATACGCCATATGGCGTTAAGGCAATGACCATCCGTACCAGTTTCAGGACCAGGGTTTGCGCCACTTCCACAAAATTCCTGAACTGTTTGCCTTGCTCTGGTTCGTCCCTGGTCATTGCCAGTCCGGCGATACCAGTCAGGATGCCAAATATTACTACGGCTATGATTGAAGTCGGTCGAAGCCCTGCCAGATCACTGAATATGTTTTGCGGGATAAAGCTGACGATGATTTGTGGGAAGCTGAGATTACTCACTGCACCGCGACGGAATTCGAGCACCTCAGCCCTGGCAAGTTCCCGGGCTCCCTGTGTAAGACCTTCAGCGGTGAGTTCAAACAGATTGGTTATCGTAATGCCCACCAGTGATGCAATCATGGTGGTGACGATCAGAATGCCAATAACGATGCCGCCGATCTTACCCAGGGTTGCAATTTCTTCCATGCGAACGACCGCTGCAATCATGGACACCAGTATTAGCGGCATAACGATCATCTTGAGCAGGCTTATATAACCACTACCAATAATGTTGCTCCACTCCAGCGTGGCAGCGATGGTTTCAGTGCCATAGATAAATTGCATGAGCAGGCCAACAGCTGCACCCAGAATGAGGCTGGTAAGGACCCGCTGAGAGAGGCTATAGCCACGCCCTCCCATCCTCGAAAGTGAGTACATAAGGGCCACAAAAAGCAGCAGATTGATCATTACGATAATAGACATAAATTCCTTTATAACAGTGATTTAGCAGACAGGAAAGCGGCTTAAGCTAGAATAGTACCCAGCGCCTCCAGAATTGCGCTGTTCTCATCTTTAGTGCCAATCGTTATGCGCAGCTTATTCTGCAAACGCTCTTCGGGAAAATATCGAACCAGAATGTTGCGTATCTTTAAGGCTTGATAAATGTCCTCCGCTGTCTTTCCTGACCGGTTTTGAAGCTCATTTGTTACTGTTAGTAACAGGAAATTTGCCTGGGATTTCAGGGCTTCAAATCCATGCTCACTAAACGCAGCTTCCATTCGACCCCGCTGCTCTATAACCAGTTGGCAATTTTTGAGCGCATGGCTTCGATCAAAAAGTGCCGCCTCTGCAATTTGCTGGCAGAGCAAATCAAGATTGTAGCTATCCCTGGTCTTATCAACCATCGGCGTGATGATGGACTCAGGGCCTATTCCATAACCAAATCGAAGTCCAGCCAGGGAATAACCTTTGCTGAGGGTCCTCAGTATCACAACATTGTCGTGTTTAAAGATGAGTGGAATAGCGTCGTAATCGTCGACCACAAAATCTACATATGCTTCATCAATAAGAAGTACGGAATTCAGCTCATCTGCAATTACTGAAAGTTGTCGAGTGTTTAACAGCTGGCCGGATGGCGCATGGGGGTTTACCAACAGGGTCAGCTTGCAACCGGCAGCATTGATCTGCTTTGCGAAGTCCTGCGGTAACGACCAGTCCTCATTTAGTGGAACTTTAAATACTTTGCAATCCTGTATCTGTGCAAGCACTGGATAGAGAGAGTAGGTTGGATCTGTCATGCCGATGGTTTCACGGGGATCAACAAAAGTCGTGATCAGTAGTCTCAGTAATTCATCTCCGCCGCGGGTCGCAATGATGTTGCCTCTGCCTACCTTGTGGATGGTGGCAGCGATGTCGCGAAATCTGTTGGCGGTTGGGGGAGGGTAGCGCCGCAGCGAATCTATATTAAAGTTTGCGGTTAGCTGTTGAATTTTGGCAGAAGGTGGATACGGATTCTCATTGGTATTGAGCTTGATGACATCCTGCGCATCAGGTTGCTCGCCCGAGACATAAGCTGTCATTGCCTGAATGTTCTTTCGTTCGTAGGACATGTTTATGGATTCGTCATCAGGATAATACTGCTTATCCCAATAGTTTCTCTGCGCTGTTGATCGGGCGCTCACTCTGCCAGCTAAAGTGGTTAAAGGCAATGATCAGTCTTCTCCGACATGAGATGATCTATGGAGCGAGTGGCAGGCATCGAAAGTTCTGCAATATAGCGGTCCAGGCTCGTTGCTATGTGAACAAAGTTCATGGCGTATAGAATTTTTCTATTTACAGTATTTTCCTATTTACAGTAGCCTCTTTACGTCAAACAGGGTGATATCCTTATCGGGTGTTCTGTTAGCAATCAGGTCACAGACAATAGACGAGGTGGCTGGGGCGCATGTGAGTCCCAGGTGCTGGTGGCCGAATGCATAAATAATATTATCGCTGTCTGGCGCCTTACTGATTACCGGCAAGCTATCGCAAAGTGTCGGGCGAAACCCCATCCATGGGCTGGCCTTGGTGATATCGAGGCCAGGCATCATTGCCAGGGCGCCATGTTCAATTGATTTGATTCTACGAGGGTTTAGCGGTGCATCCAATCCTGCGAGTTCGACCGTACCTGCAAACCTTATACCCATATTCATTGGTGTGGCGAGGAATTTTTTGTCTCCTTCCATGATCGGGCGATTCAGGCTTACCTTGGGACTGCGACAGGTAATGTGGTATCCCCGCTCTGTTTCAAGGGAGATTTTTATGCCCGAGCTAGAAATAAGCCGTGCCGAAAATGCACCTGCGGCGATGAGCAGTTTATCGCTGCTGATGGACTGTGTGCTCGTCTTGAGCAAACATTCGTCACCTTGTTGGGATATGGATTCTGCCTTGTCCTTAATGAACTTACCCCCTTCACGTTCAAATTGAGCAAACAGGGCAAGCACCAGTCCTTCAGGATCCTTTACAAAGCCATGATTCTTTACGTGGTGGGCACACCGGAAAACAGGGGAGAGGTCCGGCTCCAACTCATGGAGTTCAGAGCCATGAATAGTGCTTATATCGAATCCCAATCGTCTTCGTTCATCCATCTCGGCTTCTGCTTTCTTCAATCCCTTCATGCTTCGATAGACTTGCAGGTAGTCTGATTCTTTGACGAGATCTTCGCAGCCAGCTGATCTGGCCAACGATTGATAGAGTTCCAGCGACGGGCTGGTCAGCTGGTTCATTGCTTCGCCCTTTGCAATCAGGTTGTTGCTAAAACCAGCTTTGATATAGCCAAATAACCAGGCGGCAAGCTTTGGCAGATATCGCCACCGAATACTCAAGGGACCATCGCGGCGCAACAGCCAGAAAGGCACTTGCAACAAGGTGCCGGGACTCGATAAGGGAACGAAGGAAGAGCAGGCCAGGAGTCCTGCGTTACCAAAGGAGCAGCCCTGGCCGGGCAGGTCCATGTCTATCAAGGTTACCTGATGCCCTTCCCTAAGAAGTGAAAGCGCGCAAACAACACCGATGATGCCGGCACCAACGACGTTAACTTTGTGTGAAGAATTTTTTTCAAGTGACACTTTTTTCTGTTCTCCACTTCGTCGTAATTGGATGTTGGTTCTTGCAGCTTACTGCGGGCATGACTTTATAGCGCCGCTTGAATTTTTCTATATTGAAAGAGGAGCAGGGCAGAGAGTATCTCGACATCCATGAACACCACTAGTTCTGGCATGATTGGCGCCACCAGGACGAATGGGATCAACAAACCGTATTTTCGAAAGTATTCATTCCTGACGACAGTTCGTAGTAAGTTCAAGATATATTCCCGCATGGGTATCAGGAGTATTGCCGCTGAACCCAAGAGCATTTCCAAACCAACGACATCCAGGAAGAGGACTATCTCCGGCGCAAACACAAAAAGTTCCGGACCCAACAGGATGCATACCAGGATGAGCACCAAAATTTGTGAAACTTTTTGCAATGTTTTCCGGTGATCTTTCATCGTAGTTTTATTGGATTCTATTCTTAATATTCACGTTCCATATAATAGTGTGTATCGTTTTTATCGACAATCGTAAATCCTAATCTCTCATAGAGACCTACGGCGCGATTAAGTGTCAGCGTCCTTAGTTTAACCGCCTTTAGCATTGATTTGGCGCGTTCAATTTCCGCCGTAAGCAAAACGCTACCGATCCCTTGGCCACGATAATCAGGATGGATTTGTATCTCTCTTATTTGATGATGGCCGTCAAACTCCTGTATCTAAATACCTCCAATCATGACGTTTTTGTACATGATTTTCTTGAATGCACTTTCCTGCCACTTCTGCTCAAATGCCAGCTTCTGTTTTTCTTTATCCCAACTGCCAAATTGTCGCATGACCAATTCACGGTACGATAATTCGTTTAATTGTTGGAAATACATTTTGTCCGAATTATTACTCTCTATAAGCTTCAAGTCAGTGGCGGAAATTGACCTCATCGCTGAATTCGCCCAAGTGCATCATCGGGATAGTGGCATGCATCCTGACCTGGCAAGCAAGAGCCGACAACGATAAAGGTCGCGTCGTATGTGGATCGGTTCACCAGATGATGGGCATTGGCAAGCCCGGCTGGAAATCCGGCAATTGAATTCTCTGTTAACTCGTGCTCTCCATTTTCGTCAATAAGGGTTAGCGCACCAGACAGGACATATACAAATTCGTCTTCGCCCTCGTGCCAATGGCGAAGAGATGAATAGGCGACAGGTTCCAGTCAAATATGGTTGATGCCGAACTGCGTAATATCTAGTTGCTTGGACAAGCGCGTTTCATGGGTGCCGGTAAAACGTTCTGCTCTTATGGGGTTCTCGATTGAATCGGATACACCGGATTGGACAGGCAATTTTGAGAGATTGGTGATCCTTGTTTCCATATGCCATCCTTCATTGTTGGATTTTGATCCTATTGATGCCCATCATAACATCGGTAGGCTATTTACTGACATAACAATCCAGCTGCGTTGCGGATTGTTACACAATTGGCTGAACAGGGTAGATTGCTGATCCAGTTTGTGAAGACTTTTTTGGAGATGCTTTTTGTGGCCTGGTGTCCTATGGTTCCAGAATGGGACAAACCCAAAGATAATTATTGGAATTAGTAGATGAGAAGAATAGTGCTTAATTCGCTAATTGGCGAGCAATACAAAATTCAAGGTGCCCTGGACTTTGATCCTGCAGACATGGCAATCAGGCCTCGACGATTGCCTGCCTGGACCAGGGTTCAGGTTCCACGCTTGATGGATGCGGTTGTGCGTATGCCTTCTGGAATGCGAATCATGTTTGAGACGAACTCTACGTCAGTTGAACTCGAGGTACTAACGACCGACATATTAATTGCACCGGCAAAGCGGAAGCCCGCAGTATTTGACCTTGAGTTTAATGACGAAATTAGATCGGTTGAATCCCTCGTTGGACATGTACTCCATGTTGATCCTGAAGACAGCAGCCGTTTCGAACTACAGAAGGGTAATATTACGACTATTTCATTTTTTGATTTGCCTGCAGGAAACAAGCGCTGTGAACTGTGGCTACCCCAGGGCTCGTTTGTGGAACTGCACAACTTGTTGATAGATGAAGGTGCTGAAATTAGTAAGATGGAAGAATTGGGTGGGCCGCGCTGGTTACATTACGGCAGTTCTATTAGTCATTGCATGGAAGCTGAGCAACCCAGCCAGATTTGGCCAGCCGTTGCGGCTCGCCAGGCGGGCGCTTGTTTACATAATTTTGGGTTCGCAGGTGAGTGTCATCTTGATCAATTTGTCGCGAGATCAATGGCGCAGACGGATGCCGACATGATCAGTATTAAGTGCGGCATTAATATTATTAATGGAGATACGATGCGCGAACGGGTATTTGCCTCAGCGCTTCATGGATTCATCGATACAATCAGGCAATCGAAACCAACGACGCCAATTGTGCTTATTTCACCAATCTATTGTCCCAGTGCTGAAACAAATGTAGGCCCAACGGTTCCAGGGCCAAATGGGAAATGGACGACAATCAAGGGACATAGTGAAATTCGTGAAGGGTGCATGACCCTGGAGAGAGTGCGAACCCTAATTGAAAGAATTGTGGAGAAGCGCAACGACAATAATCTTGGTTATCTGTCCGGTCTTGAATTGTTCAGTGAGGCTGATGCGCAGGATTTGCCGGATGACTTGCACCCAAATTCAATTGGTTATATTCGCATGGGTGAGCGGTTTGCCTCTAAATGCTTAAACGAGATGGTTGTTTCCTTACGATCTACTTAGTCTGCTGCCTCATTGAGCAAATCCGATGCCGGAAAAATTTTGTTGAAGGTGAAAGCCCTTTGCGATGGTCCAATTTCCTGAAGAAGGCGGTGTTTAGCTGCGCCAGCTCATATGATGACATCTTCATTTCTCTCTATGACGATTAATCTCCAGCATTGGAACTATCCGTAGATGGCAGAACATGGAATTTCATTTGAAAGTCTTTGCGCAAATCATGACCGGTGCGCAATTTCACTAATTCAGATACGGTATATTGTGGCAAGCCATCTGAAATACTATCCCACTCCGGTAGCAACTCGACGAATATATGTTTGTCCGGTATTAGTCCCGGGTCATCGTCGAGAGATCCCGTCGGAATTTCTATCCAGTCGCCTTCTGGTGCCGGAACGCTGCTGCCACAGATTGAGCAAAAACAATGTTTGTAATCCGGTGGATCATAGAGGATGGGCGCCTCGAAAGATTGTATTAATTCGCTGCCGCTTACAAACCTGAATCCCTCTGTTTTTATGCCAATCATTAGTAGTGCAGAACTGCCTGAAACTTTTCTGCAACGGGTGCAATGACAATATTCGGCTGGCCCTGTGATTGTCTGAACTTCAAATCTAACACCGCCGCAGAGGCAGCTGCCGTTTATCATCTGCCACTCCTGAAATTTTCATGTTTCACAATGCATCGTATTCGGTAAGTTCAATCACAACACCGTCTGGTGCCTGAAAATAGGCATATTTCAGACCGGATTTCTCCAGCACTGGAGCTGACAAGACCGTGATGTTGCTGGAATTAAGCTCCGCTATGGCCTCATCTACATCCGATACGTTAAGGCCAAAATGGGAAATGCCGAATCCATTATTATAGGCTCCGTCTCCTGCTTGGGGCGGAATGCTTGCCTTCATTCCCTGAGGAAAGGTGCCAAGTACCAGAATCTGGTGGCCTAGCGCCAGGAATATCCGCAGATCTCCATTGTTGTTGGTATTTCGCTCAACGGTGGTTGCTTCAAAGTGATTGATATAGAAGTTCGCCGATGCTTCCGTAATCTTTGTTGTTGGATAAAGCTGGACCATCTTTCTGCCTAAATTTGTTCATAACTCAACGAATGCACTAAACTATATCTGTCATTAGAGGGGTCTTAGATGTTGATAACAAATATTGAAATAGTACCTGGTCGCCGAGTTGTGGAACACCTCGGGCTCGTTCAGGGCAATACTGTCCGGGCCAAGCACGTGGGTCGCGATATAATGGCGAGCCTGAAGAATGTTTTCGGGGGCGAGCTGGTCGGTTATACCGAATTACTGACAGAAGCTCGCGAAGAGGCCGTGCAGAGAATGGTGAAACAGGCAGAGCTGATTGGCGCCAATGCCGTTCTCAATGTGCGCTTCTCTACGTCATCGGTGACACAAGGCGCAGCCGAGTTATTTTCCTACGGCACTGCGGTCATCCTTGAATAGCTGGAGTATCTGATGTTTGATTTAGCGATATTTATTGTCCTGCTTGTGCTGGGATATGGCTTTGGTACCTATGCAGAGAAGCGGCACTACAAGTCAATCTTTGAACGGGAAGCCTTCCTCAGAAAGAAGGTTCTAACCTTTGCAGAGCGTTTCCCTCCACCAGCACAAATCGCACCCGAGGTGCTGCTGGTGGCTGGAAACGTAGTGATCTCCATTGACTACTTCAAACAAGTGGTCGCTGGTCTGCGAAGTTTGGTGGGTGGTCGTATTACCAGCTTTGAGTCTCTGCTGGACCGTGCGCGCCGGGAAGCGATCCTGCGAATGAAAGAAGACGCCTATGCGGCCGGAGCCCAGTCGATATTTAACGTCAAGATCGAGACTTCGTCGATTTCTCGCGGAAAGCGAGACCAAATAGGATCAGTTGAAGTGCTTGCCTATGGCACTGCAGTAATCAGTCGTTAGTGGTATCTGATGGGATACAGTAACCCGAAAATCCCCGAAGGTGTAAATATCAGCAGTGAGCATCCACTAAAAGAATTTCTTATTCTTGCAGTTGGCTTAATGGTCGCAGCCGTTTTCGCCGTTTTTATATTGAGTGTATTTGCTCAATTTTTTGCGCTCAAGATCCCCTTCAAAACTGAACTGGACTTGATCAGAACTTACCAGGAAACTTTGGTTTCAGAAAAAATGGTTTCTGAGAATATTGGCCGGGGCGAAAATCTGCTTAAGATCGAAGCATACCTGCAAGGTTTAGCCGATTCCCTGGCTGGTGTTCAAAATCTACCTGAGGGGATGCTTGTTCAGGTAAATTATATTGATGACGACACGGTTAACGCGTTTGCCACACTGGGTGGTCAGATAATGATCCATCGGGGGCTGCTCGAACAGTTGCCTCATGAGAATTCACTCGTCATGGTCTTGGCCCACGAAATTGCACACATCCGGTTTCGTGATCCCATCGTTTCATTGGGCAGGGGAATAACAATCGCACTTTCATTGGCGGTCATTCTGAATGCCACGGATACTGGAATGTTTGACAGCCTACTGGGTCAGGCTGGTTTGTTAACCGCAATGAGTTTTAGCCGGGAACAGGAAAGTAGGGCAGATCAGGCTGCATTGGATGCACTCTCACAATATTACGGCCACATTGGTGGGAGTGAGGAACTGTTCGATATCTTTGCCATGCAAAGGGAAGTCCTTTCGCCACCATCGTTTCTGTCGACCCATCCTCTCACCCAGGAAAGAATTGATGAGGCCAGAGCCTATGCTTCTGACCATGAATTAAAGGAAAATGTGGAATTCAGGCCTTTGCCAGACTGGTTGCAGAATAGTCTGTATCCCTGACTTGAACTTAAGGCGTATAAGGGTCCCAGGACCTATGCTGAACCACTGTTAAATTCTGGATGCTTTGGCAGAGCGTCGCCGAATTCTATCCACTTTAGATCGTCTGATAACCAACTATGGTGGCTGGGAGGAAATTGGTCGGGGTCGTCCAGGCTGCATGTCGTAATGTCTATTTCTCCCGGCCGGTCGTCGTTAGAGTAGATGAGATGGGTTGCGCATAATTTACAAAAAACCCGCTTCACTTTTTCCGAAGATTCGTAGGTTTCGGCGGTAGTACCGGACAGACGAAAGTGATTCGTTTGCACAGTGATCCAGGGAACGACAGGCGCAGCTGCTACTTTTCGACAGGATGCACAGTGACAGATTATGCTGTTTTGCGGTGCCTGGGTTAGTACGTATCGAAGGCCTGCGCAAGCACAGCCACCCGTAAATTCGCTCTTTGTCGTAGACATCATTGCACCTCCCGATAATATTGGTAGTGATGATTGAACAGTTCATTGATAAGCTCGAATTGTGCCTGGAGTATTCACATAGATCGACTTAATTTTTATTGGAGTTGAAGATGAACGTATTGAGTGGTGAAAGAATTGAAAGACGGCGCATTTTTCATGAGGGTCGACCTGAGTGGGTGCACGTCGACAATGACAATCTGATACTTGGAGATGGCAGGGTAGTCGATGAAAAATCGGCGACATATCTGCCGCCCTGCGATCCAACCAAAATCATTTGTATTCATCTAAACTATGAATCGAGAAGGCTGGAGTTCAATGCGCCGGAGCTTGTGACGCCCACCTACTTTCAAAAGCCGAATACCACATTAAATAGCCATCGCGGCGTATTACATCGCCCGGATAACTGTCAGTACTTGAACTACGAGGGCGAGATTGCAGCCATCGTTGGCAAACCGATGAAGAACGTCGCCCGGGATGAAGTATGGGATTACATCGCTGGATTTGCTCCGGCAAATGACGTTGGCTGTCAGGATTTTCGAGACACTGACGCGGGCTCAATGTTGCGCGTTAAAGGCATGGATGGTTTTTGTCCTATTGGTCCAGGCATTGTATCTGGTATCGACATCCGTGAATCGCGAGTACAGACGTTTATTGATGGCGTTGAAGTTCAAAATGGTCCTGTGAGTGAGATGGTATTCGGCATCGACTACCAGCTTGCCGATATTTGCAGACACATCACACTATTACCTGGTGATATTGTGCTAACAGGGACGCCAGCAAACTCTCGGCCTATGATGCCTGGTGTAAGGGTTGAAGTCGCTGTTGAAGGCATTGGCCGGCTGATGAATACAGTCGCAGAAATTGCGGCGCCTCTTAATAATATCGGTCACCAACCAACGGATTCAAATGCTGTACGCCGTGTGGCTCTTGGGCAATTTCCAGATCGAAAAAAAGCCGAAAAAAATAGACGAACTAAATAGTCAGTTAGAGGATAAGGTGAAATGGAGCAAATTACAGAGCTTGGTTATGTCGGTCTTGGCGTAAAAAACCTCCAGGAGTGGAAGGAATATGCGTCTGGTGTACTGGGTTTGGAAGTGGTTGATTCAGCGGAGGATGGCCAGTGTTATTTGCGCCTGGACTATTGGCATCACCGGATTATTATCGATGAAGATGGATCGGATGATCTGAATTATCTGGGATTGAGAGTCGCTGGGGTTGAAGAGTTTCGAGGAATGCGCCAGCAACTGGAAGATGCAGGCGTCAGGATTCGGATTGGTACACATGATGAAGCCATTGCGCGACATGTACTGGAGATTATGAAATTTGATGATCCCAGTGGCAACCCCCTGGAGATTTTCCACGGGCCGCATATCGTCGCGAACAAGCCGTTTTATCCCGGTCGCCGCATGCATGGTGGGTTTAAGACCGGCAATGGTGGTCTTGGTCACCTCATCCTTAGAGAGACCGTTGGCCTTGATAAGACCTATGAGTTTTACAAATTACTAGGCATGCGAGGAGGGGTCGAATACAAGATACCCAGGCCAGGAAAAAAGGACTCGTTCGACATTCTATTTATGCACTGTAACAGCCGGGATCATACAATCGCCTTTGGACTTCCGTCAGTGAAGCGAATTGATCATTTGATGCTCGAATTTGAAGAGTTCGATGATGTTGGCCTGGCCAGGGAAATTGTTAAGCAGAAGGATGTTGCCATCAGCATCGAAGTAGGAAAGCACTCGAACGATCATATGTACTCGTTTTACATCGTAAATCCTTCGGGATGGATGAACGAGCTGGGATGGGGTGGTCGACCGGCAACGCATCAATCGGAATATTACGAAGGTGATATCACCGGACATGAGAATCAGTAGTCAAACATCCTGTTGTGCATACTTTGAATTGGAATAAAGACTATGGAATATCACTTGCACGATTTTTTCGGAAACTTGGGCGTCTTGTTTATATTAGGGACTTACTTCTTCCTGCAAAATGGAAAAATCGCCAGCACATCTTTTTCTTATCTGATATTTAATGCCATTGGTGCTTCATTCATTCTGGTTTCCCTTATAGGTGAGTTCAATCTGTCGGCATTTTTA
Source organism: Pseudomonadales bacterium (assembly GCA_046582185.1). GTDB lineage: Bacteria > Pseudomonadota > Gammaproteobacteria > Pseudomonadales > Azotimanducaceae. The sequence goes on along the minus strand of JAYGEX010000041.1, from coordinate 105,551 downwards.
GTAGAGTCCTTTTGGGTAGCAATTAGCCTGTACGGCCTATATAAGAATAGACATAGTCTGTTTAACAAGAGCATTCAGTGATCGGAATGTGCCTGTATTAGCCAGTTAAAATGGCTTGAGGGCTGGATCTATGCACCAAAATGGAAAGCCACCGGTAAAGAGTGCTAAATAGCCAAAATGCCATTGAAAAGGGAAGAAGCAGCCTGTTAGAATCTAATTAAGAGTCAATTTGTAATGTGTATTCATTCCTATTGCGAACCTTGTGTATAAATTCGAAGGTATGAATTTATCGAAGTTCCCACAGAATGACATTGTTGTATGACCTTAGCAGTATTACGCCTCATTTAGTTAATAACAAAATTGGGAGGTTATATGAATACACTGAGGCATTATTTTATCAGTGATGATCTGGATGACCTTGAACGGCTGGAAGAACAGCTCGAAGCCTCGGGGATCGAAAATCCGCAAATTCATGTGCTTAGCAATGACGCTGTAGGTTTAGCCAATCACATCCATCTGCATGCTGTACAGTCGATATTTGAGCGGGATGTTGTACATTCTGCTGAAGTAGGCGCTGTTGTAGGAATGTTGGGTGCGATGTTAATTCTTGGTGGCGCTTACGTCCTCAATCTACCGGACTTGATAATTGGTTGGACACCCTATATTTTCCTTTCCATTGTTGTCTTTGGGTTCTGTACGTGGGAGGGAGGACTTATAGGCATTCAAAAACCTAACTATCACTATGATAGATTCGAGCAGGCGCTTTCCACGGGGCAGCATGTATTTATTGTTGAGCTGGACCCTGATCAGGAAATAGACCTTGAACGAGTGCTGAAATACCACCCGAAGCTGATTGCCAAAGGTACTGAAGTTGGTACCCCGCATTGGGTTTTTGCCTGGCTGCATTGGTTACATTTGTTCATTGACCGGAATCTATTTAGTAGCTCACAGCTGCACCACAAATAGACGCAAGGATAAACGCTGTTGCCTGTCTTCAGGCGGCAGTGTTTTACCTTGTGAGCGAGTCCGATATTCCTTTGGAAGTGATGGTTTTCTATAACAAACCATAATTTGGTACTGCTTTTTCTGTCGAATTTTCGCACAAGAACTAGCTAATGCTCGTCCAGAAATAGAAACCGCCTGTGTTACTTCCCTGGTAAGTGATTGTTTTATATAGCTAACGGATCTAGAGTTTTGCATATATTGTTCTAATTTGGCTATTTATGGACAGGAACTAGCTAATCAGAAACATAAAGTGATCCACCAATAATACCATGAACAGGGCCATCAGATAGACAATCGAATAGCGAAACGTTTTGATTGCAGCGTGGGGCCTACTTGCCAGAAGTTGAGCAGAGTGATAAAGAAACACCAGGCCGAGGCCGGTAGACGTAATCAGGTAGAACAGCCCACTCATGCCTATGGCAAAGGGCAGGGCGCTAACGATCATTAACAGGATAGTATAAGCAAAGATATATCGTTTCGTTGTTTGTTCGCCATGAGTAACCGGTAACATTGGTATGTCGACCTTTGCATACTCGTCCTTTCGATCCAGCGCCAATGCCCAGAAGTGCGGCGGCGTCCAGGTAAAGATGATCATAAGCAAGAGCACGGCCCCTGGCTCTATCTGGTTAGTCACTGCCGTCCATCCAAATAGTGGTGGCGCTGCGCCAAATACGCCACCGATGACAATATTTTGAGGCGTCGCGTGTTTTAGATACATGGAATAGATGATTCCATAACCCACCCAGGAGGCAAGATTCAACCACGCTGTTAGCGGGTTAACGAACAGGGTTAATATGGCCAGCCCAGTGATACCGGTAACCGCTGAAAATAATATTGCCGAATTGACGCTTATTCGACCTTCGGCAATAGGCCGTCTTGCAGTCCGGCTCATTTGTGCGTCAACTTTTGCATCAACCAGATGATTGACGCAAGCCGCAGATCCTGCAACCAGCGCGATCCCCAGATTAGTCCATATTAACAGGCTAAGGGATACTCCCGATGTCGTGGCAAGGAACATACCAACGGTTGCACAAAGTAGCATCAGCGCAACAACCTTCGGTTTGCATAATTGAAGGTAATCTCTCCATACAAGCTGGAATTCCGACGGTGACTCTTTTAGCTCAGTTTGACTGGACATAGGACTTCTACTATCAGGATGAAAAGAAGATTAAACGGGTAATAAAGGTATAGTTTGCCTCAAGTGCCATAAGCGCTATGAGTACAAGTATAACGCTTGGCGGCGTGATGATCGCGCAAGCCAGCGCCAGTCTTTCGTATGCCATGTGCATAAAGACGGCGATGATGAATCCCGCCTTTAGGAACATGAAAATAAGAATCAGGGTCCAGCGTAAATAACCCTGGAATCCGATGTAGTCCACGAGGTAAGAGCAAGCGCTCAGGACGAACAATAAAAACCAGATCTTTAGGTAAAGACTAATCGGGTGTTGCTGGTCTTCTGCTGATTCCATGTCCAATTCCTCACCAAAGGTAAAATAACGCAAAGATGAATACCCAAACCAGGTCGACGAAATGCCAATATAGTCCGGCGATTTCAACGGCTTCATAGCTGCCGGATTTGTCGAAGTCGCCCCGATAGACCTTGAATGCAACGGTGCTGAGATAGATTACTCCCACAGAAACGTGGAGACCGTGAAATCCGGTTATCATAAAAAAACAGGAGCCGAACTGAGCCGCACCCATCGGGTTTCCCCACGGGCGAACACCTTCATCGATTATCAGCTTCGACCACTCGAATACTTGCAGGCCAACAAACGACGCGCCGAATGCTGCGGTTGCTGCTATCAGCAAAGCGGTTGTTTTTCTGTCTTTTCGATAGCCGAAGTTCACCGCCATGGCCATAGTGCCGCTACTGCTTATCAAGATGAATGTCATGATTGCGATAAGGATTAGTGGAATGTGGTTGCCAAAAATTGTCAGCGCGAAGACTTCACTGGGAACAGGCCAGGGGACGGTCGTAGACATTCTTACGGTCATATAAGATGTTAGAAACACAGAAAAAATAAAGGTATCACTGAGCAGGAAAATCCACATCATGGCCTTGCCCCAATGCACCTGAAATGTCTGCTTATCGGCGGACCAGTCATCCACAAACCCATTTAGACCTTCAGCCAACAGGGCCTCTCCAGGATGGGGCATCGTATTTTCAGTCATATCAATACCTGCTCTTTATGTAGACAACAGCAAACTAAATATCACAAGCCAGACGACCAGCAGGAAATGCCAATAGGTCCTGCATAACTCAACACTTAATCTCGTTTGTTCCATATCCGAAACTGTGAAAGCACGAATGGTGGTCCGTAACCAGACAAAAAGACCGCCCAGTAAATGCAATCCATGAATCCCTGTAAATAGGTAGAAGAATGCATTCGCGGGGTTGCTTTGAAGATAGTAGCCATCCGCAACGAGCTGGCGCCAGGCCAGTAACTGGAAGAAAATGAAGGCGCAGGTAAATAAGCCCGTGCTTAAGAGCGTTATCCTGACGGTTGACAAATTTGCTGAGGCGGCGGCTCGGGAACACCAGTGGATGGAAATGCTGCCAAGGATTAAGAGCACAGTATTGAACCAGAGTAACTGCGGTTCGTTGACTGCCTGCCAGTCGCCTAGCGCCATACGCATAAAGTACGCGCTGATAAACAGCGAGAACATACTGGTGACTACCGCTAGAAAAACGATGAGTGCGGTCCTGGCGCTAGGGCCAATGTTGCCTATGTCATCTCGTGTGTCAAGCTTTGTGCCTTCAAGCAGCCAGGGTTTCGCAAAAATCTTGTTACGCCACAACCACCAATAGGAGGTTCCAACGGCGACGAAAATAAAGAGGACGATTATACTCATGTTGGGTCGCCAGGATCATTTTTGCCTGGCTTTTCATTTTGTGGTGTGAAGTCTTTTTCTGCACCCGGTACGCTGTAGGCGTAGGCCCATCGGTAAACGGAAGGTAGTTCTGGTCCCCAGTTTCCATGTACAGGAGGCGTTTGCGGTGTTTGCCATTCCAGAGTTGTGGCATTCCACGGGTTCGGTCCTGCGGGTTTTCCCTTAAAGAAGCTCCAGATCATATTGACAAAAAATATGATCTGTACGAAGGCAACGAATAGTGCTGATATCGTAATGCCGCTATTCAGTAGATGTGCAGACTCAGGGATGAACTCTATACCTTCGTAAGCATAGTAGCGGCGGGGTACACCCAGAAAACCCAAATAGTGCATCGGTAGATATATGGAATATGTGCCGAGGAATGTTAACCAGAAATGCACCTTTCCAAGTGTATTGTTCCACATCTTGCCGGTTATTTTTGGATACCAGTGATACAGGGCGCCAAAGACAACGAGGATGGGTGAGACGCCCATCACCATGTGAAAGTGAGCCACCACAAAATAAGTGTCAGATAGGGGTAGGTCGACTATGACGTTACCCAAAAATATGCCTGTTAGCCCGCCATGGACAAAGGTGAAGATGAAACCAATGGCAAACAACATAGGAACTGTCAGGTGAATGTTGCCTCGCCATAAGGTCAGCACCCAGTTGTAGACTTTGATTGCCGTCGGAACAGCAATGATCAAGGTTGTGGTTGCAAAGAAAAAGCCAAAGTAGGGATTCATTCCACTGACATACATATGATGTGCCCAGACGACAAAGCTGAGCCCGCCGATGCCAACAATTGCCCAGACCATCATGCGATAACCAAAGATATTCTTTCTGGCATGAACGCTGAGCAAGTCGGAGACGATGCCAAAGGCAGGCAGGGCTACAATGTAAACTTCCGGATGGCCAAAGAACCAGAACAGATGCTGGAACAAAACCGGGCTGCCGCCGCCGTAGTCTGTTTGCTGACCCATTGAAACGATGGCGGGCATGAAGAAACTTGTTCCCAGGAGTCTGTCCAGTAGCAACATGATGGCGCTGACCAGTAGCGCAGGAAATGCCAGCAGGCCGAGAACTGTCGCTGTGAATATTCCCCAGACCGACAGCGGCATGCGCATTAGAGTCATGCCCCTGGTGCGAGCCTGCAGGACCGTTGTTACATAGTTCAAGCCGCCCATGGTAAAGGCAACAATAAAAACCGCCAGCGAAATTAGCATCAGGACAATGCCGTTCTCGGCCCCCGGTGTACCAAACATGATTGACTGGGGCGGGTAGAGCGTCCATCCGGCACCGGTGGGCCCACCGGTAACAAAGAAACTTGCCATCAAAATGATGACCGAGAGCAGGTACACCCAATAGCTAACCATATTCATATAGGGGAAAACCATGTCTCGAGCCCCGACCATCAGGGGAATGAGGTAGTTACCAAAGCCACCGAGAAAAAGTGCAGTCAAAAGATAGATCACCATGATCATGCCGTGCATCGTTACAAACTGGTAATACTCGCTGGGATCAATAATTGAAAATGTATCCGGGAAGCCCAACTGTAATCGCATCATCACCGACAGCAACAGGGCAACCACGCCGACGGCAATGGAGGTCAGAAAATACTGTATGGCGATGACCTTATGATCCTGGCTCCATATATATTTTCCTACCCAAGTTTTCGGGTGGAATAAGGTCTGTCCCCGGTCTGCTAATGCGACGTAGGCCATCAATCTCCTCCTTGCTGAGGCTTGTGTTCGTTCTCAACTGGTTCAGCCTTTGCTACTCCTTGTAGTGGCTGCTGCGGGCGTAGTGTCGTTATGTAAGCGACGACGTCATCGATATCCTTTTCCTTTCTCAACATCTTGGACATGCTGCGCATCTGCGGGCCAAATAGGTCGTTGGCGTGAGTGCCTCGAATGCCTTCCCTGAAATTGAATAGCTGGCGCTTCATATACCATCCATCCTGACCGTTAAGTCGCGGCGAATTTGTTGCGTAGTTGCCCTGACCATTCCTGCCATGGCAGGTGCCACAGGTGAGATACAGTTTCTTGCCACGTTCAGCATCGCCGCTGTGTTGAGAGGTTCCTTTTGCTGCCGAAGGCTCTAAGGTGTTGATAAAAGCCGTGACATTGCGGATAGCAGCTTCATCGACCAGCACGCCGGACATCGCTGCCATTTGCATGCCGTATTCATCATCTTTGTGCGCGCCTCTGGCGCCTGACTTGAAATTCTGTATTTGACGTTCCAGATACCAGCCTGCCTGACCCTGGATTTTTGGTGAATTGAGCGCCAGGTTTCCTTCGCCGTTTACGCCATGGCAGGTTGCACATATGCCATAAAGGGGTTCTCCAGCGACCGCATCTCCTGGACCTATTTCCATGGATTCTGCGAAGGTGAGTTGTTCGCTCTTCCACTGGTCAAAATCCTCCTGGGTGTCTACAACAACGCGGCCACGCATGGTGAAATGCGCGAGACCACATAGTTCCTCGCACAGGATTTCGTAGGAGCCGATTTTGGTTGGTGTTAGCCAGAGGTATGAAACAAGGCCAGGAACGAGATCCATCTTTACTCGAAATTGTGCCACGGCAAAATCATGGAGGACGTCTTTAGAACGAAGCAGAATTTTGACAGGCTGATCAATGGGAATATGGACAACATTGCTGGTAACGAGCAGGTCATCCTGTCCATTGATGTCCTCTGGGTTAACACCGAATGGATTATTGATGTTCACGAGTCGGGAGTCGCTGGTGCCCATTTTACCATCATCGCCCGGTAGCCTGAATGTCCAGCGCCACTGTTCACCGATGGCTTCTAATTCCCAGGCTTCCTCAGGCACATGGACAAAGTCATTCCAAACATATAAACCCGGCGCCAGCATTGCAGCGATACCAATGGAGGTGCCAATGGTTAGCCACCATTCCAGCTTTGAATTTTCAGGTTCGTAGTGAGCCCGTTGAGTTTTTTCGCCTCGATTTCGATATCGGACTATCGCATAGGCCATGAAGACATTCACTGCAATAAATACAGCGCCTGTCACCCAGAAGGTGATAATTATGGTGTCGTCAATTGTTCCCCAGTTGGACGCTAGTGGCGTAAACCACCACGGACTGAGAAAATGAAAAGCAATTGAGACAACCACGAGCAAAAGAAACACAATAGCTACAACCATACTTCATCCCTTCAGTACGTCTTTTATAACAATTGTGGCAAATGCGGCCTCTACTCACGCCAACTGTCGGCTACAACCGGCAGTAATGCAGGTAATACTCGGGGTAGATAGGTCAACCAATATTGTTTAAATTACTCTCCGCACCCACGATAAGTCAACCTGAAATTCCGGGTTTATTCCTATTTGCTTTTGTTGGCGTCAAAAACAGTGCGCAAATGTTTAATATCTTTACTCAGTTTGATCGTTAGATTCTGCCCGCAATCTGCCTGCGTCAGTTGGGAATCTTCGCCACTACAATCTGCTCACGGTTCGTTATGACCCTCATAAATAGAACTGATGATGTTGACCTGGCATACATTTAGTGCTTTTTTAGAAGTTCACTCACTGATGGCAATAGTCTATGAAACTTTCAACGGGAATCGGTAGTTGGCCTGGGAAGGCGCCAGAGCAAGCACGCAAAGCTGAAGCTAATGGATATGACTTCGTAAATTGCGGCGAACTGGCTCACGATTCAATGCTCACCATGGCTTTGGCAGGTTACGCCACAGACAAAATTGATTTACTGACATCAGTGACTATTGCCTTTCCACGCAGCCCCATGGTGCTGGCCATGGAGGCTTGGGATATTCAGCAAATGACTGCTGGTCGCTTTAGTATTGGTTTAGGCAGCCAGGTGAAAGGGCACAACGAGAGACGTTTTGGCGGCTCATGGAGCGCTGCCGCACCGAGGATGAAAGAGTATATCCAGATGATGAAGGCCATCTGGGATAGCTGGCAGGATGGCACTGCGCCAGAATTTATTGGCAAAGAATATCGCTACACCCTGATGACGCCTAATTTTAATCCAGGACCTATTGAATATGCCAAACCAAAGGTATATCTCGCCGTTGTTGGCCCTGCAATGGCGCGAGTCGCTGGTGAGGTAGCCGATGGCATACTGCCTCATGGCGGCATTATGACTGATAAATATATGCGTGAAGTATTGCTGCCAAATGTGAAGATTGGCCTGGATCGGTCCGGTCGAAGCTGGGACGACATTGACATTGCGATGAGCGGCTATCTTGTTCTCGGCGAAAATGAAGACGAAATTCATAATGCTCTACAGAAGCTCAGAAAACCCTTGTCATTCTATGGTTCCACTAGAAGTTATCACCACGTATTAAGACTACATGGACTCGAAGAGCTGGGTTTGAAGTTACACGCTTTGTCACTTGAGGGGCGGTGGAAAGAGATGGCAGAAGTCATTACCGATGACGAACTTAGAGAACTTGCAGAGACGTGTACATACGACAACTATGCGGATTTCGTTCTTAACAAGCGTGAATACGCGACTCAAATGGGGTTTCATATGCCCACCAGTACAGACAAAGAAAAAACGCGTGCCAAAGATATTATGGCTCAGCTGCAGGCGGTACGGACGCCGGGTGTGCCAAATGGGTTCTAGATTTGCATTTGGCTTAAGGTCTGGATATAACAACGGTACACTAAAGATTGCAGTTGCTGGTGAGTGAATTTGGCTAATAGTTCATTGCCGTTTTTTGTACCAGACCTTTGAGCATTCATAAGCGAAGTTGTGAATAGTTCCTTCAAGCTGTGTTTTTCCACGCTAGCGAGGTTTACCCCTAACTATTTTACTCTGGCACTCTACTCTGACCCCATAGATCGCGGGATCACTTTACCGGCAGGTACAGGTCAAATTCACCCTTGCCGGTCAAAGGATCCATGCGGCCATCATATAGTTCGAAGTCAGGCACCTTTGCATGTTCGTAACCGGAGTTTGGCAGCCATGTGCCCCAGATATATTGCACAGATTTTTGCAGGTCATTGTGCAGTGAATCGTTGCCGGTTTTGTGGGTGAAGACCGCGAATTTGTGGGCCGGGACAGTGCGCGCGACCATGCCCTCTGGAATGGTGTCGAAGTTAGCAACCGGAACGGCAGCCATGTAGTCAAAATTTTCGTCATCATGCGCCGCCGGGAAGCAAACGCCGTAGGTCGTGCCTTCAAATCAATACCACGTTGAAACCGTCTCACTTAACTGTCCTTTCCTCAGCGAACTCACTATAGGGGAGGGTGGAGGTAGTGTTTTGATCCAGATTGCTGAAGTGCCCCAAGCGAGGCTTAGTAATTGTGGTACCGGCCACATTTAAAAATGATCCCCATCGATCATGCTTCCACAATTCAACGATATTCGGTTTAATGGCTGAAATATACCTAAGGTGAGATTATGACTAATCCAGCTCAGATGTCTGCATTAGATCTCGCAGCCATGATTAAGAATAAAGACATCAGTTCTGTCGAACTGACTCAATTGTTTATCGACAGAATCAAACAACATGACAGCGATATCAATGCTGTCGTTGTTCGTACCTTTGATGATGCCCTGGCGCGCGCCGCTGAAGCTGATGCGGCGCTTGTAAATGGTACAGATCTGGGTCCCTTGCATGGGGTTCCAATGACGATCAAGGAATCCTATGTCATTGCCAACACTGCATCTACCTGGGGGCACGAAGAGTTCAAGGACAACGTCGCAAAAAATGACGGTCTGATCGTAAAACGATTCAGGGCTGCAGGAGCGCACTTCCTGGGTAAAACCAATGTACCGGTTGACCTTGCTGATTTCCAGAGCTACAACCCGGTATATGGTGTTACCGGTAATCCATGGGATACCGGCAGAACGCCCGGTGGTTCTTCAGGCGGCAGTGCCGCAGCATTAGCAGCAGGCTTTAGTGGCCTCGAAGCCGGTTCAGATATTGGCGGTTCAATCCGCAATCCAGCACATTTTTGTGGCGTATACGGCCATAAACCAACCTATGGGATTGTACCGATGCAAGGGCATGAATTGGTGGCAGGTATCCCGGAAGCAGATCTCGCAGTTTGTGGACCGCTGGCTCGTAGTGCGGACGACCTTCATGTGGCGCTGGATATTATGGCAGGTCCTGCAGAGCGAGAAGCGCTCGGCTGGCAATTATCTTTACCCAAAGCAGATTTTAAGGAGCTTAAAGATCTGAAAGTCGCAATCTGGGCGACCGACGAACTTGCACCAGTCACAAATGAGACAGCCGAGCGTTGTACTATGATTGGCGAAACACTGCGAAAGCTCGGAGCAACCGTGTCTGAAACTGCACGGCCTGATTTTGATACGAGGCTTGCACAACAGAACTATATGGCGCTGCTGAATTCCGTTATGACTGCTGCGATGCCAGATGATGCAGTGAAACAAGCCGAAGCCCATGCCGCCAGTTTTGCAGAGAGTGACTTCTCCGACGAGGCGCTTACTGCCAGATCAATTGTGCTTTCGCATCGACAATGGATCCGATCCAATACACAGCGGGAAAAGCTTCGCCGCGCCTGGGCTGCCTTCTTCGAAGAATGGGATATCCTGATTTGCCCACAGATGGCGACGCCTGCTTTTCCACACGACCATCGAAATATGAGTGAACGCACACTCAGCGTCGATAACGTCGAACAAGGCTATTTTCAACAGATTTTCTGGGCCGGTATGATTGTTAATGCATACTTGCCGAGCACTGTCTTCCCGACCGGGCCGTCCAGAGAGGGTTTACCTATTGGGCTGCAAGCTGTGAGTGCTCCTTATCGTGATCATCGCTGCATTGAGTTCGCTAGACTGATTGCTCGTGAGATTGGCGGCTATCAGGCACCACCCAAATACGCTTGAGCTATCCCAACTTTATTCTGGTTTCCAGGGGTGATCTGGATAAGTCCCTTTCTCTTTTACGCAGAAGAGTTCCTTCATATTTGAAGCTCGAAAAAGGCAGTACTTCATGCAACTTAAAACTCTCGCTGGTCTTTTCTTACTCTTCTTATCCTGCTCTTTCTCAATAGTCGCGGGTGAGCTATCCACGATTGTAAATACTTTGGAACTACAGGCTTTAGAAGAGACCTTTAGTGATTCAAAAGTGTCGCGGCTCCTGGAAGGCGAGGGAAAACAACTTCCGGTATCTGAACGAAGATCTGCTGCCGTTCTAATTTCCATCGGCATTCTGAGCTCTGAAGACCTCAGCGATGCAGATAGAATTAGTGAAAAATCAAAACGATTCGAATACTCAAAGCTTGGCAAAAACAAGCACTTTGTAGGGCCCTTCAATGCACCAGTAACACAAGCAAGGTTAAATGATCTTGGCGGCCATGATCGTCTTCTTGAAGAAACTACTTTTATCAATTCGCTCCACAGTATCTTGAGCGACGGAACGATTACCGGATACGACCTGCGCGCGGCTCACATCAGTTCGGCTTTCGACCCGGATAATACGCTAATCTACTCACACTCAAGCATTTTGCACATTAAACAACTAACGGCACTCTTGAGCAGTGAGGGAATAGAGGGCCTGCTCTATGTCATGCCCAAAATATCAGCCTTCCTCTTTCGTGATGCCTGGGGTGAACCACCGAAAAATGTCTCAAAGCTTGCCGATGGTCGACTCGTCGTTAATGGCCGAGAATGGGTGGTATTCTTCGAATTTCAACAGGCAGAGGACAAGCACAAGTTCCACCAGTTGGTCACAAAGTACGCGAAGAAAGATGAGGCAAACGAGCCGGGATTGATCACAGATTCCTGGTGGCAACCATTTTACTATAGCGGCCTCAAGATGCAGGAGTTTGAGCATATCAATTTGATTTTGCTCAGGTCAGAATCTACCGAAGCAACATTGACAGTGTTACCAGAAAACCTTGAATTGGTTGAATCTGCATTAAGCCGGCAATCGCGAGAGATTGAAATTACAGATATATGGGTCAACAGACCGTTCTATAGATTTCTGGGCGGTGGCTATAAATAGATAATTGATATCGGGCGAAGATTGTAGAAAATTTTGCACTAACGGCAGATATACTCTGGCACTTTACTCCGACCGCGTATTGTTACTCAGGTAGTGACAGCGCAACCAGCTCCATGAGTTCGTCCTGGCGGCCGAGGGCAATCACAATGTATTGCTTGCCGTCTAGTGAATAAGTCATAGGTGATCCGGTCGGTCGGCCACCAAGCGCGATCTTGCGCAGCAATGCCCCACTCGTCTTGTCGAATACATTCAAGGTTCCTAACGATGAGTTCTTATAATAGAGGAGATCTCCAGCAATCATGGATGCAGAGTTACCAATGACACTATTATTGGTATCTCCGGCCACCTGCCAGAGTATTTCTCCTTCATTCATATCATAAGCAGTGATTGCCGAGCCTAATCCGGGATAAGGGGAGCCTGTCGAGGGGCCAAAGAAAAGCTCAGGCCTTCCATAATAGAAATTTGCCAGATTACCGAAAGTCATCGTCACTTTATGGGTCAGAGGTCCGAACCCGGCAACGTACAATCTTTGAGTAGTAGGATCAAAGCTGGCACCTCCCCAATTTGCACCGCCCCCTTCACCCGGTGTGATGATCAAGCCATTAATAGTCGGGGGTGTAAACAAAGGTCCGACATCCAATCCTGCAGCAGAAGCACTATTAATCAAATTGTCTAACGAACTACCCTGTTTCACAAATGGTGGCGGCTTTGTGGGAATTGGCTGGGTGGGGGACGTTATCTCGCCAGGGACAGTCGATGCAGGTACAGCTGTTTCCACGATCGGCCAAACGGGTTCACCCGTCTCCCGATCTAACACATACACAAATCCCTGCTTGCTGACCTGTGCCAGCGCTTTAATGGCTTGCCCGGAGACGACTATATCGATGAGATTGGGGGCAGCAGGTAGGTCGTAGTCCCAGATATCATGGTGAACTGTCTGGTAGTGCCATATCCTTTCACCCGTTTGACAGTTCAATGCGACGATACTGTTCGCGAATAGATTGTCCCCCGGACGTCTGCCGCCGTAATAGTTGTTCGTGGGACAACTAACAGGAAGATAAACCTGACCGAGTTCTTCGTCAGCACTCATTGGTGCCCAGACATTAGTATTGCCATTCGTTTGCCAGGAATCATCGTCCCAGGTATCAATACCGAACTCCCCCTCTCTGGGCACGGTATGAAATGTCCATTTCAACTCTCCTGTGACAAGGTCAAAGCCCCTGACATCACCTGGTGGAGATGGCGGCAGTACTTCACCATCATGAATGCTTGAACCGACAATGAGAACGTCATTGCAGATGACTCCCGGTGAAGTATTACCTATCTGCGCAACCACACCGGCGAGGTCTGGCACATCTGGCTGGTCGTGAACGGAGTTGAGTATCATTGCATCTGGGTCCAGCCGAGGCACATCATCCAGCAAATCAACGGTACCAGTACCTGACGGTCCAAACAATTTGAGAGGCTTACCCGATATTGCATCTAATGCAATCAGTCTTGCATCTCCAGTAGGCATGTAGATCGTCTTTCGTCCATTCGCCTCATCATAGGACACCCCCCGGTGTAAGAATCCATTATTGGGTGGCCTGCCATATTGATAGGACTGGGGATCAAAGATCCATATGGATTGACCTGTCTCAGCATCAATAGCCGCGACCTGGCTGAAGGATGTACTCGTATAGAGAACCCCATCGATCATTAACGGTGTGGGTTCAAAGACTGAATTCTGGAATGAGGTCAAGTCATTGTCTGGCGATCGCCATCGCCAGGCGATTTCCAACTCATTGAGGTTGTCTCTGTTTATCTGGCTCAACGGCGAATACTTGTTACTTGACAGGTTTCCAGCATAATTTGGCCACATGCCCGTCGATGTCCCATCGGTCAATAAGGATCGGGTATTTGTGACGTTAATACTCACCGTATCTGTGGACTCCGCACCAAACTCATCTGTAACAGTCAGTAAGAATTCATAAGTGCCCAAGACATCAGCGGTAAAGTTAACAGCGTCACCTGAGCCAATGATGGCGGAATGACCATCAGTCGGGCGTGCGGTTACTTGCCAATCGAACAGCAAGCTGTCGTTGTCCGAGTCAGCGCTATTTCCGCCGAATAATGTGACTGTCGAGAAAAGCATGACCGACTGGTCTCGCCCGGCATCAGCCATTGGCATATTGTTGGCTGGATTTTGGAGAGGTGAATCTTCAATACCGAGATCTTCCAAAACCTCTGTAACGAAAACACCCAGGTCAAAATTCATTGGCTCAGTGGTTGTATGAAAGTTTCCGTCCGCTCGAACCGTCGACCCATCACCGGCGCGAGTGTAATTCCCGAATCTGAGAATGACGAGATCAAGTTCCGGATAGATGACAATCATTTGACCCTGGACACCTAATGCTGCATATGCACCCGCACCAAATGGCCACCAGTAATACCCGTAGGTACCAGACAATGCAGGAGAGGTGCTCTGGTTTATCCACGTTTTGGAAAGAAGCTGCTGTCCATTCCAATTGCCTTCACTGGCAAAGAGCCAGCCAAAACGTGCAAAATTCCGTGCAGTTGCATCCAGACAACAATAGGTCAGGACATTGTCCGCAGCATCTGTCCACCATTCACCATCAAAGCCTATTGTTTCCCCGATCCTTTCGTGAAGATACTCATCAGCTTGCATCTGTGTTGCCACATGAACGACTTCACCCGCAAGCATCACATCAGAATTAGAATAGGTGTATAGCTGATCACCTGGGGTGCCATCGAGTACTCGATCTATAGATAGCGCAAGTTGATTCGCACCGAGATAAAAGTCGCTGCCGTCCGGGATGCCATCATTATTATCATCCTGAATTAGTCTCAACGCAGTTCTAACGGTGAGCAGATGATCAATGGTAATGCTTGCTTTATCTGTATTCGCCCAAGCCGGGATGAATTCTGCCATAGACTGGTCGACACTTGTCAAATAGTTGTCATCAAATGCCGCGCCAACCAGGGCGCTGGTAATGCTCTTTGCCACGGACCAGCTGGTGACGAGGCTATTACGATTTCTGGTCGGTGAATATCGTTCCGCCACCAGATAGCCATTTTTGATAATCAGGACTGCGCCAGTATCATTGCCAGCCGCAAAGGCGTAATCCATAGCACTACTAACAGAATCGATACAGAGGCCTTGCGAGCCAGGCGCCGCTTCCTGCCACTCATCTCCCGGATAAACTCGGGCAAATGGACCGGTACTCACTACTTCAGAACATCCGGAAGCAGATCCCTCAGAGGCGGGAGGCGTTACAGGAGGCTCCGGCACGGGGGCAAGTGCCTGAGCCGGAGACGAGCTTCCTCCGCCACCACCGCCGCAGCTGACTAACAATAGCAGCGAGAGCCAGGGGAGTGCGTTCAATACAGACTTTGCCATTGATCCTCGCCTTCGAAGTATGGTTAGAGATTTGTCAATGTACGGACGAGCAGGGTGCAATCAACTTTTGCTCAAGAATTTCAGAATTGAACATTATTGTATAATACAATTTCTGCCAAGATTAGATTCTGGCTTCAGCGTAGCATTTGACGGGATGTTTAAGCCTAAATTCAGTAGTCTGTATATTCAATATTCATCGTCGTCGCGGTGATGGGTCACCAATTTGGATAAATATAACATTAGCAGACCCCTGCCTTCCGATACACATAATATTGTTGCATGTTTTCGACAGGTCTATGGCGATAGTTATGCCAATGAAGATTTCTATGATGAACAGAAACTGGCTTCATTGATGGTGAATTCCAGGATGAGTTCCGTCGGCGCCGTTTGTGAAGACGGTAAGATCCTTGCGCATATGGCCATGAAGGTTCATCCCGGTGCAAGCAGTGTTGAACTGGGCAATACTGTAGTTGACCCATCAATGCGTGGCGAAGGCCTGGCATGCAACGTCAGTCCGTGAAAAGTGCGTTTGAAACAGGACTAATGCTTGGTTATATACCGATGGGAAGGTAAATGCAGAGGCTTCTTCACTTCGGCAGGCTGCAACGATTGTTTATCAGCCATACAGAAAAGGGGAGCAGCAGCAGGTATATCTTCCACAGTTTACTGCAGAGCTTATTAAATAGTTCGCCAGCGCAACGAAACCGGATCGATCCTGGTTAGCACCGGACGATAGTTTTGGTAATGGCCTTACTGATTCTGTACTGGCGGAATTTCCAAAGCGAAGGTTGTCTCGGCTAACGATATTAAAATGCGGCAAAGACATTGATAAGGTTATTTCAGACCTGCTCGAGGCAGACGATGCATGTCTGCAGATAGATTTCAGCATGTCGGATTCGGGAATCGACTTAGGCGTCAAAGCGGCGAAAATGGCTGGCTTTGGCTTCTGTGGCTGGCTGCCCGGAATCGCTGAATATGATGTCTTCAGGATGCAGAAGGTCGATGAACTTGTCACAGACTTAAACCCGGGTTTGGTTAATCCAGTGGCGAAGGATCTGCTTGCAAACTACCTTGCCAGTAGTCATTTATGAGGGCCTATTTAAATTCCGTTACGCCCAGTGGTGTCGCAGAAGATCCGAGGATTTCCAGAATGCGATGTGAATGATGACTACGACCAAATTCGTCAATGGCAACAACGGATACTGTGTAGGTTCCGGCTGTTAAACCAGCAGGAAGTTCTGCAGACCATAGATGAGTAGACGGTACGATGGCTGCCCAGGATTGTCGCTCATCTTTATATCTAATGGCCAGTTCATTGGCGTGTGGGTCCTTGAGGAAGACTTTTGTCATCTCAATTGGCGCTCGCCCGGCAACGGTATAACTTACTTTAGTCCGTGGTCCACCGTCAAATACATTGACGATTATTGACGTCGCGAACAAAGCATCCACATTGACTTGCCCATCCAGCAACTGGCCCAATCGATAGTCCCTCATTCCACCAGTGGTATGGCTGCGCTGGGCCTTGTCGAACATTATTCTCATCTGAAAATCAGTCGCAGCGCCGGCAGCTTTGAAGCGGACCGTTGCTTTGACGCCGTCGATCTCCAATATATGATATCCGTTAGGGGTACCATCTATCTGCACAGCGCTGGGGATACCTCTCTCATCAAAGGGCCCGCTCCACCAGCTGCCAGATACGGTCGTTAAAATATGATGGTGAAATGGCGTCTCGCCCTTGAATCCATCCTCTGGCCCGAAATAGACATGTTCAGTTGTATGGGTATGACCGGCGACCGAGTAGAGATGTTTGCGATTCTTAAGTAATTTAAATAATTTCTCTTTGTTGGAGGTGTTTGAAGTCACTCGATCCGAAACAGAGTTTTTCAAAGGTGAGTGCATGGCAACGAAGATCAGCTTGTCGTTTGCAATGAAAGAGAGCTCATTCTTCAGCCACTTTAGTTGTGTCTCGTCAAATTTGGCGATGTAGCCGCCGTTTCCGCGCAGGTTATCTGCCGTAACTACGCCGCCACCTTGATAGACGATATTATCCAATACGATAAAAACCACATCGCCATATTCGAACGAATAATAGGCAGGTCCGAAATAGCGTTTGAAGGTTTCAAGGGAGTATTTATCCCCTTGTGCGTTCAGATTGAGTTCGTGATTGCCCGCGACGTTGTACCAGGGCACTCCCACTTGCGCGATAATGCTGTTATATCGAGGGAACATGGACAGGTCGTCATAGAGTAGATCGCCCATGGACATACCGAATTGAGCGTTCGAGCCAATTAATTCCGCCACAAGGTCATCTCGAATATAACTTAGCTCTGCGTCTGTCTCCGGCTGTGGGTCTGCCAGGAGAATCGCTTCGAATTTCGATAGTTCCTGTGTCCGCTGCAATCCAAAGTTGATTGATTCGGGTAGGGGACCGGTGGGCTCGATCCCCTTGAATTTAATTGCCTTCGGTGAACCCTTGGGTTGGTGTATATAGTAAAACTGCGGCAGATTGTGACTGTTCAACGCTGTATTGTAATTGCTTGGTTTGGTGATGAAGACGATTGCTTCGGCACCAATGCTTACCTCATAACGCCCATCACTATTGGTTTCAACGACATCTTTACCGTTTGAGACACGAACGTCTTTGATGCCAGGCTCTCCTTTATCGCGAATGCCATCACCGTTGATATCTTCATAAACAAAACCTGTAGCGGTATCGGCTTGTGTGGTGAGACTCACAAACAGAAGAATACAAATGGGTACAATCTTCATTCCAATTTTCCCAGTGATGATTACGCCTCAGTTAGAGGTTCTCCGTCCCATCTTTCTGATGAGGTAAATGCAGATACAGATTGCCGTTTCAGTTTGGTCAGCTGTTTAAGCGGTAGGCCCATTGGCAAGAGGGCGCTAACCGCCATATATTCCGGAATTCCCAGGATTGACCTTAGTTCTGGTTCTTCCGCTATTGGCAGCGTGGTCAATGTGCCGCCAAAGCCTTCATTCCTCGCTGCCAGCAATATGTTCCAGGCCAGAGGATAAATGGAGGCACCGGCGACCATGCCGATTCTATCGAGGTCTTGATCCATGGCTGCGACATGCCTCAGATCAACACATACAACCAGTACCACAGCCGCGTTTATATAAGTATCGGTCAATCTGCGGGGAACGGGTGTATCCTTGATGGTTTGTTTATCCACTGACGATGGCACGACAGCATTCCAGGGACTTTCTCCCGCGTTTTTTTGGGCAATGTATCGTCGCGCGCTCTGTTCTGACAAATCAGCAAATTTCTGCCTTTTCTCTTTGTCGCGAACAATGATGACATGCCCTGCCTGCCTGTTACCACCACTGGGAGCGAAGCGTGCATTTTCCAATATGCGATAAATTACATCATCCGGCATTGGGGCATCAGTAAACTGTCGCGCAGCAAAAGTGGTGCGCATCACATCATATAATTCCATGTCTCTCTTTCCTCTGCCTTCGTTTTCAATTCTTTGAGCTGTTTTTCCCCTGGTGCTTGAACGCTGCAGATGGGCTCAGTCGAATGGTTCATACCTTACATCAAGGACATACATTTCAGAGTCTCCTGCAGGCCGTTTAATGAGGGCGTCATCGCCTTTGCTTTTGCCCAACAGGCATTTGGCCATCGGTGATTCGAGGCTAATCCAACCCTTGGACATGTCAAATTCGTCCTTGCCGACAATGCGAACTTTCGTCGTGCTTCCATCTTCATCTTCTAATTCGATCCATGCGCCGAAGAATATCTTGTCCTGATTGTCTGGTTTTCGATCAACAATCTCAAGATTATCCAACTGTTTGGTCAGGTAGCGAATGCGGCGGTCTATTTCGCGCAGATGTTTTTTACCATATATATAGTCGGCGTTTTCTGAGCGGTCTCCAAGTGCTGCCGCCGCTGCAACGATGCGGGTGACGCCCGGGCGCTTGACCTTCCATATGTAGGTTAATTCATCTCTGAGCACGCGGGCACCTTGCGGTGTAATGTAAACTTTTTTCGCCATTATTGTCTTTTTGATTGAATCATCATTAGTCGATCCGATATTGACTGCCAATCAATCAGTTTGTAATTTTGGTGTTCGCTTGTTCCGTTTATGGAAATGTTGGCATCATCATGGGCGATGAGTATGCCCTTAGGAAAACGGTCGCCAAAATTGGCGCTAACGGCTTCAATGCCATCGGTGTGACTTGTTCCATCTATACGTCTTTGCTGATCCAGGTCTTGCCGGTCGTCAATCGTAAAGGTAGCAATGTGATTATTGCTTACACGGTCATAGACCGCGAAGCGATCATTACCTTGGGACGAGACCAGGAGATAACCAGTTCCATTTCCACTATTGTAAATAGTGAGCCCTTCAAGGTCTGCCGCAATTGAGCTATACCAGTGAAGTTCGATAATTAGTTTACCTTGTATGCTCTCTGGATCAGCCGCAAATTTCCAGATGCCCTTTGTTTTTTCGGCGATATAGAGCTGTTTATGGTAATCATCGACAACACAGCCTTCGGAAACTGATTCCAGTTTAAATTCCCTTACCTTCTCGGCTTGCAATTGCCCTTCATCGTTTATTTTGAATTGGGCGACCTCGCCCTGATTGTTCAGAACGAAATAATAGAATTCGTCAGATGGGCTCTTGTACATGCACAGGCCGCGCACCTGTTTCATGCCGGTATCAATTCTGGTCGTGGTTAATTCTTCCAGCTTCAGGCTTTCGGGATTGATCGTTAGCAGGGACACATAGTTGTGCCACCAATGACTCACGGCGATGACGTGGATTGACCGTCCTTGATGTGTATAACCGTAGCGAATATCAATATTGTTAGGCGATCCACCCTCAAGAAACTGGATTTGTTTGCCGTTAAGGTCATAGACGAGGATGCCCAGTGGCTTCCGGGGCATCTGGTTGCTTGCCTTTAGCGCAGCCAGAATGAGTGATTGAGATGGGTCTTCCGGATTGACCCAGATAGCGATGTCATCGATTGAGTCGCCTGGATACGGAGATGGATCTGTTTCCGGCGCTGCTTCAACGGAAAACAGGGAAGCCAGCAGGAGAATTGATTGCCAGAGGGTAGTCATAGCTCGTTTAATTTATTACTCGTTTGGGTTTTGGGGATTGTGATTAGAGAATGCTGATTAGAGGTTGGCTATTAGAGAATTGCAAGAAATTCCAATAATGTGACCAGCCAGATAGCGGCCGCAAGAATAAGACAGACCATCACTGCCGCGGAACCGAGGTCCTTGGCACGACCGGAGAGGGGATGGTGTTCTGGGCCGATTCGGTCGATTGCTGCCTCAACGGCTGAATTGAGTAGTTCGATGACCAGAACAAAGGACGCGCTGACCATGAGCAAGGTAAATTGCAGCGCTGAATCGCTTATCCACAACCCGAGGGGAATAAGTAGGACGATAACGGCAAGTTCCTGGCGAAATGCCGATTCATACTTGAATGCGGCAACCAAACCTTTGTAAGAGAAACGAATGGAATTTCGAAGATGAGCGAAGCCGGTATTAGATGATTTATGGAAGCCCTGTGCTTGCTCATTCGCTGGTGCTTGGTCATTTGAGGGTGCCGGGTTCATTGGTGTTCCGTGGTGGTCAGGTGGCGACAAGTTGCCATAGGGGTCTGCTATAAGCAACTTGAATTGTACACTTGATTCGTGGAGATACGTCCCCACTATTGTTTGCAGGCAGATAGACTGCAGATCGGATGTTTAATAAGCGAACGCGGATCGATCAATATTAATCAAGCGTTATCAAAAGGGTAAAAATATGCGAATAGACAAGTTCACCGCAAAATTGCAGGAAGCGCTATCGGACGCGCAGTCAATAGCAGTGGGCAAGGATCACAACTATTTGGCGCCCGTACACCTGATACTGGCAATGTTAAATCAGCGCGGCGGCTCGACCCAGCCTCTGCTTTCACAAATGGGCGTCGACCTTGCTAATTTCAGGGATGAACTGGATCACCTTGTCAGTAATTTACCCACCATAAAGGAAAATCTTGGTGACATTCAGATGTCGCCTGAAATTGGTCGATTGTTAAACCTTGCCGACAAACGAGCGCAGGAAAGGGGCGATCAGTTTATATCCAGCGAAATTGTCCTCCTTGCCGCATCGGAAGGTACCTCAGATCTTACAGCCTTATTCAGTAAATACGGCATACAAAGAGATGCGCTTGTTCGCGTGATTGACCAGGTTCGCGGTGGTGATACCGTCGATGATCCAAATGCTGAAGATACAAGGCAGGCACTGGACAAATATACGATTAACCTGACTGATCGGGCGCTCGCGGGCAAGCTTGATCCTGTCATCGGTAGAGACGAAGAGATCCGACGAACCATTCAGGTGCTACAACGCAGAACCAAGAATAATCCGGTACTCATTGGTGAGCCCGGTGTGGGTAAGACTGCGATTGCCGAAGGACTGGCGTTGCGCATTGTAAATGGTGAAGTGCCAGAAGGCCTGAAAGACAAAAAGATTCTTTCACTCGATATGGGCTCGCTTATCGCCGGTGCTAAATTCCGCGGCGAATTTGAAGAAAGACTAAAGGCAGTGCTCAGTGAACTCGCCAAAGAAGAAGGCCGTGTCATTCTATTCATTGATGAACTTCATACAATGGTGGGTGCAGGTAAAGCAGAGGGCGCTATGGACGCCGGTAACATGCTCAAACCAGCACTAGCTCGCGGCGATCTTCATTGCGTGGGCGCGACCACGCTGGATGAGTTTCGACAGTATATTGAGGCAGATGCCGCTCTGGAGCGTCGCTTCCAGAAAGTTCAGGTGGACGAGCCAAGCGTTGATGACACTATCGCGATATTGCGTGGGTTGAAGGAAAAATATGAGGTCCATCACGGGGTGGATATTGTAGATCCGGCAATAATTGCTGCTGCGAGATTGTCTCATCGATATATCACCGATCGACAACTTCCTGATAAGGCAATTGACCTCATAGATGAAGCGGCCAGCTTGATACGGATGGAAATGGACTCGAAGCCGGAAGACATGGATCGACTTGAGAGACGACTCATTCAATTCAAGATCGAGAAGGAAGCGCTGAAGAAGGAAACCGATGAAGGTTCAATTCAACGATTACGGGACCTGGGTAATAATATCGATTCCCTGGAGAAGGAATTCGCTGATCTGGAGGAAATCTGGAATTCGGAAAAAGCGGCACTGCACGGTGCCCAGCAAATTAAGGAGGATCTTGAACAATCCAAGCTTGATCTTGAAACTGCACGCCGTGCTGGCGACCTGACAAAGATGTCCGAGCTGCAATACGGTGAAATTCCAAAGCTGGAAAAACAGCTGGAGGTTGCTTCCCAGACGAATGTTAACGACATGAAGCTGTTAAGAAACAAAGTCACCGAAGAGGAGATTGCGGATGTGGTGTCAAAATGGACCGGTATTCCAGTATCCAAGATGCTCGAAAGTGAAAAGGAAAAGCTCTTGCACCTCGAAGACGAATTGCATAAACAGGTTGTTGGGCAGAGCGAAGCGGTGGCTGCAGTAGCAAATGCGGTAAGACGATCCCGGGCGGGATTGTCCGACCCAAATCGCCCCAACGGTTCTTTCCTGTTTCTTGGGCCAACCGGCGTAGGAAAGACGGAATTGTGTAAGACATTGGCGCGTTTCTTATTTGATACCGAGGAATCGCTGATTCGAATCGACATGTCTGAATATATGGAGAAACACTCCGTTGCCAGATTAATTGGCGCACCGCCGGGATATGTGGGTTACGAAGAGGGAGGTTACCTGACGGAATTGGTTAGGCGTAAACCTTATTCCGTTATATTGCTGGATGAAATTGAGAAGGCACATCCGGACGTGTTTAATATTCTCTTGCAGGTGCTCGACGATGGCAGATTAACCGACGGTCATGGTCGAACGGTCGATTTCAAAAACACTGTACTGGTCATGACTTCCAACCTGGGCTCGGACGTCATCCAGACGTTGGCAGGTGAAGCCAATTACGACGAAATGAAATCTGCTGTGATGGATGTTGTGTCTCATCATTTCAGACCTGAGTTTCTTAACAGGGTCGATGATGTCGTTGTCTTTCATCCGCTAGTCAAAGATCAGATTAAGATTATTGCGAAGATACAGCTCAAAATTTTGCAGGACCGTCTGATGGAAAACGATATTTGCATACAATTTGATGACGATGCACTGCAGTTCATTACCGATGTTGGATACGACCCGGTATATGGTGCGCGTCCCTTGAAGCGTACTATCCAGCGCCATCTGGAGAACCCATTGGCCCAGGAGCTGCTTGCTGGAAACTACAAGGCTGGCGACCAGATTCTGGTTTGCAGACAAGACGAAGGTTTAGGTTTTTCGCTGGCCTAAAAGTACTGTACATACACACAGTAATCATTATACTGGGTGTTTATACAGTAGATAGTACGGGGCAGAGGAGGCAAGGGCTAATGAATTTACAGCAAACAGAAACAGCGCAGGCTGATCGACAGAAGATGCTATCCCAGGTTATAGGCTTAAACCATTCGGCTATGGCGATGAAGGCAGCGAAACAGATGCGTCGCTCCAAACAAAAACAGAGAACAGGGCGAGTTGTTTGTCATCATCTGCGAATGATGTTGGCGGCAAATGCGTCAGCTCCAGCCCGCGAAAATGGGCGAGTGAGCGATTCAAATAGCGGAGCCAGGCAACGCAACTCATTCAATGCCATTCCTTTCTATTCTATTCCCTTCGACTCAAATACTTTCAATTCAGGAAATGGGACTGCTGAAAATTTGGCACAGAAACAATATAGCCTCAGTCTCTCATAGAGGGCTGAGGCATCGCTAACCAGGATGAAAAAATAGTGTTTACCCGGTTCCTCACTGAAGTTTTGACCAGAGGCTGATATCACCCAACCAGCGAAGGTGGCTGGTCGCTTCTTTTAGTTTCTTCGTCAGTTCCCCTCTTAGCTCCTCCTTTAGTTTTTCATTGTCAGAAGCATTGAGTTCAATTATCGGCGTGCTGGTGAGGAAGAGTTCCACATTAATGACTCTGTTTAAATAGTGCAGGGTCATGTTTTCAATTTCCTTTTCTTCCAAGAGGCCGCTCCAGGATATTGAGAGAGCACTGCGTACGTCGTTGCGCAATGGCAGGAGATCCATTGAAGTATCATCTGATTTGGCATCGGTATCATCTTCTGCGTCAATGTGCACGGTGATGTCGCCGATCTCGTGAAATTTATGCTGTAGCTGACGACAGACCCAATCTCCCACGTAATGGCCTTCTGATACGCTGATGGTTGGGTCTACCTGCAGGTGTATATCCAATATAACAGTAGCGCCCATTCGACGGGTTCTTAAGCTATGGACGCCGCGTACACCATCAGCATCTTCAATCGTCTTTTGAATGTCCTCCACATAAGATTCAGACAGTGCAGTATCAACAAGTTCCTCTACACTGTCCTTGATTAGTCGCCAGCCCACGGCGGCGATCATAAATGCAACGCCAATGGCCGCTATCATCTCTAACCAGGAAACTCCAAGAATTGCACCCCCTACGCCAATCAGGACAATTACTGATGAAAATGCATCGCTTCGATGATGCCATGCATTAGCAAGCAAAAGGTTGGACTTAACGCTATCACCAAGCTTCCTGGTTATGCGGTAAAGCCATTCCTTGGTTGCGATGGAGATCATGGCAGCAAGTAATGCCGGCCACGAAGGTACTTCAGTGACTTCAATATTAATTAATCTCAATACGCTGTCGTACACCAGAATCCCTGCTACAAGAATCAGGATAGCGCCAAGTAAAAGAGCGCCAAAGGTTTCGAATTTGGCATGTCCGTAGGGATGATTTTCATCAGGCTCTTCAGCGCCAACTCTGTTAATGAACCAGACCATGAGATCGGTCGCGAGATCAGAGAATGAGTGAAAGCCGTCTGCGATTAGTGCATGTGAGTTCGCGAACCAGCCGACAGTGACCTTTACCAGACCCAGTAATAAGTCAACTACCGAACTAAGGATAAGCAGAGAGTGAGTCTTCTTTTTTCCTTCTTCGGTGGTGATTTTTGTTCCTTCAAGATCCTGCATTGTCGTCCTTTTGTTCTTGAGGCAAGATACCAAAAACCGGCTCAGTAAACAGGTTACAATCCTCCGATATTTATTTGTTAACCATTTTACATTACTGATCGATCAGGTTTTTTTATGGATCATGTTGATACCTGCGTCATTGGTGCGGGTGTAGTGGGGCTGGCTATTGCAAAAAAACTTGCGCCTCTGGCGCCAGAGTTACTGGTTGTTGATAGCGAACAACATTACGGCCAGGGCATAAGTAGCAGAAATAGTGAAGTCGTGCACGCTGGAATTTATTATGCAAAGAATTCTCTGAAGGCGCAGCTTTGCGTTCAAGGGAATAAGCTACTCACCGACTACTGTCGTGAGCGACATGTTGCCTTTGAACAATGTGGCAAACTGATTGTCGCAACGGCAGCTGACGAAGAGCCCGTGCTGGACGAAATTCTGGCAAAGGCAATTGCCAACGATGTAAATGATCTCGCGTATTGGTCTGCAGATAAAATTCAGCAGAAGGAGCCCCAGATACAAGCGAAGTCTGCATTATTCTCTCCCAGTACCGGTATTGTCAGTGCCCATGAGCTCATGAACTCCTATCTGACCGATGTTGAAATGGCAGGTGGGAGCTTCGTTGGCGGGACGCAGGTAGTTGCAGTGAATATTGAAGACCATCGCTTTGTTGTCGAATGCCTGATAGACGGTGCCTCATATGTTTTTAGTACCAGAACCCTGATTAACAGTGCAGGGCTTGGTGCTCAGTTAATTGCTGCCTCCGTGAATGGCCTGAATATGGATTCAGTACCGGCACTTCACCTATGCAAGGGAAGTTACTTCACCCTGACATCAGGAAATCCATTTAGTCATTTGATTTATCCGGTGCCGGAAAAATCCGGTGCGGGTCTGGGCGTGCACGCAACCATTGATCTTGGTGGACAAGTGAAGTTTGGTCCGGATGTTGAGTACATTGAGGAGCTGGATTACTCAGTATCTTCAGAGAAGCTGCCCTTGTACTACGAGGCGGTGCGCCGGTATTTTCCCGGTTTGAAAGACGAGTCGCTGGCGCCGGGATATGTTGGGATCCGTCCAAAGCTACAGGGGCCCGGAGAGCCAGTGGCTGATTTTGTTATTCAGGGAGAAGATGTCCATGGCATTCCCCGGCTGGTACAGCTCTTTGGTATTGAGTCGCCGGGGCTGACTTCATCGCTGGCGATTGCCGATTATGTGTACCAACTTCTGGCAGTCCGGGACTGATATAATGACTGTGATCCTGTATTTGTTGACGATTATCTTGACCCTGAAGCTAGGTCAGGGAACATCCTCCGATGGTGTTGTATTAACTTATATGAAATGAGGCAAGGGAATTAGCCACCAATGAGCGACCAGAGCACCAATAATCGACCCCGCGATTACGATCATGGCCAGAGTTCGAGCGATCATGATCAAGGGCATCTCGATCATAGCGACTCTCATAGTCACTCTTATAGCGACTTTCATAATCATCAGGGTCATAACCATGATCATTCGGTGTCGCTGGAAAACATAAACCTGAGTTTCATCATTGCTGTAAGTGCGAATCTCGCCTTTACCATTATCGAAGCTATCTATGCAGTAATCGCAAATTCCGTCAGCCTTTTAGGTGATGCCGGCCACAATTTGTCAGACGTTCTTGGTTTGTTGCTTGCCTGGGGCGCGACCTATCTTGCCAGTCAAAAAGCCACCGATTTCTATAGTTACGGCTATCGCCGTACCACCATCCTCGCGGCCATTATCAATGCAGTCGTTCTTGTGTTTGCGGCGCTTTATATCGCCTATGTATCCATAGACAAGTTCTTTGCACCCAGCGAAATATCAGAAGTGGCGATGATGATTGTTGCTAGTATTGGCATTGCTGTGAATGCCGGTACGGCCATGTTGTTTGTGAAAGGGCAGGATGATCTGAATTTGCGCGGTGCCTTCCTGCATCTTGCCTATGATGCGCTCATATCGGCTGGAGTGGTTGTCGCTGCGATCATTATTTATTTTAGCGGTTGGTTGTGGGTGGATCCGGCGATGGGGCTGCTAATAGTGATTGTTATTCTCGGCGGTACATGGGGAATGTTACGTGATTCCATCAACCTCATATTGGATGCAGTTCCCCAGGGAATTGATCGGCACGCCGTTCATGATTTCCTGGCACAGATTCCTGGCGTGAGTCAGGTGCACGATTTACATATATGGGGGATGAGTACCTATGAGAACTGCCTGACTGCACATCTGGTGATGCCGGAAAATACCCTATGGGATTCCGAAGAAAGTTATGCTGCAATCGGTGCTTTATTACGCAAAGACTTCAATATCCATCACGTAACCCTGCAGATAGAGAAAGACCAGGAGTGTTCCAATCAGGATTGTGACTAGGGCATTAAAAACATAAACTCAGGCTCGAACCAGTTCTCATCCGTAATTGAAATCCACCGATGTTACTTCCCTGGCAAGTGATTGTTTTGTATAGCTAACGGATCTATTATTTTGTATATATTGTTCTAATTTGGCTATTTATGGACGGGAACTAACTAGTGCTCGTCCAGGAATAGAAACCGCCGGTGTTACTTCCCTGGTAAGTGATTGTTTTATATAGCTAACGGATCTATTATTTTGTATATATTGTTCTAATTTGGCTATTTATGGACGGGAACTAACTAGAACTCAACTTTTAAGCACTGCCGATACAAATGCAAAGTGCTCCGGAGAAATGATGCCCACACTTCAAGAATTTAATGATGAATCCATCAGGAATACACCGGCAGCTCCGGTTATTTTAAGTGAGCCGGTACCGGTGGATGAGCTACCGACTCCCGCGTTGATTATCGACCTTGATGTATTCGACGCCAATCTCGCCAAGATGCAAAATTATCTGGCAGAGCGTGACATGGGTCTCAGATGTCATAGCAAAATGCATAAATGCCCCATCATTGCGCACAAGCAGATTGCGGCTGGTGCCATCGGCATTTGTGCTGCGAAAGTCGGTGAGGCGGAAATCATGCAGGCCAACGGCGTGAATAATATTTTAATTACGTCTC
This sequence comes from Pseudomonadales bacterium, assembly GCA_046582185.1. Lineage (GTDB taxonomy): Bacteria > Pseudomonadota > Gammaproteobacteria > Pseudomonadales > Azotimanducaceae. The sequence goes on along the minus strand of JAYGEX010000041.1, from coordinate 77,215 downwards.
CCGTCGTATCACCAGAAACGATTCAGCGAGTGATTAAGCTGGCTGCTGAAAACACTGATCTGCAAATTGTTATGGATGATGTAGAGGTAGCAAGTAGATTTAATGATACTGCCAAACAGGCAGGCGTAACGCTGGGAGTATTAATCGATCTGGATCCGGCGATGGGCCGAACAGGAATCGAAACCGGTGAACCAGCGCTGGCACTTGGCCGTCACCTGATGGATGAGTGTCAAAATTTACGCTTTGATGGTCTCCAGATGTACGCGGGTCATTGCATGCATATTGAGGGCTTCGACGCCAGAAAGGAAAAGTATCTCAAAGTAATGCAGGCAGGCGCTGATACCAGGGAAATGTTTACTGACGCAGACATTGAGGTTGGTATTTTCTCTGGTGGAGGTACGGGCACATTTAACATCGAACCAAATCTCGGACTGATAACCGACCTTCAGGCTGGTTCCTATGTCTTCATGGACATTGAGTACAGAGACATTGGAGGAGAAGGGACTGAATTGTTTGTTGACTTTGAGCCGTCTCTATTTGTCCTTGTTACTGCCATCAGTAAACCCCAACAGCGGCTCATTACAGTTGATGCCGGATTCAAGTCGTTTGCATCCGATAAGATGTCTCCTGAATTTCGTGATGTTGAAGGTGTGACATTTCATTTTGGTGGAGATGAACACGGCATCATCCAACTGACTAACCCGTCGCAAGAACTAAATCTGGGAGACAAGCTGCCCATGTTGACGCCTCACTGTGATCCGACGGTTAACCTCCATGATTATTATTATCCTGTGCGAAATGGCGTCGTCGAAGAGCTATGGCCTATCTCTGCCAGGGGGCGGTCACAGTAGATGCAAGATGCCCCATTTTTTGAAGATTTTACAGTTGGCGATGATTTTAGCGATGTCCCTGCGATCACATTGACTGAAGGTTATGCCGCAATTCATCAAGCCATGTTTGCAGATCGCAGCAGGCTCTTCCTCGATGTTGAGCTTTGTGATCGAGTGACCGGTCAGCATCGACTGCTTGCCAATCCGTCATTGGTCGCGAATATGGCTATCGGTCAGAGCACGATCCCTTCGCAACGTGTTATGGGTAATTTGTTTTACCGAGGCCTGCATTTTCATCGCCCCGTCTTTATTGGTGATACCTTAAAGACAACAACCAAAGTTGTTGCGCTTCGTCAAAACAAAATCAGGGAGGGGCGTGCAGCTTCCGGTATGGTAGCGCTGGAGATGCATGTCACTAATCAGATAGGCCAAACCGTACTGTTGTTTTGGCGGTGCCCAATGATTCCCTGTCGGGATGCAGCTGCAGATACAGGTCAAAATGATAGCTTCGATCTCATGCCGGAAGGAATCAAAGATGAGAAGCTGATCTCCCATATTCCCGAATGGAACTATGATTTCTTTCGTGATCATGTGCCCGGCAGACACTTTTCCGACTATGAATCGGGTGAACGTCTGGAAGTGGAAGCTCGGGATACCATTACCCTGGCCCCGGAGCTGGTTCGCATGACATTAAACATGGCGATGACCCATACTGATGCCAGCAGAAGTGTCTATGGCAAACGTCTCGTATACGGCGGCCACACAATTTCCATGGCAGCTGCGCATCTCAGTCGCGTACTACCGAACATCATTTCGATCCTCGCCTGGTATCGGTGCGATCATACTGCGCCCGTATTTGAATACGACATACTCAATACCATTGTAACTATCGAAGAGATAATCACGGCGGACAGCTTTGGCATCACTAAATTGCACGTAGAGGTATTTGCCAAACGAGGCGGTGAAGCGCCGGAGCAGGGCGAAGATATAAAAGTGCTGGATTGGCAACTCGTTGCCATGCTTGCCTGACCGTACGATCAAATACATCCTATTTGGTAAAAAGTTCATAAATAGCAGTTTAAAGAGGAGCCAGTCGTGGCAGGAATACTTGATGGCATGTGCATTGTTGAAGGTAGTGCATTTGTTGCGGCGCCGCTGGGCGGAATGACACTTGCACAATTGGGTGCTGACGTTATCCGCTTTGACCCCATAGGTGGTGGTCTGGATTATCGAAGATGGCCAGTGACAGATGCAGGTGACAGCTTGTTCTGGGCCGGTATGAATAAAGGGAAACGATCGATTCAAGTTGATATCAGAAAGCCCGAGGGTAAGGAATTACTGACTGCTCTGATAAGCAGGAAGGGCGAAAACAATGGAATCTTTCTAACCAACTTTCCCGAGCGAGGTTGGTTATCCTATGATGAATTGAAGAAGCAGCGTAGTGACCTTGTCTATATCAATATTCAGGGAGATCGACGCGGCGGTTCTGCGCTGGACTACACTGTCAACTGTGCGGTGGGGTTTGCTTCCGCCAATGGCGGTGTAGACCAACAGGAGCCTGCTAACTATCTGCTACCGGCCTGGGACAATATCACCGGGCAAATGGCGGCGGTTGCCTTGCTGGCTGCAGAACGTCACCGCCGCTTGAAAGGCGAAGGGCAACTGGTAAAAATTGCACTGAAGGATGTGGCACTTGCGACCACTGGCCATCTTGGAAATATTGGAGAGGTCTCCATAAACAACCATGAACGAGAGAGAGTCGGTAATTATCTTTACGGTGCTTTTGGCAAGGACTTCCTCAGTCAAGATGGGGAAAGGGTAATGATTGTTGGTCTAACGCCGCGACAATGGGGCGGCATCAAAACCTCGATGGGGATTAGTGATGACATCATTAATCTGGAAAATAAACTGGGTGTCAGTCTCGATAAAGAAGGCGAGCGCTACAATGCAAGAGAAGCAATCGCAGAATTGGTTGAACCCTGGTTTGCTGCGAGAACCTATGTAGAGATAGCATCCTTATTTGATGAGAATGGGGTCTGCTATGGTCCCTATAAAAATTTCAAACAGATGGTAGAAGAGGATATTGATTGCTCCATAGATAATCCCATGTTTTCGATGGTGAACCAGCCAGGCATCGGGACCTATCTCACACCATCGTCACCTATCCGCTTTGGTGAATCGGAGAATTTGTCGGCGATGCCTGCGCCCTTACTCGGCGAACATACAGATCAAATCCTCAGTGATGATCTTGGCCTTTCCGGGAGTGAAATAGGGCAACTGCACGATAAAAAAATAATAGCTTGAACTCGTGCTGCCTTACTCTGTCATATATTGCATTACTCTAATTAGAGGAAACAAAATCGTCTCTGGTTTTGCTTCCTCAATCTAACGGAATGCATTGATTTCATTAGATATTTCCCCTTAATAATTCAGGGAGTTATGTTAGAGTAGTGGCAACAATTTTCAGTGGGAGAGGGTAACAAGTGTTTGAATTGGTTCATGCCGGTGGTTGGCTGATGATTCCGATCGTGTCGTGTTCTGTCATTGCTGTGGCGATTTGTGTTGAACGGTTCTGGACCTTACGGACACAACAGATTGCACCTAAAAATCTCCTGGCACAGGTCTGGACCTGGATTCGAAATAGCGAAATGGATGCCAAGCGTTTGCGGGAGCTGAAAAGCCATTCTCCCCTGGGTCAGATACTTGCGGCAGGGATCAATAGTCACTGTCGCGGTCGCGACATGATGAAGGAGAGCATCGAAGAGGTCGCCAGTCATGTCATTCACGAACTAGAGCGATATCTGAACACTCTCGGCACCGTTGCCGCCATTACACCTCTGCTGGGCTTGTTGGGCACCGTTATAGGAATGATCAAGGTCTTTAGTGCTATTCAATTGGAAGGCACTGGCAACGCTGCAGTACTTGCCGGAGGAATATCAGAGGCATTGATTACAACTGCTGCCGGGCTGACTGTGGCGATTCCAAGCTTGTTCTTCCATCGTTACTTCTCAAGGAAGATTGACGAATTGGTCGTCAATATGGAGCAGGAGGCACTCAAGTTGGTAGATGTTCTTCATAATGATAAAGCATCAGATCAGAAGCGCTCAGATCTAAATCAGGTAAACAATCGGTGAAATTTGCGCGGCGATCCAGAGGAGATGTCGAAGTAAATATGACACCACTGATTGATGTGGTGTTTTTGCTACTGATTTTTTTTATGGTGTCCACCACATTCACCAAGGAGACACATCTTTCCATTGACCTGCCTGAAGCAAACGGTGATCCATCAAGAATCGCCGCCAAGCAAATTGAAATAACCATTACCAAATCGGGTGAAGTCGCGATCAATGAAGTTGCATTGCTGCGAAGTGATCTGCAAACCATAAAGTCAGCGATAGAAAAGGTTAGTGGTGGCGACAATAACATCCCTCTGATTATTACGGCAGATGCCTCGACACCACATCAATCTGTGGTTACTGCGATGGATGCAGTGGGCCAGCTTGGCTTTGTACAGATCAGTATTACAACCAAGGGGTCATTTCAGGAGGGGCGCTAGCGCATTGAATGTTATCTGTGTGAAGCCCCGTCAGCTTTCAGCAAGTCGAGAAATATGAGCGAACCTAAAGACATTAAGCAGCAGACATCGGATACGGAACTCTACGGCCGGCTCTTGTCTTATGTCGTGCCTTACTGGGGGGCATTCCTGCTGAGCATTCTCGGCTTTCTTCTGTACTCCCTGTCAAATGTTGGCTTCCTACAACTGATCAGTTACGTCATAGATTCTCTGAATGCAGATGTTTCACTTATTTCCTCTGAATATACTGAGCTGTTGAATGTATTTGGTTCAGAAGAATCATTGGACAGGAATCTGATCCCATTTGCGCTCATCGTCCTCGCGATTATTAGAGGGCTGGGTACCTTTATTGGCAATTACTTTATCAATGTAGTTTCGACGAACCTGGTTCACAATCTTCGCACTCAATTGTTTGATCAGTTGCTGGCTTTACCAAGTAGCTTCTATGATAAAAGTACCATGGGGCATTTGGTCGCCAAGGTTACTTTTCATGTAACCCAGGTAACGGGTGCGGCCACCAATGCGGTAAAAGTGCTTATCAGGGAAGGTTTCACCGTCATTGGATATCTGGGATTTTTGCTCTATCTGAATTGGAAACTCACTTTATTGTTCTTTGCGATTGCGCCTGTCATCGCCTTACTTGTCGGCTTTGTGGGAAAACGTTTTAGAAAAATCAGCGAGCGGATTCAGGACTCTATGGGAGACGTTACGCACGTTGCCTCAGAGACAGTTCAGGGTTATCGAGTGGTGAGGCTGTTTGGCGGAATAGAATACGAACGAGAACGGTTCGCGAAAGTGAGTAACTATAATCGGCGCCAATCAATGAAGATGGTGGTGACGGCTGCAATATCGACGCCGGTAATACAACTTCTGGTTGCCATAGCATTGGCCGGTATCATTTGGCTGGTATTGGACCCCAAGCTGCTTGCAGGGTTGAGCACAGGGGGCGTTGTTGTATTCATTACCACCAGTGGTCTGCTTGCAAAGCCGATCCGTCAATTATCTGAAGTCAACGCGACTATCCAGAAAGGCCTGGCGGCCGCAGGTAATATCTTCGATCTGTTCGATGAACCTGTTGAAGAAGATTCTGGTGATGGCGAACTTGGGGTCGTTAAGGGGCGTGTGGAATTTAGAAATGTTTCATTCTCCTATAGCAGCGGTCAGCCTGAAGTGCTTAAGGATATTTGTTTTGTTGCAGAGCCGGGTGAAACCATTGCACTTGTTGGTCGGTCGGGGAGTGGCAAGAGTACACTTGCAAGCCTGATACCACGCTTTTACTCCCCTACCAGCGGCGATATTCTGGTTGATGATGTACCTGTTCAATCCCTGAAGTTGGCAAACCTCCGGGAAAACATTGCCCTGGTGACACAGCAGGTGACGCTCTTTAACGATACTATTCGAAACAATATAGCGTACGGGACCTTGCGTAATACCAGTGACGAGGAAATTGTGCTGGCAGCGAAGAGAGCTTATGCCTGGGATTTCATTTCCGGGTTTCCAAATGGTCTGGATACGCTGGTAGGGGATGATGGCGTACTTCTGTCTGGCGGACAGAGGCAAAGGCTGGCAATCGCGAGAGCGTTTCTCAAAAATGCACAGATCCTGATTCTGGATGAGGCGACTTCTGCGCTTGATTCGGAATCTGAAAGTTTCATTCAGGCTGCGCTTAAGGATGTTGCAAAGGGGAGGACGACCTTTATTATTGCCCATCGGCTTTCCACCATTGAAAACGCAGATAGAATTGTGGTCATTGATGATGGGCACATTGTAGAGCAGGGCACTCATCGAGAGTTGCTTCGCTTGTCAGGTGCATATGCTAATTTCCATAATGCCAGTGATACCAAAGCCAGGGGTATCACTGCACCGGCTTCGCCTGATACCAGTGAGCTCATGCCTGTCCCTCATCTGGAAGATGATGAACCTCTGTTTACTGGTGAATTTAACCCCTTACTTAGAGCGTGGTACTCGGATACTACGTGGGTGAAATTGCTTAGTCCCCTGGGGTATATCTATCAACACCTGAGCAGGATTCGCCGCAGGTTCATTCAAGGCAGTAGCAGGGAGTACCATGCGCCTGTCCCAGTGATAATTGTTGGCAACATTAATATCGGCGGCACCGGAAAGTCGCCTGTGGTTATTGGTATTGCGAACGAGTTAACACACCTGGGTTATAAGGTGGGGATCGTTTCGCGGGGTTATGGCGGCATCAGTGAAAACTACCCCCTGGTGGTTAGCGACAGAAGTGATCCGTTTGCAGCAGGCGATGAGGCGGTGATGATCGCTTGCCGTACTGGCTGCCCAGTGGTAGTCGATCCAATGCGTGTGAGAGCAGCAAAGCACTTAATTGAAAACTTCGATTGTGATGTGCTGATCAGTGATGATGGGCTGCAACACTACTACCTCGGACGCACCCTGGAAATCGTGGTTATTGATGCCAAGAAAGGTCTGGGTAACGGAAAATGTTTACCTGCCGGTCCACTGCGGGAATCACCAAAGCGTCTTCATGAAGTTGACTTCGTCCTCTTGAATGGCGCTGCTAATGAGAAGCCGCCCTTAAGTTTGTCCGTGCCATACCAGAATATTAAATTGGTGCCAAAGCGAATCGTGAATCTGGAAACCCAGAAGTCTCATCCCGTCAGTGGCAGCAAACCCGGCTTACTGGTCCATGCGCTGGCCGGGATAGGTAATCCTCATCGCTTCTTTGCGAGTCTTGGTGAATTGGGATATAAAGTCATTGAGCATCCATTTCCCGATCATCATAAATTTGAAGTCTCGGAGCTGCTCTTCGGTGATTCTCTTCCGGTGCTAATGACAGAAAAAGATGCGATAAAATGCAAGCTGCTTAATCCCGGCCTTATTCACCAGGATTTTTGGTATCTCGAAGTTGATGTTTCACTACCGTCTGGCTTTATCTCTTCAGTAATTGAGAAAGCTGGCTTAGTTCGACAGGCTGGCCTTACCGAGACTGACGATACTGCGAAGGCGTAGTAGAGATATAGGAAAGATGTTTTTAAGATGTCTTGTAGACTTCTTGGAAAAAATGCACAGATATAGAAAAGGTATAAATTATGGCGCTTGATAAAAAATTACTCAGTATTCTTGTATGTCCCTTATGCAAGGGGCAGCTGGATTATGATCACGAAGCAGGCGAGCTGACTTGCAAATTTGATAAACTCGCATTTCCGATTCGCGACGATATCCCGGTAATGCTTGAATCAGAAGCAAGATCACTGGAATCGCAGCCCTGATCTGCTCGCCCCTGAAAATCTCTTTAAACCTCTCGTTCTCGTAAACCAGGGTCTGAAAGCTGATGAAGTTTATAACTATCATACCTGCACGCTATCAATCTCATAGATTGCCTGGCAAGCCACTTATCGACATTCATGGTAAGCCAATGATCCAGTGGGTTACTGAACAGGCTAGCCGCAGCAAAGCGGAACGTGTAGTTGTCGCGACAGATGACGAGCGGATTGCAAAGGTTGTCGAAGACTTTGGTGGTGAAGTTTGCATGACTTCAAAAAATCATCCTTCTGGGACAGACAGGCTACAGGAAGTGTGTTCCATTCTTTCGCTGTCAGAAGATGAAGTCATCGTTAACGTGCAAGGTGATGAACCTTTAATGCCGGCGTCGGTTATAAATCAGGTCGCATCGAATCTCGTTGATTCTGGAATGGACATGGCGACATTGTGGGAAAAAATTGGTGATGTGGAAGATCTTCTTGACCCGAACATCGTCAAAGTTGTCACTGATCATCAGTCTCGAGCGATATACTTTAGCCGTGCAGCCATTCCTTATCCCAGGGATGAGTTCTCCTCAGAAGGCCGTAAATTACTTAGCGCTATGAGCTACAAGCGACACCTGGGCATATACGCCTACAGGGTCTCTCTTTTGAACCGCTATGTGAACTGGCAGCCAACACCACTGGAACAAACGGAAAAGCTGGAGCAGCTCAGGGCATTATGGCATGGTGTGGATATACACATTGCTGAAGCAATAGAAAGTATTCCTCCAGGCATTGATACTGAAAAAGATTTGCAACGCACGCTGGCGGCCTTGAGTAAGAGCTAGACAAGCGCCGGTCAGCCGCAAAACATCCTCTACTAGATGAAATTGAAATGACAGACTTTATACTGGTTGTAAAAGAAGATTGTGAAACCTGCAAGTTAACCGTACCTGTAATTTCACAGTTGGCAGCGGAATTTGAAGTGCAAATATTTTGTCAGGACAATCCTGCCTTTCCGGCTGGCCTCGACGTTGTCGATGATCTCTCCCTGGAACGATCTTGGTCACTCAATATTGAGACCGTACCAACGATAATCAAGCTTGAAAACGGCAAAGAAGTTGAGCGAGCCTTTGGCTGGGTTCGAGAAGAATGGGAAGCATTGACCAATCGTCAGTATTCATCTGAGTTACCCGCATTCCGCCCAGGATGTGGTTCGAAAACCATGGATCCCGGCATGCCTGAACGACTGGCTGCAAAATATGACCTGAATCGACTGCAGGCAAGGCAACTGACTGTAGCAGAAGAGGAAGATGACCTGGAAGCCTGCTTTGATCGTGGCTGGACGGATGGCTTGCCAGTAGTGCCGCCAACTGCGCTGCGAGTGGTGCGCATGTTAACCGGTACTACACGCGACGCTGCGGAAATTGTTGGCGATGTGCCCCCTGATTATTCTCCTTGTACGATCGAGAAGATTGCGATCAATGCAGTTATGGCTGGCTGCAAACCCGAGTATCTTCCGGTAGTGATTGCTGCCGTGGAGGCGGCGCTTCAGGATGAGTTTTGCATGCACGGATTACTGGCAACGACTTACTTTTCCGGGCCTATGATTCTTGTTAACGGGCCTATCAGTCGCGCGATTGGAATGAATGCCAAAGGCAACGCGCTTGGACAAGGTAATCGTGCCAATGCGACTATTGGTCGTGCGCTACAGTTAGTTATTCGCAATGTCGGTGGTGGTAAGCCCGGAGGTGTCGATCGGTCCGTCTTTGGAAACCCCGGAAAATACTCTTACTGTTTTGCCGAGGATGAACAAAATTCCTGTTGGGAATCGTTGGCGGTGGAAAAAGGATTTAGTGCAGAGCAATCAACTGTAACGCTGTTCGCTGCCGATGGTATGCAAGGAATTGTTGATCAAAAATCACGGCAGCCAGATTCCCTGGCGAGATCATTTGCTGCCGGTTTGAGAGTCGTTTCTCATCCAAAAATGGTGATGGCTGCTGATGCCTTTCTTGTTGTCTCCCCTGAACATGAACGTGTCTTCAGAGAGGCGAACTGGACCAAGCAGGCGCTTAAGTACCGGCTCGGGGAGCTGCTGATGATTCCCGGAGAGGAACTTATCGCCGGTGCAGGAGGAATAGCAGAGGGCATTCCGGAAAAACTAAAGGACGCCGTATTGCCGAAGTTTCGCGATGGTGGCTTGAACATCGTCCGCGCTGGCGGTAGCGCAGGTTTGTTTTCTGCCATAATTGGAGGCTGGGGAGCAACCGGTGCGATGGGTAGCGTACCCGTCACCAGAGAAATCACCTTGTAATGAAAATGCTATAGTTATACAGAACAGGGCCTTAACAGGAGAGTAATGATGAACACCATATTGATGGATCCAACCTCGGAACTGTCGCCGGAGGTAAGAGAGCGTTTACCACGACCGACCAGTTTGGAAGGATTAACCGTTGGCTTGCTGGATATATCAAAGGCGCGGGGCAATATCTTCATTGATAGAATTGAAGATCTGATGATTCAGCGCGGCATCAGTACCCGCAGATACAAGAAGCCAACATTCACCAGAATCGCACCCGTGGCGCTAAAGCAGCAGATCGCGACTGAGTGTGATCTTGTGGTTGAATCGTTAGCGGACTGAGGATCTTGTACGTCGTGCAGTTTGCATGACATCATGGATTTGGAAGGAAGGGGAATTCCCGGTGGTTTTGTGGCATCGGCTGAATTTATTGAAGCCGCCGCCGCACAGGCAAAATCCCTGGGTTTTGACCCGCATAAAGTATTTGTACCACACCCTATTCAGGACAGGACCGACGAAGAAATGCAGGTGCTGGCAGAACAGGCATTTGAGCAGATTCTTGCCATGATAGTGGTGCCGGAGGGTGCTTAGGCTTTGGCCAGGGCTGGCTATATGCTGCCCTGGCGAGATTTGGCGCTCTTAAGGCAGTTCTATTTCCCGCAGCACTTTTTATATTTTTTACCACTTCCACATGCACAAGCATCGTTGCGACCTTGTATCAGGCCTATAATTGCGGTCGGCTGTTTAGCTTGCAGGAATTTCAGATCCAGAATGTTCTCCTCAACTTGCGGGTCGACTACAATCTCAAACGACCACTTGCCTTCATTGAAGGCAGCTGCTATTTCCAATTTGCGTTCTTCCGTCTGCACACTTACCTTTGCAGGTGATTTTTTACTGCCCAGGCGCGCCGCCTTTTTGGCTTCGAAGACGGATTTATTGATCTCTGCCTTTTTAACAGGCAGACCTTTATGCTGGTATCTGGACATTTATTTTTAATCCGTGAGCTAGTGTGCTGATTACTTTGGCGACATTCGTATACCGCTATCCAGGCGAATAACTTCGCCGTTGAGGTATGAGCAATTTACGATGTATGCAGCCGTTTGGGCGAATTCTGCCGGGTTTCCCAGTCGCTTTGGAAACTGGGTCATCTCGATTAGTGGCTCGCGAACTTGCGGCGGTGCAAATTCCATCATAGGTGTTTCAAAGATACCAGGTGCGATTGTGGCGATGCGTACGCCTGAACGACTCAAATCCCTGGCGATTGGAAGGGTCATGCTGGCAACACCACCCTTGCTGGCACTGTAAGCTGCTTGACCTACCTGGCCATCAAATGCGGCGACGGAAGCTACATTAACTATTACACCGCGCTCACCGTCATCCGTAACAGGATCATTTTTCTGCATGGCATCAGCACACAATCGGAGACAGTTGAATGTGCCGATGAGGTTGACACGAATGATGAATTCAAATGTCTTCAGTGGCATGGGTCCATCTTTACCAATCGTTCTGGCAGCGGCGCCGATACCTGCGCAATTGATATTGATATGCAGGCTGCCGAATGTATCGAGCGTCTTTTGAATTGCACTGGCTACCGCAGTTTCGTCTGCCACATCACCTGAGGCATAGGCTGCGTTTTCACCCAGCTCTAAAGCCGCTTTTTCTGCGTTCTCCTCATTGAGATCAAATACCATCACCTTCGTGCCAGCTGCGATGAAATTTTCTGCGGTAGCGCGGCCGAGGCCAGATGCGCCGCCGGTGATAAATGCAACTTTGTCTTGTAAATCCATGAATATCTTTATTGATCAGTTTTTTGGAAGGCGCAGTATAGTGGAAATAAAAGAAGGTCGGGTATACTTCGTCAAACTTTGGTGGAAATAGAAGTTGCGAGTCCAGGAAAACTACAATCTTTCCGGCCTGAATACCTTTGGCCTGGATATCAAGGCGCGGTATTTTGTGCGAGTACAAGACAAAGAGTCCTTGTATGAGGCTCTGGAATTCGCGCGAGACAGACAACACACCGTACTCGTGCTCGGTGGAGGTAGTAATATTGTATTTTCAGGTGACTACGGTGGGTTAGTGCTGACGCCAGATTTCCGCGGCGTAGATATAGCAAGAGGCGAAGTTTCAGCGGGTGCAGGTGAGAACTGGCATAGATTGGTCCGCCACACTCTGGATGCTGGTTTAAGCGGCCTGGAGAATCTCTCATTGATACCTGGCCACGTCGGCGCTGCGCCTATCCAGAATATTGGTGCATATGGACAGGAGCTGGAGAATGTTTTCCTGAAGCTTGAAGCTACAAATATCAGGACCGGCGAAGACGCGATCTTTCAAAAAAGCGACTGCGAATTTGGATATCGGGCGAGTATCTTCAAGAACAATTTCAGGGATTGCTGGGTCATTACCAGGGTTTATTTAACCTTGTCCGAGGTATATTCGCCAATCCTAGCGTACAAAGATGTACAGGAAGAGGTAGCAAGGTTGCAGATTGATGATCCTGCGCCAGAGAATATCAGCGACATTGTCATAGCGATCCGGCGCAGAAAACTTCCGGATGTCAGCGTCCAGGGAAATGTTGGCAGTTTCTTTAAGAATCCGATCATCAGCTCAGAGCAGCGAGACAAAATTCAGCAGGAATATGCAGATCTTCCATCTCGTCACGCCGAAGATCATCAATACAAGATTCCAGCAGCGTGGCTGATAGAGCATGCAGGGATGAAAGGAATGGAGAGTGGTGGCGCCATGGTTTCGGAGCAGCATGCGTTGGTCTTTGTTAACATCGGTAGTGCGACCGTCACCGATGTAGCCCGGTTGACGGAATTGGTTTCATCCGCTGTTCATAAACATTTCGGGATTCAATTAGAAATTGAGCCTGCCCATTATTAGGGAGAAAGCTGGTTTGATTCAGGTCTGAAATGAATCAGTGGTAAAGGTAAATTAGAGGTTGGTATCAGAAAGCTCATCCTTAAGTGCTTGACAGCAATCAGCGTCCTGTGTGTATTCATTACTGGTGTCCTGGCCACCCTGGTTTATTTTCCGTCGCTCATCATTCAACCCATGGAATTTGTTGTATCAAAACGTATCGGTCGCGATTTCAACATAGATGGCTCCATTGAATTCTATCCGGGTAGTGAATCAAGAGTTGTCGTAAATGACTTAAGGATTGTCAATCCTGGCTGGTCGAGATATTCCGATCTAGTCACAGCAAAGAAGATAGAGCTGGGCTTCGATAGTATGCGCCTGTTTTTAGGGTCACTTGAGTTAACGAATATCGTTGTGCATGGCGTCGAAATAGGCCTTGAACGGCAATCAGAAAATATGACCAGCTGGCAATTCGAACCACTTAATAAGCAGGCTGATGATCAAGGGGGAGAAGAGGGCGACTCTGCATTGCTCGTCAGCATTGGCAGCGCATCGTTCTTTGACATTAGGCTTCGCTATGCGGATTTTGAACTATCGAAACCCCTTGATATCAACATTATCTCGTTGGTTGAGGTGAATCTGCAGGATGACAATCTTGATTATGATTTAGACGCCCTGGTTAATGATATACCCCTTCATTCAAGTGGTGTCATTGGACCCTACGCAAATCTGTTCACGGGCAAGGACATTAAATTCGATTTTCAGCTTGTTCTTCGCAGGCTGAAGTTAAGCGGCAAGGGCCACATACCTGACCTTACAAATGCAGCGGGGGTTGATGCTGAATGGAAGTTGCAGGTGCCAGATATAGCAGAATTAATCACCTCGCTGGGTTACAAGCCATTTACGGTTGGAAATGTCGATCTGGTGCTGCAGTCAACTCAGGAAGATGGGGTCAACCGATTCAAAGCAAACGGAAATGTGGGTGAGTTTATTGTTGATACCGATGCTCTCATTTCCAGTTACAGGGACTGGGATAAAGTTGATCTGCAACTTGGAATATCTGGTGGGTCCTTAGATTTTCTTCACGATTTAGTGGACTTACAGTGTTTGCCGATTGATGAGTTTAGCCTGGACTTGAGCATCAGAAAAATCGCTAACAGGATAGAATTGCAGCGACTGAAGTTCGATTCTGATTCTATAGACATCTTGCTCCGGGGTACCGTCGAGGACATGAATGACCTTGATAGTGCGGGTTTTCGGCTGGAAACGATGCTGCCGGATTTGTCCGTTCTTCGTTGCTTCAGTGATTCACCTGTTCTGGTGCCTGAACCTGCGCAATTCTCTCTCGAATTCCTTCTGGATCGATCTGTGAAGGAACGATTGAAGGGGCAATTATCGCTATTGAATACGACGATTGAATTTAAGGGGGAGTCAATTGATTTTACGGGTTCAAATGGAATGCAGATTGAGATCTCACTGGAGAGTGATGACGTCTCGGCTGTATTGAAGAACTTGAATATCGGCACCATTGGAAACTTGCCGGTTTCAATGCAGGCTAAGGCTGTCGTCCGGCCTGGCAATATTGAAATTCTGGCGGTAAATGGAAGGGTTGAACATATTGATTTCGCAGCGAAGGGTCTTCTTTCATCCACCCCTTTAAGTGCCAATATTCAACTGAAATTATCCAGCAATACAATGAGAACGTTAGCCAAATTTGCCGACATATCGGCGCTGCAAAATCATTCATGGTCGCTGACGACAAATGTTCATGCCGCTGAGCCTCGGGTGCAGCTTAAGGATTTGAACCTGTTGTTTGGAAATGTAAGACTCCAGGCGAATGCTGATATTGAAAACCCTTTGTCCAATCGTTCGCTTAAGCTGGCAGGTAGCCTGAAAAGCACTAATATCCTGGATATCACGGAGGCGGATCTTCCTGATGCATTATCAGGAAAAGACTTTGATTTTCAATTTGAATTTGAGGAGCGTATTGATAATGGTAAGTCAACGATCACTTTCAACAGGCTGGACTTTGCTCTTGGGAAAACGAAGCTAAGTCTCTCCCTGTCAGATCTACAGCTCAATGATCCTGTTGGTTCCTATACCGCGATATTGAGTTCTAAAGATCTGAATGATTGGTCAAGCTATATACCGGGATATACCTTTCCCGACGAGGCTGTTGGCATTGAGCTTGCCGGGTTGTTCCATGGTGACGATATCAATATTGAAAAGTTGGTTGTTTACTCGGCGGACAATGATGATTTCCGAGTGAGCGCCGAGGGGGAATTTTCGCTGTCTGAATTGATAGGCAAGCTAAAAATTGAAGGTTCAGGAAATAAACTGTCAGCCATGGGAACAGCTGTCTATTTTGAAATCTCTGATCAACCATTCGAACTGATGGCTGAACTGGATGTTGGTAATCATCATATTAAACTAGCACCGCTAAGCTTCAATTTAGCCGGAAATGAGATTCGGGGAATGTTCTCGTTCATCAGAGGAGCGCCTCATAAGCTCAATATAATGATTGAGGGCGAGAAATTGGATCTATCCAGCATCGATGTCGACGGTGATGGCAATTCCCAGATAGACCAGAAACGATTTATCCCGGATATGCCTGTGACTGGCGATCTCTTGCACGCGCTGGATGTACAGGTGCTGATTGATATTGCAACGCTATCGTTTCGAAATGCGCTGTTAAAGAACTTTTATGCAGATATGGTTCTCCGCGACGGCCGTTTGGATATTAAGGCGTTTAAAGCTGAGTCTGGCAGAGGTTCCTTACGCGCAGATGGCGAACTCATATTAATTGCAGGAGGCGGCGTTTCGATGTCTGGTCGAATTGAGCTTGATGAGCTGATCGCCAGTATTATCTATGGTCAGGACGTAAACCTGGAGAGCGCCCCAAGGTTTTCCGGCTACCTCGACTTCTCTTCCGAGGGCGATAGTACTTTAGCGTTGATTTCTGACCTTAATGGGGCCTTTCGAATTAGAGGCTCTAAAGGAAAAATTGAAAATAAAACCTTTGATCGTGTGGGTGGTGACATCCTGGCGCAGGTGTTCGCGAAGATAAACCCGCTCTATATCGAGACGGATGAAACTGAAATATCATGCGTTGCCCTTGTAGGCACAATCGACGATGGGGTTGTGAATGCTGAGCCTGGTTTCGTCATACAAACCGACAAGTTAACGGTATTTACCCATGGTGTTGTTGATCTAAATTCAGAGGAGATCGATCTTGATTTTGGAGTGCGGCCGACAACAGGCATCGGTGTTAGCACCGCAAGTCTTGCGAACGATTACTTTAAGTTCGGAGGCACTCTGATGAATCCGCGATTAGTGGTAGCACCTGTCTCGGCCCTGGTGCAGGGAGGAACTGCAATGGCCACCGGTGGTTTGTCAATTATTGCAACCGGGATCTGGCAGCGAACCTTCGCTGACAAAAAACCTTGCGAACGATTCCTTAAGACTGGCGACAATAAGAGCAGATAACATTGAGCTGATATCAAGAGATATCAACTCGATGTTACATTAGCTATGGTTTGATTACTGTTCCTGGCTGGTCCCGACACTCTGGAGTTCTTCGGATGCCGTATCTGAATTTCCCTCATTCTCGAATCCACCCCTTGGGTCATTTGCTGCACGTCCCCACCTACTTGGATGGTTTGCGTCCATTTCACGAACAAGATATTCCAATACTTCACCTTGGGTGGCTACCGGGACCGAAGATAATACTGGTCCTGCAATAACTGCAGCCGGGTTAATTCTCGGGTCATTGCTGGCGCGGCCCCATTCAGAAGGGTGCGCGACAGCGACGGGCGCTGCCTCAAGAACTTTCTCAATCGGCGCCTCTGTCTTGGCTTGTGCAACAACTTCAGCCGCCTTGGGTTCAGGAATGGCATCTGTACTCGACATTGATTCACCTTGTGATGTTTCAACCGTGGATGGCTTGTTCTGCACTGGTATGCTCTGAACCTGCTCCGAAGGAGAAGTTTCTATGCTTGTTTCTGCCGGATCAGAATGACTGCTAGCTTGCGCCGCTATTACATTTTTTTCTTCATCGACTTCAGCTTCAGGCTTACTGGTATTGTCTACCAATTTGCTGCGCCGATTTTGCTGGCTTCGCTCACGGTTACCCTGGTTTCGCTTGTCTCCGTTTTGCTGGCCGTCCTGGTCTTGCCTTTGTCGTCTGCCCCGTTCGGGCTGGTTTCCAGTTTTTTCAGTACGTTCGTTTCTTGCCTTCTCTCCGCCTTCTCGACGATTACTGGGCTTTCGATTATCGTCGGAATTCCTTTCCGGCTGACTTTTTCTATCATCAGTATTCTTTTCGTTACGATTTCGGTTGTTGTTTCTATTACCTGATCGTTGTCTGTTGCGGTTTTCCCCTTGACGGTTCCTGGAATTACGGCTGCGTCTGTTGTTGCCATCCGAAGTACGATTCTGGGGCTTTTTCTCTTCTTCTTTTTCTTTCTCTTTCTCTGGCGCAAAGAATGAGAGGATCTTCGAAAACAAGCCTGGGGCTTCCACTTCCTGAACGGGTACCTCTTCTTGCTTAGCGGGAGGCAGTACAGTTTGAGTTATGGCTTTCACTGCGGGTTTCTCAACAGGGGGTGCCTTGGCGACAGTCGCTGGTGTGATTTCTTCAGCAGCTTCAGAACTTTCCAGATCATAGCTGGATGTTTGTTCTTCATTGTCTGCGGCGCGAATCCTCTCAACGCGATAATGAGGTGTATCCATTGCAGCATCTGGTATGACGATGACGCGAACATTATTGCGTTTCTCGATTTCGCTAAGGTCGTTTCGCTTTTCATTTAGCAGGAACGAGGCAACGGAAATAGGTAAGAAGGCCCTGATTTCGGAGCTTGAATCTTTCAGTGATTCCTCTTCAACCATGCGCATCACTGCCAATGCAGAAGACTCGATGTCCCTGATCGTGCCCAGTCCGCTACAGCGTGGGCACACGATGCCGCTGGTCTCGCCCAGTGATGGTCGTAGTCGTTGTCTGGACATTTCCAGAAGCCCAAAGCGAGATATACGTCCAACCTGAACTCTGGCCCTGTCTACGTGTAGGGAGTCACGCATCCTGTTTTCTACGGCGCGCTGGTTTTTAGGGCTGTTCATATCGATGAAATCAATCACCACAAGCCCGCCAATATCTCTTAATCGTAACTGCCTGCAGACTTCTTCTGCTGCCTCAAGATTGGTATTAAGTGCAGTCTCTTCGATATCTGCGCCGCGAGTGGCTCTTGCAGAGTTAACATCAACCGATACCAATGCCTCGGTAGGGTCTATAACAAGTGCGCCGCCTGAGGGTAGGCGGACTTCGCGTTGGAACGCTGACTCAATTTGTCCTTCAATCTGATATCGATTAAACAGAGGAACATCATCTTCGTAACGTTTGATTCTGGACTTGTATTGAGGCATAACCTGCTCGACAAACTGCGTGGCTTGTTCAAATGCCTCATCTGTATCAATCAGTATTTCGCCAATATCATCGCGCAGGTAGTCCCTGATAGCGCGAATGATTACGTCACTTTCCTGGTAAATCAGGAATGGTGCGGATTTCTTTGCAGCTTCAGTTTCGATAGCTTCCGCGAGCTGCAGTAAATAGTTCAAGTCCCACTGTAATTCCTCGGCGCTTCGCCCGAGGCCTGCGGTACGAACGATGACACCCATATTTTTGGGTATATCAAGTTGCGCCATTGCATCACGAAGCTGATCGCGCTCCTCGCCGTCTATGCGACGGGAAATACCACCTGCCCGTGGGTTATTTGGCATCAGCACGAGATAGCGACCTGCCAGGCTACAGAAGGTTGTTAAAGCAGCACCCTTGTTACCACGTTCTTCCTTGTCCACCTGGACAACGATCTCGAGGCCTTCTTTCACGACCTCGGCAATATTAATCCGACCCTTTATCTTTGATGGCGGGATTGAAAAATATTCGCGGGCTATTTCTTTTAGGGGAAGGAATCCATGGCGGTTGCCGCCGAAATCAACGAACGCTGCCTCAAGGCTAGGTTCGACTCGTGTAATGCGGGCCTTATATATGTTGGCTTTCTTTTGTTCCCTGGTTCGGCTTTCGATATCCAGGTCGTACAGTTTTTGCCCATCTACTAGGGCGACTCGCAACTCTTCGGGATGAGTTGCATTTATTAACATTCTTTTCATAACGATTTCACTGTGTGTGCGCTTGCTGCGCCGTTGACAGTTAGGTCGTCAAATCTATGGTTGCTTACGGTACAACTACCATCAGATAAAATGACATCAGTTTTGTCAGTCTAATTTATGCTGAAGGTAGTAGGCTCGATGTATCTCCTGTATTTGTTTATTGTTTCTTCATGCAACAGCACTAGAATCTTTACGTTCGAAAATATTCCCGGATGTTTTAGGGATTGTTTTAAATATTCTGCCAATAAAATCGGTGCTAACTTATAATTCTTCTGTTGTATCAATAAACTGATTTGACGCTTACTGTCGCGGCCAGTTGAACGCGGTTAAGCTTATCCAGCAACTTCCTCTGATTGCCATTGTGGCTAAACTGCTAATAGACATTAAAAATGACATCTACTAAAAGTCTTTGCCTCCTGGACTCGTTCAAATTGAGTGCTGGAATCCTTAAAATTCATCTATTCGATAAGTTTTATTTGAGAACGGAAACTTCCTTTCTCCGACGGCTGAATTATTCAGTTGGTGTATTTACCCGTCTGAACGGCATAATAGCAGTAAATAATGTCTGATCAAAGCACGATGCCAACTCTCTCTCCTAAAGCAAAAGCCACACAAGGTGTCCAGCATCTGCAAATTGACGAAGAATTCGCCGGCCAGCGCGTAGATAATTTCCTGCTTCGAACCTTGAAGGGAGTACCAAAGTCACGAATCTATCGGATTATCCGCAAGGGTGAAGTCCGCCTGAATAGCAAAAGAGTTAAGCCAAACTCACGGCTGAGTGCCGGAGATACTTTAAGAATACCGCCCGTTCGAACCAGCCAAAACACAGAATCAAGGAACTACTCCTTAGAGCAAAACATTGAAAATACAATAATTTATGAAAGTAATCTGTTATTGATTATCAACAAGCCTGCGGGAATTGCGGTTCATGGAGGTAGCGGAATATCTGCTGGCGTTATCGAATCCCTTCGCCAGACCCGACCTGAAGAGAAGACTCTGGAACTTGTACATCGTCTGGACCGCGGCACCTCAGGTTGTCTGATGGTGTCAAAGAAGAGGGCTTACCTGAAGCTTCTACAGGCGGAACTACATCGGAAGAATCACCTCAAAAAGGTATATCACGTTATTACTCATGGCAGATGGCCGGCGCGCAAGCAACATGTCAATGCGCCCATCTCCAAGAATTTGCTGGCCAGTGGCGAACGTATAAGCAAGGTAGAGCAAGGAGGGAAGGAGTCTTTAACGCAATTTAGGGTACTGGCATACGATGGGAAACTCAGCCTGTTAGAGGCAATTCCTGTGACCGGGCGAACTCACCAGATCAGGGTTCACTGCCGTCATGTTGGTTTTCCGATAGTGGGGGATGACAAGTATGGTTTCGATGATGCAGATAAAGTCTTGATGAGTCGAGGAAATCGGCGCCTGATGTTACACGCGCAACGTCTGCAGATACCGGTTCTCGATGGTAACCCGGCGATCCAGATTGAAGCGCCAGCTGATGAACTGTTTCGAAAATTATCAGATGAAATAATGAGTAATAACAGCTAGATAGATGTTTTTCTTAATGTGGAAAGTAAGATATTGTGAATGGCAAGCATCTCTTGAAGCAGCATTAACGGCAAACCCAACAGCGTATTGAGATCCCTGCCTCTTGTATCTTCAATCAGGGAGATTCCAAGTGACTCAGCCTTGATGCTGCCAGCACAGTCATAGGGTTGGTCGATGCTGAGGTATTCATCAATTTCCTGGTCGCCAAGGTCTCTAAATTTTATCTGGAAGCATTCCGCGTCGCGGATCATCTCGCCATGATGATTGACCAGACTAATAGCTGTGGTGAAGCTGAGCCAGTGGCCGCTGCTGTGTCTTAGCTGGTCCGTGGCCCGCTCTTTGGTCCCGGGTTTACTGAAAATCTTATCCCCCTTATGTGCGACCTGATCCGAACCAATGATAATGAACGGGCCGGCCAGTTTCTTTGCCAACTCAGGCAAGGCTGCCATCGCTTTACCCTCAGCGAGCCGAAGTGCCTTATTTCGCGGATCTTCCCCTGAAATCGAAGATTCTTCATAATTTGGATTGATGCATTCAAATGGGACTTGGAGCTGCTTCAGGATTGATTTCCGATATGGAGAGGTCGAGGCAAGGACGAGCTTTGTGAGCGGGGCATCTGACATTTACCTTCCTGCGTCTGTTGCGATGGGAAATTTGGGCTATCTTGTTGTAAAGAAACACTATATTACTGTATTTTTCTTTTGACAGTGCAGGGTCGGATGCCTAAGATGCGCCCCTTATGTTGACAGGGCAACTTCCAGACAAGATAGACCATCGTAAATTTGCAGGTGCTGAGGTCGACCTGAGCGGGACAATTCCATTATCTCGATGTACGCGACTGATTAAATCACTTGAATCTGATCAAGGAGATTTAGAGGCACAGGCTAAATTCCGCTTTGGTAAAAAGAAGCGTACTCACGTCAGCGGTAAGGCGACGGTCGATATCAGTCTGGTTTGCCAGGCATGTATGGAACCTATGGTGGTGACCTTAAGTGTAGCTGTAAGTTTAAACATTACCGACTCTGAGGAAGCCTTGTTGGCTTTATCGCCAAGTGAAGATGGTCTGATAGTGGCGTCAAAACTGCTAAATCTGGTGGATCTGTTCGAAGACGAGCTGATATTGAATCTTCCAATGATCGCGCGACACCAGGATGGTAACTGCGGTGGTACACATAATGTTGCTGATGAAGCGATTAGCTCCAAGTCAGAGGATGACAATGCAATAGAGGAAGATGTCGATAGCGGGCGGATAAGCGGCGAAACCTATCGACCCTTTGCCGGTTTGTCCGGATTGCGTGAGACAGTTGAGTATAAAGCTGCGGATATCAATGATAAAGAGTAGGTAAATATAGGTAGCTGTAAAAGAGAGGCTTTGGGTAATGAAAGGCTTTTAGGTAAGAAGCTACTTTTAAGGGTAAGAAAGAAGAAGTCATAAGACAAGAACGAACCAATTAAAAATCTAACACTAACGTAAAGGAGCAGGTAATGGCTGTTCAAAAAAGTAAGGTTACACGATCCAGACGAGGACAAAGACGTTCTCATGATGCATTAAAAGGATCAACCCTGGCAGAAGATTCAACCACTGGCGAAATCCACCGCAGACATCACGTCACAGCAGATGGCTTTTATCGTGGCAAGAAAGTAATTCACAGTAATTCCGACGACTAGAAAATATCGTGGGTAAGCTGGCAGTCGTTTTCCCGGGTCAGGGATCGCAAGTAGTTGGCATGCTGGCTGATGCGCAATCTCAGGTGAAAACGACCTTTGATGAAGCGTCTTCAGTGTTGGGTTACGATCTCTGGGAACTCATTCAAAGTGGGCCGGAAGAGAAGCTGAATCAGACTGAATTTACCCAGCCAGCATTATTGGCTGCTTCTATTGCATTGTGGCGTTTGTTAAAAGAACGTGGCATGCCTGAGCCAAGCGTTGTCGCTGGTCATAGTCTGGGAGAATATTCGGCGCTTGTGGCGGCGAATGTTATTGCATTTGCTGATGCTGTTTCCCTCGTGCAAAAGCGAGGCAGGTATATGCAAAATGCAGTACCCATAGACATGGGCGGAATGGCAGCGGTACTCGGCCTGGATGACCAAAAGGTAGTAGATCTGTGCAAGCAGGCATGTGAACAGGCACCGGGTGAAGCTGTAGTTCAGGCTGCAAATTTCAACTCCCCCGGCCAAGTTGTTATTGCAGGTGAATCCGATATTCTTCGACGAGCTATGGAATTGTGCAAAGAGGCGGGTGCAAAACGTGTAATACCACTTTCAGTAAGCGCACCTTTCCATAGTGCCTTAATGCAGCCAGCAGCTGATCAAATGAAAGACGCGCTATCATATGTTTCCTTCGCTCCGCCCGAGTTCAGAATCATCCAGAATGTAGATGCTGCCTATTGTGATGATCCAGAGATGATAAAAGAGAACCTGATTAAGCAAATGTTCAGCGCAGTACTTTGGACCGCTACGGTCCAGCATTTTGTCGCAAGTGACATCTTCCATATCGTGGAGTGTGGGCCAGGCCGCGTACTGTCCACTTTGAATAGAAGAATAGACCGCTCCATTACATCCAGCACTATCAACTCACTTGAATCACTTGAATCACTTGATTCTTTTTTCGGCGATTTTCAATGACACAAGATGAAAGTTCCAGTTCTCAGAAAAAAGTAGCTATTGTTACTGGCGCAAGTCGTGGCATTGGAAAAAGTATTGCACAGAAACTCTCAGATAGCGGTTTCCACGTGATCGGAACAGCTACAACTGAAGCAGGGGCGGCAGGCATATCTGATTTGTTAGGTGAAAACGGCAGCGGCTTTGTACTGGACGTCTCGAATATTGAATCTATCGATTCCTTTTTTGATAAAATCAAGGGGACTCATGAAGCCGCCCAGGTGCTCGTTAATAACGCAGGTATTACCCGGGATAACCTGGCCCTTAGAATGAAAGAAGAAGAGTGGAGTTCTGTTATTGATACCAATCTTGGATCAATATATCGAGTGACAAAGAAATGCCTTAGAGGAATGACAAAGGCGCGATGGGGTCGGATTATCAACATTAGCTCTGTGGTTGGCAGCATGGGAAACCCTGGGCAAAGCAATTATGCGGCAGCCAAAGCCGGCGTGGAAGGTTACAGCCGCTCTCTGGCGAGCGAATTGGGCTCCAGGGGCATTACAGTGAATAGCATTGCCCCCGGCTTTATATCGACAGATATGACCGATGAGATGCCAGAGGAACAGAAGCAGGCCCTTCTATCGAGAATTCCGGCGGGCAGGCTTGGCCAAGCAGACGAAATTGCCTCACTAGTGGCATATTTAGCGAGCGATATGGCGGGATATATTACCGGTGAGACGATTCATATTAACGGCGGAATGTACATGGCCTGACATTAAGCCAACAGAAAATCTTGCCAATTTTCGGGAGCTTGCACATTCCGGTAAGCCTGGCTGTGATACCTGACTTGAGTTACAGAAGTCCGGTCATCCTGGTTTCAGGGTTCATGGATTATAAAGTGCTTGCTACCGCAAGTGGCATTTTATTAAAATAGCGCAGCTTTGACTGCAAACCAATATGTAGGAGAATACATAAGCATGAGTACCATAGTAGAACGAGTCACAAAACTGGTGTGTGAACAGTTAGGTGTCAAAGAAGATGAAGTAACTTTGGAGGCTTCTTTTGTGGAAGATCTAGGTGCAGATTCGTTGGATACCGTTGAACTTGTAATGGCGCTTGAAGAAGAATTCGAGACGGAAATCCCCGACGAAGAAGCGGAAAAGATCACAACAGTCAAGGAAGCAGTAGACTATATTGAATCACACTCCTAGTCTTCGCCTTGATTAAAAGCCTTCTTTAGGGCTTTCTTTAAGGGCTAAAGGCTAAAGACCAGTGTTTGTATCCAGTTAGTGTGTTCTTCCCTAGTGAAGAAAAAAGAGAAAGAAAATCGGATGAAATAAATAAGCCGCGTTCATTGCTGAGTGAATGCGGTTTTTTCGTTTGAACTTCTTTCGTATAAACACTTTTTTTGACAAAGAATAGTTCGTTCGGGGTGAATTCAGGAGCATGTTGTGAATAAGCGAAGAGTTGTGATTACCGGGATCGGCATGATGACACCGCTGGGTGCTACCGTGAATGATTCCTGGTCCGGCCTGCTTGCAGGGCGAAGTGGTATTTCGACCATCACGTCATTTGATACCGAAGGCTACCCTGTTCGCATTGGCGGCGCTGTTCCTGATTTTGATATAGCGCAATACATACCCCCCAAGGAAGCCAGACGTATGGATGGCTTTATCCAGTTCGGCCTGGTCGCTGGCATTCAGGCGATGAAAGATTCCGGAATTGAAGTCAATGATGAAAACCGCACCAGAATCGGCGTCGCAGTCGGTTCCGGCATTGGCGGAATCGTCACAATTGAGGCATGTCACGACGTGGTTTTGAGTCGAGGGCCGGGACGCGTATCTCCTTTCTTTGTACCATCTTCCATCATCAACATGATCGCTGGGCATCTTTCGATTAAGTACGGGCTGCAAGGGCCCAATATTGCTATTTCGACGGCGTGTACTACTGGCGTTCACAATATTGGCATGGCCGCGAGAATGATCTCCTATGGTGATGCTGATGTGATGTTGGCCGGGAGTGCCGAGAAATCCACGTGCGCAACCACCATGGCTGGCTTCGCTGCCATGAGAGCACTATCGCCCCGTAATGATGAGCCAACACTTGCCAGCCGACCCTGGGATAAGGATAGGGATGGGTTTGTCTTAAGTGACGGAGCTGGCGTACTTGTGCTTGAAGAATATGAACATGCAAAGAAGCGGGGCGCCGACATCTATTGCGAACTTGCCGGCTTTGGTATGAGTGCCGATGCAAGTCACATGACATCGCCTTCCGAGGATGGACTTGGCGGAGTACTGTCCATGAACAATGCTCTGTCGGATGCCGGTTTAAATGCCAGTGAGGTGGGTTACATTAATGCGCACGGGACCTCCACGCCACTTGGTGATATTGCAGAAACTGTTGCCATCAAGACGGTTATGGGCAACCATGCCTATCAGCTTGCCATCAGTTCAACGAAATCCATGATCGGGCACGCGCTTGGCGCCGCAGGTTCAATTGAAGCAGTGATCTCGATTCTGGCATTACGAGATCAGGTTGCGCCGCCTACCATCAATCTGAATTCGCCAGGTGAAGGTTGTGACCTGGACTACGTCCCAAATTCTGCCCGGGAGATGAGTTTCGATGTATGTCTGTCTAACTCCTTCGGCTTTGGAGGAACTAACGGCACTCTCATCTTTAAGAATATTTGAGGTGATTAAATTTGGCGACCATCAAATTAGCGTAAACAAAAGAGTGCCGTCCAGCCAAAGTAGATCGCCGTTATGAAGGTATCTGTAAAAATTTTGCTTCTGATATTGTGCGCTCTTACGATCCTCATCGCCCTGGTTGGCACAGTGAATTACAGAGGCCTGCATGCGCCGCTGAATCTTATTGAACCAACAAACTTTGAAGTAAATCGCGGCGATAACCTTGGCTTGATAGCGGCAGCGCTGGCGCAGGAGGATATTCTGCCCGTGCATCACCTGATATTTAAATATTATGGTGTCCTGACCAGAAGCAGGGGCGCTATCAAGGCCGGAGAGTATGAGCTTGTGCCCGGAATCAATAGTATTGAATTGATGGTGCTGTTCAGATCCGGCAAGGTCAAACAAAGACAAATCACCTTTCCGGAAGGCTGGACATTCGTTCAATGGTTGCAGTTGCTAGGACAACGGCATGACATTAAGCAAACCATTGCGACACGAAACCCAAGAGACATAATGAAATTGTTGGGTAATCCTCGTATGCATCCCGAGGGTCAGTTCTCGCCGGATACATATCACTACGCAAAAAACGAAACAGACTTGAATATTTTGCAGTGGGCCATGCGCCAGCAACAAAAAGTGTTACAACAGGAATGGTCAGCAAGAACTGTGGGCGCTGCGTTGGAGGACATTGATGATGCACTGATACTAGCCTCAATTGTCGAAAAGGAATCTGGATATGGTCCTGACAGAGAGTTGGTGGCAAGAGTTTTCCTGAATCGATTAGCGAAGGGCATCCGCCTTCAATCAGACCCGACCACAATCTATGGAATCGGCGAGGGTTTTGATGGCAATCTGAACAGACGAGACCTGAAAGAAGATCAACCCTACAATACATATGTAATAAAGGGGCTGCCACCAACGCCTATTTGCATGCCCGGATTGGCCGCCATTCGGGCGACCCTGCGGGCAGCTCCTGGCGATGTGATGTACTTTGTGGCCAAAGGCGATGGTCGTAGTCAATTCTCTGTTACTCTGAAAGAGCACAACGAAGCGGTGCGACATTATCAACTCGGCGAGCGAGCAGCCAATTACAGGAGTTCACCAGATTGACCAGGGGTTCGTTCATCACTATTGAAGGAGTTGAAGGCGTTGGAAAGTCAACCAACATTGCCTTTATCCGCTCACTGCTTGAGGAAAGATCTATAGCCTCAATTGTTACCCGGGAGCCGGGAGGCACTGAATTGGGTGAGCACATCAGGAACCTGCTACTTGATAAAGAGCAAAGCTCAATGACCGCGATGACAGAATTGCTGTTGATGTTTGCCGCGAGAGCACAACATGTGAGTCAAGTTATTGAACCTGGTCTGGCATCGGGTTCATGGGTGATTTGTGATCGGTTTACAGATTCAAGTTATGCCTATCAAGGTGGAGGCAGGCATATTGATATGGATACCATCGCCAGCCTGGAACAGCTCGCAATAAATAGCTTCCACCCAGATTGCACTCTTGTTCTTGATTTACCCGTTGAGATTGGATTGAAACGGGCGCTGGATGTTGGAGAGAAAGACAGGTTTGAATCAGAAAAAGTAGAATTCTTCGAACGCGTCAGGCAGGTTTTTCTGCAACGTGCTGCAAAGAATGAATACTCACATGTAGTCGATACCTCCCAGCCTCTTGAAGGTGTTCAATCCGACATAAGAGCGATCATTGAACCCATGCTGAACGTGCATTGTGCAGCAATGGATTCTGGAGAGTCATAGCTTGAGCGAGCAAGACTATTTAAGGCCTCAGTACTTTCCCTGGCAAACCTCGCAACGAATTCACCTGCAACAACAACTGGATCAACAGCGCTTGCCTCACGCCTTGTTGCTTAGCGGCATTTCTGACATCGGTAAGAAGGAATTTGCCCTGTCATTCGCAGCGCAACTCCTTTGCCGTAAGCCGGAAGGAGATAATTCCTCCAATCGGCAAGCCTGCGGTGATTGTGCTTCCTGCTATCTGGTAAATGCGGGTAGTCATCCTGACTTAAGGGTAGTTCGACCAGAAGAATCCAGGCTGATCAGAATCGAGCAGATTCGTGATCTGATTCATTGGGCAGCTCAAACTTCACAGCAAGGGGGCGCGAAAATAGCCGTTCTTTATCCGGGGGAACGAATGAATGTCCAGTCGGCTAATGCCTTACTTAAGTGTCTCGAAGAGCCCGGTGCAAATACTTATTTTTTTCTGATTACCGATCAGGCCGGCCGTTTACTGCCGACCATACGTAGTCGCTGCCAGGCACTGAGTTTCCCGGTGCCAGATGCTGATCAGGTACTGCCCTGGCTGCAGGCAGATGCTTCTGATGGGAATATGAGTTTGTTACTGAATTTGGCTAACGGTGCGCCATTACGCGTTATTAATCACTTTGATGCGGCGTTCTTTGCTCGCCGCCAGAAGATAGCCGAATCTATAGATGGATTGTTAGGTAAGCAGCCTGAACCTGTCGCCCTGGCCTCGAGCTTGCTGGATAAGGATAAACCTCTGGAAGTATATGACGTGCTTTATGGGCTATTTTCGGACGCCTTGAAGTTTCATTTTTCAAAATCTGAAATAATGATTATAAACAATGATTTAAATAGTTTAATTAATGTTATTTATACTGAAAGAAGTCCGCGCAAACTGCTGGAATTGATTGAGTTGATTAATACCAGCAGGTCATTGATCGGGGGCAGCACTAATCCTAACTTGCAGATGTTACTTGAGTCGGTGTTGATGCGGATCTCCGGGTAATGCCCTTGTGCGTTCAAGAATGAGGGGATTTCTTGTATAAAATCAGGGCAGCGGACGGTATTTCCCAGTAGACTACGTGGATCGTGAATTTGAGCAGGTCGAATGGCTAAATTAGCAAGAGGTGGCGCTAAGAAGACGATGATCACATTGACGATCAAGGACAAGGTCGTCTTACATAACTACTACATGCCATTTGTTAAAAATGGCGGGCTCTTTATTCCGAATCGTACCGAATATGAGCTGGGCGATGACGTATTTATCCTGCTGAACCTGATGGATGAGTCCGAAAAGATTCCGGTTGCAGGTAAGGTGATATGGATAGCTAAAGATGGTGTTAAGCGACCACATTCGCCAGGTGTAGGGATCCAATTTAGTGACCCGGATAATATTGCCAAGGATAAAATTGAGACCTATCTCACCGGCTCCTTGGGCTCGACGACCTCTACAGCGACGATGTGAGCTGGCAACCGTACAGTTTATAAGAACCATAACAATAAGAGCCATACACCAGTTTTTTACAACTGTTCCCTGATCCAAGCAAAGCCGCAACTTAAACCAAGAGTCACCCTCCCGAGTAAACAAACCATGACCTATTGTGTTGCTATCCGAATGGACGCGGGTCTGGTTTTTATCAGTGATTCCCGCACCAATGCTGGCGTTGATAATGTTTCAAGCTACTCCAAAATGTACGCCTTTAGTAACGATCACGACAGACAGTTTGTGGTGCTCGGCTCAGGCAATCTTGCAACTGTTAATAGCTGCGTCTGTACAGCGACGCCGCTATAGGCACATAATCCTCCGAGAAGAAAGACCAGGCTGACGAAGGTCTCACTAATAGGCGCATATTGCATGACCAGGGCGATCAGCGTCACTATGTATCCGAGAAGGAAAGCGCCCATTAATCCCTGGTGCAGATGTAGACTGGCCTGCAGTTTCTATTGATGAAGTCCCGGGATAAAGGGCATTATTTCCATGAGGTTTCGAGAGTGAGAAATGCCCAGTGCCATGACAGAGACACCTGTCAGTATGAAAATAAAATTGACTACTGTGAGTAGGAAAACGTTATCCAAGGCCTATTTTATTCTTGGTTGCTGCTTGCCTATTGAAGGATCGTCTTTAGAGATAGTCTTCTTAGCCCACTGCATTTCCAACTTGAGTGAATGGAGAATCAGGCAGCGTCAGGCCCAAGAACTTCGACCAGCAATTCTTTAATGGCCTGCATGTTGTACGGCTTTGGAAGGTGAGCAACAACAATATTTTCGGTTGAATCGCCGTGTGATTCGGATATATCCATACCAAATCCTGTACTGAGTACAAACGGTAAATTCGGATGAGCTTTATTACATGACTCAATTAAGTGCAGCCCTGTAATTTCCGGCATGGCATAGTCGGTGATAACCATGCTCAGTTGGTCGCCATTTTCCAGGATGTAGTCAATGGCCTTCCGGGGATCCGATTCACTCACACAGCTATAGCCCAGACGCAGTAACATTTCCGACAACATATCTAACAGAACAGTCTGATCATCTATGATCATAATATTGGCAGCATTTTGTTTTTGGGGTATTTCCATGTCTTCTACTCAATCCACTTGCAGATAAATTGGATGGTTCTTCTACTTGGACATTTTATTATTCGCAGGGAATTCCTTCACGATTATATTTTCCACTTTGGAAGAGAATATGATATAGAAAAGACTGTTATTCCGAATATTTTTGTCGCTAAATTGTATCGTCAGCTGGGCGGGAATCTTCAATACATCTTGCCGCTGTCACATCAAAATGATTCTTCCAGAATACGGTAGTCTGTTTCGACCATTCCCAGGCGGAAGTATGTTCTAAGCGCTTTTTCATTTTCCCGTTCTGCGTAAAGCCGAATCCCACAGACATCCGGTTCCTCTTTTGCCATTTTGACGACGTATTTGTAAAGGTCTGAGAAAACGCCGTGGCTGCGATATTCCTGTGCAACGTAGACACTCTGAATCCACCAGAAGAGACCATTCCTCCAGTCACTCCATTCCGTTGTGATACCAAGGCATCCTCTGACTTCATCGTCCACCTGGCCTACCAGGTAGAAACCGAGGGTCTGATCGGTGATCATTCGCTTGACGCCGGCTAAAATTGTCCCGGAATCGAGTTGCTTGCCTTCTGTTTCCATTGCCATTGCTTGATTAAACTCTGCAATGATTGGGGCATCTGTCTCTATCGCCAGGCGTATGTTTGCCATTGTTGATTGACCTCTCATAAATATAGTTGGTTCCTGTCCGGAAATTACATGAATTGAACAGCAAATGCACAAGCAACTAATTGTTGGAACTACAAAGCAGTCACTTATGAAGGAGTACCTAATAGATTTTGTTACTGCCTGCCGGTCGTATATTGAATCTTTTGTCCGACCATCGATACTGTTTCCTGTAATTTCCAATGATGACTTCCAACTGCCTGTTGATGCTTTTGAGGATTGTGTCGCAGTCATCATTTGTATCGTATTCACAGGGCAAAAAATGCAAGCTAAATCCACTGGATACCCGTATTGCTATGCCGAATAAGAGAGCCGGTGCACTCTTACCGGATAGTGAGCTTGAATTCTTCAGCAGTAAAGGCAGGCTTGTTGTTGTTAGCGCTTCAACGCCAAAGAAAGGGATGAACGCACCTCCGCGAAGTCGTGGCTGTTGGTCAGGGCATAATGCAATGACTTTACCGTGGCTCAATTTTTTCGAAATGTGGGCTTCGCCCTGGCGCGTATGTGGAACCAGGGCGATGCCCATGGCGTGTCGTTGCCTTACAATCAGATCGTTAATGCTGGACCGTGTATTGGGGTGATAGTATTCAGTTGTATTGAAGTGTTGCCCTAGATAACGAAACACAAGCTCGCGATTTCCCAACGGCGGCGTCAGCACAATGGTTGGACCTGTGCCCAGATATTCCAGGCCCACCGTAGAATTAATCAGCCTCGCAAAGCTGTCATCGCCGCAGTGCCAGATATTCCCGATCTCAAGTGTCGTCTTTACTATCGCACGCAGGGAGGACTCGTTAAGCGCCCTGGATGAAGCATCGTCAATCCCGGGGAAGCAGGCTGAGATATTTCGAGATGTTGTCTTACGGCGGCCAGAATGTGTCCGGCGATAAAGTACATAAGCCCAGTCAGACAATTTGTGAAGTGTATCAAGACTCAGATGAGCGCTACCATGCAGAAGGGTAGCAAGCATGAATGTTTCCAGCCATACTCGCAGTGGATGATTGCGGAACTGGTAGAGCTCAGGATCTCCCGCTTCACGAGTTCTAAATCTTTTATATGACCAGAGATACTGTTCCGGATGCCTTCTGATTGCCTGTTCAACTGCGTCATTCAGCTTTTGCATTGGCTCCACTTCGCCACTACACAGATCTACTGCCTCCAATATGATGTCGAAGCCTGACCCCGAATCTCTCCTCTTACAGTATGCAATGACACATTGGGCATTTGTTTTTGCTGCCAAACGCGGAATCAGCTTGCTCGTCAGTGTTTGTTGGCCAAAAAAGGAAGAAAATTTGCCCGTATGAACAGCTGGCTCCTGGTCGGGCATTGCGCCGATGGCATCTCCCTGTCGAAGGGCATTAAGTTGTTGCCGAATGCCATTAATACCCGCGTGCACAAATTGCGTTCCAGTCCGGCTCCGTCGAGATTGAATGAATCTTTCTAGTGTAACCGACTTATTAGGCTCATACATATGAGTTAATTTATATCGTTTGCCCAGGTAGTGATTGATGATTTCCCAGTTACCAAGGTGAGGAATAACGAAGATGATTCCTCTTCCATTGCCCCTAAGCTGCTCAATCTCTGCTGCACCTTTAATTGAGATAATCGATGAATTATATTTTTCCGGACTGGCCCCCCAGGCGAATGTCGTTTCGAGGATGGTCTTGCCCGTCTCCTGGAGGCTCCACTTGGCAAGTTCCTTTCGCTGCTGCTCTTCCAGTTGCGGATAACAAAGGTCAATGTTTTCCAGGGTGACCTTTGCCATTCGAGTCTGGAAGATCCACAACATTGAACCAAGGAAGCCACCTGTTATTTGTAGTAAGCGAAGAGGTAGGAGTGCCATGGCCTTGAATGACAGTTCCAGAAGTTGAACTTTAAGGCTGACCATGTCCACGCTATTGCCTTCTCGAACGGCAGACATGAATTGAGAGAATGGAAAACGAGAAGTTGATCATTCTTCAATTGCTGATAGTAGTTGAATTGCCTGATTAGCCGTATCGTCGTCCAGCAGGTATTTTAGCGCTTCGATGATTTGTTGCGGTGCTTGTTTGATTTGTAGCTCGCCTATCCAGGCTTGAAGCGTAGTTTTCCTGTCATCTGCATTCTGCTGGAGGATGGCAAGAATTTGAGCGCGAATTGCTGCGTCATCAGTTGCCACTGAGATTAGGTTGATGAAGTACTCTTCAGATCCGGTTGATTCATTATCGCTAAACAGCCGTTCAGTCATTTTCTGAATTGATTTCCACATACTCGCCCATGGTACTAGCTACTGGGGCGTGATATATATAGCCCCTTCAAATTTATCGGAATAATGCTTGGGCATATTGCCCGCGCTAAATCACAAGAACAGGAGGGAAAATGGTTTCAGTTGTATATGAAACGCCTGAATCAATATCGGACGCAATTGGCTTATTAGCCAATGCGGATATAAAGGCCAATATCTTGGCCGGTGGAACAGATCTCATTATCCAGATGAGGAGCCGGGTTAATGAGTCCCAGCTGGTTATTGATGTCAAGAAAATACCCGAGATGGTGACGGCTACCTGTGACGATAGCGGCCTTACTCTGGGGCCAGCCATGAATTGTGCTGATTTTACGGCGCGCGATGACATAAAAGCGATGTTTCCAGGATTGGTCGAGTCAGCCTATCTTATCGGTTCGACCCAGGTGCAGGGTCGATGTAGCGTTGGTGGCAACTTATGTAATTCATCACCGGCCGCCGATACGATTCCCGCGCTTTTTGTCATTGGTGCTCAATGCATTATAGCCGGGCCAAATGGAGAGCGGACTGTCGCAGTGGAGGATTTTGTTACTGGCGTCGGGCAGAACTGCCTCGAAAAAGGTGAGTTACTACGATCAATCACAATTGCCAGGCCAGCGCCCAGGACTGCCGACGCTTACCTTCGCCTGATTCCGAGAACAGAGATGGATATCGCTGTTGTCGGTGCGGGTGTCAGTGTGACTTTAGATGACGCGGGCATATGCACTGCAGCGCGAGTAGCCATTGGCGCCGTTGCACAGACTGCACTACTGGTTCCTGAAGCTGCCGCAGCATTAGTTGGAACCAGCATTGATGACGCTGCACAGCAGGCGGCTGCATATGCCGCAAGTGCCGCATCCAAGCCCATTACCGATCGGCGAGGAACAATTGAATATCGGCGACATGTCGTTGGTGTATTGACCAGACGTGCCGCCAGCATCGCTGCGGACAGAGCGAGGAGTAAATAATCATGAGCAAGACTCACATCTCAACCAATATCAACGGCGAAGCTGTCGAATTTCTATGCGATCCGAGTGATACCTTATTAAGCGTTCTTAGAAACGAACTGCAGATGACCGGCACCAAGGAAGGCTGTGGTTCAGGCGATTGTGGTGCTTGTTCAATCACGCTGGATGGCAAGTTAGTCTGTTCTTGCCTGGTCCTGGGTGTAGAAGCAGAGGGCGCTGAAATAGGCACAATTGAAGGCATTGAATCCGCCGAGAAACTGCATGTGATTCAGGAGAAGTTTCTTGAGCATGCGGCCCTGCAGTGTGGTATTTGCACGCCGGGTCTGATTGTGTCGACCAAGGCCTTGCTGGAAGAAAATCCTGATCCAACCGAGGAAGAGGCGCGATACTATCTCGCCGGCAATCTCTGTCGTTGTACCGGATATGACAAAATAATTCGTGCTGTTATGGATTCAGCCGAAGTGATGAGAAGGAATGCATAGATGAGTGAAGCTAGAGAATACAAATATATTGGTCAGCGAACCATTCGGCCTGATGGCTACGACAAGGTAACAGGGCGGGCCAACTATGGCGCCGATCTGTCTCTCTCTGGAATGATCTGGGGGAAAATATTGCGAAGCCCACATGCTCACGCAAAGATTTTGAACATCGATGTAAGTAAGGCAGAAGCACATCCCGATGTAATCGCTATCGCAACTTATCAGGACTTCCCTCATGCATCTGCGGAATCCTCGAATGGCAAGGAAACGCCAGCTGACTTGTTAGATCTGTCCAGAAACATTCTGGCTGACGACAAGGTCTTGTATCACGGCCACGCTATAGCAGCAATTGCAGCAAGAACTGAAGCCGCAGCAGAATCTGCGCTGTCTCTTATCGAGATTGATTATGAAGTACTCAGCCCTGTAATGGATGTTGCCGATGCAATGAAACCGGAATCTGCGGTCCTTCATGAAGACATGTTCACACAGGGGCTTGCAGAAGTTCCGGACACATCATCCAACATTGCATCACGAATGGAATTGAAAAAAGGTGATATCGATGCCGGCTTCGCCGAAGCCGAAGTCATTGTTGAGCGGGACTATTACACACCCACTGTGCATCAGGGTTATATCGAACCCCATGCCACTACGGTATCCATCGATGAAGATGGTCAGGCTATGATCTGGTGTTCGACCCAGGGTCATTTTGACGTTCGGGCCAGCGTCGCCAGGTTGCTGGCAATGGAACTTGGAAAAATCAAAGTCGTTGCATCTGAAATTGGCGGAGGCTTCGGCGGCAAGACGCTGGTCTATCTCGAGCCGGTCGCACTTATATTGTCCAGAAAGTCCGGTCGACCTGTGAAGATGGCCATGACTCGCGAAGAAGTCTTCAGAGCTTCAGGTCCTGGCTCGGCGACGCGTAGTCATATCAAGATCGGTGCGAAGAGAGACGGGACAATCACCGCTATGTCCGCGAGCCTTTGCTTTGAGGCAGGTGCCTTTAAAGGCTCCCCCGTGGGTCCTGGCTGTATGACAGTTTTTACGCCTTATGACGTTGATAACATGTACATCGAAGGTTTTGACGTGGTTGTCAATAAAGCAAAGGTCGCCGCATACCGTGCACCGGGCGCGCCTCAGGCGGAATATGCCTCGGAAATGGCCATAAATGAGCTGGCTGATTTACTCGGCATTGATCCCATCGATTTTCGATTACAAAATGCTGCCAAGGAAGGGACCCAGACTGTATATGGTCCAAAGCTAAAGGCAGTGGGTCTGGTTGAGTGCCTGGAAGCAGCAAAAAATTCACCGCAATATAAATCCAGCCTAAAGGAAAATCAGGGCAGGGGATTGGCCGCTGGCTTCTGGTTCAATATCGGTGGCCAGTCCAGCGTTATCATTAATATGAACCCGGATGGCACAGGAACAATTCTTGAGGGTTCTCCTGATATCGGCGGCTCCAGGGCATCCATGCAAATGATGGCAGCCGAAGAAATAGGTATACCCACGAGCAAGCTGCGACCTATCGTTGCGGATACAGATCACCTGGCCTATAACCAGACTACTGGCGGCAGCCGTACCACATTTGCCACCGGTATGGCGGTTATTGAAGCTGCCCAGGATGTTGTGAAGCAGCTTAAGGAAAGAGCCGCAGCAGTCTGGAATGTAACGATTGAGCAGGTTGACTGGGCTGATGGTGTCGCGATCAATACCGCTGGAGAAGATAAGTTAAGTGTAGCTGAAATATGTAAAGGCGCAGAGAAAACTGGCGGGCAAATTTCAGGGACTGCGAATATTAATGCCCGCGGTGCCGGGCCAAGCTTCGCCGTCCACCTCTGTGATGTGGAGGTTGACAAGGATACCGGCCGGACAGATGTTATTCGTTATACGGCCATTCAGGATGCTGGCAAAGCGATCCACCCAAGTTACGTCGAAGGACAATATCAGGGAGGCGCAGCGCAAGGCATTGGTTGGGCGTTAAACGAAGAATATATCTATAACGAAGATGGCATTATGGAAAATGCCGGATTTCTGGATTATCGAATTCCACTGGCTTCGGACTTGCCCATGATTGAAACAATCATAGTTGAAGTCCCTAATCCCTTTCATCCATTTGGTGTTCGCGGCGTCGGTGAAACCGGTATCGTACCGCCATTGGCAGCGGTTGCCAGTGCGGTGAGTAACGCGATTGGCATCAGGCTGACCGATCTGCCTTGTTCGCCGCCTCGGGTGTTAAAGGCGATACAGGACGCTAGTTAGTTCCCGTCCATAAATAGCCAAATTAGAACAATATATGCAAAATTATAGATTCGTTAGCTATATGAAACAATTAGTTACCAGGGAAGTAACACCGGCGGTTTCTATTTCTGGACGAGCGCTAATTAGTTCTTGCTTAGGGTGGGTTAAATAATTGGCTATTGTGATCTTCTCCAGTGAGCTTCAAAAGTTTACCGGAGAAGAAAAGACCTCGGTTTCTGCAAGAACCTACCGCGATCTGGTAAGGGAAATTCTGGCCAGATATGAAAGCCTGCCCGCGGATGAAATCACAAAGATGGCGGTTGCCATCGATGGCGAAATAATATCGGACCCCTTTCTCGAGTTGGTCGGGGCCGATAGTGAAGTACACTTCCTCTATAGGATTTCTGGTGGTTGAGCGCTAGATAATGCCTGTTGCCGTAACCGCTCTCATCGAAGCTTTCCGAGAACGCTTTTCCCGCGATGCCACCCATGGTTTATTTTCTCCTGGGCGAGTCAACCTCATCGGCGAACATATAGATTATTGTGGCGGGCTGGTTCTGCCAATGGCCATCAACCTTGGTACATCAGCTGTCTTTTCGGCAAATGATTCTTCAATGGTGCGCGTGTATTCAAGTCGATTTGGCGAGCTATGCTCGATTGACCCTCATGATGTACTTACCTCAAAACAGGGGCATTGGAGTGATTATGTCCGCGGCGTCTTTCGCGTGCTAGGGCATCGTCAGATGGGCGCAGGCTTTGACATATATATAAACGACAACATTTCTGCAGGAGGGCTGTCCAGCTCTGCGTCATTTACAATAGCCATTGCAATTGCAGCGTATCAAATAGTTAATGGCCACGATTTGCAGCAGGAAGATCAGGGTCAGCGACTTGATACCGCGTTAAAGTGCCAAAAAGTAGAGAATGATTTTGTCGGTGTCGCCTGCGGCATCATGGATCAGGCTTCAATTCTCTTAGGTGAGGTCATTCAGCTAAATTGTAAGACGCTGGCCCTCGAGAGGCCGGCCGTCGATTTTGGAGATTATTGCCTAGTAGTGATGAACACCATGAAGACGAGGGAGCTGGCGGACGTTGCCTACAATGATCGAGTCCAGGAGACGCAGCAAATCCTTACATTGCTGAGTGAGCGATTTGGCATAAGACAACTGGTTGA
This sequence comes from Pseudomonadales bacterium, assembly GCA_046582185.1. Lineage (GTDB taxonomy): Bacteria > Pseudomonadota > Gammaproteobacteria > Pseudomonadales > Azotimanducaceae. The sequence continues at coordinate 39,312 of JAYGEX010000041.1, read as the reverse complement.
CCTTGATATACATCTGCTTGATGATGCTTGCAAACTGTTAGATCAATCGCTGCTCATTCGCAGGTTGAGGCATGTTGTATCGGAACAACACAGGGTAATCAGCGCAAGCAAAGCCCTGATCGACAATAATATGGATAGGTTGGGGATTTTGATGAATGAGAGCCATGCATCATTGCAGGATGATTTCGAAGTAACTGGAAATGAACTTAATTTGATTACATCTCTGAGTCGTTCTTTTGATGGTGTCCTGGGATCACGTATGACAGGTGCCGGGTTTGGTGGGTGTGCCATAAGCCTGGTACATAGAGACGTGGTTAAGGAGCATGCAGGCTATGTATTGCGACAGTATGAAGCAAGCACATCACTAAGGCCTGATATTTTTGAGGTTAAGTCATCTAAGGGCGCGATGAGTTGGCAGCTTGATTAACCTCTAACTATTGCTCGTCTAGAAATAGAAACCACCGGTGTTACTTCCCTGGTAAGTGATTATTTTATATAGCTAAGGGATCTATAAATTTGCATATATTGTTCTAATTTGGCTATTTATGGACGGGAACTAACTAATTCTTTTCTGTAAATGAACACCGCTTTTAAACATGCTCGAACCTATTCTCCATAACCATTAGGATTGCGCTGTTGCCATTTCCATGCATCGCGGCAGATATCTTCTATCGTCTTTTCAGCTTTCCAATTCAGCTCACTTAGTGCCAGATTCGGGTTTGTATAACTTTCCGCTACATCGCCAGGTCGCCTCGGGCCAAAGCGATGAGGCAAGGTAAGATCGTTTGCCTTTTCGAACGCCTTGATAATATCCATAACTGAATAGCCGGTTCCGGTGCCCAGGTTATAGGTCACCAGTCCAGGCTTGTCCTTGAGCTTTTCGATAGCTGCCAAATGGCCGCGAGCCAGATCGACGACATGAATATAATCCCTGATACAGGTCCCATCATGGGTTGGATAATCGTTGCCAAAGACGACAAGTTCTTTCATTTTCCCCATTGCAACCTGGGTCACAAATGGCAGCAGGTTGTTGGGTATACCGTTGGGGTCTTCACCGATTTCGCCGCTCTCATGAGAGCCACCGGGATTGAAGTATCTGAGAATAGCGATATTGAGTTTGGCATTGGCATGGGAGAAGTCTTCCAGGATCTTCTCTATCATCAGCTTGGTGCGACCATAGGGGTTGGTCGCATCGACCACCGGGCTGTTTTCATCCAGAGGCATCGATTCCGGTTCGCCATAAACAGTGGCAGAGGAGCTAAACACCAGGTTATTGATGTCTGCTAACAGCATTGATTCGCAAAGGTTTAGAGTCGAGAGTATGTTGGTTCGATAGTAGCTCAAAGGCTGTTGTACGGATTCGCCTACCGCCTTTAAACCTGCAAAATGAATGATTGTGTCGAAGCTATTGCCTTTGAATATGGGGTCCAGTACACCTGCTTCGAGAAGATCTTTCTCATGAAACGAAACGGTTTTGTTGGTCAGTCGTTCTACTCGCTGCACCGCCTTATAGGAGCTGTTAGAAAGGTTGTCGACTATAACTACATCATGACCTGCGTTAAGGAGTTCGACGGCGGTATGGCTACCAATGTAGCCAGCACCACCGGTTAGAAGTACTCTCATCAACAATTCCCCATCTATCGCAGCTTCAGTTTCAGGTGCCCTTCAAGTTCATCCAGGGCCTGCTCTGCATTGAGAACCTTGATGGTCTTCATGCCGAGGGCTCTCGCAGGTTTTAAATTAATGCCAAGGTCATCCAGGAACAGTGCATCCCCAGGTTCAATGCCCATCTCCCGGCATGCCAGTTTGTAAATTTCCGGGTCCGGCTTTCTAATGCCTACCTTGCTTGACTCTATCACCACATCGAACAGGGTCATCACTTCGCTTACTGCCGTTGATTTTTCGGTGGGTTCTGCATCCTTGTCGCGGCTCTTAACATTATTGGTAATGCAGCCTATTTTCATTTTGGATTTGATTATCTTCAATGCCTTGATCATTTCAGGTCGAAGTTCCCCGGAGAGCAATGCCAGCACTTGAGAGCCGCTGACATCCTGACCCAGGGATCTGGCTTCAGATGCGAATAGAAGATCAAAAGCCTCGACATCAATTTGGCTGCTTTCAAGCTGAGCCCAGGCGTTGCTTTCGGGGTTAGTGGAATTTACCTGGCGAATAAAATCTTTGGGTAGCTCATTTGATTCTTCAAAGCGGCTAAATGCCTCGAAAGGGCTGCTGGTAATTACTCCACCGAAATCCCAAAGTACTGCTTTAACTGTCATCTGTGTCCATCAAGTTGGTATTGCTAGGTTTGTATTGCTAAGTTCCCGCAACTATACCCAAGATCTTAAGCAGATGCTTTGCTTTAGCTGACGTTGATTTCGAAGGTGGCAGATTCCGGCCGCGCAAGGCCTCTTTGAGAGGAGTTAATGGCTTCAATCATGAGCTTGATACTTGCGGATTCAGGAAACTCCGCCAGCACTTCTGATACGCCTGTTTCCAGTCTCAGCTCACGCATGAACAGAATCCGAAAAGCCTTTCGAACTTCGGCGATCTCGTCCTTATTGTAGCCCGCGCGTTCCATTCCAACCTTATTAATCACGCGCATATGTGCTGGAAATCCTTCGGCAATGGTAAACGGTAATACGTCCTGAATGACCCGGCACATACCGCCGACCATGGCGGCTTTTCCCACATGACAGAATTGATGAATAGCGGACAATCCACCAATATTTGCATAATCTCCAATGAGTACATGGCCACCCAGCGTTGCGCTGTGGCTCATGACCACATGGTTACCGACGGAGCAATTATGCGCAACATGGGAGTGAGCCAGTAGCGCGCAATCGTTGCCAATTCTGGTTTTAGAGCCTTCTTCCGTACCGCTATGAACACTGACGAACTCTCGAATGGTATTGCGATCGCCTATCTCCGTGTGGGTGATGGTATTGGCCACATGTTTTAGATCTTGGGATTGAATGCCCAGAGTGACAAATGGGAAGATATCGCATTCCTCACCAATCAGCGTATGTGATTCAACAACGACGTGAGATCTCAGCGTCGTATTGCTGCCGATCACCGTATTTTCTCCCACCATACAAAAAGGGCCAATGACGCTATTATCGCCAATTTCTGCGCTGTCATGTACGACCGCAAGTTTATCAACGTGAATCATGCAAACTCCTTGTGGAATCTATCCTGTCTAAGTGGGTGAGTCTGATCGAGTCCGTCCAATTAGGTTCGTATAATTAGAGTATAGACATATGTCTGCTTTGCAAAGTTCCCCGAAGAGTCTTGCAGAGTAGCTTCCATTTAGAGGGTTGAACAGCTAGTAACTTCTGTGATCGTGTTACGCTTTATTATAGTCGACTGTATACCATAGTTCAGGCTTCACGCTGACGATTATACTGTCGTCTCCAGCAGCAGAATTTTCCGCATAGGCCTTTCCCTGTTCTTCTCCGAGATAGCGTACTGCCATGGACAGTAACTGTTCACTGGTAGATGCAGCAGATGAAAACGGACCCTCTATGGATACATACTGGTAGGGTGCGGCCTCAGTTTGAACGCACAGACTGATTCGATCTGTCTTTGCCAGTAGCTTGCCCTTTATTGAACTGCTATTGGTAAGCATCCAGAGATCCCCACCTGGAGAGTAGTCATACCAAATTGGAACCGCCAGCGGGCCTCTGCCAGTGCAAGATATGCTGACAATCCCCACGTGAACGCCTGCCAGAAATGTTTCTCTTTGCTCTTGTGACATTGCTAACGACATGACTATTTCTCTCTGCATTGAAATAGGTAATTATGAGTTGATGTGAATCAGCAATCAATCATTGTTTATTGACCAGGTAGACATCGGATATATTGTATTAGCGACTTCCCTTCAATAGGTGTGTCTCTCAACGGGAACCAGCTTTTCCTATCCGCAGCTTGAGGCCTCCGGTGCTATTTTCCTGGCAAGTGAATGTTTTAACTAACTGATAAGTATTAGGTTCAGCAACTTCCGCTCAATAGGTGTATCGCCCAACGGGAAATAGCTTTTCCTCTCTGTGGTTTGAGACCTCCGGTGCTATTTTCCTGGCAAGTGAATGTTTTAACTAACTGATAAGTATTAGGTTCAACAACTTCCGCTCAATAGGTGTATCGCCCAACGGGAAATAGCTTGTTGGTTTTCTCCTGGCCTCCAATGATATAATTTGGATATCACCAGTTCCTGAAAGAATGAAGCAATAGACAATACACAATATGAGACTAAATACAGGAACCGCTGCACAAGAAATATGAGAAAAGCAGTGCAGGCGCAGGGCAGGTTGCGCATTGTGGGCTATCAACAACATCATTTTGATTCATAAGAGAGAAGAATAAGACCAAATATGCAAGACTCAGAGAACGCGATGCGGCCATTGGACCGCTCCCTGGTGAATCAACATTCATTTAGCAAGGAAGATTTAATCGAGTGTGGATACGGCAGGCTGTTTGGTCCGGGTCGTGCGCATCTGCCGATCGATGAAATGTTAATGATTGACCGGATTACCGAAATCAGCGAGACCGGTGGTGTAAAGGGCAAAGGGATCATCAGAGCTGAATTTGATATTCATCCTGATCTCTGGTTCTTTAAGTGTCATTTCCACAATGATCCTGTTATGCCGGGTTGTTTGGGGCTTGATGCTCTCTGGCAACTGGTGGGGTTTTTCCTCGCATGGAAGGGAAATTGGGGGATAGGTAGAGCCCTTGGTTGCGGTAAAGTTAATTTCAGAGGTACAGTGTTACCTGATGCAAAACTTCTCCAATATGAGATTGACTTAACCCGCATACGTGAAGGCAAGACTGTTTTGGGTATAGCTGATTGCAGGGTCTTAGCCGACGGTGAACAAATATATGTCGCTGAAAGCGTAAAGGTCGGTTTGTTTACTACTCTTGACGAAAATTAGGTGATCTGATGAAAAGAGCCGTTATCACAGGAATGGGCCTGGTTTCTCCACTTGGAAACAATGTGGCTGAAACCTTGGAATCATTAAGAGAAACTCGTTCCGGTATTCGATATCAGTCAATGTACGAAGAGATGGGTATGCGCAGCCATGTTGCGGGCAGTATCCATATCGACGTGGAAGAACGAATTGAGCGAAAGCTAAGGCGCTTTATGGGCGATGCGGCAGCATTTTCATACATTGCCTTGGAGGAAGCAATTGCCGACTCCGGATTGGAGCCCGGCGACGTTTCAAATATTCGAACGGGGCTAGTCGCTGCCTCCGGCGGCGCCTCCTCATCCAATTTGATCGAAGCTGCGGACCTGTTGAGAACTAAAGGAATCAAGCGCATCGGACCCTATAGGGTCACAAGAACAATGAGCTCGACGGTTTCAGCCTGTCTGGCGACGCCATTTGCCATCAAAGGCGTCAATTACTCCATTACGTCCGCTTGCTCCACCAGTGCGCATTGCATCGGTCACGCGTCAGAACTGATTCAACTGGGCAAGCAGGATGTAGTACTCGCCGGCGGTGGTGAGGAAGAACACTGGAGCATGTCATCACTATTTGATGCCATGGGTGCTTTATCAACGGTCCGGAATGACGAGCCGGCAAAGGCTTCCAGAGCGTATGACAAAGACCGCGACGGATTTGTGATTGCCGGAGGTGCCGGATTTGTTGTAGTAGAAGAGTTGGAGCATGCAAAGGCTCGGGGTGCAAAAATATATGCTGAATTGGTAGGTTATGCTGCAACCTCGGATGGTTACGACATGGTTGCGCCTTCTGGTGAAGGCGGTGAGCGAGCCATGAAGTTGGCAATGTCGACCATAGAAGGTAAGGTGGATTACATCAATGCTCATGGCACCAGTACACCAGCAGGCGATCCGCCGGAAATTGAAGCCATTCGCCGGGTCTTTGGTGATGAGATGCCAAGGATCAGCTCTACTAAGTCTCTTTCTGGCCATTCACTGGGTGCTGCCGGTGCGCACGAGGCTATCTACTCATTGCTAATGCTTGAGAATGACTTTATCTGTGAATCGGCAAATATTGATAATATCGATCCGGAACTTGGAGAATTTCCTGTTGTCCGCAGTCGGATTGACAATGCCGGAATAAAAACAGTCATGTCCAACAGCTTTGGATTTGGCGGCACGAACGCAGTGCTGATCTTCCAGAAGCGAGACTAGGCTTTTTGTCCAATCGCTTCGGTGAGAGGTAAGCCAGGCATTTCAAAATAGTCCTTTCAAAATAGGTCTTTCAAATACGCGTACTAATTGTGTTTTATTATCTCCCGGGCCGCATTGTGACCAGGAATCCCGGTAACCCCTCCGCCAGGATGGGTACCAGCCCCGCACATATAGACATTGCTAATCTCTGTTTGATACTGCCCGCTTCCGAGCATTGGCCTTGCTGAAAATAATTGTTCGAGGCTCAAGCGGCCGTGGAAAATATCTCCGCCAACCAGGCTGAATTTCTTCTCCAGATCCCAGGGGGAGTGAATCTGAGTGGCAATTATGCTGGCCCGAAAATTAGGGGCGTAGTCATTAACAGTATCGATAATAGTGGCAGCTGCCGCATCGCGATGATTGTCCCAGTCTTGTTTAATAGATGGGTCAAACTGCTGACAGAATAGACTGGCAACATGTTTGCCGTCAGGCGCAAGTGAACTATCGACGATACTGGGAATCAACATTTCAACAATGGGATGTTTCGACCATCCGTGTCGCCGAGCATCCATATACGCTTCGTCCATGTACTTGAGCGACGGCGCCATGATAATGCCAGCTTCGAGGCAATGCTCAGTTGTTCTCTGCTTAAATTCCGGTAGCTCATCCAGTGCAACATTCATTCTGAATGTGCCACTCTGGCTCTTATAGCGTTCAAAGTGCTCGATGGTGTGCTCGGATAATGCGTGGGACGGCAGCAGATTCAGATAGAGTAATTTTGGGTGGATATTGGAGACCACAAGGTCGGTGGCTATTCGAGTGCCATCTTCAAGCAGAATACTGCTGGCACGATTGCCATCCATTTCTATTTCGCGAACCGTTTTTTCTGTCTCGATCTTGACGCCAAGATTTCCGGCTTCAATAGCCATCGCCTGTGTAATGGCACCCATGCCGCCTACAGCATGACCCCAGAGGCCTGGCTTGCCATTTATCTCTCCAAATACATGGTGTAACAAGACATAAGCGGAGCCTGGCGTATAGGGGCTGGCGTAATTTCCGACAATAGCATCGAAACCCAGGAGCGCCTTTATTGGTTCTGATTCAAATTCATCATCGAGCAGTTCACCTGCCGAAATCGAGAATAGCTTAAGCATAAATCGCCTCTGTTCTCCACTCAAGCTCTTAAATTGGCGACTCAGTTTGAATAGAGGTAGTAGATCAGATAGCCCTACGGTCTCGAGATTAGGCGGCGTCAACATCATGATGTCTTTCACTACTGGCAGAATCTCATCCAGCTTCCGGGAGTAACCTGTCAGGGCAAGAGCATCACGTTTGGAGAATCTAGCGACTTCTCTCGCCATGGCTTTTGAGTCAACTTCCGAGACCAGCGCATCTCCATTCGCTAATGGTAAATAGTTATTGACCCTTCTCTCCAAAATCTGGAGCCCATGATTCTTCAGATTGAGGTCCTTGATCACTTTTGGATGCAGCAGGCTGACCGTGTAACTGGCTATTGAATTTCGAAAGCCGGGATGAAATTCTTCTGTTACAACTGCGCCGCCCACGATATTTCTTCTCTCCAGCATTCTTACGTCAAAGCCTGCTTTTGCCAGATAACATGCGCAGACCAAACCATTGTGTCCAGCGCCAATAATGGTGACTTTTTTTCGGGACATGAAGTTAACACTACTTTGACCTAACGAGGGAGTTAGTGTATCGTATCGCGCGCGATTATTCTAATTTCCGGCAGGGTTTTTAACGCTGCCTTCTTCCGGATTGTTCATGACAGACTCATCCACAAAGGAGGCTCTAGACCAGGAGACCTCAGCCGATTCTATTGTTGTAAAGCCCCAGATAGGTATCTGGGAATTAGCATGGCCAACCATATTGAGTAATTTGCTTTTCTCGGTGATTGGCATTATCAGTATCAAGATAGTTGGCTCGCTTGGCGCTGAGGCCGTTGCGGCAGTGACCACTGGTCACCGCATATTCTTTGGTTTGCAAGCTATCCTAATGGCAGTCTCGGCTGGAACAACCGCAATGGTCGCCCGATCATGGGGTGCAAAGGAATTTGAGGAAGCCGCAAAAATCACCAGCGTATCACTATGGATAGGCAATATTGTTGCGCTGATTCTGATGGTTCCGTGCGTCATTTTTGCGGAATCCATCGCTGCAGTTTTTGGATTGGATGACTCAACCACTCAACAAGCGGCTAGCTTTATCCGTTACTTGAGCCTTTTCAATATCGCCTTTGCGATAAATATGATTATTGGCGCATCGCTGCGTGCAGCTGGCGACACAATGACACCACTCTGGATAGGCGTCATAACCAATATCATCAATATTATCCTCGTCTATGTCCTGGTTTTTGGTCTCTATGGATTCCCGCAAATGGGCGTTGCTGGCGCTGCAGTTGCTAATGGATTGTCATTCTCCGTTGGTGCCGTTATCTTGCTGCTACTGCTCTATGGTCGAAAGCTAAAGGTCGGAGTGGGCGGCAAAGGCTCTCTCACCCGAAGTCGTATTGGCCAATTAGTCCACATTGGTTATCCCGCGGGCCTTGAGCAATTCGTCTTCCAGGGGGGCTTCCTGGCATTTCTCTGGCTGGTGGGGTACTACGGTACGGCAGCATTTGCCGCCTACGGAATTGGCGTCCAGATCCTGTCTATTTCCTTTGTTGTGGGTTTTGGATTCTCCATTGCCGGTGCAACTCTGGTGGGCCAACACCTTGGTGCACGAAATCCTGAAGGAGCAACACGACAAGGCTGGCGTGCCACTGGGCTGGCGATAGTGAGCATGACGGCGTTAAGTATCGTCATTGTTATTTTCGCCAGAGATATTGCCTGGTTTCTGATTCAGGACGAAGAGGTCGTGCAGAACACCGTGGTGTTTATTTATATTATGGCAATCGCACAACCCTTGATGGCGATTGAATTCACCCTGGGTGGCTGTCTTCGCGGTGCGGGAGATACCCGCTTTCCTCTTATTACTACCATGGTTGGGCTTATTGGTGTTCGCGTGGGTCTGGCAGCGATATTCACTTACCTGGGTTTGTCGGTGTACTGGATCTACGGAGCCCTGATTGGCGACTACATAGTTAAGGCAATCATGGTCGTGCTACGATTTCGATCCGGAAAATGGAAGCAAATTTTCTCTGATTCGGAACAGCGCTTTCAGACGACTTAGCTTCGTGGGGCTTAAAAATCTTCAGGGGTCGTAATGGCAGGGTAGGGGGGTTGCTATGCCGATCAGGCAAAAGATCCTTCCATGGTGTATCACATTTACTAATTTCTACCACCAGGGTTAGTTCCCGTCCATAAATCATCGAACCTGAACAACATTTACAAAACCATAATTCCCTTAGCTACATAAAACAATCACATACCAGGGAAGTAACACCGGGGGTTTCCAATTGCGGACAAGAACTAGTAAACCTTCTTGTGAGAATAATGGCTCGGTGAGTTTATCGCTAATCTCACCATGGCTTGATTTGGAAACGGTAATTCACGAACAGAAATCACTAGTTCTTTATAACGGTTCCAAAGCCATTACAAACGAGTCAGTATAATCGGCTTATCCTTAGTGATCACCATTGTGTGTTCGTACTGGGCGGAAAAGTTGCCATGCCCCGTCGTCAGTGTCCAGCCATCATCTTCGGTAGTGGTTTGTTCACTTTTGGTAGATAAAAAAGGCTCAATAGTAATAACCTGACCATCCTTCAAAATACGCTGATCATCCTTGTCGTGGTAGTTCGGAATAAAATGCGGCTCTTCGTGCAGGCTCCTGCCAATACCATGGCTGCCAAGATCCTTGATCGTCACAAACCCTGATTTGCGTGCTGTTTTGGTTATAGCGCTACCTATCTGATTTACCTTTGCACCGGCACGGGCAACATCCATTGCATTGCGCAGTGCCTTCCTGGTTGATTGGCACAAATACTGGATTCTGGGGTCGATCGGCGGCACCAGAAAAGTCCCTCCCGTATCGCCATAATAGCCATCGAGTTCAGCGGATACATCGATATTCACAACATCTCCTTCCCTGATAATCCGGTCCGATGGTATGCCGTGAGCAGCCTCCTCGTTGATGCTAATGCAGGTAAAGCCGGGAAAGTCGTACATTACCTTCGGTGCCGAGCGTGCGCCATACTTGTTGAGATTCTCTGCACCGATCAAATCAAGCTCCAGCGTTGTCATACCGACCATCATCTGTTTTTTCATTAACATCATTGTCTCAAACACGATTCGACCGATTGTCTTTAACTTGAGGAAGTCATTCTCATTGTCTATTGTCATATATGCCAGGGAGTCCGCGATTCTCTTTAGTTTAGCACTCCAGGGGCGGAAAATGAGAAGGTTTGCGCCACATGATTTCTCGGTTAGACTAGGACAATTAATTCTGTATTCACTGGGGTTTGCCAGGGAGTTGAAATGAAGTTGACACGAACATTTGGCGTAGCAGTGCTGGTCTTGAATGTTAGTGGATGCATGTCTCTCGGGAGGTCCCCGGAACAACTTATTCTTGGCTCATGGCAATCAGCTATAGGCGGCTTTCCCGTCATCGTCGAGTACACCGTAGAAACCGTTCAGGTCAAGGGTCACGATGCCATTCCTTACCAGATACTCGATGGCGTATTGTCATTGGCGCAGGAGGGCAGTAATACCAGGGCAGTTAGCTTTCCATCGAGAAATGAAATGGTGCAAGTAGATTCAATCACGGGCACCGAGCACGCGTATACTCGATTGAACTAGCCTTGCGACGATTGAACGCCAGCAGGTGGCTTCAAGGGGCTGATCCAATCGTTCTATAGTCCTTAAACAATAGTCAACAGTCTTTTTTCTTTTATCTGTATATAAACACAGTGTATTATATACGCTCCGTTACCACATTAATTCTGCAATGGTTGATGTTCTTCCCGAAGGCTACTATCTGGATAACTTCAGCTATCTGCTCAATTTTGTGGCAAAGCAATACAGTCATTTGCTGTATGAGCATGAGCTTGGTTATGCCACCGACTTCGAATCCCTAAGCCCTGAATCCAAGATGCTCTATGTTCGACTGGTACAACGCCGGGGTCCCTTATTTAGAGTTGACAAGATTAACTATGCCGAGCTTAGTAACCTATCTAGCGCAATTGATGAACTGCTTAATGCTGGATATCTGGATTTCGCGGTAGACGCCAACACTATTGAAGTACTTGATCTGTTAACCAAGCCGGAGTTACTGAAGCTACCAGAAGCCAGTGAGCTAGATAAGTCCGCAAGGAAGATTCTGATACTGGAGTGTCTGGTTGATATCAACCCGGATCTTTCTCACATAGACAGGGTTCGGCCACTACATCATGACAATCTGCAGCTCTACAAATTGATGTTTTTTGGCAATATGAATCAGGACTTTACCGAGTTTGTACTTAATGATCTTGGCGTAACGCCCTTCGAGCACTACTCACTGCAAACAGATACCCTGTTCTTTGAAACCCGCGAGTTGGTGGAAGAAACATTGCTAATCCATCAACTCGATGAGCTCTCCTATGAATTAATTGAGCAGAGTGACGTCGATGAGATGGAGGAATTTGTCTCATCTTTACCCGTTCGACATGAAAATCGTCGCCTCAACCGGCGCTACGACAGGATCGTCAATCGAATAGCCAGGCAATATGAGCGGCTCGATGAACTGGATCTGGCGCTTGACCTGTACAGGCAATCAAAATCAACACCCAGCAGAGAACGTAGTGCCCGCGTCTTATTAAAGAAAGGTCTAAGTGCGCAGTGCATAGAGCAATGTACAGATATCATCGAATCTCCGCTGGATGAGCAGGAGCTTGAGTTTTCCGTTCGCTTTCTGAATCGCCATAGAAACAAAGCATTTATGGGGGAATCTCTGCCTAATCTGAATGCAGCGCTAATCAGGTTTGCGCCAATATCCAGGAAGATAGAGGTAGTAGAAGATCGCTATAAACAGATAGAAGAGATAGCTTGTGAATGGTTTGCAAGTCAGGGAGAAGATGCAATTTACGTAGAGAATGCATTGTTGGCAGGTATATTTGGCCTTGCTTTCTGGGACATCATATTTGCACCCGTGAAGGGCGTCTTCTTCCATCCATTTCAGCGTGGCCCCGCGGACATGTTCACAGTCGAATTCAGCATCAACCGACGGGAATTAATAGAGCGACGTTTAGTCGAACTGGAAGATCCACAGGTTTTTAGAGACATGGTTCTGGAACGCTTTACAGAGAAAATCCCGATAGCCAACCACTTTGTTCAATGGTCAATGCTGGACGGAGCGCTGTTGCAACGCTTCCTTTCCCTCGTTCAAACAGATGCCATGCTTTCGGTATTCAGGCGATTACTGGATGATCCAAGGGCTAATCGCAGCGGATTTCCTGACCTGATTGTATTCAGAGGTGATAGTTATTGCCTGGTGGAAGTTAAAGGACCCGGCGATCGATTACAGGACAATCAGTTACGTTGGTTGCGCCACTTTTCAGGTGTTGGTATTCCTGCCGAAGTTCTCTATATGAGTTATCTATAGATGAATGGGCGCGGCTCTAATGTCCATCGTATCTCGGTTGGGGAGCTTTCTCGATTCTGGCAGAGGGGCGATATCAATTTCAGATTTACCGGACGTAGCAGCGCCATTGAAGGTATAAGAGGCCATCAGTACGTACAGAAAAAGAGAGGGGAAGACTACATTAGCGAGAAGACAGTTTCCCTTACCATTGAACGATCGGGTTTTGTATTGGAGATTCTGGGTCGGGTGGACGGATATCTGCCAAATGCAAATCCAGTAACCGTGGAAGAGATAAAAACTCTGCGTATGTCTCCGGATGATCTACCTGAGTCTGTTAAGGAAATCCATCTTGCACAGTTAAAGATATACGGATTCATCCTTAGTGAATTGGAAAATATCGATTCCTTAAGTCTGAGACTGTGCTATTTCGATCTGGACGAAAAGAGTGAACATTGGATAGAAGATCAGCATTCTGCCGAAGATCTCAAAATTTTCTTTCGTACGACAATTGACCGCTATCTAAAGTGGCTCGACCTTAAGCAGAAATGGCAGCAACTTCGTGACCAGAGCATTGAGTCTTCGGCATTTCCCTATGGCAAGTATCGGGACGGTCAGCGGGACATGGCGGTTGCTACCTATAGATCAATCGTTGACGGAGAACAGCTTGTCCTGCAGGCCCCTACGGGGATTGGCAAGACCATGGCAACTATATTCCCTGCAATGAAGGCAATGCGGGCAGCAGCGTATGATAAATTGTTTTATCTTTCTGCCAAGACTTCCGGCCAGCGTATGGCAGAAGATTCCATTGCTGTGATCAATGATTCAGGTGTTCGCTTTAAGAGCCTGACAATAACGGCGAAGGACAAGGTCTGCTTTAATCCCGGCTCGCCCTGCGATCCCGATCACTGTGAATTTTCTCGAGGTTACTACGACCGTCTGGAAGCAGGGACATCAGCGGCACTTGATGCAGGAGATCAGCTCGACCGTCATGCCATCGAAGTGATAGCCAAAACACATACTTTATGCCCGTTCGAATTCTCCCTGGACCTTGCACGTTCAGTTGATCTGATTATTTGCGATTACAATTACGTTTTTGATCCAGTGGTTTATCTGCGTCGATTTTTTGATGATAACGGCGGTAAATACAGCCTGCTGATAGATGAGGCCCATAACCTGGTTGATCGTGGCAGAGATATGTATTCCGCAACATTGATAAAGGATGATTTTTTAGCGTTAAGGCGGAAACTCAAGTCCCAGTCGCCAATTCTTGCGCGGATGCTTGCCAGGGTAAACGCCGTCATTCTCTCAATGCGCGGAGATCAGAAAGATGAGTTGGAGAGTCAAAACTTCCTCGTGCTGCCTGAAGTTCCGGCGAGATTCATCACTTCTCTAAAGAACTTCTGTGAGCATGCAGAGATCCTTCTTAAGGACAAAGGAACGTCCGCCTATCAGGAAGACTTACTCAAGCTGTACTTCGACTGTTTACGCTTCAACCGGACCGCCGAGCAAGCCGACGAAAATTATGCGGTCCTCCTGATCAAGGAAGGCAAGCACACCTTTGTGAAACTGTTTTGCATTGATCCAGCAACTCGTCTGGCGGAGGGGTTTTCTCGAATGGCATCGAGTGTCTGTTTCTCTGCAACGATGAAGCCACAGGATTATTTTCAGCGACTACTTGGGCTTGATGCGGAAGCTCGCTGGTACCAACTACGATCGCCCTTTAATGCGCAACGACAGGGTGTATTTGTAGTGCCCTATATCAGCACCAATTATCGCGAAAGAGATGGCTCTATTGATGACCTGGTGCAGGTAATAGACAAAGTGGTGAACAATAAACCGGGAAACTATCTTATTTTCTTTCCATCTCATGCTTACCTGCAATCTGTATATCAGAAATTCAAAGCTGGTTCGCCGCAAGTGAAAACCATCGTGCAAGATCGCTATATGGCAGAGGATGACAGAACTGCCTTTCTGAATAGCTTCCAGGAGGGCAGTGAAATTACCGGCTTTGCGGTGATGGGAGGCGTCTTTAGCGAGGGCGTGGATCTGAAGGGTAAACGGCTGATTGGGGTTGTAATCGCAGGCGTTGGGCTTCCACAAATTGGCATAGAGCGAGACTTGATTAGAAATTACTGGTCGGATGATGGTTTCGAGTTTGCGTATCAATTTCCGGGCATGAACAAAGTTCTACAAACAGCCGGGAGGGTTATTAGAGATGTAGAAGACAGAGGTATTATTTGTCTGGTAGATCGAAGATTTGCAGAAAACAGATATAAGAGACTGTTCCCGGAAGAGTGGCAGATACGCAAAGTAAATTCCCCTGAGGAATTGGAAGCAAAGCTGGATGCTTTTTGGCAAGTTGAGAGTGTATAGTCAGCTCATTTTACATACCTTCCGGGCAGCAGCTGGCTCCCTATAATTGGAATACAACAGGATTATCAATGCATGATTGAACAGGTAGATTACATAATAATTGGCGCTGGTAGTGCCGGCTGTGTTCTGGCTAATAGGCTCTCTGCGGATCCGGATAAATCCGTCTTGCTTCTTGAAGCAGGTGGCAAAGACAATAGTTTGATGATTCACATGCCGGCCGGCTTTGCGCAACTGGTGCCAAATAAAAATGAACACAACTACGCTTATGAAACTGAAACCGAATCCAATCTGGATGATAGAAAAATGTACTGGCCTCGCGGACGCGGTTGGGGCGGGTCATCGTCCATAAATGCGATGGTCTATACCCGAGGTAACGCCTGGGATTACGATCACTGGGGTCAGCTTGGAAATACCAGCTGGTCATATGAGAGTGTTCTGCCTTATTTCAAGCGAGCTGAAAACTATTCTGGACGTGGCGATGACGAATATCATGGAATAGATGGCCCTTTATTTGTAAAGAAAGACGAACGCACCAATGATATTTTGTTGGATATATTTGTTGAGGCCGGCGGGCAAGCAGGCTTTCCCTTGACCAAGGATTTCAATGGTCAGGATCAGGAAGGCTTTGGACGTTACGAACATACAATGAAGGGAGCAAAGAGATGTAGTGCAGCGCGCGCGTATCTACATCCAGCCTTGGATAGAAAAAATTTGAGCACTATAGAAAATGTCACTGTTGACAAGATTGTGTTTGAACAAAAGAAAGCCGTGGCCGTTGAGTTTATAGAGAAGGGAAAACGTTGCAGCGTGCGTGCAAATATTGAAGTGATCCTGTCAGCTGGTGCACTAAATTCACCCCAGATATTAATGCGCAGCGGCGTAGGAGCCAAGAGTGATATCACATGTCATGGAATCAATATGGTTCATGAATTACCTGGAGTTGGTCAGAATCTGCAAGATCATCTTGGTGTGGTCAGCCAATTCGAATGCACCCAGCCGGTTACCCTGCACAGATCCGCAGTTTGGTGGCGAGCCGCCATTGCAGGCATTCAGTATTTTTTATTGGGCACTGGCGATGCAGCCAATCCGCCGACCGCTGGCGGCGCGTTTATCAAATCTCATCCGGATAAGAGTATTCCGGATACGCAATTACATTATGTGTCGGCGGCAATGACAGATAGTCATGGCCGGGAAGGTATTGCGCCAAACCATGGCTTTTCCTGCATTGTTTACAATTGCCGGCCAGAGAGCAGAGGTCATATTAGTTTAAAGAGTGCAGACCCCAGGGATGAGCCCTTACTCCACCCCAATTATCTATCTGCAGAGCAAGACATCATCGATTTACGAAATGGGTTTCGAGAGACTCGGCGGGTTCTTATGCAGGAAGCCTTCGATGCATATCGGGGGGTTCAACTAAAACCAGGGCCGGAGGTTAATGTGGAGAATGACGAGGAGCTTGATCGGTGGATTCGCGCTTCTGCAGAAACGCTGTACCACCCGGTAGGAACCTGCAAGATGGGATCAGATCAGATGGCGGTTACAAATGAGCATGGCCAGGTTCACGGCCTCGAGCGATTACGAGTAGTAGACGCTTCCTTGATGCCAACCTTGATCGGCGGCAATACCAATGCACCGGTTATCATGATGGCTGAAAAAATATCAGATCATATTCGTCAACACACCTACCTGGAAGCAAATGCACCAATTGCCGCAGGATAGCTATGGTCAATAGGTCTTGGTGACTGAATACCGGCTAGACTAATTAAGCTTACATACAACACATTGTAAGTAAGTCGCAGGTGCTCGGCTAAGGTCAATTAGGGTGGAGATTTCGTCTGGAACTTCACCGAGTAGTCGCCAATGACTTGCGAGGCCACCAGTGGCAGAGTGCACAACCTTCAGGCTGGATGAGAGTAGTTGCTGTATCAGCTTGTCTCTGGTGGATAGTTGCTTCTCCAGATAGATCACCTCGTAATCATCCAGATCTACCAGCATGGCCGCAGAGGCAATGGCGTCATCGAGGTCGCCAATTGCATCAACCAAACCTAGTTCAACGGCGGTTGATCCTGCCCAGACTCGCCCCTGTGCAATGCTGTCTATATCTTCAATTGACCTTTCACGGCCTCTGGCTACCAGGCTGATAAATTTCTGATAGGTGTGAGTGACAGATATCTGCAGAGCTTTTTGTAATACCGGATTGATTTCCTGAAGTGAATTAAATGCGCCGCTTAATGCTGTCGTGCCGACGCCATCAGAATGAATGCCGAGTTCAGCCATACCGTCTTCAAATGTCGGGAAAATGGAAAACACGCCAATTGACCCGGTAACTGTGGTGCTTGCTGCGAAGATTTTGTTTGCAGTGCTTGCGATCCAGTAACCGCCGGAAGCAGAATAGCCACTCATTGAAATAATAACGGGTATGCCGTCGTTCTGAATTAATTCCAGTTCACTTCTGATGAGTTCAGACGCAGAAGCACTACCGCCGGGGCTATCGATACGAACGACCACCGCCTTCACTCGTTTATCTTTTCCGGCTTCTCTTATGAGTTTAGCCACAGATTCACCACCAATATTGCCGGGCGCCTGCTCTCCGTCGTATATCGTGCCGCTGGCAATAATGACTGCAATTTTATCGACGCTGGGATTATTCGCTTGCATCGGTGGTCTCGTTGCAAGAAGGTATTGGTTTAGTGTGATGTGCTTATAGGTTTGCTTTGATTGACCAACGATGGCTTGCATTTCCTTGCGCCAATCCTCTTTGCTTAGAATGGCATCAACAAAGCCTTCTTCGACTGCCAACTGAGCTGCGTTGCCATTGTTTGAAGCGAGAAGTTCGTCATATTTATCAGTATAGGCTTTAAATGCCTCCTCGCTAATGGGTCGTTGTGCGATGATAGTGTCTCTGTAGTGATCCCAAAGAATGCCGATCCAACCTGAATTAGCGACCTTTGCTTCCTCGGACATGTCATTGCGCAGAAAGGGTTCGACCGCACCTTTATAGAGTCCGGCCTTAAAGATATGGAAGTTGATTTTTAGTTTGTCCAGGGCATCTTTAAAGTACGTCGGGTAAATTCCCAGGCCCGTTAGGAATACCCCGCTAAAGCCTCCAAAACTTTGTTTGTTGATGTATATTTTGTCTGCATGGGCAGCGATGAAGTATTGCGACTGGTTATATCCATCTGCAAAGGCGTAAACAGGCTTGCCACTATCCTTAAATTCGGTAATTGCGCCGGCTATTTCTTCCAGCTTACTCATTGATGCGCCACGCATTCTGTGAAGATCAAGTACGATCGCCTTGATACGTTCGTCGTTCGATGCGCTGTCAATTGCGTCAAGAATGTCCCTGTGTAAGGTCTCTGATTTTTCGCCATCATAATCTGAAAGAAATTCAGCGAAGGGATCGATCGCCTTTTTTTGCTCTACAATTCTTCCCGTGGGATTGATGATTAGGGCGGCACTTTCAGGAACTGTCAGGCTCTCGGTAGAGAAAACACTGATTGCTATCAGCACCAAAAAGGCCAGGAAAATAATATTCCCTACCGCGTTCTTGGTTGCAGTTATGGCCTTCCAAATATTCTTGATCACAGACATATGGTCTAGCTTCCGGGTATCGAGCGGAGATGATTAGCTATCATACACGGGAAGGTAGTATGGCAGGACTATTCCGAGCTCATTTGGTCTTCTTAACAATTTTATTGATCGGATTTGGTGCCTCTTTGAAGCAAAAATGATACCTTCAATCCAATGTAATATACGTTCGCTAACCAGGTATTTGAGAAAGCACAAGTTATGAGTCAAGCCAATATCTACGAGCAGAAATTGCCCAAGAATGCTGCAAATCATGAACAGTTGAGCCCTCTGAGCTTCATACGCCGTGCGGCAAGCCTGTATCCCCATCATGAAGCAATCGTCCATGGTGATATGTCACGCACTTGGGCTGAAATGTTTGATCGCTGCGTTCGTGTGGCTTCTTCTATAAGCCAGCTTGGTATCAGTAAAGGCGATACTGTCGCAGTCATGTTGCCAAATATTCCGGAAATGTTTGAGGCTCATTTCGCTATTCCCATGACTGGTGCAGTCATGAATGCAATCAATACCCGACTCGACGCTGCCACGGTAGCTTTTATCCTTGAACATGCAGAGGCGAAGATACTGCTGACGGATCGTGAGTTTTCGACAGTAGTAAAAGAGGCTCTCACGCTCTTAGATCAGAAGGCAAGCGCTGCGCTGATTGTCATTGATATTATTGACCCATCTTTCAACACAGGCGAATTGCTTGGCAGCAAGACCTATGACGATCTGGTTGCCGGGGGCGCGCCAGATTACGACTGGCAGATGCCGGATGATGAGTGGGATGCAATTTCTCTGAACTATACCTCCGGTACCACCGGTGACCCCAAGGGAGTGGTCTATCACCATCGAGGTGCTTATCTGAATGCCGCAAATAATGCGCTGTCCTGGGAAATGGGATTACATCCACGATATCTATGGACACTGCCGATGTTTCATTGCAACGGCTGGTGTTTCCCCTGGACCCTGGCTGCAACGATCGGTACTAGCATCTGTTTAAGGCATGTACGAGAAGAGGCCGTTTATGAATCACTCAGCAGTAATGAAGCAACACATTTCTGCGGGGCTCCTGTGGTATTGAACCTACTTGTAAATGCACCGGATGTTTTAAAGGAAGGGCTGACACCGGGCATTCAGGTGATGACAGCAGGTGCAGCGCCGCCGGCGTCCGTTATTAAGGGCATGGAGTTACTTGGGTTTGAGGTCACTCATGTGTACGGCTTGACCGAGACCTATGGCCCGATGGTCGTATCTACATGGAAACCTGAATGGGATAGCTTGTCTAATGATGAGAGATCAAACTTAAAAGCCCGACAGGGAGTTTCATCAGTGCTGGCAGGCGACATGATGGTGGCGGATGCCGAAACCCTCGAACCGGTTCCCTGGGATGGTGAAACCCAGGGGGAAATATTCATGCGTGGCAATATTGTGATGAAGGGATATCTGAAGAATCCAAAAACAACAGAGGCAGCATTTCGAGGTGGCTGGTTTCACTCCGGTGATATAGCTGTGTGTCATCCGGATGGTTATGTGCAGATAAAGGATAGATCGAAGGACGTTATCATCAGCGGCGGCGAGAATATTTCCAGCATAGAGATTGAAGATGTACTGTTTGCTCATCCTTCAATCCTTGAAGCGGCAGTAGTGGCTAAATCAGATGAAAAGTGGGGCGAAACCCCATGTGCGTTTATTACCCTGCAACCGGATGCTTTGCTTACTGCAGAAGAAGTAATCGACTACTGTCGGGCTTCAATGGCGAGGTTCAAAGTACCGAAAACAATCATATTTGGGCCACTGGTCAAGACATCTACAGGCAAGGTACAGAAATACCTGTTGCGAGAGCAGGCGGAAAAGTACCATGCGGGATGAACACCACTAGTGGCACTTTGGACCTGGAAAGATTTACAGTCTGCTTGTGACATAAGTCCCGATCATAATCGGAGCGACGCAGTAGGCGCAGAAGAGCCTGACATCTCAGGTATCAGCATTGACACTCGATCCCTAAATTCAGGTGATTTGTTCGTCGCACTATCCGGTGACCCCGGGCCGAGGTTTGCTTCTCCTTCGGATGCAGTGGTTGCGAGCAATGTCAGGGATGGCCACGAGTTCATTTCTGTTGCAAAGTCTGCCGGTGCGGCAGCAATCCTAATTTCAAAGAGTGTCTCCAAGGACATTCAAGAATCTATTCCTCATCTCGACGTCGATAACACCCTTGATGGTTTGTGGGCACTGGGCAGAGCCGGTAGACAAAGAACAAAGGGCAAGATCATTGGCATTACCGGTAGCAGCGGCAAGACAACGGCACGCTCCTGGTTAGAGGTCATGCTCACAGAGCAGGGGTCTACACATGCTTCCATTGGCAGTCTTAATAATCATTGGGGTGTACCACTGTCACTGGCCAGGATGCCTGAAGATTCCGCTTACGGCATATTCGAAATAGGGATGAATAATCCTGGAGAGATAGCGCCGCTTGCAAAACTGGTGAACCCTGATGTTGCAATCATCCTTAATGTATTACCTGCGCATCTCGGTAGCTTTGCAGACCTGGATGGCATAAGAAGAGAGAAGTTGTCCATCAGCCTGGGCTTACGCCCTGGCGGGACCCTGATATTACACGAAGACATCAGATACAAAGATCTGTTGTGCGAGGGGCTGCCACGTAAAAACTTTTCAGGTGAAAAGAAGGGTCTTGGCGAAGTGACAGAGGACAATATCATTGATTTTGGTTTGTCTTCCACCGCGAAGATCGCCGGTCAGGCCCACTACAATGAAGAGGGTGCCCAGGTAAAGGTAACGATTGAAGGACGGGACTACCACTACTGTATTCCCGCAGGCGGCGAACACCGGGTATTAACTTCACTTGCCTGTCTGGCCGCTGTGTATGCAATTGATGCTGATATTGCCCAGGCCTGCGCTGTCATTCCACAATTGAAAGCGCCAGGCGGACGAGGCAATCTGATTGAGCTTGGCCAATGCCTCATCATTGACGATAGCTACAACGCAAACCCCATCAGCATGAGATACGCCCTGGAATCTTTGGCGAGAACCAAGGGCGGCAGAAAAATAGCATTGCTTGGTGAAATGTTGGAACTTGGCAGTAATGGCGATCAGCTACACCAGCAGGTTCTTGAAGCCTGCCATTCGCTGGACGGCGTCATCACCTTTGGCCATGGATTTGCGAATGCCGCCGATACTCTGGGTCCGGTACATTGGGCACATTACAATTCGGCTGCGGAATTGGACCTTGTGGAATTTGCGAGCGGCCTGGAGGAGGGCGATACAATCCTGGTGAAAGGTTCCAACAAGGTCTTCTGGCTTAATCATTTCGTCAAATCGCTGCAGGCAGCAATTGCATAAGCAGCGGACTGAATTAACTTATTGGTGTGTTATCTACTGATTTGGCGGCCGGCCTCTATCATTGCGCCGTTCTTCCAGGTCGTCGTCTTCGGTATCATCTGACAGGCAATCCCCATCCGGGCCAGTCATTTCCTCGTTTAGAGCTACGCTGTCAGGATTTACCTCATCGTCCCCTGGAGACTCTTCGTCTTCGCTGGTTTCCTGCTCTGCTGGTATGATTTCGCCATCCATTGGCGCTGCTCTGCTGCGTTCCACGGCATCAGTGATGGATTGGTTCACCGTTTTCGGATCGAGCTTTGCATCAGGGTTTATATAAAGTTTGGTCTCTTCATCGGACAATTCACCAGAACCTTCCCAGGGAAGCAGGTGATAGTCCTGATCATGGCGGAAATCTATAAATGGATATTTGATGATCTCAAAGTAAGGCGAATAATCGAAGTCACTCGGTGTGCAGAGGTTTGGATTACGCCGAAACAATTGCACGTTATCGTTCTCGGATTCTTTAACCAGGGGCAAAATCGGGAATTGTACGAAGGCAAATGCTTCTGCAATCATGGTTGAACAGACTGTTTGAGTCGCTGTCCCTGGATTGGATTCAAACAAGGTTGATCGCCATCGTCTCGGCAAGATAAACCACGGAAATAGAAAGCGGGCGAGATCAAAGATCTGGCGGACGTCATAGTCCAGGCCCAGCCTGCTGATGACATAACGAACTACTTGCCTGCTGTCTTTCAGTGAGAGTCGGGATGGCCTGCATATACGTAAATGATCGTGCTCATACGCCTGCAGGTTAGAGACAATGGTGCCATTACCCAGAAGGCTCTCCACGACCATTCGGTCCGATATGTCGCCGCTATAATGGTTACTTACAATTTCCCGGAGCTCCGGGTCTTCAATGTCATGAAGTCTGCCAACAAAGAGTGCGGCGTGAGTCCAGGGGCTTTGCGTAATCCACCGTATTACATTGCTCACTCTGGAGCGACCTTCAATCAGGATGATGTCGCAAGGCTTTAGCTCATAACAAATCCTTTCGTAGTCGCTCAAAGGATACTTCCGCGCTGCTTTCTCGGCATTTAGCCATTTGATTAGAGGGTTTTTTATGAATTCGAGCACTGTTTTTGTTTTATCTGGCTTGATGGGTTGTTTTAGTTTGGCACATTGTAGCAACACTGCTGCGATTTTTTGCCATCGCCATCTGTTTCCTTGTTTGACAGATACGTGCGATAATTTTTAGCGAGATGTCAGATACTGCTTTAGGTCCATATATATGATCGTCGACAAACTGGGAAGGCGTTTTCGGAACTTACGGGTTAGCCTGACGGCCGCCTGTAATTACGCGTGTACGTATTGCGTGCCCGATGGAAAACGTCTGATGCCCGCCAAGAACGAGTTGTCGGCAACAGACTTACTAAAAGCGGTTGATTATCTGCAGCAGGCTGCAGGCATAGATAAGTTACGTATTACTGGCGGTGAGCCGCTGGTCACGCCAAAATTTGATGAATTTTTACTCGGTGTAATGCAATTTAACTTAAGTGATGTGAGCATGACTACCAATGGTCAGCTCCTGCTTAAAAAGCAGGGCATTATTCAGGAGTCCGGCATTACCCGACTCAACATCAGTCTTGATACACTCAACCCATTACGCTTCAAGCAGCTAGCCCGAGGCGGCGACCTTGAAACAGTGCTGGCTGGCATTGAGGCGATGCTGGATCTGGGGATCAAGCTGAAAATAAATATGGTACCTGTGAAGACGAAGAATGCGGATGATATTCTTCCCCTGTTAGATTTTTGCCTCGAGCGAAATATCGAACTTCGTTATATTGAACTCATGCGTATGGGCCATCTGTTACATAGCTCTGCATTCCAGGCTGATTTTTTATCCATGGCTGAGTTGTTGGATACGATTCGCAGCAAATATGAATTTGAACGAACGGACGCGCCATACGATTCAACTGCCGTCAGATTCAATATTCCTGGCCGTGGGAATTTCGGTATCATTGCCAATGAAAGCGAACCCTTTTGTACTTCCTGTACACGCTTGCGCCTTTCTTCTGAT
Source organism: Pseudomonadales bacterium (assembly GCA_046582185.1). Taxonomy (GTDB): domain Bacteria; phylum Pseudomonadota; class Gammaproteobacteria; order Pseudomonadales; family Azotimanducaceae. The sequence goes on along the minus strand of JAYGEX010000041.1, from coordinate 15,319 downwards.
GGCTGTCTCTATGGTTGCCTCAGCAGTAGCAGGAAGCAATACATTGGTGATTTGTTGGATCTGCCTTCTCACCAGGTTTTACCTCGTCTGCAAGGCATTTTGATGAGTGCGCTTGGCGACAAGAAACTTTCTTTCCAGGGTGAGGTTACACCGATGAAGTTTATCGGCGGCTAAGGCGATCACCAACTGCGATAACTTTGCATCAACAAGCTGTAAACAGGTTTTTTCAAGCGATTGCACGCGAAGAACTTAAGCAATACTAATAGGAAAAGACTGGAGTTTACCGCTGGGTCTCCAGCAGGATTGTTAACTTTTTTGTATATTAGATAGGCGACCTTGGTCGCCTATTTTATTGCTGATTCGAAATAGCTAGCCAGGGGTCAATGCTTGAATTTCCATACAATTGCAGGCTTTATTTCTATTGCCTTTGACCGTTAAACTGGCTTTAATGTTGTTTTTGCCTGAACTGGCATCAAAAAGAGATCCCTTTGCGATGAAATATTTGTTTCAGTGCCTTACTAGACCGATATGTCTATTACTGCTTAGCTTCCATGTCATGGGGGCCGAAACCGAATCCCCTCAATTCAATACCACCAACAATGTCTATTACGGTGGTGAAGAAAAATACCGGGACGATCAACAACTGATAGATATTTACTGGCAGAGTGAACAGAAAAACCTTCCGCTCATCATTTATGTGCACGGCGGGGACTGGGCCTTTGGTGACGAAAAGGACACCTCCTCCAAACCGGCGTTCTTCCTGTCCCATGGCATAGCCGTCGTCAGTATGAACTATCGCCTTCGCTGGGATTATAAATTAATCGATCAGGTTGAAGACATCGTATCCGTTGTCTCATGGGTTAAAAAGAACGCAGATAACTATGGTTTAGATGCTGGCAGAATAGTACTAATGGGTCATGCTGCCGGAGCGCATCTCGTTTCCCTGGTCGGGACTAATCCAAATTACTTAAAGTTCTCGGGTATGTCACTAAAGGATCTCGCTGGTGTGGTTGCTCTCGATACTGCGAGCTATGATATTAATCGCCTGATGGATGAACTGGGTAGTTTCATTGAGAGACGCCAGCATCGATTAATATTTGGCGATGATGAGGAAGTATGGCGACAATCCTCACCCATTCACCACATAGCGAAAGGAACCGGTATTCCGGGCTTTGCCATTCTCTATTCCACGCAAAACGAACAATCTAAACGTCAGGCAACCGCATTTGCAAAGAAACTGATTGGCGCTAATATAGATACAATTATGATACCTGGCAGCGGCAGAATAGGAATGTCTATCAGCGATAAGCTTGGTACTGCCGACGATGTACCAACAGGCGCACTGATGGCGTTCCTACGTGCTAAGTTTTAATGGAAGGTTTTAATGGAAGGTTTTATTAGCCCCGCTATATTGCTCAATCTCCGTTAAACTCCTCATGGTATGAACATCCGAATCTCAGCTCTTATTCTGTTGCTACTGTCATCCATGGTATGTATTGCTGCTCCCCGCGATCAATATTTCCTGGAGAGTGGCGATTCATCGATTAGCGTCGCCTCCAAGGGCCGGTATTTGCTCGCCTGGAGTCTTGAACTGGCAACGAGTGGTGTCGCCTTGCCAACTGAAATCCATCCCGCAATCTACAAAGCTCGCAGCCTCAATCCCGAATACGAATCGGACCTTGTTCGAGTAAAACTAGACCGGGTAAATCTTGTCCTTGTAAATAAAGTACTGGATGGCTTCGCCGACGAGTTGATGCTGCTTCAGGATACGCCAGAGAATATTGGCAGCAGTCGCCTTGATTACACCTCGCCAACAACAGTTGGTCGAGCTGTTTCACTGACTCAGGTATTCACCGTTGGCACGAGAATGGATCGCGGTTCGGCTATTCTTATTGGCAAGCAATGGCAGCACGATATTCACTTACAAGTGATGGACGAAGAAGGGGCGAACTACATTTCGCTAACGACCAGTAATCCTGACGTACGTTTACAGATGCGGACTATTAGCCGTGAAGGTATACATGGCAGCCGATTTGGACTAATCAACTTGCCTCTCGCCGTTGTAAGGCAGGGCAGCCTATTGCCCGGCGACAGGGTAACAATTCACTACAGCGACAGATTTGAGTTACCTGAATTTAGCACCCTGGATTTGTCGCTGCCAATTTACTTCCAGCTTCAGCCGGGCGCACATTTTTATACCGTGCCGGTGGAAAAATTTAAAGTACAGGCAGGTGCAGTTAAGCGGCTCACAATCAGCGCGCCTTCCATCGTTGCTGTGAACGAGCCATTTACCCTTGAAGTACGCGGTGAAGATGAATTCGGTAATGTGGCGACAGGCTCACTTCCCTCGTTGGAAGTCATCGTTGATGGTGTGTTTCAGCAGAGAATTCCGAGGTCATCCGAGACCTACGTAAGTCTGGATAATCTGGTTATTGATAACACGGGCCTTCATAGTATTGCAGTTCGATCCGGTGGTGGCGGTTTGACGGGATCATCAAATCCTGTGCTCGTGCAGAGAAACCCGAAGGTAAGAGTCCAGTGGGTTAACCTGCATGCCCATTCAACGCTTAGTGATGGCCTGAAAACAAGTGCAGCCCTGGGGCGCGAGTCCAGAGGTCTTTACGACCTGTTATTAGTCGCCGATCATGATAGCTATCGTCCCCATGTGAATAGTGATGACATACGAGAGCTGGATGAACCCCTGGCAAGGGGCGGCCACAGAATCATCATCCCCTACGACCCGCCTCTCGTTATCGCCTTGCCAGAAATAACAACAGATCATCGCCTGGCAATTAAGCCAACCCTGGTGGAAATATTTACCGGAGCAAGCTCGTACGATTGGTATGGTGAGTATTACGCTGCAAGAGGTTATCGCATCGGTTTTTATGCTGGGCCCACTGCCCATATTCCAAGGCGAAGCCTTGCCTTACCCAAGACTGCATTAATAGTTGCAGATGGCGAGACCTGGCAACAGGCAGTAGCAGCGCGCAGAACATTTGTAAGCACTGGCCCAAAGTCTCTGCTGCTTACAAGAACAAATGATGCCTACCCAGGCAGCAGAATCCCACTTTCAGAGCGGCGCCTCATTGAAGGTGAGGTATATGCCAATGCTGGTATCTCCGCCATAGAGCTACTGAGAAATGGAATCGTCATCGATCAGCATCAATGGCGTGCAGATGAGGACAGTTCTATTAGTGACGACGAACTTAAGATTAAAATTACTCTGCAATCGCAAAGCAATCCGTTTTCATTGGGCCTGGATACACCACGCAATGGCCGGCAATGGCTGGGTTATGTCAAAGTATCAGGCGCGGAAGTAACATCCGTAGTTGCCCCTGGCATTGCGCAGCAGCGGGGTGCCGCCATACAGCTTAATCCGGAAGATTCCAGCAGGGTTGATTTTATTGCCTGGACCCACGGAAATGAGAAGAGTTTCACACTATCCCTAAAGGCGCTTGGTGACGGTTTTGATAAGGACGGAAATATAAGTTTCGAGGTTGTGATCCAGGAAGGTTTTGAAGATGTGGATCTACTTTCTATCACGCGAAAGCCATCAATTACGCCTATGATTCGGCAGCTATTATCCTTTGGTGAATTTTCAGACGGCCCGGTAACTCGCGGATTTTCCGTCAACGGTTACGATGATAGCGTGACTTACTCCTTACTAGATCGAATTGATCCGCTTACTCAAACATTCCGCTTCGTTGATACCCGGCGATCTGGCGCGGGGGACTATTATTATGTTCGAGTGAAACAGTCGGACGACCACCTGTTATATTCAAGTCCCGTTTATGTTGGCGGATATGACATCCGCTAGAAACGCAGGAATACCGCAGCCTTTGCTGCGCTCATTTTTTGTTTTGCTGCTTGTTGCTATAACGTCTGTTTCAATAATAAACATACCGTCAGGCCATGCTAAGGAACGTAAGCTGTCCCTCTGGTTCTTCGAGTACGGCGACGCACGGGTCTACCTGTTGGGTTCCATACATGCGATGAAGGCAGAGTTGTATCCGTTGGCAGACCCAATATTGGATGCACTCAGGCAAGCAGACACCGTCGTGTTCGAGATTGATCTTACAAAGATAAGCTCAGGGGAAATTGCCAGTGCGATGCGAAAACATGGCAACTATGCTTATCCAAAAACGATCGAGGGTGATCTTAGCCTTGAGACAAGTAAAGTGCTGAGTAACTATTTCGCCAGCTCCGAGCTGTCTTTCCCGAAGCTTAAGCAGATGAAACCCTGGTATCTGATGCTGACGATAGGACTCTGGGAACTCAAACAAGCAGGCTTTGATCCCGCCCTGGGAATTGACCAGTATTTACAAAATCTCAGCGAAGCGTTGGGAAAGCAGATCCTTGAGCTGGAATCGTTTACTGAGCAAATTGAAATACTCGCGAATGACCCGATCGAAATCCAGGACTTGTCTTTGCGAGCCTCCCTCGAAAACCTGCAAGATTTTGAAGCTAGCCTTGATTTGTTACTCAATGCCTGGCGAGAGGGCGATGCTGACGGAATGTTGTTGCTGGCTCAAAGTGATACCGAAAAATATCCAGAATTGTCGGCTCAACTGGATGAACTTATCGATGCCAGAAACCTTAAAATGGCAGATAAAATTCACGAATATGTAGCTAGAAGCGGCACCTATTTGATCGTCGTTGGCGCGCTACATATGGGCGGAAAGAATGGCCTCGTCCAGTTGCTGGGTAAAAAGTACAAACTGCATCAATTGAGCTATTGAGTCGAACAGGTTAATATCAACGTTCAGGTCAGCGCAATGACCTGCCACTCGTACACGGCAAAGCAAACGTATTGCGTATCAAATTTCCCCAGACTTTCCGGCACAGGCCTGTTTTTATTAAGTGTAGGCCTGGCTCGGATTTTGTGCAAACTGAATATGCGTGATATGTATTATCCGACATGTTCAGCAATCATAGCCATCGTGCAACAAGTTCCTGATACGAGTCATGACGCCTTATTAAAGTTACCTATTATAGTCTCTTATTAGAGGAACCTGTCATGAATACAAATTATCGAGTAGCGTTTATCCAGTCCTGTTGGCACAAGGCAATCGTGGATCAATTCAGAATTGCGTTCAATACGCATTTACTTGAGCTTGAAGAAAATGCGGCCACCATCGATTTCTTCTCGGCTCCCGGGGTTGTAGAAATTCCCTTACTTGCGAGCCGATGTGCACAATCTGGTAAGTACGACATCATTGTCGTCTGCGGTCTTATCGTCGACCATGGTATCTACAGGCATGAGTTTGTAGCCCAGGCGGTGCTGGAAGCGAGCATGAAAGTCCAGATGGATATGAACACGCCAGTGATATACGGCATACTTACGCCTCAGGATTTTTTGAGTGATGGCAGAGAGGAATTTTTCTTTGAACATTTCTCCATAAAAGGCAAGGAAGCGGCTGAGGCGTGCGCGCAGACTATCGAGAATCTGGCATTGGTTGCTGCTGCCTGATCCATCTATGTGTTGGCTCACGTAGCTTATAATTGACTCATTAGGGAATCATTGCCTCAGCACATTTGAATTATTGAGCATGTTTAAACATGCGTACTACACGAGAATTTTATATCGGATCGAGGCTAGGTCTTGTCCGGAAAGTTACTACGAACTTAGGAGACAACATGAAATATCTACATACGATGGTTCGTGTCAAAGACATCGACGCATCGCTGGATTTCTATTGCGAAAAATTAGGCCTAAGCCTGCTTCGAAGATATGACAATGAACAAGGCAGGTTTTCACTTATCTTTCTTGCAGCGCCCGGCGATGATGAAGCCCAGGTGGAACTTACCTACAATTGGGACGGCGATGAGCTCGGCAATGGCAGCAGGAATTTTGGTCATCTCGCCTATGCTGTTGATAATATCTATGAAACATGCAAGCGACTGATGGATGGCGGTGTCACCATCAGCCGTCCACCGCGAGACGGCAGAATGGCATTCGTTCGTTCGCCGGACAATATATCCATAGAGCTCCTGCAAGCAGGTGATGCCTTGCCATCGGCGGAACCCTGGAGTTCCATGGAAAATGTTGGTGACTGGTAGACCTTTATGACCACGACAAGTCTCTTCCTGATTCGCCATGGTGAAATTGATGCTAACGCCAACCGCCACTGGCATGGTTCGACCGATAGCGCACTAAACGTTATAGGGCGAAGCCAGGCGGAACAGATGGCGGAGCATGTGGCAAAACATCATCCTGAAATCTCCGCTGTGTATTGTTCTCCCCTGCAACGAACCCGTCACACTGCAGCCCCGCTAGCGAAGCGCCTGCAACTTGAATTGCAGCCAGAAAGTGCTCTGCGAGAGTATTCGATTGGTGAGCTGGAAGGCAGCCCAGTCGACACTCTGATCCGCAAGCACAATTTCTTTGAACTTATTCACGAAAGTCAGGATTATGCGCCTGCTGGTGGCGAATCCGTCAATCACGTCCGCCGCAGGATGGTGGATGCCGTGATTCGACTAAGAGACCTTCACGAGGGGGAGTCTATAGCGCTTGTGAGTCATGGCGCGGCAATAGGAATCGCCTTGAGCCATCTATTGGAAGATAAGGTTTACAATTTTCAGAAATACCATATGGGTAATACCGGCTTTAGCAAATTAGTCTGGTCTTCCGAAGGTGTCAGACTTGAATTTTTTAACAATTCTGAACATCTTACCGCCTAAAATTATGCCCATCATGTAATTGCATTTGCTCACGGCTTACTATTGACGTACAAAGGTGAAACTGAGTCCTTATCTCAGTACAGCCTCACTACATCAGGACTACATTTCGAACTATAGTAAGAAGAATAATAAGTGCAGGAGCCCAAATGGTTGATGCGGTAGAAGAACGCACTATTCGTCAAAATGAAGGTGTTGCCCTCAATATTGCCTTAGGGGTGGATCGCGAGGAAGTCTTGCAAGCCATGCAAGGCTTGATCGGTCAGCTCACTGAACACCCGAAGATTATAGCCAACGTTTGGCAGAACCTGTCGATAGAACTTGCTGCAATCACCATGGGTTTCAGCACTATTGATACAGGCAAAGAAGACTGTCGCTTCCGTGATCAGGCCTATTCCGATAATCCTTTTTACAGCCGAATTGGCCAATCCTATATCGCCTCGCGTCGATCCATGGACGAATGGCTCGATCAGGTAGAGCTTGAGGGAATGGATGATAAGCGCGCGCGCTTTCTCCTGGGGATTTTCAAGGACATAATGGCGCCAGTCAACAATCTCTATGGCAATCCTTCGGCACTACAAACATTATTCGATACCCGGGGACAGAGTCTGGCAAATGGTCTGAAAAACTTCCTCGATGATCTAAAGAACAACTATGGCTACCCGGCCGTTGCTGATAGGGATGGGTTTAAGATAGGGCAGGACGTTGCTGCAAGCATTGGCTCGGTCATCTATAAAGATGATGTGATTGAACTTATGCAGTACGAAGCGACGACCGAGAAAGTGAATGAAATGCCATTCCTTTATGTCTTCAGTCAGGTGAACCGATTTTATCTGGGTGATCTGACCCTTGATAGAAGTTTGTTTCAGGAGATACTGGCGCAAGGTATACGCGTCTTTGCCATTAGCTGGCGTAATCCGACTGTCGATCAAAGAGACTGGAATATTGATACTTACTGCAATGCTGTGATCAAGGCAGTTGACGTCATGCGGGAAATAACCGGTCAGGACAAAGTAAACGTGATGGGTTTGTGTGCCGGTGGTATCACTACGGCAACAGCGCTTGGCTTGATGAATGCCCGTGGCGATGACTTTATCAATAGCCATTCGTTATTCGTTAATATCCTCGATAACAGGCCGGAAGATAGTGACTTCGGTCTATTTCTTTCTGAGCAATCGATAGAGGTACAAAAGAGTAGAGTACAGGCAAAGGGCATCTTCGACGAGAAAGATGTATTCGAGATGTTTGCCATTTTAACGCCTGAAGAAAGCGTTATGTCGTTCTACAGAGACAACTGGTTACTAGGCAAACCGCCGCCAATCCATCCATTGCTTTTCTGGGCCATGGATTACACAAGGGTTCCAGCAGGTCTGCAGTGCGACATGCTCGACCTGGCGTGGGAAAACAAATTGGCGAAAGGTGATTTTAAGTCTGGTGGAAAGCGAATTCAGCTTAATGATATCAAGTACGATACCTATATCATGGCTAGCAGCACAGATCACATCACGCCGTGGCGGGGTTGTTATCGCACAACCCAACTCTATGGCGGCAATGTCGAGTTTGTACTGACTAATCAGAATCATACTCAAACGATCAGCAACAAACCCAATCCATATGTTAAGTACTGGATTGCCGGAGAACTTCCCGAAGATCCGGAAGAATGGATATCACTAGCAGAAGAGTTTCCCGGTTCATGGCGGGAACACTGGATTGCGTGGCTCAAGGAGAGATCCGGTGATGAAGCTGATGCGATTAAAGTAATGGGTTCAGATAAATACCAGATCCTGGATAAGGCACCAGGTCGTTACGTCGTTGATAGCTAAGGGTGAATTAGGACAAGGGTCAACAGCCAACTCCATAAAGACAAATTTTTTCATAACCAGAAACCCATAACAAAAAATAAAGACTACAGGTGCAAATATGGCGACTTATATTATGTTAAGTACTTTAACTGATGAAGGACGTAAGACCTTGAAGGCAAGGCCAGACCGCTTGCAAGAGGTTAACAAGGAAGTTGAGTCCATGGGAGCCCGGGTAACTGCACAATATGCAGTCATGGGTGGCTACGATTTCGTTAATATCATCGAAGCACCTACCAATGAAGTAATGGCGCGACTAACAGTTGAACTGGGGGCCAGGGGAACGATCCAGATTACGACTCTGCCAGCAATTGATATAGGAGACTTTGTGGAGATGCTGGTTGGCATCTCGGACGATGACAAGAATAAGAAATAGGAGAGAGCAATGCCTGCCTATGTATTGCTATCGAGGCTTAATACCTCAACACAGAAGGAGGTTTTAAAGGATCCCCATAAGCTAAAAGGGGTTCGAGAAGTTCTGGAACAGTGGGAGGCAACCATTCTGGCCGATTTCCACCTGCTCGGCCCCCATGATCACTGCACTATTTTTGAAGTTTCAGATAATTTTCGCGCCCAGCGTGCAGTTCTGAATCTGGAAGCAACCAGTTCGCCTGACTCAATTCTTTTGCCGGCAATAGATCTGCCTCTGTTTCAAAGAATGATCAAGCAAGAAATACGAACGGTAGGACCGCACAAATGGCAGGTGCAGTGGTGGGCTAAATTTCTACGTCTTTCATTTCGCTGGTATCACTACAATCGATGGATCAATAAGTACTGCAAACCGCTCATAACCACTGGCAGAGAGAACTTTGATGAGGTTAAAGGCCCTTGCATAGTTGTTGCCAATCACACCAGTCACTTTGATGCTTTAGCACTGTTTTGTTGCCTGCCACAGAAGATCAAGTGGAGCATATACTTTGGCGCGGCGGCAGATCGCTGGTTTTTAAAGAATGGAGGAGGGCGCAAGGACCTGGCGCTTCAACCCTGGTATAACTCATTAATTGGAGGCTCATTTCCTATTACCCGGGGCGGTGGTTCCCGAACATTAGATTATTCGAAGTGGTTGCTGGACAACGGCGCCAACCTTGCTATCTTTCCAGAAGGTACCCGTTCCACGGGAAGGTACATGGCCCATTTTAAACATGGTGTCTCTATTCTGGCCCTGGAAAAGAACGTTCCGGTAGTGCCGGTTTATCTATCCGGCCTCGCCAAGATTCGGCCGAAAGGGTCCCGCGAGATTTTTCCAGGCCCTGTTAAGGCCCACATTCAAAAGCCAATATACTTCCCGGAGGGCACCAGTGTCCCTGATGCCACCAGAATGCTTTATGACACTTTAAATGCAGTGCACAAGCGAGTACTGGAACATGGCCCTGAAGCTGGTGAGTACAATTGGCAAGGCTAAGTGAGAGAACCTCTGATCTGTATAAGTTAGATCTGCTTGTTTAACCAGGCGATTACATCCTGGATCACTTCTTCACGATTGGTTTCATTTAACATTTCGTGACGACCGCCCGCATAGAAGTGAGTGACAACGTCCAGGCCATGATCCCTATAGAGCTTCAACAGGCGCTTGATGCTTTTTAGTTTATTGTGAACGGGGTCCGCGCTACCGGAAAACAGATAGACCGGTAGTTGTGCTGGAATCTGCTTCACAATATCTGTTTTCCAATTTGCGCGTTCAGCTTCGAACATATCGCAGAGGCTGGGCGGGTAAGGGACGAAACCGCACTGGGGATCATCAACATAAAGTTGTACTTGCTGTTTATCCCTGGATAGCCATTCGTAGCCGCAGGCATCCAGCTCGTCATCGAATTCCTTGTTGGAACTACCGAAGAGTATGCTCTGCAATACATTGCTCGTTGCCTGCCCGCCGATTCGCAAGCGTTCGAACCGGGCGATAGTATGCACAAGCCACATTTGAAAGGGATTTCCTGCGCCAGGTGTCCCGGAAAGCACCACGCCGTCAAGCGTTTCACCATGTCGGGAGATATACTGCTGGGATAACATGGAGCCCATGCTGTGGCCGAATAAAATCATTGGGATTTGCGGATGTTTTCTCTTTCTATCCTGAATAATCTCGAATAAATCACTCAACGTTCGATTCCAGCCGTCTGCGCCAAAATCACCCAATACATCAGCCGTTAATCCGTGCGCACGGTGATCATTTGCAGTGACTTCATAACCTTCAGCGCTCAGCTTCCGAGCTGTCCAATCGTAGCGAGCCGCATGTTCCCCCATGCCGTGAGATATATGGATAAGGCCCTTTGGCCTTCCCTCTGGACTCCAGGAATAGAGATGAACTGACTTACCATCACTGGCTTTGAACTTACAAGAATCCAATTACAAATCTCCACTTACCAGTAATTTATTAACAATCTTTGCCACACCATCTTCGGTATTGGCGGAAGTTACGATAGTGGCAGCAGATTTTATGTTTTCTTCGGCCTGACCCATGGCTACAGATGCCCCGGCAACTTCAAACATCGAAATATCGTTTTCTGCATCTCCGAAGGCGATCACTTCAGCAGGATCAATGCCCATATGCTGACAGGTAGCTAACAGTGCGTGGCCTTTATTAGCCGCCTTTGCTGTCATGGTAAGCACCAGCTTTCCTGAGGGGCCGATGGAATCATATATATTTACTGTATCAGAATACTTTTCCTTTAATTCTGATTTGATCATGCTGACGACTGACGACCCTTGTACGGTGGCGATACGGGGCAGAGATTTTCCTGAATCAACAAGCTTCGGCATCCATTTCATTTCTTCTGGCATTTGCGTTGGGTCAGGCTCTCCATCCAGGACCAGATAAGTGTTAGTGTTGGTCGTAATGGTTACGATGCAACGGTTCGCATCGCACAAGGGGAATAGCTCATCAACAAATTCCTGGGGCAAGCGGTGATCGAAGATGTCTCTCTTCTCGTTGGGTATGTAAACCTGGGCGCCGCTGCAGGCAATTATAGGCGCACTTATTCCAATTTCGCTGGCGATTCCCTCTGCCATCTGTCGCCATCGAGCAGTAGCTATGATGATTTTATATCCAGCATCAGCTGCATCCCTAATTGCCTGCCGGTGCCCCGGAGGCAATGTATCCCCAATTAGAAGAGTGCCATCCAGGTCAATGGCCAGAGCTTGGTATTTCATCTTTAGTTATCCTTGGAGAATCTTTGCTGTTTTAGAGAGGAGAGTAGATAGATCTTGTCCGAATTCTAATACTGCCGGCACTACTTCCTTCGTAAATGATTGTTTTGTAACGCTAATAATAATTCAGTTGTGTGTTCTCTGTTGAAATCATGCACTTTCCAGACAGGAACTAGTTAGTTCCCGTCCATAAATAGCCAAATTAGAACAATATATGCAAAATTATAGATCCGTTAGCTATATAAAACAATAACTTACCAGGGAAATAACAGCGGTGGTTTCTATTTCTGGACGACTACTAGTTAGTTAGATTGGTATAAATTCGACAAGCAAACTATCATGAAATTCTGATAACTGCGAACTTTCGGAGAGGTAATGGATAAGGGCACATGGTTGGCACAGGTCCAGGAAGAGATAGTCGACCCGGAGAGGAAAATCTGCGACCCCCACCACCATCTTTGGGATCATCCGGGCAGCCGCTATCTGCTTGATGAGCTGCTTGAAGATACAAACTCAGGACACAATATAGTCAGTACTGTATTTGTCGAGTGTTCTTCCATGTATAAGGCTGGTGTAGATAGAGCCATAGCGCCAATCGGGGAGACAGAATTTGTACAAGGCATAGCTGCCATGAGTGCCTCCGGACGATATGGGCACATGCGAGCTGCCAGCGGCATTGTGAGTTTCGCTGACCTGACCCTGGGAGATAGTGTGCGTGATGTGCTACAGGCACATATGTCGGCAAGTGCGAATCGCTTCAAGGGTATTCGCCACGCGGCAGGATGGCATGCAAGCGACAATGTAAGAAATTCACATACCAATCCACCGGAAGGTTTGATGTTGAATGATAATTTCAGAGAGGGTCTTGCCGTTCTCAATGATCTGGGTCTCACGTTTGATGCATGGTTCTACCACCATCAGCTCCCGGAATTCATCGATCTCGCTAAGGCCTTCCCGAATGTCACAATTATTCTCGACCACTTTGGCGGCCCACTTGGCATCGGTCCCTTCGATGCTGAATCAACCTTCAATGATTGGCGAGATAATATTTCAGAATTGAAGGACTGTAAGAATGTGCACTTCAAATTGGGTGGCGTGAACATGAAGATCAATGGCTTCGGCTGGCACAATCGGGAAGTACCGCCAGGTTCTGATGAATTGGTTGATAAAACCGCTAGATATTATGATCACTGCATCGACACCTTTGGTGCAGATCGCTGCATGTTCGAGAGTAATTTCCCGGTTGATAAGGAATCTTGCTCCTATCAGGTATTGTGGAATGCCTTCAAGAAAATAGCAGCAAATAGAACGGAAAGCGAAAGAGCGGCCTTGTTTCATGATACAGCCACGAATGTATACAGTCTGGCTGCGGATTTGTGAACCGCCGAACCGTCCTCACGCGTATCGTTCAGGCGTTTAGCCTGACAGGATTTGCCTTCCTGACTTATCCGTTCATTCGTGCCTTCGTCCCAAGTTTCGAGGAGGACTTAAGCCTGGAAATTGATCTTTCCGGCCTTTCAGTTAACCACTCAAAGACAATCTCCTGGCTGGGTCGGAACCTCTACATCGTCAGACGTAGCGACAAGGTATCCAATCGCTTATTTCAGGAGAGTGAACAATTGAAAGACCCGGCTTCCCGAGATTCCGTACAACCTGACTTTGCAAGAAACCCCTGGCGATCAAAACATCCTGACATCTTTGTCGTCTTCAAAAATTGTACTCATCTTGGTTGCGAAGTGGCGGCCCAAACAAGCGCCACCTCAAGCGGATTTAGCTGCCCTTGCCATAATAGCCAGTTCGATTCCTCCGGCAGGGTCGAAAAGGATTCAGTCGCTTCCTTCAACCTGGAAGTACCGGACTACGAATATGTATCCAGGGATGTGATTCGTCTAATAAAAACAAGCTGAACCAAAGCCATTGTGATGTGAACCCATTGTAATAGCGCACAATATCAAGCGATGTCTTCGCTGGGAATTACAATTAGACCCTAATAAACCAAATCAAGACTTGGACAGAGAGATCAACTGTGAAACATTTACTTGTTGTTTACCACAGCAAAGGCGGCAAGAATCAACACATGGCGGATGCGGTTAAGGCCGGTGCGGATGATCCGGATATCGAAGGCGTAGAAGTTCGCTTCCTTCATGCAGCAGACGCTAATGACAAAGACCTTCTCTGGGCCGATGGCATTGTACTTGGCACACCCGAAAATTTTGGATATATGTCCGGCGCGCTGAAGGATTTTTTTGATAGAACTTTTTATGAGGTTGAAGGGCAAGTCGATGCCAAGCCTTTCTGTATATTCATTGGCGCCGGCAATGATGGGCAGGGTGCGCTAACAAGCATTCGAAGGATTTGTAAGGGCTACAATTTCAGGGAAGTTCTGACAGAGGTGATTGTCGTTGGAGACCTTGAGCAAGAGGGGATTATTCGCTGTCGTGAGCTCGGTATGGGAATGGCGGCGGGGCTTGAAGCGGGAATATTCTAGAGCAGGCAAGATTCACGTTATATTTAATTTGAGTCCACCTGTATCCATTAAAAGAGGCTGCGCCATTCATTCCCGGATAGAAAATATCTTGAAAGAACAGCAAAACCCCGTCGAGTCATCAACAGACCGCTAACGATAAACAGTTGTACTACCAGATTTGCAATGATTGTTTCCTGGAGACTCAATTCTTTCGTGTGGTGGCTCGGGGCTGACCAGTCAAACCTAAAATCCGGGCCAGCCGATATTAGATCCTTCATAAGCGATGCTTACTCACTATGGTGTACTACTGCACAGGAACTAATTAGAACTCAGCCCATTCGCCGTCATCGCTGCTTGTTTTGGCGAAGCTTTCCGTATGGATTTCAATTTCGGGCTGTCGCTTGACCACGGTTAATTGACGGATATTGGATGTCACAGCCACTGACTTATCCACGGTGAAGAAGTTGATCATTTCATCAAGTGATTCTGCCTGTTTACTCAGTGATTCACTTGCTGCGGCGGCCTCTTCAACTAGAGCAGCATTTTGCTGGGTCATTTCGTCCATTTGTGTGATCGCCTTATTAACTTCATCGATTCCAGTTGCCTGTTCTTCACTTGAAGTTGATATTTCAGCGATGATGTCGGATACCGTTAGTAACGGAGGTAACGATTTCCTTTAGAGTCTCCCCTGAATCATTCACCAGTCGCGCACCTTGCTCGACCTTCGCACTGCTATCGTGAATCAGATCTTTAATCTCCTTGGCTGCAGTAGCGCTTCGCCCTGCAAGATTTCTCACCTCGTCTGCAACAACAGCAAAGCCTCGGCCCTGATCTCCAGCACGAGAAGCTTCAACAGATGCATTCAATGCCAACAGATTAGTCTGGAACGCTATTTCGTCGATTACGCCAATGATATCCGCAATCTTTTTGCTCGATTCGCTAATCTCACCCATCGCGAGTACAGCGTCATCAACAACTCTTCCGCCAGTTTCGGCAGCATCTTTAGCGCCCTGTGCTAGTCCGTTAGCAGCATTTGCACTGCTGGCGTTTTGTTGGATGGTTCGCGTCATCTCCTCCATTGCAGCTGAAGTTTCCTCAAGGCTTGCGGCTTGTTCTTCTTTCCGTTGCGACAGGTCAAGGTTGCCGGTCGCTATTTCTTCTGAGCCGGTCTTAA
>JAYGEX010000034.1:0-85139 GCA_046582185.1 Pseudomonadales bacterium | reverse complement strand
AAGGCTACCCAGGCTCTTACTCGCCAGTCTGCCGTTACGTTAAAAAGCTAAAGGCCATGCACGGCACAGATCACAAAGCGTTCATCCCACTGGTTTTTGAAAAAGGCGATGCGATGCAATTTGACTGGAGTCAGGAAGTAGCCGTTCTCGATGGTGTTGAACAAAAAATTAAAGTCGCGCACTTCCGTTTGTCTCACAGTCGCAAACCTTTTGTGGTTGCCTACCCTCGTGAAACACAAGAGATGCTGCTTGATGCTTTTGTTCAAGCACTAAACTTTTATCAGGGTGTGCCACAGCGTGTCTTGATTGATAATCCAAAGACGATGGTGATCCGCATTGGCAATGGTAAAGAGCGGGACTTCCATCCCCGGTTTATGGCCTTGATGAATCATTACGTCATCACGCCTGTGGCTTGCACGCCATCACGATCCTGATCCAGAATGCGCAAATCAGGATCTGTCAACCGGCGTATTCCCTTCCTGCCATCATCAAACCTGTCTCAGCCATTCGGTCAGAACGGTGAATCTACCCCGGCACATATTCACGGCCTGCAGAGCCCATACCATTTTGTAACCCAAATCGGGCGCCTTGTTTGCTGACCCACACGGGACCCTTCTTGCCTTCTGTAACAAAAGGCATGCGGCCGACCATGTCGCTGCGAGCACAGGAGGTAAATAGATCAAGTGGTAACCAGATCAGATCTATATGGCAATCCGCTGAGATTACGTTGTACAACATACATCCTCCTCAACGAAGTTCGACCATCCCTGAAAATGGAAAACAAATAAATCAGGGACATCGCCCAAAGAACCTTGAGAAAATGTCCCAAGGTCTTATGCTAACCAGTATCGTGATCACATAGAAGACTAAGGTAAAATGACAAAAAAAGTTGTCTTGATTCCAGGCGAAGACGCTGCACCTGAAGCCTTTCATCCAACCGTTGAACTCGTCAATCAACTCCAGTTGGACATTGATTGGGTCCGCCCACCTGTCGGTGAAGTCGGCATTAAAGAGATGGGCAACCCGTTTCCCGCAGAAGCCAAACAAGCTATCGACGAATCCGATGCCACCTTGTTCGGCTCTACCAATGGTATCAGTGGTCGTGCCATGCGATACCTGCGATGGGGACTGAGAACCTATGCCAATGTTCGTCCGGCTCGTTGGTTCCCAGGTTGCAACAGTCCGCTGAAAAATCCGAAAGGCATTGACCTGGTCATCGTCCGCGAAAATATGGAAGACACCTACGTGGGTGTGGAAGGAGATCTTGATGATCTGGCAGCCATCGAATTTACCAGCCGCCTGCATCGAAAGCCGGTCTCACAAATGGGTAAGGGTAAATATGCCATGAAAGTCATTACCAAATCCTGTACTCAGGATATCACTCGATTTGCCTGTGAACTGGCAATGAAACGTTCACAGAACAATAACCACGAACCGCTCGTTACCAGTGGCACCAAGCACAATATCTCCCCCATCGCTGATGGATATTTTCGCGAGGTTGCAATCGAGACCGCGAAAGAGTATCCGGACGTTCGCTTTGAGACGATGCTGGCTGATAACCTGGTTCATCAGATCGTTGTTAACCCGCAGCAATTTGATGTGATCGTCCTGCCCAATCTCTATGGTGATTTATTTTCCGATGCAGCCGGAGGCGTTATTGGTGGTCTGGGCCTGGCACCTAGTGGTTGTTATGGCAGAGGATATGCCTACTTTGAATCTGCGCACGGATCCGCGCCGGACATCATGGGACAGAACATCATCAACCCAACCGCAACCATATTTTCTGCTGCAATGATGCTCGAATATCTGGGTTACGTTGCTGAAAGTAAACGTCTGATCGCTGCGGTTGAAAAGGTATACGCTGATGGAGTCCACCTTACGCCGGATCAGGCTGGAACTGCGAGCACTTCGCAATTCTGTGATGCCGTTTCAGAATATCTACGCTAAATCAGGTTCGAACAGGAGACGTAAGAATAAGCAGATGCTAATCCTAACCCTGCCCAGGATCGACGCTGACAGGTTGCAAACGAACCCCTAGCGGACCTCTTGGCAACGATATGGAAAGCTGACGCCCATCTCGAAGCAAGGTCACGGTCGCTAACTCACCACGCTCACCACTTGAAGATGCTTGCTGAAGATCGCGACCGTTGAATACCGGTTGGTCGTCATACCGAACAATAAGATCTCCCTGATTGATGCCAGATTGTTCCGCCGCAGAACCTATCATGACAGAGCTAACCCCAATTCTATTTGACTGACCTGAGATGTAGAGATATCGATCATAATATTCATGTCCCAGCTCTTCCTGCAGAGAAGTCTCCTCGGCGCGTATCTTCATCATTTCATCCCGAAACCGTTCAGTTCTGAGGTATCCCTCTCGAATGGCATGGTCTCGAAGTTCCAGACGTTTCAGCTCAATTTCACTGCGCTGTAAAACAATGTCATTAGCTGTGATCTGATCCAACCCGGCAGCAACCAAGTGTTCTTTCATGGCTTCCGACGGAGATTGCCTTTGAAGCAATCTTTGGGTGGGGTCATCCGCGACATCAACTTGCAATGCTACCGCAGGTTCCTCTATTGAATAATCGGTCTGTATCGATTGACCTGGTCTGGATTCCAAATATTGTACTCGATCTTTCAGTTTATTCAGCTCTGCCTCAAGCAGGCTGATACGGGGATCTTCCGACGATTGCAGGTTATCGACAATATCGATTGTCGCCGTCGATAATTCAAAATTCTCATGGCCGCCCATACTCCTACTTACCAGAACGCCGGTGACAGTGACAAAAACGATCACAACGACCATTGCAGCTATCAAGCCTGGTTTCATCATATCTATCACCTCCTCTAATAGGTGTGTGTTTCACAATCGTTCTAAGGTTCTATGAAACCTCAAGGAAAAAAGTTCGGGACATCCATCAACTCGATTTGGCTTATAAAAAGTTCGGGACAACCCCCAAGGCGATTTGGCTTTCAGTCAGGAAAGACACTGCTGAAAACGCTCGAGTAAGGGTTGATAGATCACCGTCGACACCGGCCCCACCGCCACCCACTCAAAAATCATCGCGTTCATTTCAGCATTTATATCAGGCGTTTTTTGTCCAAGCCCCTGTTCCAGACGCGACATTTGATACTGCATGCGTAGAGCCTTATCTTCATCTGGCGTTTGTCGGTCGCACAGTATTTCGGCGCGAATACAAAACATTTTCAGCGCCTTCTCATTCTCTGCTTGAGTTGCATCGCCAGCTCCTTGAGCCATTTTCTGTTCAAGTGTCGCCAATCCATTTTTCGGCCATTGCTCAATACTAGAGATAAACGCCCTGGCCTCTTGCTCAAGAGCTTCCGCAGCCGCTACATTCTCAGCAATTTGATACAGCCGAATTTTATCCGCCGCAGCCAGACAATCCAGCCATACTTGCCCCTTAGCTGCCTTAATTTGCTGCGACACCCTGATATCAAAATTCTCGATGGATTTATAGAAAGCCTGATTCAAATTTTTCTCATTCGCCTTGGGTAAACTACCCACCGCTTTATATTCATTCTGAATTTCTGCAACCCGGGCTCTGGCGTCCAGTAGGGCTTTACCTGATAGTTTCAGCAAGCCCTCAACTTCATGCTGCAGTGCCAGCGCAGCATTTTTATTGACATCAAGTTCTTCTTTAAACGCTTCCGTTTGCTGCCGTCGCTTTTCAAATATTGCATCGCAGCCTTTGCGGAAGGCCTTCCATAAAACCTGCTCGTCTTTACGCGAAGCAGCCCCAGCTAGTTTCCACTTTCCCTGCAACCGTTTAACATCTTCTACCGCGTTACGATTATCCTGTAGATCCAAAAGCTTTAGTACCTGCTCGATAAGCTGACGTTTTATATCTGCATTTTTCTGGTAGTGCTCGTTCAACTTTGCTCTTATCGCATCTAACATGCGATCAAAACCTTGCTGAACCGGTTTATTCGCCGTTCGCTCAAAAGGGGCATAACTGCGCCACTCTTTAATCGCGGTTGTGAGTAATTTTTCGACGGCACGCCAGTCAACGGACTCTGCTTCTTCTTCTCCATCCCACTGCTGAGCCGAATAATAATTTTCTAATTGAGTGACCATCTGGATTCGTTTTTCCAAATTATCGTTTCGAATTTTAGCTTGCTGATCGAAGAAAACCTTACAGGGCTGGTAAGCCTGCTGAGCTAATTGATGAAACGTCTCCCACAAGGTCTGATCCTGGGCGCCTTTACTCAAGCCCTTCCACTCATTCTGTAAGCGACTGATTTTAGTGGCCAGCACTTTTGGGCTTTCCCGACTTTCGACCAGCGCCTGCATTTGTTCAACTAATTGTTGCTTTTTTGGTTCGACCACATAATCTTTCCAATCCAGTAGTTTTTCTAAAGCAGTATCCAACTGTTCCAACTGCTTGGATAAATAGCTCGGCATGGCTTCCAATTTCGACCGTTTTTCTTCAATTGTGCGCCTAATACCCACGGCTGGACTGGACTGTCCGGAATCGGTTGCGGACTGGGCCTTACGGATTAAAGCACTCAGATGACGTAACTGATTATTCTTCGCCTGTTTTTTCTCCGCCCCTTGCTTTTCCCGTTCAGAAATTAGGGTCATTGCATCTAACAACGGCTGCGGTTGCAAATCTGCGGTAAGAAAGTCAGCGGTTTTTATACGAGCCCGTAAATCGTCGAAAGCGGAAGCGTTGGATGTTTCAGCGTCGACATTGGCCGTATCAAGATCAGTTTCAGCAGAAGTCTCTGCCTGTATGCCACTGAAACATGCCAGATGATCAATTAGACTGCCATGCTGCTGCAATTGTTGTAACTGAAACTCGATCCCATCTCCTAATTGCTTAAGCGTTTTTTCATCAGTTTTCTGCGCCGGATTATACTGAGCGGCATCTAGCCACTGCTGATGGCATTCTTCCAGAAGAGCTTCAGTCGACTGAAGCTCTTCCTCAGTGGCAGGACAAACAAACAGGTGAGCAAGTACGCCACGGAGCTTGTCTATAATCGTTGCTTGCTGCGCAGTTGCATTGGCTATGGCCAACTCCCGCGCCTCAACATCAGCCTGCTGTTTCAAGAAAGCATCAATGGTTTGCTGGCATTCCAACGTGGCCTGCTGTATCCGCGCTACGATAGGTTCATGGGCTTGCGCTTGCAGTAACGTCCACTGCTCCTGCAGATGATTGCAACGGGCGGTAAATAGTTTATCGAAGGGCCGTTTACTATGGGCTTCCAAACGTTCACACAAGCTAACAATCTCGGTCTGGATTTGTGCTGCACGCTGCTCCCGATCGCGGAAGACATCACACTTTCCCTTTACAATTTTGTAGACTTGTTTGTCTTTGCCTTTTGTTTTTTTCAATAAATTTTTAAGCCGTTCTTCATCTTCAATCTTTTCTGCAGCCAGCTGTCGCAACTTAATCGACATGCCTTCCAATGCTATCTGATAGAAAAAATCCTCGTCACTGCTCGAGTTCAACAACTGCTCTAATAAATCATCCTGCCGGCAAAATCCCACCACCGCAAACTGCGACATGAGATCAACACCGTCAGCAGCAAGCTGATCCAGTGTGATTGTGCCTTGATCAATCAGCTCGGCAAGACGCTGCCGGGCTTTTTGTTGCACACTGGCAATACCGCCGTCATATGCCAGCGTAATTAGCGCTGGTCCGTAATCCAATCGAGCTATGGCCGCCAGACGCAAGACATCGCTACCGTCTTCGACAGCGATAGTTAACAGCACCTCCATCGGTGCTTGATCGAGCTCGGCGAGCTGTTCTTCCAGGGTTTTAGGCTTAGTTTTTAACTTACTGAGAAATCGAGCCAAGACTGCCATATTCTGTTCCTACTACAGATATCAATATCAAAGTCTTATACACCAACAACAGAATTAAAACCGACAAAAATATTTCGGTGAAAAATTTACATGATGAACAGACCGAATACCCAGACATCGTGTCCCTCTGCCTTCAGCTCAGCCTGCCTATTAGATTTAATCAGAGGTCTCCTGGATGCCTAGCAAGGAATCGAGGTGCAAGTGATGGATCACAAACTATCGACCCTGAAAATCCGGCTTTCTCTTCTCCATAAACGCCCTTGGGCCTTCTCGTGCATCCAATGAACGACCGGCAAATTTCTGGCGAAACAATTCCATCTCTAATTGACCACCAAAAGTGCCTTCCAATCCCCGATAGAGCTCGCGGCGCGTTAACTGAATCGCTATAGGCGCAGCATCCGCCAATGTACGTACCATGGTATTAACAGCAAGATCCAGATCTTCAGGTTCAGCAACCTGATTGACCAAGCCCATGCTCATCGCCTCCTCCGCACTGACCTGGCGGCCCGTATAGAGGATTTCTGCTGCTCTGGCGAGGCCGACAATGCGAGGCAAGTAAAAAGTCATGCAAGCTTCGGGAACCAGGCCGATACGGGAAGACGCCCCCAAGATTCCGTACAATACTTCCGCCTGCACACCATCACGATCCTGATCCCTGATGCGCAGATCAGGATCTGTCAACCGGCGTATTCCCTTCCTGCCATCATCAAACAAACCTGTCTCAGCCATTCGGTCAGAACGGTGAATCTGCCCGGGCACATATTCACGGCCTGGTTGGTGGTCTGGGCCTTGCACCTAGCGGTTGTTATGGCAGAGGATATGCCTACTTTGAATCTGCGCACGGATCCGCGCCGGACATCATGGGGCAGAACATTATCAACCCAACCGCAACCATATTTTCTGCTGCAATGATGCTCGAATATCTGGGTTACGTCGCTGAAAGTGAACGTCTGATCTCTGCGGTTGAAAAGGTATACGCTGATGCCGCCCACCTTACGCCGGATCAGGCTGGAACTGCGAGCACTACGCAATTCTGTGATGTCGTTTCAGAATATCTACGCTAAACCAGACGATTTTTCTTTGCGACATTAACTACTGAGCGCAAACCCCCTGTAGCCGTCTTTCACCACTTCATCACACAATCCGCGGTATACATCCAGACCACCAACAAACGGCATGAACACTCGAGATTTGCCTGGTATGTTTGCACCGACATACCATGAGTTTGCCTTTGGGTAGAGCGTTTCGTCCGCCTGATCTGAAACAAATTTTACCCAATCTTCCTGTGCATCATCTTTGGCTTCAATGCGGGAAAACCCATGTTTTCGAAGATACTCAATACAGTCCGTAACCCATTCAACATGTTGTTCAATTGACACCGGCATATTCGTTAATACTGAAGGACTGCCAGGACCCGTGATGGTAAATAGGTTAGGAAAACCGGCAACTTGCAATCCAAGATAAGTTCTTGGCCCTGCCTCCCATGCTTCATTCAGAGTCACGCCATTAGTGCCGCGTACATCCATCGCAAGCAGCGGCCCAGTCATTGCGTCGAAGCCCGTCGCAAAAACCAGCACATCGAGATCGTAGTCGCCCTGCGTCGTTTTTACACCACTGTGCGTAATCTCAACAATTGGTGCATCGCGAACGTTCACGAGCTCCACGTTCTCACGGTTGAACGTATCGTAATAGTTAGTATCAATGGGCGGTCTTTTTGTGCCATAGGGGTGATCTGTCGGTAACAATAGCTCAGCAACCGATGGGTCCTTTACGATCTGTTTAATCTTGTTGCGGATGAAGTTGGCAGCCGTCTCGTTGGCTGCTTCATCAATTGTCAGATCTGCAAAACTCTCGGCAAGGAATCGAAAGCCGCCTTGATCCCACAGATCGCTGTAAATTTTCTCACGCTCTTCATCTGTCACATCAGCGGCGAGCCGTTCAATTGTCGCAAAAGGAAACCCACCGGCAGAAGCCTTACAGGTCTCGCGGATTTGACGATAGTTAGCTTTGATTTCCTGCGTCGCCTCAGCACTCAACGGTGCGTTATTCGCCGGAATCGTGAAGTTGGGTGTCCGTTGAAAAACCGTCAGATGTTGCGCTTCTTCTGCGATGACAGGTGTCGCCTGAATACCGGTCGAACCAGTACCAATTAGACCCACTCGCTTGCCAGAAAAATCGACACGCTCGTGTGGCCATGCGCCAGTGTGATACCAGTCTCCGCCAAATTGATCGAGACCTTTAAAATTTGGTGTATTCGCACTCGACAGACAGCCAACAGCACTGATCACAAACTGAGCTGACACAAGGTCATTTTTATTTGTCTTTAACAACCAGCGATTGGATGTGTCATCAAAGTGCACCGACACTATGCGCGTACCAAAGCGGATGTCTTTGTTCAGGTCAAACCGCTGCGCAACATGTTCGAGGTAAAGAAGAATTTCGGCCTGATCTGGATATCGACTGGACCAGACCCATTCCTGATCCAACTCTTCGGAGAACGAGTAGGAGTAGTAGTAGCTTTCAGAATCGCAGCGCGCACCGGGATACCGATTCCAATACCAGGTTCCACCCACACCGTCGCCTGCTTCAAACACCTGGGTATTCAAGCCCAATTGATCCCGAACTCGATGCAAAGCATACATACCGGAAAACCCTGCACCCACAATGGCGACATCCAGTTCTAGTGGTTTTGTACTCATGGCATTTCTCTGCTTGATACTGAAAACCTGTACACCATATTGCAATCTGGCGTCTCTGCCAACCTTCTGCATTGTATGTGTCAATCAACACATAGGCACCCCGGTGTTAAATTACCTTTTCTGGACATGCATGCTTGAGTTCTGCCGCAAGTATCAGTGAGCGGGTTGTACGATCAGGAGCAGGTGTAAATCTCGACAATTCCAACATTAGTCATTTCCACCATCTCTGTTAACGTGCAGCATCCGCGGCACCCAACGACCCTACTCATTACAAACTTTGACTGAAGCATTGATCAAATTACGAAATTCAGGCGCAGAATAGTCAGTGGTTACTCGACTAACTTCACTCAAAGAAGCAGAAACATATCGAACTCTCCTCCCTGTTGGCATCAACTCATCTAAACCCGGTAACGTTAGAAACGTTGTATCTTTAACTTTTGCATCCGTGGAATAGCGCAGGCACTATGATCATTTTGCGTAGGTTATGAATATGAAGATTGGCGTGTCCTTACCGGTAAGAGAAATGCAAAACGACCTTGGTGCCATTAAGGCTTATGCACAGTTGGCAGAAGAGCTAGGACTGAATCATCTAAGGGTTCCTGAACAGATCGCCCGCCCGGGCAATAAACACTTGCATGAATCAATGATGCTCCTGGCGTACATTGCAGGCGTTACAGAGAAAATCGAGCTTTTCCCTTCAGTAGTGATTTTGCCAGCGAGGCAAACAGTGCTTTTCGCTAAGCAGGCGGCTGAACTGGACATCCTGACAGGGGGCAGAGTGAGAATTGGAGTTGGTGTCGGGGGTAGTCCGGAAGAATATGCAGCATTGGGTATGGATTTCCATACGCGAGGCCGGCGGTGTGACGAACAGCTGCAGTTGCTTAAGCAGTTGTGGTCTTCTGAGGAAGTCAATTTCTCCGGGGAGTTTGACCAGGTTGAGGGTGTAGGACTAAACCCGTTACCCGTACAGAGGCCGATCCCAATATGGATTGGTGCGGCATCAGCTCCGACCAGTGCAGTCGTTCGCCGAATAGGTCAACAGGCGGATGGCTGGCTAGTCTTGTGTAACCCTGAAGAATTCCCCTCTGTTCGTGATTCAATCTCACGCCAGGCAGAATCCGCAGGGCGAAACCCGGACGATATCGGTATGGAGGCTGGTGTCGCTGTCGTAGGTCCGCGGGAAGCCGAATGGAAGTCTCGGGTAGAGAATTGGCATGATGCAGGCCTTACCCATCTTTGCCTGCGAACTCTGGGTGCAGGGCTAAGCAGTGATGAACATCTGCAGAAGTTGCAACAGGCAGTTGAAGAATTGCCCCACGGAGTTCAGCAGTAAAGGGTTCCAGGCGGTCACATGCACCCTAAATGATGATGCGAATATGAACAAAGTCATAGGTATACTTTTTGCGATAAGATGCTTTGCTACATCTGCGTTATCTCAGAGCATGATGGGCGCTGGCATGTGGTTCTGGGTAATTATTGCAACTGGATGCCTTGTTGCAGTCAGTCAGTTTTTCCCAAGACTAAAAGGGCCTGGTTCAGGTTTGGCATTATTGCTTGGCCTGATATCAATATGTGCAATTTTATTGGGATTGCTAGCAGCTACAATTGGTGGTTCATTCAATATGGACGATAGCTCTGCACTTTTATTGTTCCTGTTTTTTCTAATCGCGGTGTTTGGGATCATCTTAGCCAGCATGTTTAAGAAACCAATTCGACCGAAAAGTGGAATTAATGCAGAACAAATCAAAATACTGAAACATTAAACAAGTCGTTCTGGCCCAGTGTGAGCGCTTAACTCTTTCAGTCAATGTCGCTCAATCCCAGATCCCTTCGACTTTAAGATCCTCAGTGGCAAGCTCAATGCCTTGCCTTAAGATACGGACCATTTCATCAATTTCGCTGCGGGTAATGATGATGGGTGGTGACATCACACACATGTGGTAGATCGGTCGCACAAGCAAACCCAGACGCTGGCAATGCTTATCTACTCGAGTACCTATTTCGGTATCCAACGCTAATGACTCTTTGCCGGGTATTGCACAGACGACACCTGCCATCAATCCGATTCCACGCACTTCCGCCACCAGAGGTAGATCCTCAAGTGTTGATAATTGTTCAAGAAAATAAGGTGCGACTTCTCGCGCATGTAGGAGCATTTCTTCACGTTCGATGATATCGATATTCTCAAGTGCTGCGGCACATGAAACTGGATGTCCTGAGTAGGTAAAGCCACTTGAAAAACTCGCCTTTTTTTCCTCTTCGCCACGTAGATCTTCTAATAGCCGGTCGGAAATTAGTAGTGCACCAAGTGGAACATAACCGGAGGTCAAACCTTTTGCACAGGTAAGGATATCTGGCACGATATCGAAGACTTCTTCCGAGGCGAACATATGGCCCAAGCGCCCGAAAGCAGTGACAACTTCGTCTGAAATATAGAGCACGTCATATCGACGACAAACCTCAAGGCAAGCCTTATGGTAGCCTTGCGGCGGTATGATGACGCCTCCTGATGCCAATATGGGTTCAGCAACAAAACCAGCGACTTTGTCAGGGCCAAGCTCCAGAATTTTGTCTTCCAATTCCTTCACCGCAGCGTCACAGAACTGAGCTACTGACATGCCGTCCGGCCTGTTAGTGGGATTGGGTGATGACAGGAAGTGGATGAGCTGCTGCTCCATGTCCATAAACTCTTTGTCGCGACTCTTACCGGAAACTGAAGCGCTCAGGTATGTGCTGCCATGATAAGCACCGTCTCTGGATATAATATGTTTCTTTTCGGTTCGGCCAAGAAAATTGTTGTAGAAGCTAAGAAAGCGTAAGGCTGAATCTACCGCAGTCGAACCACATGTGGTGAAAAAGACATGGTTTAGGTCACCCGGTGCCAGCTCGCCCAGTTTTTTAGCCAGCCGGCTGGCAGGTTCTGCTCCCATGTGGAAGGGAGAAAAATAAGGCATCTCGACAGCCTGTTTTGCCATGGCCTCGGCAATCTCCTGACGACCATATCCGACGTTGACACACCACATGCCTGCTGGTGCATCCAGTAATTTATTGCCATCGCTGTCAAAGACATAAACGCCTTCGGCCTGGGTAACAATGGTGCGTTTGTTATTACCAAGTTCAGACATACTTTCCCAGGGATGCAGGAATAAATTGTCCTGTTCCTGAATTGCTCGGGTATATTCTGTACTGTTCAGTCCGCTTTCTTTATTCATCATGAAAACTCCCGCCGTAAAAATCTTCTCAGCCTAACGACGGTTTTTGTTTTCCGTCGATTGCAGGCCAACTGAATATTGAGACCAAGGTCGGTTACCTTTTCGCAAATGTCAATTATTCACGCTTGTTGCGTTCAGGTCTTGATGGTCTGCCCCAATACCTTTGCTCCTCAGTCATGCCAACTTCTGGCAATTTCATGTCACTATCATTTTTGATTTAAAACTACTCCTATAGTTTGGTGGCGATTCTTTAAGTGGCCCTAGCATCATTCATCTTGATGGTTATATCGTGAGAAGCACATTATTGTTTATGAATATCTCGGATATATCACGACAGTTTCTGGTCACCATAGGGGTCCCATGCCTTTAACGCAATACCACCGCAAAACATAAATTTTTTGATCATTTATCTAGCAATTGACGTTGATTGTCATTTAACTTAGCAGCACCGTAAAAGTTTATACGGACCGGTAGGAAAATTTTGGTCCCCCATGCAATGCTAGTATGATCAGCCCTTGTAGATATCCTGCCGTCGTGGCGACATTCTTGGTGAAGGTAACAAAATGAAGAATATTGTAGGTCGCGTTGTTTCAGTCAATCTAGGAACAACAGACAACGATTCAAATAAAAACCCGGCAACATCTCTGCAAGCCGAACTTGATGGCTTTGTAGGGGATAAACACCGCTCGTTACGACGTGAGTGCTGGGCAGGCGATAAACAACCCGAAGGTACCATGAGGCGTAATGAGCGAATGTGGTCCGCCATGTCAGAAGAAGAGATTGCTCACATTGCGCAGACAATGGATCTGGAGGGCACCCTACTCCCCTCTGATATGGGCGTTAATCTCTGCTTGAGTGGTATTCCTGAGCTATCTCTACTGCCGATGGGTACTATGCTGAAATTTCCATCGGGTGCAGCCTTATTGGTTGAAGAGTACAACCCGCCCTGCATCGAAATGAGCAAGAAGCTCGCATCAATTTATCGCACAAAGTCAGGCGAGGCTCTGTCTGACACGGCATTTTCACAAGCAGCAAAATTTAGTCGTGGTCTGGTTGGGGTGGTCGACGTTGCTGGCAGCATTACGCCAGGGGACGCTGTGACGGTTGAATTTCTAAAGCTGCCGATCTGGATCTCACGACTGGCCAAGACATGATCGACAGGTCACATACATGTTCAACAAGTAGGTCTGGACGGCCTCGTTATTCTTCCCAAGTCTCTTGTTTCTAACAGAACTCTAATGCTTACTGGTCCGTTTGCAGCTTTTTCAAAATGAGGCGAACATGAAGGTACTGGTTATCGGCGCGAATGGGAATACAGCTACGCGCGTCATCAGGCGGCTGGCTGAAAGCGACCATGATCCGGTTGCAATGATCAGAAACCCGTTGCATCGCGCCAAGTTTGACAAGCTAGGCGTACCAACGGTCCTGGCGGACCTCGAATATCCGATCGATCACGCTGTGCAAGGGTGCGATGCGATTATATTCGCGGCAGGCTCAGGTGGTAAGACTGGGAAGGATAAGACTGTGCTCATCGATCATATTGGCGCGATTCGTTCAATGGTTGCAGCGCACGTGCACGACGTACGCCGATATATCATGCTCAGCTCAATCAATAACGATATAAACAGTCAGTCACCCATCGCACACTATCACCGTGCAAAAGCACATGCGGATAATCATCTGGTCGAGTCCGATCTCGACTATACGATCGTCTGTCCTGGCGGCCTGACGGACGAAGCCGGTACTGAATTGGTTTCAGTAAACGCCGAACTCACGGGAAGCGGGCTAACGTCTCGTGAAAATCTAGCTTCGGCACTCGTCGCGTGTCTCGACGATAGTAATAGCATTGGTAAATCATTCAGCCTGCTCGACGGTGATACACCATTGGCCGATGCATTGAACGCTTTGTGGTGAAAGTGTGTGAATAGTTGATCCCAGAGAATCAGGAAAAATCACCCATGAGTGCCTTCGCCCGCTTTGTTCTGCTGATAACGACTTTTATCATCGTTACGCAATTCTCTCTGGCCGAAAATGTCCGTATCTCTCGGTGATAAAACGGTCGAGCTGACCTTCGCGGGACTCAGCCATTCTGATGATTCGATCATCATGCATTTTCCTGATGAAAGAGCGGTCTATGCAGTGGATTTCGTGCTGGCTAAGGCACTGCATAGGCCATAAAACTCGGTACTATTTCACATCGCTTAATAAATCAGATCCCATGGCTCAGAAACCTGAGGTAATATCAACATCACTATGACTCAACACAACGTATGTCTTACCTTCGATTTTGATTCTGTTTCCCTTTGGATGGCGAATGGTCAAACGTCGCCAACGCCTATTTCCCGAGGAGAATTTGGCGCTGTTGCGGCAGGGAGGATATTACGATTATTATCGAAGCATAACGTTACCGCAACCTGGTTTATTCCCGGAGTGACTCTCGAAACCTATCCTGAAATCTGTAAGGAGATTCATAACCAGGGACACGAAGTTGCTCACCATGGTTTTGCTCATGTTTCACCATTGAAGATGACGGAGTCGGAAGAACTCGAAGCACTGAAAAGAGGCAATGAAGCCATCAAATTGATAACCGGTGAAAATGCTCGCGGTTATCGCTCTCCCGCCTGGGACCTCAGCCCACACTCCATTGCGTTATTGAATCAAGAAGGATTTATCTACGACAGCAGCATGATGGCGCATGACCATGAACTTTACTATGCGCGTTGCGGCGACACTGTGGCAGGGGACAAATTCGAATTCGGAGAAACAACGAGTTTAGTTGAGTTGCCCATCAGCTGGAGTCTGGACGATTTTCCACACTTCGAGTTTTTTCGAGGTAGTGGCCTGATGAATGCGAGTCTGGTGTTAGAAAATTGGCTAGGTGATTTTAAGTTTATGCAATCGGAGACCGATTCGGGTGTGCTGACTTATACATTCCACCCGCAGGTAATAGGCCGTGGACACCGAATGTTGATACTCGAGGAATTAATCACACAACTAAAAGGAAATGGCGCGAATTTCATCAGCGCCGAGCATGCCGTGAGTAACTTCAAGGAAGGCAGTTAAACAATTCTCTGTTCTCTGAAGTTTCTAAATCCGCCGTCAGAGAATCCATGGCGTTGACCTGAGTGTGGCCCTGTTGGAATTGTGTCAACCTACCAGCGGCGAGTTCCAGTAGAGAGTCGCCTGAGGATTCGAATAGCGAGGGTTCGAAACCAATCTGAAGTTAGTGAGTGAAACCGCAAGCTGAAATCCAGTACTGCTGAATCTGTCCATCAACTTTTCACTCGAGCGAGATAGTAGCCTTGGGTTTAGTATCGATCAACGTTCATTAACGTTATTGATAGGGGTACAAGGGCTAGGTGAATTTAGGAACACAAACTGCCCGTTGATCACAAATTCCGAACCGGTCAGAAAAAATAAACCGGTTATGGTACCCCGCAAACATTCCCCTCGTACAGCCCAAGGATCACGGTACAGCGGATCAAAATCCTGCCTTCCCTCTCTCCCTTATTCCATGGTCAAAAGGTCATCGATAAGTTCAAGAAACTCTAGATAATCCCAGCAGGAACGCAGTTTTTCATCAGATGGGGCATTTTTGTAAGGCTACCATCCACCGTTAACCCTCTAAACCCCTCAATTTTCTCGCTGAGAAAAATGCTATGAAGTTTGTCGTGGGTGCTAACAGCCCGGAAGAAGCGGTTGAACTTCGGCAACGGCTCGACAGTCTCAGGAAAAGCGGTGAGTTGAGTAAAATCATCGCGGGCATGAGACTCGAGTGATTTCGCACAATCATTATGGCCGATTGCTTGAGGAAAATAGGCTGATCTCTTAGAAATGGGTTACTTCATTTTGTACAAGGTCCATCGGTAAATGTTGGGTGTCCTGAATTAGTTTGTCCTGAATTAGTTTCATAAACACAATCCCGACGTGTCGAGTTCTCGCAATAGGTAATTGCAACCTTAAATTAAACTTGTCACGCCGTGGTGCTACGGTCGAGCGCCTTGTTAATCCAACGTCGAAAGAGATGCATCGGATGAGCCCCCGTGAGTGCCAGATCGTTGTCAGAAGTTCTGAATGCTGGTGCGCCGGTAGCGCCACAACTGATAGCTTCTTTATGTTCGTTAATGACCTGCGCATGGATTTCTGGATCTTCGACTGCCTCAAATTCACTCGCTGACAAGCCAGCGACGCCCCAGATTTGCCGTAAGGTATCGGTATTTGTGATGTCCCTGTTGTCGTAGAAATAGGCCTGCAAGAGATCAGAGTGGATTCGATCAAACGCTTCAGGTCCTACTCTGGCTGCCGCTTTGGCGACGACATGTGGGGGTAGGCTGTGGGATGGAGGGTTTTCATCGGTGGACCAGACCCGGAATCTCCCACTGTCGGGTTCGCTCCCAACGTGCTGCCAGTTCCTGGTGTACACACGAAAGTCCTCGAGCCTTCTCTTGCCGGGTTCCGGTCGCAGCATGAATGCGCGCCAGTCGACAATCAGCTTGTCCTTGAATTCCTCTTCGAGCAAACGCATGCGCACGGCAGCGTTGTAACACCATGGTCAAAGGTAGTCGGAATAGACGATCAAGCGCACTGTTGGCATGACTGGCTTCTCTCATTACGATAGAGGTAATAGATTACCATGTGGTGTCATTTATGGCACCGGACTCGGGAAATTGAAACTGCTTTACGCCATTCATATCCATGGTAAAGCCCTTATCAGTGTCTATTGTCTCCGTTGAATCCGGGGGATGAACGTCGTTTATATCTGCCACGTCATCATCGTCGAATAACCATTGGTAATGGAATTTACATAGTGCGAGATAATCCGGTTTTCAACAAAGCGAATTAGTTCCTACCCCCCCCTGCCTTCAGTTCAATTTCCAGTCAGGAATCAGCACGAACAATCTTTTATTGCGCATTTTTGCGTGTAGAATTGCGGCAATACTGGGGTTGGGTGATCAAATATTTTCGCTAGAGATGATTCCACAACCTTAAACAGCTTAGATTTAAAGGGTAAATAGATGTCGAAGAGTTTTGAAGTTCAAGGTGTTATTCATTCTATTGGCGAAACTACAGAGTATGGACAAAATGGTTTCACCAAACGAGAGTTTGTCATCAAGCTCACGGGTGAAGGTGAAAATAGTAACTATCCCAGCTATATAGCCCTGGAGTTAATCAAAGATAAATGCGTGCTGATGGATAAATACGAGATCGGTGATGAGATAAACACCCAGTTCAATTTGTCGGGTCGTCTTTGGTCCGGTAACGGTAAACCAGAAAAGTGTTTCACCAGCTTACAGGCATGGAAGGTCGATTCATTAGTTCCTGAGCAGGCTGGTAATGGGCAAGAACCGCCCCCGGGAGATTACAGTGAAGGTATGCCTGACTTTGATGACGATATTCCATTTTAAAGATTGCTCAAAAAGAGATGACGTACATTTCTGACCAACAGATATTACTTGCTCAAAAGCTCGGTTTGGTTGGGTACGGCGTCAACTGCAGCTCATGTGTCCAGCACGAACGGTCCTGGGTATGCAGGTAAAAAAACGAATCTGCAATTTTTTCGGGGTTGATAATGATCTCAGGTTTTTTTTGCGCCATCGGTAGAGCACGGGTTCCAGGGGAGTCTATCAATCCGTCGATCACAACGTTGGCCACGTGTATACCGAACTCGGAGTACTCTTCGGTCAGGACCTGGGCAAGCGTTCGCATCATCACCCTCGGATAGTAAAGCGACTGCCCGGTGTAACGTTTTCGACCCCGAAGCGAAGCCGCGTTATTTGATATCAGAAACGAACCCTGCCCTTTCTTGCGCATAGCGGGCAGTACTTCTTTGGCGATAAGAAAAGGACCGCGGCTTGCAATATGCTGGGC
This sequence comes from Pseudomonadales bacterium, assembly GCA_046582185.1. Lineage (GTDB taxonomy): Bacteria > Pseudomonadota > Gammaproteobacteria > Pseudomonadales > Azotimanducaceae. Next base: position 67,530 of record JAYGEX010000034.1, on the reverse strand, counting down.
CGTGTCGAACATTTCAGTGGGTATATGTTCCAGTAATTCCTGTTCTTTTGGCAGGTCGCGACCCTCAAGATATCCCGCGTTATAAACCAGAACATCCACCTCGCCAATCTCTTTGCGAATTTTTGCAAATGCCGTCTTTATCGACGATTCTGACACAAGGTCTAATTCGACAATTGTCGCTTTGTCGCCTGCGTCTGTAATAGCGCTCGCCAATGCGGCAGCATTTGATTCAGCTCTGGTGGTTAACACAACGTGAAACCCCTCACGCGCAAACTTTTGCGCAATGGCGCCGCCTACACCCCAGCGAATGCCTACAGGCAACGCGCTGTCATCTATATCGCCACCATGTGCCAAACGAGTGTTGCGACCATCAGCCTGCCACTTTGATGTGGCACCCACAATTACCGCAACTTGTTTACTCATGAGTCTGCCCAACCTTTGTGCAATGGCACCATATGGAAAACATTAAACTTACGCTGCAGAAACTTCCATTTGCCGTCATCGCGGCGAAAGGTATCCTCATACCAGCCAGCAGTGGTAATCGACTCTCCATTTCGAACCATACGAATTTCTGCTGAACACCTTGCCCGCGCTTCAGACTCGCTCAACTCATCGATAACATGATTCTGAATAAACGGAATGGGCGGCATCTGTGACAAATCCGAATAAAATTTTGTAAGCGCAGCCGTTCCTTTGGTAACGCGATCTCCGGTACAGAAAGAACCATCTTCACAAAACAAATCCACAATAGTTACAACGTCGGCCGCTGCAATCGCATGACAATAACGTGCGGTAAGCTCTCTAATTTCTTCACGATCTTCAATAGCCCGTATTCTGTCTTCGATCACCGTCATAGTGTTCCCCTTCGATTCACACAATGAATGATAATCTCACAACCGCGCGGTGCAGGTCTCGTAAATCGCATAGGGAATACAAGCGTTAAGCATGATTTTTGAGATGCTGCAGCGGATTTCCAAGGTTCTCGATAGAGTGGGCCTTGCGATCATGCTCTTCAGCTTCGGCATGGCCGTTATTTCGTTAATGTTCAGCGTGCATCCAGAAAATCATCAATAAGTTACGACCCACCATTTATTGTTATGATGCTCGTAAGCCATTCCAGCGGAGAAACGTATGAGTTATGACCTCGTTATCAAAAACGGTACGGTGGTAGACGGATCAGGCAGCGCCAGATATCGCGCCGATGTAGCCATAGCCGACGGTAAGATTGCCAGGATCGGCAGGGTTAATGAAAAAGGCAAACAAACCATCGATGCAGAAGGCCATATCGTTTCGCCGGGTTTTGTCGACGGTCATACCCATATGGATGCGCAAGTATTTTGGGACCCTATCGGTTCCTGTTCCAGTTATCACGGTGTGACCAGCGTAGTGATGGGTAACTGCGGCTTTACCCTTGCCCCGTGCAAACAGGAAGATGCTGACCTGGTATTCCGTAGCCTGGAACGCGCCGAAGATCTGTCACGGGATGCCATGCTAGCGGGTATCGACTGGACGTGGGAAACTTTTCCCCAGTTTCTGGATGCCGTCGACGACCTGCCAAAAGGCATTAACTATGCGGGTTACATTGGTCACTCGGCGCTACGCACCTATACCATGGGTGAGCGTGCCTTCGAACAAGAGGCCAGTGAAGATGAAGTTAAACATATGCAGGCACTGGTAAAAGAAGCCATGCATGCAGGTGCAATTGGTTTTTCCACCTCACGCACATTCAACCACACCACCGCTGACGATCGACCGGTTGCCAGCCGTCTTGCCAATTGGGAAGAAGTCCGAGCAATAGTTAACGCCGTCGGTGAAACGGGCAAAGGTATTTTTGAAATTGCTGGAGAAGCGCCGGGTCGCAACCCTGAACGAATCCGCGAATATCATACTCGCCTGCGGGATCTTGCTGTCGAATCCGGTGTAATCCAAACCTGGGGAATGTTCAGTGTAAAGGCTGCACCAGAATTATGGCGCCCCTATTTTGATTTGTTAGATGAGACCGCGGCCGCTGGTGGAAGAATGGTCGCCCAGGTTCATAGTCGCGGCCTGAACAATATCTTGTCTTTTGAAAGCGTTACGCCTTTTGACAAATGGGAAATGTGGAGTGATATCCGCGCCCTCCCGCTCGATGAACAGAAAGTACGCTTGAGTGACCCGGAGACCAAGGCAAAACTCGTTGAAATTGCCAATCGTAAATATACAGGTCCGCGCATCGTCGGCGCAGAGATACGTCCGCCCAATTGGGATTATGTATTCGCCATGGATGATATGAGCTACGACAAACCATCAATGGCGCAAATCGCCAGGGAAAAAGGTGTTAATCCTGTCGAGTTAATGATTGATATGGCGCTTGAGCGAGACTTGAAGATGTTCTTCCGAACGCCTATCGCCAATGAAAACCAGGATCATGTGCTGGAGATGATAAAGCATCCTCGTTCAGTGGTGACATTTTCCGATTCAGGTGCGCATGTCTCGCAAATCATGGACAGCTCTTTACAAACCCACTTGTTGAGCTATTGGGTTCGAGAGAAAGAAGCCTTGAGTCTGGAAGAAGCAGTTAAACAAATCACTTATAATACCGCGACTCTATGGGGCTTGCATGATCGGGGTTTGTTGCGCGAAGGCATGGCTGCCGATGTCGTCGTTTTTGACCCTGACACCATTGGCCCGAACATGCCAGAAGTCCTCAATGACCTGCCAGCCGGCGCACAACGATTGAAGCAAACAGCCAGTGGTATCTTAAATACTGTGGTTAATGGCGAGATATTCCTGACTAACAATGAGCACACTGGTGCGACAGCAGGACGGTTATTGCGTAGTTAGTTCCTGTCTGCGGCCACTTCATTGCTCCAGCTCATTGATGCTCACGCCGGATTTGCTAATCCAGCGATCCCTCCGTGTCAGGAGTGGCATGATCGCACGATTGGCATCAGCAATAATTGAACCTAGATCTGCACTGAGTAGTTTGCCATCCTTGACCAGCAGCTCGCCATTGACGACGGTCATCGTCACATCTCCACCCTGAACTGCGTGCACTATATTATGCTGGACATTCTGATACTTTCCAGACCGTATTAAGGGTGTTAACCGTGGTGTGTTTGAATTGATGGCGATGAAATCGGCTTTTTTACCCACTTCCAGTGAGCCAATTTCTCTATCCATGCCCAAAGCTTGCGCTCCGCCGATTGTGCCCATCCGACATATCGACCAAGCATCAAGCGCCGCTGCGTCCTGAGCACTAAACTTCGCCAGAAGAGAGGCCGTTTTTAGCTCTTCAAACATATCCAGATTGTTGTTTTCTTTCTCACCATCGGTGCCCAGCCCAACGGCGATACCCTGATCCAACATGTCTTGAATACGCGCTGCCCCAGAAGAAAGTTTCATATTACTCACTGGATTGTGCGCCACTCCAATATTTCTATTGGCAACTATCTGAATTTCCGCATCATCCAGCCAAACGCAATGTGCGAGTAAAGTATTCCTTGCCTCAAGTAAACCCAGTTTCTCCAATACTTGAATCGGTCGGGCATTGTGTCGTTCAAGCGTTTTCTCAACATCAAATTGGCTTTCGTTACTGTGTGTATGGAACCCCGTTTGATATTCGCGGCATAGATCTGCGATTCTTACTATCGCAGGTGAATCGGCGTAGAACATGTGCTCAAGGCCCACCCACACATGAATGCGATCATTCCCACGCTGATGCCATTGCTTGATTAGCGCCTCGTTACTATCCAAAGTCTCGAAGTAGTCGTGATCAGGATGCTCTGCAACATAGGGAACCATGATCGCTCTTATACCCAGCTCCTGAGCGGCGCGGGCACTGCCATCCATGTATCGCCACATGTCAACGATAGTCGTGGTACCTGACAAAAGTGCTTCGGCGTAGCACAAGCGTGAGGCGAGTTCAGCCTCGGCAGGCATTAGCACACGATGCATGGGATCTATGAATTGTTGCAACCATGCCCACACGGGTAAACCTTCAGCTGTGCCCCTCAGCAGCCCCGAATGGCAGTGCGTATTGACCAGCCCTGGCATCAGGAGCGAATGTTCGCAGTTAACCTCTTCTGCATCTGGATATGATTCCTTCAGAACATTCGACTCGTCAACAGCAACAATAGTGCTGCCTTCAACCAGTATGCCGCCATCACTAATGACCGCTAGGGCTTCGTTCATAGTAACGATGGTCTTAGCAAGATAGAGCGTAGCTGTCATTGTGTTTCCTGTGGTCAATAACTCGGTGATAAATCACTTCTTAAATTTTGAACCGCGAGTACACCGAAGCATGAAAGATTTTTTTGAGATAATTAAGTGTCGTTGATCTGCCCCTGCCCTGTATAGTCCAAATTCCAAATCGCGACGAAAAAGAATGACTGCACAAACCATAAAGAGTGTTTCGGATACGAAATACCACATATTGCTAGGCATCTATGTAGGGGCGTGGGGCATTCTTCCCGGCTTGACACCAAAACTCATCCCGTTGGACTTAAGTGTATTCGGATTGGGTATGTTGGCGTTTAGTTTTGGTGCATTTATGCATGCGATTACCTTTCCCTGTACTGATGTTGTCGCCGAGGTCTGGGGCGCAGCTCGTGCTCGGTTGATGGTTTATCTGGGGGTGTGCGTATTTCTTATCGCGACGGCCTTCTACATGATTGGCACGCGACTTCCCGGTGTACCTGATTGGCCGTTGAATGATGCCTATAATAGTATTTTCGCAACGGCAGATAGAATGATTCTTGCGTCTCTGGCTGCGACATGTGTCGCGCAGCTAATGGATATATTCGTATTCGAAAAGATTAAACAAATAACAGGGCAGCGTAGATTGTGGTTGCGCAATAACCTCTCAACCGCTATGTCCCAGTTACTGGATACAACAATTTTCTACACTATTGCGTTTTATGGTGTCCTGCCTAATGCAACATTGCCACTACTGATAATTGGCACCTATCTCGTGAAGCTTCTGCTTACGGCTATTGATACTCCGGTGGTGTACTTGCTGGTGCGATGGATAACCGGCCACTGGACCGCGCCCGGTGACATTGTGACTGAATCATAAAGGTTCTGTTAGTACTTGCCAGCCATATTTATCCCTGATCTAGCGCCATAAGTAACTCTCGAATTTATGGATTCTTAACCAGGAATTTTGTCTAACGACATCACTATCTTGAAGGAGTTTCAGTAAAGCGATGTCCAAATCGAATTGCCGCAATTACACACCAAATACAGGAATTTTCTGGACATCCAGCGAGAAATCGAGAGCAGAAATCGAGGACCAGAAATCGAGCAGAAATCGAGGACCAGAGAAATCGAGAGAAATCGAGGACAGCCAACATCCAAGAAATCGAGGACAGCCAACATCCGGCCAAACCAAATGCCAGTAAGCTATTCAATCACTCAATTCTTAAGGATTGGCGACTCGTGATTTATCGATATTGATTGCAGGCAAGATGGAGGCGATTAAAGAGTCAAGAAAGGACGTTACCTATTTCAATCACCTGTGGTGGGTCAGATTATGCCGAAACCGTTTTGATCCAACATTGACCTATTTCTCGTGCATAATCCTTCATCGATTGAACTGATCCTATTGCACGTTGCCAGCATCCAGGCTTTGGTAAATATTGGCGGCGCCAGAGATCAGGTGGCGGCACGCCTTCGAAATTTGTGGGCCTCATTACTTGTTGTATTTCGATGGTCCAACTGCAAAGGCGGCGGTACGCATCCAGCGTTATTGAGATGGGCAGTTCAATATCCACACGGTTGACGACTGTCATGGGCAAGTGCGATGTCGTAGCCTTTTTACAACGGTTTGCCAGTGATGTGTGATTTGCTTCTGTCGGTTCATCGACTAATCCCGCACGGACTGGATTGAGATCGACATAAACCATACAAGCCAGAATAGCTTGTTCATCTAATAGTCGTTGTGATTTGAATCGACCTTCCCAGAACCGTCCTTTGCAGGCATCTTCCTTGTTGGCCAGGCGCGCCAGTGGTTCGTTAAGATAACGCATAAACCATGATAGCGAGCCGAGTCGTTCGCGCAGTTGATGCAAGCGGTCATCATCTTCCAACATGGATAACCGCCGTACCTGTCGCGCAATTGGGTTGTCATTCTTTCTAGGATTTAACATCAACCATTTGTCAACGATCATCTCATCTGTCCACGCTTTGGTGGTGTTGGCTTTGACACTTAACACAAGATGATAGTGATTCGACATAACAGCATAGCCATAGATGTCGGCCGCGAAGATGCTTGCAAGCCACAGGATACGCTCCTCAATCCAGGCTTGCCGATGATCAAAGTTGTATCCGGTTTGTCTGTCTGTGCCACACAGGAACGCGCGCCGAACACAGCGTGAACAAACATGATAAACGCCGCCATCTGGATCGACGAGATGAGATCTTGGATAGGTCATGGCTTTCAGGATAACGATTCTGGAACCTACTACCAGGCGTCGATGACCTGAAAGTGTGTCAGAGGAAGTGGAGAGAACTAAGGGGAGATTGACGCTATGCTCGCTGTCCGCAATTCTTGGTCCGCTGGCTGTCCGCAATTCTTGTCCGCAATTCTTGATGTCCGCAATTCTACAATTCTTAGAAGTTAAGAATTTGATCCGGTCTTTTACGAACCCATTTTTGTAATTTTTCCCAAATACGTATGTAAGCTTCTGCCGTTTTAAACAAAGCTGTGAGTTCTTGCTCACTTGCGCCACTTCGTCGAGCCTCTTCGATAAGGTCAGGATATAAACCAATATTTGCTAGTCCATCTTGATTAAAGTCAAAAACTTGATCGCCCGTTTTTAACTTTTCGAATACGATATCGCCACCAAATGAGGTGAAGGGGTAGACCAAAGGATCTTCTTGTTTTGTCTCGCATCTAGAAAGCTTACCAAAGCGCGGTTTGTTGTAACCGGCGAAACCATTAAAATCGTAACTCAAACCTCTTTGTGGCAAGCCCGTTTCTGGATCAGTTTTTGTCGCTATTTCATTAAAGCGATCTAGCAGGGGTGAGTTGCCTTGTTCATTGCGGCAGGTACTTGGTAGTCCGCTCGTCGAAAGTCCACTGATTAGTTTAACGACTGCCTGGTCTCCACCATGGGTATTCACAGCGGGATAATTGTTTTCGATTAAAACGGGCACTATGTCGTTGAGCGCGGCTTTTGGGGTGTGACCCAAATCAATAATCATACCTAAGGACATCATCGCTTTAATTAAAACATGCCCTAGTGCGCTAAGGCCTGCACTTTGACAATGCGCTTTTGCGGCATCATAAATAGGGAAAGCCTGTTTTGCTGAATCCTCATCGCTTGAGAAAAATCTGTTTAACATTTTCATGCCAGGTATATTGCGTAGCTCAGAAAACATGCTTAGCTGATGACCTTCACCATGAGGGCCAAGGAAATTCCCTGGTATATCTTCGCAGGCAACATACTCTCGCCATTGACCGGTGTTAAAGTAGTCGCCTAGTTCCAGAATTCCGGTATTACCATCGCCGCTTGAAAATGCATTTACAAATTTATGAGAAGGGAAGAGTGCTCTAACACCTTTATCGTAGTACTGGTTTAAGCGTTCGCGTACTAGCTCGGGATTACAAGTTTGGAAACCTTCGCGTTCATCAACAAAACAATTGAATGGGTTTTCTATTTCGATTCCCAATATGACTGCTAGCTTACCCGATCTAATTATTTCCCTCGCTTGCCCGGGAGAATACACAATACGTAACCAACCTTTACCGGGCCCGCCTGCTTGTGCATCAACGTAATCTTGCAATTCTTTCATTTTGATAATTTGGTGATCGACATGATCCATCTCGTTACAGCTTTCTGACTCACTTTTCCCAGGCAACAATTTTTTATAAACTTCACAAACTACTTCGGTCGATTCCATATACTCTACCATCAGCCTCATGCCGCCTAGGTAGGCCCGTTCTATCCATTTGTAATACAGACTTTGGTGGGTTGAGGTTTCAGTTGCTTTCCAGTTGCTTAAGCTTGGATAGCCGTCGGTTCTATGGTCAGGCGTATCTTTAATCAAGTGGTCGTATAAATTTTTTGTGAAAGATTTTCCGGATACGTTACCCGAACCTGAGCGATAAGTGATGCTCATCAAATCTTTGGAACCTTCTTTGCCATGATGCTTTTCACAGTCGGCCAATGCGTGTTCAATGCCGAGCTTGTGAAAACTGGCACCATGAAATATTTTCCCGCCAAAGCCGTGATTCGCGGTGCTATGTTCATGAGCATCAACAAATCCCCAGATGTCCCCATCATCATGTTGAACTTTGCTTATATTACCTTCGGTGCCTGTTTCAGACTCGGGGAAACGAGCGCAGTCTATTTTGGCTTTGAGCGTAATATCCGCCGCAAAGCTGACATCATCATTTAGGCCTTCTGGACTTAACCACGCATCAGCCTTAAGGTTTTTAAATTGAAAAACACTCTCATTGGCGGTGGCATGAATTTGCCATTCAGCGGGGGTGAGAAGGTAGTCCTTTTCAGGCATGTTGAGCATCATTTCTGATTCAAGTTTGCCAATAAAGCTGAGCTGTTTGCTCTTGCTAATTAGGTACTGTCGATCTTGATCGAAAAGTAGGTAAACACCCAAGGCCGAAGGGCGAAGATAAAATCGACTAGCAATACTAACGTTCTGAGAAAATACATAAGCTTGATCGAGTTTCGAAAGATAAGTGTTATTTTCATATTGATAAATGGCGTAACACTTGTTGGCGAACTGGTAGATATTGCCATTATTTTTGACACTTGTCGGGTTTTCAGAAATGTTTTCCAATGCTGCAGCGCTTTGGCCCGCCAAAGGGAGCAATAAAGTAATCAATAGAGAAAAGATATGTGCTTTCATAAAACCCCAAGAAGATAAGGAAAATAAACCACATTTTCCGAAGAACGGTCAAGTATGGTAATTGCTGAAAAGAAGGAAATCGAGGACAACCAACATCAGGCCAAACCGAATGCCAGTATGCTCTTCAGTCACCCAATTCTTAATGGTTGGGGCCTTCTGGATCGACGAGATGAGATCTTGGATAGGTCATGGCTTTCAGGATAACGATTCCGGAACCTACTACCAGGCGTCGATGACCTGAAAATGTGTCAGAAAAAGCGGAAAGAACTAAGGGGGAGATTGGCGCTATGCTGGCTGTCCGCAATTCTTGCATTTAATTGCCGAATCGATAACGTAACTTGACAACGAATTGATCGACAAGTGGTTCCGTCAGGGCATCGTGGAAAAGATCCCCTTGAATCGACTGAACCCCAGGTTAAATCCAAATACGTATCACCAGAGCCGATTGAGAGGCCCATGGCGGAGGAGCAAATTGCCGGTCAGACAGGTGATGCAGCTCCATCGCCCTCAAGACCCTCGTATGTGTAAAAAATTCGGGTTAGGGTTTTATGCCTGGGTTTAATCAGCAAGTCGGGTTGCACAGCACTCATATTGTCGTAGGCTGGTATGTCAACCCATACGGCTTCATCCAGCCTGCCGTCAATTTTGATCTTGATATCGCTGAGTTTCGTAATGACAATCGGCTCCGAGGTGGCATCGACACCGCCACCTATCGCTTGCTCAATTAAGACTTGGCTACAAGTGCTTGGCTAAGTTTGTGTTGGCGATTCTAAATTCCTTGCCCTAAATGTTGGCTGTCCCGATCCCTCTGAAATGTTGGCTGTCCCGATCTCTGGCTGTAAATGTTGGCTGTCCCGATCTCTGCTTACAAGTGCTTGGCTAAGTTTGTGTTGGCGATTCTAAATTCCTTGCCCTAAATGTTGGCTGTCCCGATCTCTACAATGTTGGCGACAGTGCCTGAGTAATTTGATGTTAATGGTAAGCTTTTCCAATCGATTTCCCGGTGGAGACTTTAAGAACTCGATAGTTTCAGCAGCGTCAACAAGAGTGAGCTTTCGTTCCGCTGGTCAAGTTTTCGCGGGCAAAAATACCGCTGTACAGCTTTTCAGTATCCTACTTGACAGCAGACAACTCCGTTTATAGCCGTAACAACATTATGTCCAAACTGACTTAGAGCAATCTGAGCATTGCCAAAAAATAGATCCTTCATCAAAATGGCGGGCGAGGACAAGTTAGCATTCGAACCATCTGTTACTAAGCGGGTTGCAGCTCGTTCAGTGCAGCTGTATTGGTGAACAGCATTTTCTTCTGGCCAGCTAACGAGATGCCATGTATGTAATCAATGATATCGCGCGGGCGTGCCACACCTTCCACGTGTGGCCAGTCCGAACCTAAGATCACACGGTCAGCCCCCATCCAGCCAACTATTTCGTCAATGTGGTCTTCCCAGAAAGGATTCATCCACACGTGTTTCTTAAACAGCTCAATAGGATCTTCCTTAAAGAAATTGGGTGAGCGGTCCTTGGCATAGGCAACCTTGCGAAAGAAATCGTACAGGAAGCCCGCGCCATTCTCGACAGAGGCAATGCGTAAATTGGGAAATCGCTCAAAAAGCTTGTCATACAATATGGTCATGAGCCAATCACTGATTGCCCGATCAGCGGCAAGGTCAACAATGCTGGGCTGGACCTCCCCGGACCAGGTCATGCCACCTGTACTGTAGCCCATTCCCGTGTAACCGGAATTGCCCACATGTGCGACCACGGTAATACCCGCCTCGTTGACGATCTCCCAGAATGGATCATATTGTTTATGCGTCGGTGAACGCCGACCAAGGGGGGTACTGACAGGCGCTGGACGCATGCATATAATGCGTGCACCTTGCTTGAGCGCCCATTCTACTTCACGACAAGCCCAATCAACATCCACCAGGGTGATGTAAGGCGCGCAGAATATTCTGTTCTGATAATTAAGCCCCCAGTCTTCATCGACCCAGCGATTGAATCCCTGGAATACTGCACAGGTTGCTTCTATGTCATGCTGCAGCGGGTATTCGTACATCACCCCCAGAGTTGGAAACATCCAGGCGAAATCAACGCCTTGCTCATCCATCCGATCGAGTCGTGCATCGCGGTCCATGTATTCCGGGGGCATCTGCTCAAGCGATTCGTGTATATACTCAGTAGGTGTTTTTCCTTCCGGATTGCCACGATAGTAGCCACATAGTGCGCCGGGTTTGGCAATTGGATTGAAACCGGGATTACCCACCTGCCGATCAACCTTACCAGCAATTATGTGACGATTTTTGCCATCAACAACCGCAGTCGTCACGCCGCGTCGATGCATCCGCCTGGGAACATGGCGTGTGAAGGCATCCATAGGTTCGTAGTAGTGATTATCGGCATCGAAATAAGTGCCTTCATACTTTTCCATCATGTCTGCCTCTTGATTAATCATCTACACTGTAATCTATAAGGAACGGTAACAACAGTTTACTCACGCGTAACCCTGACTCTCTGCGAAACCGTAGCGGGGTGTTCTCTTGGAGCGATCGCAACCGCAGCTTAAAAATACCGTTGGCTACCTCTGATTGAAGTCTATGAGGCAAGGCTCTTCGCCATACCAGATGCTCACACCCTTGGCTGCAATTCGATTTGTAACGGAACAAAATGGTCTTATTGCGAAAGATTTTACGCAATTCATCGCATCATCAGGCCGGGTACCGGAAGTTCTATAGACTCTACTTGCCCCCAGATAAACTTTCGCGGATTTAGATCTGAAATGCATCATCACCCCGATAGAAGAATAGGCTAGCTGTCGGTAAGCTCCTGCTCTTTTTCTCCGGCAAGAGACGAAGCGATGACGAGAAGCTACCAACAACCAAGCTATGAACAAAGGTGCCAGTTATCAGTGCTAAAGATAAGCGGCTTCAGCCAATGAGCGATCGTAGATTCCATTGAAGGTCGTCAACCCACAGTGAGTCGTGAGTTAGCACGAGGTTCTGGTCAGTGAGGTTGCCGGCATAACCATCACACGACCTCTTCCTGAGAATAGTGGACTATTTACTTATTTTTTCTCAAATCTGAATCAGTTTATTCGAATGAGCATCATCAAGTTAACTTCTCTATGGAACCCTTTAGGGACGTACCAAGCGAATGAATAGTCCTGACCTGAACGCCGTGATTATCCTGGGAAGAAGAACCCCATGCGATGAATAGCGGCTCAAAATGACTATTCCCGGCGATGAATTCGGGTTGTATTGATCCAAAGGAGCTGCATACTGATAACTTCAGAAGCACATGCAAGGAAGTAGCAATGAAGTACCCTCGGTCTATTGTTATCGGCAGCGGCATGGGTGGTTTAGTGACGGCACGGGTTTTGTCGGACTATTTTGACGAAGTTGTATTAATCGATCGAGACGCTATACCTGACACGCCAGAAATCAGGCACGGTACGCCGCAAGCAAATAACTTTCACGGGATATTGCCTGGCGGTCTTGAAATCATGTGCAGTCTGTTTCCCGGTTTTGATGACGAGCTGGATTCTCACGGTGCGATATCACCGGGGCCTGCAGGTTTCTACGCATATGGTCCCGAGGGGAAATCCTATAATCTAATGCGTTTTCAGCCAGAACCCTCTAAACCGCTGCCAGCATTTCCCAGCACTCGCATCCAAACGCGGATTTTGTTGGAGCACTGTCTGCGACGGCGCGTTGAACAGGTAAGCAATATCACGACACCTTATTCCACGATGGTGCGCGACGTCATGACTGAAGGCAATCGAGTTACCGGAGTTGTCATTGATGGCATCTAGAGAGATTACTTTTCAGCAGCCTTCGAACAAACGCGAGCGCCCTGGCTATTTGCGGCACTGGCGGATTTTTCACAGGAAGTCACAAGCGGTGATTTCCCAACGGAAGAACAAGAGACCGTGGAGATAATGATGAAGGTTGTGGCGCTGGCGGAAGAGAATGTCGACGCACAACTAATGCTCGCGAACATCAGCAGTATGAGAAAGCCGTTGTCCACATTGCTCGAACCAGCGGCGTTGAACGCTAATCCCGAGGAACTGTAAATGAACCTACAAGAGACCTTCGCCGAAGATGGGGTCGTCCATATTCCCCAGGCATTGAACGCACACGAACTCCAAATTGCTCGCGGCGCATTCGAATGGACCCTGGCTAACCCTGGCAAAGGTGCCAGCCGACTAATTCCTGGCACTCCGGGTTCATACTACGGTGATCTTGCCAACCCGTATTGCTTTGATGCGTATACCGCAGTGAACACTGAGACGAAAATACCCATGCTCGTTGCTCGGCTCTGGGCCAAACCAAACATTTGGTTTATGTACGAACAGATATTCAAAAAGACCGGCGGTGATGATGGGAAAAGCGCCAGGCGCACACCGTGGCATCAGGATTTACCTTATCTACCAATCCAGGGTAACGACCTGGCGGTAGTGTGGATACCCTTTGAACCCCTGAATGAATTTGAGTCTTTGGAATTTGTTGTGGGCTCACACCTCGGCACTCTATACGATGGCTCAAAGTTTGACCCTAAAGATGACACCATTCCTTTATATGGCACCGGCGATCTACCCAGACTCCCGGATATTGAGAAGGCTAGACGCGACTATCCGATTGTGTCTTTTGCTGTAGAGCCCGGAGACATCGTGATATTTCATCCTGCAATGTTGCACGGCGGCGCACCAACAATGGCCGGGAAAACACGCAATACACTATCGCTCCGATATTTCGGTGAAGATGCTACGGTTGCCTGGCGACCAAAAGATACGATGGAGCGAATAGCAAAGATAGGATCAGGCCCCGAGGTACATCCGATGAATCGCGCAAAAAAGCTAGGTGAAGGCGCTAGCTTTAGGGATCACGGATTTCCAAAGTTGGGTTAACATAAATGATTCTCCAAAGTCGGCCTATCAATCAGAAAATTCCGCCTTCGAAGGAGTTGCTTTCCCATGATTGACAGATTGATCGACAGATTGATCGCCGACAGATTCCAATTTCTTTGAGATAAAGAACAGTAGAAGTCCAACAGCAATTACACCTAGAGCGCCCCATGCTTCTACAGGGCGTTCAATCAGGATGTAGGCGAGCGTCCAGAACGTGATGCCCAGATATATAATAGGCGTCAGGGGATAACCAAAGGTCTTGTACGCCCCTTCAATATTCATCTTGCGCCATCGTATGACGAATACGCCAAACACTGAAAACAGCGTATTCACGCCCATGATAAAGCCGGAGAAGACAAGAATTGACTCAAAGGTCGAACTCAGGATAAAAATCAGAGACAGGGTACAAATGCTGATGATCGCGACAGTGGGAATGCCATTGCTATTTGTGCGCGACAGGAACCTGAAAATCGAAAAGTCTTGGCCAATGACGAGCAGGACTCTGGGCCCGGCAATTACCATTGCGCTTACCGTCGAAATTAACAACATGGCCAGCATGATACCCATGATCATACCGCCGGTTTCCCCGAACGCGTGCTCAGCAACAATAACGCCAATCTCAATTTTCCCTGCCATCGCCTCCATGGGTGCCGCATAGAGGAAGATGAAATTAAGTGCCAGATAGATAATTAACACCAGGGCAGTACCGAAGAACAAAACCCGCGGCAAAGTTCTCTGGGGGTCATCTAATTCATCGATGATGTAGGTCGCCGCGTTCCAGCCCGTATAAGCGTAATTCACATAGATAAGCGAGACTGCAAATGCACCGCCAAAGACAAGATCCATATCATCTGCTTGCGGCAGTAATGTGATTGGTTGCGGTGAATCGATGAGCATTGCAACGAGCGTGCAGAACACCAGAATCAATGTCAATTTAAGAATGGTCAATACGACTTGTGCACCGCCGCTGGCCTTTCTGGAGAAACAGTGTGTAATTGTTAGCGCTATTACCAGGCAGCAAGCCGAAACCGTCGCAGAGACACCATTGATTGATGCAGCCAGGTAAGCGCCAAAGGTCATTGCAGCCAGGGCGATGGGTGCTGCAAACCCAACTGTTGCTGAAATCCAGCCGGAAATAAAACCAGCTGCAGGATGATAGATTCTCGTCAGAAAATTATATTCACCGCCGGAACGCGGCAAGTTGGCGCCAAGTTCCGCATAGGTCAAGGCACCACAGAGCGCTGCAATACCACCAACAAGCCAGAGCAGCATCAGCACAAACACCGAGCTGATCTCAAGCAGTTGGAATCCGAGGCTGGTGAATACACCAGTACCTATCATATTGGCAACGACAATGGAGATTGCCGCTGTACTGGTAAAGCGATGTTTGGAGTTACCCGATTCTGATTCGACCATAATGACTACGTCTTAATAGTTGACTTAATAAATAGAGTATAGGTACCCGAAGTATCCCGCCAGAAAAACGAGGCCGGAGAACTTGCCAATACTCTTTTTGGTCAACACGTAAATCCAAAGGACGATAGCCACGCCAAACATTACCCACAAATCGTAGCGAATAAATTGCGGATCAACCGGGATGTCAGTCAACAGTGCAGTGATACCGAGAATGGCAAGGATGTTAAAGAGGTTACTGCCGATCACATTGCCAATGGCGACATCGGAACTCTTGTGAAGTGCTGCGACGACGGTTGTGCTCAGTTCTGGCAATGACGTCCCTATAGCAATTAAGCTCAAGCCAATTACAGCCTCGGAGACCCCCCAGTTAGTCGCAAGGCCAACGCCACCTTCGACAATCAGGTTCGCACCCAGCGGCAAGCTAATAGCGCCCAATACGATAAGCAAGGTAATGGTACTGGGATAAGACGGCAGCCCAACAGATTGATCCATCTCTTCTTCCGGGTCATCAAGCCCAGGCATCACTGCTGCGCCGCGCGTCGTCATAACCAGGAAATAAACAAGAATTAGAACCAACATCACCCCTTCCCAGAATGTAATGGGTTCTAGCAGACACAGAACAATCAAGAGGAATGACACGGCAACCATAAGACCTGTCTGTTTTGCCAGCCCAATCTGATTGGTGGCGATAGGATAGATCAAAACTGGAACACCAATAACCAGAAGTACATTGGCGATATTGCTGCCGACAACATTGCCAATGGCAATGCCAGGGTATCCGGACAAGGCTGAGAAGGTAGAGACCAGGAGTTCCGGGGCAGATGTGCCCATGGCAACCACGGTCATGCCCACAACGACCGGCGGGATTTTGGTTTCCCTTGCCAGCCCAAGTGCGCCTCTTACCAGTAATTCACCGCCCATGAGTAGATAGACAAACCCGCCAAACAGCTTGAGAAAGTCTATAAATTCAAGCATCAGTAGATTGGTCTTTCTCTTCAGCGTGTAAATGATCCATCAATTCATTCAGGACTTCGCCGAGATAGGCGATTTCATCATCACCCTTGGTATTGACTCGAACGTCTTTGCCGTGGCGCATCTTTTCAACCACCAGCGTAAGCTCATGGATGGGCTTGGCAAGGTGAAATCCTAAAATCGTGCCACCGATAATGGCAAACGCCGATAATGCCAATGCAATATCAAACAGGGCCTCGCCAAGTATGTCTACGCGTTTTTCTTCTTCCTCTGCATCCACCTTGACGATAAGACCCCAACCCAGTGGTTGAAGATACCTTGAGGCGGCCCAGACATTGACGCCGCGATAGTCTTTTACGTCTTTGCTGAGAATCTTTTCTTCTCCAGACACCGCTACCCGGGTAATTTCCGTCATGCTGGATAGATCCTGCTCCCGAAATTTACCGCTCTTATCGTGGCGCAGGGGATTAAGCACCATGGCGGTATCTTCGTCCTTCCACTTTATAACCAGAGTCTCACCAGACTCGCCGAGTCCTGTGTAGTCACTGGTTACATTAAAAAGATCGGCAGCGTCTACTGTGAATTCCAATCCACCTATGATCTGTCGGTCAACTGTAATCGCCGTGGTTAAGACAATACGTAGCCCATTGGGCTTGTTCGGGAATGACCCAATGTAATGTACATCTTCCTCCGGAATCTTGTGCTCCAGTCCTAACGAAGCCCGTCCAAATGACGCAATTTCCTTGCCGTTAACATCAAAGACAGTGATTCGATCAACTTCATCGACGGAGGTAGTTACGTCTTCCACGAAACGCGTCAGCGTGTGCAGCGCATCCTGATCGCCGCTGATTAGATACTCCTTCAGGCTATCCCGAAGCTGTGGCCGACTACGTACCAGGCGCAACTTTTGCTGCCAGCTTTCATAGACCTTGAGCAGGTCTCTTTTCTTGCTCTCGGCAAGCGCATCCAGTTGCCGAACAGAGATTTGCTGTAACAATTCGGCAGATGTTTTAAATGCGAAAGTACCCAGTAACGCCATGCTGATGAGCGAGACTGACACTAATGCCAGGGAAATCTTGGTTCTATAGTCCACTCGTGAACCTAATAAAAATGAAGCGTCATTTTTACACTTTGATTCGCTGATGTGAAGTCAATTGCACCATCAATATAGACATACATTTCCCTGAGAAAAATGGCATTGCTGCTATTATTCTGCATTCACTTCCCAGTGCAGTTTAGTAGTAGACCATCATGCAAAGGATAAGAAACGATACAATATTCTATGGCTACTGGTTAATTGCCGCCGCCTTTGTTGCTCAATTTGTTTCCGCAGGCGTTCAGAACTACATCATCGGGCCTTTTATGATCCCGATGACAGAGGAATTAGGCTGGTCTCGCGCCGAATTTACGATCCCAAGGACACTGGGCCAGGTGTTTATGGCGTTTACGGGATTCTTCATCGGCAGTCATGTAGACCGACTCGGAGCACGCC
Source organism: Pseudomonadales bacterium (assembly GCA_046582185.1). Classification (GTDB taxonomy): domain Bacteria; phylum Pseudomonadota; class Gammaproteobacteria; order Pseudomonadales; family Azotimanducaceae. The sequence goes on along the minus strand of JAYGEX010000034.1, from coordinate 49,889 downwards.
GATTTATGATATTTGGCACACTGATCCTGACAGTCGCGTTATATCTCACGAGCTATCTCACAACCTTGTGGGAATGGATCGTACTCAACGGTGTCATCTTAACTGTCGGCGCCGCACTGATCGGAAACCTCGTGGTTAACGTTACCCTGGCGAAATGGTTTGTGGATTTCCGCGGCAGAGCCGTCGCCTTTGCTGCGATGGGCGTTTCTTTTGCCGGTGTGCTGTTGGTGCCAGTAATCACCTACATCATAGATGCGGAAGGATGGCGGTTCGCTTGGCAATTTCTCAGTATTTCGACTCTTATCATTGCCATCCCTCCGGCGCTGGTCATGCGCCGCACGCCGGAAGACTACGGTTTGCACCCGGACGGCAGAACAGACGAAGACGTCCTGGCGGGAAAGACGTCGAAGGCGATGGCTGATTATGAAAACTCACTCACCCGGCTGGAAGCATTTAAGACATCATCCTTTTACCTGCTGGTGCTCGCCTTCGGATTATTCAGTATCACCATCCAGGTGATGTTAATTCAAACAATTCCCTTCCTGACGGACGCCAACTACAGTCGTAGCGCCGCAGCCATGATGATCACAATAACTTCTATACCTGCACTCCTGTCTAAACCAATATGGGGCTGGCTGATTGATGGCCTGGATGCGAAACCTCTCGCCGCCACAAGTGCGGGCCTGACGGCAATTTCCTTATTTATCATCGTCTTTTCTGTGCAATCAAATGCACAACTGTGGACGTACCTGGGGTTTGCACTGCTGGGGCTTGGCTGGGGCGGCATGATTCCCCTTCAGGAAGTAATTTGGGCCTCATACTTTGGCCGTCGATACATCGGTGCCGTTCGCAGCGCAGCGCTACCATTTACGATCCTGTTAACCGCCGCCGCACCACTGGCCACTTCCTACTACTATGATGTAGTTGGGAACTACGATGGGGCAATTCTAATTGTCGCCAGTGCCAATCTTGTCTCTGCGTTCATGATCCTCTGGATCCCCAATCCATCCAAGGCATCAGCTGAGCTGAACAATGGGAATCAGGTTGTCCGGAAGTGATTTTCGACCAATGACTTTCAGGCTTCTGACAACAAATAGAAACGAGATTGCACTTCCTGCTATCCACAGGCCGGAGAACAGCGGGTGTTCCATGAAGGTGCCGACCTGGTAGATCACCGTTGCGGTGACATAACCGAGCCCTACAGTCCAGCTAAAGACCAAAATCATCCAGCGCAGCCCCGCCTCTTTGGTTATTGCACCAAGTACCGCAACACATGGTGAATACAGCAATACAAATACCAGATAACAAAACGCCTCAAACTGTCCACCGAAGAGCGATGCCATATTGGTAAGCGTATTGGTATTGACGCCCTGAGCTTCTGCTGCGACCGTAGAATCCGATAGATCGCCGATATTAAGGCCCAGCGGATCACCCAGGCTGCCTAATAGATCTGCCCCGTTATCGGCAATGGAAGTGAAAGCCTCACCAATCGAGGCCATTAGATCAAGCTCCACATCGCTATCCTTTGCCGGGCCGCTATAAAGCGCGTCCAGCGTTCCTACCACAGCTTCCTTGGCAAACAGGCCGGTAATCAAACCCACAGTGGCAGCCCAGTTTTCTTCCTTTAAACCGAGGGGTGCAAAAATTGGCGTAAGGCCTTTTCCAATAACAGAGAGTACAGAAGCTTCACTGTCTTCATTGCCAAAATTGCCTTCCGTATCAATGGAATTTAAAAAGCTCAAGCCGATAACAACGAGCACAATGGTCTTGCCGGCGCGAAATACAAAACTCTTCAAACGGAACCAGGTCGTGATCAGGATATTTCTCACTACAGGAATGTGATATGCCGGCATCTCCTGAAAGGACGGTGTTACTTCCGTATCAAATATCTGCTTGCGGAATATCCAACCGGTAGCAACGGCCATCGCGATGCCCAGAAGGTACAGGAAAAATACGACATTTTGTCCATTAGTCGGGAAAAAAGCAGCTGCAAAAAGGGCATACACAGTCAACCTTGCTCCGCATGACATAAAGGGTGCCATAGCGATGGTCAGCAATCTATCACTGTCACGACCGAGACTGCGGGCCGCCATAATAGAAGGCACGTTACATCCAAAGCCGACGATAAGCGGCACAAACGCGCTACCTGGCAGCCCAAGGCTGCTCATCAGCCGATCAACCACAAATGCCGCGCGCGCCATATAACCAGAATCTTCCAGGATAGATAAACACAGGAACAGAAAACCAATCACAGGAATAAACGTTGCCACCAGCTGGATACCACCGCCGAGTCCGTCACTAAGCAAGACGGTAATCCAGACAGGGACTGACATTGAGTCCAGGACTACCCGCGTACCTTCGACAAAAATCGCACCAAACAGGATGTCAAAGAAGTCGATAAACACTGCACCCATGTTAATCGCAACGGTAAACATCAGGTACATCATGGCCAGGAAAAATGGTATGCCGAGCCACTTGTTCAGCACCCAGCGGTCTATTCTCTCCGTGGGAGTATGTGCAACCGGTGTCATCACCACTACACCATCGGTCAGCCGCTCAGCGCGGTGGTAACGTTTGACCAGCTTTTCGCCGACTGTCTCTGCTGTATTTCCATCGCGACTATTTTCAGATAGAGGCTGCGTACTCGACGCGGACTGGGGCCTGGAGATAATCTCTCGCAGATAAGCGATGCCGGTTCCATGTGAGGCAATGATAGGTGCAACCGGAACGTTCAAGCGAGATGATAGGGACTGGGCATCGATTTCGACGCCTTGCTGTCGGGCAACATCAAGCATATTCAACGCCACAACAGTGGGTATACCTGTTTCCAGCAGTTGCTGCGTTAGTATCAGGTTACGCTGCAAATTACTTGCATCAACGATGTTGATCATCAGATCAATATCGCCTTCGTCAAGATATTCTCTGGCAATCTGCTCATCAATGCCCAGATACTCTTGCTCGAGCGAATAAATGCCTGGCAGGTCAACAAGCTCTACCTGCTGACTGTCGCCATTTTCAAGGCGAAGCGAAAAAGTACCGGACTTTCGTTCCACCGTAACGCCCGGCCAATTACCCACCTTTTGATGTGCACCGGTCAGGTCATTAAACAGCGTCGTCTTTCCACAATTGGGATTGCCAACCAGGGCAATGGTGATGACCTTACTCACAGCCTTCAACACGAATATACCGTGCCTCCTGTTTACGAATACTCAACAATGCATTGCCTACCTTCAGTTGTATGGGATCACCCATGGGTGCAAAACGAAGCACCTTTACTTCCACACCGGGATACAAGCCCAGCGCATAGAGGCGGCTTTGGATATCCAGCTGCTCAGTGGCAGCTTCTAGTATTCTGCAGCTACTTAGCGCTGCAACATCGGCGAGGGTCATCAGTCTAACTCAAATTTCCTAATTGCGAATTATTATCATTTACGGTCGCAATGTAAACACCAGCCGTAAACACTTTGTTCCAAAAGGGTTTTCTAAGTGTTTAAATCACCATTCCTATGGCCTGAGTCACCTGCCCGATGATTATTTCCTGAGACATCGCTAAATGTCTACATGACCTGCCGTATTTCGAGGCTGGCCGTATTTTGCTCCCATGCTCAAGGAAACCTCATGAACAACGCCATCGCTTTTTCGCGTATGCAATTTTCACGCGCGCATCTGCCTGAGCTGCTGGCGCTCATTACAGCTAACGCCCAAGCCAGATGGCCTGAAGTCACTTACATGATGAATAGTGATATTGTCTGGCGCCTTCCAGGATCAAATCCAAAGGAAAACCTGCGCCTGTGGTACGACCAGAAGGGGCTCGCCGGTTACGCGTGGTTCGATCCGAACTCGCCAATTAGCATGGACATCCGAGTCGACCTTAATTGGGCTGCCATGGCGCTGGATATATTGTCTTGGCTGGAACAACGGCGCGCCCTGTTCCCGCCACTAATTCCCTGGCTAATTTCACTCAATACCATGGAGGATTGGGAGCAGGCGCTGGATGAAGGCAAGCCTGGCCAAACCGGGAATAACTCCAGCCTGCAAATAAGCGCGCTGGACAAGGACCAACATCGAATCGAATTTCTAGAAGCAAATGGTTATGAGGCAACAGGACATTTTCATTATTCAATGACGCGCGGCCTGGATGTCCCGATCCCGGAAGTTGATCTACCTGACGGCATGCAAATTCGCCATGTCCTCGCAGCAGATTTTCCCAAGAGAGTAGCTACTCACAGGGATGCCTGGTATAAGTCCAGCTTTGATATGGACGACTATCTGCGAGTTAGAAATCTGGAAATTTTCGACCCTGAACTGGATCTTGTGGCAGCAACGGACGAGGGGGAATTTGGCAGTTATTGCATTGGCTGGACAGATACTGACCTCGGCATAGGATCATTTGAACCGGTAGGCACACGGCCCGCCTTCAGACGAATGGGCCTGGGCCGGCAAGTAAACTATGAAGGTCTTCGTCGTATGAAGGCCAAGGGAATGCATAGTGCGACTATTGGCACCGCTGGTTTCAACAATCGCGCATTTGGACTCTACTCTTCTTGCGGCTTTGAGCTTATTGACAAGGTGCGAACCTACATGAAGAAACTGTGAGCTTCTGTTTTACGGGAAATGTTAAATCGCAACTAGAGCTCGTTACAGATATGTCCGCCATCAACGACGATAGTTGAGCCCGTCATATAACTTGAAGCATCTGATGCCAACAGTAGCAATGGGCCGTCAAGATCCTCGAATTCACCATAACGTCGCATAGGGATTCCCTTGCGGAAGTCATCGGATCTCTCACTTTCCAGCAACAATCGGCTCACGTCGGTAAGGATGTAACCCGGCGCCAACGAATTAACCCGAACGCCAAATTTAGCACCTTCCAGCGCCATGATTTCAGTCGCCTTGATTAGACCTGCCTTCGATACAGCGTAAGGGAACTGCCCCTTGATGGTCCGGAATGCAGAGATCGATGTAATATTGATAATATTGCCGCTGGTCTGGTCGCCCTTAGCAACGCGCTCCGTATACATCTTCGACATGCGCCATACTGACTTGAGGTTGGTATCGAGAACATAATCCCAGTCATCTTCGTCGATAGTCATAAAGGTCTTGGCGCCTGACTCAACACCTGCGTTATTGATAACAACGTCTATCGGACCAAATGCCTCTTCGGCGCCATCAAGAAAGGCCGCAGAACTGGCTGCATCATTCACGTCCAGGGCAATACCCAGGGTGCGCCCGCCCGCACCATTTATTTCATCTACCCGCGCCTGAATTTTATCCACCCGCCTTGCCCCCAGGACGACGGTAGCCCCGGCATTGGCCAGAACACCAGCAAAATGGTGGCCAAAGCCTGATGAGGCGCCGGTAACGACAATATTCTTTCCCTGTAGCGAAAACTGGTCCAATAACGACTCCTTGTATGGTCTGGTTCTGATTTGGTTCTGCTCTGGCTATTGTATAGCCGCTGCGTAAGATACCTACAAATTCATTCTCATGTCACCATGGACGCATGTGCTTTGCAAGATGAGTTTGAATTTCTGGCTTGTAACAATTGCCTAGAACTGCAGCTGCCTGATGGTAGTTGTAGGCGCACCGTCATGGGCTACGATGGCAAGATATTCATCGCCGGCATCAATCTCGGTCAGGGTCCAGCGAACAATGCTTTGCGGATTAACATCATCTGATATCAAAGCTGTTTCTCCCGCGCCATTTACCGCAACTGAAAATTTCTGAAAACCGTATTGGAACCCTTCACCAATTGCTTTTGTATAAGCTTCCTTCTGACCCCAGATTCTGTGGAACATTGGCTCCTGATTTTCCTTGGGTAAGTTAAACAAGTGCCGCTGCTCATCTCTCGAGAAACTTCGCCTTGCGATTGGTATCCAATCCAGTGCCCTGCCATTATCTTGGTGCAAACGAATCAGATCAACGCCGATCTTGCAATTCGTTGTCACCGCGATGAGCGCCAGCTCTCTGATGTGAGAAAGATTAAATGCGATTTGCCCGAATTGATCACCTGTAAGAGATGGTCTCCCCTGTTCGTTGTACTGAAATACAATATCAGCGGCTGTGCATTCCAGGTAGCGGGAGAGGATGATTCGCAGCGCACTGCGTGAGCGAGCGAAAGTGTTTCGATCAATCGGAAATACAAACTTCCCTGCACGAAGTAATTCATCTTCAGACAAATGAGTATCATCGAGCACTGATGCGTCACTCGAACCTGGCGAGTTCAAATCAATTCGCCAGATATCGATTCGGCCTTGCTCTAGGTCATAGGAGGATTTACACATAAGAGTTTCACCGCCAATGTTTCAGCCGGTGACAAGTCTCCGGCCTTAATCTCACCCTCGCTGATCTTGTCCAGTAAGGCCTGCATCCTATCGCCGATTTCCGGCATATTTTGCACCGCTGACAAGAGTACATCCTGTAATTGAGCGCTACCTGAAGATTGAGCATCAACCAGCTTGCTGAATTCGGGATCGGCAGAAATTGGCGTATCGGTATCGCCATCCGGCCCCAGATTATTAATGCCATCCAGGATCAGCTTGTTGCGTTCCTTGTATGGCACGGAGCTGAGCAGTTCAGGCCTGATCGCGGAGCCAATGTAGTGATCTTGCTTGCCGTGATCCACAGGAAAATCAAATTTTTCATTGTTGCCGGTCAACGGTAAGCCACCAACGAAGCGCAGCGGAACAATTGGCAAGTTGCAGTTAATCGCCAGATCCACCAGCACCGAACTCACTTTTTCAACCCGATGTCCGCCCTGAGTGGACCGCGTTCCTTCAATATGAACCAGCAACGATCTGGGTTGCTCTGCAGCTGTCTGTCGATAATTATCAAGGATCTGCAGTAAATCTGTGGGGTCTTCCCGATCCAGAAACAGTATCTGCATGGGGTTATTGCCTGGCATTTCTGATTCTGCCAGACGATAGACATCGCCGATCCATCCCTTCTTATGCTCTTTCTTCGCTATTGCTTCGGTGGGTATTCCCGTCAATGCGGCAATCGCGCTCAGGAAGAGAAAGGACTCTGCATAGATCTGATGGTTCGCCAGATAAATCGCTGCCTGACCGTGACGCTGATAAAAGTCCTCAGGATCTTGCAGAACGATATTGCGAACAAATTGACGAATCAAAGCAGTGCCAATGTCATGTACAAGAAAGTGCTCTCCTGCATCGCGCTCGACCCAATAGTCACGAATCTTTCGCCAGTTCAGATCTGCCGGAGTGCCACTAATTGATGCAGTGGTACCCGTCAGAAGAGAATAATTGTTAAGCGGTACATTCAGGCATTGACCCTTGCTATTAAGCCTAACCTGCGAAGGATGCAATCGTAATGATCGACTCGCGTGCTCGGCGACAACAACCCGCTCGAGAAGGCTGCCACTGCCATCATAACCATAGACCTTCTCCATGGTGCCCGGTAGCCAGTTACTTGCATCAACATCACCCTGAACGGCTGTAGTTGATTGCCCATCGAAACTACAAACACCAGCACCTTCGACATAACGTTCCCCGGTCAAAAAGATCCTGCGGTCGCGCGGCGGTAATACACCAAGCGGGCCTTTTGGCATCAGCACTTCGGTCAGCGAAAATGTCGCAATAAGCTTGCCTTCGCCCAACAGCCAAATACGGGTGCGAGGGAAACGTCCTGCCCTGATATCTACAAACCGCACCTCTACCTGAACCAGACCTTTATCCGGTAAAGGACCGTACAGTACAAATTGCTCTATACGTAGAGGATAGGCCGCATGGTCGGCGGGCACCTCGGCACTCCAAAGTTCAAAATTATCGTGGGGAATACAATGTAAGGCCGCGTCCAACAAACCCGGGCTCATCGCACCAAAGGGTACGCCGTTTCTGGCGAGGTCGAGCACACCGCTTGAACCGTTCGCTCCCATCTGTAAATGGGTAAGCAACTGAAAGGCAGGACCGTGAAACAGCGAACCCGATTCGTAGATGTCGTTCACTTCCCGACCTTTTTCCAGGAGAGCAATCTCCTGGAGAGGGGACTCAGGATATTCAGTGTCCACACAAAACTGGGCGCTGGCGACCAGCTTCGCTTCATCGCCATTGCAAAATAATTGAACGTCTATTTTACCGTCGTTGAGCTCACCTACATTGATCTTGCCTTCAACGACTGTCGACTTAAAAGCGAGCCATGATTTAGCATCAGCTCGCGGGATACCGGTGATATTCATGCCAGGATGCCGCTCCAGTACAGCGCTGGCCATCAAACCCAACTCCGCCATCATGGGCAGTGAAGGAACGGTATAGGTCGGGCGATGATCTCCAATCCAGCTTGATGTTTCTAAATCGAGCCGCCAGTGACCATCGGCTTTATTTACGTGATCAGTTAGTAGTGGAATATTTTGTAGTCGCCCATTCTCACCAGGTTTATTCGCAAGCCCCTCGGTATCCTCGATGATCCTCATACCAATCTTTGGCGCGTGGTAGGTCTTTAAACCATCGCCCCAGAGTCTGGCTTCGCCAGATACCCAGGTTGAATTTTCATCGGAGCCCCGTTCGGTACACTCAAAATCAATGGTGATGAGATTCTTATCCGGCGTAATCTGGCCGCGATAATGCCATTCAGCTTCGCTGTTAATAATAACTGGCTCAAATCTGGGGTTTTCAAAGCCTTCATGCATGTTCTGCTTAATCATAAATGCCTGAATCAGCTGCAACATCGCCTCAATACCCAGGGACCCGGGTTGAACCGGGTCCTGAAAGAAGTGTGCCTTAAAGAACCATTCAGTAACGTCAACATCCTTCTCGCCGCGAACACTACCAAGGCCGGCTTCACCATCAACGCCATCCATATAGGTAATCCTGTCCAACATCAGTAGCTTCGAGTCCGGCAGATGCAAAGTCGGATGATCAAAGTACAACGTTGGTCGCTCATTCAGATCGACAACATTGGTATGCAGCCGATCAAATATCAATCGCTCCCTATCATTAATCTTTAGACCTTTTTGGGCAACCATGGCATCCGGCGGAAAGAATCCAAACACGGTGCTCACGGTATAAACCACTTCATCTTCGATGGTACAAACAACTTCGAAGTTCTCGATAATCAGCTCGCCAATCTGCGAAATTGTGGTCAGCGTTGCCGTTGTTTTTAATGTTTTGTCACCGGGCACGATTTCACGATGCTGCACCGCTTTGCCATCCAGGTTACGGAACAATAGATCACTCGCCGCATAGTCGCGCCCCAAGGTATAGGATGCTAACCAGCCACATGGCTGAAGGGCGATTTCCAGCAAGATACAATAGGGCATTGTTCGTGCACCATTCTCAAGGAAATACCATTCATCGGCAGGGATGTCATACAGCGCCTCGACTCGCCCACCGGACTTCATGCTCGCCATCTCACCTTCCAGGGCTACAATTCGCGTCATAAAATGATACGGAGGCCCCGGCAGCCTTGGACTCCGTAAAGGGCCATCGTAATGTGCAAAACCTTCACCAAATGCATGGGAAGGTTGTCCCCATGCACAACTGATCAAGGCGGCATAATCCAGCTTGAAGTCGTCGATAGTAGCAAGTGGACGATTGTCTTCCGCAGGTACTAACAATTCCGGCATGCTGCTAAGGGGCCAGTCAGGCACAAGTTCAAGCCCTAGCTTTTCACATAGAAATGCCTTTCGCCCATCGACAGTACAAAGTACGTGAGCAAAAATTCGGGGCTCGTTGCCTACATATTCTTCATCAATAAAGACTTCATAAACAAGCTGACTGGACTCTGGCGTCGCCTGTCCACGACAGACAAACTTGTAACTAATATCTCTTACAGGTTGAAAGCGCCAACCGTCTCGATGCAAGGTATGGCCACGCGCGCTCATATAAAATGCCATCGCCTGTAAACAGGCATCTGCCATCAATGTCCCAGGCATGCAGGGGTCATTCTTAAAGTGCCCGTCAAAGAACCAGTCGTCTGCATGGATATCTTCAACGATTCTTAAGTACCCTCTTCCTGCCGGACCCCCTTCAGGATCAAAATCGGTGACTTCGCCAAGGAAATTGCCACGATCAGATGCTGAACCGGGTGTACGGGTATGTGTATGAGCTCGCTCAAATTCGGGGCCAAAGCACTCCCACAACTCGCCATTCAAATATGCAGTGATATCGTCGCGGGTGAAACTTGATTTGCTGGTTACGGCGCTGGCGGGAGCCATGTTTGCGGCTTCCGTGTATTTGGCAGTTTCCGGATCCCACAACACACCGGCCGAATCAGCAAGCTCTTCCGTGGTGAAGAAACCTGCCTGACCACTACGAACAGAGATAGCTGGCTTGCCGTCGATCAGACAATCGTAATGGAAGAAAAATAAACGGACGTCGCCCTGATTCGCATGACCATCAACTTTGATGTCGTATTCCAGGGTATCGCCGGGTTTCGGTAGATCGCTGTGGAAGGTTATCTCACATCCAAGCAATCTGTATGCACGCTCACCGCGATTATGAAAGTCGATTCCAAGCCAGGAGATAAGTAATAAATCTGCCTGGCCACATTCGATAAAGACACCAGGAGGCATCCGGCCATGATGCAGATACCATTTGTCGGCCGTAACATCAGTTTCTGTCCAGATGGTTCCGGTGCCCATGGAACCCGCTTCGCCTTCAATGCCAATCACTCGGTCACACAACAAAAGAGGCGGTTCAGGCATTCTCACCTGAACGTCATAAGCATCCTGTTGCTCAAATAACTCACCCAGCACAGACGAGATTTTACCGCCTGCCAGCACTTCAAGCTGCTCCCGGGAGAATGATGGTCCTGGCCTGGTTGCAGGTAATGCCGTCATCGGTGTCGCGACTTCCTGAGCCACTTCAAGCTTGGTACTAGGATCAGGAGCTGGCCCAACGCTGGATGTCTCTGCAATCGCGGCCTGGATAATCGGCTCTGCCTGCTTAGGCGAATTTGTCACCAACAATTCCAGGGGCGTTGAAGCAAAGAGAGAGTTTTGTATCCGCGACATGGTTTCGGTGAAAGCTCTCTGACCCTCAATTTGAGCGATGAGAAATTCCTGATGCGCGGTCAGCATTTGTTGATGACCATCGATCAAGAGCTGGTGCTCCCTGGCTCCAATAGGTACAGGCGGTGACGTAAGCGGAGCTGCTGGAACTGGCGTGGGTGGAACCAGCGTAGAGGGAACAGCAGCGGGCTTAACAACAGCTTCTAATGAAGCTGCTTCCTTGGCAGGTTCCATCACTCGCGATAGTGGTGTCTTCATCGTTGTGGAAACTACATTGGTTACTACATTCGTAACGACGGCGGGCGCCACATTGTTAACATCAGCCGAAATAACCGCTGCTTCCGGTTCCACCGCGGCGACAATTTGCAGTGGCACCGGCAGACGAGGCAAAGTTGTTGCCAAAGCAGGGGCCGCAGGAATCAGCCGGGCATCCTGTGGACCGGATGATGCCTTTGGAGGCAGATAGACTTCCGCCAATGAGAGATTGGTTCCAGACCGTAATTGTAACCGGTCGTTTGACTGTTCTTTGGACTGTTCTTTGGACTGTCCTTGAGACTGTTCTTGAGACATAGATTGGACGTTCAGATGTTTTGTTTCCGGTCTGATAGGCGGCAAACGTAAATTAAAAGGTATGGTGGGTCCGACAGGTTCTTCAAGCCCATGCTCTTCAACTAAAGCCTCCACAATATCGATATGTTCCAGGTTGATATCAACGCCGGCACACCAGAGTTCTGCGACCGCACGGTAGAGTTGTGTCATGGATGGCAGTGCAGAGTTATCGAGTGATACCACCAGGTGTTCACGACTTTCAGAGCGTTCACGACTTCCTAAGCGCTCACGACTGCCCAGAATGTCATCAATCGCCCCTTTGAGGCTATTACGGGGTCCATGCTCAACAAAAATTCTGACGCCATCATCCCATGCTTTATTAATGATGTTAGGAAAATCGATGGTCTGTATCGCCTGGCCCGTTAGCGCATCGGCAACTGACTCGTCATTGAGGGAATAAACTCCGCCAAGAAAATTGGAATAGAAGCGGATACCTTCCGGTACCGTGGTTTTCCTTGTATGAATCCGGCGCCATGTAGCTTCAAATGGTTTAACGACATCACAATGAACCGCAAGATCATGACCAAGAGGAATGACGTCCGGGTTGCCAAGGGTCTGGAGCACGGCATCACATGCGGCCCTGTCACCACCGATAACGGAATCCCGCTCGGATTGAATAATGGTGAGATAAGCTCGATCCTGTAATTCGATCGCCTCGCGTACCTTGCCTACAGGAGCCAGTACTCTATAGTTCACCCAGTCAACAGCTTCATTTCCCCCAAGGCTCCAGACTTCACGAATCGAGGTAAAGTCAGCCGCCAGCGCTGAACGATAGAGCTCAGTAGCGTCTATATCTTCCAGTAAAGAATCCATGTCCTGCCAGGCGCCAAAGGCAAACATTGAATTGGTTTCCCCCGAGGACAAACCAATGGCGACGCTTGGCTTAAGGTGCAGCAATTCACTTGTGATCCTTGCATGGAACTGACAAAGGTATGAGCAACCTGCTAGCTGGAACGATGGCAGATTATGTCGTTCATCGCTTTCATCAAAGGCAGCACTCATTGCTGCCGCGGTTCTTGGCATCTCGGCTGCAAGCGAAGCGGCAATCCCGGGAAAGCCTGCGAACAGATCCCTGCCCATGCCAGGATAAGCTGCCGCAGCACCGGTAAATACCGAGGCCATTTCTCCCTTCATAGATGTTTCTGAAAAGCTGATCCCATCGAGAGACCAGGCTGTTGGCCCACCGCTGGCGCTGCCGAGTCCTTTGATCGCTCGTTCTCGTAAGCCGGGAAGTTCCGCATCAGTTCCCACCAATGCGACCCTGCAAGAACCCTCACTTGCAGGAACATATTTTAATGATCGAATATTCGAAATCAGTGCCTCTCGATCTGCTGCTGCAAAGATTTCCATGCGCGGCTTATCTTTAGCATCAAGGACCGAGACACCACTGATATCCTGCGTCAGTTTCCAGGAGCTGGTTTCGCCAAAGACTGAGCGGTTATGAACAAACTGTGGCCGAGGCTCAATGCTGCCGCCACGAACCTGCTGCACAGCCGCAGCAATATTCATCAGGCCAGATGCAGCATAAGCACCCGTAATCGCCTCGCTGGAGCTGCTCTCTTCAGCTGAATGAACTGACGTAATCTCTGCTAAAATTTTATCGCCGTCACGACGCGCCTGCTCTAATGATTTAATGACCATCAAGATAGCCGCATCAGAAGTCGGGCCATCAGATATCTCGCTTATTGCCGCCTGGTGCACTTGTTCATTGGCAAGATCAACCGCACCTACAATCGCAATATCCAACTCGCCGCGATGAATTGCTGCCATGGCAAGCTCAAGAGCGCCGTCGCCGGAAAGCTCTTCACGGCTTACAGTGAACCCCGGCCCTCTAATATCCAGTTGATTACTAATTCTGTTTGCCGGAACATTTGGCATTTTGCCAATGACACCTGCCGCATTGAGCGGCGGCGCAATTTCCTTGTCAATATCAGCAACAATGCCCTCCGGGTCCAGTTCCGCCATGCGCCAACGTAAGCCATAACGGCATACTTCACTGTCCGTCTGCATACCAATAAAAATGCCGGTTCGATCGCTTGGATTACCATCAATCAGCGACTGTATCTTTGGTAGAAGGTCCAACAATACAAGTTGCTGCCCCAGTGATTCTTTCAGGTCATTGGGCGGAAAGGACAGCGACTTGGCGGAAAGGAAAATCTGATTCCCGGCATCTGGATTATCCGAACTGGTGCCAGTGCCATGCAAGCGCCGCCCAAAGGACTCAAAATTTTCGTCCTGATCGGTCCTTAAGGCCAAGCCAATTATGGCGAACGCAGAATCTGTGGGTGTGACACCCAGCTTGCCTATTGCAATGGATTCATCATCTTCCTGAACCAGGAGGTGTGCATTATTACCGCCAAACCCAAAACTGCTGACAGCTGCAATCCGCGGCCCCTTGCTCGTCCACTCTTTACTACCTCCAGGCACTTCAAAACCAGCAGACTTGACCTTGCCTAAAGTTGGTGACGCATTAGGTGTACCAGGAAGTGTCTTGTGCTCGAAGGCCAACAACACTTTAACCAATCCCGCGACACCAGAGGCAGTAATCAAGTGACCAAGGTTGCCTTTCAATGACCCCAGCGGAATCGCCTTATCATTTGGAAAAACATTGCCGAGGCTTTCTATCTCGGCAGAATCACCGGCTTCTGTACCAGTGGCATGACATTCGATAAATTGAACTTCAGCAGGATCAATGCCGGACATCTCATAGGCTTGCTTCATGGATACCACTTGTCCAGCGGATGATGGCGACAGGAATCCACCGCTACGACCATCATTTGAAAGTCCTACACCACGGATAACGCCATATATTTTGTCGCCATCGGCACGGGCATCCTCGAGCCGCTTCAGCGCCACAAATGCAGCGCCTTCAGAGGGCACAAGTCCATCTGCATGCTCATGGAACGGCTTGCTGACGCCAGTCTTGCTCAGTGCCTTTAGGGCGCAGAAGCCCATGTGAATAAACAATGGGTCAGCGGCATTAACGCCGCCAGCCAGCATTAGGCTGGCACTACCATCCTGTAGTCTGTCGCAGGCAACCTTAATGGCATAAAGCCCAGAGGCACAGGCAGCATCCAGAGCCAGGGTATTCCCGCCAAGTCCAAGACCCTCGGCAACTAACATTGCCGGCAGGCCAGACATAAACCGGTTTTCCGCTGCGGTGCTGATTTCGCCGTTTTGGCGAATTTGCTTCAGCCATACTTCCTCGGCAAATTGGCTGTGCTTGCGCGTGGGATAAGAAAGATTACCGAGAATAACACCGGCATCATTGAGCTCGCCAGGGTTGGCAAGTTCTGCCATGGCTTGCCTTGCCGCTTCCATGGACCAAAGAAAAACCGGGTCCAATTGCGCAATCAATTCCTGATCGATGTTGAACTGGCTGGCATCGAAATGACGGTCGAAATCGCGAACATATCCGCCGTGGCTGGACCACATTTTGTCGGCAACAAATTCACCTGCATTGTCATTCGTCAGGCGCTGCTGATCGACGCGCCAGTCATCTCCTTCAGCGGAGCTAACCTGGACCTGTCCACCATCCACGATCTTCCAGAGATCATCCACCGAATGACAGCCGGGTAATACACAACCCCGACCAACAACAGCAATGGGCTGAAATTTTGACTCTTTATTTTTTGGCATTGATCTTACTTTAACAAGGAGCCTATTTTGACATGGCGCCTAATTAGCGCTCGTACAGAAACAGAAACCGCCGGTGTTACTTCCCTGGTAAGTGATTGTTTTATATAGCTAACGGATCTATAATTTTGCATATATTGTTCTAATTTGGCTATTTATGGACGGGAACTAACTAGGCATAACTGGGCATAACACCTAAGCGGTGGATTTGCCCAGCACGTGAATGTTCACATCTTCCATCGTGGCAATAATCTGCTTTTCAACGTTGGTAAATACAATCGACCAGGTCGCCGCGAGCTTCGTTGCTTTTTGCAACATCAATTCGCAGGTAATCGGTCCTTCGGATTTTTCCGATTGGTGCCACTTCATCTGGCCAAATTTCGTTGGCAGTGATGCAAGTCCTGATCGATGACGCTCCCACAAGAGGGCAAGCTGTAAACCTCCATCTAGCAAGGCAACACGCCAGCGCTCAAGATCTGAGCCATCGGGCATTTGTAACATACCGCTGCAGCCACTATTGGAAACGCCAAGAAGTTTCTTTACGACTTGTAACGCTTCACCATGGAACAGGAAGTCCTTGTATATTTTCTCAGGGCCCCACTCCCAACTACCAAGATTCATTTCTGCAGGTGATTCAGGTTCAGTCACCTGATCGCTGCCATTTCCAATTTCGATGCCCAGCTGATACAGGGCATTACCCTCTTCATTGGACACAGTCATATTAAGGAGATCGCCGGCATCATTAATATCACAAGTGATATTTACCCAGTCACCGGTGGTATCGAATGCTGGAAGTTGAATGCCTTTCAATACACTTAAGTCGCGAACGCTGACTACTCGTGCGCTTGGGTTCAGTGCCCGGGCGATGCCAAGGCACCACTCGTTAACCATTGCCATTGGCACAACTGGCTGGCCCTGAATCAGGTGGCTTGCGATCTGGGGATATGTGGAGGGATGCACTCGAATAGCGATCACTTTATTCTGGGCTTCATTCTCCTGCCCACCGATGCCGCCGCCATAGACGATTTCAACACAATCACCATTACGGCCTTCGAATTCATCAGCAAAGAGTCTGGCGCCATCGTCCATGGGAATCAACTCAACACCCTGTGAACGGAAGTGACCAGCAAGTGATGGATCAACCATACCACCTGCCCAAGGTCCCCAACCTATGGATTTGGCGATGAAGCCTGCGCCGCGGCGAAATTTTTCTTCTTGGCAGACCCGGTTCAATACTTCGTTTGCCATTGCGTAGTCGACCTGGCCATTATTACCTACTCTAGCCGCAACTGAAGAGAAGCAGATCATATGGGTCAGTGGGTCCAATTCAGTCGCACTAAGAAGATTCTTCAGTCCTGCTACCTTGGTGCTGAACACAGACTGGAATTGTTCGTCGGTCTTCTTTTGAATTTCCTTATCGGCAAGAACCCCCGCCGCATGAACAATAGCCGTGATTGGGCCAAATGCTTCGCGAGCCTGCTCCACAGAATCTGCAACGGAGTTTTCGTCGCTAATATCTGTAGGAATATAAAGGACCTTCGACCCAGTTGATTCCAGCTTTGCAAGGTTATTCCTTACTTCCCGCATATTTAGAATGCCAGAGACTTCTTTATTTAATTCCATGGGGGTAACCTGCTGCCCGGCACCCTGATACCTGGCCAACAAGGCTTTCTTCAATTCGGCGTCAGTCGTAAACGCAGCCAAATCTGCAGCCTCATCTTGCAAGGCGGTACGACCAAGGATTGCCAACTTCGCAGGCGTTCTCTGTAACAACTCATAGAGGCAGGCAGCCGTTACACCACGCGCGCCGCCACTAACAACAATTACGCTATCTTCGGTTAACGGTGCATCAAGCGAATCGGTACCGCTGGCAATAACATTGGATACCAGGGTAATTCGTTGCCCATCAGCCTGCAGCCCTACCTCAAGCTCGGGGCCACCTGAAACCAATTCTGCAAACAAACGATGCGCGACCTCATCCCGGGAAATGCCGTCTGTGGCTATATCGATTGCCTTCACGGCAACGTCGAGCCACTCTCTTGAAGCGGTCTTTGCCAGAGCAGCAACACCAGATGCCCATGCCAGCTTGCCGGCACTACCCGATAGCCCGAAGTCTCCGCCAGTTGCCTGAACGGTGACGAACATTTTTCCGTTAGCGGTCATTTCAGCAGCACAGCTTCGTGTCTGTTTAAATGCTTCAACATTGAGCTCGGCCAGCTCACCGATACTCTTCTTGTCTGTGTTCAGTCCTGTAAGCAGGACCACAAACTGTGCATTTTCAGGAGCATCGGCAACGACCTTCACCGCGATACCCGCACCCATCAACAATGTCGCAAGTGGATCTGCAATACCAGATTGATCTCCAACCAAATAGAGGGGCGCCGCATTTTGAATTTTCCCGATTGCAATTCCAGCAGCAGCTCGCGCTTCGCTAACGATTTCATAACGCGTCATTTCAATTGTTTCTGAAGATGCAACTTCTGATGTACTGCTAGCAGTGGTACCTGCGGCAGATGAACCAGAAGCAAATGCGACAATCTCGCCCAGCGTATTTAGCTCCGCCAATTGCGCCGTATCCATCTCTGCGAGATGTGGAATCTGGTCCTGAAGTGCGGACAGAATTTCCACCCGCTTGATTGAATCAATGCCGAGGCCAGACTCAAGCTCCATATCCAGAGACAACATTTCCTTGGGATATCCCGTTTTCTCTGCCACCACATCAAGCAGCATGCTCTCGAAGTCCAGGCTGGTTGCTGTTGGTGCCGCCGACTCAGGGGCAGAGCCGCTGGCAAAAGTAATAATCTCGCCCAGGGTGGTAAGCTCTGCGAGCTCCGCTGTATCCATTTCACCAAGATGGGGGATCTGTTCCTGAAGCGCGGATAGTATTTCCACGCGCTTGATTGAATCAATGCCCAGGCCAGATTCAAGCTCCATATCCAGAGTCAGCATGTCTTTTGGATAACCTGTCTTTTCAGCGACAACATCCAGCAACATGCCTTCAAAGTCGATAGCGGCAGGCGCCGTAGCTGTTGGCGCACCTGCGCTGGCAAAGCTGATAATCTCACCCAGGGTATTAAGCTCCGCAAGTTCGGCTGTATCCATCTCGCCCAGATGAGGAATCTGTTCCTGCAACGAAGACAGGATCTCAACTCGTTTGATTGAGTCAATGCCAAGACCAGACTCAAGCTCCATATCAAGAGACAACATCTCCTTGGGATAGCCAGTCTTTTCAGCAACCACGTCCAGTAACAAGCCTTCAAAATCAATAGTGGATGCCGGTGCTGCCGGTGTAGCTGCTCGTATAGAAGGTGCAGATGCACCGGCAAAGGTAATAATTTCACCCAGGGTATTCAACTCGGCAAGCTCACCGGTGTCCAATTCGCCCAGATGTGGAATTTGCTCCTGCAAAGCGGAAAGAATCTCCACTCGCTTGATTGAGTCGATGCCGAGTCCTGACTCGAGCTCCATGTCAAGTGTCAGCATCTCCTTCGGATAACCTGTCTTTTCAGCAACAATATCCAGAAGCATGCCTTCAAAATCAATAGCGACAGGCTCAGCAACGACTGCTGCTGCCACTGGCACAGGCTGGGGCGTATCTGGCATAGCGACTGGAGTTGCTATTGCTATCGGCGCAGCCGCCGGGGCAGCGGCGGGTACAGTTTGAGCAATCGTCGCCGGTTGAATTGCAGCTACAGGCGCGGCCACTGGAATAGTCGCGAGTACGTTACCACCCAACTGGGCAAAGGCAACTTCACTGGCCCGCAGGAAAGCCTGGTGTGCTTCACCGAGCGTACTCTGGAAAGACTTTTGCGCTTCCAATGTCTGTTGTTGCAGACTCTGGAACGCGGCAACCCAATTCGCATCCCGCAAGGGTTGATTAAACGCGGCGGTTGGCGCAACCGGTACAGGCACAGTTGCTGCAGGTGGCGCTGTATTGGCCACTTCTACAGGCGCTGCTACTTTCGCAGCAATTGGAGCCGGGGCTGTTTGTGGAATAGTTTCAGGGTTTGGTGCAGGTACGCCAGCAGAACCATTTTCTGGCGGATATGGCTTACCAAGGTTTGCACCACCCATCTTAACGGTAATGGGTGAACGTTTGATTGAATCTTCAGGTGGAGGAACATCTGCAAAGTCCGCCCACAGAGCGCCGTAATTCAAGGCAATACCAGCGGCGGACAAACTGCCCATGGCATTCCAAAACGCAGCTCGGCCATCAAGTTTTTTATTGTCGAGAGAAATTACTTCAAAGTCTCGACCCTTAAGACAATCCTTCACCATACCAGCTAGCACCGAACCTGGACCCACTTCGAGGAAGACTCGAATGCCATCATCATGCATCTGTTGGATGAGCTCTTCGAAGCGAACTGGATTGGCTAATTGCCAGGCGAGGTTCTTGCGAATTTCATCAGCCTTTGAACTATAAACTGCGGCTGTGGTATTTGAATATACGGGGATAGTTGGCTCGCCAACATCAATGTCTGTTAGAAATTCATGAAAAGGCTCAGCACTGGGACTAACGATATGAGTATGAAATGCAGTTGCTACCGGCAAACGCCTGAAGGTTAATTTGGCCTCCTCCAGCATCTTTTCAACCTTTTCAATTTCCGAGGTTTCACCCGCAATAACGACCTGGCTGGGGCTGTTGATATTGGCGATGACAACTTCACAATCCCACTGATCAAGATGTGCCTGTACGTCTTTACTATTGGCACGTACTGCTGTCATTGAGCCGGGAGTTAATGCTGCAGCCGCCTTCATCAATTCGCCGCGGCGCCGGGATACCGAAATGAGATCTTCTGATGTTTTTAGGGCTCCCGCTGCATAAAGGGCAGTGACTTCGCCATAACTATGCCCCGCTACTGCGTCAGGCTTTAGCTCAAGTGTATCCAACAGATTCAACATCGATGAGCTAACGCAGCCGATGGCAGGCTGCGCCCAATCTGTGTTGGTAAGCAGGTTATTTTGCTCCTTTCTATCTGCATCATTAAAGACAGGAATCGGGAATACAACCTGATCCAGTCGCTGCTCTCCATCGAGCTTAACGGTGCTTGCGATATCCCATGCTGTACGCGCCTGATCAAATTCGCATGCCAGTTCCGAGCCCATATTTACATACTGGCTACCCTGGCCAGGGAAGATAAAGCCAACCTTCTGCTTGTCTCCGCTTTTCAAACCAAAGTGCATCTTGTTAGGCATTGAGAATGTGTCAGCTGGCTGTGCACGGATTTTATCTACCGCCTGGCCAATCTGTGTTGCCGCGGAGTCTGCATCCTTGGCAACAATCGACAAACGATAGTCGCTACCAGCATCAAAATCCTGTTGTAACTGCTTTGCTAACATCGACAACGCAATATTGGGAAGGGCTGTTACTGCACTCTTTGCGCTCGCAACAAGCTCGTCAATACTCTTGCCAGAAAACAGCAACAGTTCAACCGGTGAGATGTGATAACGTCCCCGTGCTTCACCCGTCTGAACATGCTCTTCAAGGGTAACGTGAAAATTACTGCCGCCAAAGCCAAAGGAGCTAACAGAACCTTTACGTGTGGAGCTGGGGTCGTGAATCCAGGGGCGGGTCTCAGTGTTAATATAGAAAGGACTATCGTCAATATTCAGGGATGGGTTCGGCTCGCTTACCTTGATGGTGCCAGGTAATACTTTGTGATGCAGAGCCATAACAACTTTAAACAAAGAAGCCGCGCCAGCCGCTGATTTGGTGTGTCCAATTTGTGACTTTACACTTCCAAGTGCGCACCATTGCTTTGTATCTGCACTCTCTGCATCTTCAAATGCGTAGCGTAAACCGCCAAATTCAGCTGCATCGCCTGCTTTAGTCGCAGTACCATGAGCTTCGATCAACTCAACTTCGTCAACATCATAATCGGTCATATTGTAAGCACGACGAATTGCCAATGCCTGACCTTTAGATTCAGGTGCGTAGATGCTACCTGAACGTCCATCAGAAGATGAACCAACGCCGCGTATTATCGAATAGATCCTATCGCCGTCACGCTGCGCATCTTCCAAACGCCTGAGGGCAACCATGCCAATGCCTTCGCCGAGCATTGTGCCATCAGCATCTTTGGAGAAGGGCCTGCAATCGCCCGTTGCTGACAATGCTGGCGTCTGGCTGAAACACATATACATAAAGATGTCATTGAGGGCATCAACACCACCGGTTATGACCAGGTTTGAGTTGCCAGATTGCAACTCACTAATAGCCATGGCAACGGCGCCAAGGCTACTGGCACATGCAGCGTCAACCACGCAGTTAGTGCCCCCGAGGTCTAGGCGATTTGCAATTCGGCCAGCAACAACATTGCCCAACAAACCTGGGAAGGTGCTCTCGTCCCATTCAGGATAAGTTGCTTCAATTCCATCACAAACTTCCTGGACCTTGCTTTCGGCAATTCCTGCATCACGCAGTGCCTTTGTCCAGTTTGGCCGCTGAATACGCGATACCATCTGGCCAACCATTTCAGTCGCTGAGGCAACACCAAGAATAACGCTGATATCCGCTTTATCGACCTTCCCAAACTGAACGCTGGCGGCATCTTCCAGCACCTTGCTGGCGACGATCAACGCCAACAATTGTGCTGTGTCTGTTGTTGACAGCTGTTTCGGCGGCATGCCAAATTCCATTGGATCGAAGTCCACCTTTGGCAGAAAGGCGCCGCGATTGCCATATATTTTGCCAGATTTAGCTGGCTGAGCATCATAGTAATCAGAGATGAGCCAATGGTCTGCAGGTACTTCTGTCATGAAGTCTTCCCCTGCCAGAATATTTCGCCAGAAGGATTGCCCGTTGATAGATCCCGGAAACAGTCCGCTAGCGCCTACCACGGCAATCGGGCTGAAACTCGATTTCTCTTTATTCGTCATTAAGTTGTGCTCCTGTCCCAATGATCAGTCGGGGCATTGATCTGAAATAAACAGTTCTGAAATAAACAGTTCTAAAAAAAACAGTTCTAAAAAAACAGCTCTAAAAATATAATTATGTCCGCATCTGCGTTGGTGTAAATTCCAGGGCATCCTGTGTTAACGCTAATCCAAATGTTCTTAGTTGTTGTGCGCGGGTGACATGTGCAGCGCCTTCCAGCAAATTCATTGCGATCTGCTGGATCGTTCGATTCTCTGGGGTTTCAAGGAAGCTTCCCTTGACCCAGCGGTTAAATGCGCCCATTGCCGGACCACACCACAATTGATAGTCCACCTGACGTGATTCATCTCCCATAATTGGCCATTGGCTGGAACTGCCAATATACCAGCGGAAGATCAGCGCCATCTTGAGTTTTGGACTTTTATTGGCTTTCTCGATCTGCTTCGGCTCTGTTCGAGTCCAGAATTCAACCGTAGACTTCCAAATATTGTCAAGTGATTGCCTGAATATATTCTTTTCGATATTTGCGCGAATATCTGCGGGGATATCCTCGAGGGAATCGTATCTCGTATAAAGATCGTATAACTGATTGCCGCGAACGGCCATCATGGTGCCTCGCTGCAGGACCTGTACTTTTACCCCTAATTCAAACATGTCTGCAGAAGCAGTCATTGCAACGTCGGCAATTTGTGCCTGGGCAAGTAAGGCCCGGCTGCTATCTGATACACCAGACTCGATCGCGCACTGGTGAACGGTACCCACAAGAACAAAGGCCGCGCCAAGCGCATAAGCCGCTGCAACACTAATGGGCGTGCCCAGACTGCCAGCGGCGCCAAGGCGAATAGGTCTGTCATAAGCATACTCGCGGGAGAGCCGATCACGCAGGCTCATAATTGCGGGGAATAATGCGTTTAAGGGTCTGTTGTCCGTATGACCACCTGAATCTGACTCAACAATAATATCTTCGGCCAGAGGAATGCTCGCGGCTATTTCAGCCTCTTCAGCCGTAATTTTCTGTTCTGCCAGCAACTGATCAAGGATTTTCTGTGGGGCCGGCATAATAAAATGACTGGCCACTTCCTCGCGGGAGATCTTTGCAAAGACATGGTTTAAGCGAACAACTGAGCCATCCTCATTTCTGGTCAATCCGGTACAGGCATATCGAACGATGGAGGGGGTAAGGGACATATAGGCAGAAGCGGAGACCCGCCGCACGCCACGACGCAGATAAAGATCGATAATTGAATCTTCCAGGGCCGGCTCGTTTGGCGAATGGATGAGGTTACTGCCCCAGGGCAGGCCTAATGGATCAAGTACATCGGCGATCTCCGTGATAGCTTCTTCAACAACTTTGGGAGACAAACCGGCAGAACCAAACATACCTAATGCGCCCATTTTTGCCAAGGCAATGACCAACTTACTTGATGCAATACCGCGAGCCATTGCACCGCCCATATATGCAAAACGAACGCCATGAGTCTCCTGGAAACCCCGATCGCCCAACCACTCCGGATACATCGCTGGAAGAGCGCCGAGAAGCGAATACTCTGTACGGGAATCTGGGGCCTGTTTGCCGCTGGATGGTTCAAGTTCACCGGATCGAATCTCACCGTTTCCTGCCAGTCCGACTCGTCTACTCACAGGATCGAACACTACACTGGTAGCCTGTCGCACAACGCGACTGACTGCATTGGAATCAAGAGGGGAAAAATTCGTGTCCTCGCCAAGCCATACGCCGAGGCTTGGAGGGTTATCTACATGGTTATCAGATTCGCTGACACGCGGGTCAACAGTCTGTATTTTCATCGTCATTATTTTACTTTCTCAATCTGTACGTCGACCGCTGCGCTTTAAATGTCGCCTCAATGTCGGCCTCAATGTCAGCTCAATCGGCGTCGTCTCTATCTTCCAGGCTACTTATCCGGGCAGCAACTACCCGCCCGGATTAACACCGGGGAGGCGATTATACCGGCTGAGTTTAATATTGGTATTGTTATCATACGGTTATCAAACTGCTGCCAATTTCGTACGCAACTATTATCGAACTCTGCTTGGAACTCATACTGGTAAATATGGCCGCATAAGCATACAAATTAAGCCGGACAAGGGTCGCAAGAATGAGGCAGATTAGCCAATATCTGGGCATTCCATAATCAAGCGAATATTGATAGGCCATAAACCCTTGATTTAGTTGTCTTTTATGAATTGGTATCAAACTTGCTGCACTATAAATGGGGTCGAAATCACAGATCACAATGATTTAGCCTCTATGCTTGATTCAAATGATAGAGCATCCATATACATTCATATAATATATGCGCCCTTTTCACCCTACGTCTTTCAATCTGTCAGTTAACCTTATTGAGTAGTGCATGCTTCTGGAAAATTACACCGACCTGGAACTAACTAAAAAAACTGAACTGACAAAGATGAAACGTTTGGCCCTTAGCCTGCTGTTATTCGCCACCTTCGTTTATGTCACCACCGCAATCCTGGGCAACCGATTCCCCGACCATGCCACCTGGCTGGGATTTGTCTCGGCGACGGCGGAGGCCGCAATGATCGGCGCCATCGCCGACTGGTTCGCGGTCACCGCCCTCTTTCGCCATCCCATGGGCCTGAAGATCCCCCACACTGCGATTATTCCCAATCGAAAAGACGCCATCGCCGAACAATTTGGTGCATTTGTTCAAAATAACTTCCTCTCTGAAGAAGTCATCTCTTCAAAGATCCGGTCCATGAATCTAAGTCGCAGGATTGCCGGATGGATCGTTGAGAAAGAGAATGCCCAGGCCGTCGCCCTGCAAATCACCGAAGGCCTCGCTGGTGCCGTGCGCGTCATGAACGACGATGATATTCAGCTCATGATTGAAAAAAATGTCCAGCAACGTATCCGCGATACCTCATTCGCGCCCATTATTGGCGAGCTGTTATCTTTCATCACATCCGGACGGCGCCAGCAGGAACTGTTTGATAGTGGAGTGAAGTTCGGCCTCTACCTGCTTGAAGATAGCGACAAGGACATCAAGGAAAAAGTAGAACAGGAAACACCCTGGTGGTTCCCCAGCTCGGTGGATAAGGCCATCTACCGCCGCATCGTAAGAAGTACCAGTAAAATGCTCTACGAGATGCAGGTCGACGTATTCCACCCAATTCGAAAGCGTATGGTCGGCATGATGAATGAATTCATGGAAGACCTTAAGCATTCACCGGACATCGCGGAAAAGGAAATTGCCATCAAGGAAGACCTGCTGAAAGAACCAACGGTGCGCGATTTCACTCTGTCGCTGTGGGCAGACATCAAACAGGCATTATTAAACCAGAGCGGCGATCCGGACGCGGACCTCACCAAGGCTATCGAAGAGGCAGTGGTGAAATTCGGACAGAGCATTCTGGATGACGAAGTACTGGCGAAGAAGATTGACGGCTGGGCAGAAGATAGTGGCAGATATCTGATTCGTTCCTACGGTCACGAAGTTGCAGATCTCATATCCGGCACGATCGATAGCTGGGACCCAAAGGCAACCTCCGAGCGAATCGAGCTCCAGATTGGTCGGGACCTTCAGTTTATTCGTATCAATGGCACAGTGATTGGCGGGCTCGCGGGGCTGACTATCCACACGCTGACGGTCTTGCCAGGGATGCTTGATTTCTCACTCTGGTAGCAATTATTTTAGTAGCACTTGTTTTGGTAACACTCGCTTAGATAACAGTAGCTCCACTACAAATTTATTCAGTCGCCCTGCGGTAACCGCTGTATTTAGGTTGATCTATTGCAATCTGATTGATCACTGTGGCACGAAGGTGAGCATTTACGGCTTCATTGTCCAGCGCCATGGCGCCATCCCGGAGTTCGTTTACCAGACGCCAGCGCAATGTCGCAAGGGACTCTTCGCTATCATAGATAGCTCTAAGCCGGGTCTCTTCATCCTGTAATATTGCCGGACCCATTGCCAGCTCCCGAACGACGATATCCAGTGAATTGGAAGCCACACGGGCGAGAAAATTAACCCTGCCGCTGGTCTCGGACATCACTTCGTCACGTAAAAAATCTCTAACACTCGTAAGCAACTCATCTGCCCGCGGCATGTCACTGAGACCTTCGTGGCTGGATTCTACCGAGGCTAATTCAACTGGCCCAGGGATCAGAAGATTGACACAATCTACCTGACACTCGGATGTTCTACGCCCCACCGCAGGCCGCTCAACGGACTGGTCCGGGCCATTTCGGTAATGCTCCACAAATTGAAGCGTGCCCACCGCCCACCAGAATGAGCCGAAGACTTCCCAGAATTTTACGTGTTCAGGATTAACCTGTTTACCGCTTACTTCTTCATAGCCCCTAAACAGCGCTTCGTATTCGCCGAAGCCACCTACTGGAGGATCATGATTGAAGCGCCATGAGTTCGTGCATATCCAACCCAGGTCTCGCATGGGATCGCCAATATGAGCAACTTCCCAGTCGAGAACCGCAACGATGCGATCGGCAGTAATCATAAAGTTACCGTTGCGGAAGTCATTGTGCACGAGAGACAAGCTGAAATCCCTTGGCAAATTCTCCTGAAGCCAGCGACCAGTGTAGTCAATCATGGGCTGGGGCACGTTGAGCACCTTGTACCGCTCCCAGGTCTGGCTCAGGAATTCTTTTGGCGGAATAACCGCCAGCCTTTGATCAAGGCCACTGGCCTTAAGGTCGATTTGATGAATCCGGGCCATTATTTGCCCGCATTGGTAAGCCAGCTCCGGCCGAATCTTATCGAATTGGGGAGAGCGCAGAATGCGCGAACCGAGGGCTTCACCTTCCAGCCACTCCATTACAAAGCCATCGCCAAGATCGTCATCCCTGGTCAGCACATGATAGACCTCAGGTTCAGGAACACCTGCCTCATGGGCAAGCTTCATTAACAAGGCCTCAACATCAAGGCCAGGATGAGAAGGCAGCGCTTCAACATATTCGCCTCCAGGGGAGCGGCGCATTGCGATCAATCGATCATCGCCATTGACTCTCACTTCGATACGATAAGTCTCCTGGCTGGCGCCGCCGGAAAGCCTGTCGATTGATATCAGCTTCGAGCAACCGGGAATGTGTTTAACAAGGACCTGCTCGACCTTCTTCTCAAAAGTAGCATCATCTGATGTCATCAATATTCTGCCGTTGTCTAATCTTCTATTACGCCTTTCGGCGCCTGCTGTTTCATGAAGCCAAACATATACCCTGCGATCCGGCGAATCTGAATCTCTTCTGCACCTTCTGTAATACGGTAACGTCTGTGATGACGGTAAATGTGTTCAAAGGGCTTATGTCTGGAATAGCCAAGACCACCGTGGACCTGCATGGCCTGGTCCGCTGCTTCACAGCACAATCGATTAGCTTGATAGTTACACATGGATACCTTGTCTGAAACTTTGAAGTTCCCATACTTGTCCATTTGCCAGGCAGTCTTGTGAATTAACGCACGCAACATCTCACAACGAGTGTGTAATTCCGCAAGTGGAAACTGAATGGCCTGATTGATGGACAAAGGTTTGCCAAAGGGTTTGCGGATATTGGCGTATTTAACAGATTCATCAATACAGAACTGTGCTGCGCCGAGACTGGAAGCCGCCTGACGAATCCTGTTCTCATTAAAAAAGTGCTGGACCACCTGCAAGCCGCGGCCAACACCACCAAACACTGCCCCGTTATCCACATAAACATCTTTCAGCGATACGGTGCCGTGATCCGTCGGCATATTAAAGGTCCACAACATCTCCTCGATTTTCAGTCCATCGGAATTCATCGGCGTGAGAAAAGCAGTAATACCTCCGCCATCACCGGCATTACCGCTGGTGCGAGCGAGGATCATGTCGTACTGGGCTTTGTGGATGCCTGTATTCCAGGTCTTCGTTCCGTTAATTCGCCAGCCATCGCCATCACGAACCGCATTTGTTTCCATGTGCGTGGCATCAGAGCCATGGTCAGGTTCTGTAATACCGAATGCAAAGCCACGCTTACCTTCAAGCAGCAGAGGCACCCACTCTTCTTTTTGTTCTTCTGTACCGTATGACAACATCAACAACAAACCAACATTGTTTCCAACAATTGAATGTTCAGTCTGCAGATCGTTATGCAAGCCAAGGCCCTTGGCCGCGAAATGTTCGCGAATAATCGCCATGCCTAAATTGGATCCATCCTGCCCGCCATACTCTTTCGCAATGGGATAACGATAATGACCGGCCGCATCAGCGAGATCCCGAGCCTGTCGAAGCAGAGCCTCCCATTCTTCACTTGGCAATCCGCCCCTGTCCCAATCTGTTCGCGAATCTTCCCTCCGGTGATCGAAGAAACGAATATTATCGTCCTTGTTTTCTAGCGGCTTGATTTCTTTGTCAATGAAATCATCAAGTACGACTAAATAGTCTTGAATCTCTTGTGGTATATCAAAATCCATATTGGCTTCCCCTTGCCCTGCTAATAAAAAGTTAGGCCGATAGTATCACTTTAAATAAATTGATTTTCTGCCATGGCCTTAGCGCACAATAAACGTAGCGAAACTACACCACCAAAAACTTAATAGCACCAAAATTACCGAAATCTGCTAAGTATTCACCCGCTTCCGTCACCATGCGAATTCGTCCGAGCGAACCTGTCATTAGCACATGACCGGGCATCAAGGTGTAACCAAGAGAAACCGCATGATTGATAAGCCAGGTCGCAGCTTTTGTTTGATCACCCATTGCATCAGAACCTTTGCCTGTATGAAGTAATTCGCCATCACAACTCAGGCTTACTTCGACAGCATTAACATCAGTATCAGAACTCCTCTGCCCAACAATGTATCCAGCCGCCGCTGAGCCAGCTGCAACAAAATCAAAGGGGGTCATGGCACGGGGATCATCAAAACCAATATCTGCGATTTCCACCATCGGGAAGTTGTATTCAATAAAGTCACCAAGTTCACTGGCTTGAATCGGCGCTGATATCTCTTTGCCAATGCAGTAGCCGATCTCCGTCTCAATGACGATCCTCCTGTAGCGGCTTAATTCAACATTTGAGCCCAAAGGCACCTGCATGAAATCAAACATGACCCCGCTTGCGGGATCAGACATTCCCATCGCATCCTGGGCGGCCTTACTGGTGAGCGCCCCTTTGAACCCTGATATTGAACCAAGGCCCATGCGTAACTTTGCAAATTCACCTTGCGCTTCATAGGCAAGATCGATATCAACGCCTGCAATACGTTCTGAACACACCGGCCTCGCTTCTCCTCTGGAGCTCGCCTCGTACAACAAGGTAGCCCATTCCTTAACGGTCAGATTATTCTGGCTCATTGCCTTCTCCTCAATTGCTCTCAATTTCCATTAGGCGCATAATTCTCAATACTAACTGTTTTGAATTCAGGGATCTGTCTGTGTCAGAAATCATCGTGAGAAAAGTGAACTTCGAATTCCCGGATGATGTAAATCTTTACGCTATTCCCGCTTTACCCAGGGTGTCACTTTTCATCGCAGCATTTTCGATGACCATGCCCTATCTGGAACCATACCTTATTCGCATGATGCTTAAGGCCGCAGATCAGGTTGATGACGAAAAGCTGTTAGAAGATATGAAACGATTCTCTCAGCAAGAGGGTAATCACTATCGTAATCACGCAAGGCTAAACAATGTCATCCGCGGCAAATTTAACGATACTGTGGCCCAGGAACTTCAGCAAATCGAAGTGGAAATGAAGGCAGATTATGCTCGATTCCTGAAGGAGAAACCCCTGAAGTTCAACCTGGCCTATGCCGAAGGATTTGAGGCAATGACCTGTGCCGCAGCACTCGCCAATACAGAGGAAGGGCCAAAGGATGATGGGCCAATATCAAAAGGTTGGGCGGAACTGATGGACTGGCACGCACTGGAAGAAATTGAACACAGAACTGTTGCCTTCGATGTCTATAATCATGTGGTGGGCAGTTATCCCTACCGACTGATTCAGGGCTTAAAATCCCAGTACCATTATCTGAATTACATCCATCGCTTTTACCGCGTGATGCTAAAAGCGGAAGGTTACAGAATGTATCCTTATATACCTTTCTTCCTGCTTGCAGGTGGCTTGCGCTACCTCAATACCTTGTTTCCCTGGTACAACCCGGCCAACTATAAAATTCCTGATTCGCTGAACGAGAGACTGGAAGAATATGCAGTGCAATTTTCTACCAATTAAGAACTCTTCAAATTAGAGACAAAATTCATGAGTAAGAGCAGTAACTGGCCTTTCCTGAAGGTAAACAACAACACATCACTTAGTCGCGCAGAAGGCGCTTATCTCTACACTGACACTGGGAAAAAAATTCTGGATGCTGCTGGCGGCGCAATTGTTTCCAACATTGGCCATGGTCGCAAGGAGGTAGCGGATGCTATCCATGCAGCAACCATGAATTGCACCTACGCTATTCCGCCCTGGTTAACGCCGGAACGAGAAGCGCTAACCGAAGAACTCCTCACACACTGGTTACCTGAACACCTGACGCGGACCCATGTTTCATCCGGCGGTTCCGAGGGCAACGAGTCTGCCATTAAGATCGCCGTCCAATATCAGGTCGCGGTAGGTCGCCCCGAGAAGAACGTCATACTCGCCAGAAGTATTTCTTATCACGGCACGACTATCACCACTGCTGCAGTGTCTGGCCATTTGTCCAGGAAGCGAGGCCTGGAAGGCATACTCGACATTTACCCAACCATCGAGACACCATATCCCCTTCGATGTCCCCTCGGCCGGCACCATCCCGATGCAGCTGACTACTACGTGAAAAGCCTCGAAGACACTATTGAGCGAATCGGTGCGGATAATATTGCCGCCCTGATCGCAGAGCCTATAAACGGTTCAAGTGGCGGCGCAATCTCACCGCCGGACAATTACTGGAATCGGGTACAAGCCATCCTTAAGAAGAATGACATCCTGCTTATTGTAGATGAAGTCATGACCGGCTTCGGCCGCCTCGGCGAAAAATTTGGCTCGGATGTCTATGGCATCAAACCCGACATCATGGTTTCCGGTAAAGGCCTGGCTGGTGGTTATTCTCCAATCACGGGTATTTTCAGCACCGAGGAAATTTCCAATGCGATTTCCGCGGCCAAAATGGGCGTGATGTTCCACACATATGCAGGTCTGCCACAGTCTTGCGCAGCCGCATCAACCGTCCTTAAAATCCTGAGGGAAGAACAATTGATTGAGCGCGTCAGGAAAATCGGACCCCAACTTAAAGGCTTGTTGGAGGAACGTTTCGGCCAGCACCCTCTGGTCGCCGAGATCCGAGGCGAAGGATTGCTCTACGGTATCGAAATTGTCAAAGACAGAGATACCCTCGAATGCTTTCCGGAAGAAGACAATATTGGCAACAAAGTTGTCAGCCACGCGATGGAAGCAGGCGTCTTTTTCTATCCAGGTGGTACCGGCGAAGTTCGCGACATTGTCTGCATCGGCTCGGCGTTTACCATCGGCGAAACCGAAATGAATCTGATGGCTGATGCACTGGAAACTGCGTTGAATAAGGTCTTGGCAAGTACTGCTGCATAACTACGCCAAACAAATTTATTACCTACAACGCCCGATACTCTTTCAACAAACTCATTACCTCTTCAACCGGCAGCCCTTCAACAACGCTGCCGTCAAACCCCTGCATCGTCTCGTTACTAAAAATCGAATTCATAATCGCCTCATCAACCGCCTGGATCACTGCCTGGAAGATTATGTCCAGTCGCGAATTTGGAACAAACTCTGCACTGGCCAATCGCTTCTCATCGTGGTGCGCATCTTCATTGGCCGTCGAAAAAGCCATAAAGATATCGCCAGAGCCATGACCTGAAACTGCACCGGATCGACCAATACCAAGACTAACGCGCCGTGCCAAACGCTTGAGCTGATGTGGCAACAAAGGGGCGTCAGTTGCGACAATACCTATGATGGAACCTCTCTCATCTTCATCGGACGGATCATTTAAAATCCTGCCTACCGGTATTCCGGCAATTGTAAGCTGGTCTCGTTTGCCAAAATTGGCTTGCACAAAAACGCCCACAGTAACTGGAATGCCCGCCGTATCCACCAATCGCGATGCCGTACCGGAGCCACCTTTGTAACCGTAACAAATCATACCGGTACCGCCACCGACACTTCCCTCCTCAATCGGACCACCTGCCGCCGCATTCAACGCTGCCATCACATGTTCTTCTTTAACGTGAAAGCCATTGATCTCATTCAGATAACCATCGAAAGTTTCACCTGCAACAGGCAGTGCCCACTGACCGAGTTTACCCATCTTCTCTACCATCCATTTGATAGAGGCATCCCTCGCGACGCCACAAGAATGTGTGTTGGTAATCGTAATCGGGCCATCACAGCGCCCTGCCTCATCCATCCATATCGTGCCGGTAAGTTCACCATTGCCATTAAGGCTATGATAGCCAGCAAACACCGGCGTCGATAACTTGTCCAGAGGTCTCGGCAAGATAGCGGTGACCCCAGTGCGAACGGCATCACCCTCAATTAAAGTCGTGTAACCAACCTGAACACCCGCAACGTCGGTGATTGAATTGTTAGTTCCTGGTATTCCTTGAAATGGCACGCCCGCACCACGTGCTCTTTTCTTACCGGTCGGGGACTCGTTCCAGCTATTCATATCAGCTCCTTGAGTTCTGTCGCATACTTGCTGCTTGCTCGGTATAGCATTTTCTTCGCCCGGTAGAGTGACAGGTATTCAGGCCCAGCTTCCAGAAAATATAACGAGAGTAATGGCAAGAAGCAGTGCACCCCCCGCCAATGGAGGGAAGATGTCGAGAGAATAATCTAAGAACCAGTGTAGCACCGGAGGTGTTGGAATCAGGACAAGAACTACCTAATTACTGTCACGATCGCATCCTCTCTTTTATACTGTTGGCTTTCCTGTGGCAAATCGGTAGTAGCCCCGTCCCCGCGCTGCTCTAGTTCGTACAAATATTTCGGTTTTTAATTTATGACTTCATCTCTGGCAGATTTCCCGCTCAAGGCTGCGCGGCGGACACTACTCGCCTCGCTGGTTATTGTTGGTATGGGATTTTCCGTACTCTTTCCCATTCTCGCTCCCCTTGGCCGCGAAATGGGATTATCTGAATTTCAGATCACCAGCATCATCGCGGCTTCTGCATTGACTGTGTTTCTTTCGTCACCAATCTGGGGGCGACTAAGTGACATTTGGGGCAGGAAGCGGGTCATGGTCATCGGCTTATTTGGCTTTTCCGCGGGAACAGCATTATTTAACTCCGTGCTCTATGCAGGCTTGTCTGGAGCAATGGTTGGATTGCCCCTTTTTGGCGCACTGATTCTCGCACGCATCATGCACGCTGGAGTTATGTCCGCATCCATGCCTGCTGCAACGGCATACATGGCAGACATTACCGATATCAATAACCGAGCCAAAGGAATGGGCGCAACTGGCGCTGCAAACAACATTGGCTCGATAATCGGTCCAGCTGTCGCAGGGCTCGCCTTCATATCTTTGTTGGCACCGTTGTGGATCATGGCGTTTGCCGCTTTTCTGAATGGCTTGTTTGTATTGCGATATTTACCCGACGCGCCTCGCCAGAAATTGAAAGGGACAAAACCGCCAAGGTTAAAGTACACAGACAAACGAATTCTGCCTTTTATCATCGTCGGCGTGCTGATGTTTATGGGATTTGCTCTGGTTCAACAAACCATGGGCTTCCGATTTCAGGACGCACTGGGACTTTCAGCTGTTGACACTGCAAAAACGCTCGGATTCGCCATGATGCTATCTGCCGGGTGTTCCCTCATCGCACAAGGTCTCGTTGTACAACGCTTGAGCCTTGCACCATTTACACTCCTCAAAATTGCAATCCCATTACTTACTCTGGCCTTCGTCCTTATGGCGACATTTAACACACAATTCATGCTGACGATTGCAATGATGATACTTGGCTTCGGCATGGGTCTGGCCGGACCGGGATTCATGGCCGGAGCTTCCCTCGCCGTTTCAGCAGAAGAGCAAGGTGCTGTCGCTGGAGTAGCTGGTTCATGCGGTCCCCTGGGCTTCACAATTGGCCCGCTCCTCGGCGGATTGTTATACCAGTTTAATCCTGTACTACCATATGCTTTCGCCGCAGGTGTATATGTCATATTGATGATATTCATGCAGTGGTTGGGACGCAGTGTCACTGAGCACTCAGAGTAGCTACTATGGTGAGCTCAAACGATTCTTTTACACTGGCATCGGCAATACCCAGTCACTCGTAATCGCACTCTATTTCCCTTAATCGGTATTTCAGCAGCATCCAAATTGCTTCTACGCCATCATACCGGCGGATTCCCCTCACGCCCGCCCAATAACCAATGCATCAACGGGAGATGTTGCCTGCCCTGGTATTTCTCGCCTCGACAGATGTAGGCAGGCGACTGAAACAATCCAAATTCATGTATCTGATCCATTGCACTTTTCTGCTTCTGCGCTGCCGAACCAGATCCTACAAATTCTTCAAATCCCGCAACTTCAGCATCGCTCTCATTCAACAAATCAGCGATATGGCTGACAGACACATTGCCAGCGGCTTTCCGAAAGACCGAAGAATAGACAGACTCTACATAGTTCCAAAATACTTCAGGGCCAGCTTCTGTTTTAGTCAGCCAGAGCAAGCCATAGTTTGCATTATCGTTAACATTGGCAGGCTCAGAAAGCGCGTTGCCATCTACATCGGCAATACCCAATAATTCGTAATCGCGTTCCATTTCTCTTTGCCTGTTATTGCGCCTCGCCCGCGCTCGCCTCTCTTTGTATTCGGCCAGAGGATCATCCGGGGATATCTTTGCCGGCGTATAGTCCGTCTCCTTTATCATCGGCAACCAGTGCATTTCAAGGCCTCGGTCTTGCACTAATTTGCGCGTACCACTCAAGGCAACGTAACTTGCAAGGCTATTAAACTCGATGCAGAAGGTCAGCCCGGTATTCGATAACAATCCACTCATGATGCCAGCACCGTATCGTTGGCAATATCTGGTAGCGGCCCATTTCTACCCCCCAGATGCCAGCGCACTCGCGGTAGATGTTCGCGGCCAAAGTACACCTCATCATCCAGAACATAAGTAGGAACGCCAAAGTAGCCACAATCAAGAATATCTTCCTGCAATTGATCGTGAATTTCACGACCTTCGCCAGCAGCATAGGCTTCAAACCCATCCTCGAATCCACTCGTATCTGCACCTGCCTTCTCTAAAACATTGCTCACGACCTTGATGTCTTCAAGGTCCAACTCGCGCTTCCAGAATGGTTCGTAAACAAGGTCAATATAGTTCTTCAGCACATCATGGCCTTGTAACTTCGCGAACAGCAGTCCAATTCCTGACAAGGACGTATCCCAGATCTTCTGAGTACCACGCAAGGTGATGTTTCTTAAACTCGCATAACGTCTGGCATCCATATAGGCGTATTTGACCGCCATCCACTGAAATCCACTGCGATTACTTTCAATCACCTTTCCAGTCTTGTTGGTTTTGGCGGTGCCGAGGTAGCTGCCGATATTCAAGGTTAAGGGATACCAATCTATTTCGATGCCAAACTCAGCCTCCAGGGCGTAGGTAGCATCCTTGGCAATGTAGGCATAGGGGCTTTTAAAATCGATATAGACTTCTAATTTCTGTGCTGTTTTCAATTCTGTATTCATTGTACGAGTATGGTTTAGTTGCGCCTCTGACTCAATAGGACTCAGGCCACGTTCATGATGGAAGAGTTTGAACAGAAAGCCTGCTCGCCAAATTCACCGTTCTCATCTGACGGAACAGAAGTTTAAGGTCAAGTGTGCTTTACTCATTGCTGTATTGGAAAATGTAAAACTGAATGCTCATCCAAGGTTTCAAGATTGGCCACGCCGTAGACCAGGAATTATTAAGCGGCGTAACGGTGGTCATACCTGATCGTCCGGCCACAGCTGCAGTACATGTGATGGGCGGTGCGCCTGGCACAAGAGATACAGACTTGCTCTCCCCGGAACAACTGGTTCAGGAAGTTGATGCTGTCGTCTTATCAGGCGGTTCTGCATACGGACTTGATGCAGCATCCGGCGTTCAGGCCTGGCTCCGTGAACAAGGTCGCGGCTACCCGGTCGGCGAATTCAGGATTCCTATTGTCCCTTCCGCTATTCTTTACGATCTGGGCAATGGCGGAGACAAAGGATGGGGCCGATACCCGCCCTATCGGGAGTTAGCCTTTGAAGCGGCAAATAATTTAAGCGCTTCGCCCGCCATCGGTAGTGTTGGCGCCGGTATTGGAGCAACGGTTGCTGGGGGAAGAGGCGGGCTTGGCATTGCCAGCGAGGATCTGAGCCATGAATCAGCAACAAGCAATATCTCGGTTTGCAGCGTCGTCGCCTGCAATGCAGTTGGCTCAGTCCATATTGCTGAAACAGAACATTTCTGGGCCGCGCCATTTGAGAAAAATAGTGAATTTGGTGGCCGGGGCTTTCCTAATCCCATGCCGGAAGATGCTGACCTGATAATAACCAAGGGCAGTTCAAGCCAGAAGAGCTCGGACAAATCCCAGGCCGGTAAAAATACAACTCTCGCCATCGTTATGACCAACGCAAAATTAAGCCAGGCACAATGCAAACGCATGGCCATAAATGCTCACGATGGCTTCGCACGCGCCATCTATCCTGTCCACACACCTTCCGATGGTGATATTGTGTTCGTACTTTCAAGCAATGAAGTAGAGCTGGAGGATACTGGTATTGAACCCATACACATTTACACAGTCGCCGCCAATACCGTGGCAAGAGCAATCGCCCGTGGGGTCTATGAGGCAAATCTGTAAAACGAGCTGATGAGACGGGCTGTTAAGATGAGCTATCAATACGAGCTATCAATACGAGCCATCAATACGGGCTATTAAGACAAGCTGTGAGACCGACTTATGACAAAAACTAGCCAACACACCCATGATCGTTTGCTGGATCGCATTGCAGATAAGCGCGACGATTTAATTCAACTCACCTGTGATCTCGTCAAGATCCCAACCATTAATCCACCGGGTGATTATTACCAGGACTGCGTCGAATTTCTGGGTAACAGACTCGCCAGGCGAAACTTCCAGGTCGAATATTTTCGAGCCAAAGATGTACCTGGAGATAGCGACCGCTACCCGAGAATGAATGTCGTTGCCCGCCATGAAAATGCTAGACCCGGCACCTGTGTACATTTCAATTCGCATATTGATGTGGTTGACGTGGGTTCTGGCTGGCAGTACGAGCCCTTTGCCGCCCAGATTGTCGAAAACAGAATTTACGGGCGCGGCACCTGCGACATGAAAGGCGGCCTTGCAGCATCTGTTATAGCCATGGAAGCCTTGATTGAAGAATACCCGGACCTGCCGGGAAGCATCGAAATTTCCGGTACGGCCGATGAAGAGACCGGCGGCTTTGGCGGCGTTGCCTATCTAGCCGAAATAGGCATCATGGCAGTACCCAGGATTGACCACGTCATCATTCCTGAGCCACTGAACAAGGATCGGGTCTGCCTCGGACATCGTGGCGTCTGGTGGGCAGAGATTGAAACCTTCGGTCATATTGCCCACGGCTCCATGCCATTTCTCGGCGATTGCGCGGTCCGGCACATGGGCGCAGTGATGGAAGAATTTGAGCGGGTTTTGTTTCCGGCGCTTAGAGAAAAGCGAACCGATATGCCTGTTGTGCCCGACGGCGCAAAAGAGTCAACCATCAACATCAATTCAATCCACGGCGGGCTCAATGAAGGCTTTGATGGATTGCCATCGCCGCTGGTACCGGATTCCTGTCGCATGATCTTAGACCGGCGCTTCCTGATTGAGGAGGACCTGGGCGAGGTTAAACTCGAAGTGCGAAAGATACTGGAAGACCTCACAAAGAGCCGGCCATCATTTAAATTTGAGCTGCGCGACCTATTTGAAGTCATCCCTACCATGGCAGATAAAGACGCGCCTGTAGTTCGGCAGGTAAGTGCCGCAATACAAGAAGTTCTAGGTAAACCCGCTGAGTTAGTTGTATCTCCAGGCACTTATGACCAGAAACATATCGACCGCATTGGCAAGTTAAGCAACTGCATAGCCTATGGCCCAGGTATTTTGGAGCTAGCCCACCAGCCAGATGAATACATTGATATCGACGACATGCTCGATTCTGCCAAGGTGATGGCGATATCTGCATACAACTTGTTACAGGGAACTTATTAAAGTGAATTCAAGCATGCCATTCACAGGCCAGACCATCGTGATTACCGGTGGTGCATCGGGCTTTGGCCTCGGTATGACGCAGAAGTTTTCAGCAAAGGGCGGCAAGGTTGTCATCATCGATATCAATGAAGATCTGGGTAAGGACGTTGCCAGGGAAGTAACTAACGCTACCTATATCTGCTGCGATGTCAGCAGTAACGAATCGGTTAGTTCACTCTTTGCACAGCTGGATCAGGTAGATGTATTGATCAACAATGCCGGTATTGCCCATTTACCAACGCCAGCAGAAGAGATCAGCGAAGATGAATTCGACCGGGTCTTTGCAGTCAACGCAAAATCTGTATACCTGACCAGCAAATACGTCATTCCGATGATGAAGAACGCAGGTCACGGCGTGATCCTGAACATTGCCTCTACTGCCGGGGTCAGCCCAAGGCCGAACCTGAGCTGGTACAACGCATCAAAGGGATGGATGATAACCGCAACCAAATCCCTCGCCATTGAGCTGGCACCATTTAATATTCGCGTTAACGCCATCAACCCTGTCGCCGGTGAGACGCCGCTCTTATCAACCTTTATGGGCGAAGATACGCCACAAAATCGCGAACGCTTCCTGAGCTCCATTCCCATTGGTCGATTCTCCACTCCGGATGATATTGCCAATACCGCCTGCTTCCTGTGCAGTGCGGAGGCAGACATGATTACCGGCGTCGCCCTGGAAGTGGACGGCGGGCGGTGCATCTGAACCACCGCGCCTCCCGGAGACTTAAATGGATCCAATAACCCAAGGCACTCTCGGCGCCACCCTGTCCGAATCTTTTAGTGACAAACACAAGGTAAAGGTCGCCGCATTATTAGGATGTCTTGGCGGCCTTGCACCAGATATCGATGTATTGTTCCAATCACCAACGGATCCACTGGTGTTCCTTGAGTTTCATCGCCAGTTTACTCACTCGCTGATTTTCATCCCCATTGGCGCATTGATATGTGCACTGCTCGCCTGGCGTTTTACGAAAGCAACGCTTACTTTCAAAGAAACCTGGTGGTTCTGTTTTTTAGGGTATGCGACCCACGGTCTACTGGATGCCTGTACCACTTATGGAACCCAGCTGTTATGGCCAATCACCAATGAAAGATTCGCCTGGAATAATGTATCCATCATTGACCCAATGTTCACCTTGCCCCTCTTGATACTGGTTATCATTGGCGTGAGACGAAAAGCCCCAATGTTCAGTCGAATCGCCCTGGCCTGGGCATTTACCTATCTATCGATCGGACTGATTCAAAGAGACAGGGCGGAAGATGCAGGTCTGGAACTCGCCACCAGTCGTGGGCATTCGCCAATCAGAATTGAAGCCAAGCCGGGCTTTGCGAACCTGCTATTGTGGAAAATCGTGTATGAAACGGAAGACAAGTTTTATGTTGATGCTGTGCGGGTTGGCATTAACACCAAAATCTTTCAGGGCGAACACATCGACAAATTAGATACAGCGAATCACCTTCCCTGGCTGGACCCATCAAGCCAGCAGGCCGCAGACATCAAGCGCTTTGCCTGGTTTTCGAACGACTATCTCGCAATGGACAGAAACATTCCCAATCGCATCATCGACATACGCTATTCCATGCTGCCGAATGAAATCAATGCACTATGGGCAATTCAACTTAATCCATCGGCTGGCATTAGCGCACATGTTGATTTCACTAACAACAGAGACGCATCCTCCAGGAATCTATCACAGCTGATAACCATGTTGCTCGATGACTGATGCAGAGCAGGAAACGTGGGAAAATTATCACGACTGTTCTCCGACGAGCAGGTTCAGTCTATACTTCTAACAGGAGATGACTAACACAAGGCAATGACCGATGAGCATGACAGCATGATCAATACAGTAAACACGAAAGGTGCCCTTCTCCTTATTGTCACGATCCTGCTAACGGCTTGCCAGACAATTGAAGGCCTGAAACAAGGTTACGAACTCAAAGATACATTACGTCATTACGCGAATAGCTTCCGCTGGACGCAATTGAATGAAGCATATGACTATCTGACCCAAGTAGCCGCAGCCGAGAGTGAATTTCCGGAG
Organism: Pseudomonadales bacterium; assembly: GCA_046582185.1. Lineage (GTDB taxonomy): Bacteria > Pseudomonadota > Gammaproteobacteria > Pseudomonadales > Azotimanducaceae. The sequence goes on along the minus strand of JAYGEX010000034.1, from coordinate 9,505 downwards.
AATCCGGACAATATTAAAGTGACGTCCTACCAGGTAGTCAAAGCAGTCGTACAATCTGACGAGACGCACGCAGAACAGACAGTCCAAATTGAATTCGTATTTGAAGACATGCAGCGCGTTCGTAAAATCACAGATCATCAACTGTGGGAATATGACGGCATCACCAAATTGTGGATGCGGGCTAATGCAATGCCGGTGTTTGAGTAGCCTTCAAATCACCAATACGGCCAAACCTGCAATATTCTAATTCGACGATCTCAACGCCACGAGAAGATAAACCCTTCCCATGACAAACGCATCAGATTTGTGCCTGATCATAAAATTTGAATTTTGCACTGGTGACAAAATCTTCCAGCTTCACGATGTCTTTAAACATGTCTTACTTGCTCAGGGAATCATCATTTTCTCCAGAAACAGAGACTGATCAAAATGCCACCAGCACCATCATTGGCACTGGTATTTTTAACGCGCTTCGAGCGCTATAAAAACGCAACGATGCTTCTGCAGAGGCATCACGCCCATTTGATCAGGACCGCGATGGCTTTGTTATGGGTGAAGGTGCGGGACTACCTTTTTGCTTGGCCTAGTATTAATCTTGTTCTGGATAGGTATGGACTTAGCGAGCACTACCTAACAGAGCGGCGATACCAGTCAACAATTCCACGGCCGATGACTTCAGGATTATCTTCCTGGATATAGTGAGCGCCATAACCGACGAACTGGGTCTCAATATTGCGATAGTTTTCCGCCATCCAATTAGCATCCTCTGGCGAAATGATCGCGCCCGGGGATACATATTGAAGTAGCTTTGGCGTGCGAGAACGTTCCAGCCATTTTCCGATTTTGTTGACTAAGTTCACATTTCTTTCTGGCGTGCCACCAATGGGCAATTCATTTGGCCAAACGTAAATTGGAAAGCGCTTGGCCTTGTCCTTAAACGGCGCGTGGTACACCGCCTTCTCTTCGTCACTGAGCTGACGTGTCACTGCGCCATTAAGGAGTATCCCCTCAATAAACATATTTTGCTCAATGAGCATTTCCTTGCCACTGGCTTCCTGCCTGAACTGTGAAAACAAACCAGCCACAGGTCCAAAATCTTCTATTTTTTCCATTGGGAAAGCCGGTGGAATGATCGCCTCCATAAATACGACGCCCTTTACATTTCGGGAATTTTCCATTGCATACTGCAAGCCCCATACAGACCCCCAGTCGTGAATTATCAGGATGACTTTTTTCAGTTTCTGCTGCTTGATAAATGCTTCCACATACTCATAGTGCATCTGATAGGTATAGCTCAATACTTCAGGCTGCTCAGACTTGCCAAAGCCAATATTATCCAATGCAACGATACGACCATGGGGCACGATATATCGCATAACATTCCGCCATAGATACATCGATGTCGGGTTGCCATGGAGAAACAGAAACGTATCACCTTCACCCGCATCGATATAATGAATCTTGTGCCCTTTTATCGTTGTGTATTTCGACTCATAGGGAAAGTCGTCACTGAATACACCTGCTCGAGGATCTGGGGCTTCTGCCGCGTTGGCCAACACCAGAGGCAGAAAACTCAGGCAACACACAACAAGCAGATTCCCCTGACTCCTCGCCTTCATTTTTTGTAATCGTTCAATATTCCACATGAGCGCTCCCGCATTAGCTGACCAGAATAAACCGAAAACTTTACCGAAAACGCTAGTCTAAAGAACCGTTCTATAAAAGTGCGGCTCTATATGGTTGGCGGCGGGAATAGCTTTCATTCCCTGAGACCATGATTCAGGCCCCTGTAGGCTGGGCTCGAGCCTCCCAAATAGCCGTAAGCTCATCCTTGAGGCTTGTTCGAAAGCTAAATCCGAGGCTAGTTGCCTTATCAGTTGCCAAACAGGAGGAAGAGTCGATTGATTCTGTTGAGGCCTTTCCATTAGCCACTTTCCGGGGCGTAATCGGCCTGGTGGTTTCCCCGATCAGATCAATTAGAGCCTGCACCGTAATCCGTTCGCTGGCGCCATTGAATGCGCCGAAGGACTCCTTTTTGCCCAGGAATAATAAGAGATCGGCGGCATGTTAACAAATACAACGACCTCGCTCTGGCAAAGAAGATCCAGCGATCCGGCTGGAGCAACTAGACACATCTTTCCGAGCATGTATCATTAGCTCGACCTTTTATCTGTGAGCACTAAATGGACAAGCAAACAATTCGCCGAATTCTGGACGAATCTAAAACTATCGCCATGGTTGGCTTGTCCGCAAAATGGCATCGACCCAGTTTCTTCGCTGCCAAATATCTACTGGATAAGGGCTACGATGTTATTCCTGTTAACCCTAATTATGATGAAATTCTCGGGCAGCAATGTTTCCCCGATCTCGCCTCAATTCCAAGGCAGGTGGATATTGTCGATCTGTTCCAGCGCACCGAAGCCGTACCGCAATATGTGCAACCGGCAATCGATATGGGCGCGAAGGTTTTATGGCTACAGCTCGGCATCATCAATGAAGAAGCAGCAACACAGGCCAGGGACGCAGGCCTGGAGGTTGTGATGGATAAATGCATGAAAATTGAGTACGCACGATTATTCGGCGGCCTGAACTGGTCCGGCGTGAATACAGGCATCATCTCGGCCAAGCGGCCCAGACGACTACCCTGATATATTTGATGCCTTTGATAGACAAGAAGGTAATAAGACAACAAGAAACAGACAGCAATGAGTAAACATCTATGACTGATCATGAATTCGGGTTCGAAACCCTCTGCCTGCATGCAGGGCAAATTCCCGACCCGGCAACCGGCTCCAGAGCAACGCCTATCTATCAGACAGCATCCTATGTATTTGATGATACAGAACATGCCGCGAGTCTCTTTAACGCACAGACTTTCGGCAATATTTACAGTAGATTATCCAATCCAACTTCTTCTGTGTTCGAGGAAAGGATGGCATCACTGGAAGGTGGCCGTGCGGCGTTAGCAGTCGCATCAGGACTCGCCGCTCAAATGACGGCGCTGCTGACAATATTACAGCAGGGCGATGAGATGGTATCCGCAAGCACGCTTTATGGCGGCAGCTATTCGCAGTTCGATGTCAACTTCCGGCGCATGGGTATCGATACGATCTTCGTTGATCCGGACGATCCTGAAAATTTCCGAAGGGCTATCACCGAAAAGACAAAGGTCGTCTTTATCGAAACCATCGGCAATCCATCGAGCAATATTATTGACATTCAGTTGGTGGCAGACATCGCTCACGAGGCTGGTATTCCGCTGATGGTAGATAATACCTTTGCAACGCCTTATCTATGCAAACCATTTGAGCATGGCGCGGATATCATTGTGCATTCAGCCACAAAATTTATCTGTGGACACGGCACATCCATCGGCGGCGTTATCGTCGAATCAGGTACGTTCCCATGGGACAACGGTAAATTCCCGGAGATGACAGGCCCGTCAAAGGGATATCATGGCATCAGATTCTATGAGACATTTGGCGACTTCGCTTTTATCACCAAGTGCAGGCTCGAAACACTCAGAACCCTGGGCGCGACACTTAGCCCCTTCAACTCGTTCCTGTTCCTCCAGGGACTTGAGACATTGCATATCAGAATGGAGCGGCATGTCGAGAACGCGGTTGCTGTCGCTGAACATTTACAAAGCCATGATGCAATTTCATGGGTTAAATACGCTGGGCTGGCTGACAACAAATATTATGACTTGTCCCAGAAATATCTGCCCAGGGGCGCTGGAGCGATAATGACCTTCGGCATCAAAGGTGGGCAAGAGGCAGGCGTTAAATTTATCGAAGCTGCCCAGTTCCTGAGTCATCTCGCCAATGTTGGCGATGCCAAGACTTTGATTATTCACCCTGCATCAACGACCCATAGGCAGCTGAACGAGGAAGAACAGATTGCAGCAGGCGTCGAGCCAGATATGATACGCATTTCCGTTGGCTTGGAGAGTATCAAGGACATCTTATGGGATATTGACCAGGCATTGGCAATCTCTCAAGCCGAGTAAACAGCCTCGCAATTACAGACAAGTTAGAAGGTGATGCACATTTGCTTGGGTCACTGGATGTCACGCTTCGCCTGCCAAAGCCACATTTTGGATGGGATTTCTGAAGGCGCTAGGATTTGCGATATCGCGTCTTCACAATTCCCATTTTGTCCAGACGAAAAAGTACCGACTCCAGCAATACGCCTAAACCGTATCGAACTGCACTCAAGCCGCCAATAGACGATGCCTCCTGCGTATAACGTGTGGGGCAGGTAATTTCACCGATGGCAAAGCCATGACTTATTACCTGAAGCAGCATCTGGTTATCGAATATAAAGTCATCGGAGTTATCTTCCAGGGAGAAGCTGGGATTCCCTGTTATTTTACTTATAATGCACTGCAACATAAATTGATAAGAATAACCGGCCAGAGTGTCCGGACAGGAGTTCACCATGCTTGATATCCTAAATATCGGGTCTAGCCTCGGGTCCAATACCGGTACATTGTCGCGTCTTGAGAGAAGAATGCGCCAGGCTGATAGCTACCAGGAATGGACCGATGCTGCACATGAACACGATGCAGTAACTGGCAGAGACAAATGGAAAACTACCGAAAGTTCGAAGAGCTACGATTATGAGAACATCAAATCTCGTATCGACGCCTTACGCGACTTAAGAGCAGAGAATGATGACGTAGGCCTGTTGTTTTCCCTGAATGAGGGTATCCATGGTAATCAGGGTGGCATGGGTAAGTCCGCGCTCTATGAAAAAGCAAAATTTGGCACAAAAGAGCTCATCGAGGAATATGTTGACGAAATAGTCGACGCCCTCATTCACATATCAAATGTTCCTGAATCAAAGCAAATTACCGCTGAAGACAAGCTGGACTTCTTTGAGCGGGCAAGCCTTTGCTTTGGTCGATCTGCACTTATGTTAAGTGGCGCAGGTTCGCTCGGCCACTTCCATCGCGGCGTCATTCGAACACTACTTGAACACGACCTGTTACCAAATGTTATCTCCGGTTCAAGCGCCGGATCTGTCTTTGCGGCAGCAGTTGGAACACATACCGATGAAGAATTACTGGTCCTGTTAAAGGATGATGGACTGACTGATCCCCTTCAGGCTGAAATAGACCAGCGGCGCTCCAGCTTCATTCGCCAACAGGTCGACTCAGCCTCACTTAAGATGCTCCTTGAATCAGCCATTCCTGACATGACATTTCAGGAAGCCTACGAAAAAACAGGGCGCAGTATCAGCATCACGATCGCCCCCTATGAAGAACACCAGACTTCCAGACTCATGAACGCCGTTACTTCGCCAAACGTATTTATACGAACTGCGGTCATGGCATCTTGTGCCGTACCCGGTGTATTTCCACCAGTCATGTTAATGGCGAAGAATGTTTACGGTGAAGCTCAGCCATATCTGCCGAATCGCCGCTGGGTTGACGGTGCTGTAACCGACGATCTTCCCGCCAAGCGTTTGGCAAGGCTTTATGATGTAAACCATTACATCGTTAGCCAGGCCAATCCACTGGCACTTGCTATGATCACCGGAGATCAATACAACCCGTTACCAGAAGGTGCAAAGAACCTGATGCGCCTGACCACACACGAAATGCTAAAGAGCAGTGAACGATTTAGCCGCCGATACCTCAGACAGATCCCGGATGTTGGTAAGGCACTCAGCATGTTTTATTCAGTTGTGGCACAAGACTATAAAGGCGATGTCAATATCGTGCCAAACTTCAACTTTATTGACCCACAGAAACTACTGGGCCAGCTCAAGACCAGCGAGATAAACGAATTGGTCACGGAAGGCGAACGATCAACGTGGCCGAAGTTGGAACACATTCGAATCTGCTCCAAAATTGGCCGGACTCTAGAGAAGATATTAGATCATCACCGACAGCACAACATAACTAAGCTCTACAAGACTCATAGCTAATAATCCAAGAGCCTGCCTCATGACAAAGCGAAATTTGTGGAATGAGCGATACGCCAAGAAAGACTTAGTCTGGTCGGCAGGCCCGAACCAATTTTTCGCGGCCGAGGTCAAGAATTTGAGCCCAGGCAGATCCCTGGATGTAGCCTGCGGTGAGGGACGCAATGCGATCTGGCTCGCCGAGCAGGGATGGCAGTCAACGGCTATCGATTTTTCAGATGTGGGCATTGAAAAAGCCAAAGAAATTGCAGAAAAGCGTGGCGTGAAGGTCAACTGGATTGCAGATGATGTCTGCAATTTTGCGCTGACAAAGGAAACGTATGATCTAGTGGCCGTACTTTATCTACATACCAGTAAAACAGAACGCCTTGCCTGGCTGCCCAATGTGCTCGCCTCTATTAAACCGTCCGGTACCCTCATCTATATCGCCCATGACCCTAGCAATGTTGCGCACGGCGTCGGGGGTCCTCAAGATTTATCATTGTTACCCTCTGTTGAAGAACTGACCCGTGAGATGTTGGACTTCAAAATAGAGGTAGCAAAGGTAATCGAGCGCCCAGTGGCAAATGATCCTGGCCATGGCAAGGCACTTACCGGAATCGCGCTAGACTCATTTATAAGGGCGGTGAAAGCCGCGCCTTAAGTTACCAGTTCCATAAAGGGCCTGGATATTATGGAACAACGGTAAATCCTTCCGGTACTTTGTCCAGCAAGGCCTGAACATCTTCGTCGAACTGTTCAACAACGCCGGGACCATTGGAAACCATATGGTTTTCAAGGCCATGGAGCCAGCTTGGAATATAGCCGATATAAAATCCCGTTCGCATAACATCTTCAGTATTGCTGCCACCACCGTTGAGAACGTCACCGCTGTAAAGTAGCGCCGAGCCTTTTGTCATGGTTGCCAGGCACTTTTCATCGTCTCTAGCCTTCCTATCATCCGGCCAAAGGGTACTGCCAGGCACAACGACTGTCGCACCGTTAGTACTGCTGAAATCACACATCGCGATATTTGCACTAAACAAGGTATTGAATTCCCGGGAACGCTTGAAGTAATACCAGGAATCGAAATCTCTATGTAACATTTGATCTGCCTGACCGTTACCCAGCACCATAAGCTCCATCGTGCTGACAAGAATGGATCGGCAGCGTTTGCCCCGCCCCAGTAAGGAGTTAGCCAGGGAATTTAGAACTGGGTTCGCGATGATCTCTGCACAACTTGCAGACATTATAGGCAGACCATGAAAGCGTTTAGTTTGCGCACCGAAGAATCCTTCACCTTCTAATTCGAATCAATTTCGCTGGCATTATTCCAGGGAGCCGCATCAATATGCGGCATGAAATCAGCCATTAATACATCGCATAATTCATTTGAAATAAGGTTGTCGTTAATACATCCGCCATCCCTTAAGAAGGCGGATTCGATGTCAGTCTGAGACGAACCCTTATCGAAATGTTGCAGCTCGAGCATATTACCCCCCCTATTCTCTTATTGGCGTCTTTGTATCGAGAAGACTCAAGACCAATTCACTTGCTACGTTAAAGCAGCTTACTTTTTCTTGATTCCTATAACGTGGCCAACCTGATCCGGTATCACTACTAATTGATGGGCCTGATGTAGTCTCTCGAGCTCAACGAGGACCGTATCCGGAAATGGCGCTGAACGGCGAGTTACCATGTCCACATGCATGCCCAGTTGCTCGGACGTGGCAGCGAGGTAACCCTCTTTCTTGTGATAGAGCTGCTCAAAAAAATGAACACGCTTGGCATCAAAGTCGAGTAACTGGATGTGTACCTCCACGTCGTCATGCAATGACAGTTCATTCAGGTAGTGCACGTGGTTTTCCATTGTGAAGCAAGACCCGACACCGCTTTTGGCATAGTCTGCACCTATACCCAGGAAGTCATAGAGGTAGTCTACGGCGTGGTCAAATATCACGTTGTAATACGCCATATTCAGATGACCGTTGTAATCAATCCAGTCTTCGATAACACGCTCGGACGGACAAACGATGGGAGAACCGAGGGGATGGACTTGTGCAGACATAGCAGATCTTTGGTGTAGATAGTGAGCGTGAATGGTAACGCGTGTTGACGGTCAGTGACCAGCCAACATTTGCTAACTATCAGTTAATGAGTACTCAAATGGTGTCGCATCAATCCTAATAACGTTCTTATCGTTATTTTACTCGTTGCGATTGAAGACTTTGTTGTCAGGTGATGATAACGGTTAACCTCTACTCAATTAATTTTTGCGATACCGGTTTCTTTATCGTGACATACTGGTAGCTGGATGACTTTGTTGGATGATCATGGCGAAGTACCGGTTAACGATAAATGGTGTAGTCAGTACTGTGGAGGCGGATCAACATTCACCTCTGTTATACGTATTAAGGCATATGGGTTTAATCGGCACGCGTTATGGGTGTGGCCTGGAGCAGTGTGGTAGTTGTCGGGTTATCGTAAACGACAAGCTTGAATACGCATGCACAATAAAGGTCGGAGATCTCAGTGACGCTAATATAAGGACGGTAGAAGGTCTGACAAAAAAAATGGCGAGTTACATATTATTCAACGCGCCTTCCTGGAGGAAAATGCCGGGCAATGTGGTTACTGTTTAAGCGGTATTATCGTGACCGCAAGCCACCTTTTGGAAAGAAATCTAAACCCTGATAGACAAGAGATTCAACAAGCGCTGTCTGGACACCTATGTCGATGTGGAGCACACAACCGAATTATCAAAGCCATTCAAAAAGCTGCGAACGATGATGGTTAGGTTAGGGTCAAAGAGAAATTTATTGATCAAAGTGATCTCGGCTAACCAGGGCCTTGAGCGATGAATGATCTTCCACAAGCGTTAGTGACAAATCCAAATTTATCGGACTGGGTCAAATTCGACAAAGTTGGCATGGTGGTTAGGGTTCACACAGGAAAGGTCGAGCTTGGGCAAGGTATAACCACTGCGATCGCTCTGATAGCTGCCGAAGAATTAGACTTAAGGTTAGATCAAGTTGAAGTGTTAACAGGCAGTACCAATAGCGGACCTAACGAACTGATGACCGTCGGCAGTATGTCAATTGAAGGCAGCGGTGGTGCGGTGCGCCAGGTCACTGCCGAGCTTAGATTATTACTGTTACAGCGGGCCTCCGTTGTTCTTGATGCCGATATCATTAACTTGAAGGTTGAAGAGGGTTTGGTTAAAGACTCACGAAGTAATCGGTCAATCAGCTATTGGGATCTGAATGCCAACTTTGAGGGTTTAATTGTTACGGGCGAAGTTTCTGTGAAACCACCGAGCCAATACCAGCTTGTTGGAGGTACAACGACACGCTTGGATTTGACCAAGAAGGTGAGTGGAGGAGTTGCATTTCTTCAAGATGAGATAACGACCGAGACCTTGTATGCGTGTGTTATCAGACCCCCTGTCATGCAATTTAGAACGTCTTTGCCGATATGTCACCAGACCTGCCATTTGCCTGGAGCGACTCACAACCAGAGCCGACGGTAGGATCCAATATGAGCTAAAGAACCCATTTCGGAACGGCACCACCCATATCTTGTTTTCGCCCCTGGA
>JAYGEX010000022.1:0-8772 GCA_046582185.1 Pseudomonadales bacterium | reverse complement strand
ATGTGAGCCAAGCAGCCGTGATCGGGTAAGAGAATTCCCTGTTGGCTAAAATTCAACGAAAGCACCAACCGTTTGGTTGACCTGGAACAATGTGTATACTTTGCTTGATATGGGAATCGTTGGTTTGTTTTTCTTATCTTCAAAAGTTTTTCGCCATAATCGCCGCCAAGCCAAGTTCCATCTACCATGAGAATGACAAATTGACCAAGTTTTTCAAACGCATGTGCGAGCGGGAAGCCAGGGCTAGGCGTATTTATCCAATTTTCCGAGAGGTCTCTATCGGTGCGACTAACAAGGAAATTAGGGCGACACCATTACAGGCCATGTTCCACCACAACCAAATCTTTCTAAAGCGTGGCGACTGGAATGCGAATTATGTCACCGAAATCCTGAATTTCCCAGGTGGTAAAAACGATGACATGGTCGATGCCACAGCCATTATCGCTACCATGGTAAACCGAACTGACATACCTTCACTGCCCAAAGATGACAAGGTGCCAATCGTACCGACGGCCATCAAACAAGAACTATTGCACGATGGTAGGTGTGTGCCGATCTTAAACGCCAGGGGACAAATGCAAACGGGCTACACGATGGATGAGGCTTTTGATGAGAAAGGACGGGGACAGTTGAGCATTGCGAGGATGAGAATTTGAATAATCTATACGGCCGAGGGACGCTGAAAATCGCCGACCCTAACAGGAATATTACGCAGCGAGACTATGCCGGAGCATGCGATCAAGTGTTGAGACTGATTTCACTCTTTTTGGATGTCGCCTCCGTAACCGAAAACGCATACGCTATGAGGACATTAACCGAAGCGGCATACCTCATCGGCACCATGTACCGCAATGATGCCGCTATGGTCAATTAGTAATATCATTTTACTGAGGATGTGACGTTGTCGAACGAAGCCTCACATTCAAATAATGGTTCGAGCAATTCACCCATGTTCCAGACGCCTGAATTACTCATCTTCTCAGGGTTCTCTTTCATGTCCTTGACATACATCCGCGCCATCTGCTCAAAGGTAGCGCCGTTGTAACAATGGTGGCCGTGCAGATGCCAAACGTCCGTCATGCCTTCAATCCAGTTAGTACAGGCTAGTAGCTTGGTTCTATATCTCTTCTTTGTGGCGTCGTCTTGTTCAGAAAGCCATACAGGCTCATCTACTGTCAGTATCGCGCCGCTACACTCTCCCAACTTTTCTTGTGCGTCAGTGGCGGCCAGGACTGTTGGCGCCTGGGTTATAGCGCCAGCGAAGGCGCAAGCTATTACTATGTTACTAAGTTTCACTTGTGGTTCTCCTTTACGAAATGTTTTGGTTAAGATGCGGTCACAGCGTTTCGGGTATCTAACCATCATCAGCCAACCTGTTGGTTTAGTTCGGCTAATGTTTCAATCTGCCTCGGTTGAGATTTGCGGAAATTGGTGGCATTGGCTGAGAACTTTACATATCCCAGGAAGAATAAACTTTTGACCGTTCCTGCTACCCAGGCAACCTGCATGATGTCGCCGTCAAGGTACGCCATGGCGTAGCCTGCCGCGTCCAAAAGTCACATAAAGATTGTGTAGCCTAATACAGCCTGCCTGCGGAAGATCATCAAGAGAACTAGCGTGCTAGTAAAAGCGAGCCCGAAGCCTAGCTCTATCATCATGGCCTCGTCCGCTGTGCCGAACTTTCCAGCTCCTACAAGCAGGCCATATATCCATAGTCCTATCCATACCCGCCATGATGTTGGCATTTTCATTTTCAAGTCTATATTCATTTCGTTTTCTCCTTTGGTAGAAGTTATTGAATAACCGGTGTATTAAGGTGCGCTTCTATATGAATGTTAATTCTCCACATACTAACGATGTAGGCTATCAATCCCGGAAAAGGTATAAACATCCCAGGTAGAATTGCTATGAGGAAAGTTCCCCATGAGAAGCTGGCGGCGTTATCCAGTTCAAGCATGGATTAGAAAAACTTGCCCAAAATGGAGAATTTCGCGACATATACAATTCTTTCATAGCTAGTACTAATACTAATATGACTTTAAATCACTCTCATCAATAACCGGTCTCCAAATGCACTGAATAAACGCGTAAAAACCGCGACATACCTAACGAATATATTAAGGGGTCGGTATCGAGTTGCTTCGAATTGGGGGGTTTACATCTCCACCTACAAGGTTTAGTTTCCCTGTATCGATTTAGCGGTAGTTCGCGGTACTAAAACGACAATAAGAATCAAATAATTGGCTCCGCTAGAGAGCCTAGGCGAATAAAACAGGGGGTATTGTCTCATGACAATAATCAATAAGAAGTTGAGCCTGTTGACCTTCGGCATTACCAGTCTCATTACGAGTTCGGTGATGGCCGCAGATCGGCAAATTGAAGAAGTTGTGGTAACGGCCGAAAAAATCGAAGCCACAGTCTCAGACACATCTATATCCATCACCGCATTTTCAGCCGACACCATCGAGGAGTTCGGGATGCAGGGTGCGGACGATATGGTCAACTATATTCCAGCCACGACTAGAGACGCATACGATATTCGTATTCGTGGTGTTGGGCGTAACTTCCGGGCTTTGGGTGGGGACCCGGGTGTAGCAACTTACTATAACGGTGTATTTTCTCCGGACTTTGGTATTGCTGCCTCAGAGAACGCACTTTATGACATTCAACGGGTTGAGGTGTTACGTGGACCTCAAGGCACACTGTATGGTCGAAATGCCATTGGTGGGGCGCTAAACTATATTACCAAAAATCCTACCTTTGACTGGACAGGAGACGCCCGCACGCAATTCGGTAATTATAATGATCAGGAATTCTATGGGGTGTTATCGGGACCCATTATTGAAGATAAACTAGCATTTCGTGCTTTGATAGTTAAACGAGATAGAGATGGTTTCCAGGAGGGTATCAACGGCTCGCCGGACACAGATAGTATTGATGACCGAAACTATTCGCTGGCCTTAACCTGGAATGTCTCAGACGACATCACCGTCAAGTTAAGGGCAAATGATCGGGAATCAGATCGGGTTATCGGCAGTTCGTCCCTTATCACCGAGGGATCGTCTGCTGACCGGGGCATTCGAAGCTCGAACGACTATGTTAACGGCTTGACTAACGTTTCTGCTAACGGATATACAACAGTGATGCCTGGCGATCCAGGCGCTCTGGGATTCGACGATCCGATCAATGGTGGCACCGTTTACGGCCGCCATGTGACTCCAGGTGTGAATCCTGCAGCCTGGGTTGTGATCAATGGCGCCTTTAACCATCCGGAAACAGCGGAATTAATGGCTGGTGCAAGTAAAGATGACCCGAACCGCAAAACCAATGTAAACCACGATGGTTCGGGTTGTTCTTTTCCCTACACGACCGCCAATTGCAATCATGAGTTTTTCGGGCATCGCGCCAGTCAAAATGAGATTGTCTGGGACGTGAATGAAGATCTGCAGTTAAAGTACATATTTGGGACTAATGATTTTAAGTATCATTTTAATATTGATACGGACCACACGAACAGCCAGCTCGCCAAAGGTCGTACAACTGTCGAGGAAGACGTTCAATCCAAATCCCATGAAATTCAGGTTTTCTGGCAGGCGGCGGATAATCTGTCGATTACTTCAGGTGTGTATTATTTCGATGAACTTCGAGCTCAGGATTTTAGCCTCTCAGATAGCACGAACAGATTTATCCAGGCAGCAAACTATGGAGACATGGCACTTCCAAATGCCTTTTTTGGTGGCGCAAGTGCGATACAGATCCTTGGATTGGGGGGAGCGCATGTCAGGTTAGGAGACGCGGAGGAAGGCACCTCAATTAGTGGTATGTGGGAAGGCGATGCGCGTGGTGACTGGTATCACCATACAAACAAAAACAGAAACGTGGCAACAGCCATCTATACGCAAGCCACGTGGGAAATTAATGACCAGTTTGCCCTGGTATTAGGTTTACGTTACGCCGAAGACGAGAAGACCGTGAGAGAGATTCGCGGCGGTTATTTTGAAATAGGCTCATTTGGTACTGACGGAGCGATTGCGTTTGGTGGGGCTGGACCCTCCGCCAATGCGTTTGGCATCTATACGCCAACCATGGCGACCGCCAATGGTTTTGCGGGGTTTCATACGCCCGGTGTTACCGACCTGGCCTGGTTAAACATCGCCATGGGTAATGCTACCTACTCGGGAGACGCGTCGAATCCATTAACACCCAACTGCCCACTGACCGAGGCAAATTGTGCAACCTCTCTAAGACTCTTAGCCGGTATTCCCCTCAGCTATACCTCGCATATTCCGGGTAGTGACACCTGGCGGGATACGAACTATCGCGTCAATCTGGACTGGACACCGACCGACGACATCTTGATGTATGTTTCGGTTACCACTGGCTATCGATCGGGTGGTTTTGCATTGGGTATTGTAGATGCTCGACTCAGTGACCCGATTACCGGAGACTTAGAGCTTGTGTCCTATGATCAGGAAGAGGTCACAGCCTATGAGATCGGCTACAAAGGCCTGCATTTTGATGGCACCTTGCAATTGAATATGTCCCTGTACACCTACGACTACGAGAATTACCAGGACGAGGTCAATGTTTATGATCCAGCGCGTGGTTCAACTGTCGGCATCGTTCAGAATGCAGATAAAGCGGTTAATTCAGGGTTCGAAGTGGAGGCTCTATGGCTGCCCACAGATAACTTAACGTTAGGTGGTAACTTCAGTTACACAAAGACCAAGTATGATTCTGACTACTTTATCGCCGTCAACGATGATCCGGACCATCCGGCTTCATTGTTTGGTAATGGCACAACGAATCCTGAATTGTTCACGCTGAACGCCAAGGGTGATCAGCTGAAGCGGATTCCTGAAGATAAGTACACCCTTTGGGGTTCGTATGACTGGCCCACCAATGTCGGTAATTTTCAGTTCCGAACCAGTTATTCCTATACCGGGGAATTCTATGACGCAGGCTTTGAAAGCGAAAAGGACTTGATCCCCGATCGTTTCCGTGTTGATGCCAGTATCATGTGGAGAAGTCTCAATGACAAATTGAGTGTGCGTGGGTTCGTGAATAATCTGACCGATGAGGACAATATCCGTGGAGCCGGGACGGCTACTGAGTCAGGTAACTGGGCTGTTACTGGTTCAGTGCTTGCGCCAAGATTCTACGGCGTCGATATTCGTTATCACTGGGGTAACTAACATCTTCTGCTAGGAAGAAACTGTACTACCCATCAGGCTCGCAATCGCGGGCCTGATTCTTTTCTGCAATCCGTCTTCTCGTAATGTACGAATTACCTTTGTCGTCAGCTAGTATCAGTACGATGTTGGGTGGGCGCTCAGCAGGAGGTGCAATTGGCGAGTCCGGACCTTGCTGCCAGGGTATTTCCTGGTTTGGGCTAACGTCTCGGCCTGATTCTATGAAATATTTGAGACCGGTTATGGCGAGTTCTGCACGAAACATCCAGAAATCAGCCGCCAGTGTGATAACCAGTCCAATGCAAATCAGCCAACGCCCCATAGCGGTCCTCTTTTGTTTTTTCTTTGATTAAATATCTCCTTGTGAGGATAGGTGCGCAAGCACGGCCACTTTTCAGGTAAGACCGAGGCGAAGCGGATGTTAAAGTGAGATCGGGATGAGTTTATGACGAAATGAGGGCCTTCTTAGCTCAGTCCGCTCGATTGCGGAAATAGAAACTGAAGTTTCTTTGCGCAACAAACTCATTGTTAGTTGTTATTGGATTCAATGGGAAAGGTAACCATCAGTCGCGTCCTGGCAAGACCGGCAGGTCGGTGAACATGCGCTGCCTTATATTCGGGATGAGCCAACATGGTCATCATGGCTGTTATGGAAGGGTAGACCGCGATGACAATCTGATGCCACTCGCCATCATCAGCATCGGCGAGGGCAGGGGTAGCTGTACTGGACCAGCCTACCCGACCGTCAATGGCGGCAAGCGTGCCGATCATGCCCTGTCCATAAAGGGTATAGGCGGCTTGCCCTGTAATAGGCTCGGCTGGTGCCACCTGGTGTGGGTCTGCACCATAGTCAGCCTGGCCTTTGAACTCGAGAAAATTGAGCATCCAGACAGGCTGATTACCTCTTTGTGAAATGATCTTCCCCCAGGCAGGGTTATAGACACCGTGATCCGTCGCACCTTGCAGAATGTGTGCTTCACTGATCAGTGCTTTAACCTTAATGGTCTCCTGACTCAAAGGCACAGCTTCCTCACGCCAGAGACTCAGAGTGAAGGGCAGTATCTTAACCAAGAGCGATTGGATGCCGCCCACGGTTTGCGCGGCGTAGGTGCGTAGCCCCTGGTTGTGCTGTTGATTCCTGTCATGTCGCTCGGCGAGAGCGAGCCGACTTCCTTCGATTGTGGGGTATTGAGTGATTACCAACAGTCGGGTCGCTGCATCTGCTGCTGCAGATCGTTGATCCGGTATTACCATCGGCAAAATAACCTTGTTCGCCACGACTAACCGGCCACCGGATTGTTTTGCCGTGGTGGTGGCAAAGGCGATAAAAGCCTGACTCTCATCATCGTTTTTGGTTTCCACGAGGTCGACCAGCGCATAGGGGTCTTGCCGGGTGAGAGTCACGGCCAGCGCGACGATCACAACACTCGAGACGAGCAGAAATATCTTTGTTTTTGTCATGGCTTCTTCAACCCAAGCTTACCCTCTTTCAGCGGGAGCCACATAAACCACCACCATCCAATGATTGCTAACTGAGTAACAACGCACCATAAGGTATGCACCAAAAACGGACCAATAGTCATTCTATACTTTATGGTATCAGCGAAGGTGGAGAGCAACTTTGCTGTAGCAAGCCCCAAGACAATAGTATGAATACCGATTATGTATTCAAAGACGCTCATTGATTAAGTAACCGGCGCATAACAACATTTGATTGCCAGAATGGCGCCCATCTCATAGCTTTTTTGGATTTCATATTATTAGTCAACCACAAGAATGAAATTGTAATCGGAGTTTATCGCAAAATGTAGTATCGACTAACTTATAATCATCCAACGAACAGTTTTGAGTGTGCAAAGACCGCTACTGGCCGGAAGCAGAAGTCATACACTGAAAAGCTAGAACGCCGCTAATCTGTCCGAAGCGGCACCCCGATCTTTCGTTCATTCTCTACACCAGAAAAAGCTGGATTCTGCATTACATGCTGCTCTAAGTGGGAACGAAAAGGCTCACCAAATGCAATAGCGGTTTCTTCCCAAAATCTTACCCAACCTGCATTCGTTTGTGCTTCGTTCGAAAAGTAGCCATCAGCTCCAACCCAAAACTCTGGAGGAAGGGCATTGTCTAAATGTTGATAGTAAATGTACTCCCAACCATTTGCTTGCAGGAAGTAGTAGGTAGTACAGCGAGACCAAATCGCATCATCAACCTCATTAGGGCTAGTTCTGCATTGTTGAAGCAAGCTCGATAGTGTGTCGCTCTCAATCAGGAATTCGAATGACCGCTGGCCTACCTCAAGTGCATTGTAGTGAGCCTGACTTCTAAGCAGTCGATTGTTATCAGTGATTTGCATAGCCAGGTATATAACCGATACAACAATGGCGACGCCTCCCAAGACCTCCGAGATTAGAGCAGCCCTTTCAAGGTTCATTGAACGCGACCTCCATGAGAAGTCATAGCAAGTGCAGCCACATAACACCTTGTAGGTGGAACATTTCCGCCAACTCTTGTGAATTCCAGTAGTTTTGATTTCATATCAATAGCATACATGTTCTTTCTCAAGAATTGGTTAATCTTCGTTTTACCCATTCTCGCTGGAACGAATCCACCTAATCTCGAGGAAGATGGAAATCGTCCAACTAAATCAGAATAATTGAGGAGTTTTTCCACCTAATTAGAATACGGTCGGCGTCTGCAGTTGGCCGGAAGCAGAAGTCATAGGCTGAAGAGCTAGAAGGCCGCTAAGCTCGTTAAAGCGGCGAACGGTTGTTTGATGGCAATTTGACGTCTGTCTGCCTTAAGACGACATCATGGAGCGTTGCAATTCGGACTTGAAACTATGCAGCGCTTCAAACATGTCCTAGTTAAGCGGCGTCTCGTTCATTCTTGCATTACTTCGCCAGGGGAAGAAACACACCTGCCTGTTCATTGCGGTGTGAGTGAAATCGCCTTGTATTGATGTGGGCCAAGCAACCGTGATCGGGTAAGAGAATTCCCTGTTGGCTAAAATTCAACGAAAGCACCAACCGTTTGGTTGACCTGGAACAATGTGTATACTTTGCTTGATATGGGAATCGTTGGTTTGTTTTTCTTATCTTCCCTGATAACGCTTGAGTTCCGCTTTGCTGGGCGAAGTGGAACTTATCTCATCGAGGGACAGTGGCGCTACGTGCTCCGTCTTTTAGTAAATCAACGATCGCTTGGTCAATGGCAGTCTTTCCTGTCTGATCCATTCCACTTCCAGCTAAATGACCCAGCTTTGACTTAATGACCCTTAATTCTGCATTTGGCATATGAGCGACTTCATATTCACTGTCAGCGACCCTGAAATAAAGGTCCGTTTTTCCGGGCATCACAATAGTGATCTTCCCCCGAATTACCGGACACCAAGTTAAGAATTAAATAATGATTTAAAACGAGGTGTTTTATGAAAAACAGAGCAAGAAAAACGACATGAATCGGGGAGGCAAGACAATGACCATCACGGGACTTCGTCGGATTACGTTATTGGGAATCACGGCTGCATTTCTAGGATGCGGTGGAGGCGGAAGCGACGCCCCCGTTACGCCAGCGCCCGACC
>JAYGEX010000033.1:0-64739 GCA_046582185.1 Pseudomonadales bacterium | reverse complement strand
CCGGTATACCGGACTGGCCTTCTTTAAGGATCGAAAATATCTGAGCTTCTGTGAATTTTGATCGTTTCATGTAGATTCTCCTCGTATAACACTATTGGAAATCTCTACTTTTGAGTACCACTCTTTTCAGGGGGGATTACCTTGCAGAAAAATCAATTTTTGTAATGCTGGGTGTCCTTATCCACTTATTCATTCACCCACCACTAAAAGCGAAATTGGTATATTGTGGACGTCTCATAAACGCTGGAGATCCTCCTCTTTATGGATCACTTAATATGAAAATTTCAGTTGTCTTCCCGAGCGTCATGTATCGTGAAGGCCCTAGTGGTGTACGTAAGCTGATTCGAGCGATTGAAGAGATTGGGTTTGACGAGCTCGATATGTTTGACCATGTTGTTATGGGCTATGCAACGGATTCTCGCCCGACTCCTTTCTATTCTCCGAAGATGCCGATCATGGAAGCATTCATAATGCTTTCCTTTGCCGCAGCGATCACCGACAGGATTCAGTTGGGTACCGGGGTGCTGGTATTGCCGCAAAGACAAATTACCCTGGTTGCTAAACAGGTGAGCTCACTCGATACCCTCTCTGCTGGCAGGGTACGTCTCGGCGTCGGTATTGGCTGGCAGAAATCGGAATACGAAGCCCTTAATGAAGACTTCCATTCGCGAGGCAAAAGAATGTCGGAAGCGATTCAAGTACTTCGAGCCTACTGGCAGGATGAGCACGTTAATTTTAATGGTGACTATTATCAACTGGATGAAATTGCCATGGAGCCCAAGCCGCCGCAAGCAGGCGGTATACCCATTTGGATCGGAGGTACGGCAGAGCCGATGCTGAAAAGAGTGGGTGAACTGGCTGATGGCTGGATGGCGATGACCATAAAAGGTGATCCACCTATTGAAGAAGGTATGGCTAAAGTTCGTCGCTTTGCGGAGGAGGCGGGGCGCGACCCATCCGAGATTGGTATGCAGATGTCCTTGTCACCAGGCGCGCTGGACCGAGAAAAACGCAAGCGATTTTATGCAGACCCTGAACTGTTGCGCGAGCGTGTTATTGAACTGCGAGACCTCGGCTTTGATCAGATCTCAATTGACTGTGTGCCGATTTTTCAACATGGTTATCGCACTGTTGACGCCATGATCGACTATCTTGGAAAAATCTATACTACAATTGCGCCTGAACTCGATCGTTAACCCTGGAGTATCAATATGTTAGACGTCGTCCGAACTGGTCCTTTAGAGGACATAACAATAATTGACTGTACCATGGCGTTTGCGGGTCCATTTGGGACGACACTTCTGGCCGATCTCGGCGCCAATGTTATTAAGGTTGAACCGCCGAGCGGCGATAATTTCAGGATGATGCCGCCGTTTCCACCTGACTATGCGCGAGTCGGTAGCAAGAGCGACGCCGGTGTCGATTATGGTGCGACGTTTGCCAGTGTTAATCGCAACAAACGCAGCATTTGCCTGGATCTAAAAAAAGCAGAAGATCGGGAAACGCTATTCAGGCTTTGTGAGCAGGCAGACGCTATTGTTGAAAACATGCGGGCCGGCGTCATGGATCAGCTTGGCGTTGGTTATGACGCCATTTCAGCCAGAAACCCGAAAATTGTATACGGCGCAGTACGGGGCTACGGAGACCCGCGAACCGGTGATAGCCCCTATTCTTCATGGCCTTGTCTTGATGTGGCGGGCCAAAGTGTGGGCGGCCTGGTCGAGGCGACTGGCGATCTTGTTGGAATCGCTATATCTGATATCTACCCAGGTACGTTAATGGCGCTTGGTCTGCTTGCCGCTGTGCATCGTGCGCAGAAAACGGGCAAGGGTCAATTTTTTGATGTTGCTATGTATGACGCCGTACTAACCCTACTCAAACCCAGTATAGCGGCTTATGGTTTAACCAATACCGAGCGCAAGCCAGGTGGAAAATCACTGGTTCCATTTGGTCTTTTCCCAACCGCTGACGGTCGTATTGCCATCGCCGCGCCTGTTGAGCGACACTGGGGCTTACTGTGCGAAGCCATGGGACGTCCTGATCTTGTTAATGACGAACGAACCAGAACGAATCCGAAACGAGCCAAAAACCATGAGTTTACCGAGGCCCAGATTGCGGCATGGACAACAACCAAAACGAAGCAGGAGATTTTGGATCTGATTGGCGGCAAAGTCCCGTGTGGCCCGGCTAACACAATGAAAGAGGTTTTTGCTGATCCACATACTTTGATCCGGGATATGATTCAGGAGTATCAGTATCCCGGGGAAAACCCCCTGGGGGCGTTGCCTGGAAATCCGATTAAGTTCAAGGATTCACCGGCCAGTTTTCATCACGGCCCACCGAAACACGGTGAGCATACTGAGGAGATTCTTGCTGAATTTGGACTTCTTAAGGCAAAAGAGTAGTCGCACATTTCTAGGCTCTATTGGAGAAACCATTCTTTACGTTGAAATTCACACCACTCTTCTATATCAGTAAGCGGGTTCGCAACGAGCTCAACCCCAATCTGATAATCTCCTGCTTCCTCAGGGCTTGTCCATCTGACATCAGCAGCTAAGAACATCTTCTCGTTGTGGTCATTGATCTCGAGCCATAGATCCAGGCGGCAGCCTGATAATTGCCTGTTGGTGCTCAAACGAAGCCCGCATGGTGAAATTTCAACTATTGGAGAGCGAAATGTATAACCAATGAGTGACTCGTCTGGGCCTTCAACTACCTGGGCTACCACATGCCCTCTAGCCGGTACCCTTGCATGCTCACGCCGTGTATTAGTGAGTGAAATGTTGTCTCGGTAAGAGGAATGTGTCATAAAACTTGTCATTTCCAAAAGCCTGAAGGTATCCAGGTACATAAGCTAGTTTCATGCCAAGATAACTTTAATCTTTAGTATCAATGTATTACAACATTCTAGTGGTCCAGTGAGAATCGGTGACGAACACTCTGCAGAAAATGGGCGCTTACTAAACCAATTTTATTGCAGCGCATTAACCACTAGTGGGACTTTGGGAAACCTAAGGCCCATCCAAGTGCCAACACATTGGTTTGGTCACCTTTCTGCAGTGTCCCAATCCACCCACTCACAATTACCGAGAGTCGCAGGAAGGTGGAACTTTCCTGCATTGTTATGCTCTAATTGTCTTGAAAGAAAAATCCTGGCTCAAATTTGTTTCATAAAATTACCATATCTGTTTTGACCGTGGCATTGATTATGGCGCCCATTGCAGCTGGTGCAGCAGTCAAAATGCCTGAGAATGACCAGATGGTTATGGCTGGTTCGACCATGTCCTTTGCTGAGCATGAAGAGTGCCATAAGGTTGAAGAGTCAAAGTGTTGCAAAACTGAATGCGGCTGTTGTGTCGCGCACTTCTTCCCTTTGGCAACCAGCATGATGGATTCAAGCCCATTCGCGCAACCGCGCAATATACTCCGCCAAGTGGATCCCGATGATCCGGCCGCTGAACGCCTGATACGCCCCCCAATTACAATCTAGATCCCCTGGATAGTTGCACCTTTTTTTTGGTGTAAGCCTGCTCAACTGGCAATTTTTTGCCAGAAACTTTCCTAATCTTTTGGAACTGGATTCAACATGATGAATAAATTTGTATTCACACTTTGCTTGTGGATCAACGGCATTGGCCTTGCTGTTCCGGGCTTTTCTGTTCCAGGAATGCCAGTAGGAAGCCCCGGCATGGAAATGAGAAGCCGATTCGACTCCTACCAGATTGGTGGCAGTGATGAATAATTACTCGCCAACGCGCCGACAATTTATTCTGGGTGCTACGACACTCCTGGCAGCGGCGTCCTTCTCGAGATTTGCTGGAGCAAGTGAAAACGGTACGCAATCCGTATTGCAGGGGAATCAATTTAATCTGGATATTGGTTATACCCCTGTTAACTTAACTGGCAAGGATGTAATCGCGACGACTGTAAACGGGTCGTTACCAGGACCCACATTAAGGTGGAAAGAAGGCGAAACGGTTTCCTTACGAGTTAAGAACAATCTTGCTCACGATAGCTCCATTCATTGGCATGGCATTATTTTGCCCACAGATATGGACGGTGTCCCGGGCCTCAGCTTCGATGGAATTAAACCCGGCGATACCTATCATTACGAATTCAAGCTGGGACAGAGCGGTACCTACTGGTATCACAGCCATTCGGGTTTTCAGGAACAGACGGGTGTCTATGGTGCAATCATCATTGACCCGAAAGAACCGCCGCCATTTCAGTATGATCGCGAATACGCACTTGTATTGTCCGATTGGAGTGATGAAAAGCCGGAAAAAGTTTACGCCAAATTGAAGAAGATGAGCGACTACTACAATTTTCAGGAGCGTACGGTCGGTGATCTGATTCATGACCTGAAGGAGGATGGGCTCAGTGCTACTCGCGCTAAACGAGCGATGTGGAACCAGGCACGCATGAGTGATCGTGATATTTCAGATATCTCCGGCTACACTTATACCTTCCTCATGAATGGTCAGGTACCGGCAAGCGGTTGGACAGGGCTCTTCAAGAAGGGTGAGCGCGTGCTGCTCCGAATCGTCAATGCAGCCGCCATGACACTGTTCGATGTGCGAATACCAGGTTTGAAGATGACCGTCGTCGCATCTGACGGACAATATATTGAGCCGGTAACGGTTGATGAGTTTCGGATTGGTGTGGCGGAAACCTATGATGTTCTTGTGGAGCCATCAGCGGAAATTGCCTACACCGTGTTTGCTCAATCTATCGACCGCACAGGATTTGCCCGGGGAACGCTGACGCCTGATCTTTCCTTAAACGCGCCTGTCCCGAAGATGGATGAGCCGATAATTCTTACCCATGGAGACATGGGGATGAGCATGGATGGGATGAACCATGGCGACATGCAAGGTATGGGTCATTCCGGCATGCAGGCTATAGATCATACGAGCATGGGAAATATGAAACACGCGAGGCATGGATCCCATTCCACTTATGGTTCAGGCCTGGCTGGTTTTGGTACCGCAGCTTCAGTTATTCACCTGCCATCAGAGTTTGGTCCCCAGGTAGACATGAGGGCTGATGCACCAGGAAATCAGTTGAACGATCCGGGGATTGGTTTGCGGGACCATCAGGAAAAGCATGGTCGTCGTGTACTGACTTATGCTGATCTTTACTCACTGCACCCAACGAGAGACAGAAGGGAGCCTTCCCGTGAGATCAACCTGCATCTAACAAGCAATATGAGCCGATATATGTGGTCCATGAATGGGATCAAATTCGCTGATGCGCAGCCATTGCGACTTAAATATGGTGAGCGGGTACGAATTAACCTGGTGAACGACACGATGATGAATCACCCGATCCATTTGCATGGTGTCTGGAGTGAGCTGGAAACGGGTGATCCGCTACATATTCCAAGAAAACACACAATCATCGTCCAGCCTGGTGCAAAGATAAGCTATCTCGTCACAGCAGATGCCCGCGGAACCTGGGCTTATCACTGTCATCTCCTATATCACATGCTCGGTATGTTCCGTGCTGTTGAAATTACTTAAAGGGAGGTAAGTATGAAAAACAAGAGTCTTATATTTGCGTTTCTTTTAACCCTTACTATCCATCCGGTAAGTGCGGGAATGAATGATGATCCAATTCTCGCCAGCCTGTCGCTCAATCAGTTTGAGGTCACGGACGACGACGAGGATACCGTCATTATTGATCTGGATGCATGGGTCGGAAAAGATCTGAACAAAATCTGGATCAAGTCAGAGATTGAACTTGTAGATGGCGACTTCGAGGAGACAGAACTGCAACTACTTTATAGCCGCGGCTTCGCCAGATATTGGGATGTTCAGATGGGCGTGAGGCATGACTTTGACCCGTCACCGAGTCGTACCTGGCTTGCCTTCGGGATTCAGGGATTGGCACCCTATTTCTTTGAGAGTGAGATCACTGCATTCGTTGGGGAGAATGGGCGCACGGCGCTGAGATTGGATTTTGAGTATGAACTGATGTTCACCCAGAAACTGATTTTAACGCCTGAGATTGAGGCCAATTTCTATGGTAAGGATGACAGGGAACTTGGCCTCGGGTCTGGTTTGTCTGATACAGAATTTCGCTTGCGCCTGCGTTATGAAGTTCGGCGGGAGATCGCACCTTATATCGGCGTAACGTTCGCCAGGAAATACGGCAATACGGCGGATTATGCAAAGCTTACCGGTCAAAATTACTCCAACACCAGTATTATGCTGGGTATCAAACTCTGGTTTTAAAACCAATAATTTAAGGACAAATTAAAATGAAAATAATACTAACGATAGTGCTGGTGTTCTTCTCGATCAATGTAATGGCCAAGGGAGATAGTGAGAAGGAATCAATGCAAGGTATGGACCATAGCAGGATGAAAGGCATGGATCATAGCGGGATGCAGGGGATGAACCATGATGATATGGAAGGCATGGATCATGCGGATGGCGACGGTGATGATCACAATGGTAGTCACGCAAATTCAGCCGGGACACCGCTGCCAGCGACACCATGGGTCGATGTGGTTATCGATTTGTCACTTCATGACTCAATGAAAATTGAATACAGTGCCCCGCTGAATATCAGAGCAGGTAATGTTGTGAAGTTTGTTATAACCAATGAGGGAAAAGCTCGTCATGAATTCTTAATCAGCAATACAGAAGAGCAGATTGCCCATGTCGCCATGATGAGTAAAATGCCTGACATGAAGCATGAAGATGGCACGACCATCAGCCTTGAAAGCGGTGAAACGAAAGAGCTTTACTGGAAATTCGACGGTGAGCCAGAAGTCGTTTTCTCCTGTAATATTCCCGGTCACTCAGAGGCTGGTATGCTGACATACGTAAAAATAGAGGGTACCCACGGAAATGATGAAAATGATCACACCTAGGGGAGTACGAATGATTCCCTTCGCCCCACTAATATAAACAGAAAGGGTATATTCGATGACAATGATTCACGCTATTTTAATATTGTTGGTGCTGGTCGCACCCTTTTAGGCACAAGCGAAAAGTGATCAGGATCAGATAACGGAGATCCTTGATGGGATTGTGAGCGATCCCATAGCTGATACTGATGTTTAATTGGCCGACGCAGAAGTTGCGTCGGACTGTAATGCTGGGTGTTCTGATTCGTTCGTGAGATAAAGACTGTATTTTTTTACGGTTGAGGGTAAATAACCGACGAATTTATGTATCGGTCGAATGATTAATTGGCAGTATAGTAATTTCGTTTCTTGATCAATGCCGTGACCTTGTCCGGAACGAATTCCTGCCATTCATCGCTTCCCGAGGAAATAAGTTTTGTGACTTCCTCGACAGAAATAGGCAGATTCGATTCGTTATAGTCGTCAACATGCAGTAAATGTTGAGTTGCGATCAAATACTTCAGTAAGAAATATTGATCTTCAGGAACTGTGGCATTCTCAAGGGTGACCAATTCACCATCTATAAGCGCAGGATAAACATAGATCTTGGTGTTAGTCGCAAATAGCTTGCCTATGGCCTCGAGTATGCCGCCTTCAATATCCTGGTAAAACTCTTCATCAAACACTTGGCCAAGATCTCTGACGCTAATGATCATGGCAACTGGCTCGTTCGTGTACTGCTGTAACCATGAACGTACTCTGAAGAAGCGTAAATAATCTGAAACCAGAACCGACACGCCCATTTCGTTCATCATATCCACACGGGCAAGGAAATCGGCATCATCGATCTTGTTGCCTGAAACAAATTCTGACATCGAAATTTCTGCAAGGCTTATGACTTTATCTTGCTCCACGCTGTCGATTTTCAATATTTTTTCAAGGCAAGCACGGATCATGTCTTCGTGTACTTTGATAGGTGGGTTGAAGCTACCGCGTATGATAGATGCAGCACAACGATACATTATGTCTGCGGGAACTACAGAATCCCCTTGTGCATCAAACATGACTGCGCGGGTTAATTTTGAATGTATCAGATGTAAATTCATCAGCCGATTTTCGACGGATTGGAATGCTGGACCTGAAAAATGAATCAAATCCACTTCCAGTCGGTCCTGCTCGATATTGTCCAGTAGGCTCTCAATCACAATTTTGGAATGTTCGGCCAGCGGGACATCGGATCGAAAAGCGCTGTGTATTATGTTGACACCGAGGATCCCCAAAGCTTCTGACTGTAATCGGTTCTCAGCATCCAGCATTCTCACGTGCAGAATAACATTGCTGCATGGTTCGCCGGGCCGAAGCTGCAGTCTTATACCGACCCATCCATGGCATTCCTTGCCTCCCTTAAAACTCATAGCAGAGACGGTTGCGGCATAGGCGAAAAAAGTGGTTTCTTTGGACCGGCTCTCACCCAATCGCTTGACGAGCAGGTCATACTCGAAACTCAACATTTGCTCTAGCCGCTCCCGACCAACATAGCGATGGGCTTTTCCATAAATTTGATCGCTGATTTCCATATCGTATGCTGACATGGTTTTTGCGATTGTCCCAGCAGCTGCGCCAGCAGAAAAAAAATGCCGCGCAACTTCTTGCCCTGCACCTATCTCGACTATAGTGCCGTACTTGAGTGCATCCAGGTTTATCGATAGTGCTTTCTGCTCAACACCTAGATTGTTTTCATGTTTGGCCATACTGGCTTCCTGGCTGCTTTGCGTTCAAAAAAGTAGAGCTATCTAAACTATATCTCAGGGCTCACACATCGCATAGGTTTTTTGCCCATTGACAATAAACGCTTTCTGTTGATTCGCTGGATTCGCTCGCCTGTCCAGTGCGATTTACTAATTCCACCACGAAACAGTCAGGGGGATGAATCAGTTCAACTTTCCAGCGCAATGCCTCCTGGTTGAAATGGTGCTAGGGTTAATAGTTATGGTGAACTGATGTAATATCACTGCAACGAAAAAGAGGTTTGCGGTCATTAGCTTCCAGTATTTTGAGATCAGGACTTATTGATGAAATCAGCCATTGGACTGAATACCCGTGCCTATTTTGGCACCGGTGGCATTGTCTATGGCGTCATTAGCAATGCGCACTACTTTACGCTCATCTTTTACAGCCAGGTTCTGGGGTTAGCACCAGGGCTAGCCGGTATGGCGTTGGCAATCGGCCTTGTTATCGATGCTGTTACCGATCCGTTGGTTGGCTATTTATCTGACAATACACGGTCACGATTAGGCAGGCGGCATCCGTATCTTTATGCCTCGATAATACCGCTTGCAGCAGCGTACTTTTTTCTATGGCATCCACCACTAACACTTCAGGGTGACTGGGAACTTTTCGTATGGCTGCTAGTCGTTAATGCATCGCTGCGTTTCTGCACGACGCTTTTTCTGATTCCCGCGTACGCCTTGCTCGCCGAGATTACCAGCGATTACGAGGAGCGCACCCGATTACTGACCGTATATCACTCAGTGCTTTCGGTTGTTGGTAATGGTTTCTCTGTATTGATGTACGCCATCTGGTTGGTTCCAACTGAGCAGTATGCAGACGGAGTATTAAATGTAGAGGGCTACAAGACAGCCGGTGTTTATGGGGCGCTGATGATCGCCGCTGCAATACTAATATTCACCGTTGGCTTGCACAAATTCATTCCTCGTTCCAGACAACTGGAAATTCATCAGCCAGTCAGCCTGAAGCAATTCTATATACAGGTACGCGACGTCATTTCCAACAAGGCCATGCGCGTGATGATCACATCGGGCATGTTGTATTACGCTGGTTCGGGCACCTACCGTGTGATGTGGGTATATATGTACAGCTATTTTTGGGAATTTACGAGCCGCCAGATTTCGCTCATCGTTATACCGATGGCGTTGGGTGGGTTACTGTTGCCACCTATCCTAGAGCGTTTCGCTATCGGCAAAGAAAAGAAGGTTGTCGCTATGGTCGGTCTTATGGGCGCCATCGCAACTAACTTAATTCCGATCTCGTTACGTTTACTGGGGTTCTGGCCTGAAAACGGATCGGAGATGCTGTTCTGGACCATGTTGGTCATTGGTTTTTTTGAAACCGTCTTGTTTCTGTTCTTTGATGTTGCATGGCGCTCCATGACGGCGGACATTACGGAGCAGACCCAAATCGAAACCGGCCGTCGCAACGAGGGGGTGATTTCCTCCGCTGTTACATTTTGTGCCAAGTGCGCCGATGCTATTGGCTCGTTACTGGCTGGGACATTACTGGCGATCATCGCGTTCCCGACGGTGACAAGCGTTGGCAATGTTGACGAGACGATTATATTTAACTTGGGTCTGATTTATGGTCCGCTTGTTGCGGCGATATGGCTCGGAGCATGTTACGCAATATCGCGGTACAACATTAGCCGCTTACATCATGCCGCCAGTGTCGCAAGCTTAGAAGATGCCTAATTGTTATTGGCCATCCAGGTTCCGTCCGGATGCTGGTAAGACCCAAGGGTTCGATGCATGTTATATCCCATCAGGTCACGAATCTTTTTCGAATGCCTGTCTGCAATTTCGCGTGGCACATTGAGATACTGATTTTCTTCCTGGCGCAACCAGCCTAAGGCGTAAGTGTTGATTAAACCTGTTCGCGGCGCAGAGGAACGATTAGCACCTCCACCGTGTAACGTAGTGCCCAAATAGAAAAGCACCGAACCTTTCGGCATTTCGGCTTGCACGATGTTGCTTTCCTTTTTCATTTTCTCTGCGCTAAAACGGTCCATGTTGTTCTCTCGGTGACTGCCGAGCGCCACGCGAGTTGCGCCGTTTTCTTCGGTGAAATCATCAAGGGCCCACATCGAACTCACCTGCAACTGCATGCCGGGCATGCGGACAGGGTAGATGCCGTCATCGGTATGCAGGTATTGGTCTGTCTCGCCGGGATAAATTTCGATCGCAGTCAGACTGCCGATTCGATAGTTTAGGCAGTGCTCAAGAAGAACCGCATCACAGACGTCCATAACACGGGGATGTGCTACGACCTCGGGGGACGTGGGGGACCACCCAAGTATTCCACTGGCTCGCAGCGTTTTGTAGCCATTAAAATCACTCTCGTCGGAACGACCCTGCGTATCAAAAGGATCACGGAGTTCCGCCCGAATCGCGTCCGCAATCTCATCAGAAACCTGGTTGGTAACGACAGCGGCGCCATCGCGTTTAAGCGCTGCGACAACATCGTCGGAGTCTGCATCGGATTTGAAGTATTCCAGCGGCATACCTTCTCCTGATTGAATGATGTCCGTAGGCGAGAGTATCCACCGCCGCTGATGATAATGTACAGGAAACTCCATGTTTTCAAAACAGGAGCTTGTGATCAAGAAGATCTTAGATTACCTGGAGACCAATTTTGCGTGGGAATAGCAGCAGTTTCTCTGATCGCGATTAAAGTTCGCGATATTTATCGATCAGGTCTTTCCAGGCTGTCGCCTCATCAGGATTTCGGATCCATGTCGCCATGCCGGGAGTAGGCGTGACAGGAACAAGGATTCTTTCCACGCCAAGTTTGGCAAGACTGGGAATATCCTCGAGTTTCTCCGGCAGGCTAGCCGTAATTTCCAACTTAGAAGGGTCGCGTCCGGCCTCAAGCGCTGAATCTCGAGCCAGTTGCAGGAGTTCTTCGGAAATTCCGCGTGCCGGGAAGAAGCCATCTCCAATTCGACCAGCTCGTCGAGCCGCTGCTTTAGAATGTCCACCGACGATAATGGGTACATGTTTATTCACGGGTTGTGGCCGACAGTACGCACCTTTGAATTGAACGAATTCTCCACTAAATGTTGGTAAGTCTTCCGCCCAAAGAATCCTCATCGCTGCAACATATTCATCAGTTCGTGGACCACGGGAAGCGAAATCGACACCGAGTGCGTCGAACTCTTCAGACAACCAGCCGACGCCGATACCGATGATGATTCGACCTGCGGACATAACATCCAGAGTTGCGATCTGTTTGGCCGTGATAACAGGATTGTGTTGCGGCAGGATAAGGATACCTGTCGCGAGCTTGATCGTGGAGGTGTGAGCGGCGACATAGGCCATCCATATCAACGGATCGGGCAGGGGAATATCGTTACGACCACCGGCAATCTTGCCATCGGGTGAGTAGGGGTACGGTGATTCGTATCCTTCTGGCAGAACTGTGTGCTCGACCGTCCATGCCGACTCGAATCCAGCTTCTTCACCAGCTTGCATAAGTTCCACGGCTCTTTTTGGGTCAACATATTGACCTGTGTTGCAGTAGCGTAGTCCGAATTTCATTTCGTCACCTGTTCGTTTACTTCTACCTCTCTTTACCGATTTTGAAGCATTAAACCAGCAAGATTCCCGGTAGGTTCGCCATCTTTCATAAACACCTGGCCATTGACGAGGGTGGTTTGATATCCCTTCGCTCGCTGGATGTATCGACCAGCGCCATGGGGGAAATCATATACATATTCAGGCAACCCCAAATCGAGTTCATCAAGGTTAATCACGTTAACATCAGCATACATACCAACAGCCAGTGTGCCGCGATCCTTAATACCAAAAATTGCCGCCGTGTCTGAGGTCCAACGACGAATCGCATCCTCAATGGACAGCAGACCTTTCTCTTTTACCCAGTACTTTAATAACCAGGTCGGTTGGCTCGCGTCCATTATCTGCCCAACATGCGCCCCCGAATCCGCCAGCCCCATCGCCACAATAGGTTGATTTAACATGGATTCAACTGCATCCATTTGCTGGTTCAGGAACGAAAAGGTAAATACGGCTTTGCCTTGTGTTTCCAGGCTAATTTCCAAGAATGCGGTTACGGGGTCGACACCTCTTTGCCGGGCATGTTCTGCCAGTGAAGTAGATGGGTCCATATCGTAACGAACGTGATCTGGCATCAGTACAAAAAGTTTTTCAAAGTCCATCTGGATATCTTCAAGATTAACATCATCCACTAACCTCTGACGTTCTTGCTCATCCGCAAGAATGGCCATTTTCTCCTCTCCCGACAATTTTCTCAGGGCCCGCCAGGCAGGTGCACCATCAAATGGCGTACGATGTAAAAAGGCCATTAACGCTCCGATACCTCTCGAGGTCGTCTGTGGCCTGAGATTGGATCCATTGGCATTTTCTTCTTCAGAAAAATCAATCACAGATTGATATAGCTGTGGCCGACGATCGCTCTGGGTCAGTCCAAAGGTTATATTCACATTATTGCGTCGTGACAGTTCGCCCATCCACGCAATTTCAGCGCGGGTGTTGGTTAACTCCTGGTTATCGCGTTCACCCAGTCTAGCCGCCGCTTCAAATACACCGCGTCCGGCTGCTCCCATGACTTCGCCAATGGCCAACAACTCTTCCGGTTGCGCATAGGTGCCTGGCACTGGCCTGCCGTCAGGGACCTTGTGCATAAACGTTCTGGACGTAGAGAAGCCCAGAGCACCGGCATCAATCGCTTCTTTCACCACCACTTTCATTTCTTCGATGTCTTCACCAGTTGCCGGTGCTTCATCCAGGCTTCTCTCACCCATGACGTAGTAGCGCACGGCACAATGACCCACCATGCCGCCTACATTGACACCCTTTGGCATACGCTCAATTGCGGCAAGATATTCGCCGTAGGTTTCCCAGTTCCAGGGTAGTCCTGTTTGAATCGCCTTTTTAGGAATATCTTCAACAGACTCCATCATCTCGGAAAGATACTCTCGATCTTCCGGCTTGCACGGCGCGAAGCTAACCCCGCAATTCCCCATAACAACGGAGGTCACCCCGTGGTAGCAACTAGATGAGGCAATGGGGTCCC
This sequence comes from Pseudomonadales bacterium, assembly GCA_046582185.1. GTDB lineage: Bacteria > Pseudomonadota > Gammaproteobacteria > Pseudomonadales > Azotimanducaceae. Next base: position 51,037 of record JAYGEX010000033.1, on the reverse strand, counting down.
AGGCTATCTGTGCATCCAGGTGGGTATGAATATCGACAAAACCGGGGGTTACATAGGCACCTTTTGCATCAATCACCATCGTTGCATCGTCGGTGATATCACCGATAGCAGCAATTCGATCTCCTTTGATTGCAACGTCCGCCATGCGCGGCGCATCTCCCGTGCCATCGACTACTGTGCCGTTCCGAATGATGATGTCATATTCCATTTACCGTCTCCTTATCTTCTGCCAAGGCTCAATTCACTACGATTAATCAATACTCGTTATCACCCATATCTTGGCTGGTGTCAAACCGGGGTGTATGGTGTAGGCATCCACAAAGTAGAGGATCATCCTATGCCCGCGCCCAAGAAACCTGCCCTTCGATTCGGTGTTTGCTACGACTTTCGTAATCCGCCGGATTCTGGTGTGACGGACCAACACCTGTATGCCGAAATTATAGAGCAGGTGCAATGGCTGGATAAAATGGGTGCGGATCTTGTCTGGTTTACCGAGCATCACTTTGTTGATGATGGCTACCTTCCCAGTTGGATTCCTGTGGCATCAGCCATGGCAGCCGTAACGAGTCATGTCAGGTTTGGCACCGATATCTGCTTAATGCCATTTAATCATCCGATTCGATTGGCAGAAGATTTGGCGGTACTGGATAACCTCTCAGGTGGAAGGGTCGAAGTGGGCATCGGCATGGGTTACGCACCTCATGAATTTCGCGGCTTCGGTTTCCCTGTGAGTCGGCGGTTGTCGTTAATGAATGAAGGCATTGAGGTCTTACAGCGTTGCTTTACAGGCGAGAAATTCAGCTATTCCGGCAAACGCTATCAATTTGAGGATGTCATCATTACACCAGGGTATGTACAGGAAGGTGGTCCGCCTTTGTGGCTCGCTGCAATGTCTGAAGCGGGTGCGCTACGCGCCGCTGAGTACAATACACATTTTTTACCCCAGGGACTTAAGGAGAACTCTTTCGACCCCTGGGTGGATGCGTTAACGAAAAGTAATCGCAATCCATCGGACTATCGCGTTGGGATCATCCGCAGCATTCTGGTGACCGATGACAGGGATACTGACTGGCCAATAGTCCGCGTCGCAGAAAAATACCGCATGAAACTTTATGAACGTTTTTTCGCGGAGAGCAACGATGACGGCTTTGGCAACAATCAAGGTGAACCGATCCCTCAAACCTGGATTATCGGTAACGTTGATGAGTGTGTAGAACAGCTCTTCACATTTATCACCGAGTTCGGCATGACCGATATTGTTAGTATGGCAGTGCCACCGGGATTACGGACCGAGCAGATGGCCGGGAGTCTGGAAAAACTGTTTACTGAGGTTGTACCAAGGGTAAAACAACTCGCCAAAGAGGAGTTGTGAGTTCCGGGCTAACCATGTGTTGTAAAAAGGTCTTCGTCCTTCTTATACTCGCGATACACTATTGGAATTATAGGTGCCTTAGGAGAACTTTATGAATCCGGAATCTGATATTACTTTATGGTCAACCAGTCATCAGGCAGAAGCCATCCGAAACAGGGACATCACCAGTCGTGAGCTACTGGAGGCGATGATCGCCCGGATTGAACAAGTTGACCCTGAGCTCAATGCAGTCATTACTCGCGAGTTTGATTCTGCTCGGCAAGCTGCGGATGAAGCTGACTCGCAGCTCGAGCGCGGGGTGAATCGAGGCCCATTGCACGGCATCCCAATTACAATAAAAGATGCGCTTGAAGTCAAAGGTATGCGTTCAACCGGTGGAGCAACAGAGCTGCACAACAATGTTCCAGCAAAAGATGCTGATGTAGTCAAAGCGGTCAGGCAAGCCGGGGCTATTGTCATCGGCAAGACTAACCTGCCTCGTTGGTCAGGGGACATCCAGGCATACAATGATATGTTTGGTACGACCAACAACCCCTGGAATAAAGATAGAGTGCCTGGCGGATCGTCGGGTGGTGCAGCTGCTGCGGTCGCCACAGGCATGTCGTCCTTTGAGATTGGCACCGACATCGGAGGGTCAATTCGATTTCCGGCTTCGTTTTGTGGCGTCTTTGGCCATAAACCAAGTTGGGGAATTGTTGGAAGCCGTGGCTATATTGATCATGTCCAGGGCGGTACGGCCGAGGCGGATGTGAACGTGCATGGTCCAATAGCCCGGTCTGCAGAAGATTTGGAGTTATTGCTTAAATTGATGATACGACAAGATGGCCCTCTGGTGACCCGCTTGCAGCCAGCTAAGGCGCTGAGCGAAATGCGCGTTGCTGTCTGGATGGAACACGATTTCTGCAAATTAGATAATGAAGTGCTAACGGTTATTCAAGCTGCAGTTAACGAGCTCGAAAAATCCGGCATTCAAGTCGATCGCGATGCACAACCCAATATTGATCCTGCAGAAGCATTAGCACTTGGCTTGCAATTGGTGGGAGCCGCGATGCTGCAAAGTCACTCTGAACAACAATTGCAGGAAACAGATATTGGTCATCATGCCTGGCTTGAAGCTGATCTAAAACGTCAGTCTCTTCGTTCAGAGTGGTCCATGTTCTTTGAAAATTATGATGCGATAATTATGCCCGTATCGTTCGTGCCACCTTTCGAGCATGTTCACGGAGGTGATTTCTCAACCCGAACTCTCGTTTGCAATGGTGAACAGCGTCCGTATGCAGATCTGGTGAGTTGGACAATCTTGACCGGCATGGCCTATCTGCCAGCTTCAGTCCCGCCGATCGGACTGGGCGAATCAGGCTTACCAATCAGCTTCCAGGTAGTGGGGCCTTATGGAGCCGACCTCACAACGATTCGACTCGCCGGGCACATCTCTCAGTTGATGGGTGGGTATCAGGCACCTGGCATTGTGAAGTGATTCACACGAATTTTTAGAATGCCTGCTTTGAGTGTTTGTGTCAGGAGATTGGAATATGACGGGGAACGACGATATGGGGTTGTGTATCCCATACAGGATTCGCGTTACGCCCGGCAAGGGCCGGGGTGTTTTCGCCGTTTCCGCTATATGCAAAGGAACGAGCGAGCGTATGGCGTTACGTGCCCGGGCGATATGCAGTGTACGACGAACTGACGCTCTACTACAGCTGACTCAGAGGACCCGTTGTACTGCGACACCCTGTGTGAGCAGTATGAGGTATCGCGGGAGTGGCTTCAGCGTGGAGAAAAATTAGCGCCTAAACAACCACAGTGTCTAGTAAGCTTGGGTAAGACTTTTATTCAAAACCTCAATGGAGGTCACGATGTGCCAATGCGTTCGAAGAGCGACAATCCCCGCGTTACTGTTAGTTTTAATTGTCTCAATTCCAATGACTTTGGATGCTGCTGGACGCGACGACAATCCAAATATTGTGCTGGTTCTGATGGATAATTTTGGTTATGGAGAACCTGGTGTTTATGGCGGCGGCGAAATTCGCGGCGCCGCAACGCCAAATATCGATAGCATTGCCAATGAAGGCTTCCAACTGACGAACTATAACGTAGATGCGGAGTGCACACCGTCACCGCAGCGTTGATGACCGGCCGCTACGCGATACATACAAGGCTACGGAAAGGTGCTCCGCCGCAAGATCCATGGTATGGATTAAATTTGTCGGAGTACACGCTGGCTGAATTCCTATCGGATGCCGGTTACGCAACGGGATTATTTGGTAAATGGCATTTGGGAGACACCGAGGGCCGCTTCCCCACCGATCAGGGTTTCGATGAATGGTGGGGTATTCCCAGGTCCTCGGATAGATCTTTCTGGCCGGACAGTGCCTCCTATCAAAAAGATTCGGGAGCCCGCTTCATGCATGTCATGTCCGCCAAGCGTGGTGAGAAGCCCAAAGAGCACGAAGTCTATGGTCGTAAGAAGCGTGCGACGATGGATCGAGAGATTACCGATCACGCGCTCGACTTCATTCAACGCAAGGCAAATAAAGACAAACCATTCTTCGTTTTCATTCCATATACGCAAACACATACGCCTCATGATCCTCACCCCGAGGCCAGGGGTAAAACTGGCAACGGTGATTTCGCTGATATCCTGGCACAGACGGATACCTATATCGGTGAACTCCTGAATGCAATCGAAAAACAGGGGATCAAGGACGATACTATTTTCATCTTTACCTCTGACAACGGAGGCTATGGGGGAGTCGGAAGAGAAGGATTCAACGGACCCTGGCGAGGTAGCCTTTTTACCAGCTACGAAGGTTCCTTTCGCGTTCCTTTTTTGATCCGCTGGCCCGGTAAAATTCCACCGAGGCAAAAATCCAACGAAATTGTCCATGCGATGGATGTGTACGCCACATTGGCCGCTATGCTGGGTCTTGATCTCCCTAGCGATCGCATCATGGACAGTGCTGACCATTCGGATTTCCTCATGGGCAAAGCCAAGAAGTCTGCTCGAGAGTCAATCGTGTTTTACATTGGCAATGAAGTTGCCGCGGTGAAATGGCGGAACTGGAAAATGCTCTTCAAGGAGATAGAGAGAATCGGTGAACCTGTCGTAACAAACCTCGATCCCGCGATCTACAATCTATTGAAAGATCCCCAGGAGCAAGAGCGTCTTCGCCACTACATCGAAGACACTTGGGTAGAGACGCCCTTGTATAAAGTGTTAGATGAGCATCTGGCGTCGCTCGCAGATGATCAGGGCACACCGGATTCGCAGGCGCTAAGGAAACAGTAAGTGTCGACGTACGTTTCCCGTCCTTTCTTAAGAATGCTGCTTTGGAGTCGAAGGCAGGTCATGACTCAATCAGACATCCACTATCAAGCATTTAAAAACTGCTTCCCTATGTATTGGATGTCGGCTCTATTTATTGGCTCCATTTGTATAGAAATGGTACACCTTATGGCGAATCGTTCGGTGTGATCGTTGCGGCTTCGTAGCAGAAAATTCATCGAAATTCACTGGTCCGGAATAGCCGGATAGTATCTCCGACAATTTGGCACCACACCTGAATGTCTATGCCGAGCTCTAAAGTGTCGATATCTGGCCAGGAATTCCCAGCGTGAAGGAAACGATGTCACCGGGAGATGATATGTTACAACTGATAAATCATGCTAGGGAACAAGATCGATGCCTGCAAGAATAATTGACGGTAAAGCCATTTCGGCCTCAATCCGAAAGGAGCTCAGAACGAAGGTCAGCTCGCTGGAGCAGGCGAATCATCGAGTGCCGGGGCTTGCGGTAATACTCGTGGGAGATGATCCCGGTTCAAGCATCTACGTCAGAAACAAACAACGTGACTGTAAAGAGGTAGGGATTAAATCTGAGGTCCGATTATTCGACAAGGATATTTCCCAACAGGAATTGCTCGCGGTTATTTCGGAGTTCAACGCCGATCCAACTATCGATGGAATACTGGTTCAGCTTCCCCTGCCTGATCACATCGATAACCTGGCAATACTCGAAGCCATTGACCCAAACAAGGATGTGGATGGTTTCCACCCATACAATGTCGGCAGACTGGTATTAAGACACCCTGGGCTTAGACCCTGTACTCCAATGGGTGTCATGCAGCTGTTGGAGAGAATTGGCGTCGAAATAATGGGCAAAGACGCCACTGTTATTGGTGTATCCAACCATGTCGGTCGCCCTATGGCGCTGGAACTGCTGTTGGCAGGGTGTAGCGTTTCCGCGACTCATAAGTTCACTTCCAATGTGCGGGATCACGTCGAGTATGCCGACATTGTCATATCGGCCGTTGGCATTCCCGGGTTGATTAAAGGCGCCTGGATTAAACCTGGCGCAACAGTCATCGATATCGGAATTACCCGCGACGACCAGGGCAGACTTCACGGGGACGTGGAGTTTGACGAGGCATCAAAGCGAGCCGGATGGATCACTCCGGTTCCCGGAGGTGTGGGACCCATGACCCGGGTTTGTATGTTGCAGAATACAATTTATGCGATGGAGCACTTCCATTTGGGTCAATAGAGAGGCAGGGGAGAGACTATCCGAGTTCAGTAAAGCTCTAAGGCTGCTTGAGGCATGCGGTCCTTATGGGAAGGAACATTCACTTACTGTGTACCTGCGGCTGGCTCGCAATCAATCAACTTATGATTGTTTGTGATAATGATTAAAAAATTCTCAATGACTGCTTCAGACTGGAAGTAACTATGAATTATGGACAGTTGGGTTGGCGCTCGAAATCCTCTATGTGCTAACTGTTGTCAGATTAGAACGCAGCTTGTTCGGGTTGAGCTCAAAGGCAGACAAAAAGGAAACCATTGACTTCCGGCCGGAAATTGGTAGCAAAGCCTTAGAACGAAACTTCAGGACACTCAAGAAAGAGCGAAGTTCGGGGCACATTGGAAAAGGAACTTGGCTCACCATCACGAAAGCTTATGTCCCTAATTCCGGGGTGTCCCAATTTACTTCAATTTACTCCCTATATTCCCCGCCGCGGAAATGCGGTATATTTGGCCGCTTTTCGAGACTCAGTCCGAGGAATACCATGAGCCGATTTTATGCCCTGCTAACGATCGCACTGATCGTCGGCTGCTCGACGTCAACTGATTCGAGTTCGACTATCCAGCAGATCAGCCAGCAGATCAGCACCGAGCCAACACGCAGTTGGCCACATGGGGCGATGGTGAGCGCCGCCAATCCCGAGGCGGTCGCTGCAGCTATTGCGATCCTTGAAAAAGGCGGGCATGCGGTCGATGCAGCCATTGCAGCCCACGCGGTTCTCGGCCTGGTGGAACCGGAGAGTTCTGGCATCGGTGGCAGCGCATTTATGCTTGTCTATGACCGGGCGACGGATGCATTGACTGTCTATGACGGACGGGAAACGGCACCGGGATCAGCGTCCGCCGAGATGTTCGTGCGTAACGGCGAGCCCCTTGGATTCGTGGATTTGTGGCCGGCGGGTATATCGATCGGGGTCCCTGGCGCCGTGTCCCTGTATCAGTCTGCACACGATGACTACGGCCAAGTTCCTTGGGCTGATTTGTTTACTCCCGCAATTTCGCTAGCAAAAGACGGTTTTGAAGTGACACGTAAAATGAACAGTTATCTTGCTCGCATGGCCTCAAGGTTTGACTTGCAAGATTTTCCGAATACCGCCAAATATCTGTTTCCCGAAGGTAAAGCTCTTGCCGTTGGCAGTGTGAAAAGAAACCCGCAGTACGCGCAGACACTGGAGCGTATTGCCCTGGAAGGAGGCCAAGCATTCTACAGTGGGGATATCGCCCGGGCAGTCGTCAATCGCGCGCAGGCGGAACCCCTGGGGAGTTCTATGACTATAACGGATGTGGTTGAGTATAAGACAGTCAAGCGTGATGCAGTGTGTGGTGCTTTTCGCGATTACAAAATCTGCTCGATACCGCCACCGTCTTCGGGTATCGCCCATATCATGATTCCTGCCCTGTACGATGAATTGTTGTCGCCGGACGACCGCAGCATTGAAGACAAAATTCAGGTGTTCATCGACGCTCAGCGGCTGGCCTATGCGGACAGGGATCATTTCATCGGCGATCCGGGTTTCGTTGATGTGCCGACACAGGCGTTGATCGATCCTGCGTATATATCGCACCGCGCGACTGAGCGTTTCGAACCCGCTGAGACGTCCACGCACGGAGACCCCGGATTTGCAGCTCAACTGGACAAGGTTGCGCGGATCCGAGGAGGCGACCGTACGATCGAAGCTGTCGGTACATCACATTTGTCGATTATCGACGGAGACGGTAATGCCGTGTCGATGACAGCTTCAGTCGGATTTCCCTACGGCTCGATACGCATGACAAACGGTTTTTTTCTGAATAACGAATTGACAGACTTTTCCCGGAAACAGTATGAAGACGGAACTTTGGCCGCCAACGCCATCGCTCCGGGCAAGAGACCGCGATCATCAATGTCGCCAACGATAATTTTCGATGATCGTGGCGACCCCGTGATGCTCACCGGATCTGCAGGCGGCAGTTCGATACTCGCGTATACAACGAAGACGATACTGGCCGTACTGGACTGGGACCTGTCTGCCCAGGCGGCAGTAGATTTCCCGAATATCGTCGCTCGTGGCGAATCCGTGGGGGTGGAAGATTCGGCGACTCCCGGTGAGGAAATTTCTGCGAAACTGAAAGCACTGGGTTATGACGTGCGAGAGGGCCGAGGCGAAAACTCAGGCCTGCATGTGATCGTCGTGCGACCAGATGGCATGCAAGGTGCGGCCGACAGCCGCCGGCATGGGACAGTAGGAGCCATCCCGCCGCGGTAGCCAGAGAAGAGCAAAAATTGAGGCCACCCCGGCCCTGAGAGTTGTCTCCCAGGTCGGTCGCCAGACAACCATGTTAAAATACGTCACCGTTTTATTTAGAAATACCCTCATGAGATTTACCTATTCCTTACTGCTCCTAGCTGCCATGCAGTTTACTTCCCATCTGGCTCTGGCTGCGAGTCCTGAGGCGGCTCATGCCCGAAACGGGCTGGTGACCTCTCGCTCCGCATTGGCTTCTGCCGTTGGCGTACAGATTATGAAGGATGGAGGAAATGCGGTCGATGCTGCAGTTGCGACTGGCTTCGCTCTGGCGGTGACACATCCCTCAGGAGGAAACATTGGCGGCGGCGGTTTTGCTGTCATTCGCTTGACAGATGGAACAGTTGTGACTCTTGATCATCGCGAGACTGCACCAGCCAGTGCTTACGCAGATATGTACCTTGATGATGAAGGTAATGTCATTAAGGGCTTGTCTACCAGGTCCCACAAGGCTTCAGGCACACCAGGCTCAGTTGATGGATTACTTGTGTTGCTTGAGAAGTATGGTTTGAAATCTAGACAAGAGGTGTTGGCTCCGGTAATTAAATTAGCAGAAAAAGGCTTCCCACTGACCCGGAGTCTAGCTCGATCGATTGAAAGTCAGTTGCAGCGAATGGAAGCTTACCCAGCCTCCATGGCGAAATTTTCTAATAATGGGGTCCCTTATGAATCTGGTGATGTTTGGAAACAGCCAGACCTTGCTAAAACACTAAAGCTGATTAGCAAAAAAGGACGGGATGGGTTTTACAAAGGATCAATCGCAGCAAAAATTGCCGAGGAAATGAAACGTGGTGGCGGTGGAATGACAGCAAAGGACCTTGCCGATTACCGGTCGAAATGGCGTCCCGCTATCAAGAGCAACTACAGGGGTTATGAAATATGGGGTATGGGCCCACCTTCTTCAGGCGGTATTTTGATTGCCCAGATATTTAACATGCTTGAGCTCTATGATCTTAAAGCTATGGGATGGAGCAGTTCAGAGCTCATCCATACGATGGTAGAAGCAGAGCGCAGAGCTTATGCAGATCGGGCGCAACATCTGGGCGATCCCGACTATTATGAAGTACCAACGGAAATGCTGATTAACAAACGATATGCAAAGCATCGATTTATGGATTTTGACCTTGAACGAGCGACACCAAGCGCCCTGGTAGGTTCAGGTTCGTGGCCAGAGGAGAGCATGGAAACCACGCATTTCTCCGTGATGGACAAGAGCGGCATGATGGTTTCATTGACAACGACTTTGAATAGCGGCTATGGCAGCAAGATTGTGGTTCCGGGTACCGGTATTTTGATGAACAATGAAATGGATGATTTTTCTGTAAAAGCCAACATACCGAATCAATATAATGTCATAGGGGGAATTGCCAATTCGATTGCACCCGGCAAGCGTATGTTAAGCTCAATGTCGCCGACCCTTATTACAAAGGATGGGGAACCTTTTATGGTTGTTGGATCGCCTGGTGGCGCGACGATTATTACCACGACCCTGCAAGTCATATCCAATGTCATAGATCATGAACTTGAGATTGGGGATGCAGTGTCACTACCTCGCTTTCACCATCAGTGGGTGCCGGATTCCATTTCCTATGATGGTTTCAGGATTAGCGCGGATACAAAGAAGAGGCTCGAGGAAATGGGTCATATCAATATACAAAAGGCACGCTCCGGCCGCGGAATCGGTGATGCCAATGCCATTTTGTACAAGGATGGCATTATCCACGGCATCAAAGATCCACGAAATGAAGGTGGTGCGATTGGTTTCTAAGGTCTAAGTTATTGGCCCATACAACAGCAAGCAAGGTTCTACTCATTGATGGCTTCAATCTCGTCAGAAGGCTCTATGAGGCGCACCCCAATGGTGATAGCGAGATTAATGCGGTTATCGATTCTGCGGGGAAGTCCCTACAACGAGCGTTGAATACCCATCGTCCAACTCATGGGGTTGTCGTGTTTGAGTGTCACGATCCGACCTGGCGGCACATGCTCTATTCGGAATATAAGGCAGGGCGCAAACCCACGCCGCCAACTCTTTTAGGCGGCATTGCTGGCTTTGAAGCAAAGTTCAGTGAGCTTGGCCTTTGCTCATTTTCACTTAACAATTATGAGGCAGATGATGTTATTGCGACACTTGCGGTTGGCATTCAGCGCGCCGGTGGTGAAGTTATAATCCTGTCAACAGACAAGTCGTTCCTGCAGCTGATAAACGCCAACATTCACGTCTTTGATCATTTCAAGCAATCAGAATATCTGGAGGCAGAGGTCATGCAACGACTCGGTGTGAAGATTGCCCAACTAACGGACTATTGGGCTATGTCCGGCGATGCCAGCAACAATATCAAGGGCGTGGCTAGGGTAGGAAAGAAGAGCGCTGAAGAACTGCTGTTGAAGTATGCCAGTCTCGAGGAAATTCTTGGCTGCAGTGATGGGGATGAAGATAAGAAAGTTCGTCTGGTACAGGCGGACGCGGACAATGCGATTCGTTGTAAACAATTGGTGACGCTTAAGCTGGATGTTGAGCTGGGTATCAATCTCAAAGCTTTTCGCTTGTAGGCCAGTCGTTCGCCGGATGTTAGTGGCAATTAGTGTAGAATTCGTTTTTTAGTATTGGATATAGCCTGATGAGTGGCGCTATAAGTTGTTTCAAAGCCTATGACTTGCGCGGTCGAATCCCGGATGAACTCAATGAAGAGATTGCTTATCGTGTAGGTCGCGCTTACGCATCCTGGCTGAAACCGAAAAAAGTAGTAGTTGGCCATGATATTCGCTTGTCCAGTCCTGCAATTTGCAATGCGCTTGTCGAAGGCTTACGGGATTCAGGCGTTAATGTCTTCCACATCGGTGAATGCGGCACAGAAGAAATATATTTCGCCACATCGCATTTTGAAATGGATGGCGGAATCGTCGTGACCGCAAGTCATAATCCCAAAGATTACAACGGAATGAAGCTGGTGCGGGATTTGTCAAAACCCATTAGCGGAGATACAGGCCTAAAGGAGATACAGGCTCTGGCTGAAGCAGATGATTTTGGCCCGATTAAAAGCAGGGGTGCTCTGGAGTCTATTGATCATAGGGCCGCATACATCGCCAAATTACGTGAGTATGTGGACATAGCCACCCTCAAACCCCTTAAAATTGTTGTTAACGCGGGCAATGGCGGCGCCGGCTCTGTTATAGACCGGATTGAGAAATTTCTGCCATTCGAATTCATAAAAGTTCATCATGAGGCAGATGGTAATTTTCCCCACGGTGTGCCCAACCCTCTGCTCGAAGAGAATCGCGCACCGACGATTGAGGCGATTAACCAAAACAATGCCGATATCGGTATCGCCTGGGACGGTGACTTCGATCGGTGTTTCTTCTTTGATTCCAGCGGACGTTTCATTGAAGGTTATTACATCGTCGGTTTACTGGCGGAGGCTTTCCTGGACCAGGATAGTAACAATAGTGTTATCCATGATCCGAGGCTGACCTGGAATACTATCGATATTGCAGAATCCAAAGGCGGGACTGCCATTCAGAGCAAGACTGGTCATGCATTCATCAAAGAGAGGATGCGACTGGAAGATTCAGTGTACGGCGGCGAAATGAGCGCCCACCACTACTTTAGAGATTTCGCCTATTGCGATAGCGGCATGATTCCATGGTTGCTGGTTGCAGGTCTTATGAGTACCAAGGGTAAAACATTGGCAGAGCTTGTTGATGCGCGGATGGCGCTCTTTCCAGCCAGCGGCGAGATCAACCTGACGCTCGATGATCCGATCGCCACGATCAAGAAGATCGAAGATCAATACGCCGAGAATTCCGTAAGCATTGATCGTACTGATGGCCTGAGTATTGAATTTGAACAATGGCGATTCAATGTGCGTATGTCCAATACCGAGCCTGTCGTTCGCTTGAATGTGGAATCTCGCGGCGATGAGGCCTTGATGCAGGAAAAGACTCAAGCACTTCTGGCACTTATGGGTGGTGATGCTTGAGCTTATTGTCCGCCACGGCCTAGTAAGCGTACTGGTCTATTCGTGATTGTGCCTGGGTAAGCGCTTTACCTCTGATCATTGACGGGTCCAGCCACTTAACTACGGCTTCGGCTTCATAGCCAAACTTGAACATGGCCGCCTGGACCTCGCTTTCTTTTATCCACTTGCCTTCGCGGTAAGGAACCGGGAAACCATTGTTATTCATTGGGTAGCCGTATACACGACACAGGTGACTGGCCTCTTCAAAGTCGCCAATATAACTAACCCATGGCGTTTCAATTCTGAGCTGCTCGCGGATGTTAGCTTGTAATGCCGCAACATAGTTTCCAATGTCCCAGTCTCCAATCGCCTGTTCCTGAAAGGTAGGGCCGCCGGGAAGCACCAGTTCGTTATCGTCGGTCACAAAGAAGAACTCCCGTTCTTCTTTCAACGTTCTTTGTAGCAGTAGACGCGTAGTTGCAATGGGTTTATCGCTATGAACTGCCAGTAATTTTTTACCCTCATCAGACAATATATTATGAACGTCATCGTCGAACAGGTAATAACCAGTTGCAGGGGGATAGTGGGCGGCACAGTATTTATTAAACAAACCTACACGATGCAGGTCCGACTTGTTTTCAGCGGCGCGGTGCCACAGATGCATATTCATCAGTAGCAGGTCGCCGCGCTTTAGCTCCGGATCGATAAAATCGTCAGGGCTGGGTTTGCTTGCCTCATTGATATGCAGTACACCCTCGCCTCGATCGCACACTCTGTCTAATTGGTGGGATCCTGGCGCGATAAAGAGTTGACCCGTGACTTCGTCAAAATCCGTCATGGGGATAATGGAAAACAACCAGTTTAGTGAGGACCCTACAGGACGCCAACGCTTATAGTCGTTGTGAATTGGTATACCCGGACCGCCTGGCGTGCGGTCGTACAATACGAAGGCAGTGAGATAGACATCATCCTGGAGAAGATCGGACGCCGGGTTTACCACATTGGGGTGCTCGGCCATGAAGGCAAAATCAGGGTCTTTTAGACAACTCTTGGCCAGAGTGTAACGCCCTGGCGCCGGGTACTCTGCGTCCCCGGTTAAACCGTCCAGCGGCGGGTTGTTATCAAAGGCGTGATCGAGGCGTGCCATTTCTTCGTCGTTGAATCGAGCGCGTAATATCAGGTAACCGTCACGCTCGTACTGCTCAATTTGGCTTGCGTCCAACATATGTACTCCCTCTGATCTCCAGAGTTTATTTTCTGGTCTTATATTCCGTCTTTCTTGTATTGCTCGAACATCGACAGATATGAGCTGTTGCCTCGCTGCAATCTTTCAATTTGATGAGCCTTAACCTCGCCTACAATTTTGCCCGGTACGCCAAACACCAGCGAGCGATCTGGCACGATCATCCCGGGGCTCACCACGGCGCCTGCGCCAATAACACAAAAAGAGCCGATTTCTGCATCGTCCAAAACTGTGGCATTGTTTGCGATAAGGCTATTGTCGCCTATGGACTTGCAATGGATCACCGCGCCATGCCCCACAATAACATTGTTACCTATATTCAGATCCTGGCCAGTATGGATAACAACATTGTCTTCGATGATGGTGCAGCTACCGATGGTGATGGTCGCAAAGTCGCCCCGCAGGATTGCTCCGGGCCAGATACCCGCCTGTTCGCCAAGAATGACCGCGCCCATTAAAAGGGCAGTCTCACTGACAAAACATGATGATGGGACGACAGGGGTATCGCCGTTGTAGGTCTTTATCATTCATTCAGCGTATCAAAAACATACGTCAAATATAAGATATACCTTGCGCTCAGTTATTGTTCCGGTATTTCCTTGCCCATGAATGCATTGCGTTAGATGGAAAAGTATTGATCATTCATCTTATACTCTGTTCACATGCCCAATTAACAAGCGGTGATGCGCCTGGTTGTAGAATCCCAGGATGGAGACTCGAAAATGCGGGGAATCCAATGCGCTTAAAACAACTGTAGGAGGTAATATTTTTGAGCTTGGTACAAGCCAACGGCATTCAACTTGAGGTTGAAAAAAAGGGAGATCATGGTAACGAAGCCATAGTGTTAATCAGAGGTCTCGGGACCCAGCTCATCGATTGGCCGATGCCGTTTATTGATAGCCTGGTCGATGCCGGGTTCTACGTTGTGTACTTCGACAACAGGGATGTGGGTCTGTCACAAAACTTCGACGAATCCGGCATTCCCGCCATGGAAAAAATCGCCAGCGGCGAGCAGCAAGCTGCTTACTCTTTGCATGATATGGCCGATGATGTAGTTGGAGTGATGGACACTCTTGGTATTGCCAAGGCTCATGTCTTTGGAATATCCATGGGCGGCATGATCGTTCAGGTACTCGCGGCAGCCCATGGTGATCGTCTGCTTAGCATGATTGCCGTCATGTCATCATCCAGCCGACCGGGTTTACCGGCGGCGACGCCAGAGGCCTGGGCATCCCTTGGCGGGGAACCCGATGAGGATGCCGGGCTTGAAGCGATTGACCTGTTTCACGCCGAAGGCCTGGCTATTTGTGGTAGTCCTGCATACCCCCAATCCCTGGAGGAGCGCCTCGACATAGTTCGCAGGCGCCGGGAACGAAATCATAATCCTGGTGGTGTGAGCCGTCAGATGGCGGCGGTTGTTTCAATTGGCAGCCGGGTTGAAATGTTGGCAAGCATTACTGTGCCCTGCATGGTAATTCATGGTGCGGATGATCCACTAATTCCAAAAGAAGGAGGTGAAGACATAGCGGCATGTATTCCCGAATGTGATCTGCACATCATTCCAGGCATGGGGCATAACATCCCCGATGGCGTTATACCTATACTGCTTGAACTGGTCCTCGGTTTCTGCAATAAAATTAGAGCTAAATGATAAGCACAGGGCGTAAATAATGAGTTGGATGGGAAAAATCCTCGGCGGAGGGCTGGGCTTCGTCTTTGCCGGGCCGATAGGGGCCGTCATTGGCGCCGCGCTCGGGCATCATACGCTTGATTCCGGTGGCGGCCTGAGCTCTCTTGAATCCAAGCAGGGTATCTATTTTGGCGCAACATTTTCGATGCTGGGTAAAATAGCAAAAGCAGACGGAATGGTAACAGCGCAAGAAATTGAAGTCATAGATCGCGTAATGAGAGACAACCTGAGACTCGACGCCAGATCCCGGGAGTTTGCCATCGATATCTTTAATGCGGCGAAGGACTCAGATGAGTGCTTTGAGGACTTTGCCGCACAGTTCTATACAGAATTTGGCAGTTCTCCGGAGATGCTAGCGTCACTCATCGAGTTGCTGCTCCTGGTTGCCCATTCAGATGGCGAGTTTCATGATGCCGAGGAGGAGATGATACTTGAAGCGGTGAGTATCTTCGGCCTACAAGATCACTATCGTCAATTGAAGAGCCGCTTTGTTGGTATACCAAATGATATTGCGAGCTATTATGCGATCCTGGGTAGCCAGGAAGGTGATGAGCTGGCTGCAGTTAAAAAGAAATACAGAAAGCTGGCAATGGAATATCACCCGGACAGAGTTCAATCACAAGGCATGCCACCGGAATTTGCCAAGGCAGCAGAGGATAAATTTAAGGAAATCCAAAACGCTTTTGACATGGTTGAGAAGCATGTTCGAAATCGTTAGTTATAGCGCCACGCGCTCAATAAGTAGGGCAATAGAAATAATAAAAATGTACTGACAAGAAGGATAACATTGAATTTCCGCACAAGAACTAACTAGTGCTCGTCCAGAAATAGAAACCGCCGGTGTTACTTCCCTGGTAAGTGATTGTTTTATGTAGCTAACGGATCTAGAATTTTGCATATATTGTTCTAATTTGGCTATTTATGGACGGGAACTAACTAGTCTGCGATGTCGACAACGGCTGCATTGGTGATCGTTAGGAGGTCGTTTGAATTCATTTCGAGCTCCAGGCCTCTCTTGCCGCCGCTAATAAAGACATTGTGGAATCGCTGCAGTGCACTGTCGGCGAATATCTGTAGAGACTTTTTTAAGCCTATAGGGCAAATGCCACCTATCACATAACCCGTTAATTTTTCTGCGTCTTCTGTGGCTAACATACTGGCTCGCTTTGTACCCGCAACCTTAGCCAGACGTTTCATGTTGAGTTGCTTTGAAACCGGCACCAGAGCGATTACCGGATCTTTTCCCTCCAAATGAACGACCAGGGATTTGAATACCTGGTCCGGATCCAGCGCCATCTTCTCGGCAGCTTTCATGCCGTAGTTTCCGCCGGTGTTGGCTGCGTAGAGATGTAAGGTAAATTGGTAGCCTCTGGCTTCCAGGGCTTCAATTGCTGGTGTCATGAGTACCAATGGACGGGGTGGTGTTTTTTCCTTACGATAGCGGAACTCCCAGTAAGAAGGAATCATCAATGTATCAATTTTCCAGATATTTCCAATTGATCGTGGTCACTTTTCTAACAGGCTTATTGTTGAGTCTACCCGCATGTACATCCGAGACAATGAAATCCTCAGAAGGTATGAGCAGTCAGGCAGATACCAAGCATCCTGAGCACGCTCTAATTGATCGTGCCGGCGCACCTTTGTTTGACGGCATGGGAAGCCATCATCACGAGATCACTACTAGTGATCCAGGCGCGCAGAGATATTTTAATCAGGGCCTGATCCTTGCTTTCTCCTTCAATCATGCCGAGTCAATTAGAAGCTTTAAGGCCGCACAGAGACTCGATCCCGGGTGTGCCATGTGTTATTGGGGCGAAGCATTGGCTACCGGCCCTAATATTAATATCACCAGCAATGGCAAAGTGATTATGTCTAAGGATGAGCGTCTTACGGCCTATGCTGTGCTCCAACGTGCGGTTGCTCGAGTGGGTAATGTCTCTGAAGCGGAGCGGGATTACATTTCAGCGCTGCAAAAGAGGTACAGCGGCGATGTCACCAAAGAGCGTGATGGGCTTGATGACGCTTACGCACGTGCCATGGGTAAGCTCGCCATGAAGTATCCATATGATATGGATGCGCAAGCGCTTTATGCAGAATCATTAATGGATACCATGCCGTGGAATTACTGGAACGACGATGGTGAACCCCGGGCAGATACCATCAGGGTGATTACTGCGCTGGAGAAGGTATTATCGATGAGTCCTGAGCACCCGCTGGCGATTCATCTTTATATTCATACGGTAGAAGCGTCCAGCAATCCTGGCAGGGCAGAACAGGCCGCGGATCGATTGGCAGCACTTGTCCCTGGCGCTGGACATATGGTACACATGCCTTCACATATCTATTGGCGCGTTGGCAGATACCATGATGCTTCCAGTGCCAATATTGCAGCGGCTAATGTTGATGAGGCGTACATCGCCCAATGTAACGCGCAAGGTTTTTATCCAGCCCTCTATTACCCACATAACATTCACTTTCTATGGGCAGCTTCGACGATGGAAGGCCGAAGTGCCTTGTCCATTGAATCCGCTCTTCGGGTTGCCAGTAACGTCAATGTTGAACAGGTAAAACAATTTCCCACCATAGAATTTTTTAGAACCATCCCGCTACTTTCTTACGTTCGCTTTGGTAAATGGGATGAAATCCTGAATGCACCGGAACCTCCTGCTGATTTCAAATTCTCACAGGGTATTCGTCACTATGTAAGGGGCATTGCCCTGACTGCCAAGGGTGATATTGAAGGCGCAAAGGCAGAGCAGCAGGCGCTGCTGCCATTAAAGGACACGGTATCCATTGCCTTCCTTGATAAGCGGGACTATCCGGCAAGCCTTCTGTTAGAGATTGCTAACCAGTTATTGCTGGGTGAAATTCTGTTCGCAGGTTCGGACTATAAAGGTGCCGCCGCGTACTATGCCAATGCTGTAGAAATGCAGGATACGCTGGCGTATACAGAGCCGCCATTTTGGTACTACCCAACACGACAGGCGCTCGGTCATGCTTTACTTATGGACGGCAAAGCTATCGAAGCGGAAGCAGTTTATCGAAAGGACCTTGAAGTCTTTCCACGAAATGGCTGGTCTATGTTTGGCCTGGTACAGGCACTTGAAGCGCAGAGCAAGCAAGGTGAAGCCAGTGTAATCCAGGCCAAATTTGATGAAGTCTGGCAGATGTCAGATATCAAACTAACAGCCTCAAGGATATAGAATGGACGGCGAACTCGAGTTAGCAGATCTGGATCAATATCTGGAATATCCAATTCCGGATATGCTCGAGCGATCCTCAGATTTTTATCTGGATATGAAGAGGCGGCGCACGGTTCGCGATTTTTCATCGCGGCTAGTGCCAAGAGAGATTATAGAGAACTGCATCAAGACCGCAGGTACAGCAGTCAGTGGCGCCAATATGCAACCCTGGCAGTTTGTGGTGGTTGAGGATGCCAACATTAAACATAAGCTGCGGATGGCAGCAGAAAAGGAAGAGCGCGCCTTCTATGAGGAGAAGGCGCCACAGGAATGGCTGGATGCGCTTGCTCCCCTTGGGACGGATTCCAGTAAGCCATTCATTGAGATAGCACCATACCTGATTGCAATTTTTCAGCAGCGTTACGGTATTCTGGAAGATGGGCGGAAGGTGAAACATTACTATGCGACAGAATCTGTCGGCATTGCCACCGGACTACTAATCGCCGCGATTCATAATGCCGGCCTGGTTAGTCTGACTCACACGCCGAGCCCGATGGGTTTTCTAAATGAAGTGCTGGATCGACCGCGGACAGAACGGCCGTTCCTGCTTCTAATTGTGGGATATCCGGCAGCTGATGCAAAGGTTCCTGACATCAGCAAGAAGAGCCTTGCTGAAATCAGTACTTTTATTTAGGAAGTTAGCAAAGGTTTCACTTAAGTCGATTTCTTGCCGGAGGCTTTAGCGGCAGTACGATGCTTCATCGAGATTAGATCCAGAAGAATATTACGGGTCTCAATGAGATAAGCGTCAGGGGCCTTCTTCTCATCTTTTTCCACATCCTCAAATGAGTCGCTTTCCAATAGGGGAGTTTCAACCAATATTGGAGTTTCAACAACCACAGCCATCTCGTTGCCTGTGAGTTCATCGCTTCCCTCGGCACTTTCGGCAGCAGGTGCGATACCACTGGATGGTTTGGGCGCAGCGGCAACGGCAGGCTCATCGTTGTCGAGATCATCAAGGGAATCGATCATCGCCTTGCCTTGAGCAACACGCTTTTTGTTCTCCAGGGCAAGCCAGAAATCGTCGGATGTTTGCTTTTTCTCCTTCCTGGTTTTTTCATTAAGGCTGACGCGTGTTTCAAGGCTTCTTGTTTTTCTATATGCAATAGCCTCTTTTAGATAAGTAAAATCTGCATCAACTTTGACTCTTTCTTGGTGAAGGGAAATCAACTCTTCAAGGTGATTATCGATTGCATTTTTTGAACGGAATCCGGTCGGCAGGATTTCATCCCAGGGCAGGGGATTGTCGAGAGTACTCTCGCCTATGGACTCTGGGTCATAATTGGAAGGATAAGCAATGTCGGGAATGATGCCTCTGTGTTGCGTGCTTTCTCCGCTGATGCGATAGAATTTTGCCTGTGTCAGCTTAAGCTGGCCGCGGTTGAGAGGTTGCAGTGATTGAACTGTGCCCTTGCCAAATGTCTGTGAGCCAATGATAAGCCCCCGTTCATAATCCTGAATTGCGCCAGCAAAAATTTCAGAGGCTGAGGCACTGAGTCTGTTTACAAGAATTGCCAGTGGCCCGTCGTAAGTTGTACTGATATCTGTGTCGTTTAATATATCGAGTCGATTACTCTTACTTCGAATCTGTACTGTAGGGCCCCTGTCGATGAACAGACCTGTTAGTGTCTTTGCTTCCTGCAGCGATCCGCCGCCGTTGTCTCGTAGGTCAATGACAACACCGTCCACGCCTTCGGCTATTAAATCTATCAGCAGATTCTTAACATCTCGTGTGGTACTTTTGTAATTTCTGTCGTGCTGCTGTAAAGCCTTGAAGTCTATATAGAAGGTTGGAATATCGATGACGCCTATCTTTCGCGTATGGCCAAACTGTTCGATCTCAATGATTTCAGACTTGGCTGATTGTTCTTCCAGCTTAACTTTATTCCTGGTGATATGAATGATTCTGGACTGGGAGCCATTTTTATCGGCAGCCGGAATAATATCCAACCGTACAATAGTGCCTTTCTTGCCGCGGATGAGCTGAACAACCTCGTCCAGACGCCAGCCAATGACGTCTACCATCTCGCCGTGCTTATCCTGGCCTACTGCGATTATTCTATCATCCGGTGAAATTTGCTTTGATTTTGCCGCGGGGCCCGCAGGAACAAGGCTGACTACTTTGGTATATTCATCTTCCAGTTGCAGTACTGCACCTATGCCTTCCAGGGACAAGCTCATATTGATATTAAAATTTTCACTGGTTCTTGGTGAAAAATATTGTGTGTGTGGGTCGTAAGTTTTCGTGAATGAATTCATGTAAAGCTGGTAGACGTCTTCACTGTTTGTCTGAAGCGTTCTGGTGAGGCGATTCTTGTATCGTTTTAGTAATAACTCCTGAATTTTCTCCTGCTCTTTGTCTGAAAGCATTAAATTCAGCACTGCATTTTTGATTCGCTTGCGCCACAGGTCGTCTAGCTCCTCTTCATTGACTGCCCAGGCTGCATCTTCTCTATCTAATTCGAGGGTTTCATCGATGCTGAAATCGAACTGATCGACACCTTCTTCCAGCATCGCAATGATGTTCTGGAATCGTGCAATGACTCTCCCGTGGTAGCGATTAAAAATATCGAATGCCGGGCTAAGATTGCCTTTGCGTAGTGCGTTGTCCATCTCAAACCGATTGACTTCAAAGAGAGCGATATCATCCGCCAACAGGTAACTCTTGCTTGGGTCCAGATCGATGATATAAGCCTGATAGATACGATCCGAAAGGTCGTCGTCCAGCCGTGTGGCAATGTAGTGCCGGCTGGCAAGTGCATCAACGATGTTACGGGTTGTTTGCCGGTGGATCGCCATGGGTTCAAGCGGAGCAGCGCGCTCACTGCGGACTGTGGCACTGCTTAGGCTTGATGAAAGTGCGAGTATGGTCAGCAGACTAGCTTGTAGCAGGCCGCGGTGCGATCGCGGTTGAATCGACTTCATGAAGGAAGCAATGCTGTTGTTCGACGGGTAGTTCATATAAAGAATTCTAATTTGGTGTTTGGTAGTTCTGTTCTTAATAGTTCGGTGCTTAATAGTTCGGTGCTTAATAGTTTGGGGTCTAATAATCAGTTGTTTAAAACAAATGTGTTGGTGAATATGTGACCTATGAACGCCTGTAAGGTTCTATCCCGCGGGGAATAACAGTTTCTATTTGTATGTAAAAAAATTAGTCATATACAGCAGTAGGCCTGAAGTCAGTGTGATAGGTTGAGACTTAAGAATCAAGGACTTACAAGGTACCTACCAGACAAGATCCAGCCTTTTGGCGATGGGCGGCAAATTACTGGATTTCATGGCGGGGACGATGTGCCATAATGCGTCGATTTTACCTTGTGGAACTTTTTGCCGATGTATAGTAAATCATTAATAATCAATGGCTTAGTGCTTATTTGTTTAATGTCTTCTTACCCCATCTGGGCAGAAGAAAGTCCCGCTGAGCCCGCGGCTGCGGATACCAGCTTGAAGAATGAGCGTGGCTATTTCTTTGGATATTCCTTTGGAAATATGCTCAAAGAAGGTGGTAATACAGACGTTAACCTTGAAATGTTGTTGCAGGGGCTAAATGATTCCATCGCCGGAGAACTTCCCAATCTAGAGCCTGAACAGCAACAGGGTGTCGTTAAGGAGATTCGTTTGCGACAACAAGCACTTAAGGAAGAGAAGGAAAATGAACGTAACAGGATAGCCGCTGAGGGTATTGGGCAGGGCAAGGTCTATCTTGCTGAAAATGCATTGAAGCCAAACGTTAAAACAACATCATCGGGATTGCAGTATGAAACTCTTGTAGAAGGTAAGGGCGCTCGGCCAAAATCCGAGAGCAAGGTGGTTGTTCACTATGAAGGCCAGCTGATCAGCGGAAAGGTGTTTGATAGTTCCATAAAGCGTGGTACCCCCGCAGAATTTGGCCTCAATCAGGTTATTGCCGGCTGGACCGAGGGTTTGCAACTGATGCGGGTGGGTGGCAAGACACGCTTTGTGATCCCCTCGGAGCTAGGTTATGGCCCTGGAGGCACGCGAGGTATCCCGCCTAATGCTGTGCTGATATTTGAAGTGGAATTGCTGGAAATTAAGGAAGTTAGCCTAATCAATTGAAATTTTGATGGGCACTGTATTGCCGGGAGGTTTGGCAAAAATCCGGGTGAAATTCTGATCGTCCCAGAAATAACTCACCCTGTAAGCGCTGATGACTTGTCTGCTGGTCACTTTTGTACAGTCACGATTAGCCAGATCCCAGTTGATCATCGCCAGCAGGCCGCCGTTAGTTGGCTTAATAGCCGGACAGTTTTCTCGTTGTTCACGGTTCTGGACAGTTTTCAATATGGGCACCGAGCCTGTGACTTGAGCCTCTCCGTAAAATTCTGCAGCGAAGGCGGCGGCAGGGATGAGCAATGCCCAAAGTAGTGCCAGTAAGGAAAATTTCATTGATTATTATCTCCATTTCCAAATTCCGGAATTAACACACCGATGCGATAGAGCGCTTGAGCGCTAAGATTACGGCTATCCAGATAAATGATGTTTTGATTTCTCCTGTGTTCAATCGACAGCTCTATGTCGGGAACCAGACGTTCGAATGATTTCATGTAATGTTGAGCTCGACTCAGGCTATGGAATCTTGAGAGCTCCATGCGATCGCTTGCATGAGCAGGGTTTGAAGCTCTTAAGCTTCGAGAGATTTCGCTTCTCCTGCGACTGACCTTTTCAACGTACGCATTCACGCCTGTGGGAACGTCTTCGATGGTCTGTATTCGAGTGGGTCCGTAATTATATGCGGCAAGCATTAGCTGCACATCGCCATTGTAGCGCTGGGACAGTTCATGCATATATCGTGCGCCCAGATCAATATTCAGGCAGGGATTATAGAGTTCAGCCACTCGCCTCGAGCCAAGATGCCTGGCGGTTTGGGGCCACCGAATTTGCATTATCCCATGTGCATTAGCAGCAGATCGTGCCGTGGCATTCCAGTTACTTTCTACGGCTGCTACCGCGAGCAAGAGGTCAAGATCAATATCGTGCGCACGACTGGCAACTTCAAAACATGCCATATAGGGGTAATTTTTTCCCGATGCCGATGCCATGGCAGACAGAATCATCAATAGCAGGATCATTGTTAAATTTTTCACAATTGGACGACCCTGGGTGGATTGGAGGAAGCGAATCCTGTCAGGTTAACGATGGCATCGAGGACATCAGAGCGTGCGGCATCCGACGTGAAGTGGAAACCGACCTCATATTTTCCCGGCCCTCTTTTGATGATTACAAATTCATGGTCTAGTTGTCGTTGCAGCTTTTCTGCAAAACCCTGGGCTGACATCTGGCTCCTGAATGGAGTCCATACCACCTGAAAGAATTCGGTTTGCAGCTCGATAACATTGTTGGTTTCCCGCTCAAAAAAATTGTCTTTTTGACTCTGCATTAGTCGGCCTTCAGGCGCCTGATTGTGCCTGAAGGCCGGGAGTTCATCGTCCAGTGGTTCGCTGGTGGCAACCTTGCTAATGGCCCTGTTGACAATGTCTTTTTCGAAAATACCTGTGTCCAAAATATTTATGTCGCTGATACCTTTTTCTGTCTCAGGGATCGCTGTCCCAGGAACCGTTAGCACAGGGTCTGCCGTTTTGGCGTTTGCTGTTATGGAACTGGTCAGTTGTATAGCTCGCAGCTGTGCAAGCGTACCGAGCACCATGAGGCGAGACTTGGGAATAGACATGAGGCCAACAGATATGACGAGCCCAAGTACAATACCAATGAATATTTTCATAATTCTATGATTCTCTTGTTGTAACGGCTCAAGTGGATCGCCTTCCAGTCCAGACGATGAATGTTCTGCTGCAGCAGGTCGGTAAAGGAAGTGAGTTGCCGTTTGCCGTGTGGGTTGCAACTTTTTGCGCCGCTCGCCAGAACTCTGTTCACTCGTCCGGCGATTGCTTTATCCCTAAAGGCGAGAACATAAAAGCCGACGCTGGGCGCAAGTGGTGAATTACTATTGGGTATTTTCAAGCCATAACGCTGAGTGCCTGCTCTCTGTCGGCGAGGCGTCTCGCAATTCAGGGGCTCAAGATAGCCACCGATGGAATAGAACAGCACGGTATAAGCTGCTTCGTTTAATTTGAAACTTATGTCCACGCAGTGTTTGTCTCGACGGCCGCAATGTGCATCTCTCTTGTTTTTTGTGACGATGCCGATATCAGAGAGCAGATTACTTGTTGCAGGAATTGCAGGATTATTTCGAGCAAGTTGCAATGTGTTGCCGGTAATTTTCACTTCGGCGATACGGTGTACCTGCTCGGGGTCTTCAGCCGTAGATAAGGTGACGGCAAGGGTATAAAAGTCGTTTCCGGTGCTTTGCCTGGATTTACCCTGTATACCGATAACTGAAACGGCTTCGCGTAAATTAAGCGTCGTAGACATGTTGTTGGCGAGCCGGGATTGTAGCAAGCGAAGTACTTCTGAATTCGTGCCATCAATTCCTGGCTTGAAATATACCGGCGAGAGGATCTCAACGCCACATTGCAGCTGCAGATACAGTGAATCAGAAATTTCCCGACTTTGAGTTTTGGAAAATAGTCGCTGGTTAACCCTGCTGCTAAAAGCAGTATTAAAGGCGCGATTCTGACGTGGCGTGACTCGACCCTGCCAGGAAATATTGGTACCGCTCAGCCAGATACCTTCCTCGATATCCACCATGGCAATCGAGACATGATAACGATTGTTGGATCTCTTGTTCACGTCTATACCAAGAACCGTATCCACAGAGATGGGTTGGCATCTGTTACTGTCGCCAAAGACAATTTTGACTTCGGGGTTGGATAACAGGCTTTCCACCAGCTGTGCCTTGATCTGTCGGGTGAGCTCATCACTGACTTCGATAGGATATCCATCTTCCATTGCTGTTACTTTGATTGCCTTTCCCTTAAATCGGGGATGGCGAGTTAGCACCTCACTCAATTTTGGGGCTGCATCCTGAACCAGCCAATCACCGAGATCTCCTTCGATCACAGTCCCGGCGTAGAGCATCGTCGGCAGGGAAATTAGCAAGCCAAATACATATGCCTTCATAACTTTAGAGATAGTTTTAGAGATGGTTTTGGCATTATAGATAGTGTTAGAGATGGCCCGATAGTTGCTTGCATGGCTCAACGCATGGTTGTTCTTATGTTTCATGACTAATGTGTCCATCCTGATGGATTACAAGTACGCCGGAGTTCAGGTTTTTTTTGTGCCTGGAGTTACTAGCGCCAAGGAAATGATCGAGGTCATTCCTGGTTCGTTTCGACAGTGCGACAAGGTAAATTAGTGAGCTATCCACTTTGTGAAACCCTGACTCCCTTTCAAAAATAGTCGTGATGGTGCGTGGAATGGACTGCTTCATGATTTCAAACAGTTCCCCTGAGGGGCTGGAAGAGGTGACATTAAACCTGTCATCCATCTCAAGATAAGCGCCATGAGTGCTGGCGAAAAGTTTTAGCTTTTTACTTCCTATCAGGTGGATAAAGGTTGAGTCAGAGTCAAACCTAAATGTCAGCGCTTCTTCCCTTTCTTCGAGCTGCTCTTCGGCTGCCACGTTCACTGATGCCGGTTGTACTGTATTGTCATGATTGGCGATGACTTGCGAACGCATTGGTATTGAAATATCTGGTGCTGATAATATTGAAGTGCGCTCACGCGTGCTCCCAATCTTCACTGCTTGGGTAGAGGTTTTTGCTTCAGGCTTTAATGGCTTTTGCGCCTTTACAACAGTTACTAATTCAAGGCTTGGCTCTGGTTCATGACTGCTATCTTCTATTGCTTCAGTCGTTACCTCGGACTGAGACTTTACATCGGGCTGAGGCTCTACACCTAGCTGAGGCTCTACATCTTTTACCAGCGCCATAATGGCGATTAGGCAAAAGGCAATTATGGCCATAAACCTCATTACATCGGCCTCAAGTCCGGCGGTATTAAGTTGCTTGTGGGTAGTGTGCCTACGCATTTTCTGCTAAAGCCTCGCGCTCATCAGCTTTGCTGCTTACCTGCGGTCCTTCGCAAAGCAGTGATTCGATGTTGCCAATGCGATCAAGCAAGATGTTGAACTCACCGCGCTCTTCATCGTGGTAATAACCGGTAAGGCTCGCACCCAGGGAAAATGTCTTCGTCAATTGCATAAGGTAGCCGCCGATAGCGCCGACAATTGTTGTTGTAAGCGCCAGGAGAATGCCGCCATCAACGAGTCGAGAGAGTATTTCTCCAGCGCCATTCGTGAGTGCATCCGGAGAATCAAGGGTGGTGGAAAGTGCACTGCGCATTCCGATTGCAGTCCAAATGACACCGATGCCTATAAACAGATGAATCCAGACATCGCTGAGTTGATCCAGTTGCACGATATGCTTGTAGGCAGCATTATCGGAGATGAGCCGTCTTAGTTTTATTAGATTAGTGCTATAGAGTAGAAGTACCGTGCCAAATGGCCAAATTGATTGGCCCATGTTTAGAACCAGCCAGGTGCTGATGCTTTCTAGCAGGTCTACCTCCTCCCAGGGTAAATAAACCAGCATGGCGAGTAGGCCCATTGCAAAACCGGCAATGGCTCCCCCCATGTAGCTCGCCACGCCGGAAGCCATTACAAACTGCCTGCTTCACAAGCACGACAGGTTGCTTCCAATACCAATTCAACTTCCTTCAGAAGATGATCAGCCCGATAGTAGGAAGCGGTATCGTCGCTCGCCTTGACTAGTCCAAGTTCCTTGTCCCTTAGTTCCAGCCGCATAGCCGCAAGGACTTTTGCTTTGCTGGGGCAGGTCTGGGAGCATGTATTGTACTCACCAGCAAGGGATACAAATTTGATGTTGAAGTAGCGATTGTAGGTAGACTTTGCCTGGCGTTTGCTGATGGTGCCATTGTCGCTGGCACGAATCAGGAAATCGCTGAACGACCGTTTATTGTCAGGGCTTGGATTGTCTGCGGCGATAGCCAGAAGCTGGCCCAGATAGTTGTCGAAGCTATATTCGCAGCCGCTGGATAATTTTCTTTCTGCGATGTAGATCGCATTGTCTAACGAACCTTTCAGGTTTATGGCGCAATTGTCCACGACTTCAGTAGTAGTACAGGACGTAATTGCGGTTGATGCGAGGATCAGGAAAGGTAAAATGTAAATGTATCTCATATTCATGATGGTTTTGTTAATGAATGATTTGTTCATGTTAGTTCTCCTTAAAATTCCAGTGGACTGATGTAAGGTGTTTCACCCGCTAAAAACGGGGCTGATGCGATGGGCGAATCGCCGAGATTCTCACCGAACAAAATAGTCTTCACTCCATTCACGACCTCGGACATTTCCGGGGTGATTTGTCCGAAGGATTGATTCAGCTGTTCCATTAAGGTTGCGCGGCTTATCTCTTCCTGGGTCGCGGCGATAAGGCGGGCGGCCTCGTCCATGTCCAGATAGATATCGGATGCGATAACTGCCAATGATTGATTTGCGCCGTTCTTTCGAGTGGCAACGAGGTCGTAATACTCCTTAAAGCGGTCAGAGAGTCGAATGCCGGATCGACCTCGCAGGGCCATTGGTTTGTCGGTAGGTTTGCTCTGGGCGACCTTGCCTAATAGTAAGTTTTGCAGACTGGTTGGCGTTGATTTTTGCCCTAATTCTACTTTGAGGCGTTTCTCCAGGCTGCTGCGCGTATTATTTACGGCTCGCTCCATGTCTGGTAACTTCTTGGTCATCATGTCGAGCATCTCAAGATAGGTAGCGCCGATTTGCTTGGCGATGCGTTCGCAACCTGGATCTTCATCTGCACCAGCGCAGTGAGATTCGTTATAAAGCTGTTGCTGCAGATCTAACCGGGAAATCACATCCTGAATATTGTTTTCCATTTCTTCTGCCACCAGGCTGGTTTCACGAATGTCTTCCAGAACAGTGGTTGGAAACAGGCGCATTATCGGACCTGTTGGCGATGCCATTGCAGTCCCTGTAATGCTGAGTGCCAGCAGGATACTCGCGAGGCTGTGAGGGGTGAGATAAACTTTCATAAGAGACTCCTGTTCGTTGTCTTTTTTTAGTAGGTGTTGCCAGAGGTATAGCGTCTGTTGTTTTGACGAGAGTAGTTTTGACGAGAATCGTTTTGTGCCAGCAAGTTGTCTACAGGGTCTACCTGGACACGAATTCGGATTCGCGATCCGGGATTTTCAGGTGTTGTTTTGGTAAACACATTGCCCTTGTAACGATAGGTCACTGAATAGTTTTTGATTCTTGTGGTCTCAACCCATCTCTCTACGATGGTGCAATGTTCACGGACTCGCGCCTGTGAATGTCTATCATGTTGGTGATGATGGTTGCTGCTGCTTGCGATTTTCGAACCGGCGAAAGCGCCGAGAATCGTGAGGGCCGTCTTGCCATTGCCGCCGCCGAATTGGTGGCCAATTACCCCGCCAAGCAATCCTCCAAGTAAAGATGGGATTAGTGTGCCTTCATCTCTTCTTCTGTGAGGTCTGTGGTGAGTCTGTCGTACCTGAACTTGCGTGCATGACTTTTCAGGCACTGATTCGATTGAGTGAACATAGTTTGGTTCTACTTCAAGGACCTGCCCGTAGGTGTAGTATGAATTTCCCCTGGACTGGCCATGATCGGCATAGGCGCTGACAGAAAAGCAGAGAAAGGTGACCATGCACAAGCTGCCGAGTATTGAACCTGAGCGCGATGAGTGGCTTTCTAACTGTGCCGTGTATTCCGAACAATGGTATTTCGAATAATGGTCATTGGGGCGATGGAATCCCGGAAGCTTATGCGGGTCGTTTCTGGCGGCAGGGTCGTTTAATCCTAAGAGTGTTTGCTTCATTTTTCTGTCCCTCATCGCGTAATGAAGAACAGAATATTCGACCAATGTTGAACAGAAGCTGAACGAGCGAAACGAGGGTTTTAATCCACTTCTATTCCAATCGCTTCCAATAAAAATCGTTGCTGGTAATCGTTGATTCTTACGCCGGTCATATCAATTTCGCGGATGTCGAGACCAGAGATCTGAGCGCCTCTAAGGTCAGCCCCGGCAATGGTGAGGCCTTTTGCTTCAATGCCATGAAAATCACAGTCATTGAGTTCCGCTCCTTCCAGGTTTGCTCTGTTGAAGAGCGCATGGCTAAAGCGGTTCTCTTGAAGTTCTGCCTCGCATAACCAGGTGCCGGTGAAATCCGCGTAGGAGAAGTTACAGTCGAAAAGTCGGGCGCTGTTTAAGGACAGTGACCCGCCAATGCTCTGGGAAACTGTCGCATAAGAGCAATCCATTCCGGTTGCCTGACATTGGTCGATAACAATGCGGTATAAATTTGACCGGCTAAAATTGCAAAGAGAAAGGTCAGACTGTCGAAAGGTGGTTCCAGGGAATGAAGCAAACTTGAAAGAACAAGCCGCTTCCAGCTCCGGGTTATAGAACTTGCACTTCTGAAACAGGCAGTCGGTAAGTTTTGAGGAATCGAAAGTACATTGTTCGAATTCACAATCCGTAAACTCACATGACTGCCATTCGGTCCCCCTGAAGATCATCTGATGGAAAGTACATTGTTTGAAGATATAATCAGTTGATTCTTCTGGCCATTCAAACTCGCTGAAGGCGAAACTTCCGAACTGTTCCTGGCCTGCAAGAAAAGATTCCAGTTGCTCAACTGAATTAATCTCTTTCACAGGTTTTATTGTTTAAAGGCTTTGTTGAGTTCAGCGGCCGCAAGATCCAGGGCAGCCTTAGCGCCTTCCAGGATGTCGGTCATGCCAAAAAATCCGTGGATCATTCCATCGAAGCGAATTGCATTCACTTCCACTCCAGCTGCGGTAAGGACTTTGGCATATTTTTCACCTTCATCCCGAAGGGGATCATATTCAGCAGTAATAACGCAGGCTGGCGGCAGCCCGGATAAGTCCGTTTCGACCAGCGGCGAGGCAAGGGGATCATCCAGATGCTGCCCATCTGTATAGCAGTTCCAGAACCACTGCATTGTGTCGCGCGTCAGCATGTATCCGTCGCCATTTTCATCAAATGATGGCGTATTCATCTTCGCATCCGTCACCGGATAAATAAGCAGCTGGAAGCATATCGCTGGCCCATTTTCTGCCCGGGCTTTTAGGACAACGCAGGCTGATAGATTGCCACCGGCGCTATCGCCAGCGACAGCGATTCTATTCTTGTCTATACCCAGTTCGGCGGCATTATCAGATACCCAGCGAGTAGCTTCATAGCAATCATCAATTGCTGCGGGATAGGGATGCTCCGGCGCGAGTCGATAATCTACTGCGATGACGGTACAGTTCGCAGCGACTGCAAGTTGGCGGCAGACACCTTCGTGTGTTTCGAGATCACCAATGACCCATCCTCCACCGTGATAAAAAACGCTTACAGCCTGATTGGCTTCATTGCTCATCTTGTAGACCCGAACCGGGACACCGTTTGCATCCATGTCCTCAACAGAGTGAACCTCGGGAGCTGGCAGGCTTGCTTGAAGCATTCGATACATGTCCCGTGCATCAGGCGGACTCATTTCCGAAAGGCTAGGGCCATCGGCTTCGGCCATTTGTTCCAACATTGCTTCAACCGTGGGGTCTAGGGGCATTATTTATCTCCGTATTTTGTTAAGGGGCTTTTTTCTCAACCAGTTGTGGCGTGGTCTCTGGTTCCTCAAGGATTTCTCTGGTCTGAACTTTCTTAAGGCAGAGCCTTCTACAAGTAGATCTGGTTTTTGTCCGTAATTAGGAATTTCCTGTGTTACTTCCCTAGTAAGTGATTGTTTTATATAGCAAACGGATCTAGAATTTTGCATATATTGTTCTAATTTGGTTTTATGGACGGGAACTAACTAGGTCTACAAGTTGATCGAGTGTAAGCTAGCGTTAATCAAAAACCAATCCAGAATATTAATTGTTGAAATCCTTCCTCACTGATCCACTTCTTCGTCGATTTATTTCCGCGGCATTCTTTGCCTCTGCCTTTATCTGGGTCGCAGTTGCATTCTTTGATGTTGAAACTGAAGTAGTAAAGGTTCTATTTGTCTACTCGATTGGCTTTGTGGCCATCATGGTGGTCGTGGGGCTGTTGATATTTCCAATTATTAGAATATTCCGCCAGAAACCCAGTTCACTTCTTGATGGCTCTATGATGGAACATGCGAAGGACGAGGAGACCGCTGGGGATTTGTCCTTAGGCAATGCTGATTCTTCTGAAGCCGGGACGACAAAAACTAACTAAGCTGATACTGAATCTTTGAGTTCGCTCATCGTAAATAAAGCATGTAATTCGATGCCGTCACGAGCAAGACTTTCGCGGCCGCCAGACTCGCGATCGATGACGCAGACGGCATCGGTCACGATGGCTCCCCTGTCGCGAAGATCCTTGGTGGAGAGATTAATTTGCCCTCCGGATGAGACCACATCCTCCACCACAACCACCCTTGCGCCATCGAATGTCTCACCTTCAGCAAGTTTCATGGTGCCATGAGTCTTTGCTGTCTTGCGAACGAATAGAGCTGGTATCAGGGTGACTTGAGAGAGCATCGTGACCACCGGAATCCCACCCATTTCGAGACCTGCAAGAAACTGAGTATCACGAAACAAGCCTGGATAGAGCGACTCCTTCATCTGCTCTGCGATGCTGAGCAAGGTCTCAGGATTTGCCTCGAATAGGTATTTATCGAAATACTCGGAGCTGGTTGCCCCCGATCGGAGAGTAAAGTGACCTGTAATGTGGGAAATTTTGTAGATCTGTCTGGCAAGTTCAATTCTATTCAAGCTTGGGCCTGTTCGTGTATGCCAATAGGGGTAGGGCGTTTGATGCTTATTGCAGAGAGCGAATAAAGCGGTCTGTTCTGGGTAGGTAAAAATCTTCGTAGTCTACCGAGAATGCGATTGTGTGGGCGCGCCCGGTAATTCGGGCTCGCTCAACTAATCCTATGCGGCGGGAATCACGACTGTTGTCTCGATTATCGCCAAGCATCATGTAATAACCATCGGGGATCTCAATAGGGCCGAAGCTATTGTAGCTATTGGGTGGGGCCGGACGAAGCATGACGGGATGGCTTACGTCCTGGTAGTGCTCGAAAAAGAATGCATGGCGCCGCTGCTGGTATGCGTCCAGCTGATTCACTATGTCATCATCAAGACGGGAATAGGTGGCTGGTTCCTGGTTGATAAACAGTTGATTGTTGCGCATCGAAACAACATCCCCAGGGATGCCGATGACGCGCTTGATCAGTAATTTTTCATCGTCTGGTGAGTAGAATGTGACTATTTCTCCGCGACTTGGGTCAGCCCACTCCGTTAGGTGCCAGGTGGTAAATGGTATCTTTAAGTCGTAAGCAAGCTTGTTTACGACCACACGATCGCCTTCCAGAATGGTTGGTTTCATTGATCCTGTTGGCACCTGGTTCCAATCTGCCACCGCTGATCGAAAGAGAACCATGACTACGATGAAAATAATCAGCGAGCGCCATTCACCCCAAAGGCTGATTAACCTTGCTGATAAGGGTTCCTGATTGTTGTCTGTTTCGTCGCTCATTTTACACAGCTCTTCTTCTCACAGCCTATTTAGCACGAGAATCTGAAGACATGAATAAAAAGTGTACAGGCAAGACGCGCTTAAATCTATGGACGGATAATCGAATGATATTTTTCAGCTATGAAAGGGGTCTTTTCCAATCATTTTTTAGTAGTGATGTCTATCTCTACAAACATGGTAACACTCTGTAATCTAGGTTAATTCTATACAGTAACTCATTGAAAATCTTAGACAAGGACCTTGTTGATGCTCAAGATCCAATTCAAGGACGGCAGATCAGATCCGA
Source organism: Pseudomonadales bacterium (assembly GCA_046582185.1). GTDB lineage: Bacteria > Pseudomonadota > Gammaproteobacteria > Pseudomonadales > Azotimanducaceae. Next base: position 17,890 of record JAYGEX010000033.1, on the reverse strand, counting down.
TCTCCCTGGTTGAGCCAGGCAAGACCGTGGGCAATGGTGAAGCTAACGATATTAATATTAATGAGGTTGGCGTCAATGGCTTCCATGCCGACCTTAAGGTGGAAGTCGATCGGGTTACCATTACCGATATAAATAGGGCTTCGGGGACCAGCGTAAACGGGGATAAAATTTTCGGGTCCGTTACCAACGGGCCGGCGACGTGATCACAATTCAGGGCGTCGAACTTGAAATCCTCGAAGATGATGTGTCAAGGGGAGCCAAAACGCTCGTGCTCTCGGGAACCGCACTTATGGAACTTGGTACTGGTGGCTGGTCTTTAGTCGCGGGTTCCGGGCCAGAGAAAGGGCAGGTCATTGCTATTATGGATCGCGTTGAAATTGGTCGTGCACTGGAATGTGACATTTCCATCCTTGAACCTGCGCTGTCACGCAAACATGCGGAACTTGAATTGGTTGGTGACGACTTGATTATCAGGGATCTGGGTTCGGTCAATGGTACCTTCGTGAATGCCGAAAAGATTGAAGAGGTTAAGCTTAAAGAAGGTGATCGCCTCCAATTTGACAAGATCCATTTCATCGTGAGTGCGCCTTCCTGATCATAAGATCTTACTTAGGAGCTTAGATTGCGTAGCCACCCTTAAGCAGCAGTTTCTTGATCTGCCCGATGTGATCCTCGTTTCTCGTCTCGATGGTAATTGATACACCAATCTCTCCAATAGGTGCCGCTCCGGAATATCGATGGTGATGAACTTCCAGAACATTTGCACCAGCCTCACTGAATATTTTCAGCATGCGTTCCAGAGCCCCGGGCCGGTCTATTATCATGGAATTTAGAGTTACTATTCGCCCATCAAAAGTCAGGCCGCGATTGATGATCTTGGAGATGAGATTCACATCAATATTGCCTCCAGAAATGATGGACACGACTTTCTTGTTAATCAGCTGTGGTAATCGTCGATTGAGAAGCGCAGCGAGGGTGACAGCCGCAGCCCCTTCTATGGCAAGTTTTTCGATTTCGAGCATTAACATCACAGCATTTGCAATCTCGTCGCTCGTCACCTGAACCATTTCATCTACTAGTCGGTTAACTGTTGCAAGATTTCCTGGGGCGACTTCGCGTACTGCGATGCCATCTGCGATGATGGGGGCGGCCGGTAATTTGATGACCTGACCTGACTGTAGGGACTGATGCATGGCATCGCAACTGGTTTCTTCGACACCAATAATTTTGATGTCAGGATTAACAGCCTTGGCATAGATCGCAACACCTGAAATTAATCCTCCGCCGCCAACCGGTACCAGAATGGCATCAATGTCGCTTGCCAGTGGGTGCTCCAGGATATCAATGGCAACGGTTCCCTGTCCTTCAATCACATATCGATCATCGAATGGATGTAGATAGACACGATGCTCCTGCTTTGCGATATGCTGCGAGTGAGCGTAAGCATCATCGAAGGTGTCGCCCTCAAGAATAACTTCCGCCCCCCAATGCTCTGTGGAGCGAACTTTGATCAGAGGGCTGTGCTTCGGCATGATGATCTTGGTGGATATACCCATTCGCCGAGCATGATAGGCGACTGCCTGTCCATGGTTTCCCGCACTTGCGGCTATAACGCCACGTGCTCTTTCATCGCTAGTCAAACTCTCCAGCTTGTTGAGTGCGCCCCTTTCCTTAAAGGAGCCGGTCATTTGTAAATTTTCAAGTTTGAACAGGGTTTCGCAGCCACACATATCCGATAAAGTATGAGAGACGATGAGCGGCGTGGAGGTGAGATTCGGCGAGACCAATTGATGCGCCTGTCTGATACTTTGCGCAGTGATACTGTGGTCAGCGCTTTTGTTCTCGGTGATATTGTGCTCTGTCATAGTGGGATTCATGGATTCCTATCAGCGAGATGGGGCGTGCCGGAAGGCAGCCATTGACTGCTGATATCTGAAAGGGCACATTATAGCTGAGATATAGAACCGAATTAAGCTGCCTCCGGTTCTTATGATCGACGCCCAGGGCATACTTATACGTATTAATTAAAGGAGTGAATTACCGTGACGTTAAAGAAAAAGTATCTGGAAGTCCTGGGCAAGAAGATGGCGTATGTAGAGGAGGGCGAGGGAGACCCGATAGTCTTCTTGCATGGCAATCCAACCTCATCCTATTTATGGCGGAATGTCATGCCTCACCTCGTTAACAGAGGTCGATGCATCGCACCTGATCTAATTGGCATGGGGGATTCCGAGAAACTTGATGAGAGTGGTCCTGACCGATATACATTTGCAGAGCACCGTACTTATCTTGATGAATTGTTATTCAAGTTGAATGTGGAGGTAAACGTCATATTAGTGATCCATGATTGGGGCTCGGCTTTGGGCTTTGACTGGGCGAACCGGCACAGGGAAGCCATGCAGGGAATCGCGTTCATGGAGAGCATCGTTCGACCCCTAGCATGGAGTGAGTTTCCTAAGGATGCGGCGCCAATTTTTGAAGGTCTCCGATCTCCTGCCGGTGAAGACATGATTCTGAAGGAGAATCTATTTATTGAGGCCGTTCTGCCAGGATCGATTCTGGGCGAATTGTCTGACTCAGACATGCAGGTTTACAGAGCACCATTTATGAATGAAGGCGAAGACCGGCGCCCAACTCTGACGTGGCCGCGACAAATACCGCTGGACGGTCAACCCAACGATGTCGTTAAGCTTGTCGCCGAATATGCTGACTGGCTCAAACAGTCTGATCTACCAAAATTATTTGTTAATGCAGAGCCCGGAGCGCTTTTAGTTGGGGCACAGCGCGAGTTTGCACGCTCGTGGCCAAATCTCACAGAAGTGACCGTTGCTGGTAGCCATTTTATTCAAGAGGATTCACCGGACGACATTGGTGAGGCGATAAACGAGTTTGTTGCTGGGCTTAGAATCTAGAATCCAGATTCTCGATGTTTGCCGCATGGATCTAAAGTGTGTAAAACAGAATTGAAGATAAGTTAAGGGTGAATAGATGGCTTACGTTAATCACAACGGTGCGAAACTTTATTATCAGGTAATTGGTGACGGCAGTGCGATTACCTTCGCCCATGGGGCAGGCGGTAATGCGGCCAGCTGGTATCAGCAGGTCCCATTTTTTTGTAAGAATTATAAAACGATAACCTTTGACCACCGGGCTTTTGCCAGGTCTGATTGTAAGGAAGAGGACTACCATAGCAGCAAATTTGCTGATGACCTGGCTGCCATACTGGATGATGCCGGGATAGAAAAGACGGCCCTTGTTTGTCAGTCGCTGGGTGGCTGGACGGGAATCAGCTTTTCACTGAAGTATCCGGAGAGGGTTAGTGCGCTGGTAATGTCCCACACTACGGGTGGCATTACTAACAATAAGATTACGGATAGTATGAAGGCTGCCGCCAGCGACCGGCAACCAGCATCAGAACCATTTGGCAGTTGGGCGATTGCTGCGGATCTTCCGGAGAAAGATCCGGTAAAAGCTAATTTGTATAATCAGTTGGGCAATTTTAACGTCACGATTAATCTGGAGAAAATACTCTCTGGCATTGGCGGGACTCGATCGGGAACCACAGAAGAAGATCTAAAGGGCTTCTCCATTCCTACCTTGTTTGTCACCGCTTCAATGGACGTCCTGATGCCTCCGGCGGCGATCGCTGAAGCCAGCCGCTTGATTGAAGGCTCGGAGCTAAAATCCTTTGAGGGTATCGGCCATTCATCCTATTTTGAATGTCCAGACGAGTTTAATTCGATTGTGGCTGAATTTCTTGCCCGACGTTCTGCTTAGTTAAGCTCGCAAATACTTTAAACGCGCATTATTTTAAAAGGGAGACTTTAACTAATACCGCCTGGTGATCTGACAGGGCGTCGTCAAGAACCCTGTGCTCGATGATCTCAAATGCGGTTGATACCAATACCCAATCCAGTCGCTTGCCTGTCCTTTGATAGGTAACCAGGTCATCCTCGTCAGGCAACCATGTATGCAATCCGAGTTTCGACGCGATCTCGGGGATCAAGTCATGTTGCTCCTTATATTCCATATTAAAGTCCCCCATGATGATGCGCAGATTATTCCTCGATGCCAGGAATTTTGTCAGCGTGTCCAGTTCGCTGTGCCGTTCCTCGTGGGAGAGAAAATCGAGATGCAGGGAGACCAGATCCACTTCAATTTCCCTTTTTTCGGGCGAATCGTCTTCGGGCCATTTGATCGTTGAAATCACAAATCCTTTACTGGGTCGAGCGAACGGCTTTTCAAAGGTTGTCGATTTTGAATCTGTCAGCTGATATCGACTCATGAGGCCGGTACCGTAGTCCAATTGAATGCCGCGTTGGTGAGATCCAATGTAGAAGCTGTCCAGTTTTGTTTTATCAGCGAGATACTGGCCGTGATTAAATTTGCCATTCCAGAAAGAGTCTTTGTCAATTTCTTGAAATGCGACAATGTCAGCTTGTTCGCGGATGATGGTGTCGGCGATGGCTAGGAGGTTGGATCTCGCTGTATTGGAGGATTGCAGTAATTGAGAAACACCTGTCGCACGAGCGTGGGCAACATTTAGCGTCATCAGGAGCACGCCATTAAGTTCCTCTGACTCATCTGCATACGCAGGGTTTGCCATTGCCAGGAATGGCGTAAACATCAATTGAATCGCTATTTTGTACAGGTGATTCATCTTGCTGAGTCTCTCCTTAATGAAAGCCCTAACTCCCTGGTTTTAATTCGCATCCAGCTGGAGGCAGATATTGGATCGGATTCTACACAAACGATCTGATAGGGCCGCCCGCTTATTACGCTCTTGCTTGCAGCAAGCTCAATGAATCTTTCTATTGAGTTGATCTTGTTCTTGTAGTGTTGGTACTTCCTTGTGATATGGTTGGCCGATTCCCTTGGGGAATAAGCTTTGCCGTTACGAATAAACTGGCAATCGGATTGCTCCACCGAATGAATCAAACGGGAAATGCCACGATCGAGGTCATCACTTTGCTCTACCGCCGCGGCAGGAAAGCTGAGCAAAGTGATGATCATGATTAAGAGGCCGCGCATGATAATTCCGATGTTGAAGTCCCTTTACGTACGGTAAATACCGATAAAGTAAGTATGGGCGTTGTTGGTGCATAAATTTAAGACAGCGCAGAAGGAAAAATGATCACCTTGAGCCAGTTAATAGTCCCCGCATGCCATTCACAGTGATCTATAGCCTCCCTTGAACTGAATATCGCTCCATTCTATTGGAGCATGGGGTATTCTTCATCTTTTGCTCGACGGGCGTTTAATTTCAGCCATGAGGATTCGTGCAAGCTGTAATCTGGAACTACATCTCTCTGTAACGACGCCTCTAATTCTTATACTTCGCCCGCAAAGCGGCGCCTCCCAGTGGGTTTCGCGCGAGGAGTATACATTCTCTGAACCGGTCAAAGTGCTGGAATATCCTGATATTTTTGGTAATCTGTGCCAGCGGCTGTTAGCGCCAGCTGGTGTATTCAAGATTAATACCACCGCGGAAGTTGAGACAGCGGATGCCATGGACGTAGCACCTGGTGCGCCTTTCATTAACGTGCAGGAATTGCCAGAATCAGTATTGAGCTACCTGGTGCCTACCCGTTACTGTGAGTCCGATAGATTAGGAGAAGCGGCCAGGCAGATCGTGACTGGGTCTATGCTTGGTTATGACCAGGTACAGTCAATATGCGACTGGATTCGCGGCAATATTCCCTATGCGCCGGGCACCAGTAGCATTCCGGCGCGCATGGTCGTGGAGTATCTCCATGGCCTCGAGCCAATGGATTTACATGCATGGTTCGAGGCCTATGTTGGAGATCGCTGGTATACCTTTGATCCAAGCCAGGATCATCTAACGGGAGGGAGAGTATCCATTGCGTATGGGCGCGATGCCACAGAGTTGTCCAGCTCATCTCTATGCCATTTGACCGTTGCGGAGGGTGAAATCTTTAGTGAGGAGCTCTCAATTCTAATGTCGTGACCTTCCCTCGGGCGCAGCAGTAATTTATGCGCGCCGAGATTCACCTCACTCTGGAAATCGTAGACTGTCTGATGGAATAGTTTGAATCGTCGCATGCCTGAACGCAGGGTATCGAATTACAAAATGTGCATGATAAACCCTAAGCCCGTCCACAAAAATGCCTGTTCAAAAAAAACCGCTATATGAAGCGGGCTCTTTTTTGTTAGCTCAAGCATTACATTTAGCTGAAACTTGCTAGACGTGACTTTTTCTACACGAGCTAATCCTGCACAAGCTATTCCTACACAGGCTATTTCAATACGAGCTATGACTGATGTGGGTGAACCCGGACCATTAACTCCGAATATCCTTTAACAAAACTTGATTGCACCCTGACAGGTTCTTCAAGCACTTCTACTCGTTCGAAGCGCTTCAGGATTTCTTCCCAGGCGACGCGTAACTGCATTTCTGCCAGCCTATTACCCATGCAGCGATGGATGCCAAATCCGAATGACAAATGATGTCTGGGGTTATCCCTGTCGATGATGAATTCGTCGGGCTTGTCGATAACTTCATCGTCCCGGTTTCCGGACACATACCACATCACAACCTTGTCGCCTTTCTTGATGGTCTTGCCGCCGATAACGATGTCTTCCAGCGCCGTTCTGCGCATATAAGCCAGCGGTGTCTGGTAGCGAATAATCTCCGGCACCATCTTGGGAATAAGCGCGGGGTTGGCGCGAAGCTTGTCGTATTCTTTAGGAAATTTATTAAGGAAATAGACGCCGCCGGTCATTGAGTTTCTGGTTGTGTCATTTCCGCCAACAATTAACAGAATGATATTGCCCAGATATTCCATCGGATCCATATTTTGCGTATCGGGATTATGAGCCATCATTGAAATGAGATCGATGTCCTCACTCGGATCTTTGTTGATGCGTTCGTTCCAGAGCTTGGTGAATACTTCAAGGCATTCCAGTAAGGCTGCGCGACGGACTGGCTCAGGAGTCGGGCCACCGTTGAGTTCACCGCTGGTTGCCATGTCGGACCAATAGGTCAGCTTGCGTCTCTCTTCAAAGGGAAAATCAAATAGTGTTGCAAGCATTTGTGTGGTCAGTTCCACAGAGACGAGATCAACCCAGTTGAAAGCCTCGCCAACCGGGAGACTGTCGAGGATGACGCCCATACGTGAGCGAATCAAAGGTTCCATTTTGGCCAGATTGAATGGCGCAACCACCTTGGTCACCGCCTTGCGCTGTACATCATGCTTGGGTGGATCCATGGATATGAAGTTGGGCGTCGTAAAATCCGCCTGGCGATCGGGCAGCGTAATTCCGGATTCAGACGAGAAGGCCGTATGATTCTTATCGACCTGCATGATGTCGTTGAACTTGGTGATTGACCAATACGGGCCAAACATACTTTCTTTGCAAAAGTGAACGGGATCTTCTTTTCTTAATCTCTCGAAATATCCCCAGAGCGTATCTGTCTGGAATAGGGTAGGGTCGCTCATATTGATCTGATCCAGGGGAACGGACCAGGGATCGGATGTCGCCAGATCAAACTTTTCGATTGCTGCTTCACTCATGATGTGTCCTCAATAATTTGCTGACATTTAGAACTGGTTCTGAATATCAAACTGTTTGCGGTACTTCTTAAATAGATGCTGCTGATGCAAGTGCTTTTAGTACTGGAATTCCGGCAGTTGAATGACGATGCCGTCAAGCTCTTCTGTCATGTCGATCTGGCAGCTTAGTCGGGAATTAGCGGTACGGTCCGGGTTCAGGTCCAGCATGGAGCTTTCCGTTTCCGAAATTTCGCCAGTCTTCTTAAGCCAGGTGTCATCTATCAATACATGACAAGTTGCACAGGAGCATTCGCCGCCGCAGTCTGCATCAATTCCCGGGATCAGATTGCCGGTCGCGATAATCATCAGGCTATCACCAGTGGTACCTTCGACAAGATGTTCAGTACCATTATGTTCGATGAACTTTACTGTAGGCATTTATTACTTACTCCATTTTTGTTTGAATTAAATCGAGTGACATCATAACCATCCCAAGTGTTGTGGCGAATCTCCATTTGTGACAGTATTCTTGTCATATAGTGCCAACGGTGAATAACAGCCTTCAATGACTATCCCGGAAATGCCAACCGCATATGCGGTAATGATGATTCGTGATGCCTTACTCCAGGGTGATGACCTATTGTATGGCCTTAACTTTGCATTGGAAGATATTGAAAATAAAGAATATTTTCACTACGAGGACTACCTCGTCATACTGGATCGCTACACACGCTGGAACGATCAGGCTGACTGGGGGTTCACCTTTGGTAATCGGCTTGGTATTACGAGTCATGGTGGACTCGGGTTTGGAGCGATTTCGGCGCCCACTGCCCGAGACGGTTTAGCCTTACTTTCGAAATATATCGGCACCAGGACGCCGTATACGCACAGCTACATTGAAACCCAAAATGATGCTATCAGGGTTGTCTTTGAGAGCCATCAGAATATTGATCGTTACCGGCAGCGAGTGTGTGAAACACTGTGCATGGTCTTTCAGTCTTACATTGAATCAATTGGTGCGACCACTACGCCAACGCTGTGGCATTTTCCCTTCCCTCAGCCAGAAAACAGTGAACACTATGGCCGATGGATCCATGGTGGTTTTGTGTTTTCAGCTGAGAAGCTCATGTTTGATGTGCCAGGTTCTGTTGCCATGGTTGTGTCACCATTTCACAATGAAGTGGTTTATCAATCCAGCATCGCCCAATGTGAGGAGATCCTCGCGGCCAGGGAAGAGGACACAACGCTGCATGTGGTTAGGCGCATCCTGAACGAAGCATACCAGGTAAGAATTGAAGAGCGAGTGCCCAGTAAGACCATTCCCAATGCAGAGACTGTCGCAATCGCCATGGGAGTTTCAAAACGAACCTTGATCCGGCGGTTGAAGAGCTGCGAGACAACCTTTCAAACCCTGCGGGATGAATTATTAAGAAAGCTGATCATGAAGCAGATCCAGGAAAACAAGAAGTCCCTGTCTGAGATCAGCCTGCAACTGGGATACCAGGATGCCGGCAATTTCAGCCGGGCCTGCAAACGATTGTTTGGCTACGCACCGAGCGCACTTCGTACGCAGATTCTCGCACGCTGAGTACCAAGGTTGTGCTAACTTTGTAACGGCTATTTCTTCAGCAGCGTCTTGAGTTCAAAGTCGACATCTGCCAGCTGGCTGGCATCCACCTGTTTGCCGTAGAGTTGTTTGGCTACCATAAATTCTCTCGGGCTATTCACTGCATCAACGGCAACAACCGCGCCTTCGTTCAGATAGAACACGGCAAACTGATTAGCTTCCTTGTCGCCTCTAACAACCTGGGTATCGCCATCGGAGGAAAATCCAACCATTTGTAATTTCAATTCATACTGATCTGACCAGAACCAGGGGATGGCTGCGTAGGTTTTGTCAGTGCCAAGCATATTAGAGCTCGCGGTTCGTGCCTGATCCATGGCGTTGGGGACGGACTCCAGCCTTAAGCGGCGGCCGAGTATTGGGTTGGGATGATTGGTACAGTCACCTGCCGCATAGATGTGCTCATCGGAGGTGCGACAGTGATCATCAACCACAATTCCATTATCACATGTGAGGCCTGCATCCTTGCCCAGTGCAATGTTGGGAATAATACCGATACCGACGATCACTAGATCAGCTTCGATTGCCCTGTCGCCGCAAATGACGCGTTCTACACTATCAGTCCCCTCGAATCCGGAACAGCCGGTATTCAGGTGTATCTTGACGCCCCGACTGGTATGCAGCTGATGATAGAACTCGCTCATTTCTGGCGTCGTAACACGTTGCAAGATCCTGTCTTCCATTTCCAGAACGTTAACTTCGAGGCCTGCAACCACAGCAACCGATGCAACTTCCAATCCAATATAGCCGCCGCCTACAATGCACAGGCTCTTCGCTGTTTTCATTGCCTCGCTTATTTCATCGACATCGGCAATCGTACGTAAATAGTGAATTCCCTTAAGATCGCTGCCTTCTATATTAAGTTTTCGTGGCCGACTGCCTATGGCAATGAGAAGTTTTTCGTATTCGATGGTTTCCCCGCCATCCAGTGAGACAGTTTTTGTCGCTGGATCAATGCTGCTCACAGTTACGCCGGTTCGCAGGTCGATATTTCTATCCTTATAGAATTTTTCCGGACGCAAATAAACCTTCTCCAGGCCATGCTCGCCAGACAGGTATTGCTTTGACAATGGAGGGCGCTGGTAAGGAGGGTGGGCTTCATCGCCAAGGAGAACGATCTCGCCTTCATACCCTGCCTGGCGCAGACTTGCTACTGCTTGCCCTGCTGCCTGCCCTGCGCCTACTACGACCATTGCTGTCATTGTGCTAACTCTCTGTTTTATTTTTTCGGTGTAAGTGCTTTCAGTGTAATTATTGTATTCGGTATATTATCTTCCCATTCTACAGAAGCATCGAGATTAGCGGTACCATTGTGCCTCGTGCGCACTCAATAAACCAACAACCGGGAAAATTCAGGGCTTATGCCAGGGCTTGAGAAAAAATCTGCTGCAAAGAGAGTTCTCTTGCTATCTCCTTATGATGCAATGAGCCACAGGTATTGGCGGGAGAATCTGGTTAGTGAATTTGCAGAGGTGGAGTTCACACAGATTGTTCTTCCCGCCAGGTACTTTAGTTGGCGGTTCAGGGGTAACAGTTTAACGATGTCGCATGATGCACGTTTAGATGGCATATATGATCTTTTGATCGCAACATCGATGACCGATCTGTCCTCACTCATCGGAATGAACAAAAAAATTGCCGGCCTGCCCAGCGTTTTGTATTTCCATGAAAACCAGTTTGCATATCCGCAGTCGAAGCATTCAGAAACAGAAAAGCAAGACCGCGTCATTGAACGACAGATTACCAGCCTGTATAGCGCCATTGCCGCTGACCAATTGGTTTTTAATTCAGCATTCAACCGGGATACTTTTCTCAGCGGAGTGAAGTCCTTGCTACGGAAAATGCCGGATCATGTGCCAGCTGGTATCGATGTTTCACTGGAGGCAAAATCAAGTGTCCTGCCTGTGCCTCTTGGTGATGAGTGTTATCAGAACAACAGGAAATCGCCCCGGTTTTCTATTGTCTGGAATCACCGCTGGGAATATGACAAGGGTCTGGGTGAACTCAGGCAAATTGTTCACGGCTTGTTGAATCATGGCCTTGATTTTGAGCTACACCTGATTGGCCAACAATTCAGGTCAATACCTTCGGCAATTCAGGAAATTATAGATTTGTTGAAGGTTAATAAAGCCCTCGGGAAACTAGGTTTTATCGAAGATCGAGACGAATATCTTTCATTATTGGGCACATGCCATTGCGTATTATCAACGGCTAAACACGAGTTCCAGGGTTTGTCTGTTCAGGAGGCCATGGCATCAGCTTGTACGCCGGTGGTCCCGGATTCGCTTTCCTATCCGGAATACGTTCCTCGGGAATTGCGTTATTGCAATGCAGCTGGGGCTGTAGATTTGATAGAACGGATTGCAAGAGGCGAGGTATCACTGGAAAGCGGCAGCGTTGATTCGATATCATGGCGGCGGCAATCCAGCTCCTGGAAAGCCTATCTTGGTGCTTAGCCAGGAATTTCGATTAAACTTAACGTCGATTCAATGGATGTTACGATGCCCCGTTTCTACAGGTTTAACTATTCAATTCTCAATAATGAGGGCGTCGTCGTTGACTCCTCCGATGGAGGAGAAGCAATTTCCTTCGTTGAGGGCGATAACGACACAATTATTGGACTGCAGGAGGCTCTTGCGGGCAGGAGCGTTGGCGAAGAGTTTTCGGTCACGATTGAGCCGGGAGAGGCCTATGGGTTTTCCAAACGATCGTTGATACGCAACATATCTCGTGAGATGTTTGATGCCGATGATCTGGCAGTGGGTATGATTTTCCAGGTAGGCGCTGGTGGTGACGGAGAGGTAGCGCGAGTCGTTGAAGTAAGTGATGAACACGTAACGATTGATTCAAATCATCCCCTGGCTGGCGTCACCTTCAACTTTGATATCAAAGTCCTGGAAGCAAGGGAGGCGAGCGCGGAAGAACTGGAGGTGATGAATGCCAAGCGGCCTCCATCGCGCCCAGGCTTATCTTAGACAGGAGGCCTCACCTAATAAAGAGGCCTCACCCAATAAAGAGATTTCTTAAGCGCAGACAATCACTCGAATTGCATCCATTCTCATGCTGGTATTATTGATGGCCTCGGATAACAGTTCTCGCCTGTGCTTAAGAAAGTCGATCTCTTCCAATCTTACATTACTGTTAACTTTCATCAGCTGTTCAAGTCTTTCTATTTCCAGGTCCAGCTCCGTGTGCATGGTATTTCTGCCACGATCAATTAGTGAAATAAGTTCATCTGCGACATTTTTCTGCGCTCGTTCTAACATATTATTTAAGCCTACTGACTGAGAGTCCAGAATCTTGTGCAGCGCGTCGCTATGAATCTTCAGATGCCCGGGAAAGTCTTCGAATGGGCGGGAATCAGCAATGTCCTTGAAGTCAGGCGTGATCATGGACCGGAATACCAGGGGCGGCATAAATCTGTCGACCATAAATTCGCTGGGCGCGACACAATGAACGACGTGTAAGACTTCAAGCAAAAGTGTGCCGGCCTTGAGGTCCGGGTTCTTGATGACAATCATTGCACTATTGCCGGTAACGTCCGACAGAACCACATCCATGGCTTGCTGGACCATGGGGTTTTCCCAGGTAAAGAAGCTCACATCTTCCCGGCTGAGGGCGGTGTCCCTGTCATAGCTTATAAGAATGCCTTCTTCGGGTAATTCGGGGTAGTGAAAATGCCCGAGGGTTTCAAGGCTGATAGATTGATTTCGTACCATGGTTTCTGTCGGCTTGATGCCGTGCACGCCATTGCCCATGGGTTCGGACTCGAGGCCAAAGACATCAAATGAAAGCTCCATATAGGCCTCCAGTGAGGGTCCGCCTTCACCGGCAGTTATGTCTTTCACGATCTGGGCTGATTTTTCCGGACTGTGGGAGTTCAGCTCAAGAAGTCTATCCCTGCCTTTACTGACAGCATCGAGGCGCGATTGATTTAATATTTTCGCCTTGTCCAGAAAGGCATCAATATCGTTGCTGCTTGTAAATTCTTCGAAGAGGTCATCGAACAGACTTTGCCCAACGGGATTGGGCTCAGAGAATAAATCCAGGGCCTCGTGATACCAGCGCACCAGATCCTGTGTGACCGAGTCTTCAAAATAGGGAATATAAATGGTGACATCGTTATTCTGGCCGATTCGATCCAGGCGTCCGATCCTTTGTTCGAGAAGGTCCGCACCCAGAGGCAGGTCGAACAATACGAGATGGCTGGCGAATTGAAAGTTCCTGCCTTCGCTGCCTATTTCGGAGCAAATCATGACCTGCGCCCCTTTGTAGGTCTCGGAAAAATAATTTGCCGCTCTGTCCCTGGCAACAAGATCCATTCCTTCATGAAAGACGGTAGAACGAATGACGGTATTGTTTTTCAGGTATTGGTCCAGGGAAACTGCAGTTTCCTGATGGGCACATATGACCAGATGTTTGTCGTTAGAATTTGCCAGGAGCTCGGCCAGCCAGCTCACCCGCGTATCGGAATTAGTCCAGGAACTAAAGTCAGTTTCGGGATAGAAGGCGGTACTGTTCTGATAAATAGTCGGTAATGATAGTGGCACGGTGATCGGAATTCTCTTTGGGAAACCCTTAATAGAGGATCGAACATTGCGAAACAGAACCCGGCCGGTGCCATGCCTGTCCAGCAGGGACGAAACCAGCTGCTCGTCGCTTCGTGATTCTGTTGTGCCCAGAATTTTGATGATGCCTGTCCGGGCAGAAGCCTGTTCTTCAGTGTTACCACTCAGCAATAAGTTAACAGCCTCGGCGATGTCCGAGAATGCATCTTCCTCGGCGACAAAAGTGTCGTAGTCGTGATATCGATGAGGATCCAGTAAGCGAAGCCTTGCAAAGTGGCCTGTTCTGCCAAGCTGTTCAGGCGTGGCTGTGAGCAACAAGAGTCCGGTAGATGACTTCGATAGTTGTTCAACAACATGGTATTCATCACTGGTTTCCTCTGGCGTCCATTTCAGGTGGTGGGCTTCGTCAACTACGACGAGATCCCACTTACTTGCCATTGCCTCCTCGAGGCGCTTTTGATGTTCAGTGAAGAGATCTAGGGAACACAGAACCAGTTGCTGTGCTTCGAAGGGATTGTCCAGCAATAGGTCATTGTCATCGTCTTCGAATTCGGGCGCATTATCCTCTGCGATCTGCAGGCAGCGCTCTTCATCCATGACAGTAAACTGGAGGTTAAAGCGGCGAATCATTTCCACAAACCACTGAAAGGTGAGTGCCGGAGGTACAACAACCAGTACCCGACGTGCACGCCCGGTTTGTAGTTGCTGATGGATGATTAGCCCGGCTTCAATTGTCTTGCCCAGTCCTACTTCGTCCGCAAGCAAGACCCGTGGTGCGAATCGATTGGCGACTTCACTGGCGATATAGAGTTGGTGTGGGATGAGAGATACACGAGGTCCATAAAAACCCCGCGATCCTGCTTCTGCTAATTGGGCAATCCGGTCCAGCGAATAATAGCGAAGATTGAACCAGCGGTTATCATCCAGCTGATGGGTAAACAGTCGCTCCTGGGGTTTGCTGAAGCGAACATTGGGGTCCAGTTCGGTCTCCGGGATGATGGTCTCGGTCCCCATGTAGTCCCCGTAGTAGATATGCATGCCATCTTGTTCCAGCACAGAATTAATTCGCAGAATAATGCCGTCCAGCGTTTTGATCTCGTCGCCGTGATTAAATTTCACTCGAGTCAGGGGAGCCTCTGATCGGGCATAGATTCGCTCTTCGTCAACCAGGTCGAAAAACAATGTAATCTGCCTGTGTTCCATTCTTAGAACACGGCCCATTCCAAGTTCTGGCTCTGCGTTGCTAATCCATTTCTGTCCGGTTTTAAAATCAGTCATGGCTGGTGGAAACTTTTCCCTGATGCGCTATTGTGTCGCTTATCTAATATTGAAAGGTGAAACCAATGGACCAACAAACTCAAACCGAAGTCGAAGCCGCGGCCTTCCGCCGACTGGTACAGCATCTCGACGAAAACAAAGATGTCCAGAACATCGATCTGATGAACCTTGCCAGTTTCTGTCGAAATTGTCTCAGCAAGTGGTATCGGGCGGCGGCAGAGGATAAAGGAATTGAGCTGGATTATGAAGAGGCAAGGGAAATAATCTACGGGATTCCCTACAAGGAGTGGAAGGGGCTCTATCAGAAGGAAGCAACACCTGAGCAGCAGGCGGCCTTTAAAGAGAAGAATCCGGAGCACCGTTAGACGCTTAGTTTTCCCCCAAAAACAATAAGATCTGAGGTTACTGACCATGAAGTTTTCGCTGTTCTTCTTAACGTTGATTTTCTTATCAATGTTCGTGATGCAATTTGCCGGTGCCAAGGCGCTTACAGAGCATGAACAACTTGCCCTGGACATTTTCAAGGAACTCATAGAAACCGATACGACCTATTCGAGAGGCAATACAGTTATTGCAGCGCAGAAAATGGCGGATAGATTACTTGCAGCCGGATTTCCTGAAGAAGATGTGCAGGTAATCATCAATGCGCCAAGGAAGGGTAATCTTGTTGCCCGGCTGCGGAGTGAAAACCCAGTTAAGGATCCCATTTTATTGCTGGCGCATATTGATGTGGTTGAGGCGAACCCTGAAGACTGGAGCTTTGATCCCTTCGAATTTCGTGAACAGAAAGATCACTATTACGGTCGCGGCACACTTGATGACAAGGATGAAGCTGCTATTCATATTGCCAATCTGATCTGGATGAAGACCCATGGTTATAAACCCAATCGAGATATCGTCGTTGCCCTGACAGCAGATGAAGAAGGTGGGCCAGAGAATGGCGTTCAATACCTGTTGGAGAAATTTCCCGATTTGATCGATGTTGCATTTGTTCTAAACGAAGGTGGCGGCGGTACCATTCTTAATGGCGAGCACGATGTCCTTCGAGTTCAGGCAGCGGAGAAGGTGTACCAGTCTTATACATTGGAGGTCACCAACCCCGGAGGACACAGTTCCCGTCCAAAGCCGGACAACGCCATATATCAGCTGGCGCGAGCGTTGATTCAAATCGAGGAATATCAGTTTCCCTTTGCGCTAAACGCGACCACCAGGGCAATGTTTGCAGCTTCTGTTTCGACGATGCCAGAGAACATGGCTGTGATGATTCCCGGCCTTCTGCAAAGCCCACCGGATGAAGAGAGCATTCGCTCTTTGGAGAAGAGTTTCGGCTCCTTGTTCCGAACCACATGTGTCGCCACACAGCTCGAGGCTGGACACGCTGAAAACGCGCTGCCTCAGCGGGCTCGGGCAACGGTTAATTGCCGGATATTGCCGGGTTTTGAGGTCGCCAAAGTTCAAGCCACCCTCGCAAGGGTCATTGCTGATGACATCGTGTCGATAACCCCGGTGAAGGACGCGACGCCAAGTGATCCGTCGCCCTTGAAGGAAAATATCATGTCGCCCATAAGACAGATTAGTGAAGACATGTGGCCAGGCGTTGCCGTGGTGCCCGCAATGAGTACAGGGGCAACAGACGGTCTATTCTTTAGGAATGCCGGTACGCCGGTTTATGGCGTGTCCGGCATCTTCACCACTGCCGGTGAGAACAGGAGTCATGGCAGGAATGAGCGGATACTGAAACAATCGTTCTTTGATGGCCTGGAGTTTCTGTACCGCTTAACCAAGGCATACAGCAGCGCCAGCGATGAAGCGCCCGGAAATACGAAACTCTAATCTCTAAAGCCTAATCTCTAAAGTCTAACGACTCGTTGCAGAGGATTGCATGTTCTGATGTGCCAGCCATTTCTGTAGTTCAGCGCTGCCAGCGTTACGATTCATAGCGGCGACGCTGGAGGCGTATTTCAGGAATTCCGATGCGGCATCTGAATCGAGGTCCATCAGCTCAGAGTAGACTTTATTAGCTTGATCAGCCTGGCCTATGCAAATGAGTGCCTCAGTTTGAAATGATAAGGTTTGTACGCTGGCCCGTGCTGCGTTGATTGCATCGTCCAGTACTGGAATTGCTGCTTCGAACTGGCCAGTTTTTACCAGCGCCTTACCAAGGTCGGAATGCACAATTGACATTGAAGGTTTGTAATCAAGCGCCTTCCCGTAAAGTTTGATTGCCTTCTTTAATTGCTTGTCGGATTTAGTAAACAGACTCTGTCTTTTCTTCTCATTGGATTGCTCGACTGCTTTTGCAATGTAACCATCAGCTTTATTTGCTGCTTTTAGGCCACGCCTGTAGTGTCGGTCGGCAATTTCTGTGGGCGACTCATCCTGTGATTTCATTCGCGTACCAGTTGTAGCCTGAGCCGTGTTTATCGTCCCGATAGCAAAGCAGAGTGCGCTAAACAATGAAATAATGCGTAAGGTATTCAAGTTTCTGTTCCCCAATTTTTGATCAATGGTTATTTGTAGAGAAGTGGACCCCATTTGTTGGACAGTGCTATAAGTGTCTTCCATTAGTTTACGCGGCCTTCCTGGCTGCGTTCTCATAGTAAACTTGATCTGGTGTTTGCCGGTCAAGTGATTGGTGTCGTCTCTCCATATTATAGAAGTCAAAATACACGTCAAGCGACTTCCTGGCGCTTCTGATGTCATCGTATGCCTTCAGGTAAACCTCCTCATATTTGACGCTCCGCCATAGTCGTTCAACACATACATTGTCAATCCAACGACCCTTGCCATCCATGCTGATTCGAATGTCATTCTCTTTCAGTACACTTGTAAAATCATCACTCGTGAACTGGCTACCCTGGTCAGTGTTGAATATCTCTGGAACGCCATAGTTTTCTATTGCCTCC
>JAYGEX010000019.1:0-337607 GCA_046582185.1 Pseudomonadales bacterium | reverse complement strand
CTGGAGGCCCAGGCCTCGGCCTTGAATTAGCATGGGATGAAATTGAACGGGATGCTTCTATGGTGATCGATACTGATACACTGTAATCAAACCGCGCTGTGTTATGCAATACAGCCATTTAAAAGTGGTGGAGCTAGACGGGATCGAACCGTCGACCTCGTGACTGCCAGTCACGCGCTCTCCCAGCTGAGCTATAGCCCCACAGCGGGAAGATGCGGATTCTATAGGAACTACAGATTCCAATCAACTTACCTTGATTCTGGTCAATCACATTGCCTCAGTGGCGGGACTATCGAGCTGATTATCCGGATGGGCATCTATAAATGCCTGATTCTGATTACAGGCATTATCAATGGCTGCGATCTTGGGATACTGGCTCATATGCACGTCGAAGCGAACTGCGTTGTATACTTGCGGTACCAGACACACATCAGCGAGGGTAAGTTCTTTCCCAAAACAATATTGATCTGCACTTAATGAAGCTTCAATCGCTGCAAGACCCTCCTTCACCCAATGCCTGTACCACTGGTTTTTAGCTTCAGCGGTAACGGACAATTCGCTCTCGAGATACTTCAATATCCTTAAGTTGTTGATTGGATGGATGTCACTTGCAATAGATAAAGCAAGTGCTCTGACCTTCGCAGCCTCATAGTTGTCTCCGGGAATTAATCTTGGGACGGGATGGTTAACATCCAACCACTCACAAATGGCAAGCGATTGAGTAATCACTCGCCCGTCATCTAATTCCAGCGCTGGTAACAATTGCTGGGAATTGATCTGGGCATATTCGTCCGATTTTTGTTCACCCTTTAACAAATTGATGGGGACTATTTCGCAATCAATATTTTTGAGATTCAATACTATTCGAACCCGATAGGCTGCTGATGAACGGAAATAAGAATAGAGTTTCATCTTGCCCGCCTCTACCGGTTCGCAGGCAATACAGTTCCACTGACTTCGCCGAAGCCAATACTTATCGCACCTTCTCTGGTACAGGCGCCTTTAAAGATAATGGCATCTCCATCTTCAAGGAACGTTCTGGACTCACCCGTTGGAAGTGAGAGTGGTCTCGAGCCACCCCCGCTCAGCTCCAGCATTGAACCCGCCTCTTCTGGCAATGGTCCTGACTGAGTGCCGCTACCCAGTAAATCACCCGGCATCAGATTGCAGCCATTTAGGGAATGGTGTGCGACCAGTTGTGAAATAGTCCAATAGGAATACTTGAAATTTGACTGCGAGAGTTTCATCGGAGCAATGTTCTGAGCAGCCATCTTGCTGCTTTGAATATAGGCTTCCAGATGGAGATCGATAGCGCCAGAATTCGAATTAAGCTCTGATTGCAAATACGGCAATGGCTGAGGATCTGACAATACTCTTTCCCATGCAATCCGAAATGGTACAAGCGCCTCAAGTGAAACTATCCAAGGAGATACCGTAGAGGCAAAATTCTTGGCAAGAAAGGGTCCAAGGGGCTGATACTCCCAGCCCTGAATATCACGCGCCGACCAGTCGTTAAACAAGCACAGGCCAAAGACATGATCCTCAGCATCGCTGATATCAATGGAAGTACCCAGCTCATTTCCCGCACCAATATATATACCAAGCTCCAATTCGTAATCCAGGCGCTTACAGGGAGCGACCTTTGGTTCCGCATCATCAGGACCTTTAAGCTGCCCTGATGGACGTCGGAACAACTACGGTGAAACAGCGATAGAAGATGAGCGGCCGTGGTATCCAATGGGAATCCACTTATAGTTTGGCAACAAGGGATTGTCAGGACGGAATTGTTTTCCAACGGCCATGGCGTGATAGATCGACGTATTAAAGTCCGTGTAATCTCCAATGCGGCAAGGCAGGCCAAATTCAATGTCGGCAAGACCATGTAAACAAGCAGATAATTTTCCTTCGTCCCGTGATCCAACTCGCAATGCTTTGGACAATGCGAGCCGGAGTGCGGATCAGGCTATAACGCCCATGCCCATATATTCATTAAGTTCTGGTTTCGAGCATGCAAGCAAACACTTCTGCACGATACCGTCGAACATTGCAAACCTTGCAAGCGCCGCCAGATCCAACACGCTGTCACCGATGGCAATGCCACCGCGAAATGGCTCAGCACCAATACGGAATATCGCAATAGGCAAATTCTGAATGGGGTATTCAAGCGAATCTCCGGCCCAGCTTCTAAGATTGACATCATGTGTTTCATTAAGTTGAAGACTCATCACATTGGCTCCTTCGAAGAACTAGCTGCGGTAGGCCTTTTCAAGTTTCTTGGTTTGCTTCTTTGAGACGCCGCCAAGGATATTAATGGCCGAGCGAACTCTTGCCTTCACAATATCAGGACCAAGAATTTCCATCGAGTCAAACAGCGGCGGTGACACCGGCTTACCACTTATGGCAACAAAGATCGGCGCGAGCACATCGCGAATTTTCATCTCCATTCGGTCTGCCAAATCTACGAAAAGCTTGTTTATCGCATCCCGATCCCACGACTGAACTTTTTCCAGATCCCACAACGCGAACTGCAGTATTTTCTTAACACCATCAGGCTCAACATTTTTCACGGCTAGATCTGCCTCGGTAATATCTGGCATACCTTCGGCAAAGAAGGAGATCATTGAAGAGACCTGTGAGAATACGTCCACTCTCTCCTTAATCAGGGGAATGATCTTCAAAAGGTTCTCGCGATTGAAGGCCCATTCGCTTATGCGATCAGCAAATTCGTCATCGCTAAATTCTTCGCGCAACCATCGACCGTTCAGCCACTTTAACTTTTCGATGTCAAATACAGGCGCACCTAACGATATCCTTTCAATATCGAAATTATCTATCATGCTGGCAAGGGGAAACTTCTCTTGTCCATCAGGCATGCTCCAGCCAAGCATGCCGAGATAATTGATTACCGCTTCCGGTAGATATCCCATTCTCTGATAGTAGCGAATGCTGGTTGGGTTCTTGCGTTTGCTTAACTTGCTCTTGTCCGGATTACGTAGCAGCGGCATATGAATCAGTTCGGGCATGTCCCAACCAAAATAATCAAATAACAAGATATGCTTGGGTGCCGAGTTGATCCATTCTTCACCACGTATGATATGTGTGATCTCCATGAGGTGATCATCAACCACAACCGCTAAGTGATAGGTCGGCATACCATCCGTTTTCATCAATACCTGCATATCGATCTGTGACCACTCAATTTCAATATCGCCGCGCAATCGATCCCTGATGATGCATACGCCTTCGCTCGGCACCTTCATTCGTACTACATGGGGCGCACCGGCTTGAAGTTTGGCAGAAACTTCTTCATCCTTAAGTTTCAAACATAGGCCATCATATCTCGCAGTTTCCCCTCGCTTCATCTGTTCCGCCCGCATCTCATCGAGTCTTCCCGAATCGCAGAAACAGTTAAAGGCATGGCCTTTGTCAAGGAGCTCAGCCGCGTACCCGGCATAAATATCCAGGCGATCACTTTGCCGGTATGGGCCAAGAGGGCCATCGTTTTCTGCGCCAGAACCAGGCCCTTCATCCCAATCAAGGCCAAGCCAATGCAAGGAATCGATAATCGTTTGTTCTGATTCTTTGCTGCTGCGCGCAGCATCCGTATCTTCTATACGCAGGATGAATTCACCCCCATGCTGACGCGCGAAGCATAGGCTAAAGAGTGCCATATAGGCGGTTCCAACATGTGGGTCACCTGTGGGTGACGGCGCAACTCTGGTTCTGACTTTCATGTGTTCCTTGAATAGTGCGGGTGGACTGATATCTAAATCGGGTTTTTTTGATGAATTGGCAAAAATCTACGGGCGCTTGTGTCTGGCCTGTCGTCTAATCATTGCCGGATCTTGTGTCTCGCCTGCGACCAGACACATGCTTATGTTACACTATGCTCCCCGAAATTTTAATCTGAAACCCATGTTAGACCGTACCCTGAACGTTGCCCCGATGATGGGGTGCACGGATAGGCATTGCCGATACTTACTCCGCCTCCTCTCTCCTAACTCGCTTCTCTATAGTGAAATGATAGTTACCGGCGCACTTCTTCGTGGCGATGCAGATCATTTTCTGGAACATCAAGAGGATGAACCTACCGCGCTACAACTCGGTGGTTCCGATCCTGATGATCTCGCCATGTGCGCAGTGAAAATTGAGCACGCTGGCTATCAGGAAGTTAATCTTAATGTTGGCTGCCCAAGTGATCGGGTTCAGTCCGGAGGAATTGGTGCTTGCTTGATGGCCGATCCTGAGCTCGTTGCCCGCTGCTATTCTGCGATGCAAAGTAAGGTTTCAATACCTGTCACCATCAAATGCAGAATCGGCATTGACGATGATGACAGTTTCGAATTTTTTCATCGTTTTGTGCAGGTGATTCACGAAGCTGGTTGTCGTACGTTTATTGTTCACGCGCGCAAAGCCGTCCTTCATGGATTTTCACCCAAGGACAATCGAGAAATTCCTCCTCTCAAATACGATTATGTTTCGAGGATTCAGGCAATTTACCCGGACACAGTTTTCGTATTGAATGGTGGTCTAAAATCCAGCGATCAGGTCGCCGAGCAATTAGACAACGCTCACGGTGTGATGCTTGGCCGAGCTGTATACAGCAATCCATTTTTGCTGGCTGAACTGGACAATCAGATCTATCAAACCACTGTGCCAACAAGGCGTGACATCGTCGCACAGCTGCGAGAATACATGGAGCGGCAAATAGCCAAGGGAACTCATGTTAAATATATGAGTCAACACCTACTCGGACTGTTTACTGGTATTCCTGGTGCAAGAGCCTATCGTCGTCATCTCAGTGAGAACATGTTCGCCCAGAACGCAGGTATCGAGGTATTTGATGGCGCAGTGGCACAGATCCACGAATGGTCTTAAGACGCCAGTACTACACAAACGGGCTCCAACAGGACTAATATCCGGCACTACGTTTACCTGGCAGAGCAATAACCGAGCATAGTTATGATCAAGGGCATCACTTCATTCTTCAAAGAGTTCATGGAGCCGGACGGCGAGGCAGGTACGGGCGACGATACTCATTCGGTTGAGTTTGCCACCGCAGCTCTGCTCATGGAGGTTTCAAGGTCCGATGAAGGGCACCAGGAAATCGAGTTGGATAGCGTGCTTGATATTCTTAAGCGACTATTCGACTTCTCTGAACTCGAAGTTAACCAGCTTCTTGAGTTGGCAAAAGACGCGTCAGAGGAAGCGCACGATCTCTTCACCTTCACGAAATTAATCAACGAACACTATGACTATGCTGCTAAGGAGCAATTGGTCAAAAACCTATGGGTTGTTGCCTACTCTGATGGTCGTCTGGATGCATTCGAAGAGCAGATCATACGAAGGATCGCCGGGCTTATACATTTAGCCAATCCGGAATTCATCAAAGCAAAAATTACGGCGAGGGACGGTAAAGGTTCTTAACGGATTTTGAAGGAGTACTAGGCTACTCGATTTCGCGGGATGGAAACTTCATTCGTACTTTCATCTTCCAACGCGTCCACCAGATTACGAAACTCATCTGCGTTGTGCTCATTCAAACTCATGAGTACTTTATGAGCTTCGATGACCTGGTCCCGTAGCGCTGACTCTGAAACAATTTCTGTTGCTAACTCATCCACCAGCCCACACTCTGTCATTAGTTCCTTGAGAATAATAAAGACTTCATCAAAGCCCATGCTCATCAGAATACGAGTGATATCTTCATTGGGAGATACGATGGTTGCTTTGCTGGCGAAGGCTTCTTGCGTCTTGATGGAAATTTTGGCCAGTAGACCGAGAGAGGTACTGTCGATACCTTGCGTTTCGCTAAGGTCAATAATGACTG
Source organism: Pseudomonadales bacterium (assembly GCA_046582185.1). Taxonomy (GTDB): domain Bacteria; phylum Pseudomonadota; class Gammaproteobacteria; order Pseudomonadales; family Azotimanducaceae. Next base: position 331,777 of record JAYGEX010000019.1, on the reverse strand, counting down.
ACTTAAAATTTTTACATTGAGTCAGCTTGGCCAGGAAATTGTTAAGCGTAGGACCCAAGGTAACCCTTACATCGCCGACAAACTTAAGGACGTGAACGCCATCCCTTTCTGCAAATAGTATTTTACCCATAATTTTATCCAGCCCCGGCTACAGTAAATACAGCAATGTCATCGGGTACATTCCGGATGCTTGCTATACCGAGTTGCTCGGCCAAAGCTTCTACATTTCTCTTTCCATATTCTACCACTGACAGCAGGTGCTCTTCCTTAGCCTTCAGGGTCTGCTCAGACATGATTTCGAACACTCCGTCGGAAAACATGACAATACTGAACCCAGGCGCCAATATGACAGCGCGCGAATCATACTCTGGAACCTGATATAAACCCAGCGGTAATCCACCTATTTCCAAAAATTGCGACTGGCCGCCGCTACTCAATATTGCCGCAGGAAACTGGGCTGCATTGCTATATTGAAGTTCAAAATTTTCTTTGTCGATAATGCCTATAAACATAGTCACATGTTGTTCCAGATCACATAGCAATAGTTCACGATTTAGCCACTGCAATATTTCACTGGTAGAGCCAAGGTTCAGGGCATCGAATTCATGTTCCAGCCTTCGGGAGAGGCTCTTTAGTAGCACCGTTACGAACGCACTCGAAGCGCCGTGTCCGGATACATCAGCTATGTAAAACAGCACTTTTCCATTGGGTAATTCAAAGTAGTCTATGAAGTCGCCGCTCAAAATCAGCGAAGGGAATATCTGATGATCAAAGGTAATCTTGCCGAAAGTGGTGGGCGAGGTTGGCATCATGCCTTGCTGTACTCTAAACCCAGCCTGCTGATCACGTTCCAGCGTCTTCAGGCTCTCAACAAGGTGAAGGCTGGCTGGCTTGGGTTTCTGTTCTAACTGCTTATCAACCACGTAACGCAGCAGCGATTCCCTGCCTGTTTCAAAACTTAGGAAATCCGCTGCGCCAGCCTCAAGAAGAGCCACAATTTTCTCATCCTCATTTTTCATCATGTCGGGCGCTACATCATCGCCCACGATAATAAGAATTATCGGCAGATCTTCATCATACTTAAGGATGTTAGAGAGCAATGAAAATGCATCTATGTCTTTATTGGGCAGGGAAAGTAATACGAGGTCTTGCTTGGTGCTGTTGACAACGGAGAGACAGTCAACCTCAGTGGTAGCGTTAGTTGTTACAAAGCCACTGTCTTTAAGGGTTCGAATCAATTCGCTGTCAACGCTTTCCTGCGGACCAACCACCAGGATATTGCTGTCACCGACACTCATCTAATGTATACACATTTAGTTTGTACACTCTTACTCGCAAAAGCGCCCGGATCTGTGCCCATTTTACCGCTATCACCCGCCATTACTAATGATGGGAATGCGTACTCCCGAGCCCGGAATTGCTGCAAACTTTACGCCTAAATGCTAATACTTACAAGTATTTAGCGCTGCTTTCTCGATAAAGGGTGATTTTGGTTTTCTGGACAAATCATCACTGGTTCGAGCGGGGCAATTATTCGGGAGGGGCATCGAATCCCAAGCTTAATGAAACATACTAATATTGTTAGAAGTCATCCGCGAATGGATCACTCGCCTCACCATCGTTGATCAAATATTCCCGTCGCTGGGTATAGGCATTCCGGTAAAAGATATACTTGTTGCCAAAGACGAGCCCATCAACACTCAAGAGATCCGCCCGTGTTTGTAATCCATCGAGCCCATAAAGCGTGTTCCTATGGGCAACGGGATAGAGGTATCTCAGGGGATTTACGGAGCCATCCAACAGACGCGCCAGTCCATCACGAACTGAGCTGGGGCCTAAACCCGGTATCACAAAATATGGGCCGGCGGGGACGCCCCATCGGGCAAAGGTTTGACCAAAGTCCTCTTCATGATCAATAAGCCCCATGGGGGTCGCCGGATCAAACAGACCACCAAGACCAATAACTGAATTGACCAGAACTCGCCCCACATCATTCACGCCATCCCGGCCTTTGCCCTGCAACAGATTATTGATGGCATCGCCAACATCTTCAAGATTGGCAAAGACATTAGCGATGCCAGTCCTCGCAATGCGAGGAATCACCCTGGCATAACCTACAGCGACCGGTCTTACCAAACGTTGATCGACAAAGTCATTGAAATTATGGGTAACAGTATTGAGCTTGACCCAGGGATCAGGATCGACAAACTCGTCATCATCTGCAGCTTGTAGACTGTGCGAGAAGAGGCACAATATGACTAGTGTCAGGGTTTTCATCACTTGCTTGCCGATGTTCTAAAAGACTTCTGCCATTCGCGATCCAGCCGCTTTCCGGAGACAGGAATGCTTGTGCCAATGGGTTGCGCAAACAAAGATACTCGATACTCTTCCAACATCCAACGATAATGTTGCAGAGAACTGGCCATCTGATTATCCAACTCATAAAACTTGTTGGCATGAGTCTCGATCTCGAGGACATTGTTCAGGTCGCGCTTTGTATTGCCCTGTAGCTTCTCCATTCGAAACTCAACGGCCTTTAGGAAACGGGGAAAGTGAGTTAACCAGCTGAGCGGCACTTTGCCGAGAAAGCCAGGTTCAAGCAAGCGTTCAAGTTGACGTCTTATATCGTCAAAAGCCAACTGATATTGCACGCTGGAATCGGCTTTTAACTGCTTATCGATAATGAGTGACTGGCGCAGGATGGCTTCCAGAATTCCGGCAACCTGATTCATTGTGCCAAGCAAATGTTTCTTCTCATTTAACCTCTCCTCGAATGCAGCCTGAGAACGTATCAGCGACTTACCCTCGATGAAGGTGTATTTGAATATGGCCATCACGGTACTTGTTAAGAGTTCCGCGCGAGAACCTCTGGTTGCATAAAACAGGGCAAATTTCTCAAAGCCCGGAATGTTTTTCTCAAGGTATTTTCTTTGCTCGATGAGTTGTAACAAAATCAAACGCAATAAACCCTGCTCTGAAGCAGTGTCTGCGGACAGAGCATTATCCAATACTTCAATTGAAACACTATCGCCCTTGTCTATAAGTGCAGGATATCCGTTGATACGAACGTTAGACTGACGTATTTCAACCTGCTCCGGAAGTTCGCCGAAGGACCATGTTGTTAACCCCGACTGCTCAATATCATGAGCCTCCCGCTCGCTGAAGCCCATATTAGCTTCCAGGGAAAATTGACTCAGTAGATTGTTCAGGTTGCGCCCGGCACCGAGCACCTTGCCTTTGTCATCAACGACACGAATATTCATATTGAGGTGCGGGTCCAGGCCATCCGGGCCAAAACTCGACTCAGGAACGATTACCCCGGTAAGACGATGCAACTTCTCACTCAACACCACCGTTAGCTCTCGACCATCATAAGCAAGGTCTGCAATAACCTTGTCGGCATAGTCAGGCGCCGGTACAAAATTCTTACGCAAGGACTTTGGCAAGGATCTAATTAAGGCCAGGCATTTTTCCCTTAACAAGCCAGGAATTATCCAGTCAATTTGCGCTTTCGAGACCTGCCTTAAGATTGCGATAGGCACATTGACGCTAACACCGTCATCTTCATGCTGCGGGTCGAAGTGATACTCCAGCTTAAGTTCAGCATCGGCAAGTTTAATGCTGTTCGGATACAAGGCTTCCGAAAGAGAGACGTCTTGCTTCATTAACATATCTTTGTCGAGATAGAGCAATTTTGGCGTCTTGGCTTCAGTCTCCTTTCTGAAGGCATCGAGCTCTATCATGCTCACAACTTTGGCCGGAAGTTTATCGTCATAGAACTCGTAGAGCCTGGTGAGCTCAACTAATATATCCCGCTTTCTGGACTTTGATTCCAGCTTCTCGACCTCACGAATGAGTAGATTATTATGTCGATAGAAACCTGCCTTACTGTTAAGCCTTTGTGATACCAGGCCTTCCTGAATAAAAATCTCTCTCGCCTGCAAAGGATTAACAGAGGCAAAATCCACTCGCCGCTTTTTGACAATGATCACGCCGTAAAGGGTGACCTCCTCATAGACAAAGACCTGACCCTTTGACTCATCAAAGTACGGCTCAAAAAAGTTCCTTTTCACCATGTGTCTTGCAAGCGGTTCTATCCAGGCACTATCTATCCAGGCAACGTTTCGAGCATATAAACGCGTCGTTTCAACCAGTTCTGAAGAAACGATCCATTTTGGTTTGTGTTTGAATTGCGAAGAACCCGGAAAGATATACAGCTTTCGGTTCCGCGCACCCGTATATTCATTGTCATCAGACTTTTCGCCAATATTGCCAAGTAGACCGCTTAGCAATGCGCGATGTACGCTGGCGTAATCTGCTGGATTATGGTTTTCCTTCAACTTCAGGTCACGACACATCAGCTTGAGCTGGCGATGAACGTCTCGCCACTCTCGCATCCTCATAAATGACAGGTACTTTTGCCGGCAATATTTTCGCAGTTGATTCTGGGTCAATGCCTGCCGCTGATCTTCGTAGCTATTCCAGAGATCTACAAGGGTGAGGAAATCCGATTGCTCATGCCAATATTCCCGGTGCGCCTGATCAGCTGCCTGTTGGTGTTCATGGGGCCGCTCCCGCGGATCCTGAACAGACAAGGCACTTGTTATAATCAGCAACTCTTTGAGGCAGCCAGTCTTACCTGCCTCAATCATCATTCGTGCCAACCGCAAGTCTATGGGGAACTTACCAACATCTTTGCCAAGCCGCGTTATTTTTCTGTTCTGGTCTACTGCCTGAATCTCATTCAAGAGATGAAAGCCATCATTTATCTGCCGTTGATCCGGTCGTTCTACAAACGGGAACTTGGAGATATCACCCATGCGAAGGTTCAACATTTGCAATATCACGGATCCAAGGTTAGTACGCATAATTTCCGGTTGCGTAAACCTGGGACGACCCAGGAAGTCCTCTTCGGAATAAAGCCGGAAACAAACACCATCACTGATGCGCCCACATCTTCCCTTGCGTTGCTCGGCGCTCGCCTGGGAAATTGCCTCAATCGGCAATTGCTGTACCTTTGAACGATAGCTATATCTTGAAATTCGCGCAAAACCCGGGTCAATGACATAACGAATGCCAGGGACAGTCAGCGACGTTTCGGCAACATTGGTGCATAAAACTACGCGACGAACCCCATGTCGTTGAAATACTTTATTCTGTTCGCTGACACTTAGTCTTGAATAAAGCGGCAGTATATCCAGGTTCCTCAAATTCAACCGACGAATTGATAAAGCAAGTTCACGAATCTCTCGCTCTCCCGACAGGAAGATCAGAATATCTCCTATGGAAGACTGGCGTCGCTCCATTTGTAATACTTCATGGAGTGCGTCGAGGATACCTTGATTGAGAAGCTCATCGGTATCCTTGGACCTTAACGATTCCGTCATCGGCTTGTAATGCACTTCGACGGGATAAGTTCTGCCAGACACTTCCACTATCGGCGCGTTATTGAAGTGCCTGGAAAATCGGTCCAAATCGATGGTCGCCGAAGTGATGATGACTTTTAGATCCGGGCGTTTGGGCAATATTCTCTTGATATAACCCATCAGAAAATCAATGTTCAGACTTCGCTCATGGGCCTCATCAATGATAAGCGTGTCATAGTTTTCCAGAAACCGATCGTGGCTGGTCTCCGCCAGTAATATCCCGTCTGTCATCACTTTAATATGGGTTTCAGGACTGGATTGATCAGTGAATCGAACCTGGTAACCTACCTGATCACCAAATTTCACACCTAGCTCTGCAGCGATTCTATGGGCCACGGTCCTGGCTGCAATACGCCTTGGCTGTGTATGGCCGATAGTGCCAAAGACGCCCCGCCCGATTTCCAGGCAGATCTTTGGCAACTGGGTAGTCTTGCCGGAGCCCGTCTCCCCGGCGACAATAATGACCTGGTTGGCCTTGAGTACCTCGCCAATCTCAGCGGCTTTTGCACTGATGGGCAGGATCTCGGGATAGCTGACCTTGGGAACGGTGCTTCGCCGGCGATCTGCCAGTTTGATGGATCGCTCAATCCTGTCAGCCAGGCTCTGACGATTATTTTTCCCATATAGTTCACGGGCAAAGCGAAACCGGTCTCTGATCATGCAGAGCTCGATCTGCGCTTTTAGATCCTTCACTGCAGGCTTACTCACGGGAGAAATTCCAGTATGGTTATGACCCGTTTTGTGGCCGCTTATTTGCTGAGGAAATTCATTCCGTTTTCAATGCCACGAATGGTCAGCGGAAACATCTGATCATCGACCATCTTCTTCGCAAGCGCTACGGAAGTCGAATATTCCCAGGTATCAAGAGGCGTTGGGTTTATCCAAATGACCTTGTCAAAGGTATCCATCATTCGCTGCATCCAGATAGCACCCGCTTCTTCATTCCAGTGCTCAACACTGCCACCGGAATGAGTAATCTCATAAGGCGCCATGGTCGCATCCCCTACAAAGATGACTTTATAGTCATGGGGATATTTATGCAGTATGTCGAAGGTATCAATTCGCTCGCTCATGCGTCGATTGTGTTCCTTCCAAACGCCGTCGTAGATGAAGTTATGGAAGTAGAAAGTTTCAAGATGTTTAAACTCTGATCGCGCCGCGGAAAATAACTCTTCGCACACTTTGACGTGGGCATCCATTGAACCGCCGTTGTCCAGCATCAGTAGAACCTTGACCGTATTACGTCGCTCAGGGCGCATGATAATATCCAGCATCCCACCCGCTTTCGCGGTCTTATCAATGGTCGTATCAATATCAAACTCGTCTTCTGCGCCGGTTCGCGCGAGTTTACGCAGGCGCCGCAGGGAGATCTTCAGTCCACGAGTGCCCATTTCAACATTGTCATCATAAGCCTTGTAGTCACGCTTATCCCAGGTACGTTTGCCGCGCCGCTTCTTTCCTTTGCGGTCCTTGCCTTCATTGCCCTTGCCGTTTTCGCCTTTTCCTTCCTTGTCCTTTTCCTTGCCTTCGCCGCGCGCAGCTTCTTCAACTTCTCGCTTAAACGCTTCAATCAATTTCTCGAGGCCGCCAAGAGACTTAATTTTCTCAAGCTCTTCCTTGGTCAATGATTTTTCGAATTCACGGCGAAGAAACTCATCCGGGATCAAGGATGCCAGCATGCTCGCCATGTCCTCCAATCCCTTAAAGTAAGTTCCAAAGGCACGGTCAAACTTATCGTAGTGGCGCTCATCCTTCACCAGCGCCATGCGGCTGAGGTAATAGAATTCATCGATGTCTGCATAGACCAAACGCGCCTTCAGTACATCAAGAAGTGCCAATAGCTCCGTAATAGAAACCGGAATCCTGGCTTTCTTCAGCGCGAGAAAAAAATTAATCAACATAGTGTTACCTTAACTCGTATTAGCAGCCTGTGTTAACAGCTCTCGTTAGGAGGGTCCGCTTCCGCTGCTGGCTTTCCGGCGATTCATAAACGCCAGGCGTTCCAGCAATTGAACATCTTGTTCGTTTTTGACCAATGCACCGTACAACGGTGGAATAGCCTTCGTGGTATCTCTGTTAGTGAGAATTTCATCAGGAATATCGTCAGCCATCAGCAGCTTTAGCCAGTCGATGAGTTCAGATGTGGATGGCTTCTTCTTTAAGCCGGGCACCTTACGGACATCAAAAAAGATCTCCATCGCCTCTTTGACCAGATCCTGCTTGATCTTTGGATGGTGTACTTCGACGATTTGAGACATCGTTTCACGATCGGGGAACTGGATATAGTGAAAGAAACACCGACGTAGAAATGCATCCGGCAGTTCTTTCTCGTTGTTACTGGTGATAATAACGATGGGCCTGATCTTTGCCTTCACAATTTCACCGGTCTCGTAAACGTAGAATTCCATTCTGTCGAGCTCGAGCAGTAAATCGTTCGGGAATTCGATATCTGCCTTATCAATTTCGTCAATCAACAATACAACCTTCTCATCGGCGTCAAACGCTTCCCACATCTTTCCCTTTTTGATGTAGTTATTAATGTCGTGCACTCGTTCGTCGCCCAACTGAGAATCGCGCAGGCGGGACACGGCATCATATTCGTACAAGCCCTGCTGAGCTTTAGTCGTAGATTTAATATGCCATTGGATTAATTTCAAACCCAATGATTCAGCGACTTCTTCTGCCAGCATGGTCTTACCTGTGCCTGGCTCACCTTTTATAAGCAGCGGCCTTTCTAGGGTGACGGCAGCATTAACTGCCATCTGGAGTTCATCTGTCGCGATATACGTGCTGGTACTGGAAAATTTCATATTGTAATAACCATATTAACTGCCTAAAGGGATTCGCCTGTTTACGTCAACAAAAGCCCACAACTACCGCGGTCTCTATTTAAAACCACGGCTTATTCACTATAAAGATGCGAGCGAGCATGTGAGTACAGCTGCACCTACTTTAGTTTGCCAGCCCAGACATATCAAGGGGACCGGGAACACCGTGAATAGATGGCGATAGATGGGAATAATAACTCTTAATATTTACGCGAATTTCTGAGAATAAATAAGCCGCAGCGTCAAGACGACTAACATCAAAAATGCCGAGCTTAATAACGCGGGGCCGCCCTGCATTCCTGCATCAACGCCTTCCAACATCAGGTCCATTAATAGGACGAGGCTAGCCGGCGCAAAAAATTCTGGCGATTCGGCAGTATACCAAGGTGTGAATATGAGCACTGCGATGGCACCACGCTGCAATTCTCTCCAGCCTCTATGACCAATATATGAGGTAAGCTTCCACCATACAGCGCAGCAGCCAATTCCCGCAAGAATGTATATACCCCACGCAACGACATAACTGTGATTGTTAAGCATCTCTGTCATATCAGTTCTGTCACAAGCAGTGCTTCACCTACATTTCCACCCACTTGATTATTCGCTCTTCGAAGCTGTCCGGATGAACGTGATCCTCAGAAATCACCTTCCCCTTGATAGAAATCCCGGCTTCCTCTACGGTTTCGTTTCGCCCTGATACAAGCGGATGCCACCAGGCCAATTCCTTACCCTCGGCTAAAAGCCTATAAGCACAAGTCGTGGGAAGCCACTTAAACGTAGCCGCTGTATCCGGCGTCAGCCAGACACATTCCGGTACACGGGAGTTTCGCTCTATATAACACGTACATCGGTTGCTTTGTGAATCCAGATACTTACATACGACGGATGTATAGTGAACTTCACCAGACTCTTCATCTTCCAGCTTATGCAGGCAGCATCTAGCGCACCCATCGCACAGAGATTCCCACTCCGGCACGCTCATTTCAGACAGCGACTTTTCCTGCCAGAAATTCACTTTGGTTCCAGGGGTGATTCGCTTGGCGGCGGTTCTGCTATGAATCGCTGAACAGGGGGTAGTTGTAAATGGTAGCCCTGAGATTCGAGATTATTCAAAACGACTACAGGATCTTCTTTTGCCAGAGTACGAACCCCATCCAGCGTAAACGAGAGCGCCAGCTCAGGCTGCTTAAATTGGTCCAGCAATTCCTGTGGAACTTTTTCCAGGCCAGTATCGTGATCAACATAAAGGTACACGCCCTCTTTGCTATCGCTCTTATAGACATCACATTGAACATTCATGCATTCGGCCTCAGGCGTGCAGCGCCTCTAAAAGATTGTTGCCAATGGCATTTTCACGCCAGCCCAGGAGCTCCTTGGGTAGTTGATACCTGCCAGCATGATCAACCGATCTAAGTAACTTCTCCAGATGGCGCCGCTTGGTTAGCAATTCAGGGGCAACTGACAGCTCAATGGCACGAGACTGCACTACGCCACGAAGGTGGCCCAGCTTCTTATTATCCAGTTTTGCTCCATCCTTCTGGATCAGCTCAGGGTACTCTGATTCAGGGAGCATCCTCGCCTCTTCAGCAAGGAATAACATATCATCTCCAAACTTTCGTACCTGACGCGGCGACATATCAGCCATGGGCTGCAAGTCCGCTTTGTCCAGGATATCTCCACCAGCGACAATAATCAGCGACTTCTGATCGACGACACGATTACGAGGTACATTTGACTCTCGAGCCTTCACCTCCCGCCAGGCACAAAGCGCCTTAAGAACTGATAACTGTTTACGGTTCAGGCGTGACAGGCTTTTAAGTTTCTTGTAGGCCTCATCCGGCTCAACCATTGTCCCCAGATCGCGGGATAATAGCTGGCAGTCTTCCTTAACCCAGGACTCGCGTCCCTTGGATTCTAATTCCACTTGCTGTTTCTCATAAACTTGCAGCAGATAGATAACATCAAGTGCTGCATATTTCAATTGCCCATCCGACAGCGGCCTTTGCAGCCAATCCGAACGTGTCTCTTCCTTTAGAACCGTAATGGATAAGTAGTGGGAAACCAGGTTCTGGTAACTTAAGGAAAAGCCAACCCCCAATGCGGCAGCTGCAAGTTGCGAGTCGTACACCGGCGTGGGCAAGGTACCCATACAGTACTGGAATACTTCCATGTCCTCTGAACAGGCATGGAAGACCTTCAATACTTCCGGACTTTCCAGCAATTCAGCCAGGGGACTTAAATCATCAACACCAAGCGGATCAATCAGATAGCAAATTTCGCCATCATAAATCTGTATTAATCCGACAATGGGGTAATAGGTATTAAACCGCGCAAATTCGGTGTCGATGGATATAACAGGCTTTTGAAGACAGGCAGCAACTGCCAACTGCAGCTGATTCTGGCTATCAATATAACGTGTCGGTGCTGGCATTAGATTCGTTTACGACCCTGAAGTGCATGGGAGAGAGTTCCACCATCAACGAATTCCAGCTCCCCACCCAGCGGAATTCCATGCGCGATTCTTGAAAGTTCAATACCCAGAGGTTTGGCCACTTCCGAAATATAATGGGAAGTCGCCTCACCCTCAACTGTCGACCCGAGGGCGATGATGACTTCCTTGACGCCTTGCTGACAGCGAGTTAATAGCCGCTCAATGCCAAGCTCGGCAGGCCCAATACCATCGATGGGAGAAAGGTTGCCCATCAGTACAAAGTAGTATCCCCTGTAGCTGGCAGACTGTTCGATCGCCAGTAAATCTGCGGGTGTCTCTACAATGCAAAGCAGACTATCATCCCTCGCGCTATTGCTGCAGATGTCACACAGGTCTTGCTCCGAGAGATTGCGGCAGGATTGGCAGTGACCAACCTGATCCATGGCTTTGTTCAATCGATCGGCTAATCGTTTCCCTCCATCGCGATCTCGTTCCAGCAGATGCAACACCATCCTCTGGGCAGTTTTGGGGCCAACACCCGGCAAACAACGGAATGCTTCTGCTAGTTGATCAATAATAGATGACTTATCCACTGGGATTTAGCTTACGAAAATGGAAATTTAAAACCCGGCGGCAAGGGCATTCCGGCGGTCATCTGGGACATTTTGTCTCTCTGGTTGTTCTCAACTTTTCGCACGGCATCATTCATTGCTGCCGATATCAGATCCTCTAAAACTTCCTTGCCATCTGACGCAAGTGTCTTCGCGGTCAAGAGGCTGTCATCAATTTCTATTCGCTTAACATCGTGACGACCGGTCATGACCACCTTCACTAAACCAGCACCTGATTCGCCATTTACGATCGCATTTGCAATCTCTTCCTGGATCTTCTGGACTTTTTCCTGCATTTCTTGAGCCTGCTTCATCAATCCGCCAAGCCCATCTTTCACTGTCATTTCATCTCATCCCAATTTATGGCGGTTATTTCGCTCATGGCTGTTGCCCACCCAAAGCCTCAATGCTTTCACGGTTAAGCGTAGCACCGAATGTTTGAATGAGTTTCTTAATGTTCTCGTCGTTCTCGATTGCCACAACCGCTTTCGCATGTCGCTCAGCATATTGCCGCTGATCAATCATCGCCGGTGTCTCTGCTTCGGTCGTACCAACTTCGATACTCACCATCATGGTTCGTCCAAAGTATTTTGTAAGCGCCTGGGAGATTCTTGCTTCATGCGTCTTGTTCCACATGCTGGCATGATGCTCACTCAATTTAAGATGTATGCGCATATCATCCTGACGTTCAAGTATACAGTTTGTTGCCAGCGAATGAGTGACGCCGCTCAATGCCAGGTGCGCCAATAATATGTGCCAATGCTCGCCATCAGCCTCACGCACCTGTTCTTGAGTCACACTTTCTTCTGCTATGTGCTTCTCGGACGCCAATGTTGAATGCTCAAGATCTTCAACGGGGCTTTTCTTAACGAGACTTTTCTTAACGGGAATCTCCTTATGACACTCGACAACTTTTTCCGTACCTGTGTTTGCCTCCGGGGCCTGACTTGAGCCAATAACTTTGGCAGATGATGTCTTCTTACCATTGACCACGTCCAATGCTGCCCGCGCAGGATTGACGCTTAACTTCTGCTCAGTTTCCTGTGGCGCCTGAATCTTTTTATCAGGCTGTGACGCTACAGAGCTGCTATTAAGTGCAGAGCTATTAGTTGCAGAGCTATTAATTGTAGATAGGAGGCCGGCAACTGGACTCGCCTTGGCGCTCCCTGAGCCAGCACCTCCTGTTGCTGATCCGCCGGTATCGGGTTCATCGTCACCAGCAGCATTGGGCGTAAACGAAAGCATGCGCAGCAGGATCATCTCAAAACCGCTACGAGGGTCCGGCGCCAGAGGTAGGTCACGCTTTCCAATCAAACCTATCTGATAGAACAGCTGCACCTCTTCCCGGGAAATAGCCTCCGCAATAGCCAACACCAGCTTTCGATCACCCTGGCTATTATCAATGCCTGCAGGAACCGCCTGAGCAATAGCTATTCGGTGTAAGACTCCGAGCAATTCATCAAGCATGGCCATATAGTCCGGCGCAAATTGAGCGACATGACTTATCTTTTGCAGCATCCGCTCACCATCCTTCGAGATGAGGGCGTCCAACAGTTCGTACACTTCTTGCTGATCAATGCTGCCAAGCATGGTTTTGACGGTATCGGCAGTTAGGGAGTTGTCGCTAAATGAAATCGCCTGGTCTGTCAGACTCAGTGCATCGCGCATACTGCCATCGGCAGCTCGACCTAATTGCCATAGTGCATTTTCTTCGAAATCAACCGCCTCTAATGGCAGGATCTTCGTCAGATAATTTACGATCCGCTCTGGGGATAAATTCTTTAAGTTGAACTGCAAACACCGGGACAGGACAGTTACTGGCAGCTTCTTTGGATCTGTTGTAGCAAACAGAAACTTAACGTGTTCCGGTGGCTCTTCCAAAGTCTTCAACATCGCATTGAATGCATTCTTGGACAACATATGCACTTCATCAATGAGATAGACCTTAAATCGGCTTGCGGTGGGCATGTATTGAACGTTATCCAGCAACTCCCGCATATCATCAACGCCGGTACGGGATGCTGCATCTACTTCGATAAGGTCTACGCTACGGCCCTCGCCAATTTCCAAACAAGACCCGCAAGCCCCACAGGGTTCAGATGTCACTCCATTTTCACAATTCAGGCATTTTGCAAGTATTCGAGCGATTGTGGTCTTGCCAACGCCACGAGTGCCAGCGAACAGATACGCGTGGTGCAGGCGATTTTTGTCCAGGGCATTTATGAGTGCACGCAAAACATGCTCCTGACCCTCAAGTTCCTTGAAGGTCGAAGGACGGTATTTTCTTGCTAGTACCTGGTAAGACATTTACTTCCTGAGCATGATGCGAACAACTGCCATATGATCGATTCCGACCACAGTAGCTACGATTGTATCTCAACTGTAGTTTGCCAGCGAGGCAAGAACGCTAAAAGAATAACTTCTGGTTGACTTGTGGATGGATCCGAACGACCCAATATTACCCTCGATGCCACCTGCTACTGAAGATTTAAGCCGCATTAAGTAAACTACCTCCCTATTATTGAGAGCTGAGAGCTGAGATCTGAGAGACATGAGCAACTTCTTCTGCATAGGGCATCGCGGCGCCAGTGGCTATGAACCTGAAAATACCCTCCAATCTTTTGAGAAGGCAATTGAACTCGGCTGTAATTGGATAGAACTCGATGTCTACGCAGTGGAGGGAGAATTATTGGTGATCCATGACGATTCTCTGGAGCGAACAACGAATGGCAAGGGTGAGGTCATGGATGCCAGTCTCGAATATTTAAGGAGCCTCGACGCAGGTGAAGGACAGCAGATTCCAACACTCGATGAAGTTGTTAGTCTCGTGGACCAGCGATGTGGAATCAACATAGAGCTAAAAGGCCCCGATACCGCCGTTCCTGTCTCTGCTTACCTGAAGGGCATTTGCAGTATCGAGAACGACCCAAATGGCTGGAATATTGACCAATTTCTGGTCTCGTCATTTAATCACCGCGAGCTGTCGCTGACGGATAGTGATTTCAGGAGGGGCGCCCTCTTTTACAAGGAGATACCCGACTACTTCAAGAGAACTACTAATCTGTCCGCCTACGCGATTAATTTGCCATTAAAGCTGGTCAGTGAAAGCATCATTTCCGCGGCGCATGCAAAGGGCCTTAAGGTATTGGTATACACCGTTAACAAATCTCATGACATAGAACACATGATTAAGATTGGGGTTGACGGCGTCTTTTGTGATTATCCCGACCGGGTACTTACGATTCTTGAATCGTCAAGCTCAGCGTAGAAAGCCCACTCTCTATGGAAATATCAATTGAGCCAATCCGCAGCACAAACAGGGAAACTCTAGCCGATCTGATGCAACTTTATTTACAGGGTCTTTCGGAATTCAGCCCTGTTAAAATGGATGAACCGGGGCAATATATTTACCCTTACTTTAATCACTACTGGCAGGATAAAAACCGCTATCCCTATTTTATCCGCTGGCGGAATCAGCTGGCAGGCTTTGCTCTGGTACGCCTGGAAATCGATGCGGTAGAGCGACTGGACTATATGGAAATTGCGGAGTTCTTCGTGCTTCCCCGCTTTAGAGGGCAGAAAGTTGGCAGTCAGGCAGCTATCACTATCTGGAAGCAATATACCGGAAGATGGCTGGTCAACGTCCTTGACAAAAATAAACCCGCCTATTCATTCTGGAAAGAGCTGATTATTTCGAATACGCAAGAAAATTTCACTGAACGCTTTCAACAATCGCGAGGGGGCGGTTCGCAACTGGAAGAATCACAAGCGATAATAAGTTTCCGATTCAGCAGCTAACCATTGGCGAACGAATCAATGTACGGACATAAAAGTACCGGGTCACTAATTCGCGAGGTCGTCTATCTTTTTCTTCAGATCATATTTCTCATCGGTGACTATTTTTTCAAGGACCTCAATCCGCTGACGGGCATCTTCCAAATCTTGCTCGAGGCTCGCAAGGTCTGTTCCAAACTCATCAATCTTCTTGTTTGCTACTTTGCCGCTACCTTTGGCGACCTTAATAATTTCTACGACGCCTTTCATCAATATGTAACAGACCGCGATGACTCCTACTACAGTATAAAAAGTAAAACTCATGTCTTCCTCTCCTGATGACTAATTTGTTTATCTCTTCTGCGTCGAAGAACCTTTCCTGAACCTGATATCACTTTCGAGACATCCGGATAACCGCCATAGCTGATCTTGCCGCTGCCGGAGATGATGACGCTAAGATCATCACTTACAGATACATCCGCCTGACCAGAGCCAGATATTTTTGCCTGCGCAAAATCACTGACCAGTTGCTGCGCTTCATATCGCCCGGACCCTGAGATTGAAAGTGACTGCATTTCAACATCTCCTGCGACCTTGACGCGGCCCGACCCTTTTATTTCCACTACCAACTTGTCGGCGGTCAGATTATCAAGACAGATCTGCCCTGAGCCATTGATCTCTACCTTGACTGCATCGTTATCCAGATCAGGAACTACAATCCGCCCAGAACCGAGCACGACCATTCGGCTGATATCCTTAACATAGAGCTCGTAGGAGATGATTTCCCGTTGTACGCGCAGGGATACAACCCTCGGCGATACATAACCCAGATGCAGGACAGAGTCACTTACGCTGGACTCAATCTCGCCCATCATGTACGCAGGGGCATGAATATTCAGCGACTCCGTGTCGCCCTGAATGATCTTACAAATGCCAGGGCCTCTGAACCGAATCTGATCGAAATCACTTACCTCTCGAATTTCAACGGACATTTACTTGTCCTCCACCGAAATTTTGTTTAACTCGCGATCTAACTCAAAGGTTGATGAAGTGACATGCGTCTCCATCTGACGCAATCTCGCTTCGATATCACCAAAATTGGATTTAGCTTTCCGCATAGCTTCCTTGTTAGTGACATCAGGCATTTGTTCCTCTGTCTTCTTCCTGGCTTTTCTCATCTTGCGCGACTCCTTCCTGGAAGGTGTTTCGAGATCATCAAATCTGTCTGTCACTTGCCTGTAATAGGGCTTTTTATCCATCAGGAAATAGGTAATGAAATACACTGGAATAGTCACTGTCGGTATGAAAATCAGCCCGAGGACTGCCATCAGCCTTAGCTGCCAGGTTTCCACTCCCAAATATTCTGAAGCCCCGGCACAAACGCCACAGACTCTTTTGTTTCTGGTATCACGGTACAGGTTTCCTCGATGACGCATGCGTGAAGTCCAGCCGCTCCAGCTCCAATCACCTCTGCTCCAGTCATATCCGGAGAATCTCCTGCCTCTATGGCGAGATCGTTTTGAACTCTGCCGGGAGTATGTGCGCCTTCTGGAACGTGACCTTTCGCCAAAATCTGAATCTTGCTCAGCATCATCACGGTATCTGCTGGCGTGTTGTTCGGCCTCCTCAGCCCTTCGATTGGCAGTTTCAGCTGCTCGTCTTGCCGAACGCGCAGACTTCTCTGCATCTTCATATTCCTGCTCGGCATAGTCATCCCCGGCAGTTTCGTAACCAGCGTTTTCACTTGAATCAAAGAGCTTGGTGCTTTGCTCATCAATCCAATCCTCAGCCTTTCGAGTCCACTTATCCGTTACCTCATCAACAAAGTCTTCTATGGACTTGTCAAGATCACGTTCGCGCTTCGGGCGTTTATTTGCACGCTCTGCAAGTCTTTCGGCTCTATCCATAGCATGAATAGCTTGCTCTTCCTTGCGCTTGGCTCGCTGCTCTGCTCGTTGAGCCAATCTGCTTGCTCGCCTGGCGGCCCGTTCTGCATCTCTTTTTTCTCGATCCGACTTACTCACGATGTACCCTCTTATTCGTCATCGATGGTTTAGTTCGCACAAATATCCAAAGACATTTTACAATGACATATTTCGAAAAATATTAGTGCTCGGCCCTTATCGTTCCGCTCGCTTGTCTCTCCAGGCAGGGCTCTCTACATCAAGTATGGATTCCAGAGTTTCAATCCTCGCTGCCATCTTGCTGGCTGTCTCAATCATTTCATCGAGGTCTGCCTGCTCACTATTGGACAAGCCATGAACGATGCTGCCTTTGGCTTTGTAATGAAGAATAATCCAAAGCGGTGCAACCACCACCAGGAAGACAACGGTCGGCACAAATATCATCACTTGGATCGGTTCCATTGATTCTTCTCCAGACCTGTTTTGTTATATATGGAATACACGCCGGATTAATGGCTATCGGCGCTCTTATTAGTCGCATCCTGGCTGTCAGAGCCAACGCTTGGGCTCTTACCCAATCGAGCTTTCAGCTTCTCCAACTCTTCGTCAACCTTTTCGTTGGACTCAAGATCGGCGATTTCATCGGCAAGATTGCGCTGACCCAAATCGTAGGCTTCAACTTCGCCCTCAAGGTCATCGATTCTGCGCTCATATCGATCGAATTTGCTCATTGCACCATCAATGTCCACATCGTGGAGCTGGCGTTTCACACCCATTCTGGATTGTGCTGTCTTGCCCCGCAAGATCAATGCTTTTTGGCGGGCCTTTGCATCAGATAACTTCTGCTGTAACTGGCCAATATCACCAGACAGCTTTTCAAGGTTGAGATCAACAACTTCCAAGTCGGATTCAATGTTCATCACGGCTTCGTCAGCATCGCTCTTCTCTTTGAGCGCGGCACGAGCAAGATCTTCGCGTTCCTTACCCAGGGCAATTTCAGCTTTGCGCTCCCATTCCTGCGCTTCCTTTGCCAGACGCTGTGCACGTCGGCCATAGTCTTTCTTATCCGCAATCAATTTGGCTGATTGGGTCCGCACCTCAACAAGCGTCTCCTCCATCTCTTGTATGATGAGACGTACCATTTTTTCAGGGTCCTCTGCCTTATCCAGAATGGAGTTGATGTTTGCATTGATAATGTCTGTAAATCTGGAAAAAATTCCCATTTTCCTAACCTCTTTGCCTATTGTGTTAACTTTTTGTGTAAATCGAGCTTATGAAATTGACCAATTGCCCGCTGAATTACGTCATTTTGCTTATTTGTCCTAACTAAATACACTTTCCGTGCCAGCTCTTCATATCCCTTCTAATCATCTGTTATTTAAGGACTTTTTTAATATTGGCTTTTGCTATGCTGGTAATTCAAAGCTAATATGACCAACCAAGTGGTGAAACAAACCAACTATTAGTTGAGATCGGATACAGGGTTCACTGATAGTGGGGATCAACCTGGAAAGCCTAATTGTAAATTTTGGAGCGGAAATGCCAACCAATCAACATAATGATCGCCTCCTGGGCGAAGCTCCCTCCTTTCTTGAGGTGCTGGACCTGGTCTCGCAAGTTGCTCCTCTAAACAAACCGGTACTCATTGTCGGTGAGCGAGGAACAGGCAAAGAACTGATTGCTGCCCGGCTTCATTACCTGTCTGGTCGCTGGGATCAGGAATACATCAAAATGAACTGCGCCGCTATTAGCGAAAGCCTTCTGGAGACGGAACTCTTCGGCCATGAAGCCGGTGCATTCACTGGTGCAAACAAATTGCACAAAGGCCGATTTGAGCGCGCCCATAAAGGATCATTATTTCTTGATGAACTCGCAACGACATCCCAGCTCGTACAGGAAAAACTACTCCGAATTATTGAATATGGCGAATATGAGAGAGTCGGCGGAAGCAAGACGCTGACCACTGACGTGAGGCTTATTGGAGCCACAAACGAAGATTTACCTACGCTGGCACGTAAAGGGAAGTTTCGGGAAGACTTACTGGATCGTCTGGCATTTGATGTCATTACCCTGCCGCCGCTCCGGGCAAGGCCGGAGGACATCATGATTCTTGCCGAACAATTTGCCTTGGATATGGCGGCCGACCTCGGCCGTGACTATTTCCCCGGCTTTTCTGACTCAGCACGCAAAGTGCTGCGAACCTATCATTGGCCTGGCAACGCTCGGGAACTTAAAAATGTGGTGGAGCGAAGTGTTTACCGCTCCCAGGATACAGATGCACTGGTAGATATTATTTCTATTGATCCGTTTGAATCTGCATTCAGGCCGGTGCAGGCCAGCGAAGTTGTTACCATTCCCATGGATGATGAATCTCAAGAGCCTGGAATCACCAAGATTGTAGCACCCGTCCCCTCCTTGCATGAATTTCCGATAGACTTTAAACAATCCGTCCAGGACTATGAAGTCGGGTTGATCAAAAATGCGCTCGCCGCATCACAGTTCAATCAGAAGAAGAGCGCAGATGCCCTGGGCGTAACCTACCATCAGCTGCGCGGTTATCTAAAAAAGTATGACCTGTTGGATAACTAAATAAGGCAAAAAAGCGCCTCCTTTTTTTAAGGCCAGGACGGATGATGATCATCGATGACGAATACGTGGGAATGGGTCAGAGGCTGGTGTTTGTGTTCATGCTTGTGCCTTTTGTCTTCATGGGTGTGCTCATGATCGTGATGACTGACATGGGAATGTTCATGGCTATGACTGAGCGCTTCATGAGTATGTTCTAGTACTACAAGATCATTCGCAGGCCACAAAATAATTGCCACCAGGGTAAACATCGCCACGGCAATTCCAAAGTACAGGCTCGTCATTTCGATGCCCACTGAAACGCCCATCCAGCCAACAAGGGGATACGCGAACATCCAACATGCGTGCGACAGGGAAAATTGAGCCGAGAAATAGGAAGATCGATCTGCTGGTGACGAGGAACGATTAACCACCCTTCCGGAAGGGGTTTGTACCAGAGACCAGCCAATACCAATGACAAACCAGATGACGAGCAATTGAGAAAAGTTCGGCGAGACAACCATTACCAGCAACCCCGCGCTCATGATGACGGAACCCAATATCATCACGGTTCGATCGGCAACCTGGTCCAGAATTCGCGGCATCATCAATGCTGTGATCATTGAGCCAGCGCCAGTCGCCGCCAATGCGAGCGCTACTGCCGATTCAGTGCCGCCTAGATTCTCCCTCACATAGATAACAGTATTGACGATGATCATTGCGCTTGCCGCTGCTACGCCTAGGTAGAGTGCAAGCATTCCTCGCAGCCTAGGCGTTCTAAGATAAGCGCGAATTCCGAAGCTGATCTCGCCCCATACACCTCCCAGGCGATCAACCTTTTCCGCTGCAGGAAAAACCACAATCAAAATCAATCCAGCAGACACCAGATAGGTAATCGAATTTGTAATGAATAGCGCGCTATAGCTAAAAAAGAGCAAAGCGAGCCCGGCAAGCATAGGACTCAGCAGCATCTCCAGATCGTATGCCAGGCGAGAGTAAGAAAGCGCACGGCTATAAGCGCGCTCATTCTGCATCAACTCCGGAATAGTTGCCTGAAAAACCGGCTTAAACCCTGCAGAGAAAGAATTCAGCAGGAAGATGAGACTAAATATCTGCCAGACTTCGGTGACAAAGGGCATGCCGAGAACGATCAGCGCCCGGGCGAGGTCCAGGCTAATCAGCAATCGCTTTCGATCAAATCTGTGGGCGATGCCACCCATTAGTGGTGAAACGAAGACATAGGCGATCATTTTAACCGCAAGGGCCTGACCAAGAACCAGGCCTGCATTACCGCCAGCAAGATCATAGGCAAGCAATGTTAATGCGACCGTTGCAAGGCCTGTCCCTGACAAAGCAATAAGCTGAGCTGCGAAGAGCTTGCGGAACTCAGCGCTTTGAAAGGGAGAACTGGACCCAGCACTATCTAACACGATCTCATTCTTCATAAACGCCTATCTACTCTCCGGTGAAATTGGCTTTGCGCTTTTCAATGATGGCATCAACAGCCTCTGCATGGTCTTTCGTCTGGTGAGCCAGTGCTTGCAGTGATGCAGACATTTCGAGGATTGAATCCAGTTTTGAATGTTCGGCTTCCTTTAGCAGTTTCTTGGTCATGCGCAGAGCCCCAGGAGGATTCACAGCAATTCTGGCCGCTAGATCGTTGGCGGCTTCCATTAACTGTTCCGGTGGTACTACCCGGGAGACCATACCCCAGTCCAGGGCCTTCTGCGCAGTAACGGGCTCACCGGTGAAGGCCATCTCGTTTGCTCGCGATATACCTACAACTCTCGGTAAAAACCACGCGCCACCATCTCCTGGAATCAGGCCAACTTTAACGAAACTCTCTGCAAATATGGCTTTCTCCGATGCGATTCTCATGTCGCACATCATCGTCAGATCACAGCCGGCACCAATCGCGGCGCCATTAACGGCTGCGATAATAGGAACCTCTAAAGCCTGAACGGCCAGCGGTATTCTCTGGATGCCGTTTCGATAACCATCACGTATTTCTCCTGGCGTACCGCCAAACATACCTTTCTTGTCACGCATATCTTTAACGTTGCCGCCACTACTAAAGGCAGAGCCTGCGCCGGTAATTATCGCCACTCGAACGTCCAGATCTGCATTGATCCTGGCACAGGCATCGACCAGTGCATTCACCATCTCATCCTCGGAGATTGCATTTCGGGTTTCGTGACGGTTGAGCGTCAATGTAACGACATGGCCATTTTTTTCGTACAACACTGGATCTGACATAAAATTCCTTCACGGGTACCGTTAAAAAATGCCAAGTTACCACAGTCCCACGAGGTATTAGAAGAAGTGGTACTATCCGCGTTCATTGAAATAGCATCGCCCAGCCGTAAAGGCAATAAACACGGGCAGATCAAGACAACTCGGAGCCATTTGATGCCATTAAGCAGAGAAATACATTTAAAGTCCCGTCCCCAGGGCGCACCCGTAACAGACAATTTTGAATTGGTAGAAAAAGAGATCTCGGACCCTGGCGCAGGTGAAGTACTGATCCAGAATATCTACATGTCGGTGGACCCCTATATGCGCGGTCAAATGCGCGAAAACTGGCCGACCGGACAAGTCCTGATGGGCGGCGCTGTTGGCAAGGTTATTGCGTCCAACAACCCTGACTTCGTTGAAGGCGACTATGTCAACAATGGTGCAGCATGGCGCGAATACTTCATCTCCTCCGGCAAAGACCTGACCAAGATCGATACCACCATAGCGCCACTGAGCTCCTATCTGGGTGTCATGGGCATGCCTGGTTTAACGGCATACGGCGGCTTACTGGTTACTGGCGAACTCAAGGATGGAGAGTCTGTTTTTGTTTCTGCAGCTTCCGGCGCCGTTGGCAGTGTCGTCGGCCAAATCGCAAAGATTAAGGGTTGTACGGTAGTTGGCAGCGCTGGCAGCGATGACAAGGTAAAGCAACTTGTCGAAGAATACGGCTTTGACCATGCTTTCAATTACAAGACAGCAAATGCCCTGGAAGAATTAAGGAAAGGTGCGCCAAATGGCATCGATGTCTATTTCGAAAATGTCGGCGGCGAGCAGCTCGAAGCAGCGCTGACTCATATGAAGATTAATGGCCGAATTCCTGTTTGTGGCATGATCGCTCACTATAACGATGGTGATACAGCAACCCCCGGCCCTCGAAACCTGACTGAGATGATTTATAAATTCATCACAATGCGAGGCTTCGTTGTTTCTGCGTTCGGCAGTCAGCAGCCACAGTTCCTGAAGGATATGTCTGGCTGGATCAATTCCGGTGAAATGAAATATCACGAGACAGTCGTTGATGGAATCGAAAATGCGGCCAGCGCTTTTATCGGCCTATTCTCTGGTTCAAACAATGGCAAGATGCTAGTCAAACTGGCGGATGATTCTTAGCACGGATGTTGCTCAGAACCTTATGTTTTTCAGAACCTTGGTTTTGGTAGTTGCAGTATTTGTTGGCCCATTTGTATTGGCACAAGACAATAGTCTGGTCGAGCTTGTTAACGAACGCCTCACCTATATGGATGATGTCGCCGCATACAAATGGATCAACAAGCTGCCTATTGAAGATTTGGCGAGGGAACAGCTAGTCCTGGAGCAAGCCATCCTGGCCGGATTGTCTTCAGGCATTCGCGCCGCCACGAGTCGTGACTTTTTTTCGGCGCAGATTGATGCAGCCAAAGAGATTCAACGCTATTGGTTCGACCAGTGGTCTTCAAATTCTGCGCCGTCTTCTGCGCCATCAGTGGCTCCCAACCTTGCAAAATCCGTAAGGCCGAAGTTACTGCAGATTGGCAACGCTATCACCAAAAAGCTGGGTGTAGACGAACCTGCACAGGCTAACTTCCTGGACTCGATTGATATCGAAGGGCTTTCTGCCGAGGGAGAGCTTAAGTTATTTCAGGCTCTTAGCAATATCCGGTTCTACGACGATCGCTTACAGCAAATTTTGGATTCCGGCATCCTTCGTGTAGGCACGACTGGCGACTACGCCCCTTTCTCATATCGTTTTTTGGGAGAGATCAGCTATCGGGGAATTGACATAGATCTGGCAAGTGATCTGGCAAAGGCACTCGGGGTGAAACTTCTTTTTGTTCACACTAGCTGGCCGTCCTTAATGGATGACCTGCAAAGCGGCTCCTACGATATTGGCATGAGCGGTATTTCAAGAAATCTGAACCGGCAAAAATTCGGCTACTTCAGCATCCCATATCACAGCGGCGGTAAAACTCCGATAGCTCTTTGTGAAAATGTCAGCAAATTCAATACCCTCAATAAGATTGATAAAGTATCAACTGAAATCATCGTCAATCCGGGCGGTACTAACGAGCGATTTGTAGACAAAAATATTTTACATGCCAAAAAGATATTACATCCGGATAATCGAACAATTTTTCAGGAGATAATTGACGGTCGCGCTGACCTGATGATCACCGATAACATCGAAGTAAGACTGAAGTCGGCGCAGCACCCATCCCTTTGCGCCACGATGCCAGGCCACAATCTGACTTATCTCGACAAGGCCTATCTCATGCCTCAGGATCAACCCCTCAAGGAATATGTCGACACCTGGTTGGCACTAAGAACGGCAGACGCGACCCTAAGCTCTACTTTTCAAAGGCACCTGGATGCACATCACTAGCTCCTCTCGAGAAGCTGGAATTATCACAAGCGAGGATAAAAATGTTTGGCGCAAAATCCACGGCAGATGAAGCTCTGAGCACGTAGAACCTTGATGGGAAAATAATCATAGTCACTGGCGCCAATACAGGCATTGGTTACGAAACGGCGCGGGCGCTCACCGCAGCAGCTGCCCGGGTGATTTTGCCTGCAGAAATGCCACCATAGGTGACCAGGCGGTCAATAGGGCTCGCTTACAGCATCCGACGTGCAATGCCGAATTTCACATTTTGGACCTTGCCTCTGCAAGGAGCATTAGAAATTTCTGCAGCAAGCTAAATGCAGAAAAAATAGATATTCTTATCTGCAACGCAGGCCTTACACCGACTAAATATGTAGAAACTGAACACGGCCAGGAGTCTGCCGTTGGTGTTTCACATTTCGGACATTTCCTGCTGACCAAAATTCTGATGCCACGCATTCTGGCGGCGGATTCTCCGCGGGTGATTATGGTATCGAGCGAATCCCATCGTATGCCAGCAAAATTAGAATTTGAGCGATTCCCTCTGAATAGGGACACTTTCAAATTTATGGTGGCTTATGGGCAAGCGAAATTATGCAATGTACTCTTTGCCAATGAATTGCAACGTCGGTATGGCAGTAGAAATCTTACAGCTTGCTCACTACACCCTGGCAACCTCGTTACAACCGAAATTGGCCGCAGCACCATTTTAATGCGCATACTGATGAAGTTGATCAGTCCATTGACCAAAGCGCCAAATCAGGGTGCATCGACCAGCGTTTACTGCGCAGAACATGAACCCGCTGAAGATCTGCAGGGTAAATACTTCTCACATTGCAAGCCGCTAAGAAGTACGAAGGAAGCAAATGATCCTGATGTTGCCAGAAAACTATGGGCGCTTAGCGAAGCGTTTTGTGAACCCCTCCTCACGGACTAATTTTTCCTAAACGAAAGTTAGGACGTTGGCGCTTCTTCACCATCTATGACAAGCTTAGCTTCCCACTTCATCTCCGGAATGGGCTCGCCAGTAAGGAATGCCTTGATCATCGCATTCACTTCATGAGGCGCGTCCTGCTGAACCCAATGGGAAATCCTTGGCAGATACCTTATCGTGAAATCATCGACAACGTCTTCCGTACCGTAAGTACTCTCGATGGTCAATGCCATATCATCTTCGCCCCACAACATTAATGTTGGCGTTTCAATGTTTGGATAACCCAGAGACTTTTGACGTTTGCCACCGCCGCCACGAACCAGTGCACGATAGTAATTAACCATTGCCGTAAGATTTGACGGGCGGTCTCCATTTTCGTTGTAAAGATCAATCACGGCATCCGGGAAGTTTTCTGGATGACTAGCGGATTCTTTAATGAGCTGGCCCATGCCGCGGCCCTTCTTCATGGACATCATCATTTCTGGCAGCCGTGGCAGCTGAAAGAAAAAGACGTACCAGGATTTTTTTAGCTGAGCCAAGCCATTACTAAAAGCATTCGCCATGGGCACCGGGTGCGGAACATTACAGATAATGAGCTTGGACAAATGGCGGATCTTTCGAATAGCGAAATTCCATGCGATGACAGCACCCCAATCATGTGCGATGAGAACAACTTCATCACATCCGGCAGCATCAATTAAGGCGGCCACATCCGCCATAAGGTTCTCTATACTGTAGTCTTCCGTAAACATGGGTACCGAGGTGTTTCCATAACCTCTCATATTCGGCGCCCAAGCCTTGTAACCGAGCTCTGCCAACATGGGCAATTGATGTCGCCAGGAAACACTGTGTTCCGGGAAGCCGTGCAGGCAAATTGCCAGTTTGTCGCCATCGCCACACATGTCAACTTCAAAGCGCAAATGGTTGGCCTCAATAAACTCTGTTCGTATTCGTTCATCAATATCACTAGTGGATCTCATTTGTTGTCACTCCTTGCATGGCTTTACAGGCCTTAATAATCTGCGCCGAAGGTAGCATGCTTTTTAGGGAAAACAAATAATCTACGTTGGCGCATCACTCGGCGCTCAAGCGGAAAATAGGATTGAGCATGTTTAGCCCCTCTTCGGCGTCTTTCTGATTTGATGTAGTATGATGCAGACAGCAATCGCGAGAACAGTTATGGATATAGGTATTTGTGTCGCTTCACACATTAAGGACATCGACTACGTTGTGCGAGCAGAAGAGCTAGGCTTTTCTCACGCATGGATGGCGGATAGTCAAATGATCTGGTCAGACTGTTATGCAACTCTTGCCCTTGTTGCTGACCGGACGTCCACCATAAAAATCGGCACAGGTGTCGCCATCACGGGTACCAGACCGTCCGCCGTTAACGCAGCAGGAATCGCGACCATCAATGCCATCGCCCCAGGAAGAACATTCTTTGGCGTTGGTGCAGGTAATACAGCAATGAGAATTATGGGTCTGCCACCGCAGAAAATACGTCAACTGGATCAATATCTCGGTGAAATTCGCCCACTCTTATCCGGCGATGAATCCAGAGTCGAATTTGCTGGCAAATCAACACCGGTAAGGCATGTGATGCCAGACAAAGGCTTCGTCAACTTCGCCGACAAGATTCCTATGTACGTTTCCGGCTTTGGCCCAAGGTCTCTGGGGCTAGCCGGAAAACACGGAGATGGTGCGGTCATGGCCTTTGCCATGAGTGGCGCGATAATGGAATCGCTCTGGGCGATGATCGAGAAAGGCGCAGCGGATGCCGGAAGAACTATAGATCGGAAAAATTACTATACCAGCGCCCTAACAACCATGGTGGTGCTCGACGAAGGCGAAGCTGTTGACTCGGATCGTGTAAAACGCGAATGTGGTGCCTTCGCAATGGCCGCAGTACATTACGCCTATGATCAATTTCGAAATTTTGGCCACCAGCCACCTAATTATCTGGCCGGAATATGGGGCGAGTATACAAAGCTCCTGGAATCATTTCCTGAAGAAACACGCCATCAGAGGATTCACGCAGGACATAACTGCTGGGTATTACCCGAGGAAGAGCAGTTCGTCACCAAAGAAACCATCGAAGCGAGTTGCCTGGTAGGCACCCGGGACATGATCCTGCACAAGCTCAACGAACTTGAACAGGCAGGACTAAATCAAGTAATGATCTTGCCGCCATTCGACCCCAGGTACGCCGTGATCGAGCGAATTGCCAAGGACATTATTCCCAACCTTGCCCAGTAAACCTCTCCCAATGACCCTCCCTTAATAACGAAAGGGGACTTTTTTAGATGGCGCCGCTGTTTCGCAGGTCATCGATCTGCGCTGTTGTGTAACCCAGCTCTTCAAAAATCTCAAAGATATGTTCGCCAAGTTCTGGAGCTCGCTTTGGACCAACCTGGGGAACGCTATCAACTTTAACCGGGTGGTTGATGATCATGGGGGTGTTCATATCGCCATCGACCGGCGGCACGATGATATTGTTTATTGTTAGTTGTTCATCCTGAATGGCCTCTTCCAGCGTCGTGATTTTACCAACGGGAACACCAAGAGGAGCGAACAATTCAAACCAGTCCTCCAATGACTTTGACAACAATGCTTCCTGAACTATGTCAGACAATTCAACCGCATTTTCGAGCCTTTGCTCTGGCGTCTCAACTTGAGGGGCCGCCGCACTGGAAATGGCTGATTGGTCTGTTCCTTGCGTCCATCTGCCAGAAAAAATCAATGCCTGATTCAAGAACCGTCGGAATGAATGAGAGAACTCTTAATAAATCTCCCTCGGAGGGCTCCGCTATCTTGATCACGTCCGCGCCAAAGTCCGCAAGAATAGTGGCCGCTACAGGCCCCGCTATTACGGTTCCCACATCAAGTACTTTCAAACCAGAAAACAGATAGTCACTCATTATGATTCTAATGCATCAAATTCTCTAGGATATGCCTTCCGGTAGACCACTTGCACCTATAACGCTGAAGAGTACGCGAAGAGAATATCACTTCATTCGCCCCCGTTTCGATCATTGTTTTTACAGCAAAAAAATGGTTTATTACGGCATCAAAAATTCAGAGGAGAACTCTATGAGCGTTGAAGGAAAAGTTGCAATTATCACAGGAGCTGGTGGAGGCCTTGGTCGCGAACATGCTCTCCTACTGGCAGAGCACGGAGCAAAGATCGTGGTCAACGATCTCGGCGGCTCGGTGGATGGTTCAGGTAAAAGCGATGCTGCAGACATTGTAGTAGAAGAAATCAAGGCTGCAGGTGGCCAGGCCGTTGCCAACAAAGCCTCTGTTTCAGACAGAGACGGCGCAAAGAGCATCGTTGAGACTGCCGTTAAAGAGTTCGGCACCGTCGATATCGTGGTGAATAACGCCGGCATCCTTCGCGACAAGTCATTCAAGAATATGACACTCGACGAATGGGATCTGGTTATCAACGTCCATCTGATGGGCTCCGCTTATGTGACCTGGCACGCATGGCCAATCATGTACGAGAAAAATTACGGGCGCGTTATTTTTACTGCATCCGTTTCAGGAATTCTCGGCAGCTTTGGTCAGAGCAACTACGGCGCCGCTAAAATGGGCATGGTTGGACTGATGAACAATCTTTCCAGAGAAGGCGCGTCTCATAATGTCAGAACAAACTGTCTGTCCCCAGGTGCAGCGACACGTATGACCGCCAGTGTGCCTGGAAGTACCATCGATATGGATGACATTGATAAAGGTAATGCACCGGGACTTGTAAGCCCTGCTGTCCTCTTTATGGCAGGTGAAGATGCACCAAATGGTCGTATTATTCAGGCCGCCCGTGGTCGATACGCATCTGATGCCGTTTATGCAAATACTGGCGTGGATCTCGGCGAGAGTGCAACAGCTGATGATTTCATGGCCAATGCAGACAAGATCCTCGATATGAGTGATGCCGTCCTGAAGACAGACTTTTGGCGATAGTACTTCCTGCACCAGTAACGCCGGTAGATGCCCTGACTTCAGGGCATCTGCTGATTAGCGCATGTTATGCTTGAATTTTGATCTCTTCTTAATCAGGAAGTAGCCACTATGTTTATCAATTCTGAGTGTATTGAGACTTTCACTAAAAACAGCACTACTTTTAACGACGGTACTACTCCTTTTTACAGATGGATTACCCGAACTAACAAATGGATAGCCCGAATCGCGCAGGCGGCGGTGATCATTGTAGCTAGCCTGGGCATTCCAGTGCTGGCAGAAATCAAATCAGAATCATTAACGGTTGAAACATTTAAAAACGCTGGGCCCCATGGCATTCTGGTTAACAGCCTCTTCTCCAGCTCAGCCGAAATATTCGATGCGGATACCGGTAAAATGTTGGGCCAGCTCTCACTCGGTGCATGGAGTAACGCGGTTGAAATTGACAAAAAAAATAAACTGTTCCACGTTGCAGAAACTTATTTGAGCCGCCATACACGCGGTGTGCGAACGGACGTCGTCACCAGCTACAGCTTCAAGACCTTTACTGCGATGCACGAGGTCAAAATTCCAAACAAGCATGCTTCTGGCTCACCACACCGGACCAGCACAGGGCTTACCGACGATGCTCACTTTATGCTGGTTTATAATATCTCACCCGCAATGTCGATATCAGTGGTTGATCTTCGCAAGTCCAAATTCGTGACAGAGATCCCCACAGCAGGATGCGGCCTGATTTATCCGGTAGGCAAGCGCGCGTTCCTGCAGATCTGCGGCGATGGCGCAATGCAACTCATCTCCCTGAATAAAGACGGCACAGAAAAGTCTCGCTCCAGATCAGAACAGTTTTTCAACGTCGAAGCCGACCCGCTGATGGAAAAGGCGGTGCGTACCGGCAAAGGCTGGGTCTTTCCGACGTTTAAAGGCGATCTGTTTCGGGTATCCGTCAAAGGTGAAGCCATAACCGTAGAGGCGCTATTCAGCCTGGACGAGGAAAATAGCGGCTGGCGTATCGGCGGAATGCAATCAATCGCCTATCATTCAGCGAATGACCTGCTGCTGACACTGATGCATGAAGGCGGAGAAGACACACACAAAGACCCTGGCACTGAAGTCTGGTTTTACAATCTATCCACCAAGCGACTGTTGCACAAAATGAAGCTGGACAATATGGCCTCTGCAATTGAAGTAAGTCAGGATGAAGATCCACGAATTTATACCATGTTCATCGGCGGCGAGTCCCTCGATGTCTACGACCTGGGCACTGGCAAGAAAATCAGCAGCATCGAACACGTCGGCGTTACGCCATCCATCATTCAAAACCTTCAACTGTAAGCAATGTTGGAATTCGCAAGCCCACCTCTGATTGACCCTGTTATCGGTCTCACTATCCGGGGCGCATTTGCATTGTTATTCGCATTATCCGGTGTAGAGAAGTTTAACGATCGCCTCACTTTCCAGTTTCAACTTGAACAGTATCAACTTGTGCCCGCGAAGCTAGTGCCACAGATTGCCACCGGCATCATCTTTCTGGAACTATCCACTGCTATCATGTTGTTAACACAGCTACCATTCTATGGCGTTGTCAGCGGTGGTCTTTTGTTGGCCGTCTATGTTATCGGTATACTCATCAATTTGTTACGCGGTAGAACATGGATGGATTGCGGCTGCCTTGGTTCAAGTGGTGAAGGCTTGAGCTACTGGTTGGTAAGCAGAAACCTTCTAATGTTAGGTGCGCTTTTATTCGTATTCTTTCCCACTGATGACAGATCTCTATTATGGCTGGATTACTTCACCATTATCATCGCAGTGCTCGGTGCATCCATCGCCTATGTTGTTCTTAATACTTTACTTGCCGCGGACGCTCGCAGCAAAATGTGGTGGAGCTAAAGCCCAATGCAAACTTCTCTTATTGTTGCAGTCCTACTCTTGTGGATCATTGTCATTCTACTTTTACTGGCAGTATTTGCGCTAGCTCGGCAGATAGGGGTCCTACATGAACGGGTAGCACCAGTTGGCGCATTAATGCCAACTGAAGGTCCAAAGATTGGGGAAACGATAGAAGCCATGGACGTACAGCTATTGGACGGTTCGGCCTATCGTATCGGTGGAGAGAAATCTCATAAAACCTTGATATATTTTCTCTCGCCGACCTGTCCCATTTGCAAGTCACTGCTCCCTATCGTTCTCAGCATTGCCTCCCATGAGAGTGATCACCTGAAAGTGCTCTTCGCTTCTGATGGAGACGATACTGACGCGCATATCACTTATACGAAAGAACACGACCTTGCAGACTATCCCTATGTGATTTCACAACCATTGGGTATGCGGATGGGCGTAAATAAGTTACCGTTTGCGGTATTGATTAACGAGCAAGGTATATTACGCGGCAGAGGTCTCGTTAATACTCGCGAACATCTGGAAAGTTTATTGCAGGCGGACGAACTGGACGTGTCATCTTTGCAAGATTATTTGGGTATTACAGAATCTTCTAACTAGCAGCTTTTGCACTAGAAGATATCACCACTGTAGGACGGAGTAATATGAGAAAAATATCGAATTTACTGGAAACCCTCGACAAGTATATCGCTCACTCAACGCGGCGATCTGCACGAACCTTGTCCCGTAGAAATGTAATTACCCGTTTTGGACAGCTCCTCGTAGGGACCGCCCTGATACCGGTTTTACCGGTCGCAAGAGCCAGCGCTCCAAGCGGCGCAATTCCGGAGATTGGAGACCCAGCCAGCTGTGACTATTGGCGCTACTGTGCCATCGATGGATACCTGTGCAGCTGTTGTGGCGGCTCTTCCAGTAGTTGCCCCCCTGGCGCAGAACCTTCACCAGTCACCTGGGTAGGAACATGTGAAAATCCCGCAGATGGCAAACGGTACATCATTTCCTACAACGACTGTTGCGGTAAGGCCACTTGTGGCAAATGCTTCTGTAATAGAAATGAGGGAGACAAGCCTATTTATTACCCGCCAAAGAGTAATGACATTAACTGGTGCATTGGTACAAAATCCAATGCATACCATTGCTCAACGGCTGTTGTGGTCGGTCTTGACGATAGCTGATGCGCTTTGTAATTGCCCTCATTCTGGCAGGCTTGATAGCATCGCAGATACAGGCTAGCCCCAGGAGCGACTACATGATCCACTGTTTGGGATGCCACACAATGACTGGCGGAGGTATGCCTCCTGAAGTTCCTGCATTTGACGAAAGCCTGGGACACATCGTTGGTGTACCTGGCGGAAGAGCCTACCTTATTCAGGTGCCAGGCGCCTCCCAATCGCTTCTAAATGATGAACACCTGGCCGACGTACTCTCATGGCTTCTAACAGAATTTGTAGGTGAGCATCTTCCGCAAGACTTCAAAAATTTCAGCGCTGACGAAGTCGCGAAATATAGATCCATCACCTTAACCAACCCTGCGATTATCAGGGATGAACTTCTAAGCAAGCTCTAAAAAATGACAAGAAAAATAATAGACCTTTCCATCTTCCTCGAAAACGATGTCATCTCTGATCCACCAGGCGCCAGACCGAAAATCACCTACATCGACCACAAGCAATCCGTTGATAGTCTCGCTTCATTCTTTCCCGGGTTAAAAAAGGAAGACCTTCCAGACCAGGAGGCATGGGCAGTGGAGCAAATTCGCTTGAGTACGCATAACGGTACCCATTTAGACGCACCCTATCACTTTCATTCGACAATGAATGAAGGCGAAAAATCCATGACCATTGATGAAGTACCTCTGGACTGGTGTTTTCAAAATGGCGTGAAGCTCGACTTTAGACAAAGAGCTGACGGCTATGTAGTTACCGCTGAAGACGTTGAAGCGGAACTAAATCGAATCGATTACCAATTGCAGCCCCTCGATATTGTCATTGTCAACACTGCAGCGGGCAAACGATATGGCAGCGACGACTACGTTTCTGCTGGATGTGGAATGGGATTGGAGGCAACAATGTATTTACTTGAGCGCGGCGTAAGAGTCACCGGCACCGACGGCTGGAGCTGGGATGCTCCCTTTGTCCATACAAAGGAAAAATATCTTGAGACCGGAGATGCAAGTTTGATTTGGGAAGGGCATAAAGCCGGAAGAAAGATCGGCTATTGCCACCTGGAAAAACTGCACAACCTTGAGGTTCTTCCGAACCACGGATTCATGATTTCATGCTTTCCACACAAGATACGCGCCGCTTCTGCTGGTTGGACGCGGGCGGTTGCGATATTAGAGGTCTAACAAACTCAATCCTTTGGAAGAAGGTGGCCACAGGTCGCAGCCGGAATAATATAAAACAAGGGTGGATTGAGATCTCCAGCGAATCCTCGTTCTTGCACGCAAACGACTTTTCCGAAGCCATTGGTCCTTAGTATAGTGGTGTAACCGTGCACGTCCGTACTCTCGATCTGCCTCGGCTGACTTATCAACACGGGTAAATATTTGACAGCTTGGAACGGATTCACCCCTTCACGCTTTGGAAAATCCTGTGTGCTAAAGGTCTTGTACGCAGGAAGTTGGGGCAGCGTATTATTCCTGATGGCTTCGATAGCTTTGAAAAAGAGACTATAACCGGTAGTGGTGGGTGAACGAGGTAGACTGGCAGATGGCGATATTCCAGGTGATTCTTGCTCCATAGATGCAACGGACGCTTCGTTCGACACTTGATTTTCGGCGTCAGCAATTTTCCCGATGTCTGCAGGTAAGTCTTCTTCATCTGTTTGCAGCTGCAGCTTATCTACGGGCAGCCGGTTCAGGGTGACCCGGAGGGACGGAATTTTTGACATAAACTGAGACTTAAAGGGCAAGGTGCTGAAAATAATCACATTGATCAGCAAAGCAGCACCACCGGCAACGACGAGCAATCTTGAATTACGCCAGTTCGAGTAGCTTGAAGTTTCAAGCTCTTCAATCTCAAAATCTGCAAAGAATAATTCTGTTGGTTGAGAAAACATTGCAAGCTCTGACCGGATGCATAAACAATAGTTCATGTAGTTGGCGAGGTTGAGTCATCATCAAAATTCCCGGTGAGGACTGCAGCCGCACAAGGAGATAATAGTGACAAGTTTTATCTTGGCGGTTTTCAAACTCAAATTCTCATAGCTGCCGACAACAAGGTTTGCTAGATTAAGTACTCACGCTGTACTACATACCGTCCTTCACGCTAGATCATCAACGGATTAATATTATGAAAATTATTATGTTGGCCTATCCAGGAATGACTCCCCTTGACCTGCTGGGGCCGCTGCAAGCATGGAGTATGGTACCGGGCTTCGAGATTCAGATCGTCTGGAAAAATACCGATGCCGTGATGACTGACACAGGCCTCGCTATGGTGCCAACCCATACATTCGAAGAGAGCTTCGAATCGCCAGACATCATCTTCGCACCGGGTGGTACAAAGGCGACATTCGACCTGATGAAAGATGAGGAAACCATCACTTTTCTTCGCCAGCGAGGCGAGGCCGCAACCTGGGTTACCAGTGTCTGCACGGGCGCGCTTTTAATCGGTGCAGCAGGTTTGCTGAACGGATACAAAGCAACAACTCACTGGGCAGCAATCGGTTTTCTGAAAGATTTCGGTGCTATCCACACAGAGGGTCGATATGTCATCGACAGGAACAGAGCTACCGGTGGCGGTGTAACCGCTGGTATTGATTTTGGGCTGGCGATGATTGCAGAGCTGGTCGATGAAGAAACCGCCAGAGTCGTCCAACTGGCAATGGAATATTCTCCTCAACCGCCATATCAGTCCGGTACTCCTGGCGAGGCATCTGCACAAACCGTCGAAGCAGTGATCAGTAACTTTACCAGTGCGCTTTCATAGCTCCACTCAACAATTTAGCTTGGCTAAAACACCAGGCATCAAAATCTCCAGCAGAGTGAAGCTCACGGCACCCAAGGATTTCCTGTTGTGTGCAAGATATCACTCGGACAATATTTCTTGCTTCTTCTAGTTTAGAATAGCGAGTCTATTCCACTGGAGCAGTTCTGATGCTTGATGCCCAAACCGCACAATCTGTGATCGACCATGCATTATCTTTGGGTGCTGACTTCGCTGAGCTCTACATAGAACGAAACGAAACAAATATGGTCAGCACTTTGAGCACCGAGGTTCAGTCAGTTGAATCTGGCATAAACTTCGGCATCGGCGTACGCATGATTTATGGCACCAAAGTCCTCTATGGTTACACCAACAAGATGGACAAGGAAGAACTGCAACGAATCGCGTCTGAACTTGCCGCCAAAGACCTTCGCGACCCTCGAGTCTCTGCCACCGCCTTCAATTTTGAACAAGCCAGTGACATACATCATGCCACCAGAATCCTGTCTCTTGATGCCGATGTTGATAGCAAGATTGCCTATTTGATGGCCGCAGACCGAGCGGCAAGAACAGCAGGCAATCAGATATCCCAGACACGAGGTTCATGCATGCAACGCGAGCAGAGCATTGAACTGTTTAATAGCGAAGGCCTGCATACCGCAGACAAACGTCACTACGTTCGTGCCCTGCTGACGGCGATTGCGTCCGATGGCGGTGAGCAAGCCACCGGTAGCTGGAATGATGGCGGCCTACTCGGCTGGGAAATCCAGGAAACGATCGATGCAGAGAAGACGGGCACAGAAGCTGCCAGACAAGCACTGGTTAACTTAGGCGCGAAACCCTGCCCCTCCGGTCGAATGCCCGTCATCATCGGAAATGGCTTCGGCGGCGTAATTTTCCACGAAGCCTGCGGACATTTATTGGAAACTGATTCTGTCGCGAAGAAGGCTTCCGTCTTTCATGATCAAATGGGAAAGATGATCGCCAACCCAATCGTAAGTGCTGTTGACGATGGCACCATGGTGCAGGAATGGGGCTCCATTAATATAGACGACGAAGGAATGAAGACCCAGAGAACCCAACTGATTAAAGACGGAAAGCTCACCAACTTCCTTGCCGATCGAATAGGCGCGCAGCAAACCGGCCTGAATCGCACAGGATCCGGAAGACGGGAGTCGTATCGATATGCGCCTTCGTCCCGAATGCGCAATACATTTATTGAACCGGGAGAAGATGAACTAGAAGATATGATTAGCTCCATCGATAAAGGTATCTACGCAT
Organism: Pseudomonadales bacterium; assembly: GCA_046582185.1. Lineage (GTDB taxonomy): Bacteria > Pseudomonadota > Gammaproteobacteria > Pseudomonadales > Azotimanducaceae. The sequence continues at coordinate 295,584 of JAYGEX010000019.1, read as the reverse complement.
CTCACATGGGAGGCGGATCTGTGTCGCCCGGTACCGGCGAGTTTAACTTTGCCGTTAGAGAAGGCTACTACATCGAAGACGGGAAAATTCAGTACCCAATTAAGGCCGCAACTTTGATCAGCACGGGCCCTAAAGTCCTGAAAGAAATATCAATGGTCGGCAAAGACTTTTCACTAGCGCCCGGAATGTGTGGGTCCGTCTCCGGCTCTGTGCCAACAACAGTGGGTCAGGCGACGCTCAAAGTGGACGACATTCTTGTAGGAGGTAATGCTTGATGGCTACCACGATACAAATCGCTGAACAAATTCTCGACCAGGTTAAGTTAGCAGGTGCCACCGGCGATCTGATTATTGACGAAGGCCAATCATTGTCATTAAAGGCCGAACAAGGCGAGCTTGAAGAGTACAAAGTTAGCTCAAGTCGGGTCTTTGGCCTGCGTGTAATTAAGGACGGCCATGTGGGAACTGCATACAGCGAGGCCACTGATACCGATGCCCTTAAATCCATGGTGGAACAATCCTTAACCAATGCCGGCTACTCAAAGATCGAGGCACATGAAAAGATCCTGCCAAATTCTGCCATATTGAAGACCGATGACAACTTGTTATGTCCTGAAGACCCTGCATCTATCGAACAGAAAATCGACATGGTCTTAAAGCTGGAAAGAGAACTGGCCGCAAAGGACAAGGTCAAGAACGTACCTTATAACGGCGTACAAGACATGACAGGGCAACGTCACATATTTTCCAGCGAAGGCTTAAATGCATTCAGCCGCAGCAGGATGTGCTCATCATATGCCTACGCCCTGGTTGAAGATGGTGAAAACAATGCAATGGACGGAGTTGGCCAGGCATCCAGACTCTTCTCCGGGCTAGATGCCGACAGTATTATTGAGGAAACCTATACCAATTGCATGGGCATACTGGATGGCAAGCCGGTACCTAGTAATCACTACGATGTCATCTTTAATGTCGAATGTCAGGTCGACGTCTTTTCAGTATTTGCCATGATGTTTTCTGGAAAATCCGCGAAAGATGGCGTCAATCCACTGCGCGACAAGATCGGTGAAGTCATCGCTGACACACGGCTATCAATTTACGACCAGCCTCTTAACTTGGATGGCTTCGGATATACGCTGTTTGATGCAGAAGGTACAGGCACCAGCAAGACCGGGCTGATCGTGGACGGCGAACTAAAATCCTTGTTACACAATAGCGTTACAGCCTCTCATTTTGATGTGGCTACAACAGGCCATGCCAGTCGCGGCCCAAAGTCCACACTGGGTGTTGGCATACACCAAATTGAAATTGCAAAGGGGGACAATAGTGATGCCGAACTGCACAATGGCGAATACCTTGAACTGACCGATCTGACCGGCTTGCATTCCGGCGCCAACCCTATTTCCGGGAATTTCAGTTTTGGAGCGTCAGGATATTTATGCAAGGACGGCGAGCGGGTACAAGCGGTAAGGGGTATCACTGTCGCCGGTAACTTTTATGAAATGTTAGAGAAGATTGCCATGATTGGCACTACACAAGCATGGAATTGGCAGAGATCCGCTCTAATGCCAAGCATTCGATTTTCGGATATCGCTATATCGGGCTAGGTGGTATCGCTTTGACTACCTGTCACTTAGTGGTACCTACCTACAAGTAGATAAATGACGTATATACGCATTCATACAAATTTTCTCTGGAGCATATTCATGAAGGCAATCACTTTCGCATTAAGCCTCATATTGCCAGGTTCAGTTTTGGTATCAGCCGCTGACTATCGCAAGTTGATGGATTCCGTTGACAAACAGAAGGCGATGGTCTGTTGATAGGGATAAAGCAAAAAAGCTTTGCTGGGCCTGTAGATTCAACCCAGAGCACGATGCTTAGATTAAGGCCCCTAATTTCGGACCCTTAATTTAAGGCCCTCAGTTTAAGATCAGTGTTAAACGCGTAACAAAACCCGAGACCTCTCCATGTAACGATGGATTGGTCAAATTACGATCGTCTAGCTCCACGTACTTCCAATTTATGCTGAAATTAGTGTCAGACTTAAGCCACCAGTTAAACGCTATAGTATAGACATTAAGTAGCCCCCATTAATCTGCTTATCATTCATATCTACGCTTGAATATCTGAATCCAAGTTCCAGCGCCCCCCAACCGCCTTGATCCACTGGCCGGGAAACCGGGAAGGGTCTAAAAGTCCCATTTCGATGGTTATAGCCTCGCATCTCGCCACTTGCAATCCAGGAAGCAGCAACATAATAACCCGTAAAATTGAGACCTTCACCGTCGATTTTTACGTCAGTGTATTCAGCATCCAACCACAATGACCCCATACGCCAGGAAATTTCATAATTCCAGGTATTTGTATCCCCTGCGCCTATGGGTGTGCCGGTATCGATGAAAATAGGCGCACCAAAAATTTCGGGCACTTGTGTCCGACGCAGACCCTGCTTATTGTTTGAATGCCGATACCCGATAGCAAGATGTAACAGATTACTATCGTCAGAAGTGACCAGAGGAACATGGGTGAGACTCCCGGAATAGGATGTTAGATTATCCGACCTTGAATTGTCTGTTTCCAGCCAATTGTTGAAAACTCCACCTGCCAGGACAATCGATTGTTCTTGTTATTGCCGCTCCAAACGATGCCGATGTTTCGACTTCTATACAGGATATCAGAGGCAGCCGACCGCTCTTGAAAAGGCAATGCAAAAATCGACATGATCCGCTCTTGATTTATCGGCTTTTTTTGCTTGCCAATGCTGATGAATTGACCAGAGAAAACAGGAACATCCAATCGATAATCAAACCAAGTGAAAGAATCGCTACTGGATGAATCGAAATCTCTATCGAACTGGTTTGTGGCAGCAAATACCGTGTAGACCCATGGCTTTCTGAATTTGATGGCGCCGATTACTCCAAATCGAAAGCCGCGAATCACGCCATTTTCATAGTGATCCAGATCACCAACCTGAACGCGATTGTCATTATTTTGGGAGTAATACCGCGTCTGCTCAAGTGCCAGCGCTCCATTGAAGACAGCCGTGGTCTTGCTTCCTCGATACTCATTCCATTTTTCACCAAGCTGGTTGATAGGAGGCAGTGCTATTGGTGGCGGAGAATATGAAAACCACGTCGATGGCGTTTTTTAGCAATAACCCTGGAGAGTCGATTACGGAGGATGGTACCGTTAACAATCGCAAAACTGGCATAGGTCTTGGTATCCAGTATTATTCGCACGCTATTTCTTGGGTCCTCATCCAGAAGTACAAATTGAGCACGCTGACCGGTGGTTAGATCACCAATAACGATGTTTTTTTCTGCATCATAGACAAGGATATCACCCTCCCCTTGAAGGGGTCAGTTGTCACCAGTTCTATGAAGCCGTCTCGAATGACGACATTTACAATATGATCTTCACCAGCCTCGGTTTTACTGATGATGGTGATGTTCTCGATGACGATATTCTCAAGCACATTCTCTGAAGAATTGGCCGCATCGCTAACAAACAAAACAACAAAGGTGAATATAATTAGAATTGGATGATCAATAATTGAATACAAACATCTATAACACATCATGTCTCCCAAATGAGCGACCAATCGTTTCATCGCATCAGGTATATCAGCTGTCAGCATCGGAAATTCGGCCAACTAGGCAAGCGAATTCAACTAAGCTGGCAGCGACTTTTCAGCCAATCGTTTCGATTCGTTTTGCAAACTTCAATATTGAAGGATACTATTTACTAAACTTTTTTTAACACGCCATCTATGATGCAACAATTGGATATTATCTGCGGGTCTATCTTTCGCAATTTATTATTACTTATCTTACTAACTGTTCTCCCTTCATCACTACGAGCCGAAAAAACAAGTAGCTGTTCCTACCAACAAGCAGGTATTAAAAACATTTATTGGGGAGACTTGCATGTACATTCAGCTTATTCCCTGGATGCGTGGAGTTTCGGCACAAACAAAACTCCGCGAGAGGCATATCAATTCGCCCGAGGGGCAAGCATCGAGTTAGCCGATGGCAGTACCGCAAAACTTGATCGTGCTCTGGATTTCGTCGCAGTGACAGATCACGCGGAATGGTTTGATCTATTACACATTTGCTCAGACCCGGATTGGAGCGACGATGCTTACTGCACCGATCTCACCACTAAAAATAATCCAAACTCAGGAATCGAATTATTTCGTGATTATGTCGTTACCACCATCACGGGGGATAAGCCCAGGCAAACTACACTATGCACCGGCAATCAGCAGCATTGTCGGAAGGCCAGCCTCAGCCAGTGGCATCGAATACAGGATCAGGCGAACGCAGCAAACGATCCTTGCAATTTTACAACCTTTATTGGCTATGAATGGTCGGCAACACCGTCCGGTAGCCATACCCACCGTAATCTGATTTTTTCAAACGATAAGGTCACACGTGAGGCTATTGACTACATCAGATACGAGAAGCTAGGCCAGCTGTTCACGGAGCTCGAAGCCCAATGCACCATTGATGCGGGCTGCGAAGTATTGTCAATTCCACACAATGCAAACATGGGTGACGGAAGAGGCTTTGATGTAGAAATTGAAGATGAGCAAACCCTTCGGCTTCGCCAAAAGTACGAAAAATTAGTCGAAATCCATCAAGAGAAAGGTAACAGTGAATGCCTCCCGAAATTTGGTACCCGCGACGATGACGATTGTATCTTCGAAATCAGGCTGACCAGTCAATCAAGACCTAAGGTAAATTTTGAGGAAGCCCCATGGGAAAAGATGCGTAGTACCTATACACGTTCCCTCCTGCTTCGGGGTCTCGCAGCTTACAAGTCCGAGACAGGAGAGAATCCTTTACAGCTCGGAATACTGGGATCAACCGACAATCATACCGCGACTCCGGGATTTGTAAGCGAATCCGCATGGGCCGGCCCGGTATTTGGGCTTGGAGATTTCGACAGCACCATGAGACGGCTCAGCTTTAATCCAGGCGGCCTGGTCGCTGTGTGGGCTGAAGAAAATACGCGTGCCAGTATATTTTCGGCGCTACAGCGACGAGAAGTCTATGCCACCAGCGGTCCTCGAATTCGTCTAAAATTTTCTGCAGCCCTGAATGGCGCAGCTCTCTCATGCGAGGCCCACGGTACCTATCAATCAGTTCCCATGGGCAGCGAATTTAAGCACACCCGGCAAGCACCAAAATTCTTGATCAACGCACTTTATGATCGCGTGCCACTGGCGAAAATCGAAATCATCAAAGGCGAATACAAAGACGGCAAGCTAAAGGAAAGCGTAATTGAAGTGTGGAGCAATCCAGGCCGTGGCCTCTCTGTTTGTGAGACCTGGCAGGACGACCAGTTCGATGCTTCCGCGCCTGCCTTCTGGTATGCAAGAGTTAAGCAGGTACCCAGTGCTCGATGGTCTGCACTGCTGTGCAAAGAACAGGGGCGGTGTTCAGAATATCCCGCAGCGGTTCAAACTATTGAAGAACGTGCCTGGAGTTCTCCGATCTGGTATCTACCGTAATTAAATTGCGTAGCCTGTCACTTGTCTCGCGTAATATCACTTAGCATGTTCTCTGCGAGCGCAATATTGAATCATTTAATCAACATATCGCTTCAGCAAAAATTATATTGGTACTATATTTTATTAGTACTAAATGATTTCGATAATAACTTCCAGGACCTGGCCAAATTCAATTTCATCACCTTCCATCTTGCCCAGGAGTACTTTACATAAGGGCGCCTGGGGTGTGACAACAACGATATCCGACTCGCCAACCCTTACCCGTACTCCACCCGAACATGGCCCGATGTAAACCGACCTTTTTTGCCCCCTGGAATCCTCAAGCTGAACCAGGGAGCCTAATTCTGCTGCAGTATCTTCCTGAAACGGCGATTCGAGTATTAGCTTGAACGATGCTATCTCGGCTTCACATTCAAGCACTCGCTGGGATTGCCCATGGGCAAGATAAGCCGCCTCAAGTCCAAGCGTATCAAATTTGTTTTCAGCCTTGTTTTCGCTATGGGTAGCAGTTTCATGGGCTTGATCTGAAGCCTTTACCGCCGCAACCAAACCCGCTTCCAGAGCATTCAGGATATTCCCGACTATTACTTTCTTATTCACTTAAAAGTGGCTCTCGCAAGTTCCAAAAGTGTCGATTAGATCTGTATTTACTGATCAGCACTTAATGATTAACACTTACTGATCAACGATACCCATTTCCATACCAGCCCTTGGCGCTCGCCCTAACGAGTACTCTGGCGGGCAAAACTCCTTTGCTTCTCCCGGCGGCAACAATTGGCTGTAATAACCACAGGCAGCACTGCCCATGGTATAACCCAACAGCTCTTGTAATTCGGGTTGCAAATTCCTGGCAACGTCCGGCGGACAAGACAAAAATTGATTCTCTTCCTGACGCAACCAGCCTAGCGAGTAAGTGATGTTAATGCCAACTCGCTCCATATCTGAACTATTTTCGCCATCGCTGTGAATAACTGAGCCAGAATATATCAGCACTGAACCTCGAGGCATTTCTGCATAGGTAATCTCATCTTCATTGGCGCGGCGAGAATATTCCCAGGTATGGCTGCCCGGGACAACCTGGGTGGCACCATTTTCCTTTGTAAAGGCAGTGAGCGCCCAGATGCAATTAAGTTGTGGCTCAAGGTCGCGAGGCAAGTGATCACCCCACGCCTGGCGATCCCTATGGAGCGGCTGTTTCGGCTGGCCAGGCATAATTCTTATCACTTGAGTTACATACAATTACACCCGTTCACAAACAGGCGATAGATAATCGTTGACCGAACGGAGAACAACGTCATTCATCACTAACTCGCAGCAGGCCTTTGAACGAGCAACCAGCGCACCGGTTCGCGTTGTAAACTGACCCGTAAAGACCTCATTCCCCTCAGGTGAATTGTTAATATAGTCGATCGTTTGATCAAAGACATGATCAGCCAATTCATCTGTCATCAGGCCGTTTACGATTACTGCGCCATTAGCTTTGACGATGGCAACTATTTCTTCCTGAGTGGCGCTTGCGGGTAATGATCTGAGCTTGGGCATATCTATTTCCTCTCTGCTTTCTATTTACCAGGCAGTTATTTACCGGGGTCCGGGAGCGCTGGTCTTAATTTCTTAATGAGCGATTATGCCGCAAATCCAGTGGCGATGTGGTTCTGTGTTTTCTGCTCAAGTCATACACTTTCCAGGCATAAGCCTGCTGGTGTTCCAAGAATTGGGCTTAGCATAAAGGAGTTGCGATCCTGCTTCATCCCCAGAGTATCCTGTCGAGAACTCCCGGGAACTTCGCGTCCCGCCCCCTAATCTGTTATGTTCCATGCGCAAATGTATACAGACACGAGATAGAGATATGAGTGAACAGCTAAAGGATGTGGAACAGGAAGAACCCAGGTTTATGAGTCCATTCCTGTCAAAGAACGCACCGCCAATGATTGAAGACCCTTATTCTGTTCCAATTGAAGACATCAATATGATCGATGGGCGCTTATTCCAGAACGAACTGATCTGGGAACACTTCAAGCGCTTGCGCAAAGAAGATCCAGTTCATCTCAATGATCTACCGGGTTTTGGCCGTTATTGGTCCATCACAAAATTCGAAGACATCATGTACGTGGATAAAAACCATGACCTGTTTACTTCCGCAAAAGGCATTGCCATTGGCCCGCGCATTGATGCGGAGCCAGACCCGAAGGAGCTCAATTTCGAAAGCTTTATCGCCATGGACCCGCCTAAACATGACCTCCAACGGGCAACCGTGAGCGGCGTCGTTGCACCTCCAAATCTCGCAAAGATGGAATCCGTCATTAGAGAACGCGTCTGCAAAATTCTTGATGACTTGCCCGTTGGCGAGACATTCAACTGGGTAGACCGTGTCTCAATTGAGTTAACAACCCAAATGCTGGCTACATTGTTTGACTTCCCATTTGAGGACCGGCGCATGTTGACCCGTTGGTCGGACGTCGCGACAGCACCTCCAGGTACAGGCATCGTCGACTCGGCTGAACAGCGCCGCGATGAGTTGATGGAATGTCTCGCTTATTTCACAAGACTCTGGAATGAACGTGTCGATCAGGAAGTGCCCGGATCTGATCTTATTTCAATGTTGGCTAATGGTGAAGACACCAAAGATATGCAACCCCATGAATTCCTGGGCAATCTCATCCTGCTCATTGTCGGTGGCAATGATACGACCAGAAATTCCATGAGCGCCGGCGTGCTTGCGCTCAACCAGAATCCTGCGGAATACGATAAGCTGCGCAAGGATCCCTCATTGATACCGAATATGGTATCCGAGATTATTCGCTGGCATACGCCGCTACCTTACATGCGCCGCACCGCAAATGAAGACCTTGTAATCAGGGGTAAGCAGATTAAAAAAGGTGATCAGCTACTGATGTGGTATGTCTCTGGAAATCGCGACGAGGATGTTATTGATCGCCCGGACGAATTTATTATCGACCGACCAAAAGCACGGCATCATTTGTCTTTTGGCTTTGGCATACATCGCTGCATGGGTAATCGCTTAGCAGAAATGCAGCTACGCATCGTCTGGGAAGAAATCTTACCTCGCTTCAAAAAAGTTGAAGTGGTCGGCAAACCCGAACGCCTGCTATCAAGCTTCGTTCGCGGCATCACCAACCTGCCAGTACGCGTTCACCCGCACTAGGAAAAGGGGCCTGTACTTTTAAGGCCCCCCACTTTACCTGCATACCTATCTTTAGTTCCTGGATGCCTGCCTAGGGTCGTAGCTCGTGATATTGGTGGCAATTCAGACAACTATTATTTGCTCTGCCTGGTTCATGACAAGATTCACAGCGTTCATTTCGATGGGGCAGAAAACCTCTTGGCATGCTTATGCCCGCAAGTTTTTTAGCACCGGAGTTTAATATATGACAAGTCACACAGTTATTCTCTTGTGGCAGCATCGCAATGTGCGGGCTATGGTTAAATTTTGCGTATCCCGAAAACCCTTCCGCTCGCCCTGCTGCGGCCCAATTGATACTCGTATTCTCCTGCGTATGGCATTTGGTACAGGTATTAAAGTCATTTTTTAAATCAGCGTAGAACTGCTTTCTCAGTTTGCCTCTGAGGACTTCATCTTCATCTCCACGCTGTTTAGTCGTTAGCGTTTTTGTGCTGTGAATCTTTAGTGCATCCATCCAATGTCTCAATAATCCATCTGCATGTGTCGAAGGACTATAGCTGATCGAGCCTTCATCGGAATCTATGCGCCACCCGCCCATGGAGGACGACGTTACCCACTGCGTATCTGGCTGCACATCGTCATCTGCCGATACTGTGACTCCAGCCATATCGTCACTCAATTGCGGCAGGTATCTCTGCCTGAAACTTTGCATGACAAAGTTGGCTGAGGCCAGTTCATTGGCCAAATTCTGGACATGAATATCATCAACATCTGTGCCAAAGGCTTTTGCCAGCCTGGTGCTACGCGCAAGCGCGCCATCTTTTGTATGATCAGCCAGATCTGCCACCAACCTCTTTAGCGCAGCAGCAAGTTCAAGTCGTAACTCCGGCTCATCATTGTCATCGGTTTCAAGCAACCACTCATATAAATCGCCTGCTGCTCCATCTTCATCAAAGATCATCCGAACCAGGGGTAATGCCGCATCATCACCGGCGAGCAAAATAGCCATCATCGGCGTCAGCGCTTCACCGTAGGCATGATCTGTCGGCCAATAAACTTCATCTTCGAATTCAATTTCCGGCAATTGGAGTATGAAGAGCGGGTTCTTCTTTATAGCGTCCCCATGATGATCGCTTGAGCCTTGTTCATGACAACCCTGGCAAGCGCTCTCAAATGTTCTGACCTCCATCATCAGCCCCAGAGAATCTGCAATATGGCAATTGCCACAGTCCAGTTCGCCCGATTCAAACCGCTCCTCATGCTTCGCATGATCAAAGGATATCCCGCCGCTCTGGCGAGACACTTGCGTAAACTTCGGATGCCCTTCATTGAAACTCTCAAAGGGGTTTTGATGACAAACCTGACATTGCGCATCGCTCATGAATGTTAAGTCGTGGTCCGAGCCGCGATGTTCCTGGTGACAGGTTGCGCAAGGCATCTGTTCTCTTACCGATTCAACTGGGCCATGGATGGCATCAACAAGAAGTAGTCTGCCTGTGGTCGTGCCCAGCAGACCAATAGAAGATTTTGGGGCGGCCGTCTCATCCTGTTCTGTGGCAATGGAAGCGGATTCACCGGCATCTACCCTCGAAAGGATTCTGCCTGTCAGTACACTTGTTCGAACACCATGAACCAACATGGACTGCTCTTTTGCGATTTCATCATCCTTGAAATGGCAACTAATACACTGCTCTCCATGATCCTGGGCAGATTCTCCCATGGCAATATTTAGCCAACCACTCAAACTCTCGCTACCGGCCTGATGACAGGACGAACAATTCTCCTCATCATTGCTTCCTTCAATTGCAAGGTGTACCGAGCTTAATTCACCAGGACTAACAATTTGTAATCGCCAGGGTCCGCTTAACATGGTCACCAACAAACCCAAGGTGAAGATAGCAACAACCAATACCAATCGGGAACGTTTAGCGCGCATACTGCGCCTGGGCTGACAAACCGGATGCTCAGGTTTTGGGGAGGCGCACTGACCATTCGGCAGTGGGCCATCGATGCAGCTTCCACCGAATGCATCAGCGCGAGTGCAAATCCATCGGTCACCGTCTTTAGCGGGGTGACAAAATGCCTGCGCATGTGCCGTACATTGGCCATCACCATCTGGCCCATGCTGGCAAGGATTACCATCCTGAGCCCAACCACAGACCCATGCCTGATTCGGTCGCTCGTAGGCGCTCTCCTTAAAACCTATCTCCTGTAGAGGGATTCTCACGCGAACCCTCCATAAAAAGCATATATTAGGAACACGTGTACCAAGACCATCAACAATCCTGAATACGTCAATGGAATGTGCACAAACAACCAGAACTTAAGTAAGCCCTGATTACCGTAGTGAAAATCGAGATCATCCTTCAATTTCAAGACATCTGACAAATTCTTTGCAACTACCTGCTCTTCTTCGCTCAGGTAGCGGTGAAGCGCTCGAAGCTCTTCCTGATACTTCAGACGAACACGATCGAATACAAAGAGGTGCATACCAATTGGTCTTGGCTCTGCCATAAAGGAAGCCAGGTTCGCCTGATAATAATCTGACAGAATTGTCGAATCATTAAATTCCACTGACTTGACGATGAGTTCCTCGGCTTGCTCCCGCAGCTGTTTCGTGAATTTCGGAATGCGCTCATAAATAACCTCTCCACCGCGCCCTGCCAAATGACTCGGGATCATGCGGGTAAAGTAGAGACCAACCAGACCGCTAATTGCCAAGCCAAGAAAGATCAGATACAAGCTGGATTCAAAGATACCCGTCGGGATTCGCCAATGAGTGTGAAAGAAAAACACCAAAAGCGAAAAGCTGCCGACGTAAATATGAAATTGCATCCATGTCGAAGATTTAAAAAGCGGTGGATAGGTGAGCTTTTTCCGAACATTGTATGATGCCAAAAATATCATCAGCCCCAGAAGCAGCCATCCTGACAGGAACGCAGTGTTGCTCAATGCAATTTCATAAGACCATATACCGCAGACAAACAATACCGCTACAAGGGAAGTCAGTATGACGCCCAACAATCTTCTTTGTTTAAACGTTCTCACCGATTAAACCACTCGGAAAGAAAATCAAGATCGTTCATATCGACCCGCTTTAGAGCATCATGAGGGCATGCACGCTCACAAGCTGGGCCACCATGATGTTCCACACAAAGGTCACACTTGGTCGCTTTCACGATTGGGCGACCGTTGACAGGATCTACCAGTATCGAACTTTCATCACTCTTATTCCGCACATTCACCATGCGAATGTTATCGTAGGGACAACTGTTCGCACATGTGTTGCAACCAATGCAGGTGAGGTCATTAATAACCACTTCACCCTTACCTTCACTGCGGTGAATTGCACCTGTCGGGCAACCAATCATGCACACCGGATCTTCACAGTGCATACAGGCATTAGCGACCATGTAGTTTCCATGAATCCTTCCATGGCGGACAAATCTCGGGTTATTGTCATGACCACTCGCACAGGCCCGAATACAATCATCGCACCGGGTACACCGGTCAAGATCAATGAGCATCGTTTGTGTCCCATTGATGAAACGGTTCTCTACAAGAAATTCCATGACAGCGGGGTCAAAGTTATCATCTTTACTTTTTGCAATAGTTGTTTCCGAGGCTTTGGATTCCGCCACTTTCTCACTCATTCTTGCTATTTGTTCCCCGGCGATTGAAACGGGCATATACCCTTCATCTCTCGCTTCCTTTAGCGAGGGGTAAATGACCTTCTCGAATGTGCGTGTGGGGATACGAACAATATCCATGTAGCCTGCTGCTCGCAGTGTTGACTGCAATGGTAGCTGGGTATCCGCATCTACATTGTGCATCAACTCCTCTAAGCCATAGACATCGCCCTTGCCCAGGTAACCAAAGGTATGCTCTCCATGACCGTGTTTTTGGCTCAACCTTCCAAACCCTGCGCGCACCATTATTAATCCGTTTGGGTACTGCCCTTGCTCAGCAATAATAGGTTCTTGCGACAGAGGATCAACATCTCTTTCTCTTAGCTGCTGGTATGTTCCATACCAGTTATATGACCCAAATGTCTCAAATTCGGCTTCTTCGACGACTTGATCCCATTGCTTACGGGTAAGCGACGCGCACTGAAGCAGTGGCGAGCTCTGCAACGCCCCCAGCAAGCTCCGTGAACGAAACAGCTGGTTCACATGTTCTCGCAATGCGTCGTCGTACTTCATTAAGTCACGGAGACCTTGCCAGCGAATTTGAAGGAGCCTATTTTCGCCGTCCGAAGCAGCAACCACGGTTACAGCTCTCTGGACTCGACCCAGCGCACCCAATTCTCCAAATACCGCACCCTGCTCCATCGTATTATTGTTAGTCGTCTCGAAGGCATCTGGCACGATATCGAGGACATTGGGAACATCCTGAACAAACACCTTCCCGCTGCCATCTATTTTTTGTTGAATATTATCTCTTGAAAATTGTGGGTATTTGCTCGCGTCACGAACTTCCGGTAACTTTGGATTGGTGAATATATTGGCCAGAGATTGAAAGACAGATTTTTGGCTAGTGGTCTTTCGACCAAGCACGGTTTGATCCAGGCCATCGACTATCGCGCGACATTCGCCATCCAGAATCAAGAATGCCGCATTTCCATAGTCCCCTGCACGAACAACAGCATCACCATTTCGATATAACCTGATCCTCGTATCATTGCGCAATATTTCTCGTAGCGGTAATGATTTCGGAAAATGGCTCGCGTCCATTTCAAGAAAGGGAGGCGTATTGAGCAGCTGATCAAGCTCCTCTTCTGTTATGTCGCGCCGTTCTAATTCATTAGGTAGATCCTGACTGAAAGGAAGATCCCAGCGCTTGGGTTTTTCAAGTACCTGTTCGTACCCAGGCAACGTTATGCCTGCGGTATCCCCAAATTTATTTTCCGATCTTTTATTCGCCAATGGATCTACCTCAAAACTACCATCACTGTTCTACTGGTAAGGCGCTACTGGAAAGGTGTTCCTTTATATTCTGTGGTCATTAACGCGTCGATTGCGCCAAGATCAGTGCCATCGTGAGCCGCAAGGAAGGCCCTGGTTGCAGCGCCGAGTTTAGCCGGTAAATCTCCAGCGATGCTGGTGGATTCCTCAATCGTGGCCGGCACAGAACTCAATGCAGCGCCTAATTCATTGAGTGTTACGGCTGCCATAACTTTATCAAGTTTCGCCCGGACATCATTAGAGCGCTTAACCATCGCCAAATGGTAAATGCCACCTTTATCCTTAACCTGACTAATATTGGCAAGTGACGTTTCAAGGTCGACCATCAGTCCAGTCACATATAATCTTCGTTTCTGCTGCGAAGAGCTTGGTCTATTAGTCGGTGCATCCGGTGCACCGGCTGAACTGCTAAAGTTGTGCAGATTTTCGCCCTGAGACCAGGCAAGCAGGTCGAAATCACTGCCAGCTTTGTGCGCACCCTTGTTGACAATGTTCTCATTTGGCACCGTATGGCAAGCAAAGCAATTTCTTGCTATCTCGTAAATCATTTCGGAATGAATCATGCCTTTAGCCTGCGCAGCTTCAAGCCGTTTGGCACGATTTGCGGGATCTTGATCCTTACCGGTTCCCCACTTAAGATCTGATGCATTGATGTCACCTGCACCTTTAGAATGAACCGCGAGCCAGTTTCTGGCGGCGCCATGACAGGACTCGCAAGAGACGCCAAACGATGCTCTTATCTTTTCATTCTTAAGTTCTGATGTGTAGTGGCACTGGCGGCAATCATCCGAGCGCTTCATGCTCTTCTCGCCCATATTTGCCAGAATTTCCTTGGCGCGATCTGAGCGATGCCGGTCTTTGAAGGTTGCAAAATGGCGCGTATTTTCCCAGGCTTCTGTTTCCAGCGCATGACACGAGGAACAGTTGTCGTCATTTTTAGTTGGGCCAACAATTAGAGCGGCAACTTCCTTTTCTTGCTCTTCCGTCAACCATCCACTCATCACTTCCGCCTGGGCTGACGCGGTCAAAAAGGCTGTTGTGACGAAGAACACATATGACAGCAACTTCATGATAGATAGTTGTTTCCGGACGCTCGTGAATCTCAAACTAGCTAGCGTATTCCAGCCAGAGCTCAGTTTCTGTTGCATCGGATATCTCCTCATTATTGTGTTCATTAAACCAATCATTCTATTGTTTATTTTAGTATAGAGCATCAATCAATCGTCCCTCACACGTTCATACTTCGCACTTTGAAACATGCACTTGACCCGTTTCAATTGCAATATCCTGCTTGATCCAATGTATTGTATATTATGATCATGCATCAAGTTCAACAGCACCTTTCGGCACACAGGAACACGCCAGGCAAGTCCCTTCCTCGGCTTCAAAGTCCGGCTTATTGTCCTGATAATCAACTTCACCCTTCATAATTGTCGTTAGGCATGTGCCGCAATTTCCGGCGAGACAAGCATAGGGAATATCACAGCCATTGGCTTCAGCAAATTTGACGAGGCTGTCGAAGGCGGGATCCCAATTAACCGTTTTATTAGATCGCTTGAACACGACCTCTGGCCCTTCGGCATCAGGATTAACTTTCGGAACAGGCGCCTTTCGTCCAGATGCAGGTCCAAAGCTCTCGCGAAGGACATCCTGTTTGGGCACACCCCAATCATCCAAATCAGATACCAGCGACGCCATCATCGGCGGTGGGCCACACATCAAAAATTGGTAGTTATTCGACGGTAGTACTTTCTTTAATAATTCAACACCGACTCTGGAATGGTGATCATAGTCCTCTCCCTCCTGGTCACCATCGCCCGGGGCGCTATAACATACATGCATGCGAATGTTTACGGTATCGCGAGCAACCTGTTTCAAGTGCGCCTTCATAGCATGTTCTGCGCTGTTTCGAACGCCATAAAAGAACCAGACCTCCCGGTCTCCTCCAGCAGCAATTACTGCATTTAGCATGCTCATGACTGGTGTCAAACCAACGCCGCCACCAATGAGCACTATGGGGCGATCGCTTGCCATGTCGAGAAAGAATTTGCCCGAGGGCGCCCTGACATCCAGGATGTCGCCTTCTGAAACAGCGTCGTGAAAGAAGTTGGAGGATACTCCCGCCGGCACATCAGGATTGTCTCTAGGCGCCGGTACTTTCTTTATCGAAACACGATAGACACCATCTCTGGGCGCATCCGAAAGAGAGTAACAGCGCTTAACCAGATTACTATCACCCGGGATCTTAAGTTCAAATGTGAGAAACTGACCGGGATCAAATGATGGAATGGGTTTCTCATCGTGAGCTTGTAAATAGAAGGAGGATATTTGCTCGTCAAGACTCTCTGACTCCTTCTTGCTAACGACAAATTTTCGAGTTCCAGACCAGGAAAGTGATTTTTCGGATTGAATTTCCTGCTGCTTGCGAGCCCCTTTTATCTTGACTGCAAGTTCTTCAGCCTGCTGTCCACGGATTCGCCTCTCGTTGGTCATGCGGCGCATGGCAGCCATTATCGTCAGGCTTAAATAAGTCGCGACCAGCAGCACAATCGCCACTCCACCCATCCACAGATTATCCGAAATTATTACCATCATACTCAACCAACCCGTATCGCTTGCCTATATTGCCGCATTTGAAGCCTACCTAAAATTCAAATCTAAATTCAAGTCGCGCGCCAAAATCATCGTCCCTTGATTCATTGATTGTCCCAAATAGATCGAACTGGAACACGGTGTGTTGACCTAACACATGCCGATATCGCATGCCGCCGGCAACCGACCTCAGTCCATCAGACTCTGTTCCTTGCCTGGCGCCAAACTCAAAGATGAATTGATTCTTGATGGGGTTTATAAACCATTGATAACCGATTGCACCACCCACAGACTCTGTCGCCTGATTCCCCAGTGGTGCTCCATATCTTCCCATGCCGATGGCTTGAAAGAGAATGCCCGTACGGCCAAGCGGCCCTCCGGTAGAAGGATCCCGGGCTGCGGATGTGAAATCATCAATGCCAAGAAATGCATTGATGTAAACATTGTCATCAGTCCAGGCAGGCGTCCAGGAAAGTTCGGCAAACAATAAGTATCCGTCGCCCACTGCCAGTGATTCTTCTTCCAGTGCATGAGAACCCAGAATGCGGCTGGACAAATTAAAATGGCCAATTCTTCGAATGTCACTCACTCCCCAAAAGAAACCATCATCATCACCATTTCTGTCGTCAACATAGACAAGGTCTACATTTATCGTCGTCCTATGTCTGTCCATTGCCATAAAGAAGCCGTACAGTTTCTGATTGCTCTTCTCAATATTGTCGCCTCGATGGATATCATTCCAACCAAACAGAAAGGTCAGTTGTAAATCTGAAGTACCTTTAGGTAATAATGTATTTCTGGTCACCCCAAGTGCATCGATGCTGTCATTAATTAACATCCCTGCCTGATAATTCAGCGGCTGCCTACCCACTGAAAAGCCAATATCAAGATGTTTTCTATCTTCTCGATCCAGATTCGGAAATATTTCCCCAAAATCACCTTCAAAGAAGAAGGTTGTTATCTCAACATTGGTTTCATCATTCCAGCCTGTGTCATCATCAAAGCCATTGTCCGGCCCAAACTGATAAGAAGTAAAACGACCATCCTCTTGCATAGGCCTGATGCCGAGCAGAAAGCGTTCGCTACCAGAGAGTTGTAAATTGGCGAACAGGTCCATTTGATTTGCCCACTCCGAGGCAGTTTCGTCATCGCGATGAAATGCCTGCAGGGCCGTACGATAAGTACCAAACACTATTAGGGTCGGCTGCCATATGGCACCCGTTGGCAACTCAATACCTCTGGGGATATTTCCGTTACCCAAAAAGTCAGGGCCCCATTCAATAAAGAGCTTTGGCCTCTTCGGCATGGCGTCCAGATCCAATTCTGTCACCGCTTCATCGGAAATTCGACTCGTGCGTTCACCATCTGCACCAACACTGCTGCTGGCTAAGACGATAGGCATGTGAACAAGTGTACCTATCGATAAGAGGATCAGCTGTGAAAATAAATTTCGCCGGAACCGGCTGTAAGCATTCGCGAATGAGGACTCACTCCTTGAAACCTTCATTTACCCTGGCCGCCCAAAGCCCGACCGTCCAAAGAAAGTTCAACCTGTCGTTCCCATATAATTTGATGACCCGCCACCTGGTTATCCACAGGGTCATCAGAATCTTCATTCCAGATGATCACCTCGCCGTCTTCATCCACATGTCCGAGGGACAATACATTTGCTACATCTCGCGCACTCATGTTGTAGTCAAAACCAACACCCTTGATGATGTCCACCAAATTAACCGGGACCATGGCGGCCTTAAGTTGTACAAGCGCTTTGAATGGTGGCGTCCCGGTTGCTAGTTGCTCGCTTGTAACAGTGTATGTCGCCCAGCGTTCGCCATTAGGCTCGATGCCAACTTTGTGTTTTCTAGCTCCATTTGGCCTACCTAACAATACTGTGGCGTTTCTTGAAGGTCGTAGAAATATGAGCGGGCTCGCCGAATAGTTAACAGGCAAGACTTGTTCCCGTTCACCGCCAACGATATTGCGCGTCAAAAACTTTGATTGAAGACTGAACAGTTCCTTATCAAGGGGTAACTCGTGGTTATGGACGTATAGCGAATGTAGATCTCTTAGATCACCATTGGGATCGAGGTCTCCTGAGGTCTTAATTACTTTGCCTGTTGAATCCGTAACGGAGACATACAACCAGACTAATCTTTCGGCATCAAATCCAGTGGGTACATTGTGGCCATCAGTGCCGCTCTTAACCTGGACTGAAAATTTTATGCCCTTGGCACTTGCTTTATCCACGTTAACCTCACCGATAAGGTAACCGTTTTGCAATAACTTCAGCCTTTCAATTTCTATCTCTTTCAGAAGATGCAAATTGTCGGTAATTATTTCTCGTGCGTCATATCGATCATCTATAGATTCCCATCGTTCAGGGAATTCAAAATCATCGTCAACTTCGTCTTCAAAGTCATCCAATCCCCAACCTGCTTTCCAATCAAAAATGAGCCATTCACGGATGGTCGCCATGCCTCTCGCCCGAACATCATCCTTTTCATGTTCTTCCTTGATCGCCCTGATATCCAGCGGAAACAATGCAGGGGAAAGCACAGAATAATCGGGTCCAACGAACATGTGGTTGGTGAGCTTTCTATTTTTGGTTTTTAGGCTGCCAACTTTTGCCGCTGGCCCAAAATGATAATTTTTCTTGTAAAAATCCGGATCAGATTTTTCCGCCAGCACCTTACCAGGCTCCTTACCCATATGGCAGTCCTGACAATTTAACCCTCTCTTATTCGCAGGACTATTTTTGAATTCGCTGAACGCTTCTTCCAACCTGAACCCATTAACGAGATTCACATCATGACAAGTTGCACAGAAACCGGAGGTATTGAGCTGAAAGAAACCCTCTACCTCACCGTGGACTTTCCTCCCGGCCTTCTCATTATCAACGACTAGTCCGCCTTTACTAATGGCATTATCAAGTTCCGTTGAGTCTCCAATCGGACCATATATCGCGGAAGTAACCGGGCCTGCCTCTATATGCAGGCGCCCGCTGAGCTTACCGTAAGCTTGATTTAATCGGTGACAGACAATGCACGTCACACCTTCTCTGGATGTGGGATGACGATCAATATTGCTCATGAAGATATCTTCTTCAAGGTTCATGCCAACAGGGGTGTGGCAGCGTATACAGAAGTCACCGTTGGTACCGGCTGTAAATTTCATGATGGTTGCCTGCATGGCATTAAAGACAGGACTCATCTGAGCATATGCGTGCTGCGAAACTGACCATTGCTTGTATTGTTTGGGATGACAATCTCCGCACTCGGTCGCAGACGGAAACCCGTCGTGAGCAAACATCGACGCATGACTCTTATCAGCATTGGGTATGGAGCCTTCAGCGGACGAGGCATAAGAGCCTGGAAAGTGAAAAATAAGGGCGGCAAGAATCAGCAACAATAAACTTGCTTTGACGTCACCAATTGCATCTTTTTGAATTAGACAGCACGGAAGTGCTGGTAAAAATTGGATCATCTACCTTCCCCCAAAAGGACCATTTCCCGTCCTGATATCCAGGAACATATTGCAGGATATTAGCCCAATAAGATAGTAAGCCCTAGGCTATACCTGCGGTACAGGCGCGCCAGCGAAAGAAGCCATCGGTGAAGTCAGATTCTTTGGTGGCAAGGTCTATCGAATAGACGACGATACCAACGAGAAGATCCTGCTTGTTAAAGAGAAGGGCGTGAAGATTTTCCTCTACGAGGGGGATGAACTTTTTGTAGAAGGCAGGGGTTATCTTCGTGCCAAAATGCTGGACGGAACACGCTTTAATCTGGGCAGCAACAGTCGGGCAACACTCGACGATTACAGTTTCAATGAATCTGCAAAGACGGGCAGCTTCGCAGCTACAGTATTCACGGGAGGTTTCTCTTATAAGAGTGACTTGATTGGCAAGTTCGCGGCCCTGAGCCGAAACCACTCCACCATCAGAACACCTAATCTAATGCAGCGAGAATTTACGGTAAATCAGCCTGACCGCGTATATGTTTCAGACATAACTTACATCTGGACCAGTCAGGGATGGCTGTATCTAGCGGTGACAATTGATTTATTCTCACGCGCTAAGGTTAAGAGACGGCGATTGTCACTATCCTGGATGCTGCCAGCGTATTTACACAGACTGCCATCATGTTAAGCACTGGGCAGACGGCGGTGAAACCAGCATGCAAAACCTTGTAACCTTGTGCCGTTTCCATCACGGCTTACTGCACAAGGGGGAGGATCACATTCATAAAGATGACAAGAAAATAGCTTTCACCAACAGCAGGAATGAAACGATTACGCAGTCTTTCTACCCCAAGTTTGAGGCAGGCCTGGTCGCCGATGATTGCCTGGATGTCGATATTGATGAGAATACGGCAAGATGCGAATGGCGTGGGGGGCACATGGATATTCAACACTCATTGCAGTGTATGTTTCAGTTGGAATAACAGCTCGCTTCCTAGCTTACCGACTGCACCCTTCTGTAGGCGTTATCACCACTGGACTCTGCCACTTTCACACCAAGCTCATGAGCTTCAAGAATAGATGACAACAGCAGTTCAGGCGTCACTGTCATCGGCATATTGTGGGTCGATGGCCATTCCATCGCAGCCTCAACAACTGTATGCAGTGCACTTGTATCAGTCGGACCCAAGGACAATTGCCCAAGATGTATAGGCAAGCCAACCTTGCAAAAGAATTCAGCGACTTTCTTGGCCTCATCAGTGGCTTCATCTCCCTTGCCTCCCACCTTCGATTCCATCATCAACTGAGTAAGCGTTCCCATGGCGACCATTTCGCCATGCAAGTAATTCGCATGCACGTCAGGGATTGTCGTATAGCTCTGGGCAATGGCATGAGCCACCGCCAGGCCGCCACTTTCAAAGCCGAGGCCGCTCAATAAAGTATTCGCTTCAACCACATTCTCTAATGCGTCATTTACATTGCTGCTTACCACCGCATTTGCGGCAGACTCACTTTGTTCAAAAAGCGTATGAGCACAAATTTCGCCCATGGCGCAAGATGCAAGTGTCGGCCGAGCGCCTACCGTGGTGCGCGCTTTTGGATTCTGCATGCAGACTCTTGCCTCATACCATGTTGCCATGGCGTCCCCCATACCTGCAACCAGATATCGCTCCGAGGCGCCCGCAACAACGCCTGTATCAACCACCACCAGCGCCGGATTGTTAGGAAAGAATTCAGCGCCAGTGGATACACCTTCTGGCGTATAGAGTACAGACAATGCAGAACATGGCGCATCATTCGATGCTAAAGTCGGAACGACAACTACCGGAATATCCAAACGGTACGCGATGCATTTGCCAGCATCAACACATTTCCCGCCGCCAACGGCCATCAGGCAATCGATAGATTCGCCCTCAAGGTTTTGAACGTGGAGATCAACTTCTTGCAGTGAACACTCACCCATAAATGTACTGACGATGGGATCAATTCCTGCATTCTTCAAGCTATCTATCACTCGAACACCGTCTGCCTGCTGGCCGCGTTTTGAAATAAGAACACCGACACGACCAGCCTTGAGCAAAGACATATATCGCCCAATATGATCCATCACACCATTACCCTGAATATATCGTCCAGGCGATACAAATACCCGAGGCACCAGCTCCCCTTTACCAGTGAAGACACCATGTGGGAAATAGGTAGTAGGTTTGTTCATGGTCCCGCTCCGAATATTGATGGAATGATTAATTGTCCGCTATGCATCGCGATAGATTTTTTCGCGTCCGCGAACAGGTTCAAGAATTGTCCAATCGGTAGGCGCCACCTCGTATCCTCCAGGATACGGCGCACGAGCTTCCAGTCCAATGGCTTCCATTACCCGATCATCCTGATAGTAGGAATTTAGGGTATTGAATTGTAAAAATTGCGCTAACGCATCATGAGACGATCTGAACTGTTTAATCACAACAGCCCGCTCATCATCATTGAGTCGTGCAAAAGATCGCTCGTGATTTTTTTCGCTAAGGTCTTCGATCACTGACAACAGCGATGATAGGGCAACTTCATCTACCGTCAGTTGTTCAAGAATGGCCGCGAAAATAGCAGGGTCAGCGGCACTGGGCATAACTCCCTCCTCCGGGATCATCATATCAACCAAAATAAACAAGGTGCTTTTTCGATCTGCGGATAGCAGTCCATCACTTGTAATGACATCTGTCATAATTACCCCTTAATCAAATAGGTTAGCGAGCCGCTTCTTCATGCAATCAGCGATATATAGAGTCAACGCCTGAATGGTGCTCGTTGGATTCACACCCGCTGATGTCACAAAAATACTGCCATCAATAATGAATAGATTCTTCACATCGTGACTGCGCCCCCATTCGTTAACGACTGAACGCGCAGGGTCAGTACCCATCCGCGCTGTGCCCATATTGTGCCAGCCGGCATTCACCACTGGGAAATCTGAACTGACCTTACTCGCCCCGGCCGCAAGCAATGCTTCTTCACCTCGAGCAGTTCCATGGGCAAGCATTCTTAGACTATTTTCGCTCAATGTATAATTGAGTTTCGGTGCGGGGATACCATTGGAATCAACAAGCTCCGGATCCAGGGTAACGGTATTGTGCTCCTCTGGTAAATCCTCACAAATAACGACCATGCCGGCTGTCTTGTCAAAAATTGACCTATAGGCTTCATGATGGCCTGCACCCCAGGGAATAGAACCAGAAGCCATACCAGTGAGGCCCGTAGTAACTGCCCCCCTGCCCCTGGTAATTTCCATGGTATAACCACGCACAAAATCACGCGACTTGTCGGTCTCGTAAAATTCCTGACTCCAGATGCAACATCCGCCTGGTCCCATGTAGCCTTTTAAAGGTTCGTCAAACACACCATTTACCCAGGCATAGGGGTGAAACATCAGATTCTTCCCAACAAGCCCACTACTGTTGGCAATGCCCTCCGGGAATAGAGACGACTTCGAATTTAGCAGCAGTCTGGGCGTACCGATGCCATTGCAGGCAACGATAACAACCTCCGCCTTTTGCTCATGTTCGATGCCGTCTGCGTCATAATAGATAACACCGCTCGCCATGCCATTGTCGTTTACTGTTATTTCTCTTACTCGGCACCGTGTCTTGAGTTCCACGCCAGCTCTTATGGCATGCGGCCAATAAGTAATATCGGTACTTGCTTTAGCCCCTTGCGCGCAGCCGCCTACACAGTGTCCGAGGTTTACGCACTTATCACGGCCATCATATTGCTCCGTTGCAATCGCGCTATCGGAAGGCCACCAATGCCAGCCTTTCTTGTTGAAGCCTTTAGCAAGCGTCTCGCCCAGTTTGCCCAAAGGTACCGGTGGCATAACCAATTCTTTCGGTGGATATGCAGGGTCGCCTGCGAGACCCGCAACGCCCATCATCCGATCATTCTCAGCATAGAAGGGTTCGAGAGTTGCGTAATCGATGGGCCAATCATCGGCAACATTGTCCAGTGACTTAACCCGAAAATCGGAAGGATGAAACCGGGGAAAATGAGCCGCATAGAGTATGGTTCCACCGCCCACGCCATTAAAGTTCGCCACCTTAATTGGGGACTCTTCCTCATTAATTGGATAGTCCGTTGCCCGGGCTCTTGTATTGGGGCTATAGCTAAATTCACCCATACTCCGGGCTTCCCAATCTTTGTTGTTTGTCGGATATTCGCCCGGATTAACCCAGTCTCCTTGTTCAAGGCAAAGGATCTTCATCTTGGTATCGACCAGGCTCCAGGCCATTGCCGCACCAGAGGCGCCTGCGCCGATAATCAGGACATCTACAGAATCATTGGACATTAAATTCCCTGATTGGTTTGAATAAAAGGAAACAGTGTACAGATGTTTTTGTATTCACGTCAGGGTAAAACGACTGCCAGATCATAGAATGTTTAGCCCTTGCAGCAGCCTTCGGAATTGATAATTAACGCAAAGTGATATAAGGTGCGCGGCTTCAATGGAGAGGTGTCCGAGCGGCCGATGGAGCACGCCTGGAAAGTGTGTATACCTCACGGTATCGAGGGTTCGAATCCCTCCCTCTCCGCCAATATGTCAAGCTATGACTGGCTTTCCGGCCGGTTTTCCAAGCCCTGCCCTCATTGCTAGCCAGGCTGCCTATCTCTTTTCTTGCAGTGGTGTTAAGAACTTTAATTAGATAGATAAGCTGTGGCAACCGCTCCCGCTCCGTCCTTGCGATTGATGAGTGTTACAGACCCGTGGTGCGAGTCAGCAATTTGACGACACAGTACCAGTCTAATACCTGTGCCTTTGGCTTTGGTAGTGTAAAAAGGCACAAATAAATTGGAGGGGTTACTGATGCCAAGCCCCTGGTCCTTTATTTGTATTTCGCATTGAGCACCGCTATCAAGCGCTTGTATTTCGACTATTCCTTGTGTCTTAGCACTGGCTTCTAGGGCGTTTTTGACCAGGTTTATTAGTAGCTGTTCGATGTGAACGACCTGATCTGAAACTTCACCCTTGGCTTCGGACATCAGAATGACAAATTCATGAGTCTCCCTGGAATATGACTGGTAGTAACACGTTGGCGTTTGGATTGGGATTTCATCGACCAGTTCTTCGTAGAATCGATACTCCATTTCGTATAAGAGCATACCACCAGCCATTTCCCGGGCTGCAGCTACAGGCGCTGAAAACTTGGCAATAATCGTTGGCGGTGCATCATTGTCAATTTTGTAAGTCCGCTTGAGTCTGGCAAGTTCATCCAACACACCTCCTCCGCCACCAATGACTTCTGTTGAGTACTCTAATATTTCGTTGTTAAACTTTTCTGCCAGGACTCGATTGAGTCAGTCGATAGATAGATCCTTGCTTGAATAAGCAACCATAACTTTATCCAGCAAGATACTTGGCTCTATAGGTTAGCAGTGAATCCGGTTTTATAACATCATTATAACATTATTACGCGAGGCATCAGTCCTGTCGCAGAAACAGGGGTCAAAGCTAATCTTGCGCGATAGGGAAGCAGTTAGGACTATAAATCAGTATCATTCAGGCGACTAACAATATGAATTACGGCTGAACTGCGTTTGAACCAATTTTCGCAGAATCACTTCAACACTATTCGCTTATGGACTCTAACCGTTTATTGCAATACTGGAGCTACTGCATGGAAAATTATCTGAAAGGAAAAGTAATCGTTATCACAGGTGCCGCCGGTGGCTTCGGTAAAATTGTGAGTGAAAAGTCTGCTGCTATGGGGGCGAATGTTGTTTGTGCCGATATTAATGAAGAGATGCTTAAATCAATCTGCGCAAGCATTTCCGATGCAGGCGGTTCTGTTACCTTTCAGGTCACCGATGTTCGCAGCAGCGAACAGATGAACGCCCTTGCAACACATGCCGTCAATACCTTCGGCAGCATAGACGTGTGGATCAACAATGCTGGCACCATGCCACTGGCCTTCTATTCGGATCACAAAGAAGCATCACCTGCCTGGGACAGGTGTATCGACATTAATTTCAAGGGGGTGCTGAACGGTATTATCGCCGCTTACGATCAAATGATTGATCAGGGTCGCGGCCACATTATAAACCTGTCATCAATCTATAGTAATTTCCCAGTCGTTGGCGCAGGGGTTTATGGCGCAACCAAGGCAGCTGTGAATTTTCTTTCGGAATCATTGCGTGTGGAGTCGCAGGGAAAAATCAAAGTAACTACAATCAAACCTACCGGTGTTCCCGCGACAGGGCTCGGCGCTGGCATCATCAATGGTGAAGCCGTGATTGGAATACTGGGCCAAAACGGGCCAGTATATATGCAGTCAATGCAAGCTCAATTGAGCGGTGAACTTCCACCTGAGCAGATTGATGTGGAGAACATTGAGTACTACGCACTAGAACCGGAATATTTGGCTGATCAGATTATCTATACAATGAACCAACCCTGGGGTGTCGCCATTAGTGATGTAACAGTCAGGGCTGCAGGTGATCGATATATACTTTAGCGTTCTTCTCGAAAATATTCGCCACCATGCAGCACTGTCTGTTAACAATCCTATCTAGGCGCGAATCGCTGCCCACCATCAACACGAAGCGTTGAGCCATTCATCATGGCACATTCATAGATGGCAATTGCCATGGTCGCAAATTCGTGAGGCTGGCCCATACGACGGGGAAAAGCTGCGTCTTTGGTCAGTTGTAGTGAGCCTTCTTCAGGTATTCCCGCCGTCAGCCCGGTATCGAAGAGGCTGGGTGCAATTGTCATACAACGAATGCCCAGTGAACCCAGGTCACGCGCCATAGTAAGCGTCATGGCAGCAATGCCACCTTTGGCAGCGCTGTATGCTACCTGGCCAATTTGACCTTCAAATGCCGCTATCGATGCCGTATTAATCATCACGCCCCGCTCGCCCGTTTCGTTTGGCTCATTTTTTGCCATAGACTCCGCAACAACCGAATTAATATTGAACGATGCGACCAAATTTAGATCGATGATGCGACGAAAGTCATCCAACGAATGCCTGACGCCATCGCGCTTCACTGTCTTCTGACCGACGGCCCCACCAGCAGTATTGACCATGAACTGCACACTGCCAAAATCACCAATTGCGGTGCCCAGGACTTCTGCCATTGCATCGTAGTCCATGACATTACAGGGATAGAACTTCCCACCAAGCTCCTCGGCAACTTTTGCACCATCAGATTTTTCCAGATCGAGGATGGCGATCTTACCTCCTTTTTCGGCAAATTTTATTAAGGTTGCCCGGCACATACCCGAGGCACCACCAACAAAAATACCATTGCTTCCCTTAATTTCCATTATCTTTTCTCCAAACCACTTTTAGTTAAATATATTTACATTCGTTCAACGATGACTGCCGGTGCCATGCCGCCTGCTGCACACATGGTTACTAGTCCAACAGTTTTATCCTGTCGCTCCAATTCATCAAGCACTGTACCAATCAACATTGCACCGGTTGCACCGATGGGATGTCCAAGGGCAATAGCCCCGCCATTAACATTTAATTTTTCATGATCAACGCTAAGGTCACGCATAAATTTCACCGGTACAACGGCAAATGCTTCGTTAACTTCAAATAGATCAATATCATCCAGGGTCATCTTCGCCTTCCCAAGCACTTTCTTCGCAGCATCAACCGGGGCATTCAGAATGTATTCAGGAGAGTGACCCATATTAGCCATTGCCGTGATCTTCGCTCGAGGCTTGAACCCATGAGCCTTTGCGTACTCTGGCGATGCCAATACCAACGCACCTGCACCATCGACAACGCCAGAGGAACTACCTGCATGATGGACATGTTCAATTTTCAAATCAGGCCAGTGCTTTTCTACCATTTCCTGAAAGGTCAAACCGGAATCGTAGAAAGGCATCTCCATAAAATTCCCGAAGACGGGGTTCAGCTTAGCCAGGCTCTCGATCGTCGTCTTGGGTCGTGGAAACTCTTCTTGATCCAGTGCGAGGGTGCCATCTGGTCGATAGACGGGTATCAGGCTCTTCGCGAACGCACCGGTTTCCATGGCAATGCCCGCCCTGCGCTGGCTCTCCGCTGAAAATGCATCAAGCTCATCTCGACCAAATCCCTCTTTTGTGGCAATGATATCTGCAGCAATACCTACATTCGTTTGCGGGTGAGCGTTTCGTAAATCAATATTGCCTGCATCCAGTGGATTGGGTGAGCCTTCAGCAGTGGTGTATGACATCATTTCAACACCACCGGCGATGACCAAATCTTCCATGCCGCACATAATACTGGCAGCGGCCATATTGACGGCGGTAATTCCACCACCGCAAAATCGATCAAGGGTTACGCCAGATGCCTTAATCGAATAACCGGCATCTAAAGATGCCATCCGTCCTATGCATGCACCCTGCTTCTTGAACTGGCTACTGCAACTGATGATGACGTCGTCTATTTCTTCTGTATTCAGCCCATTGCGCTCTGCCAGTGCTTTCAAAACCGTAGAGAGCAATTTCTGTGGATGGATCTCCCAGAGGGCACCCTTGCCTTGTTTTCCAACACCTCGTGGCGTTCTCGCTGCATCGATAATCCAGGCTTCACCCATTGTTTTTCTCCCTATTCATGATATTCGAATCTGTTAATTGCACTGTCCATTTATTGAGTTCATATCCAAAATGAAAATCTCCGGTGTTAGTTCCTTTGTAAGTGACTGATTTAACCATCTAAGTATAATTAGATGCTGTAAATTCAATCAAAGATATGCTATTTCCGGACAGGAACTAACTAGCGCAAAACAATAACATTTTACAAAACCGAATGCCTATTCAATGTTTAAACCATAAGATTGCGAGACTAGCTCGCTTCGATCAGCAGCACTTCGCCGGTCTCGCCATTCACCTGAACTAGCTGGCCGTTGCTAAATATCTCTGTGGCATTAGTCGCATTCACTACCGCGGGCAGCCCTAATTCCCGCGCAACCAATGACGAATGACTGGCCCCGCCGCCTACCTCAACAATCAGGGCTGATGCCAATAACATCATTGGCGTAAACAACGGACTTGCAGCCTTGATCACTAATACTTCACCTTTTACGAAGTCGTTAGAATCATCAGCGCTAATAACAATTCGTACCCTGCCAGAGCTCATTCCCGGGCTGGTGCCGATCGCTTGCATCAATCCGGTTTCAGCATCCCAGGCCGCATGTTGTTTTTGATCAACAGGTTTATCCGAGATCACCATGGGAGGGTTGAGTTCTCGTTGCCTGGACCAGGTTTCAAATCGCGACTGGGCAATCTGTTTCAGATCGGGCAGCTCTTTGGCTAAGGGCTCTTTAGTTAAGGGCTCTTTGGCTGAAGGCTCTTGGTCCATAAGCTCTTGATCCAAAAGAACGGCCAAACCTTGTAATTCATCTGCCTCCAGAAAGAAAATCTCGTCCACATCGTCGATACAGTTTGCCTGCACCAGACGAAATCCTAACTCCCTGATAGCACGCCGAATCAATGGCCATCCGATCTGAAGATAAAAATTCGCATCTTCTCTAACGGCGGCATTGCCTTGGTAGTACTTAATCATACCTGCCATGACCTGCTGTTTCGTGCCTTTCAAGCCGGATAGAACACCCTCTACCGCCTGCTTTCTCTTCGATTGAACTTCCCTTAGCTTTACGGCTGGATCTACCGCATCGGTTCGTAACAAGGATTGTAAGGCGCGCAGTGTATATACAGGCGTTTCGCCCAATGTCTTAAAATATATATCCAGGCTGACTACCTGATGGCCGTACTCTGCGTCGTATTTTGAGATGTCCTGCTGTAACCATATTGGGAGTGACTGCACACCTTGCTCGTCCAGGCTGATGGCCAGAACCTGCTCTGTTGCATGCTCAGCTTTGATCTTCTCGTGCAATTGAAACAAGGCGACCTGAGCATCATGCATGCGACTGGTAAAACCACTGAACAAAATTGAGTGATGTGGTTTGTTCTCATCCTCTACGGTTTCATTATAAAAAGGCTTAAACAGCATTTCTTCGAAGCCATAACCAATGGGTGCAATGAACGACCAGAATTCACCGGCTTCACTAACCAACTGTTGCACAAATTCAACCAGCGAATCGCTGCTGGCAGCCTTCAGGTCAAAGCCCAGGTGACTTTTAAAATGTTCAATGTATGCCGGTAGTGACTGCGTATGCCATCGACTCACTCGCTCACCTGTTTGAATCATCTTGGCAAATCTTTCCTTTTTTGATACGTCGACATTAAAAGGCGGGAAATCAGTTCGCGTAAAGAAGTAACCATGGACAAGGCAAAACCAGGGATGAGGCATGCTAAAGCTTGTCATATCTTCCCAGCCCAGCGTTTGGGTGCCGAATTCTTCTCTGGAGGCCACTAAGCCAGGCAATACCCAGCTTGAGAATAGCGGCGTGACAGCGTCCGGTAACCACTCCCCTAAGCGCCAGTTACGTCGCCAGCTGGCCTTGGGTATCGGACTATTCCAAGAGATGCCGCTACTGTCCTCCAGGACTACCATGGGCCTTGCCTGGAGAAGGCTAAGTTGCTCATTCGCGAACGCCCATTCAACGTCCTGTGGGTCACCGGCCATGATCTCCTCGATACTTATCATAGCCTCCTTGAGTTGATCGATTTGTTCAGCAGACAGCACCTTTTGATCCCGGTTAGATTGATCCAATCGCTCCGTTCGAGTTCCACCCGCGTCGTCCGGTACAACGCGCTCTTCCTTGGCGCCAATCTGATAACTCACATTGCCCGATGAATCCCGGTCGACGAGGATTTCATCCGGTGTTACCAGCCCGCTAACAGTTGATTCACCCAAACCCCACGCCGCAGAGATATAGAGTTGATTTCTGTCACCTGTGACGGGATGCAAAGAGAACATCACGCCCGCACTATCTGCATTTACCATATCCTGAACAACAACACCCATACGTATCTGCTGTACTGGCATATTAAGTGTGCGCAAATACACCATTGCACGATCACTATAGGCCGATGCCCATACCTTCTTAATCGCATCAACAACTTCGCTTAAGCTGCGCATGTTCAGATACGAATCATGCTGCCCGGCAAAAGAGAAATTTGATCGATCTTCAAGGTTAGAAGACGAGCGAACAGAAACTGAATTCGATAAAAATTGAAGACTTGTTTCCAGTTGGCCAACAAGATCTTGTGGCATCGGGGCGTTTTCGATCAGTGCTCGTATTTTTGCAGCGTTATTGCCCAGATCGGTAGGCTCTGAATTATTGATGGTTTTAAGTAATGCCTGAACTTCATAATCCAGACCATTGCTGGCTAGATGCTGAGCTGCGGCCTCAAAGGTGAGGGCAATTCCCATAGGGATATTCAGGCCCGCTCGCGTTAATTTCGCGAGATTAATTGCCTTTGCACCGGTGAGAAATTGTTTTTCCGATTTATCCTTAAAATTTAATATATAAGACATAGGCACCTTGTTGGTTGATATCGCGCGCTACCGGCTCCGGCAAGCGTTCCTCTACCCTACTTGAAGTTCATTAGGGAAATGTGCTTTATTCTTTCTCTTGACGTATCCTGAAATTTCCAGCGGATATGAACCAAGCGACTAATTTGAAGCCCGGCAGGGAATTGATCTCAAAGAGAGTGATCTCAAGGAGAGCGATCTCAAAGAGAGTGATCTCATCTGTTCGAAGCAAATAGTAACAACAATAATAATAAGAGTACTGTTTTCATGAGCGAAACAAGTGAGCCAGCCCCAGGGGTAATAGATACCGGGGAAGACGTCGACGAAGCCAACCGCTATGCAAGTGCGGGCGCTAAGTACTACGCATTAGTTCTCCTCACGATTGTCTATAGCTTCAACTTTATTGATCGACAGTTACTCGCGATATTGCAGGAATCAATCAAGGCCGACCTTAGTCTTTCAGATAGTCAACTCGGGCTACTGACCGGATTCGCCTTCGCCGTATTTTACGTCACTGCTGGCATTCCTATCGCCAGATGGGCAGACAGAGCGAATCGGCGCAATATAATTGCAATGTCAGTGGGCTTATGGAGCTTCATGACAGCGCTTAGCGGCTTTGTGCAAAACTACTCACAACTACTGATGGCCCGTGTAGGCGTCGGCGTTGGAGAGGCTGGCGGCAGCCCCCCTTCGCACTCATTGATTTCTGACATATTTCCGCCCGAGTCAAGAGCCAGCGCAATCTCTTTTTATTCAACCGGCGTTAACATTGGCATCCTGTTCGGCTTCTTGCTCGGTGGCTGGTTGAACGAATATTTTGGCTGGCGGGTAGCCTTTATGGTAGTTGGTGCGCCAGGTATTCTCCTGGCCATCCTCGTTCGCATGACCCTCGCAGAACCTATTCGAGGATTATCAGAAAACAGGCAGGTGTCAGCGGAAAGCGTTCCATTTAAGGTCGTTCTTAACGTCCTCTGGAGCCGCGTGTCATTTCGACATATGGCAATGGCAGCCGCGCTTAACGCTTTTGCGGGTTACAGCACCAGCAACTGGACAGCGTCATTTTTTATACGCAGCCACAACATGACTACCGGCGAACTGGGCACCTGGCTGGCATTAATCATCGGACTTGGCGGCGCCATTGGCGTACTTTGCGGCGGACTGCTTGCGGACAGACTAGCCCCCAGGGACAAGCGCTGGTATGTCTGGCTACCCTCTATCACTGGATTTATCTGCGTACCATTTATGGCGGCAGTCTATCTGGTTGATGATGCCTACACAGCACTGGCCTTATCCGTGGTCCCCGGCTTATTGTTCAATGTTTATCTGGGCAATACCATCGCAACTACCCATGGCCTGGTGGGTTTGCGCATGAGAGCCACAGCTTCTGCCATATTGTTTCTCATTCTGAATATCATTGGCCTGGGTATTGGACCGTGGTCAATTGGCCTCTTGAGCGATTCGCTAGCAACCAGCTTCGGTGATGATTCACTGCGTCAGGCCATGTTATATATCATCCCGCCAATTATGTTCTGGTCGGCCTGTCACTTCTATCTCGCATCCAAAAACCTGCGTGAGGATCTGGCTGCTGCCCCAGACTAGAAAACAACAAAAGTCAAAGGGCATCGTCCAGACACAACTACATGCCGTTATGGTCCTGTTAAGCTGCGTTCTCCATGAATAAATTGGCACGCTCATGCTAAAAATAGATGGTCTTGAATTTCGCGATCTGGATCATGATGGTGTGTTGGCGCCTTTCGAGGACTGGCGCCTTGATGCCCACATACGCAGCGACGACCTGCTTCAACGAATGACCCTTGAAGAAAAGATAGGTCTGCTCTTTCATGGTACCGCTTTTACCGATGGCCCTCTGGGTGAGCTAGGCATCGGCTCAGAATATGATCAGGCCGGCATTGAGGATCTTATTGCCAAACGGCATATCAATCACATGATTACCAGGCTAGGCATCGCACCATCAGCCCTCGCTGCCCAGAATAATCGTTTGCAAAAAATTGCAGCAGAGACCCGGCTCGGCATTCCAGTTACGGTCAGTACAGACCCAAGGCATCATTTTCAATTTACGACCGGAGCAAGTTTACGCTCCAGTGGTTTTTCTGTGTGGCCCGAGGCGCTCGGTATGGCTGCACTGCGCGATACCCAACTGATGAAACAATTTGCAGATATTGCCCGTCAGGAATATCGGGCAGTAGGCATTCAGATGGCACTATCGCCGATGGCAGATCTGGCAACATCACCCAAGTGGCCGCGTATCAACGGTACTTTTGGTGAAGATCCGGTGTTGGTTAATCAGCTGGTGCAGGCTTATATTCAAGGCTTGCAAGGTAGTGATACCGGCGTCGATAAATCAGGCGTTGCCTGTGTGGTTAAACACTGGGTGGGATATGGCGCCGCAGTTGACGGCTTTGATGGTCACAATTCCTATGGACGTTATGCTGAACTCAGCTGGGATACTTTGCAGAAACATATACAGGCATTTGATGGCGCCTTCGAAGCAGGTGTTTCCGGCCTTATGCCGACCTACAATATATTACGTTGCAATGGCCCCGATGGTTCTGCCATGGAGGACGTTGGCGCAGGCTTTAATCGCTACCTGATCACAGATCTATTGCGCGGTGAAAAACAATTTAAAGGGGTCGTCCTGTCCGACTGGGCGATCTACCGCGATGCCACGCGTGAAACTCTCACAGGAAATCCCAGACAAACACCGGCGACCATTGCCATGTGCTGGGGAGTCGAAGAATTAACACCGGCGCAGCGCGTTGCCAAATCTATGCTCGCTGGTGTGGATCAGTTAGGTGGCGAAGACGAACCCGCGATTGTTTTTACAGCGCTTGAAGAGGGATTGATTGACGAGACGCTTATCGATCACTCTGCGCGCCGAATCCTTATTGAGAAATTCAAGCTCGGCCTATTCGAAGATCCTTTCGTTGATGCCTCAATGGCGGAGCAACTGGTGGGCAAAGAGGAATTTATCGAGCTGGCAGAACAGTGCCAACGCAACGCCATGGTTATCGTAGAAGGGTTCAAGTCAATACAAGGGCAACGAGTCTACCTGCATGGTGTCGCGGCAGACGCATTCAGCGAAGTAGAAGTGGTGCCCAATGTAGACGAGGCGGACGTCGCCATCGTCAGGTTGCAAACGCCATTTCAGACCCTGCACCCGGAATTTTTCTTCGGGTCGATGCAACATGAGGGCGACCTGGATTTCAAACCCGGCTCAGATGAATATGATCTGTTGGCATCCCTGAGTGCAGAAGCCCCTGTAATCCTGGTCATGAATATGGACCGGCCAGCTGTGTTATCTAGTATTAAGGACTTTGTCGCCGGCATCATTGTTGAGTTTGGCGCAGATGATTTTGCCGTGGCGGACGTAGTGACACATCCTGAATTAGCCAAGGGCTGCCTGCCCCTGGAGCTGCCTTACAGCATGAGCGCAGTGAATGACAAACCTGTGGACTTACCCGCCAGTGGAGATAAACCTTTGTATCCACTGTTCTATCGCGCCTCGTAAAATATAGCCTAAAAATTCGCGCCGCGGCATTGTATTCGCGGCAGAACCTTGCGCACCATCTAGACCATTGTTATATAAGCAACGAACGAAGTCGTCTAATGCACGCCAGTCAACCCTTGTAGAATCCCATCCTAATTATCCTGCATGGTGAGATGGTTTAGATGCAAATACTCGATAAACTTGATCTGGAAACCAAGGCCGACGCGATTGTCGACAAGCTTCACGGCTACCTTGATGATGGCAAAAAAATCTTTGCCACCTGCTCGTTCCAGTCCCAGAGTTTACCCCTACTCCATATGATCAGCCGGGTTAATCGAGACATTCCTGTCTATTACACCAATACCGGGTTTCTGTTTCCGGAAACTATCCAGTTCGCTGATCGGCTCGGCGACGAGCTCGGCTTAAATATAATCAGGCTTCGCCCTGAAGTGCCCAAGATCCAGCAGATGGATAACGCCGGCCGATTTTTCTACACCTCCGATCCGGATCATTGTTGTTATTTAAACAAGGTGGCGCCACTTGAGCCCATTTTGATGGCGCACGATATATGGATTAATGGCATACGAGCCGACCAAAGTTCTGTTAGAGCTGGGATGGCAGAGGAAGAAGAGGCATCTTTTAACTGCAGGCGATACCACCCGATGCTGAATTGGGATACCAGAATGGTGTACTACTACCGCAAGGTTCACGACTTGCCGGAACATCCGCTTGAGGCAAAGGGTTACATGAGCATCGGTTGCGAGCCCTGCACATCTATGGCATTTGGTGAAGGAAATGAACGCAACTCACGCTGGTTTGGTATGAACAAGACCGAGTGCGGACTCAACACAACGCTGCTCACGGATAAAGCATCATGAAAGTGATGATTATCGGCGGCGCCGGCTACATCGGCAACGAGCTGGTTTATCGGCTCTCTGCTGAACCTGGTGTCGACGATATCCTGGTTTATGACAATCTGTGCAAGGGTAACTACAATCTCTTTACAGGGTTTCGAAAAATACCGGGCAACAACGTCAGGTTTATTCAGGCCGACATCCTCGATTCGCGCAGCCTGCGAAAACACATGGAAGGTATGGACGTCGTCTATCACCTGGCAGCGAAAGTCGAAACGCCCTATGCCGATCAAAACGCCCATGACTTCGAGCAAACCAACAATTGGGGTACGGCGGAGATTGTATACACAGCGGAAGACCTGAACATCGGACGCCTGATCTACCTCAGCAGCCAAACAGTCTATGGTGAAGGCGAAGTTACATCAGCTGACCACCCACGCGTACCCAACAGCTTTTACAGCATCTCGAAGATGCGCGGCGAAGATCACGTATTACGGCTCATGGAAAAATTGCCAGTGCAGATTATCAGGCTGGCAAACGTATACGGTTATTCAAAAAACCTCAGAATTGAAACCAATCTCAATCAGTTGATCTTCGATGCGCATTTCAAAAATCGCATTGCAATTCACGGCGATCCGAGTCACGCGCTAAGTTACATCAGCCTATTCCGAACGGTGGAAGTACTTGCGCAGATCGCGCTCAATGAAATGGCATCAGACGTCTACAATCTGTCTCATCGAACCATGTCATTCAATGACATGGTCGATGCTTTGAAGACACTCTACCCGGACCTTGAAACAATTTTCGTCGATCAGCACATTCCCATGAAAGACCTGACCATGGCATGTGACCCAAGACTGGCTCACATGCTGCCTGGGGAAACCACCATGGTCGAAGACATTGAGAAGTTCGGGGAGCTCTTTACCTTTTAGGTCTCTTTAACTTTAGGGAATGCCCCGGATTCCCTGATCAGGCATTTTCGTGATCTATAACTAAGGAATATTTAACCAATAACAGTCTCACCGTTTTCAGGAACGACTGTATTCTCGATATAACCCAGCTTCTCAATTTCAACTCGCACAATATCACCGGCTTTCATATATGAGGGCGGCTTCATGGCAACGCCAACGCCACTGGGCGTACCCATAAACAGGACATCTCCAACGTCGAGCGTGAATGACTGGCTCAAGTGTGCGATGGCATCGAAGCAGTCAAAGATTAGGTGTTTAGTATTGGAATTTTGCCGTTCTTCGCCGTTCACCGTGCACACGATGTCGAGGTCATGGGGGTCTCCCACTTCATCCGGGGTCACCAGCCATGGACCCATCGGTCCGTGGGTATCAAATGACTTACCGATCTGGAAGGTAGGAACGCGAATCTGCCAATCTCTTACGCTGACATCGTTGCCACAGAAATAACCGCCAATAACTTCATGGGCGCGCTCTGTGGGAACATGCTTACAGCGCTTGCTGATCACCAGACAAAGTTCGGCTTCATAGTCGAGCTTGTCAGAGACAACAGGCAAGTTGATATCACCGTAAGGGCCGTTTGCGCAGTTTCTTTGTTTGTTAAACCACATCTGGTGCTTCGGGGGTTTAGAATTGGTCTCCGCAATGTGATCACCGTAGTTAAGTCCGATAGCCAGGATTTTTCCAGGTAGCGGCACGGGTGCATGCAAGGTAACAGAGGATAAGGACAGCCCCGACCTTCCTTGTGTTGCCGCCTCAATAGCATCGTTATCAAGTCCTGCCTCAAGCAGAGATATCATATCCCCCTCAATTCCATTGTCGGCAAGGGATATAATTTCGCCGTCCCGCACAAGGCCTACCTTAACGGTGGCATCGTCAGGCGTAGAATAGCTTGCTAGTTTCATTGTATCTTTCTCCTTATGTTCGGTATCAGCGCAAATTAACCTGGTGCCTTAACCTTGCTCATCGTCACGATTATCCATTGACTGACTGTAGTCAATAATGATAGCTTCATTAAATGACTGCAGTCAATAATATTTAATCATCATAGAACCGGATCATCCCTGACCCTGGCATAGTTGGCTATACTATCCCGGTTCTCGGGGCTCAGGAGGAGAGAGATATGCAATTGAAGTGGTCGCACGCAGTAATATATGTAAAAGATCTGGAAAAGATGCTGGCGTTTTACACGGGCACTTTAGGGTTCTCGATCACCGATCGTGGCGCGCTCGGCAGCAAGGAAGAGCCGCAGATTATTTTTCTGAGCCAGCACCCTGATGAGCATCACCAGATTGCGATGATCACCACCCGCCAGGAGATAAAGCCCAGTAATTCCGTAAACCACTTTGCCTTCCGGGTCGATGAATTTGAGGACGTCACAGACTTAAACCAGCAGCTGGATGGCATCGATGGGATCAAGATCATGCCGCTATCTCACGGCAACACCTTGTCTATTTACTTCAATGATCCAGAGGGGAATGGCATTGAAGTTTTCTGGGATACACCCTGGCATATCGCACAGCCCCAGGGAAAACCATGGGATGCCAGCCTTGATAAAGAGAAGGCCCTGGATTGGGTTAAGGATAATTTTGGCGAAGACGCCACCTTTGTACCCCGCGAGGACTACTACGCCGGACGCCACGATTCAATTCTGAGCTCTTAATACAGGGCTCAGAACCCCGACAAGGTCGCATATCGATCACGATGAAATGATCGATTACCAAATGCGGTCTCCAGAGTCCGCGCACGTTTCAGATATAAACCTGCATCAAATTCGTCCGTCATACCAATGCCACCGTGAATCTGGATGAGTTGGTTAGACATCTCGTGCAGAAATTCACCGACGCGACATTTCGACAACGATGCCATTAGCTCAACATTCTCGTCATCATCGATGGCTTGCAGAGCTGCCTCCGAGCAGGAACGCGAGAGCTCCATTTGACCAAACAATCCTGCAGCTCTATGGCCTAAGGCCTGGAATGAACCAATAACCTGGCCAAACTGTACCCTGGTTTTCAGGTACTCAAGGGTCAAATCAAATGCCTGGGCAGCCGTACCGAGCATCTCGGCGCTAATGCCAGCCCTGGCGCGATCCAGTATCGCCTCGAGAACGGGGTAGGCTTGATCTACCGTTCCGAGTACAGCATCAGCGTTTACTTCAACGCCATCAAACTCAAGATTCGCATAACCGCGGCTATCAACTGTCTTCACCTGGTTCCGGCTCAGGCCATCAACATCCGCGTTCACCAGGAACATGGTAATGCCATCCTTATCACCCACTGCGCCACCGGTTCTGGCGACAACAATAAAGTCAGTTGCGGACATGCCTTCTTGCACAAAGGTTTTGGTACCAGTCAGCTTGTAGCCTTCGCCGCTCTTCCGGGCCTTGAGCGCCGTCTTTTGCGGTGCATGCCGTGGACCTTCTTCCACGGCAAGCGTCAATATCTTGCTGCCATCGACAATGCCAGGCAGGACCGCCTGTTTTTGCGCTTCGTTGCCACCAAGCAGTATTGCAGATGCACCCACCAGAGCGGATGCATAGAGTGGCGACGCCGTCAGCTGGCGACCGGTTTCTTCAAGAATTAGCCCGAATGTGAGGAAGCCCAGATCCGAGCCGCCATATTGTTCAGGAATGATAATACCGGTCCAACCCATCTCGACCATCGCCGCCCAGGTATCCGGGAAGAAGTTGGTATCAATGCCGCTGTCCCGCATCTCACGAAATTTGCCCACCGGTGCCTGTTCTGTCGTCCATGACTTCGCCTGATCACGAATCATGGATTGTTCTTCTGTTAGTGCTGCCATTTTGTAGCCCCCTATCCTTTCTGGGTTGTCTCTGGGAGACCTAGAATGTTTTTTGAAATGATGTTGTTCTGAACTTCAAACGAACCACCGTAGATGGAAATTGCCTTACCCCACAACCAGTCGCGAACATTGCTGAGCTCCGCTGCAGAAAAGTTGTCCCCTTCCCATCCAATGCCTTGAGTTCCCATAAACTCCATAGTCAGCTCGTTCTTCGTCTGGGCAATCTTTGTCGCTGAGTTCTTCAGGATCGATGCCGCGGCACTGACTTCAATCTTACCGCGAGCCTCCGCTGTAATTCGGTTGACCGTTAATGCATGAGCCTGCGAATCCATCAAATGGTTGGCCAGACGAACGCGCAGATCGGCATCTGCAAGCGCACCGTTTTCATCCGTTCCTACATAAGCCTTGGCTTTATCTTGTAGCGAAGCTTTCTTACCGCCGCCGCCAGGACTTCTTGCCTGCGTCTGGCTCTGACGTTCGTGCTGCAACAATCGCTTTACAACACTCCAACCCTTATTCAGGTCGCCCAAGAGGTCAGTCTTTTCGGCACGGGCATCATCAAAGAATGTGTCGCTGAAAGGGGAAGCGCCGGAAATAAGCCGAATCGGCGTGGTTGTTACACCTGCCTGATCCATCGGCAACATGACGAAACTAATGCCATCGCGTTTCTTCACGCTGGCATCGGTACGCACTAGCGCACCACACCACTGCGAGATATCAGCCCCCGACGTCCAGGTTTTCTGGCCATTGAGGACAAAGCTGTCGCCGTTATCTACAGCCTTGGTAGAGAGCGAAGCCAGGTCAGAACCAGCGCCAGGCTCTGAAAGCCCGAGGCACCATCTAATTTCGCCACTGGCCATGCCTTTGAGGTGGCGTTCTTTCTGATCATCGGTACCAAATTCAAGCAAGGTCGGCCCTACCATCGTGACGCCCATACCAGCCAGTAAGGGAATTGGATTGAAAGCGCCAATCTTCGCCATTTCATGGCTAATGATTTTTGCCTCTGGATGGCTTAAGCCTGCGCCGCCATACTCAAGCGGCCATGTAGGCGCGCCCCACCCTTTGCCAGCGAGGCGCTGGCGCCATAGCTCAAAGTCAGCCTTGGTGGATTCATCACTTTCGCCCTCGAGTCCCATGGCAGAACCCTTAAGGGATATGGGAAAGTTTTCTTTTACCCACTCACGTGTGCTGGCTTCAAACTTTTCCAGAGATTGCTCATTAGACATGCCTGTTCCTCTTCATTTCCGTTTTCATGTTTCTGGTATCTTGTTTCTTGAAGCTGATTCATGCAAAAGTTCAGCGTGCCATCATAGGCAAACCCAAGTGAAATCGCGAATCTGGCTCCGGGTCTAAATTTTTGTTGACGTTAACGTAAACGTTATAATAGGATTCTAATCCTATGAACAGCAAATATTCCATCAGTGAAATGTCACAGGAGTTCGACGTCACCACGCGAACGCTGCGCTTTTATGAAGAGAAAGGGCTGCTCGCTCCCGCACGGGCAGGGCAGAACAGAGTTTACTCAAGCGCGGATCGGGCCCGCCTGAAGCTCATCCTGCGCGGCAAAACACTAGGGCTCTCACTGGAGCAGAGCGCGGATCTAATCTCGATGTATGACCCGGGCTCCAACAATAAAAAGCAGCTTGAAGCGCTCATCGAAAAGATTCAGTCGAGAAGGCATCAGCTCGAAATTCAGAAACTGGAACTCGAACGCATGATTGTTGACCTGGAAGAGTGGGAACAACGAAGTCGTATTGCTATGAAGGGTCAATAAAGAAGAAAGGGAAATTAGGAACAATGCAAAGCTAACGATTCCACCAAGGGAGAATTTTTATGAATACATCTTATGCCATGCTGGATCACGGCCTCGGTGAAGAATTGGACATGTTGCGCGACGTGGTCTACAAGTTTGCTCAGGCAGAAATTGCACCGCGCGCCGCAGAGATAGACAGCAGCAATGATTTCCCCTCTGACCTCTGGCGCAAGATGGGCGATCTGGGCATTCTGGGAGTGACAGTTGCAGACGAGTATGGCGGCAGCAATATGGGTTATCTCGCCCATGTAATCGCCATGGAAGAAATCAGCAGAGCATCTGCCTCCGTCGGCCTTTCCTACGGTGCACACTCCAATCTCTGCGTTAACCAGATACACAAAAATGGCTCTGCCGAACAAAAAGCAAAGTACCTGCCAAAGCTGTGCTCAGGCGAACATGTCGGTGCTTTGGCCATGTCTGAGTCAGGTGCAGGTTCGGATGTTGTCAGCATGAAGCTCAAGGCGCAGAAGAAGGGTGATGTCTATTTGCTGAACGGCAACAAGATGTGGATCACAAACGGCCCGGATGCGGACACTTACG
Organism: Pseudomonadales bacterium; assembly: GCA_046582185.1. GTDB lineage: Bacteria > Pseudomonadota > Gammaproteobacteria > Pseudomonadales > Azotimanducaceae. Next base: position 253,999 of record JAYGEX010000019.1, on the reverse strand, counting down.
TCATCTACGCCAAGACCGACATCAGTGCAGGCTCCCGGGGTATGACGGCGTTCATTGTTGAACGCGATTCTCCCGGATTCACCCAGGCTCAAAAGCTCGACAAGCTTGGCATGCGAGGGTCCAATACCTGCGAGCTGGTCTTTCAGGATTGCGAGGTGCCAGCCATAAATATTCTTGGCCGCGAGGGTGAGGGTGTTCGCGTGCTGATGTCTGGACTCGACTACGAAAGGACCGTTCTTTCAGGTGGTCCGGTGGGCATTATGCAGGCCTGCATGGATATCGTGGTGCCTTATGTTCACGACCGAAAACAGTTTGGCAAGGCCATCGGGGAATTCCAGTTGATGCAGGGCAAGCTTGCCGACATGTACGCCGTCCTCAATGCCAGCCGATCTTATTTGTATGCTGTTGCCCGGGCCTGCGACCGCGGCATGGAGAGTCGAAAAGATGCAGCGGCGGTCATCCTATACACCTCCGAACATGCAACACAATGTGCACTGCAGGCCATTCAGGCATTGGGTGGTAATGGCTATACCAACGATTACGAAACAGGTCGTCTGCTTCGCGATGCCAAGCTATATGAGATTGGCGCGGGAACATCGGAAATACGACGCATGTTGATTGGTCGAGAACTCTTCTCAGAGGCGGGTTAAATTATGAATGTCATCAAGACCGGTTTTATCAAGACAAAAATAAATTCACGCGCTAACGACTTTATTGAAAACACAGAACATATGCAGACCCTGGTGGACGACTTGCAATCCCAGGTGGAGCGAATCAAGCAAGGTGGCGGTGCTCGCTACCAGGAGCGCCATATTGGTCGCGGCAAACTTCTGCCTCGCGACCGAATTGATGCGCTTGTAGATCCGGGCTCGCCCTTTCTGGAATTTTCACAACTCGCCGCATATGACATGTATGGTAAAGACAAGTCCGGCAATGACAGCGTTCCGGCCGCCGGCATTATCACCGGCATTGGTCGCGTCAACGGTCAGGAGTGCGTCATTGTCGCCAACGACGCGACGGTTAAAGGTGGCACTTATTTCCCCGTCAGTGTGAAGAAGCACCTTCGCGCACAGGAAATTGCGCAGGAAAACAACTTGCCCTGCATCTACCTGGTCGATTCTGGTGGCGCCAACCTGCCGAATCAGGATGAAGTCTTCCCTGACAAAAATCATTTCGGCCGGATCTTCTTCAACCAGGCCAATATGTCTGCAGAAAATATTCCGCAGATAGCTGTGGTAATGGGATCCTGCACAGCCGGGGGCGCTTATGTACCGGCCATGGCAGATGAGTCCATCATTGTAAAAGGCCAGGGCACTATTTTTCTGGCTGGGCCACCGCTGGTCAAAATGGCAACCGGCGAAGAAGTGAGCGCCGAAGAGCTGGGCGGCGCCGACATTCATTCAAGAGAATCGGGCGTTACCGATCACTACGCAAGAAATGATCATCATGCCTTGCAGTTGGCCCGAAATGCCGTCAGTCGGCTCAATCGGGTAAAGCCCGTTTCACTGGATGTGGCAGACGTGGTTGAGCCTCTGTACCCGGCGAGCGACCTGCTGGGGATAGTGCCAAAAAATGTACGTAAACCCTATGATGTTCGCGAAATTATTGCCCGCATCGTTGATGGCTCTGAATTCGATGAGTTCAAGGCACTCTATGGGACCACCCTGGTCTGCGGATTTGCCAGACTTTATGGCTACCCCGTTGGCATCGTTGCAAACAATGGTGTGCTGTTCAGTGAATCAGCACAGAAAGGCGCGCACTTTATTGAATTATGCAGCCAGCGGAAAATCCCTCTGATATTCATGCAGAACATCACGGGATTTATGGTCGGCCAACAGTATGAAGCCGGCGGCATCGCCAAGCATGGCGCCAAAATGGTCACGGCTGTGGCTTGTGCCAAGGTCCCCAAAGTCACTCTAATTATCGGCAATTCATACGGCGCTGGTAACTACGGTATGTGTGGCCGGGCCTATGATCCCAATTTCCTGTTCATGTGGCCCAATGCTCGTATCTCTGTCATGGGTGGTGAACAAGCCGCCGGCGTACTGGCCCAGGTGAAACGCACCCAGATAGAAAATGCCGGAGACGAATGGTCAAGCGAAGAAGAGCAGGCGTTCAAACAGCCAATCATCGATGACTTTGAAGCCCAGGGACATCCCTACTACGCCAGCGCGCGGCTCTGGGATGACGGTGTGATAGATCCAAGAGACACCAGACGTATATTGGGTCTTGCCCTCTCCGCCGCACTTAACAAACCAGTTGCTGAAACGCGATTCGGCGTCTTCAGGATGTAGCTTGTTAGATGTGGCTTGTTAGAAACTCTATGCACAACATCAGATTAACCAGAAGAAGCAACTTTCAGGACGGGAATTAGCTAGTGCGCATCCAGAAATGGAAATCATCGGTGCTACTTCCCTGGCAAGTGCTTTCTTTATATAGCTAACGGAGTCATAGTTTTGCGATTATTATTCAAATTCAACTATTTATGGACGGGAACTAGCTAAATGTTTGGGAAAATACTTATTGCAAACCGCGGCGAAATCGCCTGTCGGGTCATACGAACTGCGAGAAAGCTCGGCATTCGTTCGGTCGCTGTCTACTCAGATGCAGACGCAGATGCGCTACATGTGCAGATGGCAGATGAAGCCGTTCACATCGGCGGCTCTGCACCGGCAGAGTCATACCTGTTGATGGAGAAGGTCATTGCAGCTGCCAAGCAAACTGGCAGCGAGGCGATTCATCCCGGCTACGGGTTTCTATCGGAGAATTCAGCCTTCAGCCAGCTCTGCGCAAGCAATAATGTAGTCTTCATCGGCCCACCGGCACACGCCATTGAAACCATGGGTTCCAAGTCTGCCGCCAAACAGATTATGGAAGAGGCCGGAGTGCCCCTATTACCCGGATACCACGGAGCGGGCCAGGAGCCTGCAATACTAAAAGACGCAGCCCAGGACATCGGTTACCCGGTATTACTAAAGGCAGTTTTTGGCGGCGGCGGCAAAGGCATGCGCCAGGTCTATAACGAAGACGAGTTCGATGAGGCGCTTGGCGCTGCAAAGCGGGAAGCCTTGTCCGGATTTGGTAACGATGACATGCTGGTGGAAAAGTATCTCGAACAGCCTCGCCACGTGGAGGTTCAGATCTTCTGCGACACCCTCGGCAATGGTGTCTATCTATTCGAGAGAGACTGCTCCATACAGCGCCGACATCAAAAAATCATCGAAGAAGCGCCGGCACCGAAGTTGCCCGAAGGCATTCGTGAACAAATGGGTGAAGCGGCTCTGCGCGCAGCAGCGGCCGTTAGTTACGTCGGTGCCGGCACAGTCGAATTCCTGCTGGATGCAACCGGCAACTTTTATTTTATGGAAATGAATACAAGGCTTCAGGTTGAGCACCCGGTAACGGAAATGGTTACTGGCCAGGACCTGGTTGAATGGCAGTTAAAAGTGGCTTGTGGCGAACCCTTACCCTGCACACAATCTGAACTAAGCATTACCGGACATGCATTCGAAGCCCGAATTTACGCCGAGGATCCCGCCAATGAGTTCTTACCCGCCGCGGGTAAGCTCACCTGGCTGCAACAGCCGATGGAGTCCGCACATGTAAGAGTCGACACAGGGGTCGCTCTGGGGGATGAAGTCGGCGTGTTCTATGATCCGATGATCGCGAAGCTGATCGTCTGGGATGAGGATCGCGAGCGTGCATTGCAACGCCTGGATCACGCCCTTGCTGCCTACCGAATAATCGGCGTGACCACCAATATAGATTTCCTGCGTCGCCTCGCAACCCATGATGCATTTGCCGCTGGCGAGCTCAGCACAGAATTTATCGCACAACATAAATCATCATTGTTTGAGGAAAGGCCCCTGCCACTTGAATCCCTGGTTCCCCTTGCCTGCCTCTATCTGACATTAAGGCGTGAGGCACAGCAGATACCCACGTCTGATCCCACCTCTCCATGGCACGCATCAGACAACTGGCGATTGAATGCACCTGCTGTGATTGAGGAGATAATCGTTATTGCAGATGTGGAACATGTCATCACCGTAGAGCGAACAGCACATCAGACTTATATCATGGGCTTCGAGAACGCTTCGTATGTCGTCAGCGGTAGTCTTGAGGGTAATGAACTGACTGCCACCATCGACGGCCATAGACAGCTGGCAGTGGTCATTGAACATGAGAACGAACCGGCCGCGGCGATATCCCTCTTCACCGATAATATCTCCCTCGAGTTCAAAGCCCTGGTGGTCGATCTTGGAGAAGAAGTTGAACACGATGATGGCTCCGGTTTTAAGGCACCAATGAATGGCACGGTGGTCGATATCCTTGTTAAGGCCGGTGATAAGGTGAGTGCCGGCGATACCCTGGTAATCATGGAAGCCATGAAAATGGAGCATGCCATCAAGGCTCCTGTCGACGGACTGATCAGCGAAATATTCTACGCAAAAGGCGATCTCGTTGACGGCGGGGTCGACCTTCTCTCTTTTGAGCCTAATTCGGTAGAGACTGTTCTGAAGAGACTGTTCTGAAAAGAGTAAGGGAAAATACCGGCCCACTGGCTAATCCGAAAGCGCTCGATCTGTTTAGAAACCGTCGAGAATTGTCGGAGTGAAGTGCCGCCCTGCCTCAATCACAGCCTTTAAAAGTTTTGCTCATCCGCCAACATAATGAGGGAATCTCCCAATGGGTTTCTTTTCCCGGGCTTGTCAATTTGTTGAACGCTAAAATTATGTCTCATTGCTGGCTCTAGCAATGGCTCAAACTGACTCACATCCTCGAACCTTGAATCCAGCCACATATCAATCCAGGAACCGACTTGCGGCAACATCATCGGCGATGCTTTTGTATGGTAAGGCTTTAACTTTTCATGGGGTGGCAATGTGATGATCGAGCACGACGTTGCGATCTCACCCGTACCCTTGTGCGTCCATTGCCTGTACAAACCGCCAAACGCTATCGCTGCATCCACGGCATGAAAATTGTGATATCTGGTGCCTTCCGTCTCGCCAAAGCCAGATGCAACAATAACGCAGCGCGTCTCTCTATAGGCTTTGTGCCCTGCGCTACGCGGTGTATTAAGTTTGTCGTAGCGAGTGTTGAATGAAGTGTATTTTGACGGTTTGAAGCCAGTCTCGGTTGGTTCTAGCAATAACCACCAGGTCGCATCCTGGGCGATACGTTTATTCCCAGATTCCCGCACGATAGAAATCGTTGTTGCCGCGCGAAAGAACTCAGAGCATCGCACCGGCCATAAACTAGTATCCACGTCCATCGCCTCCATGAGCGCATGAACAAACGGATCGTCAGTTGTATTAAATCGACCACACATGACTGCACAATAGCAAAGATTGGATGGGTGAACACCGCGAAAGTTAAGGCTGTGGTTTTTCCCGTATTTAATCGGTAACTTAGACCTTCTAATTGCCTAAGAATCGAACGAGAAAGCTATGCGGATCATTACATCAATTACCGGTCTAGACCTGAATGAGCTTAGCGAGGTCACGAAGGAGTTTGAAGCGCGTGGTTACTATGGGCTTACGACACAGGAGAATCGATTCGACCCATTCCTGCCCCATGCAATTGCCGCAACTACAACATCTACATTGCAGTTAAGAACGAGCATTGCCATTGCTTTCGCTCGCAGCCCCATGGCTGTGGCGAGCACGGCCTGGGATCTTCAGGCGGCGTCAAAGGGTCGCTTTACACTCGGACTAGGCAGTCAGGTAAAGGGCCACAACGTTCGACGCTTCAGCGTTCCATGGAGCCCCCCTGCCCCTAGAATGCGTGAATACGTGCAATCCCTAAAGGCAATTTGGTCATGCTGGCAAAATGGCGAGAAACTGAATTACAAGGGAGAGCATTACACCTTCTCTCTTATGACACCTAATTTTACACCACCCCCATTATCAACGAAACGCCCTGCCATACAAATCGCAGCGGTTGGCCCGGCAATGATGAAGGTAGCCGGCGAAGAATGTGATGGCGTTCAATTGCATCCATTTTGCACCCGCCGCTATCTGGATGAAGTCGTCATTCCACGTCTCGATAAGGCACTCGGTACTTCCGGGCGCAATCGTGACGAATTTGAGATCTCCGGTGGTGGGTTCGTTGTTACGGGAATTGATGATGAAGCCGTTAGCAAAAAATTTGAATGGGTCAGGATGCGCGTGGGATTCTATGGTTCCACACCATCGTATTGGCCAGTATTCGAAGCTCATGGTCTGGAAGACCTGGGCCACAAGCTCAACGATCTGTCCAAAAAAGGAGAGTGGGAGAAAATGACGCTGGAGATTTCCGACGATATTGTCCGGCTCTTTGCAGCTGTCGGTCGATTTGATGAAATTGCCAGTGCCGTTCAGCAGCGGTTTGGCGGTGTATCTGATACCTTAGATTGCGGCGCTGAATTACCGGCTGATTTGATACAGGATCTGTCAGCCATAAATAAGGGGTAGCGCTGGCGTCGGAGTAAAGACCGCACACCGTCTTTATGCGGCACTTTACTCCGGCCCTGGCATTTGCGACCCGGACTCTTGAACAACTACGCCATTAAATACAGATATTCTTCCTGAGCTATCTTGTCATCCTTGATGGTAAAGAGCGCGACTTCTACCATTTGGTTACGTTCGCCTCCCGTTGGCGTAATATCCATCGTAATTTTGAGGACAAACTGATCTTCACGATGGCCAACATAAGGACCTTCTACCGTTGTGCCATGGACTTCATTATTGTCATACCACCAGTTATGCTTAGCCCGTATTGCCTCGATGCCTTCAATATTTACAGGCATTTCATCGGAACCCCGCCCTTCAATGCTGACTATGTTATTCGCATAGTACTGAGTTACAAAAGCTTGCTCACTTTCTCGTCCTTGAGCAACCATTTATACCATCGCCATACCCACTTCTAATGCACCCATCGCCACTCTCCTCGCTTTTTCTATTGGGGGTATGCACCTTAGCACCGGGCTACTGACAGGGTACCGTCAGTAGTGAATCATTTGAGATATCACTGTCGCCCATGGGCAACGTCTAAGGCTCTGTAATAAACTCGAATTCACTCCGCTCGTATTTACCAGATGCCGCAATACGCCTGAAATTTCGCATGGTATCAAACGGTGAATCCACAATTAGCATGTTTGTCAGCCATGTGGGCGTGGGGCCACCAGGATCGATATGGGCTTCTGTGGTCACGCGTACCTCGCCATTACCCAGTGGTTCAAATTGCCAGCTGGTATTGCCAGAAGTGATACGCACGACTTTGTTATTTACCGGTAGATCATAATTAATCACCGTAGCCATCATCGAGATAGTCAGGCTCTCGGGATCCTGCGTCCACACTACTTTGGATACGGCGTCCCGGTCAGATACCGGCCACGGCACATCATTGTATGAGTAGATTAACAATTCGGTCTCGGACGTCACTTCCAGTTCGGTTGCTTCTCTACACAACTTGGCCAAGTCATGACAAGACGAGGTATCCATGATCAGCCCAACCAGCGAGTTGAGTGATGCTGATATGATCATTTCTGCACGTACAGCTTTGTGTTTTGAGCCTTTTACTTTTTTGGTATAGATGGCTATACCGTCATCATTTCTCTTCTCCTGCCAGCGATATTCCTGAGAGAAATCTTCTGTAGATAATTCTTTTTTAGAAAGATCTTCCGCCACAACCGTGTCGCTTAACAGCACAACAAAGCCAGCGAATAGAATCGCGGCGAAACCAGGGAGAGAGTTACTACCAAACGTTCGCGTCATGTAGGACACCGGGCAATGAGATGACATTAAAGTAGCCTAGAAATTACCTGCCCGCAAAGACTTTGAATTATTTCTGGTTGAAAGAGAACTACCGCGTGTACTGATCCGGGTACTGATCCAGAAGTTAGGAAATCAAACAACCGGAATCTTAAAACAAACTTCAAGGCCGCCGCTGTCAATATTGGCAAGACTCATTTGCCCATCATGAGCTTCGATGATCTCGCGGCAGAGCGCTAGCCCCAGTCCGTCTCATCGCCTTTTTGAATCTCTACATCCAAGCCCAGAGATAAATCGTCGGCAAAACTTTCCGGGACATCAATTTCAACTTCATATGCGCTCAGATCCACCACGGACAGGATTGGCTGGTAAATCGTCACAGCATCTTTTTCATTTACTTCAAGATTGCCGACAACGCCGGTCACTGGTGAGACAATTGAAAGCTCGCCAACCTTTCGATACAAGTCATCGACAAGAAACTGCTGGCGATTCAATTCGTGGCTGCGGATTTTAAGTTCGAGGTCCAGCCGCTCAAAGCGGAGCACGTTCTCGTCCTTTCGATGTCTGAATTCAAGCTCCGCCTTGTATAAATCATCGGTCGCCTTCTCATGGTCTTGAAGTGAAATAACGTTCTTGTCGAAGGCGATTACAGCGCGGCGCATCTCACGATTGGCGGCCGTTAGTGCAACCTCGGCCATATCAAGTTGCTGGCGCAATTCAAGACGTTCTGTGCGCGTCTGTATCTCTTGTCGATCTACTTCGGAGCTTAAACTTTGTAGCGTGCTTAATTCCTGCTGATGCAGGCTCATTAGTCCCGGACTGTCTATCCGGGCAATCAAGTCGCCTTGTGATACGGAATCGCCAGCCCGTACCATCAGGGATACACGCCCCGCGGCAGGGCTAAAGAGCATTGGTTTTACTGCGGCAATAATCTTGCCTTGCACTGCGACATCACGAACTAGATTGGACCTTATTACAGTCGTTAGACGTACCTTGTCTGCGGCAACCGAGAGCTGGGTCCCTCTCATTTTTTGAACATTAGGATATGCAACAACCACCAGCACAATGGCAGCCCCAACTACAATCAGTCGAATTGGCTTCTTGTACCAGGGAATATGGTGCTGGGAAATAACCCTATCCTGTTCTGATGTATCTTTTATCAAGCTGAGTTCCTGTGTTGGCTCACAGAAAAGCATCCATTGTTCGTGCCAAGTATTAACTCATTGATATATAGGGATTTTTATTTTTAAAAGTGTCCGTCCGGACAGTCCACGGACACAGGCACAGGAATTTCACCTTAAGATCAATTTAGGAGCGCTCAACTATGGATTGGTCAAGGGTTCAATCTGCGCGAGATTGGTTCGATACCATACGCCCACAAGAACAAACCATATGCCGAGGACGGCAACTATAAGGGTATTTAGTGGCCCAATAAAAGTCGCGCAATTTCCCATGAACAAGGCGCCAAGCGGCATGCCACCGAGGTTAGCCAGGGAGAATACGGAAATCACCCTCGCTCGATATTCCACAGGTGCCGATTCCTGCATTACCGTTCGGCCCATGCTCATCATAACGCCGCCACATGATCCCCAGAGGAATATCATCGTCAAATATCCATAAAATGGAAGCCCGATCGACGCTACCAACAAAAAGATGCCACCAACAAACATAGCCAGCATCATTGCCAGGCCCTGCTTTTTAATGCCGCCTCTTGAGACCAAAACAACGGTCGCAAATATTGTTCCCACCATAAATGATGCAAAGGACATGGATATCTCCACCGCACTTCCACCATAAACATCACGTACTATGATCGGGTTGAGCACCATAAAGCTGCCACCGTAAAAGAAGCTCAAGGCCATCATCAGAACAAAGGTTGGAGCCATACGAGCTGAGCTGACAACAATCCTTATGCCCTCCTTGATTTGGGAGAATTTACTGGCGGACCCAACTTCCTGAGGCGGTGGCGTATAGGGCGTCAACTTTAATGAAATTATCGCTCCAAACAACAGGATGCCGCCTTGCAACAGCAGCAGGACAACTGGCCCATGTGAGTCTGCAAAACTGGCGGCTACAAAGCCGAAAATTTGGGCACCAAAGGTTAAACCCATGGTAATCGTGACCGTCCGTTGTAGCTGATCGCCCGCTATTCGATTGAGCATGCCATCCCGCGCCGGCTGGATAAAGGCCATAACAGTACCCATGGCAAGCGCATAAGCGATCAGCACCCAATAACTGAGGAGGGAATAATATAAAAGTAAGGCCAAACCCATTGCCGGTATGGCCGCTATGATGTGAAAGATGATGAGAATTTTGCGCTGATCAACTCGATCAGCCAGAAGCCCACCAAATAGGATGAGTACCAGAGCCGGTAGCTGGGTACTCATCTGGGCAAAGCCGAGTTGGCCAGCGCTTGCTTGTAGTTTTACTGCTATCAGCCATGGGAATAATATCGTCTGAATTCCCAGTGGTATTACAAAACTCGTGACCCCGGCCATGTACCAGAGATATTGCGATCGCATTGTTGACATGTCGCGCATGCTACGTACATTTCGTACTTGAGACAATGTCCGCGTAGACAAGCCGCGTAAACAGGCCGAATGGCTCTATTTCATGCGCTAATCAGGAATTGCATTCTTCTAGCCAGAATAACGTACAATACGCGATCCTGACAAAACACAAGCAAGGATCAGAATTGAAGTTTGAGAACGTCGTAGTTGCATCACTGAGCTATGAAGATGCACCTATCCGGGTAACTTCGGAAGAAATAGAGATGCGCCTGGTAGACAAATTTCGAACATTCGGCATAACGCCGGGCATGCTCGAAATGCTGACTGGCATTAAAGCGAGGCATGTCTGGTCTGAGGACGTTCAACCTTCTGATGTGGCGACCATTGCCGCCAAGAAGGCTATTTCCGCCGCTGATATCAACAAGAATCAAATTGGCGTTCTGATCAATACCTCCGTGTGTAAGGACTATATTGAGCCCGCCGTGGCAGCCCTTGTGCACGGTAATCTAAAGATGCCGGACACCTGCATGAATTTTGATATCGGTAATGCCTGCCTCGCGTTTCTGAATGGCATGCAGGTCATTGGCAACATGATTGAGAGAGGCCAGATTGACTACGGTCTGATCGTGGATGGCGAAAATAGTCGGCACGTTGTTGACCATACAATCTGCTCTCTTCTGAAACCGGATTCAGATTCTGAAGACTTTAGGAATAACCTGGCAACGCTCACCCTGGGCAGCGGTGCGGTGGCAATGGTCTTGGCACGAAAAGAACTGATGCCAGAAAAGCCAAAATATTTTGGTGGTATTACGGTCGCGGCAACAGAGCACAATCAACTGTGCAAAGGTCAACGTGATGGCATGACCACCGATGCCAAGAACCTGTTATTGGCAGGAGTGGAACTTGCCGAAAAAACACTAACCCGCGCGACGGATTATCTCGGCTGGGATTTCGCCAATATGGATCAGTACATAGTGCACCAGGTTAGTCATGCCAATACCGACCAGCTCGCCAACAGACTGAAAATGGATAAAGACAAAATATTCATTACCTATGATGAATTTGGCAATATTGGCCCTGCGTCCCTGCCAACGACTCTGGCCAAAGCGGTCGAAGCTGGACGCATAAAGAAAGGCGACAAGGTTGCCCTGATGGGAATCGGTAGTGGTATCAACTGTTCCATGATGCAACTCGAGTGGTAGTCACGGAATCTCCTCTCCGTTTCAAGAATAAAGAAGGCCGGGACGATTTCGCGGCACAATACCCATTCAAGCCACACTACTTTCATCAAGGTGTGGCGCAAATGCATTATGTTGATGAAGGTGCCGGTGAAGCAGTTGTCATGGTTCACGGTAACCCGAGCTGGTCATACTATTATCGCAATCTGGTTCAAGGCCTAAGCAATACCTACCGCTGTATATCCATGGATCACATTGGTTGCGGTATGTCTGAAGTTCCTTGTGAATCCTTATACTCCTATACCCTTGAGCAGCGAGTTAACGACCTTGAGGCACTTATCGACCACCTGCAGCTGGATTCTTTCAATCTGGTGGTTCATGACTGGGGCGGCATGATCGGCTTGGCCTATGCTGATCGTCATCCCGAGAAAATCAATCGTTTCGTCATACTCAATACCGCCGCCTTTCCCCTTCCAGCCAGCAAACACTTTCCTGCTCCCTTATGGCTGACCCGTACCGCACTGGGAGAATTTCTGGTGCTGAAATTCAATGCATTCAGTCGCGTGGCTGCCCGGGTATCTTGCAAGCGGAAGAAACTCACCGATACAGTGATGCAGGCATATACAGCACCATACGAGATGCCAGAACGAAGAATCGCGACTTTGCGTTTCGTTCAGGATATCCCTTTAAGGCCAGGCGATGGTGCATACAACCTTGTTCTCGGCATCGCCTCTCGACTTAAACAGTTCCACAATACCCCTGCTATTATTTGTTGGGGGTTGAAGGACTTCGTATTCGACAGGCACTTCCTCAATGAGTGGCAACAATTTTGGCCGCACGCAGACATACATCGATTCGAAGATTGCGGACACTATATTCTTGAGGATGCCTTCGATGAAATACTGCCCCTCATTAAAGCACATCTTTCGATTCCCCTGAGCAACTCTTGAGCAAGCGAGCCCCACTGAATATTGCAGCTTTCATTACTGAAGTTGCACAACTGCGCCCCCATGAACCGGCGATTATCTATCCTTCAGGACGCGGCGATATAGCGGGCCGGGCATATTCACAAATAAGCTTCGCCGAACTGGAAACAGATACCAACAACATCGCCAGTGGGTTATTACACACAGGCCTTGTGCGCGGCGATAGCTGTGCACTGATGGTAAAGCCAAGCCTGGATTTCTTTGCCTTGATCTTTGCGCTATTCAAAGCTGGCATCGTGCCAGTACTGATTGACCCGGGCATAGGACTAAAACCCTTAAAGCAATGCCTCGAAAGAGTTGAGCCTCGCGGCTTTATTGGCATAGGCCTCGCTCACGTTGCTCGAATCCTTGCTGGCTGGGCGCGGTCAAGCATTGAAATTAACATTACCGTTGGCAGACAACTGTTCTGGGGCGGCACGTCCCTGGAAGCATTGCGGCGCCATGGCCAGGACTCCGCAGCATTCGTTGCGATAGAGCCCGAACAAGATGAAACAGCAGCCATACTATTTACAAGTGGCAGTACCGGTTTGCCAAAGGGCGTCGTCTATACACATGAGATTTTCGTCGAACAGGTTAATATGATCCGCGATATGTTCCACATAGAACCGGGCGAAGTGGATCTGCCTACCTTTCCGCTTTTCTCCTTATTCGATCCGGCCCTGGGCATGACCGCAGTAATTCCGGACATGGACGCACGTTACCCTGCAAAGGTAGACCCGAACATGGTCTACGCCTTAATCAAGGAATTCAAGGTAAGCAATATGTTCGGAAGTCCCGGCTTACTCAATACACTGTCACGAGATGCCTCCGAGCGGGGCATGAAGGCGCCCGGCCTGAAGCGCGTCATCTCGGCAGGCGCTCCCACGCTGCCGGATACACTTCAGCGCATGAAGGAATGGCTAAATGATGGCGTGGAAGTTTTCACGCCTTACGGTGCAACGGAGTGCATGCCCATTTGCATCATCGGCAGTAGCGAAGTGCTGGCAAGTCGCAGGCTTACCGAGGCAGGCAAGGGTATCTGTGTCGGAAAACCTTTTCAGGGCGTTGACATAGAGATCATTGCCGTTTCAAACGAGGTTATTAAAAAGCTGGCACAGGCTAGCCAACTCACGACAGGCGAAATTGGAGAGATTGCCGTGCATGGCCCAACAGTCACTGCTGAATATTTCGCAAATGAAGAGGCAACCAGACTTGCGAAAATGCATGACGATCAAGGGCGCCTGTACCACCGAATGGGCGACGTTGGATATTTAGACGAAGATGGCCGGCTCTGGTATTGCGGACGCATAGCCCATATCGTTGATACCGATGACCAACGAATTTATACGGAGCCTTGCGAGGGTATATTCAATGCACATAAAGATGTATTTCGCTCTGCGCTCGTCGGAATAGGACCTCCCGGGTCCGCACGTCCAGTTATCTGTGTGGAGCTGGAAGGCAAGACCAGCTCTGGAAACTGGTCGGCAATACAAGATGAATTATCCCTTTTGGCAAAGGCGCATAAACAGAGCGCGCAAATTGAAGACTTCCTGCTGCATCCATCCTTCCCCGTAGATATAAGACACAACGCCAAGATTGACCGCGTGAAGTTAGGCCACTGGGCAGGTAATAAAATAAGATGAAAGTGCTGGTCACAGGTGGCGGCGGATTTCTGGGCTTCACCATTGTCCAGATGTTAGTCGCGCGCGGTGATGAGGTAAATGTACTTTGCCGCAGCGAGTATCCGGCCCTGGCGGCACTTGGCGTCACTGTTATTCGCGGAGATATTGCGCAGCCTGACATCGTAATCAAAGCTGCCAAAGACTGCCATGCAGTAATTCATACGGCTGCCAAGGCAGGCATGTGGGGGTCTTTCGAGCTCTATCATTCTGCCAATGTATCCGGCACCGAAAATGTAATTGCTGCCTGCAGACATCATCAGATTGGCAGGCTCGTCTACACAAGTTCGCCCAGCGTCGCCTATGACCGGGAAGGTAGCGAAGGTGGCGACGAACGCCTGGAATATCCAGGCAGCTATCATTCTCATTATTCTGCGACCAAGGCAACAGCGGAACGGGCAATTTTGGCTGCGAACGACCAGAAGTTATCGACCTGCGCCCTGCGACCGCATCTCATTTGGGGGCCGCGCGATACTCAACTGATGCCACGGCTAATTGATCGCGCCAGGAAGGGACGCCTGCGCCTGGTGGGCGATGGACAGAACCTGATCGATTCCATTTATGTCGATAACGCCGCGCGTGTACATTTACTTGCACTTGATCTGCTCACACCACAGGCTGCATGCGCAGGCAAGGTGTACTTTCTATCCCAGGATGAACCCCTTCAAAGCGCGGACCTGATCAACAGAATATTGAGCACTGCGGGTCTGCCGCCGTGCCAGAAATTTATATCTCTTGGCGCGGCTACCTTTATCGGTACTTTGTTTGAGATCCTTTATTCAATTTTTCGCATCAAGAGCGAGCCTCCAATGACACGGTTTCTGGCTCACCAGTTAGCAAGCCCCCACTGGTTCAATATTTCCGCCGCCAAGAAAGATCTCGGCTATCGTCCAGACATTACCATCGATGAAGGCATCGAGCGTCTGCGAACCTGGATGCAAGACGCCTGATTTACGCCGGATCTTTCCTCAGACGTACCACTCCATGTATTATTGTGCATTGCACGACCGAACTCTGTAAAACGAAGGAATCAATGTGGAAGAAAACATATCCCGGCGAGGCTTTGACCCTCTAAGATACAAATTTGAAGATCAGGTGCCCACACCCGGTGGTGTAACCGAGGTAGCCGATGGTGTCTTTTGGATACAATTACCCATGTGGGGTCGACTCAACAGCATTAATGTCTGGCTGCTCCGGGATTATGATGGCTGGACCATTGTAGATACGGGGCTGAACAATACCGATGTTCAAAAACTCTGGCAGTCCATATTTGACAATCATCTGGATGGCAAACCAATCAATCGTGTCATCGCCACACACCTGCACTCGGATCACACAGGAAACGCTGGCTGGATCACGCAAAAATGGGATTGTGAACTATGGATGAGCCGCGCTGATTTCTACATGTGCAAAGTGATGGCGGCAGATGGCCCATCAGATGTACCTGAAGATGCAATTCGATTCTACCGACGTGCAGGATTTACTGAAGAGCGGCTCGCTCGATACCGAGAGAGATTCGGACAATTCGGTGCCAACATCACACCTCTTCCAGCAGGATACCGACGGATAACTGATGGACAATATCTGGATATTGGCGGCCGCGAGTGGCGCGCGGTAATTGGCCATGGGCATGCACCTGAACATGTTTGCCTTTATTGTCCGGAACTGAAGCTCATTATCGCCGGGGATCAGATTCTGCCAAAGATCACACCCAATGTCAGCGTACAACCTTCGGAACCCCAGGCGAATCCCCTGCGGGAATGGATATCCTCCTGTGCCAGGTTCAGAGAAATCCTGCCACCAAATTTACTGGTGCTTCCGGCTCACCAGAGCATCTACGAAGGGGTTCACGAACGCCTAACAGAACTCATAGACTGGCATGAGGTGGCATTGGAGAAACTATATGATCTCTGCAAGACACCCAAGCGTGCCGTTGATGTATTTCCTGCACTATTCAAGAGTGAAATTACGGATATGAGCTATTTCCCCGCGACCGGCGAAGCCATCGCGCATTTACACTGCGCGCTTGAACGACGCATGCTTAATTTCGAGGAAGATGAAAATGGTGTTACCTGGTGGCAGCAGGCCTGAGCCACGGGACAAGCGCAGGAAATGAGAGTATGGTCTGCGGTGAAAGCTGAAGATGAGCAATACCAATGCGAACATACTCCCTGGAGATCGAAGATAGTTCAATAATCAGCTATACCGACAAGAAACGTTGGTGGTGGCTGCTTTCTCTCGTCAATCCCCTCATTCCATTTGTTGGCATTATCGGCCACTATTCTACCGGTGATCCAATATGGCTTCTCTTACCGCTATTCCTCATGTTTGGCATGGGCCCAATTCTGGACTGGGTATTTGGTGAGGACGAGAACAATCCACCGGAAGAACTCGTCTCACAACTGGAGACGGACAAGTACTACCGGATATTGACCTTTCTCACCGTCCCGCTTCATTTCATTATGTTCTTTGGATGTGCAATCTGGGTGGGAACTCAGGACCTTCCCTGGTGGGGGTTCATTGGCTTGGTCGTTGCAGTGGGCTTTGCGGATGGATTTGCCATCAATACCGGCCACGAATTAGGCCACAAACGTACTAGTTTAGAAGTATGGCTGGCAAAGATTGTCCTGGCTGTTCCCGGTTATGGCCATTTCTGCATTGAACACAATCGCGGGCATCATCGAGATGTAGCGACACCCGAAGACCCGGCGAGTGCCAGAATGGGCGAAAGTATTTACAAGTTTGCCCGCAGGGAAATTCCCGGTGCCTTTCATCGTGCCTGGATGATCGAACATGAGAGGTTGTGTCGAAAGGGGTTGCCGGTATGGAATCTCAAAAACGAAATTCTTCAAAGCTATATCATCACGGTCATCATGCAGGTTGGACTGATCGCAACCTTTGGCTGGATCATGTTGCCCTTTCTGGTCATTCATAACTTCTTTTCATGGTGGGTATTAACCAGCGCAAATTATATCGAGCATTACGGCTTGCTCCGGACCAGGCAAGACAATGGCAAGTACGAACGCTGCCAGCCACACCATAGCTGGAATGCCAATCACAAGTATTCAAACCTTCTACTCTTCCATCTGCAGCGCCACTCAGACCACCACGCAAACCCGACCCGGCGCTATCAAAGTTTGCGGCACTTTGAAGACCTTCCACAATTACCGGTCGGCTACTATGGTATGTATATCATCGCCTACTTTCCTTTCCTCTGGTACAAAATACTGGATGCTCGCCTGCTGGCGCTTCCGCATATCGATGGCGACCTGACCAAAATCAATATAGATCCTGATGCACGTACAGGATTATTCGCAAAGTATGGTCAGGTAGATGTCTGAGTATTACTGCCCAGGCTGCGGCTACATTTACAACGAGGCACTCGGCGACGACCACGAGGGTTACCCGCCTGGCATGCACTTCGCAGACCTTCCTGATGACTTTGTCTGCCCCGCCTGCTCTGTGCGGTACAAGGAAGATTTTGTGCAAGACAAAGCAGAATCCGCTTAGCAGGACGCAGGCCTTCGCAACTCAGATTAAGCGGCTGACTGACCAGCCCATCGATCATATTTCAAATTTAAAACAATGGGAGTACATCTTTGAACTTTGACTTTTCAGATGAAGATAAACTAATTCGTGATCAGACCAGTCGCTTCCTTGACGATAATTGTAAGCCGGAAGTTGTGCGCAATGTCCTGGAGGGAGAGCAAGACTATTGCAAAGAACTGTGGCGCGGCATGGCTGACATGGGCTTGATGGCAACTGCGATACCGGAGGCCTATGGCGGCTTGGGCGCGAGTTATCTGAGCCTTTGCGTTATTGCTGAACAGTTAGGTGCGTACCTCGCTCCCGTTCCCTTTTCATCATCTGTATATCTGGCAACGGAAGCCGTGATTCTTTATGGCAGCGATTCCCAGAAGGAGAATTGGCTTCCGAAACTGGCGGCAGGAGAGATAATCGCAACCCTCGCCGTGGTTGAAACCGTGCATGAAGTACGGCCGGAAGAGATCAGCGTCGAATTTAATCAATCCAGTCTTTCCGGCAAAAAATTAATCGTACCGGATGGTGGGATCGCCGACATAGCGATAATCCTTGCAAAAGATGGCGATGAACTCTCCCTGATTATTGCTGATCTCAACGATGCGACTGTGAACTGCACAACAGTCGATACGGTTGATCCAAGCAGGAATTCCTCTTCCATTAGTTTCGACAATACGCCAGCAGAACTGCTGGGCGAAGGTGGTAAGGGCTGGCAAAAACTTCAAGCGATATACGACCGGGCTGCAGTCCTATTTGCCTTCGAACAAATTGGCGGTGCCCAAAAGGCGCTGGACATGGCCGTGAAGTACGCAAACGAGCGATTCGCGTTTGGCAGACCTATCGGCTCATTCCAAGGCTTGAAGCATATGATGGCTGATATGTATGTGGCGTTAAAGCTCGCCGAATCCAATTGTTTTTACGCCGCCTGGGCGCTGGCTAACAATTCCGATGACCTGGCTGTCTCAGCAGCAACGGCGCGGATATCTGCAAGCCAGGCATTCCAGCTCTGCTCAAGGGACAACATTCAGGTCCATGGCGGTATGGGTTTCACCTGGGAAGTGGACTGTCATCTTTTTTATCGTCGATCTAACTACCTGACTCTGGTGCTTGGCGGCTTGTCCGTCTGGGAAGACAAACTTATTGAAAATCTCATTGAAGAAAAAGATAAACAAATGAACTCAGCAGCTTAGGAGGCGACATGGATTTTAGCGATACAAAAGCAGAAGCAATATTTCGCCAGGAAGTTCGTCAGTGGATCGAACAAAACGCACCCAAATATCTAGAACAGAGCTTGAGCGCAAGCGGCTTTGGCGGCACCAATACCGGCGAATATGATCCCCTCGAGGAAGCGAAAAAATGGCAGAAGAAAAAGTCTGAAGCCGGTTGGGCCTGCATTCAGTGGCCAAAGGAATATGGTGGCCGCGGTGCAAGCCCAATTCAAAGCGTCATCTGGGGGCAGGAGGAAGGCGTATATAGCAAACTCTCCGGAACGTTCATTATCGGCCAGGGAATGTGCGGCCCGACCGTTATGGCTTATGCTTCGGATGAGCTCAAGGAGAAATACCTGCCAAAACTATCCAGCGGCGAAGAGGTCTGGTGCCAACTGTTTTCCGAACCTGCCAGTGGGTCTGATCTTGCCGGTTTGCGTACCAAAGCTGAAAAGGATGGAGACGACTGGGTTATAAATGGGCAGAAAATCTGGACTTCCGGTGCCCACTACAGCGATTACGGCATACTCATTACCAGAACAGATCCTGATGTACCCAAGCATCAAGGTTTGACGATGTTCATCATCGATATGAAAGCTGAAGGAGTTGATATCAGACCGATCAAACAGGCCAACGGCGATAGTGGCTTTAACGAGGTCTACTTCAACGATGTAAGAATTACCGATGATCATCGACTAGGCGCTGTGGGCGGTGGATGGCAGGTTTCCCTGACAACATTGATGAACGAACGACTGGCCATAGGTGGCGGTATTTCTACCGGTTACCCCGAACTCAAGGAAATGCTGGATACCTTACCACTAGGTAAGGGAATGGCAATTGATAACGCAGCGGTCAGATCAAAACTTGCAGATTGGCACTGTAAGGCCGCTGGATTAAGAAACACGGCCTCTCGTGCGATATCTGCATTATCAAAAGGTGAGACACCTGGTCCTGAAAATTCCATCGGGAAACTGGTTGCAGGCGGCATGATGCAAGACATTGCTAAATTCGCTATTGACCTCCAGGGTTTGGGTGGCAGTTTGATGGATCCGGAATTAGCAGAGGGAACTGCCCGCTTCCAGGCCATGTTAATGCGTTCACCGGCAGTGAGAATTGAAGGTGGCACCGATCAGATTCTACGCAATATCATCGCAGAACGAGTTCTTGGCTTGCCCACAGACATGAGAGTAGACAAAGGCATCCCCTTTAACAAGATTCCCAGCGCAAGCTAGCCTCGCTCCACCTCTATGCAGACTCGGCTCACCGCAGGGGGCCGGGTTCTATAGATAATTTCTTTCCCTTCATCGATAAAATTCAAACCTTTTTATGTTTTCTGCCATCCTACTCTCAAGTCATATGACTCCACCCAACTAAACGACTAAGGTTTTAAACAACATGAAATTTAACTACAAGACAGCAATTACTACGACAGCTTTTATCGCACTTGTAACTCTATTCATGGCGAGTGCCGCTCTAAAGACAAGTCATCCCACTCATTCAGAAGTTACGATCGCTTACAACTCAGCTGAACTAAATTCATACATAGGCAAGGCAAGTATTGAAAGCCAGATTCGTCAGGCCGCTCGACAAGTCTGCGGATCCGTTATTCTAAGAGAAGCTGGTTCCCTTAAGAATGCACGGTCAAACCAAAGCTGCTATGTCTCTGCAGTTGAAGACGCTATGAGCAGCATCAACGGAATCGCAATTACTTCGCGATAAGCCACCTGCTTGTTGAGAAGAAATCCCTGACCTCACGCAATGCTACAGCACACACCAACTAAGCTGTAGCGTTGCGTTATTCTTATTCCCTGATATCTCCCAAATAAGCAATATCTCCTAGTTTCCAAGAACAGTAGCTATGAACAGTGGCTTGACCCCGCATCCCGCAAATAGGATAGTGGCGGCTGAACACGGAGACCTACATGCGCTTAACAGAGTCAGATGCCTCATTTATCTATATGGAGTCGGCCAGCGGTCCGATGCACATCTCATCCGTATATGTATTAGACGGCGAAGTGCTATTTACAGACGTCTTCAAGAAATTCGAAGCAATCTTACCTCTGGTTCCCCTATACCGACGAAAGCTTGCACAGGTTCCTTTTGGGCTCGGCCATCCTACCTGGGTTGATGATCTCGATCTCCGGGGTCGCAGATACCACTTTGTTATTGCAGATGACACAGCACGCGATGATCGACGGCGCATCCGGAATTGAATTAACGATGATCCTTTACGATCTTGATCCCAATGCACCCCTTCCGGGGCCACCAAATGAGAAATGGGCACCAGAGCCAGTACCAAGCCCACTGGAATTGGCAAGCGAAGCCTTCCAGGAAAATCTGCGAAACCAGAATCAGATGAATCCCTTGTCCAAATTAACGGGTGGCGAAGAACAGAGGGTTCGACTCGCAAAAGCTGCCGAGGTGATGGGCAGATTTATTTCGCAACCCGTGATCACCGCACCATTCAATGCAGGCACGGTTGGCCCTAAACGGCAAGTCACGTGGTTGAAAAAACCCTTTGGCGAAATACGTGACATTAGGCGCCATCTCGGCGGCACCATTAATGATGTAGCACTGACGGTTGTTTCCGAAGCGGTCGCGAGATACTTAAAGCAGCTCAACGAACGTGTTGACAATCAATACATGCGGATCATGTGCCCGGTTAACGTACGGACAGAAGATCAGCAAGGCGGCCTGGGTAATCAGGTATCCGCAATATTTCCAAGGTTACCCGCCTGGCCAATGGATTGTGTCGAACGATTGCAGGCAGTTGTCACAGAGACCACGCGAATTAAAAAGGATGAAGAGGCACAGGCGTTAACCGCCATGCAGGAAAGTATGCCCACCGTACCTCCTCTTGGCATGGTGGGAAGCCAGCTCATTGGCACCCAATTCGACCCGACGGCTCTCGCCGCACGTATGCCTCTGCCGATTGCACCAAATATTGGATACCGCCCACCAAATGTTGGCTACAATTTTACCTGTACTAACGTACCTGGCGTACAAGTCCCTCAATATATGTGCGGCCATGAAGTCACCGACACCATCGGATTGTTAGTACTAAATGGGAACATTGGATTCAGCGTCACAATATTAAGCTACAACAAACAGCTGTTCTTTAATTTCATCTGTGAGCCGCGACTCTTGCCGGACCTCGGGTCAATCAAGGCACATGCGGCGGCGGCATTCGAAGAACTTCTGCAGGCGGCTATGGATAAGAGCATGGCCGCAGATAGTAGCTAGGCCTTTACTAAACAAGCCTTAACAATCAATTTACAGAACTACCAATTAACAGAACTATCAATTAACAAAACTATCAATAATTAGAACAACCAATAAACAGAACAGCCAGTAGCGGAGCAATTATGTCTGATCAAAACCTGGCATCTCAATACCCAAAATCAATTAAGTTAGCTGATGGTGCTGACGTCGAAATACGATTGATGTCCGCCGAAGCCAGAGATGCCATTCTGGCATTTGCACAGGCTCTGCCTCAGGAAGATTTATTATTCCTGCGAGTGGACCTTACCCAACCAGAGGTTGTGGATGCCTGGGTAAATAATCTTGAGGCCGGCACATCTACATTGCTGGTTGTATATGACGAATCCGGGCTGATCGGCTACGCCACCGTCCACACAAACCCAGCGCCCTGGACCAGGAGAGTAGGCGAACTGAGGATTAATGTGAATCAGGCCTACCGTACTCGCGGACTCGGCAAGAACCTTATTTCAGAAATATTCGACGTGGCTCGTGGGCTCGGGATGAAAAAATTAATGGCGAACATGACCACAGACCAACACGGCGCCCAGGCCGCATTCAGGAAGTTGGGCTTTGTGCCTGAAGCACTACTGGCTGACTATGTTGAGGATCGCAACGGCACATCAATAAATCTCGTCATCATGTCATATGATATCGAAGGCCACTCAGACCGGGTAGAGAACGCGGTACATATTTAGGCCACAAGGACTACGCAATGATCCTGATTACGGGCGCCACAGGTCGAATAGGAAAGCGCGTCGTTGCAAGGCTGGTCCTTGCAGGCAAGGATGTCCGGGTATTTGTTCGTGACCCGCAAAAGGCCGCGCAATTATTACCGCCCAATATTGATCTGCACCATGGAGACTTAGCCGACGAGGCAGCTATCGGCTCGGCCATGAATGATGTGGAGGCGGTATTGTTGCTGTCCCCTGTCTCGCCTGACCAGGTCAGACTCCAGGGTAATGTAGTCAAGGCTGCTGCCATGTCATCAAAGCCCTATATGGTAAAAATCTCCGGCCTCGGCACATCACTCGACTCTTATATTGATAGCGGCCGCTGGCATGCGGAAACGGAATTACAGATTCAGGACGCCGAGCTCCCACATACTTTCCTGAGGCCATTGTTCTTTTTGCAAAATTTGCAATTCCAGTTCGAGTCGGCGCGATCCACTGGCATCGTCCGATCAGGGGTTCAGGATTCGAAGATAGCCATGATTGATGTGGAAGATATCGCGGAGGTGGTTGCGAATCTGCTTATTGATCAATCACGCCTGATGAATCAGACAGTGACTCTGAGCTTCCGCGAAAGCAAGACCTATACAGAGGTGGCGTTGGAACTAAGTAATTTATTTGGCAAAACTGTCCGCTACGAAACACAATCGCTTGAGGATGTGACAAAAGCCCTCGCCAGGAGCGGCCAACCCCAGTGGCATATTGATATCCTGTTACAGTTCAACAGGGCCTTTCTTGAAGGTTTAGGGGATGCGGCCACTAGCACAGCAGCTGAAATTCTGGGGCGAGAAGCGACGACGTTAAGCCAATTTCTGCAGCGAGAGGTTTCAGTGGCGCAAGAGGGAACGAACCCGTTTCCCAGTTAGCCTTGATGTGACACTAGTTCGCCAGTAAATGTTCTATTCAGCAAATTCCGTAAGCTCAACAAAACCATTCCGGTTCGGCATGGCGATGCGAGGAAGTGAACCCCGATTGACGCTGGCTTCACCTTCGAGGATTCCATTCAGGTAAAGTACATAAGCTGTTACTGAATAGACCTCGTTAGAGCTCAATGATTTTTCCTGATTGTAGGGCATGGCCCGCGCGATATAATCATAGAGTGTCGTCGCATAGGGCCAGAAACTGCCAACGGTTTTCTTGGGTGATGGGCTGGCCAGTGTACCAATACCACCAACCAATTCGTTTCCTTTGCGGTGCCCGTCAACGCCATGACAAGCGATACATTGAATATTATAGAGCGCCTTCCCTTCTTTTACTGATCCTGTTCCATCTGGCAATCCTGACCCGTCTGGCGAGACGATCGAGCCTGTATATCCATTATCTACTTGCCCCAGCTTCTGCACGAGATGTTGTCCCAGGGTACTCTGGTCATCATCACCTGCCGCAAACGCGGGGCATGTCACCGCGCAAAAAATCAAGAGCAATGCGCAGCTCTTATTCCGGAACTGACAATTGCTGTTCAAATCAGGCAAAGACATTTTTCACCTCGCCCTGCGCAGAAATTTCCCAACTCTGAATCCCGTTGTAATGGTAGAAGCCAGCGGACGAATATCGTTCCAGCGCAACTTCTCGAGTAGGTTGGACGTTGCCTTTTTCATCGATTGCTCTGCTCTGAAGTATCAGGCGCTGGCCATTCCATTTCCAGGGAATCCTGAACCGGGTCAATGCCAGGGACCTGGATTCTGACTGCAACACAGCATCTGCCCAGGATCTTCCTCCATCGGCGCTGACTTCCACCTTCCTGATACTGCCGTTACCGGACCAGGCCAGTCCTGAAATCTCGTAAATTCCCTGCCGATTCAGTTTCATCTTTCCCGAAGGAGAAGTGATCAATGACTTAACTTCCATCTTCAAAGAGAACATTTCTGAAGTGCCGTCCTTTAAGAGATCGGTGTACTTGCTGGTTTCATCTCGGGTATAGGCTGCCTCCGATTGTACTTTTAGACTCTGTAACCATTTGACGCTGATATTGCCTTCACAGCCAGGAACAAACAATCTAACGGGGTAACCCTGTGCGGGGCGGATGGGTTCCCCGTTTTGATAGAGCGCGACCAGTACCCTGTCTAATGCCAGCTTCAGCGGCAGGCTACGCGTTAAACCTGCAGCGTCGGCACCTTCTGCGATTACCCAGGCAGCGCCCTTTTTCACACCCGCCTCATCCAGAAGATAATGCAGGGGAACGCCAGTCCACTCAGCTCCTGAAACCAGGCCATTGAGGGAACCTGCTGTCTGGTCCAGGGGCTTAGCCAAGGTATTTCTAAAGCTGTTACCCGAGCACTCGAGAAAGTAAACATGCGTCTCCATTGGGTAGGCCAGCAAATCTTCATAACGGAATGTTAGAGTTTTATGTACGTCACCATAAATTGTGAGTTTATGCCTTCGTGGGTCAATATCGGGGATGCCACTATGATGTCGCTCAAAATGCAAACTGTTAGGCGTAAGGGTGCCATTCAGATCTTGCAATGGCGACGAAGATGAGCCAGCTTCCGGACCATATGGGTGGCCGCCAATTTGTTCCCGTTTGAGACCAGCATGAGAAGATTGTGAGCCATACTCCCCTGTTGCTTCACCGGTCTGTGTCAGCCAGTCTTCTTTCGCTTTGGCGGGCAAGATGATACTGCTGGCAATACCCGTACCTGCTGCAGCCTTGAGGAATGTTCGTCGATGGAGTAAGCCGCCACCAGCAATTTGATCGGTCATCAGCAAGTCCCTGTCTTCGCCAATATATTATAAACCCGCGCCGAGGTAGAGATTTACTTCTGTAAGATCTTCTTCACCAGCCTGCCATATTTTTGAAACTCTGGAATAGTAATTGCTAGCCATTGCTTTATTCCCTAGTTTGACATAAACCCGCGCCAGGCCGAGCAGCGACCGAGGTCGGTTAGGCCTTCGCTTTAACGCGCTAGCAAACATCTCCATTGATTCTTCATACCGGCCCATATCAAAAAGTACTTCGGCATATAATTCATGTACTGGCTTCAGCGGGTTTGGTGTGCCATTAGGAGGTCGTAACTCGGCCGCCAGTGCCACACCTTCAGCCAGGAATTTTAGCGCTCTACTCTCTTTACCCTTGGAAAAGCTCAGCAGCGCTGAAATTTCCTTTAAGGCAATCTCGGTAGGGATTGGTCCACGAGCATATGCACGCTTCTCCTTCTTTTTCAGATTCTTCACTTTCGCCGAGAGGAGATTTTCTACTTTCTTTGCCAGCTTAATCTTACCCATATTGATAGCACTGATGCCGGTCGCCAATAAAGTTGAGGTGGATGACTGACTTGATACTTCAACTGTTTTCCATTGTTCACTTTCAACTATATAGCGCGCCTTGACGGTAGCAAGGGCAGCCGGAAAACCGCCTCTCACGGTACTATTGTCAGCGTCAATTATATCATTGAGCCGTTCAATCCAGAGGCGCGCCCGTTTATAGTCGGCCCTTTGTAAATCACCATATTGCCCCCAGCCTAGCGCATGCACCATATCACCGACGCTGTCTCCTTGCTCCCAGAGTTCATTTGCGGCATCAAATGCTGACTGGTTGGATGTTGATACTTCTTTCCACATGCCATGCTGAATAAAAATATGCGAAGGCATATGCCTGGCGTGTGAAACAAGTGGCGCAATATTCGCGAATTTTTTAGCTGCATCCAAAGCCAGCGGCGCATGTAAGGGATCATCGAAGGAATGGATAACAAAATGTGCAGCGCCTGGATGGTTCTGGTTATCTCTGAAGACTCTCTCTGCAATCGATCCGGCAAGGACGTTCATACCCATACGCTCATCCCCACTTGCGCCAGCCGCACTCAAGAGAGACAGGGCATAGAATGTCGATACCTCATCATCCTGATATCTTGAATAGAGGCGCTGCATTTCATTTTTGTAGGCAATCCTTCGCTCCGCGATACTTCCTTTGGTAATGAATAAGGCTTCAACCGCCATGACGAACCCCTTCTCCCGATCCGTTGGCGCTTTTTGCAAACGTTCTTCGAGGTCCTTACCCAGTCGCTCCAGTGCAGCTGTTGGTGATGCCCGATCCTGTTCGGGAATTAGAGGATGGTTGTAGCACAATGATTCACCCCAGTAAGCCATCGCGAAATCAGGGTCTATCCGCTGGGCAGCTCTAAATTCAGAAATCGCCTGCTTCCAGCCAAAGCTATGCAAAATCGCAACGCCTCTCTGAAAGTGTTCCTGTGCTTCTTGCGCACCGGAATTTTCAAAATTTATGGTGCCGATATTCTGCATTTCTGCAGCATTGAGGGATGTTGATAACATGAAACAAATTAGTACAAATAGTTTTTTCATCCTGGTTTCCATTTAAATTACCACTTGTGCTTGGCTATAGTGCCTTGAATATAGAGTGCTTAATATAGAGTGCTTAATATAGAGTACACTGCCAATTTGTGCGAATACAAGATTCAAGAATCATCATGCAATCATCCATCACAAAATTAGCCACCGCTATGCTGTTTTACTGCATCGCAAACACTGCAATGGCATCAGCAGAATACTATACCTGGGTGGACGAAAATGGAGTGACTAACTACTCCCAGGAACCTCCCAATGGCATAGAAACGACTCGATACAGTCGTGAGCAAAGATTCGGCATTCTGCAAGCCGATGAACCCGAAGTCGGAACGCCCGCCCCATTCAATCCGGGAAGCTATGCTGACGAGATGTCGGACTATGAAACACCTGCAGAAAGACGCGCGGATATGGAAGTTGACGCCGCAGTAGCACAGCTGACAGCCTCCAGAAAAGCGAATTGTGATCGAGCAAGGAAAAATCTATCCAACTATAAAAATCGAGGCCGGGTTCGGGTAATTGATGCTGATGGTGATGGTGAATATCGCATTCTTTCTGTCGAGGAACGACAGAGCAAGATCGATTTGTACATCGGCCAGATTGATGAGAACTGCGGAGCGTATTAGTGCTGCTGCCTGCTGGATTCCACAACCAAGCTAGTTCTTGTCCGCGATTGAAAACCTCCGGTGCCAGTTCCTTTGTAAGTGACTGATTTAGATTCCTAACTGCAATTATGTGCTGCGATTCAGATCAATTATATGCTATTTCCAGACAGGAACTAGCTATGTAACAAATTTGTAACTGTCCCCATCGCTCACAATATTACCCGCCGTCGGCGCCGCGAAGTGGGTGCCGATTACCAGAACAGAGCTATCTGCCAGCTCTCCCAGGACCCTGTCCCGACAAGCCGCTGCCGCGGATTGATCAACATCAAAACTAACGGTCCAGTCCGGATGCGCGATCTGGCAAGGGTGATGTATGAAGTCGCCAGTGATCATTGCCTTTTCACCTTCAGATTCAATCATGACACTGACATGACCTGGCGTATGCCCAATGGTTGGCATTAGTTTAATATTTGGCGATATCACATGATCGGTCGCAACCAGATCTGCGAGACCCGCATCAAATATCGGCGTGACCGAATCAGCCATAACAGGCACCTGATCATCACTTTCATCCTTAATCCAGAATTCATACTCATCCCGCCCAATCAGGTAACGTGCATTAGGAAATGTCGGCACCCATGAATCACCAAGCTTCATAGTGTTCCAACCCACGTGATCCACATGCAAATGAGTACAAACAACACAATCCACGCTTTCTCGCGGCCAACCAGCTGCAATAAACTTGTCCATGAAGTCTGTTTGTAAGGCCCTTCCTCCGGTCAACCCCCGCGGTTTATCGTTACCCACACAGGTATCAACAACCAGGCGAAGCCCAGGCGCTTCAACGAGCAAGGCATGTATTGACAGCCTCAGGTGTCCTTCCGGGCTTACATAATGCGGATATAACCAGGGCATTTCCTTGAGTGCTTCCGGTTTGGCAGCAGGCATGAATGGCGCCCGTTCGTTGTAGGGGATGGGCAGTTCCATCTCTGCAATTTGAGTGATCTTCACCTCGCCAACTTGCCAGCTTTGCATTCCTGATACCTCTTTCAGTGATACTTCAGGTGACAGTGTATTCGTAAACCTTGTCAGGATGATAGTGAATATACATCCACATCATTCTTGGAGTATGCTGGAACTAATTGACAAGAACGAATCAACAAGAACTACCCAACAAGAATTAGACGAATTGTTGGTTAAACATAACAATCAGATACACCGACCATGAGGACACAATGGAATTACTTAACGAGCCAGCAGTAGGCAGAGGTGTGAAGGAACAGATGTTTTCTCACCACTGTGAAGGTCGAGACATTCCAGGTATCCTCTGGACTCCGGAAGATGAACCCGCCACTGGCATTATCTTGTTGGGGCATGGAGGCTCTACTCACAAACGTACCGATTACATCCTGTCTCTGGCACGTCGTCTAGTCCGACATCATAAGTTTGCGGCTTTTGCTATTGATGGCCCAGGTCATGGCGACAGGATTAAGGGCGACGCAGATTTTGAGAACGCATGGAGTGATGAGAATGCCACAAAAGATATTGTCGCTGACTGGCGATCAACGCTCAATGAAGTTACCGGCATTCTTGGCGACCTCCCTATTGGTTACTTTGGGCTTTCAATGGGCATGATGATGGGGCTTCCACTAGTCGCTTCAGAGCCAAAAATTCAGGCAGCAGTACTTGGGTTGATGGGAACATGGGGTCCTAACAAAGCCGCCTTGATTGAAGCCGCGCCGAAAATCAATATACCCGTTCGCGTACTAACGCAGTGGGATGATGAACTCATTCCCAGAGACAAGTGCCTGGAACTGTTTGGACTCATCGGCACAAACAAGAAGGCCATGCACATCAATCCTGGCGCCCATAGCGCAGTACCACCCGTTGAAATGAAAGGTGTGAGTGACTTTCTGGCTTCTCACTTGTTGCATTAATCCCCTTTTCAACGGGGGAAAAAGATTAGTTGTGCGCCCAGGCAGCCATACCACCTTTGAGATGAAAACATTCGAGCCCCACTGCACGAGCCGCCTTTAGCGCCATTGCCGATCGCTCACCGTAGGCACAGTAAAACACCAGCTCTTTGGAGGTGGCATGAGCCAGTTCGTTTAATACGCCGTTTTTTGCAATCGCGACATCAATATTGTTGTACGGCACATTTATAGAAGATTCTATGTAACCTTTCTTTTCTCGCTCGGAATCTTCTCTTAGGTCCACCAGCAATACCTTTTCATCAGCAAGAAGATGTCTCAATTTATCTGAACTATAAGACCAGCCCAGGTCATCAATTTCCTGCTGGGCCATCGCAACTTTTTGGTTAGCAGGAACGGCAACATCCATCATTTTGGGATCATCAAGGTTTAGATTATTCATCAATTCCACGTAGGCAGCTTTGTCAGCCACCTGTAAGCGAGGATTATGGCTCCTCTCTTCACCGATGGTACTAATCGAATCCCCTTTATAGTCATGCCCGGGATAAACGAGGATATCGTCCGGCAAGGTCAGGAGCTTACGCGTAATTGACTCATAGGCCAGGTCAGCACGACCACTTTGAAAATCAGTTCGTCCTGTGCCTCTGATCAACAATGTATCACCAGTAAACACCCTGTCCTTCATAAGAAAGCAATAGGAGTCATCGGTATGCCCTGGCGTATATAAGGCGGTAAGGCTTAAGCCTTCGATGGATATAATTTCACCATCACAAATACGTTGGGAAACAGCGTCGACGTTGCTCTCTTCGCCCATTATGGTAATACACTGGGTGCGATCTCGAAGTTCAGCGGCGGCCGTGATGTGATCAGCATGTACGTGAGTATCAAGAACCTTTACCAGCTTGAGTTGCAGCTCTTCAAGCAAGCGTATGTAATGGTCAACTTTGCCTAGAACCGGATCAATGAGTAAGGCCTCACTACCTGGCGCTTGCGCCAATAAATAGGTGTAGGTAAATGACTCGTGATCAAATAACTGCCGGAACATCATTGCTTATTAACCCTTATAGGAAACCGTAGCGGCTCAGTCGCTTCATTATCGTGTGCTCTTCAATCGAACCTTCATTTCCCGAACTGTTTTTCACCAAACACTTATTTTCCAGGCTACTATTTTCCAAGCTATTATTTTCCAAATAGGGACTTCAGCTTGTTCACCTTCTCTTTGTCTTCATCGCTTAATTTGCTTTCGAGGGCATCCATGGCCATGGATTCAGCCAATTTCTGAACCTTGTCCGAAATGGCTTGCTGCACCTGTGAGACCAGTGCATAGACCGCTTCCGTCGCCAACTCTTCGGGGGTCAGCCCTCCCTCTTCAGCGCCCAGATTCCTAAGCCTGATATCAGGAACACTCAAGGAATGCTCCCCGAATTGATTGGTCTTGAGACTTGCAGAACTATTAATGAAGGTGAATTTGGACACGATCAAGCGCACATCCACGGACTCATTCTCCGAGGAACTTTCTTCACTTACCCCGAGTTGCTCCTCAATCTCGCTTGATGCTCTCTCAAGGTTATCCATAAGGGTTTCGATGTTTGAGCTGGTCGCACTTTTTTCTGCCAGAATGCGGGCACCATTAATCAGTATTTCATCCAGTGTATAAACCGAACCCATAAGCGATGCTGGGTCAATATCCAGAGTAATTTGATCTATTTCGAATACATTGCCTGCACTAAACCCGGGAGGATTAGCGATTGTCAGCCCTTTGATGGTCCCACTTCCATCCGTCAGGCTGATCTTAACTTCAGCGACGGTAACCGTCGTACCCGTTACCTCTGAGCCAATGTCCTCAATCAGGCTTTTTACGATGCCATCAATATTCTGCACTACAAGCAAAGTGCCAATTGCTGCGGCTATGACTACCGCCAGTATCAACCCACCGATAACTTTCAGATTCATTTCAACTTCCCTTCTTTACGAACTTTTTATGAGCTTCTTTACGAACATCTTTACGAATTCAGTTCCAATTCTTTGCTTGTTTCATCACGCATAACAAACTTTTGCATCTTACCTGTAACCGTCATCGGAAATTCAGTAACAAGCTTAATATGGTGCGGAATCTTAAAGTGCGTTATTTGCCCCTGGCAGTATTCCTTGATGGCTTCCACAGTCAACTCACTGCCTTCTTTTATCTGAATCCAGGCACAGACCTGCTCGCCATATTTCTCGTGGGGAATGCCAAAGACCTGCACCTCCTGAATTTGCGGATGGGTATACAGATACTCTTCGATTTCCCGCGGGTAAATATTCTCACCGCCACGAATGATCATGTCTTTTATGCGCCCGGTGATCTTCACATAACCCTGATCGTCCATTTCTCCCAGGTCACCTGAATGCAGCCAGCCATCCTTGTCGATTGTTTCGGCTGTTCGTTCCGGGTCGCCCCAGTATCCTTTCATAACACCGTATCCACGGGAACAAACTTCTCCCGTCACGCCAATACCTGCGGTCGAGCCATCTTCATTTATTATCTTCTGTTCCCAATTGGTGTGAGCAACACCGACGGTGGTCACTCGCGCCTCTAGCGTATCGTCAATAGCCGTCATAGTATTAATCGGGCTACATTCTGTCTGGCCATAACCAATAACAATTTCTGTCAGATCCATATCGTCGATTAATCGGCGCATCAGCTCAATTGGGCAGGTAGACCCGGCAATGATCCCGGTGCGCAAGTTACTCAGGTCATACTTTTCAAAATCCGGCAAATCCAGTTCTGCGATGAACATAGTCGGTACGCCATGGAGAGCCGTACATTTTTCATCGGCGGCAACTGTCAAGGTTTGTACCGGGTCAAAAACTTCCCCCGGCAAAACCATCGTTGCCCCATGAGAGACGCAAATCAGCGTTCCCAGCACCATACCAAAGCAATGGTACATGGGCACTGGAATACAGATGCTGTCATTCGCAGTCAAATTCATACTTTGGCCGCCGTAGAAGGCGTTATTCAAGATATTGGTATGAGTTAGCGTTGCGCCTTTGGGCGTGCCGGTCGTACCGCTGGTAAATTGGATATTAATGGCGTCCGACGACTTGAGCGAAGACGCCAGCGCTACCAATCGATCCGAATCCGACTGATCTCCCATGTCGCACACCGACCCAAAATTGTACATGCCGGGGGACACATCTTCACCCATCCTTATAATTGTCTTCAAATGGGGCAATTTCTCTGACACCAAATTTCCCGGCTCACAATCAAAGACCTCCGGCGCCAGGGTACAGAGCATTTCCAGATACATGCTGGTCTTAAAGCTGGGCGCTGCGATTATAGCCTTGCACTCAACCTTATTGAGCGCATATTCCAGTTCATACAAACGATAGGCCGGGTTGACGCATACCATGACGGCACCAATCTTGGCTGTGGCAAACTGGGTTAGTACCCATTCGTAACGATTTGGCGACCAAATCCCTATTCGATCACCTGGCTCTATGCCCAAATGGATCAATCCGGTCGCCAGTCGGTCAACTTCTGTTACAAACTTCTTGTAAGTCCAACGAATGTCCTGATGAGGCATGATGAGTGCCATGTGATCCGGATCGCGAGATGCGACCTCGTCAAGATGCTGGCCAATAGTCGCTGTCAGCAACGGCGCTGTCCGACCTTTAAACTGGGCTTCGGTTAGAGTCACCTTATAATCTCCTGGCTGCTGAATAGCATAATTTATCATAGATGGGACACGATAATGTATCTGCATTGTGTAACCATCTGGCAATCACGGAGGGCATAAATTCACTGTTGGTTAAGGGTATACTGAACTACGTTCATCATCAAAAGCGGCCCCTCTCATGATTCGTATCCTGTTGTCTATTTTCCTCTTTACCCTGCTTCATCCAATCCATGCCGCAGAGAATGCTGGTGATAGCCAGATGATACATTCGCAAATAGAAGACGCAGATAAGGAAGCGGCAATCAACGCACCCTTGCCTGCAGTGAATCCGCATCAGAAACTACTGGACTCTGCGACCGCAACCATCGAAGCGCTGGAAAAAGAACGCAGTACCTTTGAAAAACTAAATCGGCAAATAGAGGCAGCACGTGGCGATAATAAAGTTGCTCTGGAACTACAGTTCCAACAAAAAGCCCTGAGAACACTGGAACTAATATTTGAACTCTCAGACATTCTAAAGAAGCAAATCGACAAGAAACTGGATACCACGGAACTAAGAGATACCGTTGCCTCATACATCATGTTTTCCAGCAATGCCCTGGACATAATAATGGACGCCGAATTGGACGAACACGTCAGTAAACGATCGGAGACAGTTGATCTGGCGGGCTTTGGACTAATCGAGTTCGAGCGTCTCATTGCAAATGATCTGGAGTGGATAGAAACGTTGTTTAAAAAGAAAATTCGTATTATCAGGGAATTGGAGCACCTGGACATCAATCCGGAAAACCACAGGGAAAACCTGCTCAATCGGTTGGTCCCTTTCGCGGATAATCTCTCCAGCCAGATTCAGCTCATCGTCACGGCAGAGGAGTCACTTAGTCTCTCTATCGGCGATAGCTCGCCATCAGACGAGTTACGGGCTGAACTACTCGCCTTAAAGACCAGAGAGACCTCAACCGTGGGCGCTCTTTCTGCCATTGTCATCATGCTCGATGAAAACGAAGTGGATTCAACTCGTTATCGGCAGCTCCTCCTGCAAACAGGAGAAGTATCCACCGACCTGTTTAACCCCCGTATCGTCATGGGTATCGTCGAGAAAAGATTTGCGAATCTTATGGAATCCACCAGAGATAACGCCGGATACATTGTCACCCAAACAATTTTATTCCTGGTAATACTCGGCAGTTTCAAACTAATTGCCAGATTCACCACCTATTTAATGCGCAGAAGTTTTGATACGCGCTGGATGGAGACATCAAAACTGATGCAGGAAATGCTCTTGTCTCTGTCTAACAGAGGGATCATGATATTCGGTTTTCTCATCGCATTAAGTCAATTAGGTGTAGAAATAACCGCGTTTTTGACAGGTATTGGTATAGCAGGATTTATTGTGGGCTTCGCTCTTCAGGACTCCCTTGCTAACTTTGCCTCGGGAATCATGATACTCGGCTATCGTCCATTTGATGTTGATGATGTCATCGAAGCTGGAAATGTGGTGGGCACAGTTTCAAAGATGAGTCTGGTCTCTACCACCATCCTTACCTTTGACAACCAGACTTTGATTGTGCCCAACAACAAAATATGGGGCGACGTCATCAAAAACATTACCGTGCAGGATAACCGCAGAATAGATATGGAATTCAGGGTGGATTACAGCGAGGATATCGAGCAAGTTAAGGCTATGATCACAACGATTATCGACGCACACGAGAAGATATTGCAGGAGCCTTCACCCACCGTCGAGATGAACGAGCTATCTCCCTATGCCATGATATTTGTCGTTAGACCCTGGGTGGAGCGTGGCGACTATTGGTCAACAAAGTGGGAACTGATGAAAGCCATCAAAGAGAAGCTGGATTCAGAAAATGTGCGCATCCCAGTCCTTAATCAAGGTGTGGTGACGATGCCTTAGCGCTGCTAATGTAATGCGCTACTGGTCAAACTCATGCAGCACGTTAATGGAGTTAGGCAGTTTGCCATCTGGTTTCGGCGTGATTTCGAGAGACTGAACGCTGGACATGGGAATGAAAATTATCCTGTCCTCAGTATTTAGCAGGATATGTCCAGCTTCAGCAAATCGATGAAAAACGTGCGCAATTCCGGCTGGGTCAATTTCAAGCGGCTCGTAGGCAAAACTCCTGACATCAGCGTTAGTAAAAGTGATTTTTACGGCTTTTACATCTACCACTTGTGATTCAGACACTATGATTCATCCCTTTATCGACTAATTCTATCCGTGCCAGGCAAAAAGAACCGATTGCGTTCTACTCCAATTCAGCTTACTTAAATCGGAGGGAAGGTTGCAAGAATACTTGACATAATCTCATCAACTGTTTCTTGCGGGTTTTCCTGCATTTTCGTTGTAATTTTCTTCGTTGCCTTGCCATGCCAGATCGGTGCATGAGTAGAGACGTCATATATGTCTAAGGACAAGGTACCTTCGGTGTATTGATTCACGGTTGTGGAAGTACTCATACCAACAGCATAACCGCCACCATAATAGGCTCCTCCCCATCCACGACCATAACCACCATAGTAAGGTCGATAGGTTTCAGGATAACTATTTACCTGTATTTTATCTCGACTACCAACGGTGAAACCGATGGCCATGTCAGCACTTTCGGGATCCGCAACTCTCTTGAATCCTCTCGCAGCCAAAATATTCTCGGTTGTTTGCATCAATCTGCCTTCCAGTAGAGGACTACCACCTTCGCCCCCTTCCGCTCTTAATAAGGGGTGCTCGCTCATGAATGCAAATGTTTTGTACTTACTAAAATCCACTGATGAATCAAAATCAATTATGGGAGGATTGCTCGAACAAGCACTTAGCAGCGCGAATAAAACAGTGGTGAAAAATATCTTAACCATAAGACCTAACTCCTTCGTAGTAGGACGCACTTTAATTCATGAGCCCCTGCGTCACAAGGTTAACTCCGTCATTGGCCAAGTTCCGAGACTAACGAGGTCTCAGCGGAAGCTCCCTCCCCTGGCACATGTTCCTTAGTTCGACCAAACAGCCAACTCAAAATATAGAATGCAGTAACGATATATGTTGCTGCCATAATGATCTGTACGATTCGAACGAAAAAACTGACTGCAGCGCTTGCGCTGGTATCACCAAGGCTATTACCGACCAACAAGAGTATCGCCGTAAATGCGGTTGAATATAGACCTGCGTAAGGATCATTGGAGAAAATCTTTTGAGCGAACACCAGACTTACCATAAGGACCAGAAAGAACATAAACAAAAACTCCGGCACCGCAATCAGCAAGGTGTAAATACCCATAGCGAAGAGTCCACCAAGGGCATTGGCAATCAGCAATCCCGCGCTGCTACGCATCCCGGCGGTAAGGTCCGGGGTTTGCGCCAAAACAGCAGCGAATACAAACAACAGAATACCGTTAATCAACGAGAATGTATAAAACACTATGACCAGTGGTAAAATCACCAATGTACTGATCAATGCAGATCTAAGGGGGCTCTCAACGCTCTCCTTCTGCGCAGCTTTCTCGATAGTCTCTACTTCGGGTATTAACCAAAACAGCAACATGGTGAACACCACTGCTGCGGAACCACAGAGCGATAAACCCTTCACAATCAAGATGGCGGCGGCACTTGACGAAAGTCCAACCAGTGGAATCGCTGTAATGCCCATCAGCAACATCACTACTAACAAAGGTGGCAGGCCTTTATTAGCTGCGCCCCTGATTGGACACTCTGAAGGCTGGCCTTAGCCTCAATGACCCGTGCTTGTGCGGAACTTACATCGGCCGTATTTGCACCAACGGATTGACCCGCCTTCTCCAATGATGCTTATGCCTGTTTAACCGCCAATTCGTAGTTATCAGGATCAATCTTCACCAGAACCTGACCCTTCTTCACGGCCTGGTTCATCTCAACATTCACCTCAGTAACAATGCCCGATACTTGAGGCGCCATTGGAACCACATGGCCTCAAACTCTCGCCTGATTCGTATTAGGGGTCATTCGATCGGCAGCAACATACCAGACAAAAAACACTAGGCGCACCGCCAGGACCCGAATGGTCATCTTCCTGACCAGTTTATATTCTGCTATTCGGAAATCAGTTTGTGCCTGTGTATTTTCGTCAGCTTTCTCCTGGACTGAGACCTGCTCTTCCACAGGCAGTGCTTCCATAGCCTGTTTTTCATTGGAATTGGCATCACTCATCAGCAGGGGCCTCCTCGTCAGCCATATCCAACCACTTTGAAAACAGGGAATACCCTATGGCAAGAACAATGGCGCCAACAAAAAGACCAACTATTCCAGCGTAGATCATGCCACCAATGGCACCAATTAGAATGACAGGCATTGGAATATCCATGCCCCGACCGAGTAAGAGCGGCTTCAGGAATGCATCGCTGACACTCACTGCAAAACCGTAGACCATAAAAATTGCGGCTGGAACGGTTTCATACTCGGAAAAAACCCATACCATCACTGGTCCAAGCACGATAAGAGGCGGTAACTGGGCTATTGCAAAGACAAGGATCAATACAGACCAGAGCGCAGTTGCCGGTACACCTATCATTGCCATACCAAGCGCAGACAGCAGCGATTGAATGACGGCAATGCCGATGACTCCCTGCGCAACGCTCCTTACGGTTTTCACGCATAGTTCAGTCATCTCGTTCCCCTTTCCGCCAGTAAGACGATCCATCAGGCGAATACTGAATGCGTGACCAGATTCGCCGCTGGCCAAAAACACGCCAGCAAATACAGTAGCAAAGATAAAGACAAACATGGCCCCACCAAATCCACCAATCATGCCAATGCCTGATTGAATGGCCCTCTTGATCTCATTCTGATGTTGATGTGCGGCTTCAGAAAGGTTTTCAGAAGAGATCAACCAGAACGCATATAATCTTTCCCCCACCAGGGGCCATTCCTTTACTTTGTCTTCCGGCGGCGGGATCTTGAATGTTCCCGCGTTAATCTGCGTACTGACACCTTGTACAACCTCAACAATGGAACCCGTCATACTCACAACAGGCACGATAAACAGCGCCAGGGTTAATACTACCAGGCCTGTGGCAGCAGTCCCTCGTCGACCGCCGAACCAAGGAACAATTTTCAGGTACACGGGGTAAACGGCAATGGCCACTATCATCGCCCAGATGACGACCCCGATGAATGGAACAGCAATCTGTAAGCAAAAATATAACAGCAACCCGAGCACGACAATGCGGATGGCGGACTCGATCACCAACTGTAGAACCTTTTTGTTATCGTCTGGCATTAGATTTCCCCTTTATTATTATCTTTGACTGCAGACCAACAACTTCTTGCAGCACCCACTAGAACAGATTTATGTCACTAGTCTAACATCCGATCACAACACATCAGTAGTGTCCATCTCACGAAGAATCAGGTCGCGACGAGCTATCAAGGCATTAATTTGTTTGGCATGTAGATAGGCTCCAAGTTCCTTTTAGACTGATTCAAAGCTTAATGATTGAAGTCTTTCCCATAACAAATCAGACACGCGTATCCCTACTTTTCTATATTATTTTGGGCGTTTCGTTGAAGATCGAAATGCTCGCGTATGATCTATAAACATCATCATGAAATCATTCTTGGTCCACATAATATTCGTCAGATTTCGATCGTCATTGTAAATCAATATGTCTAATACTAT
The DNA here is from genome assembly GCA_046582185.1 of Pseudomonadales bacterium. Classification (GTDB taxonomy): domain Bacteria; phylum Pseudomonadota; class Gammaproteobacteria; order Pseudomonadales; family Azotimanducaceae. The sequence goes on along the minus strand of JAYGEX010000019.1, from coordinate 215,022 downwards.
GCGCAGTCGATATCGTTCGAGGCGTGCACAAGGGCCATCGAAAGCTATATCATTTTCAAGTCGGTCCCGCTCATTGATAGCATGATTAACCCAATCCTGGAGCACTCCTTCCTTACCATCAACCGTTGCTACAACCGCAGTCGGGACCAATTGCAGATTCAGCATTCTATCCAGCTTGTATGCAGCCACTTCATAAGCATATCTATCAGACTCATCATTTCGCCGCGGGCTGTAGTACTTTTTTGATTCAATCCCGGGGTTTGTATCTACATACTTAAAAAGAGCACTGTGATCAGCCCCTTCAAATACTTGTGTGACTCTCCAGGGATTGGTGATGCCGGCGCCAATTTCTTCCGTCTTAACTACAGGACTCATTCTCAGGAGCTCTTCTACTTCCAGATCAGTCATCCCGGAAATGTTCTTGGCCAAAGAGTTTTCTTCATCACTGATGGAAATTTTATTATCACGCCCTAGATAGTGGACGTAAGGCTCCTCACCAGGAGGATCAACGAGAACTGCCGCCGAGCCCGCTTCTGACATGCCTGTGTCCAGCAATACAACGAGACCATTCATACGACTGAGTACCCGTCCATCGGTCACGACATGTCCGATCACTATCTGACTGACCTGCCTTCTCTTCAGGAAACGCTCAACGTTAAATGATTCTGCATATGGGTGGCACATTGCAGTACCTCGATACCTGATCACATGCTCATCTAACGGCAGTTGGGCCTCAGCATCTGTTGATGCCTTGTTTGCATTCAATAACTGAAGATGCGCATGATCATTTATCGATTTTAGTGATTGCTCAACAAAGCTGTACGCGATTCCGCCGTAAGTATAAATCCTGGCGTTCAATTTGATGATGACGGGCAAATCCTGGAGCCAGGATCGCTGCGCGGACGCCATTTCCGAGGGGTTCGTGAGTGCGTCATAATCAGCGTCCCCTAACAGGACATGCACCCGACCGCCGGCCTTCTCGGCCTGCCCTTCAAGTTTCATGAAGAGTTGAATGACCTTCTGACCATCATATCCCACCAGATTGCCCAGGCTGACCAGATGGCTATTGCCGCCAGCCCAGTTTGTTGCGACATCAATCAATTCAATTTCTCGCAACAATGAGACGAGCTGCACATAGTCGCCATTAATATCACCGATGGCGACGACTGTTCCTGAAGTTTGATAGTCGAATTCGCTGGCCTGGCTAGCCTGGGCAAATATCAGGAAGGTTATCAACGCCAGTAAATTTATAAGTCTAATTGTCAGACACCACCGCGATTGTTAGTTTAATCAACTCATCCCAAAACATCTCTCACTACCGACCAGCGTGGCTGCTTTACCTTTGTTACACCACCAAGCATCCAGTATTCATACAAGTCATCTATCGTACCCTCACTACGCTTCAGGTCGACCCAATTACTGATAAATTCGACAAATTCAATGTCACCCTTTGGAACCGCGTAACCCGCGGGTATCTTGATGCTCTTCTGCGTCTCCACAACAGTATATCGCGGGTATCTAAATGCGTAAGCAGCCCCTTCCTCTGCGGAGATAACCAGCACCTGGGCGCCATGTGTATAATCGCCGAAGAAATCTTCTGCAGACTTTAGAATTACGGTTTTCGCTTGGGGTAACATGCGATGAATTCTGCTCTCGAAGTAGTGTGAACCAACCAGGGCAATAGTGATATCTTGATTCCGTAAGTCCTCCACATTTCCATAGTTGTCGCGCATGTGATCAGGTACAACCAGGGCCATCGTCAACTCCATATAAGATCGAGAGAAGCTGACCTTACGATACAGATCCGGCAAGCCAGGAATACAAGACATAGCGATGTCTATCTGCGCAGCCGATAACATTAACCCGGCATTACCGGAGTCCACCGCCGTAAATTCGATATCGACCTTAAGATCTTCTGCAAGCATATGAGCCATTTCAATATCAAAGCCAACCAGTGATCCTCCCGGCGTCACAAATGTGCAAGGTAAATTGTTCGTCCGATACCTGACTTTGAGAATCCCTGATTCCAAAATGGCATCCAGGCGAGACCCGACAGCTCTCTTCTCATCAGGTTCACCTGGTTTCTCTCTAACTGTAGCCTTCACGCGCTCCTCCATCAGCGTGATTGTAGAAAGCACTTCACTGCGATTGGGTGACTGCGGCACAAACACCATAAAATATACCCGGAGACAGATAACCATGACCAAAATGCTGGCCAGGGTAATCAAGGCGTAGCGTAGACTTGCTCGCAAATTAATTTTAAGCAGTCCGCCAAGCGCCAAAGAAACAATGATGCCGATCGCGATGATATGGAGAGCCGCCAGCATCGCACCAAATCTGCCGACAACGATACCCGTAACCAGAAACAGCTGGAACATGTCAGAGGGAATTTCCAGGGTATCCAACAAGTAAGGGACAGCCACATTAATACTACCAAACAAGCTAAAGATACCATTGAAGGCGAGCATCACCCGATCGGCAAAATCCACCTCCGTATCCGTAAACCAAGCCGAAAACAATACGTAAAGCAGAACCAGCAATTTACCCAGCGAAGGAAAATTAAATGAAACCGGCACGATAATATCAATTGCCGAACCGGCACCCGGTTTATCAGGATGGTGCTTTCGGATCAGCTGTTTACAACTTTCCGCAATTTGCGGCAGCACCACAAATTGCGAGCCTGTGGCAAACGCAGTGACCAGAGAATCACGAAAGGTGGAAAGCACCTCCCTAAACGGAATGCCGCTAACAGTACTGATCAATCCCGGAAATATCCAAAATGTAACCAGAAAGGCAACACTTATATAGGTAACAAGATAAACCTGAACCCGGCCTAGTTCATCGACAGTCAGGGTTCCTGCAGCGGCCGCAGCAACAAAGAAAATACCATAGGGTGTAAGTTGCACTATTCTGGTATTAATTCGGGTAAGTACTGCCGACATGCCATCAAATAAAGGCAATACCAGATTCTTTTCATCGACCGAAATTAAAGCAAGGCCCATCAGAATACTAAACAAAACAACCGCCGGAACCATATTATTGGACAATGAAAAGAATATGTTTGCGGGAACTTACAGATCTATTAAATTTGTTGGCGTTGGCTCCGGCATTATGGCGCTGCTGAAAAAGGAACTGGAACTAAGATCCGGGAATGCATAGGTCGAAAGGAAGATGACAAATAAGGCGAGCCCCCAGATCAGCAACAGCGTACTGCCGCCCCAGATTGCTAGCTTACTTGCTTGACTGAGCTCCAGCCGGGCAAATCCCGCAACAAGCGACACCATGATCTAAGGTAAAACCGTAATCTGCAGTAAGCCCACATAGAGATCACCCAGCAACTCAAAATCGGCAACCAACTCTCCAAAAAAACAATCCAACGGCAATGCCGAGTCCTATAAAAATCCGGCTTGAGAGTGTCAAAGACTTTGCCTATTTGACCGATTCAAATTAATCAAACAAAAACGTTTAAGGAATTCTGTAACTGAGTACCAGACCAAAGCCACTCAGGTCTATTTCATAGCTATCTTCATTGATACCGTTATCAATATCTAAATCGATATCGGTAAATTGGTAATTTATTCCAAGGGACCATCGATCACTGAAGGAATAATTCAGCGCAACTGCACCTACTAATAGATTGCCATCATATTTATCAATTTTCAGACCCAGCCAGCCAATAGCGGCGGTGGCGAGTAATTTTGAAGAAAATGCATGGCGCCCAAAGAGCCTTATATTAGGTAATGGCGCAAGGAAATCTTCGGATGATTCCCCAATCGACACGTCGTTGAGGCTACCTTTGATATCAAAACCAAAGTCAATGGCATGTAGTCCCAGGCCCACTCCCCATTCAGATGTGTCCGTCCTGCGTATGGCGTAATCTATTGATAAGATAAACAAATCTAAATCAAGATCTGTCTTAGTGAAGGCGTTGACGGGATAGGTGATGCCATCATAGTTGAACGACGTGCTGATGTTCTTACCGCCTGACACTCCATAAGCAGAGTACGCTAAATTCAGCGCCCACCTGTTGGCAAATCGCCAGCTGACGCCAAATTGTGGAACCACTTCCGATTCGTCCAGGCCCAGATCATCAAGATCAAAGTCCGTCTCCAGATCTCCTAACCTTGTTGATCGAATACTCATTTTCGTATTTTCGTTGAGCGCACCTAAACTGAATTGCCATTTGGCGTCCAAACCTGGATTAATAGGCTTTGCAATCGCTATGGCACTTAAGAGACACAAACTGGCGAATGTGAAAATTCTCATAGAAGACTCCTGACTATTCCTAGTGTGAGTATATCCCGAAAGCTGATCCTATTTCCAACGTAGACTGGGCTGAATCCCTTCCACTCAGCATTCAAAAAACCCTACCAATACGCGCGAACGCAGTAGTTTCTCCCTGATCTGCATGAGCAATACCGATTTGTATCGCGCCGATAGGTGTGTCCGCCCCGATGAACACCCCTGCTGAGAATATAGATGTATCAGCACTAATGTCATCACGATCTTGCCAGGCACCACCGTACTCAACAATCGAGCCAATATAACCATCCAGTACAGGTATTGCGCCAAACCGGCGATAGTAAACAGCAGAAGCCACAGCCATGTAGTTTCCCGTTAGTTGATCCCTTCTCAATCCCGTCAGTTTCCCGTAGCCGCCAAGTCTGAACAAACTGTTAACGTTATTGACGCCGTTAGTACCACCAGCGGAGAAGCGCAATCCAAGGTTATGATTTCCCCAGGAGAAAGCTTTACCTAGTCCAAGTATCCATTGTTGATAATTTTCATCAGCACCAAGCACATCAAGGGAGGCTGAAACTTCAAGCTCCAACAGTGATCCCTGGGACGGAAAACTGATTTTGTCCCGGGTGTCATATAAAAAGGCGAGAACAACGCTGCCATCTTCAAAGTCAAAATCGGGAATGGCAGGATCTCCAATCTTGAGATTCGCTGTACCTGATGCTCGTCGAAGACCCACGGAAGTCGCTGCAAATGAACCAAATTCATATCCAATACCCACGTACGCGGACAGAACTTCCAGTCCAAACTCTGCAATTTTTTCATCGTCCTCGAATTGAGACACAATTTCAGATCCGTACCCGGCAGCCGCAAGAAAAAACCAATCTCGATGATAGGTCAGGGGCTGGTACCAGATACTCTGAACGATCGGTTCCTCTCCTATGCCAACGACAACTGTCCACTCTGCTCCTTTATCGCTGACCTCTTCCCTCGTATAACCTAAAAGTAATGTCGCTCGGGAATCGTTATCGAGGTCACTTTCAATGTCTAAACCCATGTGCAGGTAATTAGGCCCCCAGGATTTGGCGGTAGCCATTAGTTTTAGGTCGACACCCTGCTCTTCAAACGCAAGGTCGTAACCCACCAACTCGAAGTTACCTAAGCCATGTACTCGATTTAGCTTCTCCTCTAATAGATCCAGGTCAAGCTCTTCACCATGTTCCATGTCCAGAGTGTTTCGAATCAGTTTATCGTTTAGCCCGGAATTGTTATCCAGCATTATGCTTGTGATTTTTTCGCTTGGCGGATGGGGTTTTTCCCTGACGATGTACTGATCATCATCAACCTTAAAACCATTCAATACAGAATCCGCCTGTAGCGCCGCTTTATAGCCAATCGCAATTGCCTCATCTGTTCTCTCAAAATCTACGGAAGAAAGGTCACCAAGTTCTGGGCGGATTAGTACATCCTGTTCAGCCAATGTTTCCAACTGCCTGTTGGTATTACCTGTAGTCAACATCGTGGTGAGTTGATCTGCAACATCCAGAATGTTGTTTATCTCCGATGGGTTTCTCAGCGGCGAACTAATATCAACTACGATCAATCTATCCGCACCCATCTCACGAGCGATATCTATCGGCAGATTATTTGTAACGCCACCATCAACCAACAACATTCCATCCACCCTGATAGCCGCGAAGATAGCGGGTACGCCCATAGAGGCGCGCATGGCAACGCCCAGGCTCCCATGGTTTAGAATGACCGCTTTTCCGGTTCCTATGTTTGTCGCCACCGCACTAAATGGAATGGGTAGTTTCCCGAAGTCCGTAAGACTCGAAACATGGTGCGTAATCCGCTGCAGCTCAAGAACAATGTTTTGACCCTGGATAGCACCGGAAGGCAAGCGAATTTCTCCATCCTTAACACCAATTGAAACAGGAACAGAAAAGATATCTTCCATTCGCTTTCGTTGAATGGATCTTTCCGGACGCGGAACGTTGTCTTTCAGCTTGCCTATCCAGTCCATTTCGATGGTAATTTTTTCAATTTCATCGACCGATAAACCAGAGGCATACAACCCTCCAACGATAGCCCCCATACTGGTTCCAGCTATGACATCAATAGGAATCTTCTGCTCTTCGAGATATCTTAAGACACCAATATGTGCAGCCCCCCGTGCGCCTCCGCCACTTAAGACAAGCCCGATTTTTGGTCTTGCTTCTACTGCTAAAGGTAAGACTAAACCAACAATGATAAAGAGTCGCAATATCTTATTCACACCTAACTCCTGAATACGGACCGACCGTCTTATACTACTAAGAATTATGTCTGGAAGTTCTACTTTTGTGTGCGATATTGGCGAGGGGTTCGACCAGTCCATCGCCTGAATGCTCTGGCGAAGTTAGATGGATCACTAAACCCGAGAGCGTAGGCAACTTCCTTAATCGAATAGTGCGGTTTATCAAGAAAACTCAAAGAGAGTTGGTGTCGGGTCTCGTTCACTATTTCCTTAACGGAAGTATCCTCTTCCTCTAATCTCCGCTGCAAGGTTCTTGGTGACATGTTTAACTCATTGGCTATCGCCTGTTTATCGGGTTCGCCATGAATCAACGTTTGTGCGACAAATTTCCTAACCTGACTGACGAGGTCTCCGGCATCAAGTTGGGCAAGATAGAAGATGACCACCTCATCCATCGCAGCTGCCACTGCAGAGTTAGCGCCGTCCAGACGTCGGCTCAAATCTGTGGAACTAAAAACGAGCACGTTTTTTGAAGAGCCATATTCCACGCTACATCGAAAAAAGTTATTTACTATAGTGGCGTCGTGAGGTTCCATTATGGTGACATGAACTTCCAATGGCACGAGTTCTTCACCATAAGATAGCCGGCACATTTCAAGAACAAAAGCGACAACTGCATCCGAATGCAAGATATCCATTGTATCAATGACTTCGCAAATTAACTGATAGCTACCCTGGGCCTGCTCAAGCTTGATGTTAACATTTGTACTTAGTAGCTGATGGTATCGCACGAAGCGTTGCAAAGCCTCGAGCAAGGTTCTACTTGCAATCCATGCATGCCCAAGCGCGTGTAACATTGCCGGCCTAATATTGTGCACAACTTCGTAAATCAGGCTGGGATTTTTAGTGGCATGAATCGCTGCCCGCCACATTTTGTTCGAGGCATAGAGTGGGTATCGCGCATCTGCATCCAGGCGCTTGGCAGGGTCAACGCCACATCGTGAGAAAAGGTCATCAGCATCAACGCCTTTTTGGTTCAGGGTTGTGTGAAGAGCTTGCGCCAGGGTTGCAAGGGAAGAGCGGTGGAATGACATACCTTACTATAAGCTTTATCTAACCCGAGAGGGTGGAAGTTGTTCCAGAATAACACTACTAAACTTGTCTACGGTGCCACGATTCCTGGACGCTTTATTCTTCAGAATATCTGCAGCAGTGCCCTGCCATAAAATATCGTCATCAACGGTCGGTTGCCGCATAACAATAGATAGTGCGCCCTTCAGGTAGTCATTTTGTTGTGTCCATACAAAGGTTGCATTATAGGCCCATCGGTCTTTCGTGAATTGATGGGAAGAGGTTTGGGTTTCCGTTAAAGCGCCAACCAAGAATGATACAGCAATGTCATAGGGTTCTGCTGATGAGACATAGGTATAACCTTTCTCATCCATGCCAAAATTTATCGCATGTTTAACTCTTTCTTCCAATTCATCCGCCGATGCGCCCGCGAGCACACCAATGAGTGTCATGGGGCGATCTTCAAAGGTGTATGTTTTAAAATCAGCGACATCAAGATTAGCACTGGGGATGATCTCTGTTTTCAGCGTTGGTGCAGCACAACCGGACACTAATATCGTAACCGCTAGTACGAACATAAAGTAATGGCGCATATCCGTTATCTCTCTTTTCGTTCAATTATTTTGTACGGCTCTTTTTTATAGAAAGAGGGTTTTGGGTGTTGGGTGTTGCTGCCCAGCTTGTTATTCTACAGCTTATTGTCAGGCGTTGATTGTTCAACTTTCCAGACAGGCAATAATAAACGAATTCAAAAAAACATAAACACTGTGTAGTGAACAAATGGTGACCCCAAAAAGATCCTTCGCAAAGCTGACATTAACGCTGATTCTACTATCAACTTCCTCACAGTTAATGGCCGCCAAATGGCTGGATTATGTACGGTCAGTTGATCTAAATGATTACGCTCTGGGAGTCTCCTTAAGCACCAGTCAGAATATCTATGCAGGCTCAGACGCCTCGGTTTTTTTCTACCCATACCTGACCAGCTTCACGAATGCAGCCTTCACCGACAATTGGTTTGTTGTGGGTGAAGGTGATTTGGGAATCCGCTATATAACCAACAACGACTGGATCTTTGGCGCCGTCGGGCGCATACAGACCCAAGGGCCCGGGGACAATGAGTCTCTCGCTGATATTAGAGTTCGAGAATGGACGCTGGAACTTGCGCCGACCATTGGCTATCGCGGCTGGCCCATACATATTCAATTTAAAACCTACTTCGAAATACTTGATCGACATGAAGGTAGCATCAGCCAACTGGAATTTCTGTTTCCTACCCAATGGGACTGGGGCTACATCAACCCGGCTATCGAATTCAAGTATCAAAGCAGCGAATATAGCGACTATTACTACGGGGTCGAAACCAGCAACATTGCACCAGGGCGCCCAGCCTACGACGCAGGCAGTGCCACCAATATTCTGTTGAAATTACAGTTTGGCTACACGCTGAGCGACCACTGGCTTCTTACCGGTAGGGTCGGGCTTGAATTCCTGGACGATGAGATCACCAATAGCCCCATTATTGACAGAGACAGAGTCTGGTCCGCAAGCCTGGGTTTAGCTTATAACGCAGATATATTTCAACAAAGGCAGAATGAAAATCTACCAGCAAAAATGTCCAGAATGAAATTCAAGGTCTCAGTCTTTGATGATCATATCGAAACGACACTGGTCAACGATTCCAGCATTCTGGACCCTGGCAGCGATGTTAATCTTGAGGATCTGCTAGGTCTTTCTGACAGAGAGACCGTGACCCAATTTGATTTTATGATTCGTCTGGGCATCTACCATAGAATCGAAGCGAGCTATTTGGATATCAGGCGCTCTGGCCATACAACGCTCAGCCAATCATTCAGTTTTAGGGATGTTACCTTTGCAGAGGGATCAATCGTGGACACAAAAGTTGAGACTCAAATACTGAGGCTCGCTTATGGCTACTCCATATTGAAAGATTCCCAGAAGGAGCTAGGCTTTCTTGTCGGAATTCATCAGACCCGAATCGACACAAAATTTATCGTTTCGGATACTGGTCAGAGAGAAAAGAGTAATCCGTCGCCAACTTTGCCAGTGTTTGGCGTATTCGGCTCAGTCAGGCTTGGCTGGAAACTATACGCATCCGCACAAGTTGAAGTGTTCAAAACGGACTTTGATCGATATGATGGATCACTCATCAATGCTCGATTGGAGATCATGAGGAATCTCGGTCGTTTTGATCTAGGTCTCGGCTACTCATATTATGGGATGAACCTCAAATCACGATCAGATGATTTTCATGGAGCGATTGAGTTTCGGCATCATGGGCCGATGTTGAGCGGCACCGTTCATTTTTAGAACTATCCAATTCAGAACTTATAGCCAAGAGATGTCAACACACCATAATCGTCTTTTGCCGCGTCAGGTGGCGGATCACTCAAGTAGGAGTGGTAGACGGTTAAATCCAGGAACAGATCATCAATTAACTCGTAACGGAATGTAAGATTGGTTTCCGCTCTAAAGGAACTTAAATCTTCAAGTAATGGATAGACATCGATCGCGAAACTTACGTCACTTTCAGGAACCAGCGAACGATGAAGATATTTAATTGAAATCTTCCCTTCCAAATTGGTTTCATCGGACTCTGAACCAGTGGTGAATGATTCCCTGGATGCCACCATTCCAACCACAAGAGAAAACTGGTTCGAATTGTTCTGTATAAGATAACGCCCTAGACCGCCACCAATGATATATCGGGAGTCTATGCCTAGTTCATCGTTCTGTTCACCAGACAAGACCCAGTCAGTAAACCATCTATCATCCCGGAAGCGCTGGTAATTTATCCCAATAGTCTTACGCTGGGTGGTGTCCAGATCTTTTTGATCGGTTACACTGCCATCAATATTTAGCCCGATTGCGTATTTTTGTTGGCGATATCGAACATTCGGTATCACCATTACTGAGATAACTACCCTTGATCAATACTCTCGCAAATAGCTCTCCTGACTGGGCTCGCCACTCAATGATCTGGCCATCATCTTCATTAGCCAATGCAGTCACCACTGTCTCCTTAAAATCCTTCATTTCCTCAGACGAAAATCGGGACAATACGCTATTTTTAAGGAAGCCAAGATTGAGCGCAGACGTATGCGGCGCGAGCGTACACAAGACAATAAAAATCACGATACGACTCATGCGCAACCCTACGAGTTTAATTTGTACAGAGTGTGAATTGGACTTACGCCAAGGTCAATAGCGTTCACTTTGGATGCACACTAGCCAGTTCTTGGAAAAACCCAGGGGTGCGATGCCGACAAACCACCATCTACAGGAATCGCCTGTCCGTTGACATAGGATGCTGCATCGCTCAACAGAAAGCATGCCATTTCCGCTATTTCCTTTGGCTGTCCGAATCTGCCGGTGGGATTAATTTGCCCGATCCTGTGCTCTGCATTTTTCTCTCTGGCGCGATCGAATATTGGCGCTGTCATTCCAGTTTCAATCAAGCCTGGGCAAATACCATTGATCCTTACACCGGAGCCATACAACTGATAGGCAACTGTTTGCACGATACTGATGACGCCCGCTTTGCTGGCACTGTAGTCAACACCACCGGCGTTTGCTCGTAGTCCTGCGACGCTGGCAGTACAGACAATCGCCCCACTCTTTTGCCCAACAAAGTGCGGCACACAATGTTTGATGCAGAGAAAAACACCGACAGTATTGACACTCAAGGTTCTCTGCCAGTCTTCCACTGTAAGTTCAAGAAAGGGTTTTCCGCCGCCACCTACGCCAGCGTTAGCATAGATTCCATCCACGCCGCCATATTCTTCAATACACTTTGCCACAAAATTCTGCACATCGTCTTCACTACTGACATCTGCGGTGACCGCAATCGCCTCACCACCCGCCGCTATGATCAGGTCTTTGGTTTCTTCTACGGAATCGTTAAGATCGACCGCAACAACTCTCGCTCCTTGAGCAGCAGCCAGTTCACTGGTGGCTCGCCCAATGCCACTACCTGCCCCTGTAATAATTATTCTCTTACCTGCCAAATCTGCCATGTGACCTCCAAATTTTCTGAATATTCCAATAGTCGAAAAGTATCACGTTCCACCTGCCTCAGGTAAGTGCGCAGATTGACATCATTCTGGGCGTAGCCACCTGTAATAATTAGCCTATCGATCAACCGCCAGTTTCCTGATTTAGATTCCCTTCGCACGGTGATTGGGTTATAAACCACCCATCCGTCGCACTGGCCATAGGACCTAAGATGAACCGCACCCTGACAATAAGATCAATCATTGCCCTTCTCGCCACATGCCTTATACAAATCACTTCTGCACAGGCCGATACAGAACACAAAATGAGTATTGGCAACGGCGACAAGAACTGGATTATCACCGATGGGGCAAGCAGGATTGACAAAACGCTGACTTTTAAGGAGGTCAGCATCGATGGAAACGGTTGGTTGGTTATGCATCCGTTTGAAGGTGGAAAGCCAAATGGCGACAAATACGTCGCCTACACTTACCTTGAAAATGGAATGAACAAGGACGTTGAAATAAAAGTGCACAAAGGTGTCGATACAGGAGAGATGTTTATCGTGATGCTACACCGTGACCTGAACGAGAATAAGATTCTGGATTTCATATTTGTTGATGATACAAACGTTATGGACAAGGCGGTATTCGAAGGCCATACAATGATTGTCCATGCAATCCCCGCCCCTTAGAGTTCGCGTTTAAAGGTCGTGGTTAAAGATCGCATCAAAACTACCTAGCTTTCCGGCGCATTGGAAAACACATAAGGTTCCAGTGTTTCCTGCGCCGCAGTTCTAAATTTATGCCAATAGCCTCCGCCATAATAGGCGAGGCTGCCTGCCTCGGCGTCGCCATGGCCATTGTAGTATGAAATACAATCTCGCAGAGGGCGTGTGACCAGATCCGCCTCCTGACAATGCTTCGCATATTTGATCTCGGGTTCCTTTTTTATATCGACAACATGCGCGTCCTGATCACGCATTGTCTTCAGCATCCATACGATGTAATCACCGTGCTCTTCCAGTGCATTGGTAAAATTAAAACTACCACCTCCACCCTGGGGTCCTGACACAATAAATAGATTGGGAAAGCCCTGGCTATGTAAACCCAGAAAAGTCTTGGTGCCCTCTGATTGCCATTTCTCATTCAAAGATTGACCATTCCTGCCAACAATCATATTGAAGGTTGATGTTGCCATCCACTGAAAACCAGTGGCGTAGATAAGGACATCAAGCGGATACTCAGTGCCTTCATGGACGACGCCATTTTCGTTGATCTCACTGACGCCACGAGGCGCCGTATCCACCAATTTAACGTGGGGCATGTTAAATACGGGTAGATATTCGTCATGAAATGTTGGGCGCTTACAGCCGTAAGGATAATAGGGTTTGAGCGCCGCCGCAGTTTCAGGGTCTTCTACAATGGCATCCACCCTTGCACGTATTTGCTCCATTATCCGGAAGTTTGTGTTCAGCTGTTTCTGGATCAATTCTTCTTGAGACAAAGGTTTGTCATGTACTTTCCTTTCCTTGAAATCAGCAACTTTACCCGCGAGGTAATCGTCGTTGGCTTTCATCGCAGTCCTACCGGCTGAAATTTTCGCAAATCTCGCACGCCGCGCTCTGGCCCAGCCAGGCTCCTGCTTCCAGGTTTCGATTTCTTCGTCTGTAGTTTGCCGCTGATCGCGCACATCAATAGATGATGGCGTGCGCTGGAAGACATGTAGCTCCTTTACAATCTTGGCTAGCTCTGGAATGACCTGGACTGCGGTCGCACCGGTGCCGATAATACCGACCTTCTTCCCCTTCAGATCAATGTTGTAATCCCATCGTGAAGTGTGAAAAGTTTCGCCCTTAAATGATTCCATGCCCTTGATTCGAGCTAGCTTCGGCGTCGTCAATATACCGTTTGCCAGCACCACAATACGTGCCCGCATCTTGTCGCCACGATCCGTGAAGACGGTCCACCTGCCTGTTGCTTCATCCCATTCGGTTTTTTCAACCGTGGTGTGAAACAAACAGTGATCATAGAACTTAAATTTCTCTGCCATCTTCTGGCAATATTCCATAATCTCGAAGCCCGCCGCAAACTTCATTGAAGGGATATATCCCATCTCTTCCAGCAACGGTAGATAACTATAAGCTTCTACATCGCATGCAATGCCAGGGTAGCGATTCCAGTACCAGGTACCGCCAACATCACCGCCCTTTTCACAAAATCTTACATCATTAAACCCGGCAGCTTGAAGCTTGTACCAGAGCAGGAGTCCGGCAAATCCCGCGCCAATAACCAGAATTTCACATTCATCCGAAAGTGCTTCCCTTGGTACTGGGTCCGCTGAATAGACGTCTTCAAGATATCTGCTGAATTCACCTTCCATGGCCATGTAATCGGCGGCACCCCTTCGTGACTCCTTGAACTCCCGATACTTTGCCTGCTCCTCTGCATTAAATACCGCACCTGCAGGCGCATCAGGCAAGGTCTTAAGCGCCTGATCTTCGACAACGGCATACCCTTTACCAGAGAGCTGGTCATGAGCGCTGGCAGCGCGGGTATTAAATTTCTTTAGGCCACTAATAGGATCAATCTGAATTGGCATCTATTAATTCTCAAGCTTCAGGCAAATATTCTGGCGGCAAAACACTTTATATTGCGGCCTCCATGCAGGACTTAGCATCACGTAAACTTATTATGCTACAGCTAAAGTATAACCAGATTCGCGAGAGGATTACCATCGCTGATGATTTTCATACGGAATTTCAGCGGTGAATCCTTCAGGTGCGCGACCTTTGCAGAATCTAACAAACAGTTCTTGAGCAGTGGATATATCAATTGGCGCAACGTTAGCTTACATTGCCAGCCATCATTTTTCGTTCCAGCCAAACCGATCTGTGAATCACATATTCAACGTCAACGCCATCCCAGACAGCCTCGCTATCTTGCATGGAGGTATCCTGGCTTAAGACTTCAAAACGGAAGGTCTTAACGAAGGTCAGTCCCAATTTTTTCATCACCGATATTGAAGCAAGATTTTTTTCATAGGCACTTGCCAATATATTTACCAGTCCAAGTGTTGAGAAACCAATATCCATTAGGGCATTTGTGGCTTCCGTGGCAAAACCCTTACCCCAGGCCCGCGGAAGAAAGCGATATCCGATGCTCGCATCGGTCAGGCTATTTTGTTTCAGACGCATACAACACCAACCCAAAAATTCGTGCGAATCTTTGTCTTCTAAGCCGACCCAAAATCCACACCCAGGTAGAGCGTCGTCGTATCGTAAAAAAAACGGCAAGATTTCCTGACGGATGGCTTCCTTGGAAACAGGGATGCCCCCATTAATCCAGCGCATTACATCGGCATCGTTATCCAACTCACATAGTCTATCTGCATCGGATGAGCTAAACGCGCGGAGCCTGAGACGATTCGTCTCAAGCAAATTAGTCATGAAATGTGACCTTCCATCTAGTGGAATGGAAAGAGAAAATTCATCCAGGAAGACATTCTTAACAATATCTTTCGCATAATCGCAACATGATGAAAATGTTCAGTATAAATAGCTGCTTGAGCAAAGGAACCACCTGGCACTCTATGCAGATACTCCTGAAATCTCTCATCGGTAATTTTTATCTGGATTGGAACTCGTCCAGGAACATGGTTCGAGCCAAGGTTCATCAAGGTTCCGGAGGCTTGAACCTGACCCTCCGCAATGGCGGGTACAACCACTACAACAACACCGGAAAATACCTTCCCGGGTATACCGTCGAATGCAACTTCCGCTTCATCGCCAACGCTCATGCGCATCATGCTATTTTGGCGAAACCAGGCAACATGGTAGTGCCCCTCGTCATGGACAAATACCATCACTGGTCGAAGCGGCATAGAAACTGCCATCATACCTGGCCTCAAAACCACCTGGGTCACATATCCGGCACCGGGCGCAGTCACTGTTGTTCGTTCAAGGTCATAGGCAGCGGAAGCCATCTGTGCCTCAATCATATCTACTTGTGCTATTGCAACATCCAGGTCCCTCTGCCGGCCCACCCTTTTGTTTATTAGTTCCTGTGCTCGAGCCCGGTCGTCTTTGGCAACAACTAGCTGCGCCTTAATGACATTCACTTTGTTTTGGTAAGGTACAGGGTCAATCTTAAACAGTACCTGACCTTTTTCCATTTTCTCGTTGGGCGCAACAGGTACGTCAATAACTATGCCTGGCACTGCAGGCACAATAGGTGTGGTAATGAAGTACTCACGGCTGTATTCGGAATAGGGGTGGTTGTAGTTCATGGTGAAGATAAGGCCGCCGATTAGCACTATGCCACCCAATATTGCCGTTGGCACTGTCCATTTTGTCAGCGGAATATTAAAGACCTTAAAGATAACAATGCATAAAGCTGTATAAGTGAGGATTAGTAACAGGTCCATTATTTTTCTCCTCCCTGTTTTGGCTCAAGGGTTTCGGTCGCGATGATTCTTGATTCAAGGTCTTCTAGCTGTGCCTTTAGACTGGCCAACTCATGGTGTATGTCACCCGGTGCAGAATTTTCTGTGTTCGCACCTTCTTCAGTCGATATACCCGTCGTAGAAAATCCCCATCCTCTATCTTCGCGATAGAGCGATGCCCAGATCCAGAGGAAGGGCCATATCGCATGCAAGGTCATAAGGCTCACCCAGCCGGCAATATGAATAGCATCCTGTTGAGGATGCTTGCGGTGTTTAGCTATTTCGTAAGGGATGTCATGAATGGCAATGATGCCATAGAAAACTGTGACCGCTGCAAATACGAGAATTCCGAGGGCGATGTACTCTAACATTAGCTCAACTCCTATAAGATACCAGAGTGATCATATCTGAAAACAAAAAGAGCGTCACTTAAAGCGATACTGCAATATCAACATCGTACTATCAAAAATCTATCACGCGAGATTCAGGTGCCCTACCTTCATCCAGATTAATGTGTCTTTTTCTGCAAAGGGTTGATGACGACTCAAGTGTGGATTTCTAATCCAGGTACCCTCCGGATATCGTCCATGTTCATCAACAAGTTCGCCGCTGATAACATATATTTCCTCGCCCCCAATGTGTTCATGTGAAGGTAGCGTCCCACCCGCAGGCCATTTGACCAGTGAAACGATTTCATTTTCATATTCATGCAAATGCAAGGTACTCAATCCGCTTGGGCCGGGTAACCACTTCGCAGCATGAGTAGCAATGCAAACATGCGCTGTGTCCCCAGTCTGAAATTGGTGCAGTTTCACCAGTAGCTCGCAACCCTCTTTACTGAAAGGCGCGTGGATAAAACCTTCAGGATTGCGAAAATAGGTACCTGCAGGAAAGTCACCAGTTTCATCAGAAAAGGTCCCTTCCAGCACGAGAATTTCTTCGCCAAGGGGATGGTCGTGTTTAGAAAAAGCTGCGCCCTGATCGTAACGAACGATACTTGTCGCGTGACCACGCTCGGCATCTTCTCGCGCCAGGGGTTTTCGCCACACACCTTTACGGGGGCTGGGAACCCACCGCGCTTGATAGCTGTCTATGATTTTTTGCTTTCCAAAATCCATGTTTAGCATCATCGTTAACATAGCATCGCCCTCCCCTGGCAGATTTATTCTACTCCTCAAAAGGATGCCGAAGTAGTAACAGTCTCTAATTCAGACTCGAGAATCTCACGGTCATTGATGCTGGCAATTCGCCTGCGCATCAAGCCGGATTCTGCAAACTCCCATAACTCGTTTCCATAGGAGCGATACCATTGCCCCGCTGCTACGATAAGATTTTGTTCTCTTAGCCTCGCCTGTACATCTCCCACAGTGATTGACAGGGACGACATTTTATCTGGCCGAAGCCAAATCCTCATGGAATAAGTCTTCTCTCCCACCAACATGGCACTGGACTGTTTTTTGACAGAAACACCCTGGCGATTCACTTCTTCCGGCAGCGCACTCTCCGCAAGCGCGACCCGATTTTGAACATTCACCTGAGCAATGTCGGAGTCTGTGCCAACTTCAAAATACACCGTGATCTGTGCGCTGCCATTATTTGATGCCGTAGATTCGATATACATCATGTCCTCTACCCCGTTGAGCTGTTCCTCAATGGGGCGAATGACCGATTCTTCCACAACCTGAGCACTTGCGCCGGGATAAACCGCAGTGATTTGAACCTGGGGCGGGGTAACTTCGGGATACATGTTGACCGGCAGAACGCCCATGGAAATCAGCCCGGCCAGTGTGATAACAATCGAAATAACAAAGGCGAATTTCGGACGATAAATAAAGATCTTGCTGATCATTTGATGTCCTGGTCTTGCATCGCAAGGGCTGAAATTGTGCCTGAGATCCGGTCTATAATTTTCTGCACCGGATTCACCACAATGCCAGGTCGTACTTTTTGCAAGCCTTCAATGATAATCTTCTCGCCATCGTCAACGCCTGATTCCACCACCCACATGGCATTTATCCGTCGCTTGAGTTTTACAACACGGGAAGACACCAGATTTTCTTTATCCACGACCAATACAAACTTGCCTAGCTGATTTTCCTGCACGGCAACTTGCGGGACCATACTCATCAGCTCTTTGTCCTCACTCTCAATAATCAAATTGACGAATAATCCCGGCAATACCAGACCATCAGGATTGGGGAATTCAGCACGCAAGCCGATCGTTCCCATACTTTCATCAACCTTTGAGTCAGCAAAATTGATGGCGCTAGATTCCGTGTACAGCGTGTTATTCGGTAACCTCAATGACAAGTCGGCGCGCAACTCATTAATTTGCCTTTGTACATTTTGTAGATATGTAAGATATCTGGCCTCTTCTACCTGGAAGGTAACATTGATTGGGTCCAATGAATTTACCGTTGCGAGCGTATCGCTACCCGGTCCGACCAAAGAACCGACATCATAATTCGATTTGCCAATTCGCCCGGCGAAAGGAGCCCGGATTTCTGTGTACTTGAGATTAAGCGCCGCCTTCGCAAGCGCCGCTTCAGCGGCCTGTACTCCGGCATTCGCGTGGGATGCATTGGTTTGCAATGTATCCAGGTCGGACTGAGAAATGTATCCGGTTTCCTAGAGTTCCTTGCCACGGCCCAAGCTTCTCGCCGCATTGCCTGCACCGGCATTCTTACTGGCCAGATCCGACTTAACCTGATTAAGAGAGGCCACATATTCTGCCGCATCTATTTGGAATAACAGCTGACCCTTTTCCACCGATGAGCCTTCGACAAAGCCACGGATAAGCAGCTCGCCTTCGACTCTTGCCTTTATTTCCGCAGTCTGATACGCCTCGGTTCTGGCAATAAATTCCAGGTATTGACCGATCTCTTCAGATTCAACAATATAAACTGAGACTGCTGGCGGCACGGCTTTAACCTGCTCAACTTCACCGCCGCATGCACTAATCAATAATACAATCCACATGCTTAGGATAGAGATAAAAGGCCTCATGAACCCTGTTAGATAAAAATCATCAACTATTCTTGTCATTAGTCGCTCGTCTACCATGGCTATAAAGTAGGATGAAGGATAAACCACTTCTTGGACACATAACACGGCCATTTGGCTGGCCATGCCCCAGTACGGAATCTCAACAGTGCAGTACCAAGACCCAATGAAGATTGTCAATTTGAGAGCATCAATTAAAGTATAGTATTGCGCACCTGTCATTTGACCTGGTACGCCCCGCAGGGCCATGTAGCCAAATACAGTCGTGTCTGTTTAATACAAGACCTAATACAAAAACCTGATGCAAGAATCCTAATGCCAGACAATTCGGACCAACTCGCAGATGCCATTACTGACCTGGCACCTAAACTACTAACCACAATGGGCGCATTCGAGCAGGTTCAGCGAAATATGCATCCATCCCGCATCGAAGCGCTGGCAGAATTTATCGCTCCCTTTGAGCTGTCGCTTCGGGATTCTTTCGAAGAATTTGCAAAGCATTCATTTCCTGAGGACATCGCGCAATTTGGAAAACGACTGCACGATGGAGCAAAGTATAGTCTGCGTGCCTGTAACGGTATCACCGATCGATCCGATGATACGTTTGCCACAATGAAGGCCATGAGGGCACAATGTCGAGCTCAGGAATTTATCTATCCACTTGCCAATATCCTTACACCAGTAAGCCAGTATTTTCTTGAGATCGAAGCAAGAGACAATAAGCAACTCCTTGATCAGCTAAATCAAGATCGCCCTGGTGAACAAATTGGCGTACTCAATGCCCAGAATGAAAGAGACAAGCGCGGCGGCTTCACTGTCTATATACCTGAATACCTCGACAGGTCAAAGCCAGCCTCACTGGTGATAGCACTACATGGCGGCACAGGTCATGGCGCAGATTTCCTCTGGTCATGGCTGCGAGAGGCTCGTACAAGAGGTTTCATCCTGATGGCACCCACATCCCAGATGGATACCTGGTCACTAATGGGCGAAGAGCACGACCTGGACCCTCTTACGGCGATGCTGGATTTCGTCAAGCAGCAATGCACCATAGATGAAGAGCACATCATGTTAACGGGCATGTCTGATGGCGCTACCTATACCTTGCTGGCTGGCTTAAACGATAATTCACCATTCACACACCTGGCCCCTTTTTCTGGTGTCCTGCATCCGGAAATTGTGATGTCGGGCCGCATGAAATTCGCCGAGAATCGAAACATATATCTGGTTCATGGCACCCTCGACTGGATGTTTCCAATCGAAACCGCTCACATGGCGCAGGCAGAACTTGCTGCTGCAGGTGCCAGGGTAATGTTTAAGCCAATTGAAGGCTTGTCCCACATCTATTGCAGGGCCGAAAGCCCCGATTTAATTCACTGGTTTAATCCCAGCCTGGAGATTCCGAAGAATGACTAGATCGATTTTTACATCCGCATTACTGGCTCTTCTACTATTTCCAATTTCGAGCACTGCCGAAGTATTAGAGCTTGTTGTGATCCACACCAATGACTTTCATGGACACATCAAGGAGGAAAAGGACTACGCCGGCGCTGCAAGGATTGGCGCATTCGTAAAGCTGAAGCGGGAGCAGCATCCAGGTGTTTTGTTCCTTGATGCAGGGGACGCTGTTTCAGGTACGCCCGTTTCAACGATGTTTCAGGGCACTCCAATTTTCCACATCATGAATGCCATGACTTACGATGTAGGGTTGATCGGTAATCATGAATTCGACCATGGCTTTAGGCATATTAAAAAGTTCAAGGAGATCGCGAATCACCCACTATTGGGCGCAAACGTTTTTGACAGCATGAACAGACTTATCAGCGATGGCGAAAACCGCCTGTTGGAAGTGAACGGTATATCCGTCGGCATCATCGGATTACTCACAGAGACTACGCCAACAATAATTTCACCAAGAGGTAATGAAGGTTTGATCTTTCTCGATCCGGCGACGGTGCTCCGGGAACAAATCAAACTGGTACGGCCGATGGTTGATATCGTGATCGTTCTCTCACACGTGGGTCATGAAAAAGAAAAACAATTGGCGCGAGACATCCAGGGCATTGATCTTATTGTTGGCGCTCATTCACATACCCTGGTTGATCCAATCGTTAAAATCGGAACAACTTATATTACCCAGGCAAATCGTTACGGATCCCACGTTGGGTTCATCAAGCTCCAGGTTGACACTGAATCAAACTCGATCTCCTCTATGGAAGGAGGCCATCCCATTCCAGCGAAAGAACTTCCTCCACCTGATCGCCAAATTTTGTCCCTGGTTAATTACTGGGAGGAAAAGGTTGAAGCCGTTGTTGATGTTGAAATCGCCAATTCAACGCGTGAAATCAGCGCCGCAGAGCTGCAGGGAATATTTGAAGATATACTCGCCACTGAAACCGATGCTGATTTTGGTTATTACAATATTGGCGGTATCAGGGATAAAATTTCAAAAGGCCCGATTACGGCCAGACATTTCTGGAATATCGAGCCCTTCGAGAATAAGTTGGTCACGCTGAAAATCACCGGCGCCGACTATCTGACCTTGCTGGCCAGGGAAAATGAACAACATTCCAGTATCGGAGCCATCGATCCAGGCCGGAAATACAAGATCGCAACGAATAGCTTTATTGGCGCCCATGCTGCCAAGACCTTCGGTGACAAGGTAATAGTTAACGACCTGGGCATATTGGTAAGAGACGTGCTGATAGATCACGTCAGAGCTAATGGCATTTAAGATACTCTGACGCAATCATAGTTCGTTTAGACATACTGGAGGGCATTCACTCAGCGAAAAAAGTACGCGTCAGACCAAGGAATTTATCCAGCTGATCGTGGTGCACCCAGTGGCCGGCTTGCTTTAGGACCTCATGCCGGGCGTTCTGGAAATGCGTTGACGGATCTTCTGTCTGACCCTCTGCCATCCAACTCTCCGAGCCGCTGACCAGCAATACAGGTGCGTCGATTCGAGACCAGAGTTCACGGGTCTGCGCCTGGTTCATATCGTAGGGCGACATGACGTGGGTGTAATTATCAAATTTCCAGGAATAGGTGCCATCCTCATTCTGGTTACTCCCATGAATCGTCAGATGACGCGCCTGATCATCTCTTAAGTGACTATTGGCGTCATGCATTCTCCTATAGGCATCCTCCAGTGACGGATAACGCTTCGGCAATCTCCCGGAGATCGTCCTGTTGGATTCAATCCATTCGCGCATCCTTTCGTGGGCAGGCTTCTCCTGCATCGTCCAGCTGGGACCACCAGTACCCTCAATAACAATCAGCTTCTTAATGTTTTCCGGATAGATCCCCGCATATCTTAAAGCCACACCGCCGCCAAGAGAGTGAGCAATCATGTGCAGCGGCGCGAGATGCTGCTGATGAATTAGCTGCGCCAGATCGTATACATATTCACTGTGACTGTATGCACTTCCAAATACCCATGCTGAATCGCCATGGCCTCTAAAATCCGGTGCGATGATGTGATATTCATCTCTTAGCTCCTGGGCAACCCAATCCCAGTTGTGACAATGGTCACGGTTACCATGCACCAAGAGCAATGGCGGCGCATCAGGATTACCCCAATCCAGATAATGCAATCGCAGTCGCTGGGAGAAATAGGTATGTGAAGTCGGGCTGGCTTTGCCGATATTTTTTGACAATTGAAACTTCCTTCTTTGAATTTCCAGGGCTAAAGATGGATTCCATCATTGATCCCTCCATTGATCCCTTCATGGATCCCTTCATAGATCAGTGCTGCCAAACCACAGTTCTGAATTGAGCATCGTATCTTTGACCAGACACATTATATCAACTAATTCCTGTGTTAATATCACATCCCCTCTGGAGCTAATTAAATGGCAATGCCAGCTACGACAAAAACGATGATAGGTGCCTTAAGCCACCGATACGTCAAGTCACGAGGACCTGAGGGTGTGCGACCAGCAGTGATGATCTCATTCACTTTCTGCGCAATATCAGCGACCCTTCTTCTGGCGATAATCTAATTGCATTGGTCTCAGCGGCAAATCCCGGGTGGATACTTTCCGATGAAAATAAGTCGGTGCTCAATTCCGTCGATGACTGTACAACGCTTATTTTTAGACTGATGAACATCGAACCCTAAATAGAAAATCAACTACGCACCATAATTCCTGAACTCGGCTGTCAATTGATCGCTAATCCGGTTCTGCCATTGTCGCCACCTAAAGACTCCCTATTGGAACTATGCGATATGCGCGCCAGTGCTGGCATTGGCTGGACCTCTGAACTTGGCAGGTCCGGCGACCAATTTATCTCGAAGGTGAGCGATGTCGTCAGTGAAATACTCGCCAGCGAAGCCAACTACAGCGATATCAAGAGTGACCTTCAGACCTTTCTTGATAAGGAAATGAAACGCACCTCAAAGCTGGAGGAGCGATTGGTGGCCTCTGAAACGGGCGTCCTCAGATCAAAGAAGTGCAAATTAGTCTCTGCACAAATGATCAACAAAGAGATGGACAACAAGAAACTGACGGCACCCATCATCAACTTTCTGATTGGCCCATGGTATGACTCTATTCAGCTTCTGGCGCTCAAGGATGGGTTTGATTCCGAGACCTGGCTTCGCGCAGTTAAGATGACTGAAACGATTATCTGGACTTACCAGCCGATAGAAACGAATGATGTTGAAAAAGCCAATGCACAAAGACAGCGATTATATGGCGTCATTGAGCATATTCCAGCAGAAATACGTGAACTGTTAGTCTCTCTCGAACACAATGCCTTAAAATTTCAGGCTGCCCTTGAAGATATAGAAAGTGAACACGTGCTTGTTATTTCTGAACAGGAGCTCGACTACACAGAAATTACAAAAATTAAAATCGCCGACGATGCACTTAGACAGAAGGTTTCTGTTAGCAAGGTCCTGCTACGCAAACTAAACAAGCTCGAACCAGGACAATGGTTTACATTTGAAGAAAACAAACAGTCAATTCGAATAAAGTTAATCCTGACGCTGGATGATATCACCACAGTACTCTTTACGAACCGCAACGGTATGAAGTCGCTGGAGAAAAGTTTCGATGACCTTGCCTACTATTTATCTGCAGGCATTATCAAACCCTTGAATCTGGACGACATTTTTTCATCAACTTATCGTAGCTACTATCAGGGATTGGTCGATACCTACGAGAGAGCTCGAGTTTGCAGCCGAAGCCGAGCGCCTGGAGACCTCCAAGATGGAAGCCAGGGACAAGTAAATAGCGGAAGCTGCGCGTAAAAGCAAGGAAAAGGAAGACGAATTCAGGGAAAATCAACGCAAGTCACGCGAGCAATTATTTGTTCGCGTAACAGAACAGGCGCTGAAACCAGAAAACCAGGAAAGCCTTTTGTCGACGACAAAGATAGTGAAAAGCCTTAATGTGGGTGCATGGCTACAGTTGCCAGGCAAAACGGGTGAAAAAACCGAATGTAAGCTCGCCGTGAGATTATCCGGCGCAGACAAGATGATATTTGTGAATCGCGAAGGCTTAAAGCTTGGCGATTACTCAACAGATCAATTGGTACATTTAATCGTGTCCGGAGAAGGGAAAATAATTGATGAAGGAATAGAATTTGAGGACACTCTGGCCGCGGTCGTAACAAAACTTCGGCAAGACAGGAACAAAAGCTATGGCGAACTCACCGGAGAATAAGCACCGAATCGAGGCACGATTGGAGCGGGAGGCAACGATATTTATCGAAGTGCTCTCCTCTGATCGTCAGAATGCCGGGACCGTCATCATGTGTAATTCGCTTGTTTTGTCCGCTAACGGCTTGCAAGTAGTTGTGGATGATGAAATTCCACCGGGTTCAATTTTTCGGCTCTGCATCGACCTGAGAGACTCCGATCCAATGTTCCTGGTTGCCGAAGTCAAGTGGCAACGCCCAGATCCCGACAGCGATGCCTTCCGAATTGGTTTCCTTCTGTTTGAATCAGATGATACCGACATCCAAAAATGGCACGACCTCGTCGCAGATATGATGTCGTAAGCTCTTGTTCTATTTTTAGAAGAACCGCTCAGGGCTGTTTATAAGAGCCGCTCAGGGCTGTTTATATTAGAACCGCTCAGGGCTGTTTACAAAAACCTAATCCGGAAGACCGAGCACCCGCTTGGCAATAATATTCAACTGCACCTCGGTCGTCCCTCCCTCAATTGAGTTTGCCTTGGTTCGCAGCCAGGCTCTGGTGTGGCCGGTCTCCTCACGGGAGAAGCCATCGCCTTCCCAGCCAAGCATTTGCGAACCCATGGCTTCCAACATTAATTCATAGCGAGACTTGTTTTGTTCGGTGCCGTATAGCTTGAACATAGAGGAAACAAAACTTGGCGCCTTTGTAGACTTGGATTCTTCACCAGTTCGCCGCACCGTCAAGCCAAAACATCTGTCGTTCATCGAATGCTGAATGACCTTCTCTCGCAGCGAGTCGTCAGCAAGTTTGCCTTTTACCAAACCAACATATTCTTTGGCAATATCCTTGAGAGGCTGCCGCTGCTGACCGCCGCCGCCGCCGCCAATCATTGTTCGTTCGTACTGCAACAGTCGCTTGGCAACTGTCCAGCCGTCATTGACAGTGCCGATCACATTCTTCCGAGAAGCTCTCGCGTCTTCAAAGAAGGTTTCGCAAAAAGGTGACAAGCCACTGATTAACTTGATTGGTTTTACACTCACCCCAGGCTGATCCATGGTGAAGAGCACAAAAGTAATACCACTGTGCTTCGGCGCTTCAGGGTCAGTACGCACCAGGCAAAATATCCAGTCCGCGTTATCCGCACCGGAAGTCCAGACCTTCTGTCCATTGATAACGTATTCATCGCCATTAACAACCGCTTTGGTTTGCAGACTAGCTAAATCAGACCCTGAATTTGGCTCGCTATAACCCTGGCACCACCAGATTTCACCACTGGAAATCTTCGGCAGGTGCTCCGCTTTTTGATCGTCCGTGCCATATTCCAGCAATGCTGGGCCAATCATGGAAAGCCCCATGCCAACCAGGGGCTGCCTGGCATTAATACGGCCCATTTCCTGGCGAAAGACCTGGTGTTCCTCTGAATTCAAATCAGCGCCGCCATACTCTTTGGGCCATGTTGGCGCGGTAAAGCCTCTCTTGGCACATCGATCCATCCACAATTTTGTATCGGGATTATTGTACGTCGCTCTCTTACCGCCACCGGGGTGCTCGTCCAGGCTCATGGGTGTACGCATGGACGCCGGGCAGTTTTCTTCCAGCCAGCCGCGTGTTTCTTCGCGATAATTTTGCAATGACATTTAGCAACTCCTATTAACAAATTCTGTATTACCCAGGTATTTTTCGAATGACGCCGATTGCTATACACAAAATTTCTCACGCCTAAACCACGTCAGGGGTAACCGTTCTACTTCAAACTGCCTTTATTTCAAATAAGGTAATTTCACTCTGGGTACCCAGCCGCATAACCGGACCCCATGTTCCTGTACCCTGGGATACGTACAGCCTGGCTTTGCCGTGTTCATACATCCCTACAATTTTGTCGAACACCCGCCCAACCACCAGATTGAAAGGGAAAATCTGACCGTTATGCGTATGGCCACTAATCATCAAGTCAATTTCCGCCTCGGCAGCAGCTTCGATACCTCTGGGACGATGGTACATAAGCACATTGAATGCACTTTTCTGCACACTGATATTACGCAATTGCTTTTTGACCTGAAAGGCATCGTCCATATCATCAATACCGATGATTTGTACGTCGTCCCGGAACATCATCGCCCTGTTCCTTAATATTTGCACACCCAGCCTGTCCATCCGCTGCAAAATTTCATCGAGATCTTCGTACTTCTCATGATTTCCAATTGTAAAGTATGTAGGGCCGACAATGCTCTTGAGCGACTTCAGCTGTGCCTCAAGCACACCCGTGGCATCGATAAAGTCACCCGTAATACAGACGAAATCAGGCTCAAGCTTGTTGATCTTATGGACGACGGCCTCAAGGAAAGACTGACTACGGGAGCCAATATGTACGTCCGTAATCTGCACAAATCGAATGGGCTCTTTCAGGTTTGGTGAGTCAAAGCGGATGGTCTTTACTACCGGGACCATCGCAACTACAAGACCAACAAACCCAAGTAAGAGGCCAAGGCCAATGACAACCAGTGCAGCCGTGTGAGGTACCAGCAATCCCGAAAACACCACTACTTCTGCTATCAGCAATAGCAGAAGTATCAGCGGGCTCATTCCCAACCAAAAGTCCGATACCAGTCTCAACCATTTTGCCCATCTGGCGGACATGTTACGAAGAAAGATCCGGCTAACAATCTGGCTGCTCCCAAGGGGAATAAAAATGATAAGCGTCAGCCATAGGGGCAATTCCAACCAGCCACACAAACGCAGAATTGGGTAGAAAAACAATGGTATATGTAAGGCCAGAGCAATCACAAAAAAGCGGCTCCAGCCGCGGGCGCGAGTGAGCATAGACCGCACTGGCGTATCTCTTGTTGATTGACTCCTTGATTGGATTGTTTGTTCGGCTTGATTCATTTGCTGTTGAGTTTAACCTGTTCATGCGCCGGGAGACAATTTCGAGAATGCTTTCAGCCTTGGCTTAGTGACTTACATTCACAGTGATTATCAGGCTTCGCTAGTTTCCTTCACCAATAACTTTCCTTCGCTCGCGAGCGCCGCCTGCCTGAATCAGGAATGGTCCAATACAGGCGAAGGCCATTAGACCCGCCAATATGAGAAAGGCCAGCTTGTAACTGCCGGTCGTATCATAAATATAACCCGCCAGAGGAGAGGCAGATATCACCAGGGGAAGTTCTACCAGTCGAAGCACGCCATTTGCAGTTCCAAAGGAGCTGTTACCCATGGCAACCGATATCGCAAACGTACGCAATGGGCTCATGCCTGCGTAGCCAAACCCATAAATGCATCCGGCGAGGATTGAAAATTGGAAATCATCCGCCATGGCAAACAAGATTAGAGCTAAACACTGCATCGATAGCGCCATCCAGATGGTGACCCTGGCGCCAAAGAGATCAGACATCCAGCCGACAACAGGTTTGCCCAGAGCAGCAAACAGCGCCGTTGCAGACAGTATCCACGCCGAATTTTCGGCACTAAGTCCAATATCCTTCAAATGACCAAATAGATGCAGCATCACTGCGGAATAGACACAACCCATGGCTCCGAACATCAAGCCGATGCTCCAAAACGCGGGGAATCTGAGCATTTCCTTCCAATGCCATATCCGCGTCTCAGCGGCGGCTTCCACGATCTGACCCTGATTCCTTTCTACATATTTTCTACCATCCCTGAGCTCGCCGATGTCCGCGGGTCGATCTACCAGCAAATAGTGGACGACCGGCACAAGAATCGCGGCAACTACAACGGCAAAGACAACGAAACTATTTCGCCAACCAATGACTTCAACTAACGACGTCACAAGAGGCGGCATGACAACACCAGCGAGAGAAGCGCCGAGTACACCCAGGGCAATTGCACGGCCCCTCCAATGGTCGAACCAACTGATAACAGTTCGGTGCCAGGCCAGGTTGCCCATGCAGCTCATGCCAAGGCCCATGCCAATGCCGACGATCAAGTAAAATTGCCACAGGGTCTGACATTGAGATAACAGCAGATAGGAGCAAGTGACGAAGCCAATCCCTACGAGGATGACTTTCTTTGGTGAATGATTATCCAGATACCTGCCGAGCGCCGGTGCAACAAAAGCGCTGGTCACCGAGGCAAGCGAGAAGCCCATGGCAATATCGAAGCGGCTGCCATTAGCAAGCTCCTCTGCCAATGAGGGTAAGAAGACGCCACGAGAGTAGGAATAAAACCCTGTGCCTAGAAAGGTCAGGATGGCACCAACGCAGACGACGATCCAGCCATAGAAGATGTTCGAACTTTTAATGGGCGCTGTTCTGATCTGCGCCGAACCACCTATCGCATCACCCGCCGAGCTTTCTAATGTCATGTTGCGTTTACATCTTCCTGTTATTCAAGCATTCAAATTCGGCCCATTAACTCATTGAGGTTGAGCTCCAGGGTTTACCATTAGTTCCTGCCCTGCTCTATCCGCGTCTGTTATTGTTATTTCAAGCGGCAGATAATTGCAAGTTTCACACAGAGGAAATCCCGTATATGTCCAAACTCAAAGGTAAGAACGCATTCATCACAGGTGGTGGCAGCGGAATTGGGCTCGCATGTGCGAGTGCATTTGTTCAGGACGGCGCAAATGTATTAGTAATGGGGCGCAACCTCGAAAAACTCGAACATGCAGTTGAACATTTACAATCCCTGGCAAAGGACTCAATAGTCTCGCTATATCAGGGCGATGTTGGAATTGAAGATGACATTGCCGCCGCTGTTGCCAGGGCGAGCATTGATGGATCGCTGGATATCACCGTCGCAAATGCAGGAATCGGCGGCCTGTCTCCCATCCTGGTAACCGACGCAGACAAGTGGAACCAGATCATGCAGACCAATTTGTCTGGTACCTTTTATACGATCAAACACGCCGGTATTGCCATGTCTCGTTCTGGAGGGGGTGCAATCTGTGCCATCTCTTCTATCGCCGGCATAAGAACTCACCGATTTATGGGCCCTTACTGTGTCAGCAAGGCTGGTATCGACATGTTGGTGCGCAATTCCGCTGATGAACTCGGCCGCAACAATATTCGTGTCAACAGTGTTTGCCCAGGATTAGTAGATACTGAAATTGCCTCGGGGCTTATGACCACCGAAGCCGTCTATGATGATTATCTCGAGTGTATGCCGATCTCAAGGAATGGCCTGGTGGAAGACATTGCTAATGCGGTTGGCTTCCTTTGTGGGCCAGACTCCACCTGGATTACAGGCGTCTCTCTAAGCGTCGACGGCGGGCATCATCTGCGCCGCGGCCCAAATGTCGAGCCATTTTCCAGGGCAATTTTTGGTGACGATGTCACAGAGGGTCGAGTATAATTATTCACGCAAAATACCCGCGCAATAATGACAGCCCATTAATGCAAGCTGCACCAACAAAGACATGTCTGTAACGCGCCTTCTGAATATAGCCATCGCCACTTTATGGCTTCTGGTGCTGATGGGTGCGTTCATTCTTATTAGTTGGCAAAGTCAGGCAGCCTGGATTAACCAACTCGACGGCTGGGTACGCGATCAATATCTGCTGGGGCCAGAGCGCCGCTTCGAACTGATTCTTACAGGCTATGAACATACAGATAATAGTCATATCGCCATCACCCAACTTGAGGCACTACTCCAGGACGTCGATGACGTACAGAAGGGAGATGAAGTTTCACAGACAAAACGAGTTGCCTTTGGTCAGCTTGTTTTGTTGTTACGCAGAAATGGAAATCTTGAGCAGGCTTTAAATTGGACTCAGCGCTGGCTTGGCTTCGATTCGCGAGACATTGATGCCCTGCTTACCAGAGCTCTACTATTAATGACAAGACCAGACTCATTGCCTGAGGGAGAGCTTCAACTGGCGCTGCTCGGCGCAAAATTCCCCAACTCACTTACGGTCGCGAGCGGACGAGCGACCGCATATGCAAGTATTGGCCAGCTAGGAAGCGCATTTCGCTACTACGTCCCATTTATTAACAACAGCGCTAACCCACTTATCGATTCGATAGGAGATCTTGTTGTTCGCGATTGGCAACTCAAAACCAAACCTACGGATAAAACCTGGGTGAAAAACAATCGGGCTCTGGAACTCTCTTATCACAAAGGGGAAATTATCGATGAATTAACGATCACATTTCACAGCGGAATGAATCTGGATATCGAGATTCAGGAAACTCAATCATCCCAGGAACTACCCTTCCTCAGTCGACAACTATTGGCTACCAACAACGGAACTTACCTTAAAAATGCAGGTAGCTATGCGTCATTGTCACTGAAGGACTTTGTCGTTAAACAAGACATTACAATCCGGATTGAAACAAGAGTCGCCATACCCGAAACACTGGCGAAGTTACTACAATCAAACATGTATCCACTCGTGCTTGCCCAGCTTGAGCAAGACCATTTTGAGCAAAACAAAGAAGCAAGGCTGATCTACCAGGAATTGTACAATGCCCGGCAGCCTTAAACGAATTCGCCGCCTCCTACCAGGCAGGTCACTGCTACATCTTTCCTGGATTGTTGCATTGCCTGTTCTAGCCATCATGTTGTACTGGAGCGCTGGCACACTTGAACGGTATCGCGAGCTGGCCCTAAGGCAATTGGGAGACAATCGCCTCTATGGTATGACCTTGATGCATGCTGGCAGCCTGGAGTTTCAATATATGTTGCGCACAGCGGAGCTGGAACTCAAAAGGAGTCTGGACCTATTACCCAGCGACGATTTCCCGCTGTTCCATCTGTTCGTTGAAGATGCCCGGATCAGACAGCTGGATTCCGCTCTGCCAAAGAGCGGACAATACTATCAAGGGGCACAAATCATCCAGAACAACAAGCTCGTCCCGGTGAAGGTCAAATACAGAGGCGACTTCGCAATACACTGGGGATACTTTAAAAAATCATGGCGAGTGAAGACCCGTAAGAATAACCTCTTCCACGGGATACGCACGTTTAACCTGATTACACCAAAAACCGGTCACATATACAGCAACTACCTGGGCTACAAGTTGGCAGACATATTGGGGCTTCTGTCGCCAAGAGCAGAATTGGTCAAGCTAAACCTTAATGGAAGATACCAGGGCATATATTTATTCGTTGAACAAATAAGCGAAAGCCTGCTAAGAAATGCTAATCGATTACCTGGTGATATCTTCTCCGGCGAAGAGCTGTATGGGAAAGACATATGGCATGGTATCGACAAGGAACTATTCGCCTCTGCTGGCTTCTGGGAAAAGAGCGCAGTTAATAATCATTATCCAATAGATCACCGAGTTCACTTGCAGCAATTACTGGCAGCCATCAAGGGGACAGGTGAGCGATGGGACAAGGCAATCATCAGACTAGTGGATTTGGACAGCTTCGCAGGGCTCAACCTGCTCGAGCAACTTGGTAATTCTACCCATATCGATGACTTCCATAATTGGCGCCTGTATTTCGACCCAGGCAGAGGTAAATTTTTCCCCGTGGTATGGGATCTGACGCCCTGGCCGAATCGACGCATGTCGTCACAAGATTGGGACATTGACCAGTGGACACCTGTCGATGCCGTCATCGCCAGTAAATTTATGAAACGCCTGCATTCACTTCCTGCGTTTATGGAAGCCAAGCAAACGGTCTTCAGTAACTTCCTCCATAGTGAGAAACCGGACGAATTCCAGTCCATGATCGAAGAGTTGAATGAACGGATGAAGCCCATCCTTGAAAAGGAGCCCTCTATCATGGATGAAGACTTCCTGTGGATTAGCCACCAGGAAGCAGCACTCAGGATGACTTATACGGCGCAGCTATACGCAAAAATTGTCTCCCGGCTGCGCGCCCTCTATCCGAAACTGGAAAACAACCCACCGCTTACTGAAGTAGATACGCTGGTATGGCGAGACCTTGTCACCATCGACAGTAATATGACAATCAACAGGCCGCTGCAAATCATGGCAGGAACCAGGATTCGTCTGGCTGAAGATGTATCGCTATTTATTACCAATAAACTCATTATCGAAGGTACACGAGATAATCCCGTGCAGTTCATGCCAGGCGGCTCCGCGCCATTTGGCGCCCTGGTCATCGAAGGGAGTGCGGCTAACGGTTCTATTCTGCGGTGGTTTTCCATAACTTCCGGTAGCGGATACCGGGATGATATACGCGAATATTCGGGCATGTTGTCAATCCACGATGTGCTGGACGTCAAGCTATCAGATTGTAGATTACAGGATAATCAGGGCTATGATGATATGTTGCATGTGGTTTACAGTCAGATCTCCATTAGAAACTGTGAGTTCGCAGGCGCAGAGATGGATGCCATCGATCTGGATATGAGCACAGCAGATATAATCGATTCGACAATCAGCAATAGTGGAAATGATGGCCTGGACCTGATGGGGTCAAAGGTTGCAGGCGAATCCCTGATCTTCAGATCAAACCGAGACAAAGGTATCTCCGTGGGCGAAAGAAGTGAACTTACTATCAGCGACAGCAGCTTCATTAGTAACAATATCGGGATTCAAATCAAAGATGATTCGAGCGTCACCGGTAAATCACTCTCATTTACAAACAACGCCGTTGCGCTGGATGCCTACAAGAAAAACTGGCGCTACGGAACAGGCGGCAGGGCTTTGATTTGCAGGAGTCAATTCCTCGATAATGGTAAAATATCAAACGCCGACAAACACTCCGCAATTAGCAGGAATTCACAGCAATGCCTTCCCCGGAATTAAAGCTCGAATTCTCCAGATTCGAGTTCAAATATGTTCTTCAGAAGAGCCTGCGAAAAGCCGTGGAGGCTGAACTTGAGTACTTTATGGAGCTCGATCCTTTTGTCAGCCAGACAGCGCACAATAAATACTTCGTTAGAAGTCTATATTTTGATGATCCCCGGCACACCGCATTTTATGACAAAATTGATGGCTTGAAGTCCCGGGCTAAATTCCGCATTAGAACCTATACAAATAATCAGGACGGGCAGACGCCTCAATTTCTGGAGGAAAAGGGGCGCCATGACAACAAGGTTTTCAAGCATCGCATACTTATTGAAGACTCGATACAAACAATCATCGAAAGCAATGACAGCAGCAACGATTTGCTAACAAAATTCAGATACCAGTGGTTCAAAAAGACAATTCGACCGGTGGCATTGATCGACTATCTGCGCCGCCCCTACATCAGTAAATTCGACCACGAGTTTCGCGTAACTTTTGACGAACGATTACAGGCAAGAGATACTTCGACCCTGTTTCCTTGCAAGTCTACTAATGCCGCCCTGCTCTTGCCTGGATATACCGTGATGGAAGTAAAGTTTGGGCATAGGGTACCTGCATGGTTCCATCGAATTATCCAGTCGTTCGAGTTACGGCGAGTCTCCATTTCGAAAATATGTGAAGGAATGAAAAGCCTGCATCTCGCAGAAGATCTGTAAGATAACTTGTGGATCGCGGAAACAAAAATGATGAATAGAAACAATTAATGGAATCACTCGAACTGTTCAGCTCTGCAATCGGCAGCCAACTGAACCCACAGATCAACCTCTTCGCCCTTAGCTACACAGAGATGGGCGTTAACATTCTTGTCGCCATGTTGCTTGGCTTTATTATTTCCTACCTATATCGCTTAACGCACCGCGGCCTGTCCTATTCACAATCATTTACCCTGACCATCCTCTTTGTCACAGTCATCGTTGCCGTTGTAATGATGGTGATTGGTGGCAGTCTCGCGCGAGCATTTGCGCTGGTAGGCGCACTCTCGATTATCAGGTTCCGTACGGTAATAAAAGATACCAAAGACACCTCCTATGTATTTCTCGCATTGGCAATTGGCATGGCAGCTGGCACATCGAACTACTTTCTGGCTTTTGTTGGCACATTTGCCATTGGTGGTTTAATTATCGTCGTTAACCATTTTAACTATGGCGTACTTTACAAGAGTGATTTCGTTGTCAGGTTCTTGTTTCTAAATGTAGAAAATCAAGACGGTCCTTATCTACCCATCTTTGAAAGCTACGCCAGGAGCCACAACTTACTGCATATCGAACCCAGCGGTGACCCTGATCTGCTAAGAATGACATTTGATGTCTCGTTGAAGGAAGATACCGAAGCAAACGACTTCGTCAGTGCGCTACAGAAGCTAGAATCCCTGTCTGAAATCGTATTAATCGCATCTAAAAATGATGTCGACTATTAACATTGCCCCGTCGGGCAGTCTTGAACATATAAACAGCCTTGAACGTATAAACAGCCTTGAACGTAAAAAACAGTCCTGAACATATAAACAGTCCTGAACGTAAAAACAGTCTTGAACCCGGAGATATTAATGGGCGTACATGATCTTAACAATGCAGCATCTGCACACTCTGAATCAAACCCACAATCTAAGTCGCAGTCAAAGGAAGGCAAAGCCTACGCCGGTAAATTATGGCAATACAAGCAAGCAGAAACGGTCTCCCTGATGATCCATGTGGGGCGACGCCTGGGCTTGTTTTCCCAGATGTCCAAGTCCGGCGCGGTAACTGCCGCAAAACTTGCTGAAATGAGCGGGCTGCACGAACGCTGGGTCCTCGAGTGGTTACGCCTGCAAACTGCAGCCGGAATTATCGACCTCCTTGATGACCAGGTAAACGAGGAAGAACACTTCCTGCTCCCGGAAACAGGTACGAAAATGCTTGGAGACGAAAGTAGTACTTCGTACATGCTGGATAGTTTTGATGGCGGCACAAGCGCTGAAGCATTAGAAGACCTGCTTGAGTCCTTTCACACAGGCATTGGTCACACTTATGAATCTACCGGAGCCGAAGGCGCAAAACGAGGTGAGGCGAGACACTGGCGCGCTGCCCGAAATCAGGTATTGCCAACCATGATTCCAGCGCTGGAGGGCGTAGAAGATAAACTGACAGAGGGCTGCCTTGTGGCAGACGTTGGTTGTGGCGACGGTGCAGTTGTCCTGGCACTGGCAGAAGCATTTCCAAAGTCGAGCTTTCACGCATTTGACGCCAGCAAGCATTCAGTGGCAAGGATAAGAGAAGTTGCGAGCGAAATGAAATTGAACAATGTTGAGGTGACTCACGCCCGCGGCGAAGACCTTCCACAAGATTCAGCTTACGACCTGATTATTACCTTTGATTGCATACACGATATGACGAAGCCCCAGGAAGTCATCGCAAAGATTAGAGGTAGCATCAAGGCGGATGGCACCTGGTTTATTAAAGACATCAGAAGCAAGCCAAAATTAAGAGACAACCTTCGCAATCCAATGCTGGCAATGATGTATGGATTCTCTCTTATGTCATGTATGTCCTCCGCCATGTCGGAGCCTGGCGGAGCAGGATTGGGAACGCTGGGCTTTAATCCGGAAGTTGCGGAAAATATGAGTCGTGCGGCGGGGTTTAGCCGTTTCAAAATGCATGATTTCAAAGATCCAGGAAATCTTTATTACGAAGTCCGTGTGTAAAAAGTCCGGCCTTAGAACGTCCTTCCTTAAAACGGTAACCGCGTCAGACTAAGCTGTAGACGCGTCCAGAAAACCCATTTTGGAGATACTAAATGATGCGAATAGTTTTACTGATGTTAATACTACTATCGCCATTCATCAGCGCAGACGAAGGAAAGAAGATTAATAGTCTACTTGATGGGTTCCATCTGGCGGCAACAAATTCAGAATTTGACAATTACTTTTCACGCTTTGCAGAGCAAGGCATTTTTCTGGGAACCGATGCTGCCGAGCGTTGGAATGTGCAAGCATTCAAGGCATACGCAAAGCAAGCCTTCGCAGACGGCAACGGGTGGCACTACGAAGTCGTTAGCAGAAACATAAAAATTAATGAGGGCCTTGCCTGGTTTGATGAAGTCTTGGACAATTCACGGCTTGGAAGATGTCGCGGCACTGGTATTCTCTTAAAGGAAGGTGGCGAATGGAAAATCGCTCAATATAGCCTCACCCTGCTGATACCCAATGAGATCGCCATGGAGGTTGGCAAGCAAACCATGGCGATTGACGGTCCCAATCCAGAATGACCGCATTGGAAAACGACGCCCAATGACTGCTTCGAAAAAGGAAGAACAGGGCTGTCCCTGCGGATCAACAAGGTCTTTAGCATCCTGTTGCCAGGGCATTATAAATGGCAAACGATCCGCTTCTAGCGCAGAAGAGCTCATGCGATCCAGATATACGGCATACGCCCTCAACGATCCGGATTACCTTCTGCTTAGCTGGTCACCCGCTCACCGCCCTTCGTCACTGAGCCTTGATCAGGCGCAACATTGGCTTGGCCTAAAGATAATAGAGACAACCTTAGGTGAAGCAGGTGACGAAACAGGCACCGTTGAATTTGTCGCCCGCTTCAAGATCGGCGGGCGCGCACATCGCCTTCACGAAGTTAGTCAGTTCATGAAGATTGATGGATTGTGGGTCTATTCCAGCGGCGAACTTATATAAGACAATTATCGCCCGACTATTGATCAACTATCTTGTGCGTAAGGCTCAGATAGGAGCGATTAATAAACATCGTGCTATCGCCATTTTTCTTATCCCACTCAGCAGTCACTTTGGCAGCCATCACCTCTTCTAAAGAGGCGCCCTTCATGATGAGCTTCATCATGCGTTCTCGTGCAGTTTCAAGCATCGAAATATAATCAGCCAGGGCCTGATAATCAGCGATAGGACCATGGCCAGGTATAACGATTGTATCCTTGTTTATTTCTGCAAGGGTTTGCTTACAGAACTCAATCACGCCGTCCAGAGTGCCGCCATTACCTGCATCAATAAATGGATAGCCGGAATTATTATAGACATCACCAAGGTGAACGGCGTTTGTACCACGAAAAATTACCGCCGTATCTCCAGTAGTGTGAGCAGGCCCATAGTGTTTAAGATCAATCAGATCGCCGTTAAAGTGAAACTGCATGGTATCGTCGTAGGTCAACGTCGGCAGCGCATTTTTCGGGTAAGCCTTCTGTTCGTACGCCGCGCTAACCAGATTGATCACATGATCATCCAACATCATGGCTCGCGAATTTGATTGAGCCACAATCCAGGTACCTTCAGGACCAAGGGCGAGATTGCCATCCGCATGATCGAAGTGCCAATGGGTATTGACGACAAAGTCGATGCCTTTGCCACCAAGCTTCTTAATGGCAGATTTTATATCCGGAATGAGAACCGGAAACTGGTCATCAACGATCAGCACTCCGTCATCGCCGATACTAACGGCAATATTGCCGCCCATCCCAAACAGTACTGACAGATTGTCGCCTACCTTTTCCGTAGTAATTTCTGCTTTGCTCAAATCCCAGCCAAATGCGCCAAGCAAACCATCGAGGTCCATTGCTTTTGGCACCGGTGAGGCATCGTGGGCAAAGGATAATGATGTAAAAGTAACAAGGACGATTTTACCAAGCATGTTACCGAGCATTTTTCCAATCGTTGGCATACTGAGTTTAAATATCATCTAAATCCCCTTCGCTAGTTTTGATTGATTTTATGTACTTCCCGGATAGGAACTCACCAATTTAATCATCTCCAGACGGCTCGGGCCAGTCTGAATCCGCGCAGCTGCATTTTTTTCCCGGCCACGAAACATATACCGCAGAATCGTAAGTCGAATTGACCAATCTTTAAGAAAAGCGCCTGGTTTTTCAAGTAAATTAAATGTCCTCATGGCGCCTCGGATCACATGAAGTTCATCTCTCGCCGCTGCACCGATTGCATCACCGAACGCGAGACCTATCCACTTCTTAAGTGAATCAGCTTGATCCAATGTCTTTCCCGCTTTAATGGCAGCAGCACGTTTGATGCCTTTCTTATCTTCGTTGAGGCTGGTCTTGAAAATAGGCCTGAGTTCATCTTCGGTACATTGATCAAAAACGATCGCCCGCGTCACAGGGTCATCATGATCGCTAATCACATCAGCCAATATATGTGCATGCAGGATTCCAATACTACATCCGCGACCATAAAGGGGGTTGGTTCTAACCGCCGCATCGCCAACAGCAAAATAATTCAAGGCCACCGGCTTGCCGTCTTTGACAAAGTGACGCCATACAGCGTGGATATCACCAAAGCCGAATGAGGAGGTGGTTGAAGTCGAAACGTCCTTGTTAAGCCATGGAACCAGGCCAGGGATAGATCTGCATATTCGATCAAACTGTTTGCCATCTTTTACCGCATCGCGCAACTCCGTTTCCCCGTCAGGCACACACAGAATAATCGCAAAGTGTCCATCCTCCCCGGGGAACACACCATACTTAATGAAGCCAAGATCTCCTGCGCTTCGGTTCTTCGGATCGCGCTTTGGCTCTTCCATTCCCGGTAGCAATTGATAGTGCCGGGTGTAATATACGATTTGCGAAGCATCATCTTCTATATCGATTTTGTTGCCCAGCTCCGCAAACCAACCAGGAAATTTGCTGGTTCTGCCACAGGCATCAATCAAAACCTCAGTTCGGACCTCCGATTTCTCACCTGCGGTATCCAGCTTGATCCCGTTGATCTTAATGGTCCCATCTTCAACTTCAGCCACAATCCCCATGACATTGGAGGCATTATTGATCTCGATGGTCGGCTGCTTCTCTACATAACGTCGCAGTACAGTTTCCATCGTCGCCCGGCGGCACATTAGCAGCCACAACTTTTCATCTCCCGGCGCTGGAGAGTAGTTTTCCATAAGCTCCGGCGATAACAGATCTACAAAGCCTACCTTCCGTGCTCCTGCGTTCCAGAAGTCCTCAACAAGATCAGGATAGTTGCCCTGCAGGATATTACACATCAAACCCAGGAAAGCGTGGGGATGGCGAAACTGCGCCGCCCCTTTTCTGCGCCATTCAAAGAAAGCTTCGTTGGCACCGCCCTCAGGTGGCGCTCCATCCCGCTCATAGATCGTGACATTATTACCCTTTCGCGCAAGCGCTAAGGCAGTACACAGGCCAATAATTCCGGCACCAACAATTGAGACATTTCCAACCATGGCTTAAGTTACCATCTCTAGAAAGCGGAGGATGGCAGCATTCACTTCGTCTGGTGCTTCCTGTTGCGTCCAATGACCAACTCCCGGAATCAGTTCATTGATTCGTAAGTCGGGTACCCGTTCCGGCAGCTTAGCAAGTGCATCGGCAGCCATGACGATGACACCGTCTTTGTCGCCAGCGACGAACATAGCCGGCTGTGAAATAGTCGTCGGCGCTCCCTCGGTTAGCTCCCAGCTCAAGTCAAAATTTCGATAGTAGTTTAGTGGCCCGCGAAACCCACTCCTCTTGAATTCACCAACGTAAAAGTCCAGGTCTTCTTTAGTACACCAGGGGCCAAGTTTGCCAGGGTCAACTACGTCAGAGAGCATATCCGAGTCAGCAGGCCTAGGCTCAAACGCGGTCCTGGTATTCTCTGCCGAGGCAAGGAAGAAGAATTTCCGTAGCGATACCTCTATATCAGCTTCAAATTCTGCTTCAGCCACCCCAGGCTCCTGAAAGTACATTTGGTAGAAAAATATATCTTTGAATATCTTTCTCATGGTCTGCATTGGCGAGACTTCTGCACGAGGAGAAAACGGCACCGAAAGGGCACCAACTGCAGTGACCTTGTCCGGATGATGGAGGGCGCAGCTCCATGCTGTTGGCGCACCCCAGTCATGGCCAATAACCACAGCAGTTTTATGTCCGAGCGCATCAATCAAACCGACAATATCCTTGGTAATATCAACCTGATTGTAGGCCGCGATCTCGCCTGGCTTATCACTCTTGCCATAACCCCGCATATCAGGAGCAACTGCATGATATCCAGCCTTTGCCAACGGCCCAAACTGGTGGCGCCATGAATACCATGATTCCGGAAAGCCATGGACCATAATGACCAGAGGGTTCTCCTTCTTTGCGGCAGGGATTTGTTCGGCGATATTGAGTTCAATACCGTTGGTAAGGATTCGTCGCTGGGTGATGTCGCTCATCTGATTCACCCTTTACCATCTAGCCTGGCCAGACAATATCTGGCCACGGTGTTCATCCCTGTAACCAGCCGCTGAATCGTACGCAATGGCACCATTAATAATCACGGTATCAATACCAATCGCATCGCGTACGTAACGATTTCCATCACCCGGAACATCCTGCACGAAATATTCTTCGCCTCTGGCGATGGTGTCAGGATCAAAGATGGTGATATCCGCAGCATATCCATTTTGGATCAAGCCGCGATTTTCCATTCCCCATATCTTCGCTGTATCCATGGTAATTTTCTTAATGGCGTGTTCCAGATCCAAAAGACCAGTCTCTCTCACAAACTGGCTAAGCAGGTATCCAGTATCGCCAAAGGTCGCGAATGAGAGTATATGTGCACCGCCATCGCTGGCACCGATATGAACATTAGGATGAGCCAATAACTCGCTTACCCGTTCGTCATTGTTGTGCCCCATGTTCGCCGCAAGGAAATGGGCCGCCAGGTTTTCCTCCACCGATAAGTCGATCATTGTATCAATCACTGATTGCTTACGTTCTTGCGCTATGTCTTCAAGTTTTTTGCCTACATATTGCTGGTTTTGTTCAGATTCAACCTGGCGGAGAATCAGCCTGTTCCACATCCTTTCCATGGGCGCGGCCTCTGCAACCAAAGCCGCTCGTTTATCTTTGTCCTGGAACGCCGCAAGGACATCAGCATGAGATCCAAATCTCAGCAGGGCATACCAACCTCGCAAGCGC
The DNA here is from genome assembly GCA_046582185.1 of Pseudomonadales bacterium. GTDB lineage: Bacteria > Pseudomonadota > Gammaproteobacteria > Pseudomonadales > Azotimanducaceae. The sequence continues at coordinate 173,729 of JAYGEX010000019.1, read as the reverse complement.
ATAAACAACAAGCTGGGCACCTCGAAGGAAAAACTGATATCAATTGGGCGGGTTTGAACTTGCGGCCAAACCCGGGCGCCAAGCTGAAATTGCTCTTCAACGCGTTTCATGACTCTGGTGACGCCATCCGCATTATCGCCATTGACAAATAGCGGTGAAAAAGTCGTGGTAATGCCATGCTTAAGGGATATATCCGCCAATTGATCAATGCGGGCAATCGTTAGATCTGCATCATAAAATTCAGGCACGATCTGCAATATTCTGCCGAATTCGCCCAGGACTTCACAAAGGCCGTTCAACTCACGCTGGTCAGCGTAGCGACTGGGAACAGGTTGCAGCTTTTCATCCATGTCTACAAAGCTGGTAGACAATCCAATGGCGCCAGCATCGAGACATTCCCTGAGCAGATCCTGCATCTTCGCAATTTCATCATCAGTGGCTATTCGCTCCATGGCAGCATCATTCATCACCCAAAGCCTTAAAACACTATGGCCGACGAGCGGTGCGACATTGATGGTCAGGCCCTTCTTGATTCGATTAACAAAGCCCTTGAAGGTTTCCCAGTTCCATTCAACGCCCTCTTCAAACGCCTTGTATGGCATCTCTTCAATCTGATTGAACATTCCTACCAGTTTCATCCGGTGCTCGGCCTTAAGGGGCGCCAGAGACAAGGAGCAGTTACCCGGCACGATGGTTGTCACCCCATGTTCTATCGCCGGCTTTGCGTAGCCATCCCACAATAACTGGGCATCAAAATGTGTGTGCGGGTCTATAAAACCGGGAGAGACAACCCTGCTTGTCGCATCGATTATTTCACTTGCCTCTTCATCCACCTTTCCTATTTTGACGATAACGCCGTCTTTAATCCCGAGATCACCATAAAAGCCCGGCATTCCTGAACCATCAATTATCTTCCCGTTCTTAATCAGTAGATCCAACATTTGTCCTTCTCCCATTTACAAGATTGCTTCATTCAGATATCTGCTTCATAGATACCGATTGTAGGAAAGCTGCAAGGCTTCCCGAATTTTCTCCCAGCTGTGACCATGAAGTTCTTCCATGGTCGAGGCCTCACAACTTTTCATTAGTGCCGCGCTCGCTATCTGATCCAGCGTGACCTCCGAGATACCGCCATTGTCATACCTGATACTCACAATAAGCTCTGCATCGCCATCATGGGCTGCAGCGACTCTCACACTCTCAATAATTGCACCTGAATTGGTTGCTCTGGCCATTTCACTTATTCAGCGGTGGCTCAAGAAAAATGATATCGCTTGGCAATATTAGACTGCCTCCACGGCCAGAATCCGACGATGTCACTGGTCGCATAAACACGTGCAGATTCCAGCTTTGCAATTGTCCGACAGCTTCTTCGAGTGGAATATTCGCCAGCTCTCGGGTCGCTATCGTCTCCCAGTTATCACTCGATTCCGGGTACTTTGATTTTCTAACTACGGATTTCCTAACCACTGATTTCCTATTCACTGACGATGTCATGCATTGCCTCTTAGTTTAATTGTTTGATCCAGGATTGAGCTCTTCAGCTCCACAGGAAGCGCATCAATATTCCTTTGACTGATATCAATAAGCGCATTCTGTGCACGTATTATTTTCTGCAGGAGAAAGTCCCGACGCTTGCCGGTGGACAGTCCAGACAGTGCCAGGGCAAAGCCGTAATGTACGCGCAGCTCGAATTCTTCAAGTGACATCTGCTGATTGGCCCATTCCAGCGCACAGGAGAGGAAGGTAAAACCCAGGCTAATTGCAAACTCGCCAGGATTAACTTGCATGTGCAGGTAACCCTTTGAGATAGCCCTTTCGATCACATTTTTGAGCAGGATATGAAGAGGCAAGCCAAAATTTAAACGATGTTGCTGACCTCCGTCATGAAAGACCGCAAGCAAGAGTGCCCGGTTATAATTCGGCTCCTCCCGATACTGTGCTTTCGCCAGTGAGATAAGGTTAAAGAAAACTTCCAGTTCATCTCCCTCAACCACCTGGGCAGAAGCCTCGCCCCTTCTCACATCATCGGCCATGACCGCGAAAATTACCTCCTGCTTGGAACCGAAGAGGTTATAAGGGGTTGCCAGACTGACGCCAGCCTTTACCGCAAGAGCGCGCATTGAAAAGCCGGCATCGCCCTCTTCACTCATCAGTGCGCGGGCGGCGTCGGCAATCGCTAATCGACGCCTGTCTTTGGCTCTTTCTCGCGTACTCATGACAAAGAAGAACAACCGGATTAATCAAGGGTGGAAACTATATCTTATTATTATAACGCGTTACAAATATTTTTGGCCATTGAGGTTGATAATCCAATGTAAATTGTGACGCAACGGATACGATAGCTTAGTTTTTAGCGGTGACCACACCGGCGATTGAAGGGCTTATGTTCGCGAAAGTCCCTATTGTCAGTGGACAATGATCAGACAAGGTCAGCGAAGAATAGAGGTTTATCTTTATCAGGACGTGTTTAGCAGGGATGCAATACTTGAGTGCACATGGATGTGCGTTACGATTCCGGATAAAGATAAACCTCTATTCGTAGCGAAATTGAATCAGATTACTCCTTTTTGAGTTGGTGAAATTCTTTTTGGCAGTGACCGCTCTGCGATTCAACAACGTTACCGGATTAGAATCCGAGCTTAAAATAATGTACCTTCTGTCCACGAATAAAACAGATAGCAATGAGGAACAGCAAATGGGCATGAAAGGCGTGGATCACATAGTCATCAGGGTAAAAGACATCGATGAAGGCATAAAAACCTGGCGTGATAATCTCGGCATGGAATTGGAACGTACTGCGGAGTCTGAAGCACTTGGCATCAAGCAGGCATTTTTCCCAATGGAAAATGGCGGCTTTATCGAAATCGTCGCACCTATGAATGATGAATCGGCAGTAGGCCGTGCAATAGAATCCAGAGGGGAAGGACTACACACCATGGCCATGGAGGTGGATGACCTGGATGCCACAGTCAAGGATCTGGAAGAAAAAGGCGTTAAGTTGATCGGCGTAGGCGGCCCGCAGGTGTTCATACACCCAAAATCTGCCAACGGTATACTTGTGCAGCTCTCACCTAAAAAATAGCTATTCGGTATGAAGCTCAGGCTTCACCAAGCTAATCAATGTCCAACTGGCTTCAGGCTTGAAGTTCCAAGGTCGGCGCTTATCTCAGGCCACTGCCGATGATCTCCCTGGCTATGATATGCCGCTGCACTTCATTTGGCCCTTCACCGATTCGCCTGATCCGCATTTCACGGTACCAACGTTCGAATGGAAAATCTTTGGTGACGCCGTATCCCCCGTGAATTTGCATGCATCGATCCACCACCCGGCTGGCAGCTTCAGTTGCAACCAGCTTCGCCATGGCAGCTTCTTTTCTAAAACCTTCACCGCGATCAGCTCTGTCGGCGGCCTCAAGCGTAATCCATCGCGATTGCTTGATGTCAATTTCATTATCGACCAACATCCATTGTATTGCCTGTCTCGATGAAAGTGCTGCACCAAAGGTTTCCCTGATTTTTGAGTATTCCAGCGCCAACTCATGCGCCTTAATAGCCACACCAATACAACCTGCCGAGTAAGGAATCCGTTGCCTGGTGAGCCGGTCCGTCGCGATGGCAAAGCCTTTGTTGAGCTGCCCGAGGATATTCTTGTCAGGCACTCGCATCTCTTCGAACTGCAATTCAGTGGCATAGTGGGCCGAGCGCAGGGTGTGCACAATACGACGAACATGAAAACCCGGCGTATCGGTATCAACGATAAAGCAGGTGACACCACCTCTGCCCTTGTCCGGCGAGGTTCTTGCGAAAACCAAACCATAATCAGCGATATCCGCTCCGGAAATAAAGATCTTGGAGCCGTTAATCACCCAATCATCTCCATCCTTCACAGCCTTTGTTTGAATAGCCCGCGCTGGATCAGAGCCGCCGGATGGTTCCGTTAGTCCAAAAAAACCCTTCTTCTCACCCCTTAATGTTGGATATAGGTATCGCTCCTTTTGATATTCGTCTGCTTCATATAACTGTGCCAGACCTGCACCACCAAAGACGCCATAACAGGGAGCATAAAGTCCGGCTTTGTGCTGTGACATTTCTATCGCAATCAGCGTACGGGTCACCATATCCAGGCCTGGGCCGCCAAATTCTTCAGGTATATCAAGGCCGTACAAGCCCATCTCTTTAACTTTGGCAATCAGCCGCTCCTTGTCCTCCGGAGGTAAAGCGTCGGCGTCGGGATCCAGGTTCATCTCCAGTGGCTGTATCTCTTCGTGAACGAATCGGCGCACCATGGCAACAATCAGCTTTTGTTCATCACTTTGTTGTAGATCCATTTTTTGGTCACCGGGGAGATGGAATAAATGTGTTTAACTTGCTCTTAGTTTTACTAGTTCTTCGAAGCTCTTAATTAGATACACTCTTAATTGAGACACTCTTCTTTGAAAGAGCTGAAGAGAAATACCTGTTGGGAGAATACCTATAAAGGAGACAACCTTCCCAGGCGCGGCAACTCAGATTCATCATTGTCTCGGGGATAGGATCCGTGATCTGCATAGTGCACCATTAGCAGTTCTCGATAGCGCGTCTGGTAAGCACTGGTTATCTCTATTCTAAAGTGGGTGGCATTTTTTTTATCTAGATGGATTTGATCGAGGTGATTCTGTAACTCACCTTTTAGGCCAAATAAGCTGCGAGCATCTGCGCAACCAATAAATGTCACCCCATCGTCATCAGAACCCAGCTCAAATACACCAAGCTGACCTTTCACCAGGTGAAGGCTTTCAGGGTTAAGTGGCAACCAGGGTTTATTCAGTCGAACAGGCATCAGCACGCATCATTAATTATTCATCGGAAGGTTGTTCACTAAAGTGCAGATACAGACGTTAACACGAATTGCGCTTGCTTGTGATGAGACTAAAGCCCTGGATTAACTTCGAGGCTCATCGTCCAGTAACGATGATTCATATTTCGTTGCGGCGCGCGTAACTCACCTGTTCGATATTTTTCGGCCAGTGCCAGCAGGTCCCGGCTCTTTCGCTGTTCTCCCATTCTCCCGTGAGTTTGGGAGAGCGCAACATAAAAATCCGGGTCGTCCCGCTTGAGCCGAATGGACTTTTTCAGGTGATTCTCAGCCTTTCTATAACTTCCCCTCTCAAAAGCCTGCTTGGCCTGAGCGTAGTGAAAGTAAGGATTGCTCGCGCGATAGCTCTCTACCCGACCAGCAAATTGTTCCGCCTGTTCCGACCGATTAGTATGTTCGTATAACATGGCCAGGTTACTCAAGGCCGAGTAATTATTAATATCCTGCCGCAACGCGCGATGGTAACTGAATTCAGCGAGATCGTAATCCCCCGCTCGCCTCATGGCGGCGCCCATATTGTTCCATGCATCGGAAAAGGCCGGAAGCAATTGAATGGCAAAGCGGATGTTCTCTATGGCGCTATCAATATTGCCATCCACGATCCCCTCAGCACCCAGGTTATTGAAGTATAGGGCCTGGGCTTCATTATCTGATATCACATAGGAACGCATATCGCCGACTATAAAATCAGGCAAAAAATCTACTACATACACGGCGCCGCTAGCAATCTTGCCTGTGGCGACAATATGTTCGTAGCGGATCATAGTATTACCTTCATGATCCCAGGTGGGATCTACCTCTACCTTCTGGTAATTGGCATCAAGGCCGACATAACGCGCCGCGCTGATAAATAGCGCCGTCATGGACAGGCAATTGCCAACGCCTGCACTATAGGTCTCTGATGCAGTAAGAGTATTTTGGGCATCGTACTTAATGTTCAGCTCGTCTTCACTAAACAACAGCTCACGGAGTCGGGTGAGCCGTTTTCGCGTGCGCCACGACTGATCGATCTCTTTATCCAGGAATTCCTTAAGTTCTGGAGACAGAGTCAACAGTTCAACCGCCGCATCACCTTGCTCGCCAACGACTCGCGCCAGATAATTTGCCTCATCACTCTGATTATAGGTATATGTCACCTGGGGCACACACGCAGTGAGCATAACCACAGTGGCAATAGCCAATAGTCGTAATCTAGGCACGGGAAAGTCGGTTATCATCCTTAAGGATTGTCCACTCTAAAGTTTACGTCCAACTGCGTTTTATAAATAGGGTACAACACCAAAAAAACCAAACCTGATTCTTGCCCCCAAAACACAGCCATTAAGGCTGTGTTCTCTCCTGGGTTTGATTAGTTCATTTATCCTGAAAAGGTTCTGCACCAAAATCAATAATCATCTGCCTCACCTTTTCCAGTAGAACATCCAGCTCGGCTTCATCTGTGCCCCGCATCACCAGATTCGTACCGTAGCCATCTTGCCTATAGAACGGATATGAGCCCAGATCCACGTCCGGGTGCTCTGCCTGAATTGCCCGTAAGCGCACCGCGACCTGCCCTTCGCTCAGATACGCACCAATGGTTCTGGATCGAACCGGATCACCGCCCTTAATGGACTCATCACCAAAGGTGCTGACCATTGCCTGCATGACCATGGGAACGCCAGCCATGACAAACACATTCTCCAGGCGGAATCCTGGCGGACCGCCAGTAGGGTTCTTGATCAAGGTCGCGCCTTTGGGAATTCGCGCCATTCGCAATCTGGATTCCATCACCTCAGGGGGTGCTTCTCGTTTTTTGATCAATTCAACGACTTCCGGATGCATTTCAAGTTCGGTATCAAACGCCAGGGCCATACAGTCAGCGGTTATATCGTCGTGAGTTGGGCCAATGCCTCCGGTTGTAAATACATAATCGAATTTTACCCTACACTCGTTAACTGTACTCACAATGGTCTCCACAATATCCGGAATCACACGAGCTTCCACCATCCGTACACCCAGCTCATTCAGTTCCTTGGCCAGATGCGCCAAATTCGTATCCTGCGTCCTGCCAGAAAGAATTTCATTGCCAATTATTATGAGACACCCTGTTACCGGCTTACTCGCCATAGCTAACTCCTTATCTTATAAAACCGCTGAAGGCTCCTGTATGAGAACCGCTGAAGGCTCTTGTTCAATTTTTATCCGCTCAATTTAATGTCTTAGTCAGAAGGCGATTACGGGTTAGAACGGTAATCCACATACGCCCTGAGATTCTGCGTTTCTGTCTGTACAAAGGGCCCCTCCAGTTCGATAACTTTCTGCATGAGATCCACTCAAAAGGAGCGGAACCCATCTCTTAATTCACACCAGGCGCCTACAGTCCATTTATTGCCCCAGAAAAACAAAATCAGGGGCCATATCACCCGGCTCGTTTCCTCGCCGCTGATTGAACAATACCTGATGTCCAGCTTTGTGCTCTCATCGGACGCCTTCCTTACCCGTTCGAGGTTATCACTCAGAGCCTGGGTCATTCGAAACCCAGGCACCTGGATGGTTTCGAGCTGAATTTCCTTCTTAAGCTTCTCCGGCAGAATAGATTCGATCTTTCTAATCGCGGTGGCTGTCGTTGCGCCAAGTTTTTTGTCTGACCAGGCTTCACCATTCATGCACCCAGAGCAAGTGCTTTTAGTTCTTCGCTGGTGAACATCAGGGGCGGCAATCTATATTCATCCCGCAACAAATAGCCAACCCCCGCTTCACCATCGATAGGAATGCCAGAGCCTACCAGATCACTAATATCCCGGTAAATTGTACGCTCCGAGACCTCCAGCTTCTCGCCGAGGTAGCGCGCGGTCCTTACCTTACCTTCCTGGAGTATCAACATCAGTTGAAACAGTCGATCCGCGCGACGCATCTTTTAAATACCTCTTTGACTAATTTATTGATCAAGCACTTTCTTTGAACACTACTGACACAATGCTGTCAGCATCCCTTCACTATAATCTTCCCAACAACTAATTAATCGGGTTCACGCAATGGCGAGCCAACTGCCGATAACTGCCTGGGAACGGGCAGCGCTTTTTATTCTCAACAACGGCGACAATTTACAGCGAATGCGATATGCATTCCACTTCATTGATGGCGATGCTGATTCCGTTGAACTCGCACTGGCAGAATATCAGAACGCGGATGGCGGATTTGCCCATGGCCTTGAAGCAGACCTCCGAACTGGACACTCATCTGTAATTTGTACGACAGTCGCCTTGCAGATCATGGGAGAGTTAAATATTTCCTCCCAGCGACCTATTTTGAGAGATGCAATTAAATATCTGGACCTCCAATATCAACGGGACTTTCAATTTCAACAGGACACTCAATATCAACAGGGACAGCTCAAAAACTGGCCGCTTATTAACGAGAACTGCAACGACCAGGCACATGCACCCTGGTGGACATTCGATAAAAACTGGGGCTGCACTGGTGCTTTTCTTGCCAATCCCGGCGCTGAAATAATTGCCTACTATCTCCAATACGGATCCAGTCTCTGCAATGAAATTGTGACCAATCTACTGACGCGGGCGCTGGAACACCTAAAGCATCGCCAGGAAAATAATATTGAGGTCGAGATGCACGAGCTTATTTGTTATCGGCACCTCTACGACTGTAAATTTCTTGGCGAGAATTACAAACAGGCGATGTTGCCCTCACTACTGCACCAGGCGCGAGCACTGGTTAAGGTCGAGTTATGTGATTAGGAAGAGTATGGACTTACGCCTATTACGCTGGTTGCGCAGGCCAATTCAGACCTTGCCACATATTTTGCGGATTCAATGGAATTGAACTTCGAATATCAGATCCGGCAGCAGTCTCCTGAGGGCTGCTGGACGCCGCGCTGGTCCTGGGGCGGTGGATTTCCCGATGTCTGGAAGCGCGTCGAAACTGAAATTAAGGTAGAACTTACGCTGGAGTTTCTCATTCTCTTAAGCAGGTTTGGCAAGCTCGCTTCGGCGCCTCACTTGGACCAGTTAGAACCATAGATTTGCGGCCACATAATGTTATGATTTTCCGTGCACAAACATGTATATATATACATATATTTTCAAAATTCGAAAGTCCCCAAGGTAGTCAATGAAAGCAGCTTCAGAAGAACTAGATCACATCCTCATACGCGGTGCACGGGAGCACAACCTCAAGTCCATAGAAGTCAAAATCCCAAAACGAAAACTGGTTGTCTTAACCGGCGTCTCTGGCTCAGGCAAGTCATCCCTGGCATTCGATACGCTATATGCTGAGGGTCAACGCCGCTACGTTGAATCTCTCTCAGCCTACGCCAGGCAATTCCTCGGGCAGATGGAGAAGCCAAAATACGACACCATACGCGGCCTGTCACCGACGATTTCAATCGAACAAAAGACAACCGGTAGAAACCCAAGATCAACAGTTGGCACCATCACTGAAATTTCTGACTACCTGCGGGTCCTGTATGCAAGAGTTGGCCAACAGCACTGCCACCAATGCGGCAAGAAGGTACAGGGACAAACACCGCAAAACATTACCCAGGAGCTGCTAAAGAATGTGTCAGGTACCCGACTCTTATTACTGGTACCACTCCTGGTTAATCGCAAGGGTGAGCATCGAGAATTATTGAATGATGCAAGAATTCAAGGCTTTGTCCGCCTGCGGGTTGATGGGGAGATAATTCGCAGCGATGAAATTGAATCCCTGGACAAGCGGAAGAAACACACGGTTGAAGCCGTAATCGACAGGCTGGTGTTAAAAGGTGATATCACAGAACGCCTGACAGAATCAGTCGAGCAGGCCCTGTCATTGGGTGATGGAATTCTAATCGCGAATATCGCTAACACAGACAGGATTTACTCCGAACATCTATCTTGTAGCCATTGCAGTATTTCGTTCCCACAACTCACCCCCCAGACATTTTCATTCAACAGTCCACAGGGCATGTGTCAGGAATGTAACGGCCTGGGCACACAGGTAGCTTTTGATCCTGATCTTCTTGTCCCTGACCGAAGTCTGACGCTGCGCGAGGGCGCTATAAAACCCGTCGGCAGAGTCGACGATGATCGAAAGTCCATGACTGCCCTTTATCACAGGCAGATATTTAAGTACCTGAAAATCTCGCTGGATAAGCCCTGGAACAAACTCACCATTACCCAGCGAAAGAAAATAATGCATGGCACCGGCGAGAAGAAATACAAAATTACCTGGGGTAGCCACGGTACCAGCATGTCCCGTTATGAAGGTTTGACCAATCGCCTCATGCGGCGCTTCAAAAACACAAAGTCTGAAGGTATGAAACGCTGGTACTCACAATTTCTGGCTAATTCAGCCTGCACCATCTGTGACGGCGATCGTCTTCGTGCAGAAAGTGCATCGGTACAGATAGCAGGAACAACAATAGTTGAAATTTCCAGCTGGACCATAGACAAAACATATGACTACTTCCTGAAGCTCGACCTGCCAGGGGCCGATGGTGAAATTGCCACAGAGATACTAAAGGAAATATGTAACCGGCTGAGTTTCCTGAATTCGGTGGGGCTATCGTACCTGTCCCTTGATCGTCTCGGTCCATCCCTGTCCGGAGGCGAGTCCCAGCGGATTCGCCTCGCCAGCCAGGTGGGATCCGAATTGTCAGGCGTTATCTATATTCTTGATGAGCCCAGTATCGGCTTACATCAGCGGGACAACGAAAAGCTATTGGCCACACTTCTGCGTATGAGGGACATTGGCAATACAGTGGTGGTGGTGGAACATGATGAAGAGACAATCAGAGCGGCGGACTATGTTGTAGATTTCGGACCCGGCGCTGGCGTACAAGGCGGTAACATCGTTCACGCGGGTTCGCCAGCGAGCCTTGCAAAAAACAGAAAATCTATTACCGGAAACTATCTTTCCGGTCGCCAGAAAATTGAATTTTGCAGTGATCGCCGAAAACCCAGTGGCATTGTTAGCATCCTCGGAGCAAAGGCGAACAATCTCAAAGATTTAGATGTTGATTTTCCCCTGGGGGTACTAACGGCAGTCACCGGCGTTTCCGGTGCGGGTAAATCGAGTCTGGTCAATGACATCCTCTATCCCGTCATGGCCAGGCAGTTCCACAACTCAACGAAAAAGGTTGGTGCTCACAACCAGGTTAAAGGCCTGAGCCAACTGGATAAAGTCGTCGCCATCGATCAACGACCCATCGGCAGAACGCCGCGCAGCAATCCCGTCACCTATATCAAGGTATTTGATGAAATTCGTTTGTTCTTCTCTATGTTACCGGGCTCACGAATGCGCGGTTACAAGCCCGGGCGATTCTCCTTTAATGTAAAAGGTGGGCGTTGTGAGGCATGCCGGGGAGATGGTGTTCGAAAAATCGAAATGCACTTTCTTGCTGACGTCTTCGTGAAATGTGAAGAATGTGATGGCCGGCGCTTTAACGAGGCAACCCTGGAAGTGAAATATAAAAACAAGTCCATTGCAGATATCCTGGAACTAACGATCGCAGAGGCATTGGAACACTTCTCCGAACATCCGAAAATTAACGTCAAACTGCAACTTCTTGTAGATGTTGGACTGGACTATCTGCACCTCGGGCAACCATCTTCTACCTTGTCCGGTGGTGAGGCACAGCGAATCAAGCTTGCCAGGGAACTTTCAAAGATTGCCACGGGAAAGACCTTCTATATTCTTGATGAGCCAACGACAGGGCTCCACTTTGACGATGTTCGTAAATTATTGATCGTACTTAACCGCCTGGTTAATGCAGGCAATAGCGTGACCGTGATTGAACATAACCTTGATGTGATCAAAACGGCAGATTGGATCATCGATCTTGGGCCCAATGGTGGCCCTGATGGTGGGGAAATTATCGCTGAGGGCACACCTGAACAGCTGGCTAAAAATAAAAAGTCAGAGACGGGACACTATTTAAAGCCGCTGCTATGAGTTGTACACCCAATTACTACTCCCAATTACCAAGCTCGAAGCTACTTTCACTGGACTGATCCTTGTGTCTCTCTGATCTTCGGATTATTCATCAGGGCCTTTATCTTGGGATTGTTGGCAAGTGTTTTAAAATCAAAATTCCGAATCGCATTCATCACTTCCGGATCAGATAGGGCGCTCTGCATTTGCGGATCATTCTGCAGGGTCATAATGTTCGCCATAACGCCAGGATTGTTTGTAATGGCTGACTGAATGGCGCTAATGTTGGCTGGCGACGACATCCCTGGATTGGTGCTATTGGTAGCATTGCTCGTGGTATTAGTAATGGTATTGATATGAGCAGTGCTGCTCGTACTTGATTTAATGCCTTGCATCTGACGGTTTGCGACTTCAACAATGCCCATGGAGCGAGTTTTAATTTTATACACCCCATTCTCCATGGACTGGATTTTCCCCACTATTCGGCTGCCATCTTTCAGCTGAACTTCCACCTCTGCCATTGCGCCAAAAGGCAGGAGCATCGCCATGCAAATTAAGATATATATTTTCACGCTTTCTTTTCCCTTTCTTTTCTCTTTATGTCTCAACCATAAGTAGTCTCGAACAGATATGAAACATCAGGCTTATTAATATCACTCTATTGTCCATCTTTGCATTATCTTGTCACGCTAGTCGCGATGGCCGGATTCATGCTAGTTTGACTCACATGAATGACTACGATCCTGCTCAAGTAAATATTCGCGCCGCCGCAACAGTAATGTTGATTGATGACCGGCCCAATTTGCAACTGTTCATGATGGAGCGGCATGCCAATACAGTTTTTGCCGGGGGCATGTGGGTATTTCCCGGCGGCGCGGTTGATGCTGCTGATGATCCTGAAATTTTCCAGGCGATTAGTATTCACCGAAGCGATGAGCAAGCCAGCAAGTTGATGAACATCGACAGCGGAGGCCTTGCTTATTACATCGCTGCCATTCGTGAAGCATTTGAGGAAGCTGGAATTCTGCTGGCATTGCGCAAGCACAACCATCAGCCTCTTGACCTGACAGCGCCGGATATGGAGAAGCGATTCCAGAAGCATCGCGATGACATCAATGATTCCAGCAGAGACTTTATTGAAATCATCCGCGACGAAGATCTGATTCTTGATGCCGGTGAAATGCACTACATTGCCCGATGGATCACTCCCGAAGGTCCGCCGAGGCGTTTTGATGCGCGCTTTTTCATTGCGCGAATGCCTCAAAATCAAACCCCCATGCATGACGATGGTGAACTAGTTCATTCCAGTTGGATGTCGCCGAAGGAAATTTTACGCAAGGCCGAAGCGGGTGAAATGGTATTGATGAGTCCAACCTTAAGGATGGTCAAGAACCTTGCCTTATTCGATTCTGCAGAACAGGTCATCGAAGCCGCCTCTGCAAATTTAATGGATGAAAGAGCACGTGTCACAAAAGAGGATCGAGTAATCGTGATGCCTGGCGAACCTGGTTACGAAGATGGTCTTGATGAGATCGAATCTGGATGGGTCAGACTTCGCCCTCTGCCGAAGTGATCTCCGCAACAGGCGACGCGATCAGCTAGTCTAAGTATTCATTCTCTATTCGGGTCAGCCAGTAATCCACATCGAAGGAAGCGTCTCCCAGTAAATAGCGCCAGAAGCGAATACGATTAATAAGTTCAAGCCTCGATGTATCCACCTCAAACCAATCTTCCCTCTGCATCAATATTGTATGCAGGTGATCGGGATCCGGCGGGCCGCCAGTCCAGAATATCGGGCGCTGCTCAAAATGATCGTTAGGTAGGTCTGAATCATCCCATAATCTCACCTGTCGTTCCGTGGGACATATTCTTATCTTGAACATATAGCGCATTCTTGCCGATTGGTTAAGACCGCCACCGTGCCAGACTCCCATATGCATGAACAACAGCGTTCCCGCCTCGCACACCATATGTTGTTGGCCACGCATGTTCTGATAGCGACCGATAGCGGCCTCGCTTACCGCCCGCAGATGCGTCCCGGGAATAAATCGTGTGCCGCCCATCTCCCTTGTTACCGCATGGGGAAAATACATGATCTGGATATCAAACGCCTTACGCGTATCGATGGTCGAATCCTGATGAGTATTCTGCGATACCTGCGGCGACTTACTGCCTTCGTAAAACCGGGGAGGGAATGTGATGTGGAGAAAATGGTGATCAAACGTAGGAGAACGCCCTACCAGACTTTGGATTGCACCTTTTACAGCCGCAAGATTGAGCATCTTGTATAGAGCACTTCCTCGCTTATATGCCTTATGCAAAGGTATGCCTGCATTTACTAACGGCACAGCGCTAGTTTGCATGACGTTCTTATAGTGCGCTTTTGGCGAGCTTATCTCGCTTTCATCAACATGTCCGATATCATCGAGAAACTGCTGATTGATCTTCTCTGGCACAATGCCATCGAAACGGAGGAAACCTCTGGCTGCAAATTGGGCCATTTGCTGCGAATTCAGCAAGACGGGATCGATCCTGGTGGCACTAGGCATCTTTGTCATCACTCTTACTGTCAATATCGATCATCATTTCAAAGAAGAATTCATACTTTAAATAACTGGTTGTAAGCTCATTGCCAGCGACATGACTGATCACAGGGTTTGCCTGAATCAGGCGCCAGCCCTCTTCCAGGGCATGCAATCCGGTTCTAAAGGGTGGATCGTCGTCATCCCCCGCCATATGGCGCTTTTCACCCGTTCCATCATAGAAACTCCAGGCTATTACCCCTGAATCAAGGGCAGGACTTGCAAGGTACAACACCATTACCTTCTGTCTTACCGCCACAAATAACTCCTTTTAATCGAGCATATCACACAAGCTTATTGGTTCTTCCCCAGCGAGTTGGAGGTTTGTATACCTACCATTATTCAGTCCCTGCACATTTGCTGAAAGCCTGCACAACCCGGGCTGCAGCAAAATATGGAATTATGAGTTGAAAATGAAGGAATTATAAATATAATGGAATTATCTCCATATTGTGCGACGCATCATTACCCAAACAAATATTATGAAATGGCTTCCAATCACATTACTGATAACACTCATCATAGCGATGACACCTGGCTCGACGGTCATGGATCTGTATGTAAATGCCGTTCAGATGATCGAGAAGGAGATTTCAGCATCACTTGTTAAAGCATCAAATATTCCTGCCGAGGAAATCGAATCAACTCATGGCACTATCCAGGACGGTACGCCATTGGTTGCTTCAGCCACCGAATACCAGAACGAGAGAATTCCAGATTTTTCTGCCTTCCACGACGTCCGACAGAAAAAGCGGGTATTTTTCGAATTCATGTTGCCACTCATCCGCGAGGCTAACGCCAGTATTCGCGTTGAACGTGCTGAACTGGTCGCCTTATCCAGGAAACTGGAAAATGGGTCAGTGTTGTCTGGGGGAGAACACCTTAGATTAGCTCAGTTGTTCAATCAATACCGCTTCGATCTACCACAACTGGTGGAAGCGGTGGACATTGGTGAGTTATTGGAGCGTGTGGATATCGTACCCGCTTCTCTCGTTCTGGCACAATCAGCTAATGAATCTGGATGGGGTACCTCCCGATTCGCCACAGAAGCCAATAACTATTTTGGAATCTGGTGCTTTAGTCGCGGTTGCGGACTTGCACCAAGGCAGAGAGACGAAGGGCTAAGCCACGAGGTCGCCAGCTACGATTCAGTTCAGCAAGGCGTCACAGCCTATATGCGAAATATTAATACGCACAAGGCTTACACTGACCTTCGTACGATACGCGCAGAACAACGACAAATTCGCAACCACCAGATGGGCGAACGGCTCGCTAACGGCCTTCATCGCTACTCCGAACGTGGCCAGGCTTATGTTGACGAAATTCAGCAGATGATTCGCGTCAATAATCTTCAAGAATATACGCTGCCCACAAGCGTTTAGCACTGCTAAACGTCACTTCGATATTCCCAGTCTTCATCCGGGTCAACAATTTTTATCCATCGGGATAAACCATTCCATCGTGGATGTCGTCTAACTCCTTATTATCTTCGGGAATAAACAATGATGAATCGATTATCTGCATTGCTTGCCCTCACGGCATTTCTTACCAGCGCGTCGGCCCAGGCATCAAGCTGTCACTCAAGCAAGATGATAGGAGAGCAACTCTCAAGATCGGGCATTTCAGTGCTCCAAATAAACGTACTAGCAGGTTATCTCGAGATAAGCCCATCTGAAGACAATGACATCCATTTTTCCGGACGTGCCTGTACCAGCAGCGAAGAATGACTGGAGTATATGACTCTCGATGTAAATAATAACGGCAATACGCTTGAACTAACCTTGATCATCCCCTACGAAGCATCCTATTTTCACACCGCATACGCGCACGTAGATGTTGAATTGAAGGTTCCCAAAAGCCTGTCCACCAGAGTTCGCGATAGTAGCGGAGATATCCATATCGAAGACGTCTCGGTTACTTCTATTGACGACAGCTCAGGCAACATACAGGTTCGCAACAATCTATCTGAACTCAGCGTCAATGATTCATCCGGGAATATCGTTATAAAACAATTGAAGGGCGACCTTCATATCAATGATAGTTCAGGGGACATCGATATTCGCAACGTAAGCGGTAGTGTGAGCATTCCCAGAGATAGTTCCGGCGGAATAGATATCGAAACCGTCTCCGGTACCGTGTACATGGGTCGAGATGGTAGCGGCGATATCTATATCAAGGACGTCTCCAAAGACGTGGAGGTGGGCAGCGATGGCCCAGGCGATATCAAGATTCGCTATATCGAAGGTAATGTCACCATTGGAAACGATGGTTCCGGCTCTCTCTCCGTTGCCAACATTACCGGCGATCTCAATGTCCACGGGAAGGGAAGTGGTAATGTAAGTACGCGCGGGATCAAAGGAACGATAGCACTTCCCAGGTAAGCATAGGCAAAATGCGGAGTGTGCTGAATATCATCTCCATAGGAATTCGGCTTATGTCTTTACCAAATTACGCCTGTCGAGAAATCTGATACAGTAGAAACATGCATTACTATCAGGTCATCCGGCTTAGAGATACGAGCCACTCCACCGCGATCGCACTCATCGACTATGTGCGCGGCACCTTGCAGCAGAGCCTTAAGGATGAAGGTCTTGAGATATTCGGCACCTTTCAAGGTCTTTTTGGCCTATCCAGTAACGAAGTTTATCTGGTACTCAGTTCGCCTAAAACCATTGGTGATATCTCTTCGCTCATAAAGAAAGAGAATATTCAGCAACTAGAGTCAATCAACCTCGTACCGACAGTGCGGCCAACCGACCACAGGCCACGAGACAAAGAAGGCATTTATGTTTTCCGATGGTTTGATGTTCTGAACAAAGACGTTGAGACAATTGCAGAACTCTCTGCAAAAGCGTGGACGAGCTTTGAAACAGATTTTGATACAGAAGTTCAGGCTCTCTTCGCTGAAGTCGATTTTGCTGACAACGCATCAGCACAGGCCAAAATGCTGCTCATCACCTGGTACAAAGATCTATCTGTCTGGCAGACTTCCCGCCAACCATCAGCGGAAGCCAGGGATAATTTTATTAAGAGACAGGCACTAACGCTTAAGGCGCATCCTGTGGCAACGCGGCTGATTCCAGGCGCCTGAAGTCAGCACTTTATTTCTTGAGAAAATACAACATGCGCCAGAGCGTGCTGGTCACTAAGGCGTGGTTTATTTCCCCGGTTAATAGTATGTCGGCAACCTGTTCGATTGGAATAAGCTGGACCTCGGTCTGCTCCGTCGAGGTATTACTTATATCCGCCACTGGGCGAGCATTGGGCGCCACAAATGTATGCAGGCGATTTGCAAACACAGCAGGATTAGGTCTCAGTACTCCCAGGGAAACTAATTCTTTGGTTTCATAACCTGTTTCCTCGAGGCACTCCCTCGCTGCAGCGACCATGGGATCTTCGCCCGGGTCGACCATTCCACCTGGAATCTCCAGAGTTATCTCTTGTGTCCCATGACGGAACTGCCGAATGCAAACGATTTCATTACTCGAGGTAACAGGGACCACGTTTACCCAGTCTGCTGTCTCCAGCACGTAAAAGTTGTGATCATCGCCACTGAGCGGAGATTCCGAGACTGTTCGATGAAGCGAAAATACCCGGCAGTCAGCAATCTTCTCAATCTCTTTAAGCTGCCATGCCTCAATTTTATTGGTCATAGTGCTTCTCCCATTTTTATTCTGCTAGCCCAAGTTAGACAACGGGCTCTCATTTCGATAACTTAATGCCAATCTTACCGAATCCGCAATCAAGGAAACCCGAATGTACGACCTGATTATCAAGAATGGAACCATTATAGATGGTTCAGGCAAAGAAAGATTTTCCGCTGATATCGCTGTCCGAGGTAATAAGATCACCAAAATTGGCAACTTAAACAAAGAGGAAATTGGCGAGGTAACGAAGGTTATTGACGCCGAAGGAAAGCTGGTCACACCTGGATGGGTCGATATCCACACTCACTACGATGGCCAGGCAACCTGGGACCCCATTCTCGCTCCCTCAAGCTGGCATGGCGTGACCACAGTAGTCATGGGCAATTGCGGCGTGGGTTTTGCTCCCGTGCGCCCGGATGCGCACAAATTCCTGATTGAATTAATGGAAGGCGTAGAAGATATCCCCGGCAGCGCGCTGGCTGAAGGTATCAACTGGCAATGGGAATCCTTCCCGGAATATCTGGATGCCCTGGAGAAAATGCCAAGAACAATCGATGTGGCAACCCAGGTACCCCACGGCTCGATTCGCGCCTACGTGATGGGAGAACGCTGTAATGGCGATGAAGATCCCACTGAAGAAGAATTAGTAGAGATGCAGAATCTTGTCAGGGAAGGAATCGAAGCCGGAGCATTGGGTTTTTCCAGTTCGAGGACGCTATTACACAAAGATATTCACGGCAAATATGTCCCAGGCACCTTTGCTGGAAGCGACGAAATGTTACGCCTTGGGCTGGCAATGAAAGGGCTGGACCACGGCATATTCGAGCTGGTTTCCGATAATCTGGGTGATGATGACGAATGGCAATGGGTTAAACAGTTCGCAAGAGAAACCGGCAAAAAAGTAACCCTGATCGCAACCTCAGCTGCCGCATACGAAAATGGCAAGCTTTATAAGATCGCGGAAGAGGCTCGCGAGCAAGGTATGGAAATCCTTCCACAAATGGCAGGCCGCCCAACCGGTGTACTTCATGGCCTGCAAAGCAGCTTCCACGCATTCATCGGGCATCCAAGCTACAGATCTGAAGTGGAACATCTACCTTTGGAGGAGAAAGTTGCCAAGATGCAGGAGCCTGAGATACGGAAGAAAATTCTCGGCGAGGTCTCCGGCATTCGATCTGAAGCTCTGGGCACCATGGAGCAATTAATGACCCGTGTCTTCCCCCTGGGCGAAAATCCAAACTATGAGCCTGAGTATGAAGACAGTGTTGCTGGCATCGCTAAATCGACGGGCAAAGACGCTTTGGAAGTCATGTACGACCTGCTAATCGCCGACGACGGAAAGGAATTATTTTACCAGCCCCTTGGCGGTTACCATCACTACAATCTTGAAGGCCAGCGGGCTGTGATGATGCACCCCAATGTCATCATGGGTCTTAGTGATGGCGGTGCTCATTGCGGCGTTATTGCAGATGCAGGCATGCCTACTTTTATAATGACTCACTGGGGACGAGACAGAACCAAAGGCGAGAAGATTCCTCTTGAATTCATCGTTGAATCACTCACCAGCAAAACCGCAAATACTTACGGCATGACCGATCGCGGGCGCCTGGAGGAAGGTCTCATCGCCGATATCAATGTGATTGATTTCGAAGCTCTGAGGCTATTTCGCCCGGAAGCAATCTACGACCTGCCTACCGGCGGCAAACGATTGGTTCAACGAGTCGAAGGTTACAACTACACCATTAAGTCAGGAGAAGTAACCTTTAAGGACGGCGAACATACAGGCAGCTTGCCTGGCGGACTCATCCGGGGTTAACCCGGATAATTCACCAAGGGATTGACTTCAGGGCGGTCTGACGACTCGGATACCGGGCTAGGACAATCCATCAACCGGTATGCCTGCGCCGTGAACTGCGCAGGCAGCATCGGATGCAAGAAAGCCAATCACTGTAGCAATATCCTTAGGTGAAACCCATTTTGAATGATCTGCATCAGGCATGTCTTGACGATTTCTCTCGGTATCAATTGTGCCGGGCAAGATACTATTTACGTTGATATTCCTATCGCGCAATTCCAAAGCCATGCTCTCGGTAAGGCGCATCACCGCAGCCTTGGATGCAGTATAAACACCCATTTTTGCTGCACCGCTACTGGCAGCTTTGGCAGCAATATTGATAATCTTGCCACCTCCTCCTTGCAACATATTCGGTACCACAACGGAGCACATATTGAGGATAGACCGGGTATTCAAATTAAACAGGAAGTCCCAGGTCTCGTCCGAGGTTTCATGTACATCCTCCCCCATCATAAATCCGCCAGCGATATTGCAGAGCACATCTACTCCGCCGAAATCACCAATAATATCTCCCACAGATTTTGTGCAACTATCCCGGTCGGTGAGGTCACAGCTCAGATAGACGCCCCCCTCCGTCCTTTCCGGGAATGCATTTGTCAGAATCTCCTCACTATAGTCAAGCACCGCAACCCTGGCACCAGCTGCCTCAAAATACTTTACCACCGCCCGCCCCAGCGCTCCCGCGCCGCCAGTAACCACGACACGGCAATCTTTAAACTTTTCATTCCCAGCTGAATCTTCGGACATAGGTACTTAACTCTATCGGTGAAAGATGGCATTCTCTGATATTAGAGAATGTGTATGAATAATTGATCGGTCACCATGCTAATGCCTTGAAGGGAACATTCCAAGATGAAAAGCGTAAATACATTTTGTAGAGTCTGCGAGCCATCCTGTGCACTCATTGCCGAAGTCGAGAACGATGAGATCATTTCACTGAAGCCGGACAGAAATCACCCTGTTACAAAGGGGTTTGCCTGCCACAAAGGTCTGGCGACCCTGGAGTTGCACAATGACCCTGACCGATTGGACTACCCGCAGAAAAAACTCAACGATGGGTCGTTCGAACGCATCACCTGGGATGACGCCGCTACCGAAATCGCGCAGAAGATCGCAAGCATCAAAGAAAAATATGGCCCTGAATCAATCGCTTCATATACAGGTAACCCTCTGGCTTACAATTCAACAGCGGGCCCTGCCATTGGATCATTCCTGATCAAAAACCAGATACGGTCAAACTTTAGCTCCGGTACCCAGGACTGCACCAACAAGTTTGCCGGAAGCGAAGCATTCTTTGGCTCAAGTACTATTCATCCGATACCGGACATTGAGCATACAGACTTCCTGTTGATTTTTGGTTCCAACCCACGCGTATCTCATATGAGTTTCATCTCAATTGCCGACCCAATGGCGGCACTAAGGAACGCAAAGAAGCGAGGAGCGAAGATCCGATTTGTTGACCCAAGAGAAAACGAATCGATTAAGGGGATAGGCGAACTGGTACAAGTCAAGCCAGACACCGATGTCTATTTAATGGCTGCCATGCTGCAACACCTTCATACTTCCGATCAATTTAATGACAGCTACCTCCGGGAACACGCAGACAACGTTGATGGCCTCATCAAATTTATCTCTGACTACCCACCCTCAAGAGTTGCAGCTATCGTTGGTATTACCGCGGCGGAAATTATTCAGCTCAGTAACGATTTTGCCGCTGCGAAATGCGCTGCGGTCTACATGTCTACCGGCGCAAACATGGGCAGGCAAGGAACTCTCGCCTATTGGTTATTGTTCATGCTCAGCGTTGTAACAGGTAATCTCGATCGAGTCGGCGGTAACATTTACTCAGAAGGATTCTATCCTGCAGCCAGAGCTGGTCGAGGTAGCGGCGAAATCAAGTACACACCCACACCCTTTGGCGAAATGCGGAAGATACGCGGCTCACTACCAGGCAATCTCATGGCCGACATGATCCTGACAGAAGATAAGCCAATACGTGGCCTTGTAGTGATATCAGGGAATCCACTTCTTTCCGTTGGCAACAGTACGCGGCTGAAGCAAGCATTCGAAAAACTCGAATTCATCCTGGTTATCGACATTTATCCAAACGCAACCGCGGAAACGGCAGACTATATTTTACCTGCGACAGATTTTTATGAACGCCCCGATATCAACCTTTGCGGCCTGGGTTTACAAGCCCAGCCATTTGTTCAGGTAACCGATTATATTGTGCCGCCAAAAGCAGAGAGGAAACCTGAGTGGTGGATTCTTGGCAGAATAGAGAAAGCCCAGGGCTTTGATTCAATTCTCGATGACGATGAGCCAGATATTTTTGGCCGCATAGATCATATGTTAAGTCATAGCGACCTGAGCATTGATAAGATCAGAGAAATGGAAAACCAGACAGCAGTACTACCAAAGCCAAGCGCTGGTAAATTCTATTCGGACTGGATTCAGACAGAATCAGGCCATGTTGATTGCCGCCCGGCACATTTTTCTGAAGCTCTGGAAACTTGCGCAGCCATCTTCAATGAACTCGAAGATGAGCCCGTCAACCAATTGAAGATGATCTCCAGACGAACTAACTATATGAACAATAGCTGGTTCCACAATCTGGGTTCGTTAAAGAGAGCTCATCAGCAAACCAACCCTATTTACATGCATTCCGAGGATGCACGAGCAATCAATGCTGGCGACGGGTCTAAGGTCAAAATTTCAAATCAATATGGCCAAGTCGCTACTGTTGTTTCCGTAGACGATACGCTAAAGCCAGGGACCGTTGCAATGACCCATGGCTGGAGCCATCAGAAGACAGGAATGCAGATTGCCAAAAAGTATCCTGGCGTTAATGCAAACGAACTTCTGCCATCAGGACCCGGTACCTATGAGAAGCTAAGTAACCAGTCCTTTATGACGGGTATACCGGTTAATATCGAGATTGCCTAGGCACACTCCTCCTTGCCCACATTCTAAGACTGCCAGTTCACAACAAAACAAGGTCAGCGAAGGATAGAGGTTTATCTTTATCAGGACGAGTTTTGCAGGGATGCAAAACTTGAGTGCACAGGGATGTGCGTTACGTTTCCTGATAAAGAGCATACCGTATTCGCAGTGGTTTCCAGGGTACTGTCTCTGATTAGCCTGTTTTTAGCCCAATCTTGGACCGCCGGTGCTAGTTCCTTCAGAACTAGCCTGATTCCTTCAATGCCCTAGTCCGCCGGTGCTAGTTCCTTCAGAACTAGCCTGATTCCTTCAATGCCCTAGTCCGCCGGTGCTAGTTCCTTCAGAACTAGCCTGATTCTATCAATGCCCTAGTCCGCCGGTGCTAGTTCCTTCAGAACTAGCCTGTGCCGAATATCGCTTTGAACATAAAGAAAAATATGATGGACAGGATTGCCCCAACGGGCAAGGTGATTATCCAGGACACAAATATTGTGCCTACAACCCGCAAATTCAGAGCAGACAAACCGCGAGCTAATCCTACACCCAGCACACCGCCAACGAGGGTATGGGTTGTTGATATTGGCAGGCTTGCCGCTGAGGCGACCACCACCGTAGATGCAGCCGCCAGCTCTGCCGCAAAGCCGCTACTGGGCGTCAGTTCGGTAATCTGCGTGCCGATGGTACGGATGACCTTGTAGCCATACATGGCCAGCCCTGCAACGATGCCGCTGCCGCCGAGCAACAGCAGCCACACAGGCATTCTTGCTTTCTGTGCGACTTCACCGCCACTGGAAATAATGCTGTTAATCGCCGCCAGTGGGCCAATAGCATTGGCTACGTCATTTGAGCCATGGGCGAATGCCATTGAACAGGCAGTAAATATCATCAATACGCCAAAGATTCTCTCAACACTAATAAGGTCCTGATGAATAGAGCCACCAACCCGCTTAATGCGGCTAATTCCTGCAATTCCAATTGCACAAATAATACTGGCAGTAGCCAATGAATAGACTAGCGATTGTTGAAAAGAAATGTCCAGGCCAACATGTTTCAGCCCTTTCACCATGGTCACCATGGAAATAATGAAGCCCACCATGAAAATATAGACAGGTACATATCGCTTGGCATTCAGGAAAGGGTCGCTGGTATTGAATATAAAGCGTCTTACACTTAAATAGAGCAGGAAGGATATGGCCCCTGCTACCACTGGAGAAATAATCCAGCTGGAGACGATTTCACCAACCTTCATCCAGTTCACGGCATCGACAGATATACCCACTGAGGCAAAGCCAACAATTGCACCAACAATCGTATGGGTGGTAGAGACAGGCCAGCCAAAGGAGCTGGCAACGAGTAGCCAGATCCCTGCTGCAAGCAGGGCAGACATCATTCCATAAACCAGTAGCTCAGGTTCCTCGCTAAGCAGCTCGGGATCGATAATGCCCTTGCGGATGGTAGAGGTCACTTCACCACCAGCAAGATAAGCACCGGCGAACTCAAAGATCATGGCAATGATAATGGCCTGTTTGATCGTGATGGCCTTGGCGCCAACGGAAGTACCCATGGCATTAGCCACATCGTTGGCACCCACACCCCAGGCCATGAAAAACCCAAAAATTATGGCCAATAGCAGCAAAATACTGCCATAGTCTTCGATCACACCCATTTCGTAAGCCCTTTACTAAACAACTTTCCCAACGATTCTTTTAATCGTATTTCTCGCACCAGCTTTATCTGGCAATCAGATAGAGCATTCGATTACCGACGGTTTGCGAGTCATCTGCCAGGTCGCCAATCCAGTCGATAATCCGGTACAAGAACATGACGTCGATGGGATTAAGCCTGCCTTCCACGGCCATCAATGTGCTGCGGACTTCAATTTGTTTCACGTCGGACTCATGTTCAACGTCGCCTAAATTACTCAACATCTTTTCAATCAATTCTATTTCACGACCGCTAAAGCCATGAACGATCAGGTCATCAAGCTCATTTAGTGCGTCAAGGGCGAACGAGGTAGCGGAGACTGATAGCTCTACATACTCTTTTAACAAGGATCGGATTTCCTGAGGAATAGGCATTTTCCTGCCCAGGATAAGACCGGCAATATCTTTTGCGCGATTAGGAATTCGGTCTTGCATATGCAGCAGTTCCAACAGATCAGATCGTGACACTGGCAGGAACAGACTCTTGGGCAGGTTAATTCGAATTTCACGTTTCAACTTGTCCGCTTTTTCCTCCAGCCCACCAATCTTCTCGTAATTGTCATTTGCGCCGGCCCAGTCTTCTGCGAATACCGACTCAAAATACGCTACCAGAACGCCGGCACACTCAGCGGAAACACTCATGTGATCCTGCAGGGGAGCAATCGGTGAACGTCCAAATAATTTGGTAAATATCGGGCTACTTGCCATCAATAAATTCTCTCATATTTTCGCGACGCATTATAAGCAACTTTATCTCGCTTGTGTTATAAATGCCGCCCTTATGAGTAACCCGATACAAAATAATCACAGCTTTGGTGAAAAGAAGACATCAAACCTGGATGGTCTTGCTGTTGTCCTGTCCGGTGCGTGTATGGTTCATTGCCTCGCTCTGCCGCTCCTGGTGACCTTATTCCCAATTGTTCAGGGTAGTCTGCTGGAAGAAAAGTACTTCCATCTCATTATGCTGGTTCTGATTTTACCCACCAGCCTCATTGCCCTGACTGTTGGCTGCAGGAAGCACAAAGACCACACGACAATCGTCCTCGGCGCAATTGGCCTCACAACATTGACCGTCACTGCTTTGTTCGGGCATGAATTGTTTGGCCTGTTGGGCGAACGAGTGGTTACCAGCTTAGGCGGTCTGACGCTGGCAATAGCCCATATTCAAAACTACAGGTGTTGTCGAAAAGACGATTGCCAGCACGATTAAGATCCTGCGGTCTTAAGGGGAGTTCAGCTCACTAAATTTTAGCAGTGCTTCATAAAGGCCAATCATCATAGACACGGTAGGGCCTGCTATCCTGACAGAACCATCTTCATAGGCAATGTGGCCTCGCGTCCTGGTATGCCAGGTCATTTTATAAGAGTCTGGATCCAACACCTTCTGCATTGAAATCTCTACAATTTCATCTACTTCATGGGGATTCGCCCGGACTTGATAGCCAGGCTTCACCAGCGCAACAACGGGAACTATCTTGAACCCAGCCTGGGTGTAATAAGTGCCCAGCTGACCCAGCACCTCAAGGTGTTCACTGCCAAGGTCTATTTCCTCATGTGTTTCACGTAGCGCTGTTGCGACCGCAGACGAATCGCCAGGATCGCTGATGCCACCGGGGAAACACATATGACCACCAAATCGAATATTCCGGTGCCTCCTGGTTACGATTAACCTTGGCGCGTCACAATCAATAACAGGTATTAATACGGCTGATGACTTGGCTGAGTTTCTGACAGACTCGGAAACCGGACTCTCGGCATGTGGATTTCTAATTTCCAGGTGCTCATCCCTTGCCGATAGACAGTCTCTAATTAACGCAATGTCTGGCCTGAGCCTCGGATGCGTCGGAAATACGTTGGATTGTTGCCGATCAATAATAATTTGTTTACTTCATTCAAACTACACAAGCCTCAATATATCAAAAGTATCAAGATTCATCTCGGTCTTGATCAAGTGCCTGATTGCGCGCTGATACAAGTGATGAGCTGTTTTTACGTCGAAATCGACGATTGAAAACGATGCCGAGCTGCAGGATAAAGCCCACGGCCAATATCAAGAGGGCAAAGCCATTGATATAGCCTGCCATCACCTGGATCTTTGGCTTTTGAAATGCCACGGCTTGCCAGGTGACGAGGCGCGTTAATTCATCTACCTGCGCCAAGGAATATCTTTCGCCTTTGCTGCACTGATTTTCATCAGGAAAGACCATACATTCGGGCCGATAGAAATTGAATCGTCCTTCGCGCTGTGCGAAGGTACCGCCAGCAAACACCTGATCGAATCGAAAATTCTCAAGCCAGTAGCCGAACAAAGGTTCGTTACAGACAATCTGCGATGCACCTCTGGTAAGGGAGTCGCCAGAATTAATGGCGATGGATCTCTTGCCGCCAACTGTAGACTCCTCAAGATTGAGGATCACCGGGATTACGCCGCTCTCTCTCGTTTGCCAATAGGCCGCATTGATGAGCGAAGGATCATAATACCTGGGCATATCCTTGTATGGGCCAGCAATCGGGACAATGATTGTTGCCACGATAGCGATGCCGGCCAGAATCTGGCCTCGACTCTGCCATCTTTCTATAACATGGTGCAGCACCTTTCCACTGAGAAGTAACAGCGGCAAAATGTAGATTAGATTCCATCTAAACAAGGTCGTTGTCGTGCCAAAATACGGCAGGCTCTTCAGCAGATTATTCCAGTCAGCTTGATAAGTATTCACCGCAAGTGGCATGCAAAGCACAAGGCACACAATCAAAATCTTTGATGGTAGCCATTGAAATTGCTTGTAGAAATAAATTGTGCCTAGGCAAATGATAAAGGCAATACTAAGGGAATAATCCAGCTCCTCGATACTTATCAGGAAGCTCTTATTCACAATGACCGCGTTTGCATCGAGCATGGACATTGGCCAAACAAGACTGCGAAGTGTCGCGACTACCGCGGTAAAAAAACCATCGTATCCAGGTAAATAATACAGTTCTCGCGGAAACTCCTGCATAAAATACCAAGAGGCAACCAGCTTGCTGGCACAAAGCAGCAGGCCGAAGGTGCCAGCAATTATTAAGCGAAGCCAGACCTGATTGTTAGATTTTAACTGATACAAGGTGAGCAATAAGCTGATACCGATGGGGACGACAATGACTGCTGCACCTGCCTGAATAAAGTATGCGAGCAAGGCACCGCTTACAATCAATGAGAGAAACCGGTTAATGGTAGTCTGCTGCAGATTTGGTTTTAGTAACAGGTAACAGATGAGGGGAAGCAGTAGATAGGCATGAAATGAAAAGTGCCCAACCTGTACTCGCGACAATACAAATCCATTAAGGACAAAAGCGAAACCCACAAATACTGCCACCAGAGTATGTTCCGACAGATGGCGGGCCAATTTATAGGCGCCTGCAAAGCCAAGCAACCCAAACAGAAAATATGTTACCTTCACACTGGCCAGCGGCCCGACAAAGATTAATAACAGTTGCGGGATCGCATAATAGGCAGATTGAGGATTAGCGAAATGCGGAATGCCCGCACAAAGAGCCGGTGTGAACCAGGGCGCACTTAAGCCGTTGTTTAAAAACCAGTAATGACCGCTTAGAAGATAGGGAAGGAAATAGCCGTAGTCATGGCCAATCTGCACTTCATCTCCGAACAGTAAAGATTGCATGAGATAAAGCACGAGGCTGGCGAGTGCCAGGGCATAGGGAAAGGCCAGCGGCTCATTGTTAAGTACGTTCAAATTAGGGACATTCAAATATTGTCTGCCTGAAGGACGTTATCTGGATAGTTTACTGAATTTCAGAAGAATAAAGTAAACCAGGCTAACAGGCTTTATAATCCGCAAATTCGCCATTTCGCAAGACGCGACAACAACCATTGCCAAGATCAGGCTGAGCTGACGAGCGCCTTCGTCTGGCCGACATCCAGCACTTTGCGAATGGTCCGAAGAAGGTTATCCCGCCCGAAGGGTTTGTGAATAAATTCACTGGCGTACATTTCAAAAACTCTCAAATTGCAACCAGGACTGGCACCAGTGAATAAGCTTTGCAATCACTTCTTCCTGTTTGCGACCTGTATCAAGTGAGATCACCAGGACCCCATATCTCATATCAGCAGAAGTAGTGGAGGTACCAGCCTGCGGGCAAAAATTTGTCAGATGGAGCGGATGGGATGCGGGCTCTGTAAGAAACTTAGGCCAAGGCCAGGTAAGATCACAAGTATTAAAATGGATGCATCGTCAGCTAAATATTACCTAGAGTTTCGCACCCAAGCACTCTACCTGATGTAATTCACAGATGTTAATATGAATATTCTGAATCGCAATTACAACACATCGCCTCGGGCTCAATCAGCAGCATATAAAAAGGTCAAACCCATCAACCAGCACAGAGAAGCTAAACTGGATGCAGAAGGAATTTCAACACATTACCTTAAGTCCTCTTACGCCACATATCGGTGCGGAGATTACACGCGTGAATCTTGCGGAGCCCATAAGTGCGGAGATGCTAAGGGAAATTAACGAGGCTCTCTTACTCCATCTGGTCATTTTCTTCCGGGATCAGTCATTGAACCCCCGACAAATGTATGCTGCCGCATGTCAATTTGGCGCGCCGACCCCCTACCCTTTTGTTTCCGGCATTGATGACTTCCCGGAAATTATCGAGGTCCTGAAATTACCGGATGAAAAGGAAAACTTTGGCGGCGTATGGCATTCCGATACGAGCTATCTTCCATCTCCGACAATGGGCGCTTTATTGTACGCAAAGCAAATTCCAGCCTCCGGTGGCGATACACTATTCTCAAATATGTACCTCGCCTACGAAAGTCTCTCACCGGGCCTGCAGAAAATGTTGTCATCGCTCCGCGCAATTTCTAATGCGGACAAATCGGCGATCTCACAATCCAGAATCAATAGAAAGTCGCATACACCAAAAGACCTGAGAGCCATACATCCAGTTATCCGAACGCATCCAGAGACGAAGAGAAAGCTGCTCTACATAAACCGCGCGCATACAACTCACTTCGAGGGAATGAGTATTGCGGAGAGCAAGGATCTGCTGGAGCACCTTTATCAGGTTCAGGCCTCCGCAGAATTCAGTTGCCGATTCCGCTGGTCGCAGGGCAGCGTCGCATTTTGGGACAATCGGGCTTGCCAACATTATCCACTGAACGACTATGCCGGGCATCGACGGTTAATGCACAGAATTAGTCTTGCAGGAGATGTGCCTTACTAAGAAAATTTACCGCCACCAGAATCTGTTCCTTTTGGGGTATAATGGGCAATCACCCAGGCAGACGAAGTACGCAATTTTGACCATCGAGTTTCTCGGCAAAAAGATCACCGGACCCTTTACCATCCCTTCCGGAATTGTCTCCACATCAACGACTATCATTGATTATATATTCAGGAACATCCCTGAAATTGGCGTGGTCACCAGTAAGAGTATCGGGCCGGCTCCAAGGGCAGGAAACCGTGAGCCAATTTACAGCCAATACGCCAAAGGGTGTTTCGTGAATGCCGTCGGCTTAACAAACCCTGGGGCCGATGAGTCAGCCAGGTTGTTTTCCGAACTGGTGGTCCCGGACGATCGATTCCTCCTCATTTCAATCTTCGGTGGCAGCGTCGAAGAATATGTCGAGGTTGCAAAAAAGCTAGCTCCGTTTTGTGATGGGCTTGAGCTAAACCTCTCCTGTCCACATGCCAAGGGCTTCGGCATGGCGATGGGCCAGGACCCGGAATTGGTGAAGGAAATTACTGCACAGGTCAAGGCTGCTGTGAGCATTCCGGTGATCCCAAAACTTACGCCAAATGCACCCAATCTTGCGGAGATTACGGCTGCTGCCATCGAAGGCGGCGCAGATGCTATCTGTGCCATCAACACGGTTGGACCGGGTTTCTATTCGGCCAAAGGTCATGCCGTTCTTTCCAATAAAGAAGGAGGAATGTCTGGCAAAGGCATACTGCCAATCGGCTTGAAGTGCGTTCGCGAAATTGCTACTGAAATTTCTAAAAGCTCAGATATTCCAATCATAGGCTGCGGCGGTATTAGCAGCGCTGACGATGTTCGTGCATATCAGCAAGCAGGGGCCAGTATCTTTGGCATTGGTTCAGCACTGACAGGGCTGACATCACCTCAGATGGAAGCGTACTTTACTCAACTTAGTCAGGACATGAGCGCGGATTCCAACATCGCCGAATCAATGATCGACTACGATGTAGATATGGGTTTTCAACCCTTTACTCTGATAGAAAACAAACGAATCACAGATGACATCGTCATTCTCACCTTCGATAAGCCACTCCAAATTGAAGCTGGGGAGTTTGTATTTTTGTGGCTACCCGAGCTCGGCGAAAAGCCGTTCTCTGCCTTGACCGACGACCCTTTTTCGCTAGTGGTTATCCAATTGGGGGAGTTTACCAGTGAATTAATGAAGCTCGAACCGGGCAGCGTCAGCTATGTACGCGGGCCTTATGGCATTAAAATTTCGCCGCCAGAAAATGCAAAGATTCTTGGCGTTGCCGGCGGTACCGGCCTTGCCGCTGTGCATCAGTTGGCGAGGGACTATAAAGATGTTGAACTCTTTCTCGGTGCAAGGACAAAGGAGCGACTCTATTTTCTCGATGAGTCCGCTGCCTGCTCCACCTTACATGTGGCCACAGATGATGGCAGTGAAGGATATAAAGGTGTCGTCACTGAACTACTTAGACAACGACTCGCTGAAATGAGCGCGGAAGAACTCGCGAATGTATATTGTTACAACTGCGGCCCGGAGCCAATGGTCCATGCGGCGACAAAAGTTCAAAGTGAATTCTTACCGCCAGAACAAATTTTCAGTGCTATCGACTACCTGACCAAATGTGGCGTTGGCATCTGCGGTGCTTGTGGTTCTCCGGACGGCAGGCGACTATGTATGGATGGCCCGTTCCTGGTCTCTCGATAATCCTTATTACTTCTTTAAGAAGAAATAGGGAATGGGATATTCATCGAGAGACCTGGATAGACCTGGAGAGAGAAATTACTTACAGCTAACCTCAACGGTTTTCGGCGCCCAGATCGGGCCTAAGCCGTTACGCAAGCCACCAACAACGCCGTCCGTCAATCCATTAAGGAAGGAATACTCCGTCTTCACTGAACTCCACTCTCTTTCGCCACACTCTTGTCCTAAATCGACCGGACCTGATCCTTCATAAAGCCCCATGGCGAAGTTATGATGCCATTGCTCAGTTGCTTTGACACCTTTGTCCTCTCCATTATCAAAATGAATCGTCGTACATCCACTAACAAGTAAAACACTCAAAATCAAAATTTTATTCACCTTCGGACCTCCTTTAGATTGTTTGTTCACACCAGACTTTTACGGTATGCGGGGAGAATATTCCCAGGGTGACCAGACTCAGCAAACCATCTTGAAATGTTTGCTGCGACTGCATTTGAATCACTGAATTGTCTTCGCAGATTTGCTGCACATCAACCCGTTCTTCACCTACAAGGCCCCATAGGAAAAAGGGCTTCGAGTCTTCATAACTTGGCTCAGATATTTGTTTTGCAATTGGGTCTGGCTGAATCGTTACTGTCGAACAAGCGCCAAGCATGGAAACTACTGCAAGAATTGGCAGCATTCGATTGATCATTGGATATCTCCGTTTTTGTTTAGATTGGAAAGATCCTTATTATTGGCCCCGTTTGCTGAACGCAGAGTGAACAGTTACAAGAGGATGACTATAATATTTTCTCCTGCTAGTTCAACACTTAGTCGAACTTAAAAGATGCCCAGAACAAAGACGACAAATACTGCAGGAGGTACGATGAATCGAATCAGGAAGAGCCACGATTTGAATGACAGGCCATCGCCCATATCCAACTCATCTATAGAAACGCTGCGGTTGACAAACCATCCGGCAAACACCGCAATCAACAGGCCACCGATGGGCAACAGGATTTGATTGGAAAAATAATCAACGACGCCGCTAAGGTCCTTACCCATCAAAGTGACGTGGGAAAGATGGTTGTATCCCAAGACACTAAACACACTCAATACTGTAACAGAGCCAAGGATGATAACGGTGCTCTTATGTCTGGAGTAGTGATGATTTTCCTCCAGCCAATGAGTTAGTGGCTCGGTCAAGCCGACCATGGATGTGATAGCTGCAACAGACAGCAAGAGAAAAAAGACCACGCTAACGATATGACCTCCAGGCATCTGCGCGAAGGCCACGGGCAGGGTTTTGAATATCAAACCAACGCCGCCTGCAGGGTCCAACCCGTTGTTAAAGACGGCGGGGAATATAACCAGGCCGGCCAAGATGGCAACCAGGGTATCCGCGATGACAATAATGAGCACCGAGCGGGACAGCGATATTGTCTTTGGCAGATAGGCGCCGAAGGTCATCATGCCGCCCATGGCGACGCCGATGGAGAAAAATGCCTGACCTATCGCGGCAAGCATGACTGAGCCCGTGATTTTTGAAAAGTCTACAGTAAACAGATAATCCAGAGCTTCTGTAAACCCGCCGGCAACCATGTTGTAGATGGCAAGCGCAATCATCATAGTGAACAAAGCAGGCATCAAAATTTTTACCGCCCGTTCAATGCCATTTTGCACTCCCGCGTAAATGATTGAGCCGGTAAATACCAGACTTAACAATGTCCAAAACAATAATGTGCTGGCGCTGCCCATCATCTGGTCGAAGGTCGCTGCCGCCATGTCACCATTGACGCCACTAAAGCCAGTGGCAACCGCCATGTAGAGATATTCCAGAACCCAGCCAGCAACCACGCAGTAAGTCACCATGATAAGGAAGGCAGCCAACAGGTTCATATTGCCGATCCATTTCCACTGCCGCCAACTTCCACTCTCGATGGCGACCTGTTTCATACTATTGGGAGGCGACAATTTACCTCGTCGACCGATCATCAGTTCTGCCATCAAAATAGGCACACCAATGCTGAATACACAGATAAGATATACGAGAACAAAAGCGCCGCCGCCATTTTCACCGGTAACATAGGGGAAGCGCCAGATATTACCCAGACCAACCGCGAAGCCAATAGATGCCATTAAAAATGCAAATCTTGATGTCCAGGCAGGGCTTGAAATATTTTCTGATCCTGTATTGGAACTTTGCATCAATTCTCCTGGTGTATTATTATTTTTGGTCTGCGAGAAACTAGCACACATCCGGAAATAGAAACCGCCGGTGTTACTTCCCTGGTAAGTGATTGTTTTATATAGCTAACGGATAAATATTTTTTGCGTATATTGTTCTAATTTGGCTATTTATGGACGGGAACTGACTAGATCATTACTCTGAATTGTAAACTGTTCACAGCAGAAAAATGAAATACATCATCACTCATGATATCAATGTCAAATAGACCCAATTTTGCAGGTCGCTCTTAAGAAGGATATTGCATATGTCAGAACATTGGACTTACAAGAAAGGCCTGGTCAATACGGGCAATGGCATTTATGCCTGGTTACAACCCGATGGCGGCTGGGGTTGGTCAAATGCTGGCCTGGTTGTGGATGGAGATCAATCCCTGCTTGTTGATACTCTCTTCGATGCGAAGATGACTCGAGATATGTTAGCGGCCATGGCGGATGCCTCCGGCATCAAAGCTGATGACATCAATACGGTCGTCAATACTCATGCCAATGGCGACCACACCCATGGCAATGGCTTATGTACCCACGCCGAAATAATCTCCTCAGATGCAAGTGCCAGGGAAATGGAGGCAACTAGCGCTGAAGTGATGCAGGGAATGATGAACGCCGCACCCAAGATGGGGGATGCAGGAGAGTATTTGTTAGATATATTTGGCCCATTCGATTTCTCAGATGTTGCGGAAAAACTGCCAACAAGGACCTTCAGCGGCGAACTGGAACTTATGGTAGGCGACAAGCAAGTCCAGTTGATAGAAGTTGGCCCGGCGCATACGGGCGGTGATGTTCTGGCTTACGTAGCCGAAGATAAGACGGTATTCACCGGCGATATACTGTTCATTGATGGCACTCCGCTAATGTGGGCAGGACCGGTGGCTAACTGGATCAAGGCCTGCGACCGCATTATCGAGATGGACGCAGATGTCATTGTACCTGGTCACGGCCCGCTAACGAACAACGCCGGTGTTAAGAGGATGCAGGATTATCTGAAGCATATAAACAAAGAAGCCAGGGTTCGATACGATGCAGGGCTTTCCGCCCGGGACGCAGCATTCGACATATCCCTGAATGACTATGACGCCTGGCTGGACACCGAACGAATCGCCATCAATGTAGACACTCTCTATCGGGAATTCAGTGGCAGCAAGGAGCCTGTTGATGTGATCGCCCTTTTTGGGCTTATGGCAGAATTACGAAAAGATCAGCGAAGCTAAGGGGCGTCAATGTTCGAACTGCACAATAACGCCCGCATTGGCGATGACGATGGAGTCGCCACCATCTGCGCCGGGAATCTCTAACCCGCCTTTTTCCACCTTCACAGATACGGTTCCATAAGGCAAGATTTTGGCCACGGCAGCAATGTCCACCGACTCAGGATCAGGAACGCCAATCAATAAGTCAATCACCATGTCATGTGCTGACTTATCCAATACCTTGAAAAAATTTAAGCTACTGTGATGAATGGCATCAAAGACAGCACGTTCAGCTGCCTTGGTATTACTTCCACCATGCACATCAACTCCCATGCCCATTTCAGTGATGTATCGTTTTTTGTCCACGGCTGAATCTCCGATCAATTGTTTGTTATTAGTTGTCAGCATCTCTTGTGCTGTCTCTAACCCTTATTCCGGGACGCAACAAGAGTTGTTTAATCGACATCCCGGACTGATCGCTCATTGTTCCAGAAACCATCCGAAATTCAAAACTTGATTCAAACGCTCATTGGCATATAGTAAGTAAAAAAGAGGAGCAAACTTCATCATGTTAGAATCCCTGGGCATAGGTCCCTCCGCCATTCTTCTTCCTGTCATCAGTCTCGTTATATGGACGATGATTATGCAATTCTGGATGATTGCCACCAGACTACCTGCTATCAGCGCAGCAAAACTTGGACCGGAGGCTGGTCAGCGAACCGTTGAGCTCGCGGCACAACTGCCAAAGGAAGTACAGTGGAAAGCCGACAATTACAATCACCTCATGGAACAGCCAACCGTTTTCTATGCGCTGGTGCTGGCATTGGCACTTGCCGGGCTGGGAGATGATCTAAATACTGGGCTCGCCTGGCTTTACGTAGCTTCAAGAGTTGTGCACAGCATTGTTCAATCAACTAACAATAATGTCCTTGTACGCTTTAGCCTTTTTTCACTGGGGTCAGTAGCAATCGTTGTGATGGCAGTTCGAGGCGCTCTGGCTTTGATCTAGCATTAAGTAATTGCCTTAACGACAGGCTCCCAATGAACTTCATTAAGAAGGGGGAAGTCAACACAGCCGCGTTTGGCTGGACTCAAGGTCATAAGGTGTAGGCCTTAATCAAGCCCCTATTGTAAGTGCTTGAATTTATTACCTAACAGTACTTTTTCTGGATGGCTTCAGGGGCAGAACCTAAGCCAGATCTAAGCCAAGTGTGCCTTCAATTCGCGGTATCCAATGTGTTTTATGCCAGCCGCATCAATATATTCCTTCATTTCCGGGTCACTAAACGCCTCGTAATCGGCATTTCTCGATGCAAAGGTATCTAATATGGCTCTCAGTTCAGCACCATCCTTCGCCGGGTGAAACAACAAATGAGTGAGGCCCGGCTTGATGTTGTCAATAATATTTCTGTAATACGCTTTCTTGTCATCAAGGTCTATCAGGGTATCGATAACAATTTCATCGAGGCTCGGCACGCTGTCAGTATCAATTTTCTCCAGTACATCAAGATACTCATCCGCCATTGCATCTTCCTTCAAGGCGCCCAATCTCTCACGGGTGATATTTGGCAGGAATGCCGGAACTCCAAATTCCTGGGCCAGCTTAAGATAAATCCGTAAAAATTTCGGATGCACGACTGAGCCCATATGCGTATCGATATGTGTCACATCAATACCAGCATCGAAGACACGCTCTATCTGTGAACGCATTTCAGCCTCCGCAGCCTCCTCTTTTACATTGCGAATTGCATCCTCCCGGGTATGCCAAAGATATCCCTGACCATCCATTAGACCAGTGACGGGATCGGTACTGCTAAGAGCAGCCCATCGAAAGGTGTCATATTCACTGGTCAGGGTCAGGTGTACGCCCACGTCAAATGATGGGTTCTCCTTGCAAATTTTTGCTGCTTCAAGGAACCATGGCGCATTTGCGATGATCGACGCGCAACTGGCAGCACTACTGGCAAGACATTCAGCTGAAGCCACATTTGCCGCATGACAGAAACCCATGTCATCAATATGTGTGATCAGGACACGATCATCTTCGGCGTAGCCGATCTTTTCAAGAAATGGATTCATCTACTTTTCCTTAAACTTAAAAAAGTGAATGCCTGGGCCACATGTTTGATCGAGCCAGGCTTCCTCTGGAAAGGTGCACGTATGTATGCAGCACCCTTATATTGTTGGAAACCATAGCACTAACACTAGTACGAGCAGCATCTTTCCATCACATGGGAAGGGCGCAGCTCAACCGGGACTAGCTCCCTACAAGCACCAATTAGAGTATGTCAAGGACTCCTGCTCCATTAATTTTTGCTCGCCGCCCACAGAACTCCTGCTGAGTCATTTCTACAGCAAGATCCTTGTCTTCAGTATTCGCCCAGGTTCTCTTGCCATCTGCGGTCAAACACGCTGCGTGGCCAACAGCGGGACCATCGCTGCCATACATTACCGTATAAGACTCGATAACAACTTCACCATCGTGATCAACAAGCCATTCACGCTTTGGAGTGGCGTCGACCTCGGCCTGCAAGTTTTGATGCTGAAAGTCTTGCGCCGGTGGCTCCGACGAATATACACCAAAGGAGTGCTTACTCAAGTAACCACCATTAGCAGTGATCAGCCCTACTTTGCCTTGATGTTCCCGGTTAAGTTCAACCATTCTGGCAATACTATGCATAACATAATTGTTAAGGGGCCCGCCGCCGAATGTAAGGCCACCGGTAATGGTCAATGGTTTATCCATCGGCAACCCAAGCTCACTTGCCGCCACCTGAACAGCTGATGGGAAGCAGCTATAAACATCAACAAATTCCAGATCGTTAACGCCGACTTTGGCCAACTCAAGCGCCTTTAACCCCGCAAGTCGAATTGCCGGTGACGAATACAGGTTGTCACGTGATGACACAAAGTCATGGTCGTAAGCATCAGTGCCCACCCATGGATAAACCCATTGGCTCTCGGGAACGCCAAGAGATTTGGCTTTCTCGACGCTACACATGATGATAGCAGCAGCCATGTCCACGGCATTATTCGAATTCATTAGTTTTGGATAAGGAAAGCTGATCATCCGATTCTTGTCTGCGGCGGTACGGATGGTTTCTGCGTCGATCGCATCCCTGATCCAGGCCCCAGGATTACCCGCTGCAACCTTGCTAAAGCCCGCCCACATCTCAGATACCCGCTTGAGGTGCTCGTCAATGTTTTCGCCCCGGTGATAACGAATGGCATTTTCGAAAATGGGGTAGACCTGAATTGGCTGTCTTATACCTCTGGCCATTTCGGCTTCGCAGGCCATCGGATCTTCAGAGCCAAGCATGCGATCATATTTAAGGTCTTGGGTTTCCTTATAGGAGAATTCAACGCCGGCCTTTCGCGCTTTTGCAAGGGTGCTGCCATTTTCCGCACCGGTTAACACCAGTAATGAGCGCTCACCAGCAAGAATTTCTTTGGCACTTTGATTAACCATCACCTGTACAGAATTCCCGCCGAATGAGGTCCCGAATGTCTCAGCTCCCGGGCAACCCAACTTCTCTGCAATATACCGCGCTGGCTGCTTGTAGCGCCAGACGCCGCGAATAACCCGCACGGACTCCAGATTTTTTAACAGGGATCGACTCCCGGCATCATCTGCCGCCTGGTTAACAGCGTCTATCATCATGTCTATGGGTTCGTCGCCTGAAAATTCGTCTTTGACTCGTTGCTGGATCTGGGAAATTCCGATGATCACCGGCGTATTCGGATTCACTCACTGCTCTCCTGAGATTAGAATTAGGGTCTCGCATTCTGCCACAGTTATTTTTTGATTGCAGGCCTCTAAGGTTGTCAGGCAAATGAATAAACAGGTATGGTTTGTAAATATGAAGAATCTCAAAGTTGCTGTCACCGCGTGGTATCTCAGTAGCAAAGGAAACCTGGACGCTGCATCAAATGATGCAGAACGTCCGACGCTCGCAGAACAAGGAGAAGTTGCTGAAAAAATTGGCTTCGATTCTTTCTGGTTGCCCGAGAGCCATTTCACCGGGGAATATGCAATTCCCTCGCCGCTAACGCTGCTCGCTGCTGTTTCATCTCGCACCTCCAGGATTCGCCTGGGCACAACATCTTATCTCTTACCAATACGACACCCGCTACAAGCCGCAGAAGAAGTTGCAGTGTTAGATAACCTCTCTAACGGCCGCTTAATTCTTGGCATTGGTCGGGGCTTTCAAAATTCCATATTTGCAGCCTTCGATGTACCAACAAGGGAGAAGCGCAAAATATTCAAAGCAAACTTGCAGATTATGAAGGATGCCTGGCAAGGATTACCCCTCGCCTATGATGAAAATAACGACGCCATCATACTGGCGCCGCTACCGCTGCAGAAACCCTATCCGCCGATCTGGGTAGCTGCCTTTGGTCCTCTGGCGATAAAACAGGCTGGCAGCCTTGGCCTGCCATATATCGCCTCACCTGTAGAGACGATGGAATCGCTTCAAAGTAATTATGTACGGCACCAGGAACATGTAATTGAAGCGGGGCATGAAAAAGTTGAAACTGTTCCCATCATGCGCACCCTGTTCGTCAGCGAAGACAAGGCAAAGGTAAATGAAATCCGTAAGAACCTGCAAAAAGAGGCTGCACACCGAATGCGCAGCGACGCAAGCAGCAGCGGTGAGTGGACCATTATTGGCGACAGTGCTTTCGTTGCAGACAAGATTGCTGAATATCAGGAAGAGCTTGGATTAACTTACCTGATTGCCAGAGGCCGAATTCCAGGCTTGACCAATACCGAGCAGATTCGCTCTCATGAAGCTTTGGCAAAGATTGTTAATCTCTAAGTAATGAACGACCAAACATGCACAATGTCGCCATGCCTAAGCTAGTGAAGACAGATCAGACTAGCGCACAAGCCTCGGCGATCTCGGAATACAGATTAATTCTAACAACTCAACTCAGTCAACAATTTTAATGAGCTGTCCAGGCTTTGGCTGCCCATCGGGGTACAAGCCATTAATCACTCTTAATTTGTCGAGCGCGTAATTACTGATCGGTGATTGCGCCGCAAGCTCTTCCATAGTCGTTCCTTCCTCGGCTCTCACAACCTGGATCTTCGGTGCCTTGGCGACCTTAAAGTCATCGCGGTTCATTTTTGCGAAACTGAAAATCAATGGAATGAAGTTCTTGTCCTGGGCAATCTTCCTCAAATCGTGTTTTCCAGCTCCCATTAGAACGAATGCCAGGCGCTTCCGGGTATCAAATATGATGGCAAACCGAACCGGCCGGGGCCCAAAATGTGAGTCGGCACGATCGGCAATACCCAGATATGCAGGATATCCATCAATTGTAATATTCCGCCCTTCACGAACTTTGTAGCCAAGATGTTCTTCAGCGAAATTCTGCGGCGTTGCCCCCTTATAAAGTCGCTCAGTGGTGATGACGAAGGTGGCATCGGAAATCGCAGAAACAAACTGTACCCCCCTTCTTGCGGGCTCTAGTCGCCATCCGACCGGAAATGAAATTTTAATCCCCAGCTTGGGGTGATAGAACTTGTTCTTGCGTACTATGCCAACCTTACGCGCGCTGCCGTAAGCCAGCCCATTTAATTTCTCCAAAAACTCATCGGTTTTGATAAATTCATCATAGTCCTGCAACAGTTTTTCCGAAGCTCGAATTGCCTCTGCATATCGTGTGTCATTATCCGGGTGGCTAGACAGAAACCCGTGGTACACATTGGGCTTACGGTTTTCGAGACGCGCCTGCTCAATTTCAATCCGGTCCTTGGCTTTGAGTATCTCAATGGTCTTGAGCATCGCCTCCGGTGAATAACCCGCCTTTGCCATGTATTCGGCACCTACTTCATCCGCCTCAAGTTCGAATTCACGACTGTAGCCAGTGATTAGCACACCGCCGAAGATATTACCCAGCTCATAAATACCAGGCTGCCCGGTGCCGATGGCCAGTACCGTATTCAGGAAATTAAACCCCTTTTGCCGATTTTGCCTGCGAATCGCATGTTTCTCCGTGATGTGGGCAACCTCATGCCCCAAAACAGCCGCCAACTCCGATTCTGAATTCATGTGAGTCAACATGCCTCGCGTGATATAGACAAATCCACCAGGCAGGGCAAAGGCATTTATCATCTCATCATTCAGAACCGTAAAATGAAACTTGAGATCCGGCCGTGAACTTTCCTTTGCTACTCGCTCACCTACCATGGTGATGTAATTCTGAAGATCCTTGTCACGATACAAACCATATTTGGAGACTATTTTCCGATGCTCTGCGACGCCCAGCTTAATCTCTTCTTCTTCAGACAGAGCAAAGCTCTGGCCGCTGGCCAGCACCATCAAAAAATAACTGAGATAGATCGCGATTTTCTTCAAATTGACACTAACCTGCTCCACAAGACTCAATTTAACACACTCTAGCCAAAGGACTGATACAAAGCGCGGGCCAAGGTCTACCTATTCTAGTTCCCACAGCGGGGCCTGCCGTTCAACCAGACATATCTTAAGCAGTGAATATGAAGGTAAACTGAACCCCTGTACTGAACTCTGGTACGGAATATATGTACTAAAGCTTCGAGCAGTGATGGAACACAAATTTACCGGGCTCACAGAAACCACAATAATACTCATGAGATAGTAAAAGATTCCTGGAATGCGCCATCGGTTACACATATTCGCTATTTTTCTGGCCACTTTGCTCTCACTAGTGACATGGGCACAGGATAATGATCAGCCTTCCCTGTCCGAGAGCCTTGAGGACGCCTTCACATTCGAGGCCAACGGGGACCACGACGCAGCGCTAATCGCCTATTCCCAGCTACTCGATGAAACCACTGCCCGGCAGGGCAATTACTCCATGGATTTGGCAGAGATCTTAACGGGCCTCGGTAGAAACTAC
Source organism: Pseudomonadales bacterium (assembly GCA_046582185.1). Taxonomy (GTDB): domain Bacteria; phylum Pseudomonadota; class Gammaproteobacteria; order Pseudomonadales; family Azotimanducaceae. The sequence continues at coordinate 131,994 of JAYGEX010000019.1, read as the reverse complement.
ATTGCGGTGGGCTCGCTTGAACTCGCTGATCAGGCGCTACAGCGCAGCCAGCATATCGTCCATAGAAATGAAGGCGTCTATTCGCCGAAACAATTCGAAGTCATTGAAATCAAGACAAGGCTCGCCCTGGATACAAACCAGGCGCTAAAGGCAGACAAGCAGCAACGATTCCTGTTCTTTCTTGCCTCTCATCACTATGAAGGCATGGATTCCATCCCCAGTTACGTCAATCTCAGCAAATGGTATATCGAAACCGGTCAGTTTACCCGGGCTCGAAAGCTTCTCAAAAAAGCCATCAATCTGATCAAGGATTCAGCGGGTGAATATCACCTGGCGCAACTGCAGCTTCTGCAGCTCCTCAGTCAAACCAGGAGAATGCAAGGACTATGTTGCGGTGAAAAACCCATGAAGCAAAGCCTAGATATCCTGAGCAAGAATGACAATATTCCTCGCGATCTGAGAGCAGACACCTACAGAGAGTATGCGGATGTGTTCACTCTTCGAGGTAAGAAAGATGAAGCTGCAAACTACTATGCTCTCGCCCGACAGCTTCAAAGCAACGACAAGTACCAAGCACCCAAACTCATATCAATGACTGAAAAACTTAATGCAGCCAGACGTTCAGAGAAAAAAATATATGAACTAACACAGGGCTCATACGTTGCAGGATTCAGCAGACTAAGGCCCTTGTCTTTTGAACAAAAACTTATGGCAGGCCATCAGCCATTATCCGTAGAACAACAGCTTCTGGCAGATCACCAGCCACCACAAATTTACGTCATTCCAGGCAAAAAAAATAACTACAACCTTCGTATAAGAGATTCATTGCAAGCAAGATCATCAGCTGAACGCACCGTGAAAATGACCGGCGAGCCATTCCAGTTCGTACAAAAACAACTGCAAACAATACTGCCAGGTTCACTTCAATCACCGGAGAAATTGGCCGCTGTGTCAATAAGCGTCGAATTTACAGTGTCCGAAACCGGAAAAATTTACAATATTGAATTCATAGAATCAAACGCACCGGTCAAGCTTGATAGGCTAATACGCGAAGTCCTGGGCAAGGTGCATTTTAGACCAGCGCTGGTTGACGGTTATCCCACAATCGCCCACAACATCGCGATGACTCAGTCATTCCCCATATACAATTCAGGTAGGTAGAAGACCATCACGATGCTCAAACCTTACTCAACAGCAAGCTCACCAATCTTGAGGGGCTTTATTCTATTGGCTTTTTCGTTTTGCTTGCTGCCCTGTTCCGCATCTAGTGACGATGCCGTTACCGACTACTTCTTCCAGAGCATCTCGTTCAGCGACCGGGCGAGCACACGTTTAAGTAAGAAACTTGAAAACGCAATGCGAAATGAAAACCCGGACCTCGCCCTGGAATTGGCAGAAGAGCTGGTTAATGACAATGAAAGACTATCCGGGACTCACCCCATCCGTTACGGCATGTTGTTAGCAAACGTCGGCATTCTCTTATCGGATCAGGGGCTCTATGCGGAAGGAATAGGCAGTCTCGATATCGCACTCCAATTTATTGAATCCCGGGCAAACCCCTTCAGTGAGACCATTTTCAAGATAGCAATGGCTCGCGGCCTGACCCTGATCCAGATCGGCTTCCTTGAAGACGCCGAACAGGCATTCCGTCGCGCTCAACATATCACCCACCGCACGGACGGCGTTTATTCAATCAACCAGTTGAATATCATTAACCATCTCGCGCAACTTAACATCGATCAAGGTAAGTTTCCGCAGGCTGACCGTGAACAGGAATTTAATCTCCGCATAAGCGAGCAAGCCTACGGTAAAGAGAGCGAGGAAATGTTGCCCATCCTGCAACGCCTGGGTGCCTATTTCGCCTCCAGGGGAAGGATGCTTCCTCTCACAGATTCTCCGGAGATTCGCTATATGAGAGATTCCAGATTTCGACAGTCCCTGGAACTATATAGTAGGGCAATCAAAATAATCGAAGACAATTATGGTGTAAACGACATACGCCTGCTGGAACCGCTGCACGGCATCGCAAATACCAGATTGATGGAAAATAAGCACAGGGGTGCATCTGAGCAAGCTCTGGAACGAGCACTGAGCATTGTCGAAAGCAATCCCATTACAGATTTTCCAGACCATGTTAAAGCGATTGTTGATCTGGGCGATATTTATACAATTACCGGAGATGGGCGAGCAAACGATCTCTATCTGCGTGCATGGCAACTCATGCAAGACGAACCAGGGCAGCAAGAACTTAGTGCCGATTTATTTGGCACGCCTACCAGATTGTATCCTGAGGCTTTCACATTCTATCTATCCAAGACGCCAGACGCCGCTACGCCCGTCAAAGGTGAAGAAGCAGTTGATGTTGAGCTTTTTATTGATGTTCAATATTCCATTCGAGCCAATGGTCGCGTCCATAATATCAAGCTGATCCGCAAAAATGTACCCAACAGCCAGATGCGATTAATTCGCTCATGGCTGTCAAGTACCCGCTTTAGACCAAGGATTTTCAATGGGGAATTAGTCGCGACGGAGAACCTGATGATCCATCAGACTTTCCAGCTAGATCCAAATCGCTCGTTTACCTCAGACAGCTATGCAAATTGATTTACCCGGAAGAAAGTGAGTATAAATCCCACGACTAATTGAAACTACTCCCCGGAAACGAATTCCTTTAACTGTTTGGCGAGGGCCTTACACGCCGCATTTCCTGGCCGGGCTAGTATGGGCACAGGCAGGATGAGACCGGCAATATAGGAAGTACCATTGGCCTCGGCACTAATTTCACCCGCCGAAGTCAGATCCTGGAGGTCCCATATAGACGCCTGGTAATTTGCATCTTCCTCCCAGTAAGTCATCCCAAAACAACCACCACCAAAGGTGCTGATCGTACAACTCATTGAGCCGCCGCTATCAATTGTAATCGTATCGCCATCAATCCAGGTAAGATAGCGCACATTAGACTCATCAATTCTGTCCTGAACTCCGGGTTGGGCAAATAGCTTGCCCAGGTCATCTGCAGAGGTCGGCGCTGTTCGCGGCTCAAACCATGGATAGAGAGTATCTTTAAATTCTCTGGCGGGAATCAGGCGTATTGGCGATGGTCCCTTTGCAAGTATGGTCTCTATGCAATCTGTGAAGCTCTCTTCGGTCTCATGGTCGTTATAACTAGCGCGGCCAAGGATGACCATTGCCTCGTCGCTATCCATGCCGGTAACTGCTTCACGCGATTGTTCAATTCGCGAGGTAACGCAAGCCGTTTGTACAACGACAAGGGCGAGCGTTAATGCACGAACTAGCTCCTTTTTGTCCAAAAACAAAACCCTCCGGTACTATATCCTCTGTAATCGATCGGGCCCACTACCTGACCATATTCAGGTTCTCTGGATTTAAACATCATTGCTCACTTTCCCGAGCCGGGCCCAGCCCATCAATCTGCTTTACTCTTCATCATTCGAATTAAGGCGTTGCAACCATTCTACAATCTGGGGTTGCTGCGACATTTCAATGGCAATACGCGCGCCGCCATCTCTAATGGCAAGCATCGTTGCCTCACCAAGAGCCGACTCCCCTCCGAAGGACGATCCTTCGCTCTTTCCATATCCTACAATATTCCAATCACCAATAACCTGCCCTGATCGATCGTATAGCAGAATCTGATATTTAATGGAGGCCGAATAAAATTTCAGGCCGGAAATTGCCGGTGTCAGGAACCCATATTTGACGATTCGCGGCACTATTACTCCGTCCAGATGTTGCATTTCCCCTTCCGGGAACGGCGGCTCGCCTACCTCTTCAACCCCATAGAACATGCTGGTAAGCAAATTCTGGAAAAAACTAAGATTCTGTTTCCCGAGATTGATCTTCCAGGTCATCGAGTCATCCGTAACCTCCTTATACTCAAAGGACTGAAACTCCTGTGAATAATATACGCCAATGTTTGCGGGAATTTGGGCAACCAGAGGCGTAGGAATTGTGCCTTGTACATTGACGGTGGTTGTACAGCTTGATAATACGCCGATCAGCAAAATACTGGCAGCCATTCGTAGGATGGCAAGAAGTCGATAATTCTGTTGAGACATTGAGTGTTGCAGTTCCTCTGACATTAGTTCTTAAAGACCAGCCTTGGTTCACTTTGCTTCCGAAACGGGCTAACTAGGCCAATATTAACCAGCCAACAGGTGAATTCCTACATCCATGAGACCTCTATTGAACATTTTATGCCTAATTTGGGTCAAACAGATTAGGGATACATATTCTTCAACCCATGTCGTTTATTCAGTTAAACTTCAGGTTTCATCAGCGATGATAGTTTTAATACAAACGAACATAAAAAACAGAGAATGCAGGCGAATGGCTAAGTACGTGCATAAGGGAAAAATCACGGAAATACTGGCCATCTTATGTGTCCTGCTGGTCGTCGGCTGTAGCAGCAAATCCAAACGTCCACCGCCTCCAGTATCCCAGCCGCCATCACCAAGCTCTCCCAGCTCATCACCAAGTTCTTCACCGCCGAGTTCTTCCAAGAGCCAGTCTCCACCGTCACCCAGCCAAAGTAAAAGCCAGAGCAAGTCGATGCCGAGTCCCTCATCGTCTTCGCCGCCTCAAGCCTCTATACCGCAACAGGCTTCCATACCCGACCTTTCAATGCCAAAGCCTAGCTCAGATTCCTCGAAATCCTCTTCGACAAAGGGGGCCAAAAGCGAACCCAGCAGCGCTTCCAAAGGTAAGACAGCTTCTCAACAAAAAGCAGCCGCGGATCTGAAAAAGGCCGGCGCACGACTGAAAAAATCCGGTAATGACATTGCCCAAAACCAGTCACCGGGCGGACAACCGACAAGTGGCGGAGAGACCGCTGGCAGTGAGCCTGAGCAATCAATGCCTCCTGAACTACCGCAAGATCCAATGATGCCTCCGGAGATTGGCACCGGGGAACCCGACCCCCTGATGCCGGAAAGTGATGAGATCACACCATCCGAATCTGACGTATTTGCTGATATTGATGCAGAGCCTTCAGCGGGTGGAGAGCCTTCAGCTAATGGAGAGCCTCCAGCCGGTAACCTGGCAGCAGGTCAAGACTACGAACCAGCCTCTGATGTACTGGCAGACGAAATACGCGCAGCCCAGGAAGCGCTCCGGGAAGCAGGAATAGCATTGCAAACAGCCGGTGATACGCTCGAGAATGCGGCAACTGCGGAAGAAATTGCAGCAGCAGGCGAGGCTCTGGCCAACGCCCGAATCGCCATTATTGTAGCCGGCCAAGACCTGATCGATGCCAGCCCCGAAATCGGTGATGACGGCGAAATGCAGGCCATTTTTAGCGAAGCACAAGATGCATTAAATGACGCAAATGTCGTCATTGTTATCGCCACAGATACGCTGCTCTCAAGTCGCATCGACTTACCTCAAGGTAACAGCGGTAATCGAACAAGCGAACTGGATAAAGAGTTGGAGGAATCTCTGGGTGTCTTCGAAGGCGAGATCCTCGCAGCTCGCAGAGCGGTGATCGATTCAGCACCGCCACCCACATCAAACGACGAAATTCCAGGCCCTGTGGTCATGGGTGGCCTCGGGTCAAGCGGAGAAGATGAGCCATCCAGTGAAACCGGTATGATGCCGTCTGAAGACATCCAGCAGGGAAGAATGCAGAGCAACGAAGGCGATATTATTGCCAGCACCCAGGTTAATAAACCGCCAGATGATATTCCCGATGCGCAAGGTGACGATATCGTCGCCCAGCAACTCAGAGAAGCGGCGGCATCGGAAGCTGACCCGGAGCTGCAGGCAAAGCTCTGGGAAGAATATAAACGTTATAAGGCCGGACTCTAGAAAAAGAATTAGCTCGCACATGACATGTAATAACTGAACTAAAAGACCTAAATGAAGCCCAAGTTATTGTACTGTTAACAACCCAAATGGAAGTACAGAGACCAAATACTTAAGAAGAATGAATATCATTAGAAACTCAAAAGTGAAGTATCTGATTCTGGTATTTCTGACAGCGCTTCAGGCGTGCACGACAACGGAAATTGTGACGGCGAACTCGAAGCCTGCTATTCAGTCGACAGAGCAAACCCCGTACGAACTGCTGATAGATATCGGCATTCTGCCCATGAATCCGAATATTCCGGAGCTCAGTGAGAACGAGTCCAAGAACAAGGTTGTTCCAGATGTGAGGAACGCCGAATCAAGATACCTCGCCTATCTACTCAAAGATACGCTGGAACTAACCGGTAACTGGGGTGCCGTCCGCGTTATTCCCGAGCCATCTCAGGCTGTTGATCTTCAGATCAGCGGAACAATAATCGCCTCGGACGGCGAACAACTCAGGGTAAACGTTATCGCCGTCGATTCCGCAGGAAACGTTTGGCTCAGCAAGAACTACAAGGATCTAGCCAGCAAGTTCTCTTACAAACTACCCAAAGAAGACCCCTTTCAGGATCTTTACAACGATATCGCTGACGACCTGCTCGCGGCTCAACAGAAATTTTCCCAGTCTGACATCGCAAAAATTCGACAGGTATCATCCCTTAAATATGCACGCAGCCTGTCTCCGGATGCCTTCAACGAATACCTTGCAGAGAACCGTCGCGGCAAGATTGATGTTAATCAATTGCCTGCAACAGATGATGCCATGTTAGTAAGGGTTAACCGCATAAAGGAACAAGAGTATCTGTTCGTTGACACCCTGGACGATTACTACGGCCGCTTCTTTCGAGATATGAAACCATCTTATGACGAGTGGCGATTTGCGACCTATGAGGAATCCCTTCGCCTTAGACAAATGAAGAGACAGTCTACCAACAGACTAATTGCGGGCGCTGCTTTGATTGCCGGAGGCATATATGCCGGTAGCGAGAGTCGGACCTGGGCAGCAGATGCAGCTGCAACCGGCGCGGTGCTCGGCGGAATTGGCGCTATAAAGAGCGGCCTTGATCGCCGTAAAGAGGCAGAAATACACGCCGAATCACTTCGTGAGCTCATGCAGTCTCTGGGCGCAGAAATCACTCCATTCGTTCTGGACATCGAAGGCAAGACTATTGAACTCACCGGAACTGCCAATGCGCAGTATCAGCAGTGGCGCAAGATACTCAAAGAAATCTACGCTGAAGAGACCGGTCTTCCTATAGAATAAACCCGCAGTAATAGCGATCGGATATCACAAACTATTAAAAATTATTCATGACTCTTGAACTCAGCGAAGGACAGGATTTCTCGTCCCGTTATTCATTACTACATCGCATTGCCTCTACCAATTCCATGGAGGTATGGCTTGCATTAGATTCGACAAGCAGTGAGCGCGTGTGCCTGAATATCTTTGAAAGCAAGGCGGGAATTGAGAACGAACTAAGAGCTTCAATTCAGAAGAGCAGAGGACTCATACATTCTAATATCGTCCGCTCCTATGACACTGGTAGCGCCTCCGATGCCCTATTTTATACCTCGGCCTATATCAAAGGCACATCACCATTTGATCTCACCAATTCAACATTCACGAGGCAATGGCCGGTCCTTGAGCAACTGTTCGCCGCGCTTCAATTCGCCCACAGCCTGGGAATACACCATGGTCATTTGCATCCCGGCAATTTACTGATCGACGAACAGAATCAGCTACACATAACAGGCTTTTCGCTTCCCCTGGCGCTGTACCATGGCGACCAGGCTTATATGAGCCCTGAACTTAAGCAGGGGCAAGTACCCCATATTTCAGACGATATCTATTCTCTTGGTTGTATCCTTTTTCACCTGTTAACAGATCGAAAATGGCACGACGGTGAGACCTTTGAATCCAATTCACCCATTCCAGCCATCGTACAACAATCCGTTTCTGCGATGCTTGATCCATCGCCGTATTCACGACCAGGTGATCTTACCGAACTAAAGCAAACCTTCAGCGATTATGCCAACGGAACGCTTGGCGCCAAGCCCATCGAAATTCCGCAAGCAAATTTTAGCCGGGCCGCAACACCACAAGCAGAAACCATCGTCAGCGAAAGCACTCATCGTTTGCACAGAGAGCGAAATCTTGTTTCCTCCACTACTGTAGTTGCAGGCCTGGCGCTCCTATTATTGGTGGCGGGCTTAGTTTTCTTTGTTTTGCCGACGGTTGACCGTGTACCTTCCACTATTAGTCTGGAGCCACAATCAGGGCAACATACAACGAAGCCAACGCAACACGAGTCGGTAGTTCAGGAGGTGGGGCTGGCTCCCCTTGAGATTGCGCAACTTGAATTTCTGAAGGAAGAAGGTAAACGAGTCGCTTCTTTACTGATTAGAAAGCAAGTTGAGCTTGAGGATGTGGGTATCTTGATCTGGGGCGAAGACATCTACGCAAAGATTAATTTATTAGCCGAGTCCGGAGACAGTCTGTACCGGGATAAAGCTTACCAGTTCGCGCTTGAGTCATATGAGCGCGCACTGCAACAATTGAAGGATCTGGAACAGACCATTCCCGATATTCTGCAAAAAAATATCAGCACCGGCGAGATGGCATTTCTGTCAGAGGATGTTGCCGGAGCGATTGCCGCCTGGTCCATTGCTAGCGCGATAGAACCCCGGAACATGGCATTTAACGATCAACTCTTACGCGCCGAGAATCTTCAAACCGTGCTCGATATTGTGAACAATGCGGAGTTTGAAGAACGTGAGCAGCTATTTGAGAGCGCTCTTAATACCTTTAGAGAAGCCGCACGGCAAGATCCCAATTGGCAACCAGCCATCGATGGCATCAACAGAATCAAACGCAAGCTGGCAGAGACCAGGTTTTCGGATGCAATGTCGTTGGCCTTTACTGCACTCGCTGGTAGACAGTACGCGGAATCAAGGTCAGCCTTCGCAGATGCGCAGATGATATTTCCCGAATCCGCGGAACCCGCCGACGGATTGCTACAGATTGATCTGGCTGAACGCATGGACATGATCGGAACCCATAGACTCATCGCCACTGAATTGGAAAAGACAGAAAACTGGGCCGGAGTCATCCAGGAATATGAAACCATATTGGGACTCGACCAATCCCTGGTATTTGCAAATACAGGCCTCGCTAACGCAGCAAAGCAACAATCTGCATCTGCAGAGCTGGACAAGTTTCTCGAAGAGCCAACCTTAATGTTAGATGACGCAGAATTTTCAGCCGCTAAATCTGCACTAATTGCTGCCAGCAGAATTCGCCCCTCAGGCCCCATACTAAAGTCGAAGCTCTCGACCCTATCGAGACTCATCTCTGTCGCACGCATACGGATATCTATTGAGCTGAAGTCTGACAACAAGACTGAAGTCACCATTTACAAGGTCGGCAATTTTGGCAAAATCAGCAGCGCTGAAGTTGAGTTATTCCCGGGTATGTATACGATCGTCGGCAAACGCCGTGGCTACAGGGCTGTCAGGCACGAACTGACCCTACTCGCTGGCGAACCCGTGGCACCCGTGCTCATCAGCTGTACAGAAAAGATATAAGATGTCAGGTGACAATTCGAACATAGCAATTGCAGCAACGCCATTCACCCGGGTTGAGGCGGGCGCCCGAAAAAAACGGCTTGCCTTGCGCCCCCTACCCATAGCGATAGCTGTCCTCTTTTTCGTTCTTTCCCTGGCTGCACTATTTATGTTCACTGCAAAGGCCGTGAAATTTAACGTCATCCCTATGCCGGAACAATTTGAAATTACCAGCGGATTTTTTACTTACAGGCTGGGTGAACGGTACCTGATGTTACCTGGCGACTACAAGATCTCAGCGCAACTAGCCGGATTCAATGACCTGCATCAGGATATCGGGATAGGCGACGCAGCAGATCAGGACCTCGATTTTGTAATGGCGCCTTTACCTGGCATATTGGTAATAAACATCAGCCCGGAGGCCACTACCGAAATATTCGTGGATCAGATCTCTGTAGGCACAGTTTTGACTGGTGAAAATTCCATGGGCCTCATGTCATTAACGCTCGATGAGATTGAGCCCGGCCTTCACGATATATCTCTGCGATCAAAGCGCTACCTCCCATTCGAGACTGAAATCGATATAGAAGGCAAACGCATCAAGCAACAGATAGAAGCAGAGCTGGAGCCAGCATGGGCAGAAATCACCCTGAGCTCCTTACCTCAAGGCGCAACCGTCTACGTGGATGCATTTGATTCAGGCCAGACCTCAGTAACTATCGAAGTCCTGGAGGGGCGCCGGCAGATCAAAATAAAGAAACCCGGGTACAAGGTTTGGCAGACAGAACTCGCCATTGTTCATGGTGAGCACCAGCAAATACCTGAAATAAACCTGACAAAATCAGATGGTAAGGTCTCAATTAATACTGACCCCGCTGGCGTTAATATCACCATCAATAAGAGATACCGCGGGCAATCACCTCTGTCAATCACGCTGGCACCGGGCAACCGTTACGAGGTCTTGCTGTCAAAAGCTGGATATACACAAGTAAAAAAAACCTTCCAGGTCGAACCAGATGAAGATATCTCCCTCAATTTGACCCTTATGCCTATTGTTGGCAGCATCAGATTATCAGTACAGCCCGCCGGTGGTGAGCTATTTGTGGACGGGGTCTCCGCGGGAGATCCTTCGCAGATTCTTAGTCTTACCGCCAGTAGGCATGTATTACGAATCGAAAAAGAAGGCTATGCACCGCACATTGTGACAGTGACGCCTCAACCTGACCTTTCGCAGCAATTAATGATTACATTACAAACCACAGACGAAGCGAAGCTTGCGGCAATTCCACAGACCATCAAGAGTCACAGCGACCAACTCCTCAAGTTGATACTCCCGGGAGAAATGGCAATGGGTGCAGGCAGGCGGGACAGAGGCCGTAGATCAAACGAAATTGAAAAAGATGTGCTACTCACAAAGGCTTATTACCTTGGGATTAATGAGGTGACTAATAAACAATACACGGCTTATCGCCCAGGCCATGATTCCGGAGTTTTCGGCCGTTCTTTGCTCAACGAAGACGAAAGACCCGTCGTCAATATCAGTTGGGATGCAGCCGTTCAGTATTGCAACTGGCTAAGTTTAAAAGACAGCATACCGGTTGCTTATGAACAGGCCAATGGAAAGTGGAACCTGATTAGGCCTGCTACTACAGGTTATCGATTACCCAGTGAAGCGGAATGGGCATGGGCGGCGCGTTATTCAAGCGGGCCAATACCAACACGATTTCCGTGGGGCGACGCAATGCCGCCGCCAAGTGGAGCAGGAAATTTCGCGGACGAATCCGCCGCTGGCATGGTGCCTTATCACATCGTTGGCCTGGACGACTCTTATCGAGGGCCAGCCCCTGTGGGTACCTACCAGGCTAATTCATTTGGCATCTACGATCTGGCTGGAAACGTCTCAGAATGGACCACAGATTTCTACTCGGTCGAATTGGAACGGGATCAACTCATCGATCCAAGCGGCCCGGATACCGGAGACTATTATGTAATCCGTGGGTCAAACTATGCTAACGGCAGGTTTAGTGAGTTAAGGTGGACATTCCGGGACTACGGTCGAGATGCAAGGCGGGATGTGGGCTTCAGAATCGCACGGTATGTAGAATGAGACATTCACTACTAATCATTGTGATTCTGCTGAGCCTGATATCGCCACTTATTGTCACCGCTGAAGAGGCAGGAGAACAAGCACCGCCTAAAACGGAACCTACAACAAGTGCCGCCTCCGGTGATACAGCAGATGTAGAACAAAATGATGATAATAAAGCCAAACCTGAAGATGCAGAAGCGAGCGCAAGTACAAGGGTCGCCACTAAAGATGCGGTGAGCCAGCCAAATAATGTAATCCCCGATGGCAACAATCTAAAAGATCGGGACCTGGGCACTGCTTTCAGACTATTTCAGCCAAGTGAAGAGATCAGTGCCGACAATGCTGTTCCCTTCCCCGTAGATATATAAATGATCATATCGAGAAACAAATGAAGAGACAGTTACCCGTTGAATTTATCTTTCAGCTATTTTCACTGATTATTTCGATCATCATCGTGCATGCCGTTTATGTCTCAGTTATTCGGCCAAACGCATCAGCTATCCTTGCGGAACAAGCCATTCAGATTAATGCCAATCCAAATTACGTACCTCAGCGCTCGACCTATGTTGTGGTAAAAGACCTGGAACAGGAGTCCTGCTTCATCTTGATGTTCTGGGCAATATCCCTGATGATTTACAAGGCACTGCTGGCAATTCAGGAGAGGAAAATCCTGCAGATGGATCTTATTCCACTTAATCAGGGGACGAGTATTTTGCCAGAAGATACACGGGAGTATTCACGCCCTATCCAGGCACTGTCTGAAGCTCAGCAGAGATTTCTATTGCCGCGCTCACTGCTTACCGCATTACACCGCTTTCGGTCCACTCGAAACATACAAGATGTATCCAATTCAATTCATGCCATCTGCGATTCAGAATCAGACCGACTGGATTCGGAACTATCGATGATCCGTTACATTGCATGGGCAATCCCCTCCATCGGATTCCTTGGCACGGTTCGTGGTATCGGCGAGGCGCTTGGGCAGGCTCACAAAGCAGTACAAGGTGACATTGCGGGTGTAACCCAAAGTCTTGGCGTCGCCTTTAACTCAACCTTTGTGGCTCTGCTGATCAGTATCGTTATCATGTTCTTGATGCACCAACTTCAATTGTCACAGGAGCGGCTGGTTCTGGATGCCGAGGACTACTGCGACAACCGTCTGGTTCGGCATTTACAAACCTAGGTAGAAAAATGCGATCAAAAAATATTGATCGGTAACTCAAACTACTACACAAAGGCGCAAAGCTCTTGGCTCTCGGAATAATCGAACTCAATGACGCTGGCATACAGGTGGCCACGGACAATGGATTGCTTGGCACCAGTCCAGGTTTTGCGGTTCTGGATGGAAACAAACTTTTAGTAGGTGAAGAGGCATTACGCAATGCCAGATTGCTACCACGCTGGACCAACAATAAATTCTGGAATCAGTTAAATACCGATCCAATCCCAAACAGCACCCATGAAATTCGCCATCATGCCGACCTGGCATTCGCGCACCTGGAATCACTGTGGTTACTCCTGAAAGATAAAATCGACAGTGTAATTTTGTTGGTGCCTGCATTTTATGACCACCAACAACTAGGCCTGCTGTTAGGCATGGTAAAAGAATGTGGCATTCCTGTCACCGGCGTCGTGGATTCATCGGTCATCGCCGCAAGTGAACAAGATATCAGGCAGACTTGCCTGCATCTGGATATACATCTACATAGGGTTACACTCACCACCCTCAGCATGGGCTCGACACTTAAGCGAAAGGAAGTTATTACCATTGCCGAGACCGGAATTTTTACACTTTGGGATCGATGGGCCAACATCATCGCAGACCAATTCATCCAGACATCCCGCTTTGACCCAATGTACGAAGCAGGTAGTGAACAGGCTTTGTTTAATCAACTGCCAAAATGGATCAGTAATCTGGGCGATGAGCGGAGTAATACCTTCGAACTTGATCTGGGAGAGATCAGCCACGCGGTTGCAATCTCCAACGATCAACTTATGACAGCCTGTATGCAGCTCTACCCGCAGATTGTGCAGACAGTTCGTGCTCAGATACCAGAGGGAGAACCCGCATCACTGATCTTGTCCCATCACTTCACGGGGTTTCCGGGGCTTAAGGATTCACTTGGACTCATCAAGAGTATTGAAATCATCGAAGCAAGGCCGCAGCAATCAATCACCAACGCACTTACACGCGCAGACAATATTATCCCCAAGGACGGCGCCATCAGCCACGTCATCAGTCTGCCATCCAGCCAGAAGGGAACTCACCGCCCGCACAAACCAGTAAATGCTGCGTCAGTTTCCGGGTTGGCTACACATCTGTTGATCGAGAGCCATGCAGTTGCCATCGGACGCTCCTTTGGCTTGGCTAAAGTGGAAGCTAGTGCCGAAGATGGCACCACAAGCATCGCTAACGACCCCGAGCACGCCTTATGTACACTCTTTCCCAGGGGAGACAGCTTGCAAATGGATGTCCACCTGGCAGATAGCTTCCTGGTCAACGGTGAAGTGCCAGTGAGCAAGGACTCGTTAAAAGCCGGTGACATCATTACCATCGGCGACCTCACCATTACCCTAATAGCGGTTAGCTAATGTTGCCTGTAAACCAAAACCACCGGTGTTCGAGCGCGATTCCGATGCCCCCACACCAGGGATTGTTATCTATAACTAACAATATTTTGATTCTGCGAATTTTGTTAGAATCATGTACTTTACCGTCAGGAACCAGCTAGCATGGCCAAGCGTCGAAACCTCAATGTTTCCAGCCTGGCCTTTCTGGACATTATGTCTTGCGGTTTTGGGGCGGTCATATTGATCTTTATCGTCATCAACCATTCAACCGAGACCACTCCCCAGGAATTCAACGCGCAATTAATGGCAGAAGTGGCAAAAGTTGAAGAGGAAGTTAAAGACGAAACGCTCAATCTGATCGAACTCAGAAACACTATTACTAAAACTGACGATGAGATCATCACCACTGAAGCATTGGTCCTTGAAATTATCAAATCTATCAAGGAAGTGCAGGCCAAAATTATTGAACTCGCCCAGTCGGGTGCCAGCCGGGATAAAAATATCGAAGCCCTTAAATCAGAGCTTAAACTCCTTGAAGAAGAGGCTGCCAGCCTCAAAGGCAGCGTTGCCGGAGCTGAAACAAGTGGCACCAGCGTGCGCTCATTTCAGGGGGACGGTGATCGGCAATATCTCACTGGTCTTAAAATCGGTGGCCAACACATACTTATTCTATTGGACGCCTCGGCAAGTATGCTGGACAAAACCATCGTCAATGTCATTCGGCGGCGTAATCTCCCGGACGCGCAGATCCTGCAATCAGAGAAGTGGCAACGAGCAATCGCGACGGTGGAGTGGATTACGGCAAATATGCCTAAAGATGCACACTTTCAACTGTTCACTTTTAATAGCGAAGCAAAACCTGCAATCAGCGGTACACAGACGGAATGGCTCCGCGTAATCGAAAAAGAAGATACCGATCTTGTTCTGAAGAACCTGAAGAAAGTCATTCCACAGGGTGGCACATCACTTCACCATCCCTTTGCAGCGGCCAGAAGGATGGAACCGGAACCCGACAATATATTCCTTATTACGGACAGCCTGCCAACCCTCGGCTTAGCTGAGCCCAAGGGGAGTGCCATTAGCAGCCGAGGCCGGGTGGCGCTGTTTGGAAGCGCGCTAAAAGAGCTGCCTAATGCAAGCCCAATCAACGTAATCTTGTTTCCCATGGAAGGTGACCCTATTGCCGCACCTTCTTTCTGGCGTTTGGCACAGATGACAGGCGGTTCATTTTTAGCGCCGCCGAAGGACTGGCCCTGATCTTAATAGAGAGACAAGAATCAACAGAAGAAAATGGAAAGACGAGAAAAATAGAGACATGAGAACAGAAAGATGAGAAGGAAGAGAGGAGAAATAGAGACTGCTGGACTTTCGTTTCTGGATGTCATTAGCTGCGGCTTTGGCGCCCTGATCTTATTGCTCGTTCTCACTAAAGTATTCGACCCGGTAACACTTGAAGATTCAGTACAGAACCTTGAATCTTACCTCGCAGCGCTTCAGGAAGAACTAAACGAAATACGCGGCGAAGCAAAGGCCATAAACAGGGATATGGTGCACAAGGAGGACAAGCAGAAGGAGGAGCTCGACAGACTCGCGAATCTAGATGCTGACTTAACTGCACTACGATCGAAATACGATGCAACCATAGACAAGAGTAAAGTCAGTAATCTGATCGAGGGGCGCCTTGCAAAAGCACAGCAATCTCTCACAGCAGAAATGGAAACCTTGCTGGCAGAATTCAAGAAGAATACCGACGATAACAAGATTGGCGGTATTCCCGTTGATAGCGAATATGTGATCTTCATTATCGATACTTCCGGAAGTATGTATAACTACGCATGGCCGCTGGTGATGCAAAAGGTATCTGAAACCCTGGACGTATATCCCAAACTGAAGGGCATACAGATTATGAACGACATGGGGAATTATATGTTCTCCCAGTATGCGAACGACTGGATTCCTGATACCGCTGCCAGGCGGCGCGCCATTATCGATAGACTCAGATCGTGGAGTGTATTCAGCAATTCCAGCCCGGTGGAAGGGATTACCAAAGCGATTTCCACCTTTTATCGACCGGGTCGCAAAATCAGCCTCTATGTATTTGGCGATGAGTTTAGCGGCAGATCAATTCAACGGGTGGTGGATGTCATCGACAGGATTAACCGTGAAGACGAAGAAGGAAACCGGCTCGTCAGGATTCATGCCATCGGCTTTCCCGTTCAATTCGCTAATCCTCCGCGATATCAGAACACTGGTATTAAGTTTGCCATCCTTATGCGTACATTATGCGAACGTAATGGCGGAACTTTTGTTGGCTTAAACGACTTTCGCGCGTTTTAAGTTTGATAAAGCTAATGCTGAAGACCGCTACGAATACGGTATGCGAGTTCCACCATACTCAATTTGGGTATATTCCCCAAAACAGGAGGTGAAAATGATATTGGAAGTCGCAATACTAGACGTAAAACCGGATCAAACGAAACAATTTGAGACTTCTTTCGATGAAGCGCAATTGATCATTTCCAGTATGAAAGGTTATGTCTCGTACCGGCTTCTGCGGTGCCTCGAAAATTCCAATCGTTATATCTTGCTGGTCAACTGGCAGACTCTCGAAGATCATACCGTCGGGTTCAGGGAGTCGGATGAATATCAGCAATGGCGCTCATTACTTCACGATTTTTATGATCCGTTTCCAGTGGTTGAACATTACACACAGGTATTTGGAAATTCATCATCCTAGATTTTCACTGTTTGAGCATCCAGCTTTAACCCGACTTAACGACGCTACTCAAAGACATGGACTACGCACATTGAAGGCTACCTCCCACAGAAATTAATGCTCGCACGCACCATAATTTGTCCATCTCTTGCAGCAATCGAATATAATCCCACTCACATGACAGACGCACTCACAGTCCTCCAGGACACGTTCGGATTTGAGCAATTTCGCTCTCACCAAAGTGACATAATCGAATCACTGATTGCCGGGGATGATGCCCTGGTATTAATGCCTACCGGTGGTGGTAAGTCCCTGTGTTATCAAATTCCCGCCATTGTTCGGAAAGGCTGTGGCATTGTTATATCTCCTTTGATCGCACTGATGAAAGATCAGGTTGATTCCTTAACGGAGCTGGGTGTTCGTGCAAATTTCCTGAATTCAACATTGGACGCAAGAAGTGTCAGCGAAATCGAAGATTCATTGCTGGCAGGTGAAATAGACCTGTTATACATCGCTCCCGAGCGCCTGATTCAGGAACGAACCCTGTCTCTGCTCAAAGAGATAAACATTAGTCTATTTGCCATCGACGAAGCCCATTGCGTATCCCAGTGGGGACATGCTTTTCGATCAGACTATTTGTCATTGAATTTGCTACACACGGAATTTCCTGAGATCCCGCGTATTGCCCTGACCGCAACAGCTGATGCCAGAACACGAGAAGAGATAATTTCCAGGCTGGAATTAGGAAACGCCGGGCAATATCTGGCGGGGTTCGACCGGCCCAATATTCGCTACACCATAGCCATTAAAGACAACCCGCGAAATCAACTACTACGATTTCTTAAGGATGAACATCCACAGGATGCTGGTATTATCTATTGTTTGTCGCGGAAAAAAACGGAAGAGACTGCTCATTGGTTACAGCAGCAAGGTTTCAACGCCCTGCCTTATCACGCAGGACTCAGCACCGATATACGCGCGACAAACCAATCAAAATTCTTGCGGGAAGACGCGGTAATCATCGTCGCGACAATCGCCTTTGGCATGGGAATCGACAAACCCGACGTAAGATTTGTGGCACACCTGGACCTGCCCAAGACCATCGAATCCTATTACCAGGAAACAGGTCGAGCTGGCCGAGATGGCGCGACTGCTGATGCATGGATGGTCTATGGCCTGCAGGATGTGATCAAACTAAGGCAAATGCTCGAAAATTCAGATGGCAGTGAAGAACACAAGAGAGTGGAGCAGCATCGACTCAATGCCATGTTGGGACTATGCGAAATCACTTCCTGCCGCAGACATGCCCTGCTTCACTATTTTGACGAGTCGTCACCGGAAAAATGCGGCAATTGCGATACTTGCCTGTCGCCCGTAAATACCTGGGACGGCACGGAAGCTGCGCGCAAAGCACTCAGCGTTGTCTACAGGACTGGACAAAGGTTTGGCGTTAACCATTTGATTGACGTGCTTCGAGGCTCGGAGAACGCTAAGATTTTTCAGTTCGACCATCACCAAATACCTACTTACGGCATCGGCAAAGATCTGGATGGCAATCAATGGCGCTCGGTCTTTCGGCAACTGATGGCCCGGGGATACATTAGCGTTGACCTCGATCGTTTTGGTGGCATCAAGCTCGAGCAAAAATGCAGAGCACTTCTTAAAGGTGAAGAAACCGTAGAGCTGCGAAGAGATGTCGCACAAAAGTCAGTCAAGAAACAGACCACTGCACTGCTGCCGGATGATATCGACATAGGTTTGTGGGAGGCCCTACGGGAATGTCGGCGAGAGCTTGCGGAGAGTCAGGGCGTTCCACCATATGTAATCTTTCATGATAGTACCTTGCAGGCAATGGCAGGTCTGTTGCCAAAGGATCTCGAGGAATTTGCCCGGCTATCGGGCGTCGGAGACAGAAAGTTAGAAAAATACGGCGCTACATTTCTTACCGTTATTAATCCGGCCTAGCTCTTGAAAACGAGCCCCTGAAAACTAGTAATTAAACCTAACTGTATATCGAACGGTTTCCTCTTTGCCTTTGGCCAGTTTAATCTTGAACAACTGCATACCGCTACTGGATCGTTCACCCTTATGGCTCTGCTGGACAATCGTCCAGTCACCCTGAAGCATTTCCTTTAGGGAGACTTCAATCTTCTCTTTTTTGTTATTCTTGACGACAATCTCATGGCTCACTTCTGCCCCTCTATCCCCCAAGCGACGATAAGCAACCTGCGTTCGTTTAGCCGTGACATCAAAGGCCTGACCAATAATCAGATTCACATCTGAATCCGCTGGAGTGTGAGCAATGCTATCTTCACCCACAAACAGAAGCTGGCCGTCTTCATCTTGCTTATAGGTTCTAAACCTACCACTGGGTAGTGGAACATCAAGATTGTTCTTGCCGTTATTGACGAAAGAGATCTGAATATCGGCATTTTGCTTTTGCACACCCTGACGTTGGTATTGTACGACTTCGCCGCTGAAAGAATACGACTGCGTCACCCGTATGTCCTTGGCTTCGAGTAATCTCAGTTGTTTGACAGAATTGGCCAAAAAATTCGAGCGATGGTCGAACTCATAGAGATGATAGTCAAAGAATGAATTCTGTGAGGGCATTTGCTTTCGGCTGGCGCTTACATCCGCCATTTCCATTGATACTGCATGACGAACGCCTCTCCTCGCCGCTTGCAGCCGTCTCACATTCCCGGCAACCAACTTCACTTTCGCATTCCAAAACTGTGCACCACTACGATTCTCAATGGTCACCCATGCTACCAGGTCTGCCCTGGTACCCAGCTGATTCAAAGTGAATACATAATCCGGGCGCCACGAAATCCCAGTGGCAATGTATGATACTTCAAGCTTCTGATCATCTCGATGCTTGTTGTCCATCCTCCACAGCAAGGTCGGTACTGTTCTCAGGTTATTCGGCTCATATGCAAGTGAAATGGTACCTTCAGGGCCAATCTCTATTTCATCACCAAACAGTACAACCTCGGGATTGATAGACAGCAAGATACCCTCGCGAAGCACCTTCTCGAGCTGGTTACCATCCAATACAGTCCGTGAATACTTTATCTTTCTGCCAAGGAATTTCTCCAGCAGTATTCTCTTGTTGACCAGATCATAGTGGTAACTTTGCTCAAGTATTACCAGCGAACCGCCATCAGAGGATACCTGTACGGACGACGGATCGATGGTTCTGGCTACGTCCTGATATTCCAGCTCAAACCTGCCGACAGGTAAGGCAATCTCCCTGCGCTCATGAATCAATGCGAAATTGTCATTATAAATGGTGAGGCTGACATCCAATTGTCCTTCCTCGCCAACAACTATGCGCAGCTCATCCGCTGCAAGCAGCATGGCGGAAAAAAGCAGACAAAAAAGCAAACAAAAAAGCAAACAAAAAGGCGCTATTCTATTCATTATTATTCACACAATCATCAAAGCCATTACCGAACCAGAATAGCACATTGAGATGAAAAGCCCGTTCTCTTAACTAGTTCTTGTCCGTAATTGAAATCCTCCGATGTTACTTCCTTTGTAAGTGATTGAATTGTCTGTCTAACTATATTTGTATGCTGTGACTCTGGCCAAATATATGCTATTTCCAGCCAGGAACTAACTAGCGCTCGTCCATAAATAGAAACCTCCGGTGTTACTTCCCTGGTAAGTGATTGTTTTATATAGCTAACGGATCTATAATTTTGCATATATTGTTCTAGTTTAGCTATTTATGGACGGGAACTAACTAAGCGAAAATCACGGATGTAGAAGACACCCACGCCAACAAGTATACTGGAATCATATCTATATTAAGGGATGCCAATGACCAGCAAGAACCCTAAGCCAAAATTCGATCGAGCCAGCAAGGATGTGGGTAATATCCTGGCGATGGAGCACGTTAACGTCACTGTTCCTGATCAGGCTCTAGCAACGTTCTTCTATGTCAATGGCCTAGGATTTACGCGCGACCCGTACATAGACTTCGGCCCATTTAACGTTTGGATCAACGTCGGCGCACAGCAATTCCACTTGCCTACCGCCAAACCTCAGGTCCTGCGTGGTCGTACTGGTGTTGTTGTCCCTTCCCTGACAGAACTTGAATCCCGACTGCAACGCGTCGCCAAGAGGCTCGCCGACACCAAATTTAATTTTAAAGTCAATAAGTCGAATATTGATGTCACCTGCCCCTGGGGCAATAAAATCAGATGTCATGCACCCGGCAAATTTGGGCATATGAAGCTGGGCATTCCCTATATCGAATTTTCGGTTGCCCGGAATACAGCCCAGGGAATCGCACGCTTCTACAAACAGGTCTTCCAGGTCGCTGCCGTTGCTGCAAATGGTATCTGCGAAGCGCAAATTGGCCAGGGGCAAGTATTAAGGTTCAAGGAAAGTTCTCGCGCTGAGAAAGATTATGATGGTCACCACATCGCCATCTATGTCATCAACTTCTCTTCTCCCTATCAGTTTCTTAAGAAAAACAAACTGATTACGGAAGAGTCTGACGACAACCAGTACCGATTCCAGACTATTGTCGACCCGAAGTCAGGTAGGCCACTATTCGAACTCGAACATGAAGTAAGAAGCCTGCACCACCCAATGTTTCAGCGACCACTAATCAACCGAAATGCAGCGCAATCCTTTTTCGGCTATGAACATGGCCGCGATGCTTTTACGCCCTAAGGCGAACGGGTAGAATAGCCGCTTCGTTTTTCTGAAGTTAATTTTCATGCCTGCAAAGCCCAAGTCGAAGAGGGCCAGCGCCGCCTCTTCTGCCAAAACCAGTACTCGCTCAACATCCACAAGCCGGACCATGCGCCGCGCGTTTGGTATAAAGATACTCAATGCGAATCATAAGGATATTCGCCGCTTGAAGCGTGAAGGCCATCAGGCCGAAATGCATGGTAACAAGTTCTGGAACTCCAGCTTCTTGATCATGGACTACCTCAAGAAGCACCCACTCAGGAAGAATTCCCGGGTCCTCGAGATCGGATGTGGCTGGGGGCTGCTTGGTCTCTATTGTGCAAAGAACTTCAATAGCAAGGTGACTGGCATCGATGCTGATGGCAACGTACTGCCTTATCTGGACCTCCATAGCAGCGTCAACGGACTGAACATGAAAGGCGAAAGAAAATCTTTCCAGAAACTTACCGTCGATTACCTCAGTAATTTCGATGTCATCCTAGGCGCGGATATTTGTTACTGGGATGAAATGACCGGCATCCTTGCCAAGCTGATCTCAAGGGCAAAGCGCGCAGGTATCACGCAAATCCTTATTGCCGACCCCTGCAGGCCACCGTTCACAGATCTTGCCAATCTTTGCGATGAGAAATATGAAGATGTAGAACTGGTAGCGAAATTTATGAAGCGCCCGGTTAAGGCCTCAGGAGAAATACTGATCGTAAAGCATTGACCTTTATCCCTGTATATTCAACGCTTAACATACGCATGGACATTTTAAAGAAGACAATTTGATGATCATTACCACAACGAACAATATCCAGGGAAAGCGCGTCACAGAGTATCTCGGCATTGTGGCCGGCGAGGCAATACTCGGCGCAAACATCTTCAGAGATATGTTTGCAGCCATAAGGGATGTGGTCGGCGGTCGTTCCGCATCCTATGAGAAGGAATTGGGAAAGGCGAGGCTTATCGCACTTGAAGACCTGGAAGACTGGGCAGCAGAATTAGAGGCAGATGCTGTTATCGGCGTTGACCTGGACTATGAAAGTTTCGACCAAACAAACGGTATGATGATGGTGAGTGCTACCGGGACGGCGGTCAAATTGGCAAATGATGTTTAAACAAAAGGGTTTAAAGATATCGATCAAGTAATAATTATATGAACCACTCATCGGGCATGGCGTCATGAATTAGCCGGGAGAGGCCAAAGGCGTGAATATCTGCAGCGCCGCATACAGATTCAGCGAAATGCGACGGACGCGCGCTACGAACCATAATCTTGGCATTAGGATAATGTCGTTTCAGCCATAAGCCCGTTCGCAAATTCTCCTGATCCATGCCGGTCGCCAGTAAAATGAATGGCTTGCCTCTGTTTAGGTCAATGTCGCCAGCCAGCTTTTCCCACACCTTCGGGTGGCCAATCTCACCTTCGACGATTTTCAAATCAAAGACATCACTAATGCCAGACTGTTCGTTGACCACCAGCACGCGCCGACTGGCATCAATATCGATGAGGCCAATCTCGGACACCTCACCCCTGGCGAGGGTTTGAAGTTCTTCGAGAATTGTCTGCCCGAAGCGACCAAACCCCGCGAGAACAACCGTATCCAGATCTTCTGTGGATTTAAAGTGTTCCATCATCACATTCTTGACGAAGTGTTGCGCCGCCAGATGATGACAATTAAAAACTGTGCATTCTTTAACCACCCTCGATGCCTGCAGTACCCGCATAAACCGCAAACGGTTTGAATGGACCAGAATGCGGTTACCCATATCGGGATCAGCTTCGAGAATCTTGCTGGCGGCTTCAAAATTATCAAAATCATTCTCACTGGCGAGAATGATTCGCTTCGATCGAGACAGCCGCAACCTTGACAGGAAAAAATCGTTAGTGAAATCTCCCTGTAAAACTTTTGCGCCGTAGCGTTGCGTGAATTCTGTAGCTTGTGCAGCGCTAATCTCTTTATCGACAACGACAAGCGAATTGCCCAGCTTCAGATTCTCAAGTTTCTCCAAGACACTGTGAGTCAGATCATTGGTCCCCACCAGCACGATATGGCCGCGCAGCTGCTTCAGCCAACGGTTCTGGTTATTCACAACCTGGCTCACCCAATCGATAATGGTGGAACCCATCAGGAGCGGCGCGCCGAAGTAGCCAATCCAAAGCAGTGCCCTTCCCCACCATGGGCCGGAAACCGGGACGCCCAGATCCATTCCGCCAAGAATAAACAAGCCCAGCGTGTAATAGACCTTCGTCAGGAAATTAACGTCCGTAATGTCACGCTCACTGACTTCAACACCGGAAAGAAAACCAGCAAGGCCGGAGAAAAAGAAAACGATCGCAAGCACCCATCGCCAGCCATAGATGGGAGAAAGAAGATTTCGAGCTAATTCAGTAGTATTCACAGGAATGTAAACCGAGGGAATTGAGGTGACTCAAGACTTCAATAGTTGAATCGAAAACATGAGCCAATTATACGCATACTTCTTATCATCAATGCTTCATTTATTACTTTGGTAAAGTGTTGCTTCGCCATCGGGTCTGGTCTTAAACCGCCTGTGTAACCACATATATTGTTGCGGATACTTCCGAATTTGAGCTTCCAGCCCATCATTGATAACCATCGCATCTGCTCGATCATCACCAGAAGGAAAGTCCTTCAAAGGTTCACTAATGGACAGGATATAACCACTCTTGTCCAGTTTTCTATGATGACTCAAAATTAAAACCGGAGACTGGTTCAGCTTCACCAGGCGGGGAATGACATTTATTGTCGAAGCCTCTATACCGAAAAAAGGCGCAAACACTGATTGCTTACGACCGTAGTCCTGGTCCGGGGC
Source organism: Pseudomonadales bacterium (assembly GCA_046582185.1). Lineage (GTDB taxonomy): Bacteria > Pseudomonadota > Gammaproteobacteria > Pseudomonadales > Azotimanducaceae. The sequence continues at coordinate 107,659 of JAYGEX010000019.1, read as the reverse complement.
ATACCACATCACGCCGCCCTTCCTTATGAAACGAATAACCGAACGCATATCACCACGCTCGATAACTTCCTGGCAGAATTCACCGCGAGAGTTACGCATCACCAGATCAAACAGTGGATTCTTGTTAGCACGAAACATCACACCCACCTTATGATATTTAGCCATCAATACGCCACCCAAATCGAGAGTCGTGTAATGCGCACCTACCAGAATAACCCCTTTGCCCAGAGCAATAGCATCAATGAGATTCTGCTCTCCCTCCAGTTCAATCATATCAGGCTTGATTCGTTGATAGTTAAACCATGCGATGCACAGTTCAAGTAATCCCACGCCATTGTCGATGATTGTTTCCTTTACCAATTCAGCTTGCCCCATTTTGCTCAGATGAGGGAAGCAAAGTGCAATATTTGTGCTGGTGATATTCCGTCGACTGCGAGCAAAATAGTACAGCAGGTAGCCGAAGATCTTTCCGCACAGCAGGGTCACGCGATAGGGTAAGTAGGCACAGATTGCCATGCCGAATAATCCCAACCAGGTCGCCCAATAGCGCGGCGCAAGATGGTCGGAATAATAATCCGAATAGACAATCTTGGGCTTTATCCGTTTTGGCTTTCCTGAGGGTTTGACTTCTTCGTTCATCATTACAATTTTGACATACAAGAGACTGACAAGCGACGCACTGGAAAGATATTGCTCGCCCTGAGGTGAAGGAAAATCAAGCTCGTTGCAAATAAGGCCGCATAGCATCCATATGCTGATTTGCCGCGTACTCTCGTAACATCCAGGCCGCTGGATCATCACTAAGGACATCTTCTACATCGTTCACATAGACATCATTAGTCTCGTAACGCAGACCATCGGCTTCCTCATAATCCAGCTTGAATCCATGTTTACGTAACAGCAGCGGCCAGGCCACATCGTTTCCGAGAGTGTTTACATTACAATTACTCACCAGATATTCAGCGGCGGACCTCGACAAGCAACGTACCGCCATCATCAGATCCCAGGAATCATCTGTCAACAGACTAAATATGTGGTTAACAATTTCCTCGGTCTGTCTTAAACGATCGGGGGCAGCCGCCAACCCTTGCCTGGTTCTACCAACGACAAGGCAATCCTGGGCGCTGAATTTCCCAAGAACCCGATCCAGGTCATCAGGATTTCGTTCCACCCAGCGAAAAATATGATCAGGATCTGAATAAAGGAAATTATTCGAGTCGAAGTGTCGTAAGCCCTTCCTCCAGGGAACGTCTTCGATGTAATCCAATATGATCCCAACTGCTGGGCGAACTCATTATCGGTATATTCTGATCCGCCAGGAAGTTTACTCATGCCTGATTCGTGCTATCGGTTAAGTGAACAGCAATGTGTTTAAACCTTTGCTCAAGTGCGCTCCAATTTTTCTCTGCCTTCTCCAGTAGTTCGCCGGTAGAGTCATTTAAGGCGGTCACCAAACAGATTGTGTCTTGCTCACTAATGCTCATTCGTTCAAGAACTCCGGACATTCGACGGCCAACGCTTGTTCACTTTTAAACTCCCCGCTTGCAAGGAAGCTAAGGACTTCATCGATAGCTGCCTCATTCTTCATCATAAATGGATGCATAGTTGGCAGTGATACATGAGCGCACATACCTTCGACTTTAGTGCTCTTTACAGAAACCTTTCCGTCATCCGGGTTTTCCAGTAATAGGGACAAAATAGGATTCATGGATTGAGTGCCAGCAATCACCCCCAACTGAAAGTTCACAGGGCCAAGCTTCAAGGGTACAGAATCAGGGCCTGTACCAAGTTGCAGGCCCGCAGGGCCATTCAGCAACTCGTAGCCGGGAACATTCCTGAAATGGTCTACGACTTCACTACCATTATTTGGCGGCCCTAGCATCACCACTCGATGAAGGCTTTCAGGCTCATGTATTTTGTAATACTGACGAACAAGGATGCCACCCAAAGAGTGAGTAACAAAATTCAGGGGACTCGCATTAGCCTCTGCACACTCGCTAATGCCAGCACCAACTGCAAGCTCAGCCAATTTTTCAACCTCTAAGTGCCTGGACGGGTAATCGATGTTAGCAACTATATAACCATTATCTATCAGCTTGACCTCCAGCTTTTCCATGGTACTCGCTGACCGCGCCAGGCCATGGAGCAGGATGACGCACTCAGCTGCGAGGGCGATACCTGAGTACATTAACAACAATGTCGATAGAACTAATTTCATCCTAGCCCTTGAACTTTGGGTGGTGCATCCCTGGCGTTGTACCAAAGGCTCTTTTAAAGGCAGTCACTAAGGAGCTGGATCTGCGATAGCTTGCTTCTAAACAAACGTTGCATGGTGCGCAGACTTCAGCTGAAAATAGAGAGCGCACATCCTGACACTGCAAAGAAAGATTTGCACTCTCGCAAGTCTCTAAATCCAAACGTCACTGCTCGCCGTTCGTTCATTCACTTCTTCGTTGCCTGTATTCACAACCCCTCGCGGCTCGATCAGCAGTAGCTTCACCTCCTGCTCTGCAAACGGTTTGTGTTCAACGCCTTTAGGCACAACATATAACTCCCCTTCTCCTAAATTGACAAAACCATCCCTAAAGTCAATCCGTAAATTTCCCTCTATCACAATAAAGGTCTCGTCAGTATCCGGATGATCATGCCAAACAAAATCGCCCGCTATCTTGACGACTTTAAATTGATAGTCATTCATCTCTGCGATGATTTTGGGTGCCCAACGCTCTTCAAAGAGGCTTAGTTTGTTTTTAATATTCGTTGCCTGGTATTCCATGATCCTCCCCAAGGTAACCAATTGGCTTAATTAGTTTTTGCCTGAAATTCACCTTATTGGTACTCTCCCTGTTATTGCCTTGGAATTCCAATATGAATGTACTCAAGATTGCTCTAGCCACTATTTTAGTCCTGCTTATCGTCCTTGCAGTCGTCGCACCGGTAGGCCCCCTACCAGGATTTATCATCGGCGGCACACAAACGAGCATACCTGATCGTTGGCAAGATACTTCGGCCATCCATGAAATTAAACTGGAAGTATCCGGCACAATTCCGCGCGTTGTCATTATCTGGGTTGTGCAGGTCGCCGGTGAACTACACGTTGTCGGTGCGAATGACAGCGGTTGGGTCAAAATGTTAGGAATGAGCAGTCCCGTACGACTGAGAATGGAAGATAAGACCTACTCCATGATAGCCACTAGAATCGATGAAGATTGGCAAGCTGTTCTGGAAGCATACCGAGACAAGTACATCACTGACTACCCGGATATTATTGGCGGCTTTCCATCTATCGAAGAAGCCAGAGAGACTACGGCGGTATTTCGTCTTGGCAGCAATTGAAAAATTAGATGCCCAGGTCCAGAAGGTTATAGTCCTTTAACCCGAGTCTGGCCTCATCATCATAGTGATATTCCAGTCCTTCGAAGGGCTTGTAATCGAATACCTCCTCGCCCGGGAATCTCTGCTTTCTAGCATCGATGCCATAGCCGATGAGGCGAGAGCGTTCCTGTATGCGTGCAGAATCGTATACGGCCTTTGGGCTGTGAATACCATTGCCAGTTGATCCGAGCACCGAAGATCTTTTGTGAAAACCAAAATTAATTGTCACTCTTAAATCAGGGCTGGTATTTGCAAATGAACCATGAACGGCCTGGCGGTTACAAATGGCAACATCTCCGGGCTCGCATATAAGTGGGATGGCTGCCGCTAAGCGGTCGGAACCTTCTGATCCACACATCGCTTTGATATCAGCTCTGCCAACATGGGAACCAGGAACAACCCACAAACCATTGGCAGCAGTACAGCCGTGCAGCTGCAGCATAAAATTAAAGCCGTGGGTCTGGCGATCAAAATCCGGACGGTCCCATTGGGTTGTACCATCCTGATGCCAGGCGACGGAACCACCGAGGCCCGGATATTTAAACCAGACGCCTTCATTGAATGGCGTGAAATCCTCACCATTGATTGCTTCTGCAACTGCTAACAGTTTTGGATGCGCATAAACACGTAAACAAGCATCGGAAAACTGAAGTGAACCGAGGATAAGTTGCAAGACATGTTCAGGTGCATCCGCTGGAACTTCCGGTTCGAACATTTTTACCGGGTGGCGTCCACTTGCTTTGTTGGTGCCACCGGTAGGGTCACTTAATGGTTTTACCCAGAGTAGATTCTTTGCCTCGCATTCTGTGCTGAGCGCAGGTCTACCTTGCGCATCAATCGGTCCATTTCGGACCACGGGTTTTCGGGACTGCATCTCTTCAACATCTCGCTCAAGATCGACGAGTTCTTCCCTTTCAATTACGCCGGTAAACACATAGAAGCCATACTTCCAATATGCATCCAATATGGATTGGTCAACAGAGCCGTCATCGTTTAAAAGAATAGGCCCGCGATTATCAAGTGCTAAAGCCCGGCGTTCACCCTCAGCGAGGTACGCCTGCATCTGGGATTCCTGGGAGCCAAAATTAGCGGCAGTAGAGGACATGATCAATACCATTGAATTATGAGTCTCTGGTCATCATGGCGCGTGTTTTCATGGGATGCAAGTCCCTGCCAAGTGAGCGCCTGGCCCTGCACTGTCGAATCAGATCCTGTTGTAACCCGAATATAAATACTGCTCGTTTCAGATGTCAAATGATCGAGCAAATTCACATAATGAGTTCAAACTCTGATTGTACAGATCCGGGGTAATATCCGGCATCATGAGATCGCCTGCATGGGGTGTTCCATGGACTGTTCTGGCCAATGCCGTTACACCTGCTGCCATTAACTTACGATAAAACTCAAGCCCCTCATCACGCAATGGATCCAGCTCATTAACCGAGATGATATGCGGCGGCAAACCTTGCAGGTCTTCAATGCTCGCCTGATACGGCCATGCAAGTACATTGGTCGAATTGACATCTTCCGGATCGTAAACCTTCACCATTGTTGCCATCATTTCACAGTCCATTTGATAGCCATTGTTCTCCTCTAACGAGACAAGTTCACCAGGTGGCTCAGCATAAGCGCCTGAAATGTATGGACACATGGCGTAGACGCCATTTATCTGCTCAAGCCATCCTTCCTGCTTGGCCTTAATCGTCGTCGCAATTGATAAATTGCCACCGCCAGACTCGCCTGAGATCACGATTGAAGAAATACCAAGTCGTTTACGATTTTCATACACCCAATTCACTGCGCTTGCACAATCGTTAAGCCCGGCTGGGAAAGGGTGATCACCTAATCGGCCACCGCCATTTCGAAACTCAACGCCCACTACGCGTACTCCTGCAGCGGCTATATCATTTCGCCATCGTACAAACCCAGGATCAGCAGCAGTCATTAACACCATGCCACCGCCGTGTGTATGCACGATACAAGGTCCGGGTTCGGTTTGCTTTTCTGGCATATGCAGATAGAGAGATATGTCATTGCCGTCAATGCCCTTAATGACTTCCGTTGAGCTGATGACGGTGTCATAGGCTGGCATCATTTGCTCCAGCATTGGATGCATAGCAGCAGACGCGTCTTCAAATGCACGACAATAGGCCAGGCATTCTTCATAGGAAGCATCTAAGCCCACGGACTCAATGCCATCTCCCAGCGCGTCCATTTCTTTAAAAACTGCCACCAATCGAGGGTCAGCACGCCTGTCTGTCAAGAAAGTTTCAGCGGAATTACCAATCCGTCCCGGCTGTTTATTACTACTCATAGTTCCATCCTGTTTATTTGTTTAGACGACATTTACAACAGTTATTGCAATCCATACTGCCTCAAATTTCCGCCCCGGTCACAAATCAATCATTCGGGGTCTAATTTGCCCATGGGTTATAACTACCGGCTGACCAAAGATAACCTTCAGGGCCGACGCAAGAGAAGCCCCTGCCACCATGCTCCTGGTCACAAATTTCCATAACGATATCTGCACCCTGGTTATCCTCAAAGACCACATGTTTTTCAAAACCAAATACGGCACAAAGCCAATCTATCATCTTTGGCGCATTCTCATATCGAACAGCTGGCCCAAACTAGACATCACTTTCTCCTTATTAGTCTCAATGAGTTTGTGATTTACAATCTTAATCCAGCGGTGAATTGAATCCACACATCTTTACCTGTATTTTTACTCACGGCGGTTTTCCTCGAGCCCAGCCACCAAAACTTCATGAGGTAAAACTTTTGGCCAAAATCATTCAGTGCTTTTCGATACTTCTAATGTCTGCAAATCAGGTGTTCGCCGATTCTCACTTGTTAGTGGATCAAGGCATGACAAGTGATCCATCAGAATTCTTCTTCATCCAGATTTCCGATGCACATGTATATGATCGACAGTCTGACTACGCTGATTTCTCAAGCCCTGATGTGCCCTGGTATATCCCTCAGATTGTGGTTGAGTATATGACCGTGTCCCTATTGAAGGGCACCTATGGGGATGATGCGATTAATGGCCTGCGTGATGCTCTTCTCTCAAAGTACATGGAAGAAGAATTGAAGGACATGTGGGATATTTCGGTTTATCGCGCCTATTCGAAAGAGATGGAGAAGACACCAAATCTACTTGGCTCATTGGATGAAAATATCAGGGACGCACTCACGGAAGTTGTCAGTCTAGATCCTGTGTTTGTAATCAACACGGGTGATTTGGTACTGGAAAGCAACAAAGGTTCTGCAGAAGCAATTGACCGATGGTTTAAATACTACATTTCGATTACCGGTACCTTGCAAACCAGATTTTTTAACACCATTGGTAATAACGAGATCGCCGGTACACAACGGGAGGACTTCACATCAGATCATCCTCAATTCGGTAAGTACTTCTTCAAGAAATACTTCGGCCCAACTCATTATAGTTTTGACTATGGCAGCTTCCATTTTGTCGCTCTGGATACCCATTCGCCTGCGCCGGAAAAAAACAAACCTGATTGGTGGAGTTTCACCAAGATGGAACCTGAAGTACTGGCATGGGCAGATGCAGATATGAAAGCCAATCAGGACAAAACGCTGGTTGTATTGAATCATGAACCATTTCACTTCGACCCTGAGTGGCCGTTTGAAACAGATGGCACTACAGCTGATGACGAAGGATTATTTGATAAGTATGGCGTCGATTATGTGCTTAGTGGTCACACCCACTTCAAAAGTTTTATGATGATTAACGAAATTCCTCACCTGACCACAGGTGCACTATCCGGGCTTCGCTGGATCCTGCCATCGAGCATACATCCTCGGGGTTATCGACTTTTTTATGCTAAAGATCGCTCACTATATTCTGCGTGGAAGCTTAGCGGCGAAGAAGTGATCGCATTTTCAGAGCCACAACCTGCCGAGACCCAAACCAGGGTAATCGCCTTAAGTGATAAGGCACGGCCCTTCAATCATGTTGAGATCACTTTGGATGGCACCCCCATTAACTTTGAAAGATGGGGCGAATATTTCCTCAAACTAAACTTGCCTGACACCCAATCAAAGATATTGAAGGTGCAGGCCTTCAGAGAGGATGGCACAGAACTAACAAAGGAATTGGTACTGTACTGAGCACCAGGTAAGTAATCCCGGCGGGATTATAATCCGGACAAGAACAAATTAATGTTGGGGGGATCAGGCGCCAGATAAACTTGGCGATAGTTTCCTGATAGCGAGCAACAAGAAACTCATAGGCACGTTGATTTCCCTTAAGTACCTGTTCAATCAAATCCTGGTCAGATTCTATGGATACCACGCACACATCACTGTAATTTGTTGATTCGAATTTACTCATAGTTAGTTAATTCCTGTCCAGGACAGTACACATTTTTAACACAAGATGTTGCATCCAATTATTGTCTGACTTACAAATCAATCACTTACGAAGGAACTAACACCGGCGGTCTTGGATTCATGAGGAGAACTACGGAGTTTGACTACCTCTATTTGATCCAGGTTGCATGTATCTAAATATATTTCAAAAAAACGCAACCCGGATTCAGGTCAGGCCCTCTAACTAGGAAATCAACACTTCCAGAGAGAATATTATGCCCGGAGAACTCGTCCCCCTAATCATCGTGCCAGCGTTTTTCTTTATGATTGCCTATATCGCCAGATTAATTTCCGATAATCGTGTGCGAAGAGAGCTAATCAACAGCAACGCAGACACAAGTACCATTGAAAACCTGTTGTTAAAAGCCAGATCAGAAAACCCCGATGCCAGCCTAAAATGGGGCATCGTAAGCCTCGCAATTGGCCTGGCACTGGTACTCATAGAAGTGATGGACTTATCTACTGATCAGGCGCTGACTTACGGCATTACCTTTATTTTTGGAGGCGCCGGTTTGTTGTGTTTCTACATGATCAAGATCCGCAGGGGCGAGGAAGCGATCTAAAGCGAGGCGCTGGATATGCCCTTGGCGGACATGACACAATAGGCATCACACCACTCACAGGATGCCTTTTGATGCCGGAAAACAATACGCCAGGAGATGAACTAATCATCGAATTTGATGGTGAAATTACAATAATCACCATCAATCGTCCGCAGGCTAGAAACGCCGTCGATGGCCCCACTGCCGCCCTTCTCGCCGAGGCCTTCCGCCAATTTGATTCTGATGAATCACAAAAAGTCGCCATCTTAACCGGCGCCGAAGGGACCTTCTGTGCCGGTGCTGATTTGAAGGCTGTCGCAACCAAGAAAGGTAACCGGGTTGGTCTGGATGGTGATGGGCCCCTCGGGCCAACTCGCATGTTGTTATCCAAGCCAGTCATTGCAGCTGTTGAAGGCTTCGCAGTTGCCGGTGGCCTGGAACTCGCCGCATGGTGCGACCTTAGAGTTGCGGCTAGAGATGCTACCTTTGGCGTTTACTGTCGTCGCTGGGGCGTGCCTCTGGTTGATGGCGGCACGGTCCGCTTAAGCCGCTTGCTGGGGCACAGTCATGCCCTGGATCTGATCTTGACCGGCCGCGGCGTTCAGGGTGAGGAAGCCCGGTTCATGGGCCTTGCCAACAGATTGACTGAACCCGGCAAAGCGCTTGAAACAGCCATTGAGCTAGCGCGGGATCTCTGTCAATTTCCGCAGCTTTGTATGCGCAACGATCGCATGTCCTCATATGAGCAATGGGGAATGTCTGTGGAAGATGCAATCAAACACGAGACTGTCCTGGGCAGGGAAGTGATTAAATCCGGTGAAACTGCAGCAGGTGCCAAACGCTTTGCAGAGGGCAAAGGCCGCCACGGGAATTTCAGCAATATATAAACCGGTAAATATCTAGCGGTGATTAAGCGGCTAGATATTCTTCAGGCTCATATCCCTTAAGCCGTGGTCGCGACTAATTTGCAAATGAGACAAAGTCTTGTCGGTCGTCTGCATACGCCAGCTAAGCAATTCCTTGGCATACTTCGCGACAAGTACCGGATTATCTGCTGCGATATTATTTAACTCAGCTGGATCTTCCTTCAGGTCGAACAGTAGCTCTGGCAGGTCGGCGAAATGCACATACTTGTAATCGTTATCACGGATAACATTTAAGCAGGCTGATTCCATATCGATACCAAGCGTATTCTCAGATTGCGAATGCCTGAAGTCATATTCAAAATGAACGCTGTTTCGCCACTTTCCGAGCTCACCGCTCACCAGCTGCGGCTTTAGCGAATAACCATCGCATTGCCGTGGAATTGAAAGATCCAACAAATCCATGATGGTTGGAAATATATCCACATGCTCTGTAAAGGAATCGCAGATGCTCGCCTCTATACCCGGTGCGCGGAAGATCAAGGGGATGTGATAAGACTCATCAAAGAACCCTGCTTTACCATAGAGCCAGTGATCACCCATCTGTTCACCATGATCCGAAGTGAATATGAAAATGGTATTTTCCCATTCACCACATTCCTTGAGGAAAGCAATCAATCGCCCCATATTATCATCAACCTCATTCATCAAACCGTAGTAGCCAGCCTGCAGGCGTCGATGCTTAATAAGATCTTCATGGCTCATATTTCTACCGGACAAGATGTGTTCTGCCAACCATGGATGGGTCTGCGCCTCTTCATCTGAAGTGTCATGCCTCTCCGGCAGAGGTAGACTATCCAAATCATAACGAACATGATAAGGCGCGGCAGCGACCCAGGGAGGATGAGGAGCCCGCAAAGACAAATGCACACACCAGCCTTGCTCTTGGCAGCCTTGCATGCCCACACAGGTATTAATGTGGTCAATCACCTTATCCGTAAGGAACCAGGTATCAGTATGTTTCTTATCCATGAGCAGTGGCGTGGGGATATTCTTGTCAGCACTCACCTCGCCACGGAGTGAATAGGTTGCGCCATGAATATCCGGTAGCTTGTAGCCCTTGTCGAGAAGAAAGTTTCGCCAGTCCGGACACATCGTGCCCATATCAATAATAGGCCGAATACCTGGCAAGATGCCCTCGTCACTTTTCAATCCAGGATCTTCAGTAGCCAGTCCACGGGGGTCCATCGCAGTATGCGTGTAGCCAAAGAGAACAGGATCGTAGCCAATACCCCGCAGCTCCAAGGCCCAGTTAGTAAAGCGACGATCCAGCGGCGTTCCATTTGTCCCCGAGCGATGATTATGAAGATACAAACCAGTGTGTAAACTCGCCCTGCTGGGGCCGCATGGCACTACATTGGTGTAGTGCTTTTTAAACTGAGCACTCTCTGCTGCAAGTTTATCCAGATGTGGGGTTTGCAAGACCGGGTGGTTCATAGACGAAAGGCAGTCGCCGCGCCACTGATCCGCGGTAATCAAAATCAAGTTTGGCTTCTTTAGCAACTTGCAATCCATTTTTTTAGATAGGAAATGTTAGAAACAGTGGCTGACAACGTATTTGATCAAGGCCTTCTTTCAAAGTCATCGTTGGCCTCTTGCCAGGTACGAGTAAGGACAAATTCTCTATCAAGGCCGATATCAATAATCATCTTAAGCGGCTCATAGCCCTCATCTTCTGTTAGTGCTTCCGACTTAATTGTCTCTTCCAGGGAGATACCCTTCTCTGCCGCCTCTGCACCTATGGCTGCAAGCTGCCTGACAAATTGCTGGTACTGCTTGAGTTTGGGTCGGTCGGTGACAATGCCATGGCCCGGTATTACCGTTAGGAAGGGAATTCCCAGTACATTGTCGATGGTATCCCCCCACTCTAAAACAGAACCGCCACCTTCGAGATCAATATTGGGATAATGCAGGTAAAAGAATAGATCGCCCATGTGAATGGTCTTGTCTTCTACAAAATATGCCACCAAATCACCATCGGTATGACCCCTTCCCGGCGACATCAGCTTTATTGTCTTGTTACCCATATTGATGGTCTTTTCGGTGGTGAAGGTTTCATTAGGCATCAGCTGGCTTGCTTCGCCGGAAAAGTATTCGGCGTCTGTCTCTTTCAAATGGTGCAGCGTTCGCGCGGTAGCAACCACCCGCGTACCGGCATCAAATGCCGGATTACCGCGAATATGGTCGATGTGGTAATGGGTATTGATAATCAAGGTAATGGGCTTACCCGTGAGCGCCATCGCCTCTTCCTTGATCCTGTCTCCCTGATATTGAAAGGTCATGGTATCGACGATAACCGTGCCCTCATCAGTATCAAGCACGGCAACATTGCCGCCTAAACCATAGATTACGTAGAGGTCATTTGTGATCTGTTCGACCTCCAGTGACCGAATCTGGGAAAAGGTATACCCGCCGAGGCCAACTACCACCACCGCCAGGATTAGAAGTATCCACTGCCAAATTCGCATTCCACTTAACTCCTTGAAAATTACTGCTGACACTATACCCACGCTCGCAATCACTAGCCAATCACGCTCCGTTTCAACTAACGCATCAAGCCGAATTACGCCCGAGCCTATTCTGGTAACGGCTTCTGTTGATTACGCACAGACAACCCATTAGAGTCCACTGTCCTTTCAACAGACCAGATTAAAGAAATGTTCGAACCAAGAACGATACAGGGCGCTTACTTTGCCATCTCAGCCTATGTGTTCTGGGGGTTTGTACCTATTTACTTCAAATGGATGGACCACGTTTCTCCCTGGGAGATCGTGTGTCATCGGGTCATCTGGTCGGTGGTATTGCTCCTGGGTATTCTCCATTTCACGGGTCAGCTCAAGGCATTGCGAGTTGAGGCAAGCGTCCTGAAACGATTGGCCGTCACATCACTACTAATTTCCGCCAATTGGCTTGTTTACATCTACGCCATCATCAATGAGCATATCGTCGAAACCACCCTTGGCTACTTCATCAACCCATTGGTGAGCGTATTTCTAGGGATGATGTTCCTCTCCGAGCGAATGCGGCCACTGCAGTGGATTGCAATTGGTATGGCCGCATTGGGCATTGCCTACCAACTTATTTATTTCGGCGCCATTCCCTGGATAGCTCTATGGCTCGCTTTTAGTTTTGGATTCTACGGCCTTATGCGAAAAAATATGAACCTGCCTTCGGTTGTTGGGCTGGCTCTGGAAACAATGATGATTCTGCCTTTCGCGTTAATCGGCTTGCTCTGGTTATATATCAATGGCGAAGCCGACTTTGGCTCACTGGATCGTCAAACGGACTTACTGCTCATGCTTGGCGGCTTTGTCACCTCGTTTCCACTGCTATGTTTTGCCGCGGCAGTCGTCCGGCTTCCCCTGTCCATTGCCGGCATGTTTCAGTATATAGCACCAACCATCTCTATTTTCGTTGCTGTCTTAATGTACAACGAACCATTCGGGCTGGATCGCTTCATCACCTTCGCCTGCATTTGGGTAGCCCTCATCATTTTCACGGCGGAGACCTTATATCATCATCGAAAAATCAGGCTGCTAACATCATGAACCAAATGCACCCATTCGATCGTGACATTGCCTTGACTGCAATTTCAGAGCATAGATACAAGATCTCCATTAGCGACGCCTGGAATGTCACCAATGGCCCAAACGGTGGTTATATCGCGGCTATCATTCTCAATGGCATGAAGTTGCAGTTGGGGGCGCCGCAAACAAGATCAATCACATTTCATTTCCTCTCCGCATCAGTGCCTGGAAATGCAGAGCTGCAAATAGACATCGAAAAGCGCGGCCGACTGTTGTCCACATGCACTGCCAAACTGATACAGGGCAAACGCACCATAGCTCAAGCCATCGCGACGTTTGGACCAGCACGAGAGCAATATACTTTCCGGGACATGGAGATGCCCTCTGTCCCCGCGCCTGATGACATCACTCAAGACAGATGGATGAACTTTGATATGAAGGGACACGTATCATTTAGGGATCATTACGATCAACGCCTCACATTTGGACCAATACCACCCGGAAAATCGGAACGGGGTCTGGTAGGAGGCTGGACAAAATTCAGGCAAAGCCGGGCATTCGATGATCTTGCCATCGTCGCCATCTCTGACTCCTGGTTTCCCGGGCTACTGATTAAAGACACGCCGGAAGCCATGCATGCACCAACTATCGACCTCACGATTCATTTCATGACCTCAATGCCAATGGCCTCGATCGCCATCGACGACTTTCTTCTGGTTGAATTCAGCACGGAAATCGCACAGGAAGGTTATCTGATTGAGAATGGCAAAATATGGAGTCACGATGGTGTCTTAATAGTAGTCTCCAGGCAATTGGCCATTATACTTTCACAGGATAGCTAACCTTGACCTGGTACCTGTCTCACTTCCGGTCCGCATGCCAGGACTCGTGGTGTTAACTCGCCCTATGTCGCTCAGCGAGCACTAAGCTCCTCACGTATTCTCGCGTGTTCATCCTCGGTCAGCGTGAATCTAGAAAATAGTGCGGCACCAATCATATAACAGACAAGCGGAAACAAACCATACAAGGTCACCATGGCAATCTGAACCGTCATCGTTTGTTCCTGATTCGGAACAAAGCCCGAAAATTGCAACACAAAGCCGGTAATAAAGATCATCACACCGGCGGCACTTTTAAAGGCAAAATTAAAGGCAGCGAAATATGACCCTTCCTTGCGTTCACCGGTGAGATATTCATCGTAATCAATGATATCGCTCTGAATTGATGGTGCTATCGTACCGCCGCACCCGGCAGCCAAGCCAGCAAAAAACGCCAGAATAAATATTGCATAGACCTTGTCATCTAGCGTCTCGAGAAAGGGCAGCATAAACATGCCACCGAACGATAATCCAGTCAGCATCATTGAAAACATCCACAATCGAATCTTGCCGAACTTTCGAGACAGAGGTAACCACATGGGCACAGACAGGGTTGATGGAACCATATAGGCAAGGATAATCAATGGCGCAAGAGCAGGTCTGCCAACAACATATTGCGCTACATAAAGGGTCAACAAACCGATTGCAGCACTACCAATATTTTCAATAAACGAAACGACCAGCACCAGGCGCGCATGTTTATTTGCCCAGACATCCTTGTAGGCACCGAAGGGGCCCTGTTTAACACGACCTTGAAAATCAGCCCGTTCCCTTAACTTCACTACCGCAAAGGTAATAAGTACAGCAGTAACGACAGCAGCAATGATACTCAATTGAAAAGCTGTCAACCGGACCATCTCCTCACCTTCACTTTCAGCCTGAATGAGCAGCGCCATACTCGCCAAGGCAATAATAGAACCAATCGTGAATGCGGCATGACGCAGACCATAGAGACGGCTACGCTCATGATAATTGGTGGTGAGTTCGGCGCCGAGAGACATGTGTGGCACGATGAATATGGTCATCGCAGAGTAAAAACCAATGACCCCGACTGCCATCCAGGCGATTAACATATTACCTGAGAGCGATTCAGGCGGAGAAAACACCATAATGAAGGTCAATGAGATTGGCACTATGCTAATCAACAACCAGATTCTTCTTCGTCCCAATGAAGACTTGGTTTTGTCGCTGAGATAACCCACAAGCGGGTCAGAAACAGCGTCCCACACACGGGACACACCAAAGATCATGCCCATCACCGCCGGGGCAATAAGCAGGACATCCGTTGAAAACTTCATGATGTACAAATTGATGAGAAGATACATATAACCAACACCAACCGCAGGTGTGCCATAGGCACCAATTACACGCCAGTCCAGAGCCTCTTTTCTCGGCTGGATATCACTTAACACAGAAACTGTCATCTTTTTCCTCTTTCAAACAATATAACTGGTCTATGATTTCAACACCAGATGACCTTGTCATTCAGCACTTTGATTCAACCAGCATCCAACATTATGTTGCGCCGCGGAATCAGACAATGAAACATAAAGTTTAAATACGGTATTCATTCAATGTGCGTTTTCCGCTATCCTTTGCGCCGCATTCAAGTACCACCCTTAAAGTCTCGATTCATCAACACAGAGCAACAAACAATGACAATGCAAACCACTCCACTCTTAATGTCCCACATACTCGGACGTGGCGCGAAGCTTGACCCTAATGAAGAGATTGTCACGCTATTGGAAAACGGAACTCATCGCCAAACCTTAAAAACAACCTGGGATCGAGCCAATCAACTTGCAGGCGCTTTGAAAGAGCACGGCATCAAAGTGGGCGATCGTGTCGCCAGCTTTATGTGGAATAATTACCGTCACTTGGAACTCTACCAGGCGGTCCCATCAATGGGCGCAGTATTACATACATTGAATGTTCGACTCTCACCTACTGATCTTGAATACATCATCAATCACGCCGAAGACAGGGTAATCCTGATAGATGAGGATCTCTTGCCGCTACTCGAACCGCTGCGCGACAAAATACCCTCTGTAGAACTGTTAATTATATGCAGCCATGGTGAAGGCGGAGAAACGGCATTTCCTAACACAGTCGACTACGAGGAATTTATTGCCGGTCACGATACGGTCTATGACTGGCCGGAAATAGATGAAAACTCACCCATGGCGCTTTGTTACACCAGTGGCACCACCGGCAAGCCCAAGGGAGTGATGTATACCAATCGCTCAACCTATCTGCACACCATCACCCAGGCGATGACGGATTCCATGAATCTTTCTGCGCTGGATGCGGTCTGCGGGATTGTACCCATGTTCCACGCAATGGGCTGGGGCTTACCGTTTACTGCGTCCATGCTCGGCTGCAAGCAGGTTATGCCTCACCGTTTTATGACACCGCAAAGATTATTGGATCTAATGGTTGAGGAAGAAGTCACAATTTCTGCGGGAGTACCCACAATCTGGCAAGGCATCCGCGGCATTCTCGAAGAAAATCCGGACAAGTACGACATGTCGAAATTTTCGCGGCTGACCTGTGGTGGATCTGCGCCGCCAGTCTCCATGATGCGCTGGTACTGGGAGACTCACCAGATTGAGATGATTCAGGGCTGGGGTATGACGGAAACAAATCCGTTAGGTACGCTTTCGCGCAAGGTCGCTAAACGATCACACCTGCGCCTGACAGAAGATCAGCAATTCGAGAATATCGCCAAAGCAGGTTTATTAATGCCAGGACTAGAGATTGAAATATTCGATGAGAACTGGGAGCCGCAGCCGCATGACGGCGAGTCTGTTGGCGAATTACTCATCCGGGGTCCCTGGATCTGCTCTGAATATTATAATGATCCACAGCCAGAGAAATTTCACGATGGCTGGCTGATTACGGGCGATGTCGCCAAGATAGACCCGGAAGAATATTTAATTATCACCGACAGATCCAAAGACTTGATCAAGTCCGGCGGTGAATGGATATCGTCAGTCGATCTGGAAAATCACATCGTCTCAATGGATGGCGTTACACAGGCCGCAGTTGTGGCACAGCCGCATCCAAAGTGGGACGAGAGACCTGTTGCTCTTATCATTCTTGTGGAAGGCTCAAACATCACCCAGGATTTAATTCTTGAACACTGCGCGGAAATTTTTGCAAAGTGGCAGCTTCCAGACGACTTCATTTTTGTCAATGAAATCCCTCTTACCTCAACCGGCAAGATTGACAAGAAAACCATTCGAGCAAATCTTGATGCTGATAACTACAAGCTGCCGGACTTAAGGACTGCTTAATAATTAAGGAAGTTCTGATGAAGGCCTATTCGTCGTGCATTTCTTCATCACCCAAGACGTCGTCGCCTAAGGCCTCATCGAACAGCTCTTCATCGTGTA
This sequence comes from Pseudomonadales bacterium, assembly GCA_046582185.1. GTDB lineage: Bacteria > Pseudomonadota > Gammaproteobacteria > Pseudomonadales > Azotimanducaceae. The sequence goes on along the minus strand of JAYGEX010000019.1, from coordinate 90,621 downwards.
ACATGAGCATATAATTCGGATAAGCAAGGGGGCCAACGTGACAGTTAATGTGATCAGCACGGAAGTCTCCATCGTACGCGGTCCTGGACACAATCCAAAGATGGACCTGGTCACCGTGGAAGAGCCCCTGGAAATCTGGGTCGCATACGAGGATAAGCAAGGCGAGCTGACCGAGACTTCATTATCCATCACCATGCGCACACCTGGTGAAGATGAAGCGCTAGTCACTGGCTTTCTGTTTTCAGAAGGCATCATTCGCTCACTGGAGGATGTAACAAACATTAGCACATTCGGCCCGGTGACCGAGCCATACTCACTGCAGAACCAGATCAAAATTACGTTGAAGTCCGGCGAACGGGTCGCAGAGAAGAAATTCCAACGTCATTTTTATTCCAACAGCAGCTGTGGCGTTTGTGGGAAAGCGTCCATGGCCGCTCTGGAGATGCTACACCTGCCAGCGATCGATAAAACCGGATTTAGAATCCACGACAAAACACTTAGGAAGCTGCCGTCCCGACTGCAAGAATCGCAAGCTGAATTCGAGAAAACCGGAGGATTGCATGGCATATCCCTCGTAAGTGAAGACGGCGAGATCCTGCTCACCAAGGAAGATGTCGGCAGACACAACGCCATGGACAAACTCATCGGCCAGTTGGTGCTGGAGCAAACCCTGTCAGCAAATAACGAGGGCGTGATGAAAGATAAGATGGTCCTGGTAAGCGGTCGTGCCAGCTTTGAATTAGTGCAAAAATCGTTGGTGGCGGACATTCCTTTTTTCGCCTCAATCGGCGCTCCGTCTTCAGCAGCCATAGATCTTGCAGATAAATATGGATCTACTTTAGTCGGATTTCTTAAGGAGAAAGACTACAATATCTACCATGGAGCGCACCGCATTTTTTGGTGAAGAAGAGGATTCCCGTATAAGTTAAGGTCGCGCTAAATTAGGTAATAATAATTCACTTCACAAACTACTGCCTGTTGAATTGCATGGAATATTAAGCCAATTTTGGGCCATATTTGCATTTCACATTGACCCACTTGGCAAGCCAAAATTCGATATTGATCAGATAGATAGGCCAGTTCTCGCAGGTCAATTTCTATTGCAATTAGCGGGTCAATTCTTGATGCAATTCAACACTACTGCCTTATCCGCGTTGTAGCCAAATGCTAGATGTTAATTGTATAAGGGCTAATGGTAAAGTTAAGATAAATGATAGAGATTTATGTCGAAAAACATTAGCAAACTGACTGGACGAAAAGGCCTAAGGGACAATCTCTTTGATCGGCTGAAAACGGATGCCGTTCAAAATGGAGGTGCCGGAGACGCTGAAATTTCAGATCACTATTTTGTCGGCAAGAGCACCCTGCTAGGCAGTCGATCATTTTACGACTTCCTCGATCGAGCTCATCTTAATAAAAAAGCCTGGATATGCAATGGTACTTCTTGCCTGTGCTCCGGCGACATCGCTGGTACCAAATCAAAATTAGAAAAAAAGTTGGGTGAAGGTAACGTCGGCACAATGACTTGCCTCGGGCATTGTTACGAGGCAAATTCATTTCACTATCAGGGTCGAAACTATTCCGGTACACAGATGATTGGCGCGGAATCACCTAGAACCTATGAAGTCAGATGTGCGAGTGACACCTGCATTCTTACAGACTCGAATTTTTCTGACCTGGTGGATTTCCAGTCTGCTCTGGAAAATCTATTTAAGTGCGACAGGCTAACTGTGCTGAGTGTGATCAAAGATTCGGCCCTACGTGGCCGTGGCGGTGCGGGATTTCCGGCAGGTCTGAAATGGGAGTCATGTATGCAAGTGGAGGCTAACACCAAATATGTTGTCTGCAATGCAGACGAAGGTGACCCTGGTGCATTTTCGGATCGATACCTGCTTGAGCAACAAAGCTTGCGAGTGATTTTCGGCATGGTAGTCGCGGGCTGGATTGCCGGCGCAAACGAAGGCGTTGTATATATTCGCGCTGAATATCCTGAATCAGTATCAACAATTAATCATTTCATTCAGGCGCTTCAGAGCGAAGGATTGCTGGGTGATGACATTCTAGGTAGCAATTTTAATTTTGATCTGATGGTAATTGAAGGCGCCGGTGCTTATATCTGTGGCGAAGAAACCGCGCTAATCGCTTCCATTGAAGGTCGCCGCCCCGAAGTAGATGTACGCCCTCCATTTCCAACCATCGAAGGCCTCTACAAGCAACCCACTATCCTCAACAATGTCGAAACTTTTGCTGCTATCCAGCGAATACTTGATTTAGGCGGAGAAGCATTTGCCGCCATCGGCACCGATGGTTCTTCGGGTACAAAACTGGTGTCCCTCGATGCTGGCTTCAATCGGCCTGGCATTATCGAAATTGAAATGGGCATGCCCCTTAGTGAGCTCATCTTTGATTTCGCAGAAGGGTTCAGGCAAGCGACGAAGGCCATCCACATCGGCGGCCCTTTGGGCGGCTTAGTGCCAATCGAAAAAATCTCTGAGTTGACGGTGGATTATGAAACCTTTTCTCAAAAAGGCTTCCTGCTCGGTCACGCGAGCCTCGTTTGCATACCCAAATCATTTCCAATGATTCGCTACCTGGAACATCTGTTTGAATTTACCAAAGACGAAAGTTGCGGCAAGTGTTTCCCTTGCCGCTTAGGTTCGACTCGCGGATTTGAAATGCTTCAACTTGCAGCCACAGGCGAACGGTTATTAGACAAAGAGCTATTGACCGACCTCCTGGAAACAATGGAGATAGGCTCTCTATGTGCACTAGGTGGCGGGCTCCCTCTTCCCATTAAGAATGCATTACAGTATTTTGAGGAAGAATTGTCAGAGTACTTTGAAACTGACGACTTAATTAAGGTGAAACAGCTATGAACAGCTCGGAGAAAATTGCCTGGATAGATGGTCAGCCTCTGACGATTAGCACCGGCGAAACCATACTGGAATTTACTCGCCGCCATCAGTTAAACAATCGAATCCCCACCCTCTGCGATGACCCAAGACTTACCCCCTTTGGCGCCTGCCGGGTGTGCTCTGTAGACGTGGCCCTCACTGCTGATGGCGCTGTACGAACTGTTGCATCATGTCATACACAAATCGCCGAAGGCATGCAGATCTATACCAATAGCGAGCGAATAACAAAGCTTCGCAAAAATATTATTGAACTGGTACTAACCGATCATCCGCTGGATTGTCTTACCTGTGAAGTGAATGGCAATTGTGAGTTACAGGATGTCGCCGCGAGTGTTGGCATCAGGGATGTGCGCTACTACCAGCCGGTAAACCATCTAAATAAAGAAAAAGATACCAGCCATCCATATATGCGCATGGATTTATCCAAGTGCATTAATTGTTCACGATGCGTTCGCGCCTGCGATGAGATTCAGGGAGAGTTTGTCCTGTCCATGGCAGGTCGCGGGTTTGAATCAAGCATCATAAAAGACGACGACTTACTTTTTGGGGATAGCTCATGCGTCTCTTGTGGCGCCTGCGCAGCAACGTGCCCAACCGCAGCAATCAGCGACGTCTTTCAATCGAAATCTAACGTGGCCGACGAGACTGTTCGCACTATATGCTCATACTGCGGAGTAGGCTGTAATCTTGAGGTCGCAGTAAAGGATAACAAGGTCGTTTCAATTAGCGCCCCAATGGACGCTGAAGTTAACCAGGGGCATACCTGCTTGAAGGGACGCTACTCATTTCGCTTTTACAATCACCCGGACCGTTTGCAATCTCCCTTACTCAAGAAAGATGGCGTATTCGAGGAAGTCAGTTGGGATGAAGCATATAGCTTCATTGAGCACCGCCTCAAGGCTATCATCGAGGCCAATGGGCCGGACGCATTCGCTGGCATTTCATCTGCCCGCTGCACCAATGAAGAAAATTATCTTATGCAAAAATTTGTTCGCGCTGCATGCGGCACGAATAATATCGATTGCTGCGCCCGGGTCTGCCATTCGCCCACTGCATTCGGAATGCAGCAAAGCTTCGGTACCGGGGCTGCCACTAATTCAATTGCAGAGCTGGACGAAACTGATCTGATGATGGTCACTGGAGCAAATCCAACGTCGGCCCACCCGGTTACCGGCGCAAAAATCAAACAGCAGGCAATTGCCGGCAAGACCCTGATTGTGATCGACCCGGTTGTTACCGAACTAGCCAGAATCTCTGACTTTCACATCCAGTTGAAACCGGGCACCAATGTCGCTGTGCTCAACACCTTGCTCCACTACATCGTTAAACACGATCTGGTTGATCACGCATTCATTAGTGAGCGTTGTGAAGACCATGAAGAGTTTATCCGCAATATTGAAAAGCTCGACCCTCTGGAAATGTGCGAGATCGCAGGGGTAGAGCCAACCTTACTTGAAGCTGCTGCAATTGCATATGGCTCAGCAGCCAAGGCAATGTCTTTTCATGGCCTCGGCGTAACAGAACATAGCCAGGGCTCAAAAACGGTGATGTTAATCGCCAATATTGCAATGCTCACGGGAAATATTGGCCGCACCGGCGTCGGCGTTAACCCTTTGAGGGGCCAAAACAACGTCCAGGGCGCCGCTGATATGGGATGTCAGCCTCATCAAGGGGCGGGTTACCTGCCATTGTCAGAACCCGAAAACCTTCAATATTATGAAGACAAGTACGGCGTTCAATCACCAGTGACACCCGGGCTGAAAATTCCCCAAATGTTTGATGCCGCACTCTCCGGAGACTTAAAGGCACTTTGGATTCTAGGCGAAGATGTCGCCCAAACCGACCCAAATACAAATCATGTTATTGCCGCGCTATCGAACTTGGACCTGCTCGTAGTTCAGGAAATATTCTTCTCGGAAACTGCCAAACTCGCAGATGTTGTCCTGCCGGGTACATCCTTTTTGGAAAAAAGTGGCACCTTCACTAACGGCGAAAGAAGGGTGCAACGAGTCCAGGCTGCGGTGCCTCCGCTGAAAGGAACGAAGGTGGATGGACAGATAATCGTCGACATGATGAATCGCATGGGTTATCAGCAGGCTGACTATGATGCCGCCACTGTGCTTGGCGAGATCGCTGATGTCGTGCCCTTCTTTAGCGGCGCAACCTGGGAAAATCTATCGGACAATGGCAAACAATGGCCGATCATAGCGGATGGCGTGGATACAAAAATCCTTCACCAAGAATCATTCAAAGGCAAGAAGGGTAAGTTCCATTACTTCGACTGGAAGGAGACAGCCGAATTACAGGACAATAGCGAAGAGTTTCCATTGATCCTTACGACCAGCCGAGTCCTGGCCCACTACAATGCAGCCACAATGACCCGAAGGACGGCGAATGAGCTAATAGTTGATGAAGACATACTCCTGATCAATGAGCGGGATGCCAGAGCAAAAGGTATAAACTCCGGGGACAAGACGCACCTTTATTCAAAGCGAGGTGAAGTTAATCTGACGGCAGAAATATCCGACAAGGTTAAGCCAGGCATTGTATTTACAACCTTCCACTTTCCCGAACAGATGGTCAACAATGTAACCAGCGCCGTGGTTGATGAAGAAACCATGTGCCCGGAGTACAAGGTCATTGCAGTAGATATAAAGCTTGCTTAGTTCTCATGGGATGGCGGTGTATTTTGCATTGACGGCTCCGGCAATCAGACAAGGTTAGCTACTCGGGTATCCTGCCCTCCCTACGCTACACAACTGCGCTCGCGAAAGCCCCTTAGTGCCAGAACTCAGTGATCGGACTAGGTTTGCGAAGAATACGGTTTGTCTTTATTCGGACGCATTTTGCAGGGATGCAAAACTTGCTGCCCGGCAAGGCTTCTCATACAATTCAGCCAGCATCCAAGCGATCTCCCAAAAGACTAATGTTGGAACTTTAGTGGAAACTGAATTGAAGCTGGTCCAGGAAGTTTATGAGCTGGTTGTGGCGTTTCTAGTGAATTACTCGTTCCAGCTATTTGGTGCATTTCTCATTCTGCTGGCTGGTTATGTCGTTGCCGGATTGGTTTCCAAGGCAGTACTCAAGCTACAGGAAAAACAAAATGTAGATGTAACCCTGCGACAGTTCATTGCCGCAATCGTGCGAATCATTGTAATCGGCATGTTCGTCATCATTGCCCTGGATAAATTGGGCATTAGTATTAACCCGTTTATTGCCGCATTGGGTGGCCTGGCAGTTGGCGCAAGTTTCGCTCTGCAGGGACCGGTATCCAACTACGGCGCTGGCTTAATGATAATACTCGCGCGACTCTATAAAGTCGGCGACACCATCACCATTCAGGGGTGTTTCGGGCAGGTCGAAGAGATCACCCTTTCAAATACTGTACTTGTGGCGGAAGATGGCGAACGCATTATTATTCCCAACAAACATGTAGTTGGAGAGATCCATCGTAACTCGGAAGCCAATCGCATCCTTGAAGGGTCCGTTTACATCAGCTATACGAGCTCGCCTGAAGAAGCTACCAAACTCATTTATGGAGTCCTGGCTAGCACTGAAGGTTTAGATAGTGATCTGAAACCTCAGGTTGGTATCAATAAATTGGGCGAAGCAACAATTGAAATTGGCTATCGCGTCTGGATTCCCACTTAGCCCTACTTCGACAAGCTGCACAATATTAACCTGGGAATATTTAATTCGCTGGCCAATGCAGGCTTCAAAGTACCTCATCCGCAACGGGACGTTCATCTTATAAAAGAAAGCTAGTCAATCATCTCTATCAGGAGTTTATATGACGGAAGAACTCTGGACGAAATCAGCAATCGAACTGGGCCAGCCGATCGCAAGCAAAGATGGTGATGGTGCTGCAATAATTGAATCCGCGTTCGGAACTATTTGCCCAATTGACCCGGTCTTCTAGTTACCGGCAATAGCAAAGCCAAAATTACCTGCGCTCTTGTAGAATAATCCTCTGCAGTGCACACTGGTGATGAATACTGTTTGTGAATACTGTCTATATCAATAAGGAAGCTATTCGATGACTGCAATGCTCAATCCGGGCGATACTTTTCCTGCCATGACTCTGACGTCCACAGATGGAACAAGTATCAATCTGCCTCCAGAATCTGAAACACCATTTACACTCGTTCTGTTCTACCGAGGCCATTGGTGACCTTTTTGCATCCGACTGTTAGCCGGATATGAAGAGCGCCGTGAAGCGTTTACTGAACTGGGTGTGACCATTGTTGCCGCTAGTGTCGATTCGTTGGAAGATACTTCAAAGGTTGCAGATCCTCTTGGGTTTCCAGTGGCTTATGGTGTCACCAGAGAACAAGGTGATGCAATCGGTGCCTGGTGGGATAAGCGACGAAACCACATTCAGCCTAGTGAATTCCTGCTCACCAAGAGTGGAAAGGTGATGATGTCTACCTACAGCAATTCACCCATCGGCCGAATGGACCCTGCCGAAGCAATTACCTTGATGGGTTACTTAAACGCTCAACATGCAAAAAAAGAGGCGAATTGACGCTTCTCATTTGATGACAGATACAAGAATGAAAGCAGTAGACAATTTCCGTTATACCCAAGATCTACGGCGCTCGATTTCGAATAATGTCGGACTGTTCGAAGACAAGCGACAATCTTCTGAAGGACTTAGGACTGCAGCGGTCGCTGTGACAATTTTCGAACATGAGCGCGACGCGGCCATCATCGTCACTAAACGATCCACCAAACTTAGAGACCACAGCGGGCAGTGGGCCATGCCTGGCGGCCGGTTAGATGCCGGTGAAAATGCCGTAGAAGCGGCGCTTCGAGAGTTGCATGAAGAGGTGAATCTGGAGTTAAACCTCGACCATGTACTTGGCACTTTGGATGACTACATTACAAGATCAGGATACGTCATTACACCGGTGGTGGTGTGGGCAGATATTGACGACCGACACCTGGAACCTAACCCGGATGAAGTCGCCTCGATTCACCCCTTTACATTTCCGGAACTCACCCGGGAAGATTCGCCCAATTTGGAATCCATTCCAGAAAGTGAAAAGCTGGTGCTTTCGATGAACTATCTGAACGACGTGATCTATTCCCCCACCGCAGCCATGCTTTATCAGTTTCGTGAAGTGGGTATCCTCGGCAATCCCACACGTGTTCTTGACTACGACCAGCCTGTGTTTGCGTGGCGTTAAAACCTTTCAGCCTTTACATTGGATGAGATTTCGATACACTGCCAAATCGACGTTCTAGCATTCGCTAATTTTTTATGACCCCTTACTTCTACAATAATAATTACATAACAACTCAGGAGAGATGTCTTATGTCGCTATATAAACTAGTAGGAACCGTTGTACTGGCAACACTAGTGGCTGGATGCCAAACCGCCCCATCAGTGCAAACAGGGCCCAATGCAGAAATAACCTTTGATGGTTTGCATAGAGTGGATAACTCAAAAATGCAATACGCCTGGGTAAAGCCGGATATGGACCTCACCGGTTACACCAAAATTCGTTTGGTGGGCGCAGGCATAGAATATCGCAATGTCAGAAACTCACCCGGTGGAACGTCGCGGGTTCGTTCGTCACAAACAGATTTTCCTGTTAATGCAAAGGCGCGAGCTATGCTCGAAGAACTTGTGCGTGAAGTGTTTCTAGATGAGCTAGGCAAGAGCAAGCACTACAGCCTGGTGAACGAGGAAGGTCCTGATGTCCTCGAAATAACAGGTGCATTGCTTGATGTCGTCTCAAACGTACCACCGCAAGCAATAGGCCGCACTGAAGTCTACCTATCGAGGATTGGTGAAATTACGCTGGTCCTTGAATTCCGTGATTCAGAAAGCAACGAAATACTTGCCCGCGGTGTAGATCGACGCGGTGTCGATCCTGTAATGGCTGTGCGTTCTACGTCGGTTTCAAGCCGCGGAGAAGTCAAGCGTGAACTCAGGAAATGGGCAGTCAGACTACGCGAAGGTATAGATAGCTTCCACTAAGATCACGCTACTTAGCGCTATCTCGCTCGAGCATTTTTGTTCGAGCGCTCATTATCCCGCGCGAATTTCCATATCTAAATTTGTTAAGACAATTCCTGCTCACCACCCGTCATCAGGAATTGACTGAATTAGTCATTTCAAGAGGCGTTCCACTGCCTGAGTCATCGTAATATGTCCGTCAAATACAACGTTGTTGCTGCAACATCAGAACTCGAGGAAGACGGTCAGATGTTTGTTGAACTTAATGGCGAAGAAATATTGTTATGCAAGCATCAAGGTGAGTACTATGCCATCGCTTACCATTGCAGCCATGAGGATCTAACACTTGAAGGCGGTATGTTGAGTGATGGTTGCATTACCTGCCCATACCACGGCGCTGAGTTTTCGCTCAAAGACGGTTCCGTTCAGGCACCACCAGCATATGAAGCAATAAAGACCTATCCCCTCAAAGTCGAAAACGACACCATCGCGATCACCACCGACATCATCTAGATCACATATACAGACGCTACAGCTCGTGGTTGATTTTCTTGCACACCCGCCTACCATGAGCATTCCAGCTTTGGTGTATTAAACTCTCCTTCGGAAACCATGATGAGAGCAAGTGTTCCTCTAATTGTACTTTGCATTGCCGTAGCCACAACAACATCTCATGGACATGCCCAGGAAGCATTTACTATATCGGAACAATCAACGAGTGTTCGTATTCGAAGTGAAGCCCTTCAGTGGACACCTGAATCCGTCACCGTCATCAAAAAATTCGACATTGAGAAGACCTACGCACGAGACCTGGAAGATCTCGAAGGCATTGCACCTGGCGTAATCATCGATCGATTAAGCAGTACGCCGCGCGGCGCAGCAATCAGTATGCGCGGCATTGGATCCTCAGAAGTTACAAAGGGTTTTGAGCCTGCAGTCGCGGTGGGCATCGATGGTGTCTATGTGGGAACTCATACCAGTCAGCTACAAACGCTGTTTGATTTCGAGCAAATAGAAATCGCCAGAGGCCCCCAGTCCACTTATCAAGGCGCACCTAATATCGCCGGTACTATTAATCTGGTTCGAAGCAGGCCATCTGGAGAATTCGGCACTGATCTGCGCGCGAGTTTTGGCGACAACGACAGAAAAGAGTTTGATGCGGTATTTAACTTTCCCGTGACTTCATCTCTGGCAGGGAAGGTATCGGTAAATTACGTAGATGGTGATGGAAACTACATGAGAAATGTAATCAACGGACGAGAAGAAAACAGGGAAGACAGGTTAGCGCTTTCGACCAGTTCCCTCTGGGATATTAATGACAATCTGTCGGTGCAATATACCTAGGATAACGAGGACGATGAAGCAAATACGCAAGGGCTCCTTAACTTAAGTATTACCACAGACCTGCTATGTATTAACGCAATGACCGACGAAGCCTGTGCGTCAAGCATTGGCCCATCCATACCGCAAACAGAATCCCTCAATCGGACTGCGCAGAATTTTAGCAACCAACGACAGCTAGAAGGGGATTGCCATAACCTCAGAATCGATTTCAACTGGAAAGGGTTCGACGTCACAAGCATTACAGGTTATCGGGCGACGGACGAGACAATGTCCAGAGATCTTGATGCCACGCAGGTGGATTTCTATTCGGTGATTTCAGAACAGGATTACGATCAGTTTTCACAAGAAGTAACAATCTCCAAACAATTGACTGAAAGATTACATTTCGTCACAGGGTTATACCTGCTAGATTATGAATATAGTTTGTTTCAGGAAGAATTTTTCATCCTGAATGCATTGGGCAACGCCGGACTATCAAGTGGCCATGCACCAGGCGAAATTCAGTAGCTCAAATCACACACAGAGTCCAAGATAAGCTCCGGGTTCATGCATCTGGAATACCGCTTAAATAAGAGATGGATTGTCGATGTGGGTACAAGATATTCATTTATCGAAAAAGAATTTGATCACAGTCCCCCGGCAATTCGGCTAAATGATGCAATCCTGCCGTCTCCGGTGCAGATCATCGCCGCTAAGGACTGGGATGAATGGACGTTCTCGGCAGGGCTTAGTTACCGGGTTGATGATCAGGCAATGATTTATCTGCGATTCTCTGAAGGATTCCTCCCGGGTGGGTATAGCGAGAATGCTGTCACCCTCGAATCAGCGCAAAGCTATGCTTCAGAAACCTCCGAAAATTGGGAAATTGGCATGAAGAGCGAATGGTTCAACGACAAACTTCGCCTCAACATGGCCTACTACCAAATAGACCAGGACCACAAACGTGAGCAGTTTATTTCTCCTGCCGCACCTGGCCGACTTGAATCAGTAATAGACAATGTCGCCCGAATCCAACGGCTTTGAACTCGAAATGGAATATGTGCCCATTGATAATTTATACCTGCGCGGTACCTACAACCATATTAGGGCTGACTTCCAGGACTACGATGTGCCAAACCTGGAAATTCCAGGCACAGAACAGGACCTATCTTCCGCCTTGTCCAATAGAGCCCCTACTGATTCATGGTATCTATCCACTCTCTATTCAATTAACTTCGCCTCGGGCGTGGTTAGTTTTAACGCTGTGTACCGCTTTGTGGATGACTACCAGACTAACCCCCTGATTCCTATTGCAAGGGTTAATAACTACAGTACCTGGGATCTGTCGGTCGACTACAGATGGAAGGAATGGACCTTTCGGCTCTTTAGTCAGAACGTAAATGACAAGCGCTATTTACAGAATGTTGTTAATCTTAATGACGGAGACATCGTCGCCCTGAACCCGGCCGCTAGCCAGGGGAGCGGATTAGTGACCTATTCAGAATATAATCAGCCCCGATATACAGGCTTCGAAATTATTTACAAACCAGATCTGGCTAGACTGTTCCACTAACAGATATACAAACTTGGCTTATGGCCAAGTGACTAAAATGAACTTGATAAAACACCAGGAGAAGAAATGCGAATTGGATTAATGGTTGGCGCAACTGATGGGCCCGATGGAAGTATCGGCGCGCTGGTACAGATTGCACAAGATGCGGAAGCGAGCGGCTTCGACAATTTATGGATGGCGAACATTTTCGGCCTCGACGCGATTTCAACGCTTGGAATAATCGGCCACGCGACATCTAAAATTGGGCTTGGTACAGCGGTTACGCCGACCTATCCCAGACATCCCACAGCGATAGCACAGCAGGCGCTAACAACTGGCGCAGCCAGCGGCGGTCGCTTCAAGCTAGGCATTGGCCTTTCGCACCAGGTGGTCATTGAAGGCATGCTGGGATATTCCTATGACAAACCTGCAAAACATATGCGTGAATACCTGTCTATATTAGCGCCGTTACTTAAAGGTGAAACTACATCGTTCGCCGGTGAACAATACAATGTCAACAACGTCACATTAAAGGTGCCAGAGCAGCAAGGCGTACCGTTGCTGATAGCGGCGCTTGGCCCTGTCATGTTAAAGCTGGCCGGTGAAATGGCCGATGGCACTGTCACATGGATGACTGGTCCGAATACGCTTGAGAATTACATCATCCCATCGATTAACACTGCAGCGAGTGGCGCCGGAAAACCGAATGCAGCTATCGTTGCTGGATTTCCAATTGTGCTCACCAACGATGTTGAAAGTGCGCGAGAGCTGATTTCCAAAGAACTTCAAATTTACGGTATGTTGCCATCTTATCGCGCCATGCTTGATAAAGAAGGGATTGAAGGTCCAGCAGACCTTGCGATTATTGGCGAAGAAGATGAACTCAGGTCGCAGATTCAGAGACTACGGGATATTGGTGTCACTGATCTTTGCGCTTCTATTGTTGCGGCGGACAAAGAGTCATACACTAGAACCCGTGATTTCCTGACTTCTGAGCTATAGTCAGAGCCAGCACCACCAGGAGGGAAGACAATGCAGTGTCCAAAATGTTTGTCTGATATGGAGGTAATTGAGTACAACGGCATTGAAATTGACCGTTGTACCAACTGTTTTGGCATGTGGTTTGACCACCTGGAAAAAGAAGACCTGAAAACGCTGAAAGGATCAGAAACAATCGATATAGGTGACGACTTCGTCGGCGCACGATTCAATCAGATTCTGGACGTTGCCTGACCCGTCTGTAAAATCAAGATGAACCATGTCCTGAGGCAGGAGCCCTTAGAGATCAAATTCGAATCCTGTCCTCAGTGCCATGGTGCCTACTTCGATGCGGGGGAATTCAGGGACTATATGGAAGACGAGATTTTCGATGAGTTTCAGGACGTTGTTGACCACGTTGAATAGAAATAATCACTGTCTCGTGTATCTCTTCTAATCAACGATACCTATCAACACTATGTCAACATAGAATCATTACAGCAATTCACCTAGTATAAGGCGCTCGAGAGACAGACCTTTGAAGCACTTCAATTATGCGCGTAATACTTTGCGAAGAATTTGGTCCAGCAGAAAACCTGGCGATCTCAGAAGTCCGGGACCCCTCACCGGGGAAAAGTGAAGTACTGATTAAAGTTTTGGCTACCGGTCTTGGCTTTGTGGATGCGTTAACCGTTGCCGGGCTCTATCAAATCAAACCTAAGCTCCCTTTTGTTCCCGGGAATGAAATTGCCGGTGTTGTTGAACAGATTGGCGAAGGGGTGAAACACCTTCGCGTTGGCCAACGGGTTCTCGCCACACCTTCCAACGGCGGCCTTGCCGAAAAAATATGCCTTCACGAAAATGTATGTACCCCGATTCCAGACCTCCTTTCGTCTGAGGCGGCAGCTGGCTTCATTGTTAACTATTGCACTGCATATCATGGCCTTACCCATTGCGGGAATCTGAAAGCCAGGGAATCCATTCTTATCCTTGGCGCCAGCGGCGGTGTTGGCACGGCTGCGATTGATGTAGCTAAAGCAATGGGTGCTACAGTAATAGCTGCTGCATCCAGCCAACTGAAACGACAAGCATGTGTAGACGCAGGTGCCGATCATTCAATCGATTACAGCCAGGACAATTGGCGAGTTGAGCTTAAAGAGGTCTTGGGCGGAAAACCCCTGGACGTGGTTTATGATCCAGTTGGTGGGGCGTTTTCAGAGCCGGCCCTGCGCTCCCTTGGTCTTGGCGGTCGATTTTTGGTGGTAGGCTTCGCAGCAGGTGACATTCCAAAAATCCCGCTTAATTTAACTCTACTGAAGCAGTGTTCAATAGTTGGCGTCAATTGGGGTGGTTTTATCGCTGCGAATCAAGGCGCGTTCAGACCGGTTCTTACTACCTTGCTTGAATGGATCACTGCTGGCAAGCTGAACCCACAGGCCGGTGAAATTTTCGCCCTTAAGAATGCCGGCGCTGCTTTAAAGAAGATGCTGGATCGACAATCAATGGGTAAGATCGTAATTTCAATACAAGACTAAAGACGGATAGCCAATATGTCTGCAATCACTCCATTCAAGATATCTGCAAGCGATACTGAACTCCAGGAATTAAAAAGCCGCCTCTCTGTTGTACGCTGGCCCGACGAAGAGACTCCGGACGATTGGACCCAGGGTATCCCACTTGCGTACATGAAAGAGATTCATCAGTACTGGCTAAACGAATATGACTGGAGAGCAAGGGAAGCCCTCCTTAACCAGTGGGATGGCTTTAAAACTGAAATCGATGGGCTTGGCATTCACTTTCTGCATATCAAGTCACCTGTTGAAAATGCAAGGCCGCTGTTATTAACCCATGGCTGGCCTGGCTCTATCGTTGAATTCCAGAAGGTTATTGGCCCTCTTACAGATCCTGTAGCACATGGCGGTTCAGCTGAGGATGCGTTTCATCTCGTTTGCCCGACCCTGCCGGGTTTTGGATATTCCGACAAACCAACAGCGCCAGGCTGGGGTATCGAAAAGATTGCCACTGCGTGGAACACACTCATGGTGAGGCTCGGCTATAAGTCCTACTTTGCCCAGGGAGGAGACTGGGGTTCTATCGTTACTGCCTCTATAGCCCGGCAAGATCTCGGTAACTGCAAAGGCATTCATATGAATATGCCCATAGCACCACCAGACCCCGAAACGATGAATGATTTGACCGAGCAAGAGCAAAGTGCCCTGGCGGCAATGAAGTTCTATCAGGATCATGATTCTGGCTATTCCAAGCAGCAGAGCACGCGCCCACAAACCCTCGGTTATGGCCTTAGTGATTCACCCATCGGCCAGGCGGCTTGGATCATCGAAAAGTTTTATCAGTGGATGGATTGTAAGGGGCAACCAGAGAATATCGTTTCAAAAGATGAACTTCTGGACAACGTCATGATGTATTGGCTACCCAATGCCGGCGCATCCTCGGCACGCATCTACTGGGAGAGTTTTGGCAACAGCACGTCATCCAACACCAATCCAATCACCATGCCCGTGGGCTGTAGTATCTTTCCCAAGGAGATCTTTAAGACATCCGAAAGGTGGGCCAGGAAGGTCTTTCCGCAACTCATTCACTTCAATATTTTGGATGAGGGTGGACACTTTGCAGCCTTTGAACAACCTGAGACATTTGTTGACCAGGTGCGGCAATGCTTCGGTAAAATGTCGTAAAGCCCGGCTGCGCTACCAGCACATCGACGCCCCTGCATTAATGCTGGTATACAATATGTAGACTCGCTGGCAGTGTGCGTCCTAATTTGATCAATATATGTCCTATTATCACCTTTTTAACAAGCTGATTTCTTGTTAATTTTCCTCGCCTTCAAGCGAAGCACTTTTACTAACATTCAGATTCAAATCTTGATCCATTAGGCAGGAGAAAACACAATGCCAAAGATTACCTTCATCCAGTTCGATGGTACCGAAAACACCTTAGACGTCGAAGTCGGCAGCACATTGATGAACAACGCAGTCGATAACCTCATTTCCGGTATTGATGCTGATTGTGGTGGTGAATGTTCTTGCGCCACATGCCACGTATTGGTTGAAGACTCCTGGCTGGAAAAAGTAGGTAAACCAAGTGATGCTGAAGAATCAATGCTTGATCTAAACCCGGACAGAACTGGCAATTCCCGATTGTCCTGCCAGATAGTCGTCACTGAAGAATTAGACGGCTTGGTCGTTAACCTACCTGAATTTCAGTATTAACTTTCCGGTATTCACTCCACGGAGAAACAAGCAGAAAAAGGACTCACATGAGCGAAGCAGCAGCGAACCCCAAATCAGACATCATCAAAGACCCCTATTCCATTCCATTGGATAGTAAATTTAATGTCGCTCAAGACGTAATATTTGAACAGGATGCCCAGTGGGGATATTTCGACCGCCTGCGCAACGAAGCACCAGTACATTACTGTGATGAAAGCGAACATGGCCCCTATTGGTCCGTGACAAAATTCAAAGACATCATGTATGTGGACTCCCATCATGAGATATTTTCTTCTGAAGGCGGCATCACTATCGCCGAGCAGGATGAGGACTTTACCCTGCCAATGTTCATCGCAATGGACCCGCCCGTCCATGATGAGCAACGCGGCGTCGTTAGTCCGGTCGTACAGCCAATAAACCTCGCCAAACTTGAAGGCACCATCAGGGAACGTGCTGCTAAGCTCCTTGATGACCTGCCAATTGGCGAAGAAATAGACTGGGTTGATCGTATCTCCATCGAACTGACTACGCAGATGCTGGCAACACTTTTCGACTTTCCTTTTGAAGACAGAAGGAAACTCACTCGCTGGTCGGATGTCGCCACAGCAGGTGAAGATACTGGCATCATCGATTCGGAAGAGCAGCGAAGAGAAGAATTGTATGAGTGCTTGACCGTATTCTCGGAAATATTCAGGGAGCGGCAGATCAAACCTGGCAACAATGACCTGATCACCATGTTAGCCAACGACCCGAAGACTAGAGACATGGTTGATAAGCCCTTGGAATTGTTAGGCAACCTGATACTTCTTATTGTTGGTGGCAATGATACAACTCGAAATTCCATCACCGGTGGTGTACTCGCATTGAATGAGAACCCCGCTGAGTACGAAAAATTGCGCAAGAACAATTCACTGATCACATCAATGGTTCCCGAGATCATCAGGTGGCAAACACCGCTCGCGCATATGCGAAGACGAGCATTAGTTGATACAGAACTCAATGGCCAAAAGATCAAGGCAGGCGATAAAGTAATCATGTGGTATGTTTCGGGTAATCGCGATGAAGATGCCATCGAAAATGCCAACCAGTTCATTATTGATAGAGCACGGCCACGACAACATGTCTCTTTTGGTTTTGGCATTCATCGCTGCATGGGTAACAGGCTTGCCGAGATGCAATTAAGAGTAGTTTGGGAAGAGATTCTTAAACGCTTTGATTTTATCGAAGTTGTTGGCGAGCCAGTTAGAATTCGCTCTGCATTCGTTAAGGGTTATGCCAAACTACCGGTGGTGCTACACGCCAAGAAGTAGGAATCATCAGATTTCATCTTCGACTTCGCTGCCTGAATTCTTGAATATTATTCAGGTAGCTAATAGGATTCAGACATCAACGGAGAAGCTGCATGTTTGATGATCTGGCCGCTGCCAAAGCTGCACAATACAAAGGTCTATTTGAGACCCCGCTTATCGTCGCGGACATTCCCGATATCGCCGAACTAAGCGGTGAACTTCGCAAAGTCATTACCGAACGGCGTGCCAAACATGAAAGTGTAAAACGAACAAACTTCGGTGGCTGGCAATCAGATATCGGCATGTTGCAATGGGGCGGCGAACCAGCGCAGAAACTTGGCAGTCTCATGGTTCAGATGTGCGGTCAATTCACCCGGGATATCGGCCAGACAGACCCTGAGACGCCGCGATTCGAGTGGTCTGCAGAAATGTGGGCCAATATTTGCCCGGCTGGCGTGGGCCATGAATCCCATACTCATCCTGGCGCTCTTTGGTCGATTGTTTTTTATGTAGATGACGGGCTTCAGGAGAACGAAGATCCCACAAATGCCGGGTGCCTGGTCGTTCAGGATCCACGCAATCCCACTCCACTCATGTATAAGCCAGATCTTCGCTATACAGATGCAGCGGGTGAAATTTATCGATCAGATCAGAGAATTTACCCCAAGGCAGGACAAATGATTGCATTTCCATCCTGGGTTCCTCACTGGGTTACGCCCCACAATGGCAAGCGAGAAAGGATATCTATTGCGTTGAATATGGTGGCACTTCCGTCAAGAAATCTTCAAGATCCCTCAAGAACCAATGAAAATCAGCCCTGATCACTATTTACTTTCCAAATTGACCCTTTACATTGTTTGAATTTGCGATACACTGCCCGAGCTGGTAAGGAATACAGCGGTAATTATGTCCGTGCAATTTGGAAAAAGTTAATTTTGAAACCTTGTCTGTTCGTAAGTACCTCCCGCATCTTTCAGCATTAATTGGGTCAGCGAATTCGTTGGCACGTAATATATATGACACTCTCAGGAGAGATGACTTATGGCTACTGAAACTGGCCGAGTAAAATGGTTCGATGACAAAAAGGGATTCGGATTTATTGAACGACAAGAAGGCAAAGATGTTTTTGTTCATTTTAGAGCGATAAACTCTGCAGGCTTCAAAACTTTGAACGACGGCCAAGAAGTCGAGTTTGAAGTAGAACAGGGCGACAAAGGACTTCAGGCGGTTAACGTCTCAATCCTATAAAAATTTCGACCTGTTTTAAGTAATATCAAGCCCTCTTACGCACATTGTGTGTAAGAGGGCTTTTTTGTTTAAGAACCGCCGAGGGCTCTTTAAGAAAGTCGCGTTCCCTGGCTGGATCATGTTTCTAATTGTCCGAATCAGATTTACTGATGATGATCAGCAATTACCTGTTTGATAAATTGAGTATGGCTGCCGATAAATAAATCTGAAGCAACTCTGTTCGTGATTGTCTTATCCTTACCAATCAAATAAGTAACACGCCTAACACCCATACCAAAGGGTCCATCAACACCGTACGCCCGAATGACCTTCTTACTTTTGTCGAACAGCAAGGGGAACGGGATATTGAATTGCGATTTAAAGCGCTGATGGCTCTGATCCCCCTGGGGACTTATACCCACAACCTTTACGCCGACATCAACAATATCATCGTGCATATCGCGAATGCTGCAGGCTTCGGCCGTGCACAGTGGTGTAAAATCCGCCGGGTAGAAATATAGAATAAGAGATTCCCCGGAAAGCAAACCTTCCAGGGTGATCTGCTCCCCATCTTCATCGGTGAGCTCAAAATCCGGCGCTACCTGTCCTATCGCTAACATTGGCTTTGCCCCTTTATTCTTCTACCCAAAAGTGAAAGTACCTTGATCGATTACAACTTCATCATTCTGATTGGTTGTTCTAAAGAGTGCAGAATTTCCGTCTACCCACATTGATATTGTTAGCTGGTCCCCTGGAAATACCGGCTTGGAAAACCTTGCTTTCATCGACTTGAATTTACCCGACTCACCACCACACAAGGATTGAAGCAGTGCGCGCCCGGTAAAACCATATGAACACAGCCCATGAAGTATAGGCTTATCAAAGCCACCCATTGCAGCGAATGAGGGATCAGAATGAAGCGGGTTCCTATCCCCGGATAACCGATACGTCAAAGCCTGGTCTTCTCTGGTTTTATAAGTAAGCTGGTGATCTGGCTTACTTTCAGGTATTTCAATCTTATCTGACGGGCCGCGATCACCGCCAAAACCGCCTTCGCCGCGACAGAACAATGTCATGCTGGTTCTCAATATCACTTCGCCGGTGGCAACATTCTTCGATTCTGAACTGAAGGCCAGGACAGCAGCGGACCCCTTGTCATAGATGCCGGTAATTTCACCGATGCTCTCAATTTCGCCCTCTGCAGGAATCTCACCCAGCAATTCAATTCCTTGCTCGCCATGAACCATCATTGCAGGATTGAATGTGCCCGCCGCAGACATAGGCACACCACCACCGCCAATTATCACAGCAAAAGTCGGCAGAACCTGCTGTGCAAGATCTTTGGTATTTTCTGTGGTGTATTGCAACTCATCCAAGCCCGCTCCAACACCGACCGCATACAGCAAGGCATCTTTAGACGTCCAGCTTCGTTTGCTTGGCGTGCCCTTGGTACCTACTGCGTCTGGATTAATTGCCATTCTCGTCTCCTGCAAGTTGATAATTTTGTGATTTGGCAGACCTTTGACCCGCCACAAGTTTAGTCGCCGAGTATAACACCGCTGGCACCATCTCCAAGTTAGCCCAGCAACATAGGAATTGCTGCACATTCCCAAACATCTATGGTGCTCATTCTTGTTATATAGAAAGTTGTTATACAAATACGCGGGAAATCAAGGGATAATAGCGCCATCTCGCCACATAAACTTTCTCCCTGTGCCTGCATTTACCGTACTCCATGGAATCAATTAGATGGAAGAAAATAGTATCGTCGTCTGTGCGCTCTACCACTTCGTGCGCCTCGACAATTTTGAAGAATTAAGGGAACCTCTCGTCAAGTTGATGGAAGAGCAATCCGTTCGTGGGACCTTACTACTGGCGCACGAAGGGATAAACGGCACCATTGCGGGTGCACAAGCAGGAATAGACAGCGTGCTGGATTGGTTAAAGAATGATAAGCGATTTTCCGAACTCCGCTGCAAGGAATCCTATACAGACGAGATGCCTTTCAACCGCAGCAAGGTAAAACTAAAAAAGGAAATCGTCACCATGGGTGTCGAAGACATCGATCCCAACAATATTGTTGGTTCCTATACCAAACCTGAAGACTGGAATGCGCTTATTTCCGACCCCGATGTCACCTTGATTGACACTCGAAATGAATATGAAATCCAGATCGGCACGTTTACAAATGCCATCAATCCTCACACCACATCGTTCCGCGAATTTCCAGAATACGCCAAAGCTCATCTAGACCCGAGCACCCACAAGAAAGTTGCTATGTTCTGCACCGGTGGAATTCGCTGCGAAAAATCCACCGCATATTTGAAGGCGCTTGGATTCGAGGAGGTTTATCATCTGGAAGGCGGCATACTCAAATATCTGGAAGACGTTCCGGAAGAGGAATCCCTTTGGCAAGGGGAATGTTTTGTTTTTGATGACAGGGTTACTGTCGATCACAATTTGGAGAAAGGTAAATACGATCAATGTCACGCCTGCCGAATGCCGGTGACCGAGCAAGACAAGTTAAGCAATGCCTGGATCCAGGGTGTCTCTTGCCCTTACTGCATCGGCAAACAAACTGAAGAACAGAAAAAGAGATTCCGTGAGCGCGAGAAACAAGTCCAGCTTGCAAGGAAGCGCGGTGAAACTCATATTGGCGCCGATGCTGTTTCCGCTCAACAAAAGAACAAAATAACCAAAGCAGAACAAAAGAGGCTACAGCGATCCCAGGGTTAGTAAGTTCACGACCACCCTTGTTCAGCTCCTTCGGTGAGCAACAGAGCCAAATTGAGTTGTCTGAAGAATAGAGCCCACTTCTTTTGTCTATGGGACAGAGAAATTGATGAATGATTAAACTCCTACCCATCACACCAGAGAATCATCTCGATGAACGCAGGTTATCCGTACAGACTGGGCAAGAACGAATGGTTGCCAGTATCGAAAATCCCTTGCCGATGCGTTCGTCTGGAAGGATTCGATATTTAGGGTGGCGTTTGAGGCCGATGAATCGGTAGGCTATATTCTTGTCTTTCCCTTTACCAACAATGGCAACCGAATCGTGAACATTGCACGCTTAATGATTGACGCTAGATTTCAAGGTAGAGGACTGGGTCGGCAGCTATTGAACGTAGCACTAAATTGGATCAGTCAATTCAGTCCAAAAGTTGATCTTGTACGTATCTCAACACTGCCAGACAACAATATTGCCTTGTCACTATACAAGAAAAGTGGCTTCGTTGAGGAAAGAACTGAGGATGGTGAAATCGTGTTGTATAAAGAAAATATACAGCACGTGGCAAACACATGAATGCGCTAACCATTTCCCGCCTCCTATTAGAGTTTAATGAATCATAGCCCTGCCGAAGAGCTTCAACTCTCTGTTGATTCAGACGGCGGGTCTATCCCGTGCACATTTTACAAACCGAAGATGCCTAACGGTATCGTGCTGTTGGGACACGGTCTGAGCGTAGACCGATTCCATCAGACAGTGGTTGGACCAGCAAAGATGTTGGCAGACGACTTTAATCTTGCGGTTCTGGTACCTGAGTTACCGTTTCATGGCAAACGAGCCAAAGGTGTGTACCAATGGAACGAATATACGTCAATCTGACAGACCTATTGGTCTGGTCAAGGACGGCATGAATTCCTTCTTGAATAGAATCAAGTCTATACATTCGCCACAAAATTTGACCTCCTCATTGTCTATTTTGGCTCTCTCGTTAGGCACGCAATACGGAATCTTATTTCTATCGCAGCAACCGAATATTAAAACCGCTGTCCTGGGACTATTCGGAAGCGAACCGCCGCCAAAATCTATCATCATGAATCATTGCGCCCCGCTCGTTCGAACGCCTGTTTATTTTATCCAGGAGCAGAATGATGAGATACATTCTGAGAAGAACTATCAACATTTATACGAATCACTTGGCTCAACGGAGAAGGTGTTGGACTCAACACCTGGAACACATCAGGGTGTCAGCCTTGAATCCCTGCATCACTCGTGTCAGTTTATTGCAGAGAGGATAGATGCAAAAAAATTCAACCTCACTCCAGCCTTTGACCTCTGCTGTACATTACGCTTCGTTGCTCGCCAGTGAAGTCAATCGTTGTGCAACCATGGGAGCTCCAAATGTACGAGCATGAAAAAATAGATTATGTAAAGTTTCCAGCCAAAGACATGGATGTCTCACCAAGAAGTTCTGCAGAAGATTTCCCCGAGATTCATTCATGGATGCTTTCTAATATTAATCTGGCGGTGCAAAAAGGTGGCTAAGCGATTCCTAACCAATGTCTCAATTCAACCTCGCTATCGCGCACCAATTTAAGCTGACGTCAGGCAGACATGACACTTATTGATCTGGCTGATTACGCTTATCGATGCGCTGCAAACAAGAAGCTATTGAGCGTACGAGACAAGCTTGAGAGTAGTTAATTACACTCAGATCGGATAGTGTTATCCAAATTCAGGAGCATTATTCTATGAGAGAAACAGTTGTTGAAAATCTAATCAAGAGATTCGATTCCTATGATGATCTAATTGGCGCGAATGTAGATCTCTCACAGAAACTGGATGTCCCCAAACAAAAGACCCTCGGAGAACATCTGTAGTGTATTGTTGGCGCCAGAGGAAGCTATGCTAAAGCGCTTAAAGATGGAGAGTGGAATGGCTTTAATTACTCCATGACTGGATTTTCACAGTCAGATCTTATCGAGAAACTTCAAGCATCAGCCGAAAGTGTCAAAGATTCAATTACGCAGATAGACGATTGGACACAAACCCGGGAACAGCTGTTACTAGAGTTGCCAGATCACGAGGTAATTCATGAAGGTCAGATAATACGTCACCTTTATGGTCTCGGCGCCGACATACCTGCTTCGGTTAAATGGGCCTAGCACCAATTGAAAGTTTATGCCGCAAGCTTGCGTGAAATGGAGTTTGCTACGGTCAAGATCCTCAAAGAATTGAGGTCCATGCTTTAGCGCTTTATTGTAGAATAAATTATGGGAACAGTTACTAACATTACCAGAACGAAATTTTCAGTGGGGGATTTGATTCACCATCGACTATTCGATTATCGCGGCGTTATTGTAGATGTTGATGGAAAATTCCAATCGACAGATGAGTGGTATGAACAAGTCGCGAAATCCCGTCCGCCTAAAAACAAACCCTGGTACCACGTCCTGGTTCACGGAAGTACGCATACAACTTACGTGAGTGAACAAAACCTTACGCCTGACAAAAATTTAGAGCCGATAAGCCATCCAATGATCGTGCAGTTTTTTTCCAAATTCGACAATGGAAAATACATTAGAAACGTACATTAGGACAATGCAGTAAACGAGCTAAAACTGACTGGTTAATACACTCCTTGTCAGCACATGGAGAAAGTTTGTCTGACTTAAGATACTCATCTTTATGGCGCCTGGCAGGTGCGGCGATTGCTTTCATCGCATTCGGCATAAATTTCTGGATCGCCCATGGTTCACTTCCAGGCTATAGAATTCTGGTTTTCCCCGGAATCCTCTCTGCCGGTTTCTTTAGTGAGGAGATAGATTTTTGGCCGAAGCTGACCATCATGGTGGCCGGTCAACATTTCACCTACTTCTTCGTGGTTTTTACGGTTAGAAAGCTAATCAAATATCGTCAAAATAGCAGGACATAGGATAAAAACACTAATACCAATTGTCGTTAGCCTAATTTCAATATACTTTCTTGTCGCAATTGCTCTATTTATTTTTCAAAGAAGTTTTTTGTATTTTCCATCACCTGAAATCGCCCACCGTTATGAAACAATGACTATTTCAACGGATGATCAATCCTTAGAGATCGTTGTTCTAAACAGAGGGGAGTCGAAAGCAATACTGTATTTTGGTGGTAATGGAGAATCCGTAGTAGCCAATGCACCTCGTTACACTGAAATTTTCGCCATGCAAACTGTCTACCTGGTCAATTATCGAGGTTATGGGGGGAGCACAGGTAACCCAACGGAAAAAACAATCTACGCCGACGCGCAACTTCTATACGACAAAGTATCACCGCAGCATACAGGGATATCAGTAATTGGTCGTAGCTTAGGATCTGGGGTCGCTACTTTGCTGGCATCAACTAGGAAGATTGACAAAATGGTGCTTATCACACCATATGATTCAATTCGGAATATTGCTCAAGACCAATACCCAATGTTTCCCATCGATTACTTGCTGCTAGACAAATTTGATTCGGTCAGCCGAATAAAAAGCATCGATTCATCGACCCTTATAATCATCGCCGAGCTCGATTCAATCATCCCATCGAAATATTCTGATCGGCTAATCGATGAATTTCCTGCGGCGCAAGTTAGTGTAAATGTGATTAGAGGCGCAGGGCATAACGACCTGTCATACAGAGACTCGTACTATGAGCTCCTGCACAACTTTATGTAATTGTGCGTACAAAGATTTCACAGTCCGAAGATGCTTTTAAGATAGTACAGCTGCGACTTCAGGTTTAACGCAGCATGACGTCCAGCTGATCAACAATGCCAACCCAGTCAGCGTCTTCCTCTTTCACCTGCTTTAAGAATGAGGATTGCGACGTACTCCAAAAATCGGCTTTATCCAACGCTATATCCGCTGGCAAGGGTCTATGTGTGCTAATAAACGCATCGATAGCTTCCCTCGAATCGTTTAGTCCCAATTGTAGAAACAAAGAACTTATGGAATGAAATTCTGCCTCCATTGTTGCCTCCCTCTCGACCAAGATTGACAGTTTAGTTTGAGCGTATTATTTCCGGGCGCCCTAAAACACAACAAGTACAACGGTGAAAGCATACTGCTGCAGCTTAGATATTGCGAGCATTCTCAACCAGATGAACAAGCCTCACATCACTTTCGTAATGCCGACCCTGCTCTCGTGAAAAGTACCGCCCTCGCCGATATCTGTAATCGCCTGGGATGTCAGGTCGTTGACGCCACTCTGATTCGAGGCGTTATTTTGCCAATATATGCCTTCTGCGACTAACAATGCTGGCTGTGTTTTATCGCTAACTCTAGCAATGCGAACATTGCTTCCCCTGCCGTTATAGATTTTCACCTGATCACCATCGCAAATACCATTTGATTCGGCATCGTCAGGGTGAATCAAAACCTCTCCCACTTTATCCGTGAAATTTTCACCGAAGGTAGAATTGAGTAACTCACTATTGGGTGGAGTAATCAGGAAAAAGGGATGGCTTGACGCAAGTTCAACGTTATCAAATTCAGTATTTGGCAAAAGGCTCGGAATGCTTGCCATATTCGCATTTGCAGGGGGAACTGAAAACTTGAATTTGTTACCTCCAAACTGGCTGAAGTCGCCGCCCGCAGCTTTAAGATCAGAGGTAATGATTTCACCTGCAGGGATACCATCATTCAGATATTTCTTAGGCAGACCTGAAATAGCAGGCGTGTAGGTATCAATCCTCTCAGCGGCCGTCTGCTCAAACACTGGGTTATCGAATCCCATTTTTCTAGCCAGGGTCTGGAATAAATCAAAATTACTAATGGCTTCTCCTCTAGGAGCAATAACAGGTTCAATTCGGCCCATACTGAAATGCCCATAACCCATATAGATGTCTTCGTTCTCAAATGAGGTTGTCGCCGGCAACAGTAAATCGGCGTATTGAGTCGTTGGTGTATGGAACTGTTCATGCACAATTGTAAACAGGTCCTCCCTCGACAAGCCTCTTCTCACCTGGCTCGAATCGGGAGCAACACTTAATGGATTACTTGAATAGACAAATAACGACTTCACTGGAGGGGAGAGATCATTTAGGGCTTCGCCCAACCTAACCATATTGATCGTTCTTGTCTTTCTATTCTTCATGGATGAAAAAGACATAATTCGCCCATCAAGAGGAAATGAATTGCTTGAGTGCAGCGCTCCCCTGCCCTTACCACCATCAAATAAACCAAGAGCTGCCGAAAGGCACGCAATTGCGCGAAGCGACATCGCTCCTTGTGTATTCCTGGAGAGGCCAACGCCAATCCGTATAAACGTCTTTGGATGATCAGCCAGAAGCGTCGCGAGTTCATTCACTTCAGCAAGCGGCAAGCCAGACTTCACGATAAGTTCTTCGAGCTCATGGCAATCGAGATACGCCCTAAGCTCATCAAAACCTTCGGAGTATTGATCAATAAAGGCTTGATCGATTTCATCTCGCTCAATGAGAATTTTGAGCACGCCAAGCGCAAGTGCAGTATCACCGCCCGGTTTAATGGCAAAATACTTATCTGCCGCCTGGGCAGTCACATTCCGATATGGGTCAATAACGATAAAGCACGCACCTGCTCGCCTGGCTTCCACCACAAAGGGCATGAAATGAATATTGGTTACTTTGATATTTACGCCCCAGGCGATGACAAGGTCTGCATCGGCAGCTTTTTCCGGCGGGCTACTGGGGTTTGGACCATAGTGCATAAACCAGCCCGCCTTTGACGCGGTCGAACAAATAGTCCGATTAAGTTGGGACGCACCATATTGATGGAAGAAGGGATCTCCAGCGTGGAAATTTACCTTGCCCATATTTCCTGCATAAGAGTATGGCAACAAGGCCTCACCGCCATGCTCCGACCTGATTTCGCCCAGGCGATCAACAAGAATCTGCCATGCTTCATCCCAGGAAATACGCTCGAACTTGCCTTCGCCTTTCTCACCTATACGCTTTTGCGGATACAAAACCCGATCATCTGATTGCGCACGGTGGTGGTACGACCTCACCTTTTTACAAAGGAAACCTCTGGTGAAAGGATGTTCAGGGTCTCCCGCCAGATGGGTTATTTTTCCGTCTTCAACTGTCGCAAGCATGCCGCAGGCATCCGGGCAATCCAGAGGACAAATGGTTTTCTTGATCATGTTTAAATCCAGTATTTCAGTCGCGGGGGCCATTACCCTCATACACTACAGAGGAACGCGACAATAACGCGCTATTTCAGGATTGCATATCCTCATCATCCTTGCAAAGATTACGACATGGACAACGATGTCAGAAAGCGATTCGCCGAACTTGCCGCTCTCCCGGATGAGCAGATAGACCTGGATGAGGCTGCTTTATTAATCGCAGCTGAAACTGAAGATAATTTAAGTATCAAGCATTATCTTAAGCTCCTGGATAATCTGGCTGCAAAATTTGAGAACAAGTTTCAAGCCACTAGGGGTCACGGTATTTCGGTCAATGCATTGATAGATTTTATCCATGTGGAAGAAGGATTCAGTGGTAACGTCAAAGACTACTACGAGCCGGGTAATAGCTATCTCAATCGGGTGATTGATTTTCGCCACGGGATTCCAATCTCCCTCGCGCTAATCCATATAGCGCTTGGCGCTCGCCTCGGGCTTTCGGTGAAGGGCATTAACTTTCCTGGGCATTTCCTGATCCGCTATGGCGCAGATACACACGTTATCGTCGACCCCTTTTCTGGACGAATGCTGAGCAAGCCAGATTGTTCCAATCTGCTGAAGCAGATAGCCGGCCCAAAAGCCGTGCTACAGAATGACTACTTTGACGTTGCCAGCAACAAATCAATTCTTATTCGAATGCTGGACAATCTGAAGCAGATCTTCTGGCGGAAAAAACACTGGGATCAGAGCAAGTCATGCATCGACCGGCAGTTATTGCTCTTGCCTGACCGTGCGGAATTCAATGTCCAGTTGGGTGCCGTTCATGAAATGCAAGGTAATGTTGGCCTGGCACAACACACGTATCTATGCGTATTACAGGATACTAAAGATGAACAACTCCGCAACCTCGCCAGCAAACGATTACTGGCGCTTGAAACCAAGGCGACCACAATTCACTAGTTGTTGCCGTCCAGAAGTACGCTAAATCGAGTGACCGGTCCGAATTTCAGATTTATAGAAGCTCCAGGGCGGCCCTGGCCCTTTTTGCAACGCCTTCTTTCTGCTTATCGAGATCAACATCTCTATCCTCACCCATGGCGCCAACCAGGTAACGCTTGTAAACACCCTGACCAATTGCTGCAAGACGCCAATGTGAAAATGCCCGATAGTAGTTAATCCCACTAAGGTCCCGGCCGGTATTAGTTTCATAGATCTGACAAAATTCTTCTCTCGATAGGTAGCCACCGACAGCAGTAGGTGACTGATCACCTTCTCCTTCCAGCTCAATCTCGCCGGGAGAGACCCAGTTGTTCAGGAGGTAGCCGACATCCGCCAGCGGATCACCGAGGGTACATAGCTCCCAGTCAAGAATAGCCTCAACCCGATCACCCTTAACGATCATATTGCCTAGCCGATAGTCCCCATGCACAATTGTCGCACCGATCTGCTCAGGCATGGTCTCAGTTAAAATTCGGCAACTCTCTTCCATTTCAGGTATTTCGTGCGTCTTCGATGCGTCCCACTGCCGCGTCCAGCGCTTAAGCTGTCGAGTGAGATAGGCCTCCTTTCTGCCTAGATCACCAAGACCCACCGCATCCATATCTACCGTATGTAGCTTGTAGAGAATATCTGCAACGTGAAGCCCAACGCCTCTTCGGTCGGACTCGGCTACCTTCGCTCCAACAATTGAGTCGTTAAGCACCAGACCATCGACAAAATCCATAATATAGAAATCAGCGCCATTGATATCTTTGTCCTGACATAAACCATAAGCCTTGGGAACAGGAATGTCTGAATCCTGTAAAGCATAAATTATCTTATGTTCGCGGCCCATATCATGCGCACTTTCCAGTACGTGGCCAAGTGGTGGACGGCGCAGAACATAATGATTGCCCGCCTCGTCCTCGCATTTATAAGTAAGATTTGAATGCCCACCTGCAATCAATGAAAAACTCACATTACCTTCAAGTACCGGCACCCGTTCCCTGATCCAGGGAACGACTTTGCCCTCATCGATTCCTTCTATTCCTTCCGACATTATTTCTCCGATTGTCACTTACAATTTGAAATTCGCTTTTGTCCTGTTTGGTCGCACCATAATTGGATAGTTTTAACCAGGTGCAGCCGTTCTTCAACAAACTTGAGGATGTCCTTAAAGCCCTGCTTACCCCCATTAACCGCGGATGGATCGTCGATCATCAAACCACCAATATGCACAGGACAATTAGGTGTTTCGTTGTACAGAAAGGAGGCGTCTTGCCCAGTCGTCTGTTCCATAACAATCCTCGAGTCCACGTGTCCAATGTAGGTTCACGAGAGAATATCAATATTGTGATATCTTGTCTCTCCGTTGCCTTTTGTAAGTTCAAATATGAAGATCAAAACAACTCTCTGTCACGAAATAAGCGAAGACATCGCGTCCATCAATCTGGAAGAAATAGAACTGGCTGATCCAGCGGAAAGCGAAGTTCAGATTCAGGTCATGGCCTGTGCTGTAAACTTCCCCGACCTGCTAATGATTCAGGGAAAGTACCAATTCAAACCGCCCATGCCTTTCGCGCCCGGCGGCGAGCTCGCCGGCATTGTCAGCGCTATCGGCTCAAAGGTCACAAAATACAAGCCCGGTGATCGCGTGGTCACAGGTATGCGATACGGCGGATTTTCTGAGGCGGTCAATTGTCCTGATGAAACCGTTAAGTTCATTCCAGGCGATCTGTCATTTGCAAAGGCTGCCTCCTATTCTACCGCTTACCTGACGGCCTATGTCGCATTGACAGTTAGAGGTACGCTTCAGGAAGGTGAAACGCTGCTCGTTCATGGCGCAACCGGCGGCGTAGGTATGGCCGCCGTGGATATTGGAAAGTTTCTCGGAGCAAAAGTTATCGCCACCGGTGGAACAGACGAAAAATTGGAAGTCGTTAAAACCAGGGGTGCCGATCATGTCATTAATTATACTCAGGCGGACGGAACGCTGGGTGGGTTTAGAGAAAAGGTAAAAGAATTAACGGATGGAAATGGTGCTGATGTCATTTACGATCCCGTCGGAGGCACGGTATTCGATGAGTCAATGCGCTGCATAAACTGGGGCGGTCGAATATTATCTATCGGTTTCACCAGCGGTGTATGGCCGAAGGCGGCTGTAAACCATATTCTGATCAAGCAAATATCCGTCATAGGTGTTCGTGCCGGAGAGATAGGCCGGCGCGACCCGAAGCTTGGCAAGCGAGTACGGGACACACTCTACAAGTTGTTGGAAGATAAGGAAATTGATCCATACGTTTGTGCTGGCTTTCCCCTGGAGCAAGCCGTGGACGCAATGAAGATGCTCGAAGAAAGAAAGGTCATTGGCAAAGTTGTGGTTACCATGAATGGTTACAGCATCTAACACTTAAACCAATAGCCAAACCAGCTATCCTGAACCACGTCGACTAGGGAAGGCGATACTCAAGCGGAGGCTTGCGGTCGCCGAGCAAGGCCTTGTATTCAAAATTCAATCCTCGCCGCTCCTGAAATTCCTCTTTGGCACTTTCAATGAGTGCTTTATCCTCAAGCAGATCCATCATCGTCAGTGCGAGGGTTTTCGCCGCCACCATCATGCCTTTTGCCCCAATTGATGTTCTTCCTGCAGCAATGGCCTGCCAACTATGTGCGGATGTACCTGGGACCCAAGTTGCTGTTCTCAGCCCGGCAGTTGGCACAACCCAGCTGACGTCACCCACATCTGTAGATCCTTTACTGTCTGTCATCTTCAAGGGATCTATCCTGTTCTCATAGCCAAGGTAACTCTTGTTGAGGTTGAGGGATTGATCGATGGTTTTGGCAAATTCAAGCTCTTCTTCAGTGTAAGAATATCCACCAACCCGAGTAAGGTTTGCATGCATGACCTCGGCCAGTGCAACATTCGGTAAGACGGAGTGATTGCCATGCATTGTTT
This sequence comes from Pseudomonadales bacterium, assembly GCA_046582185.1. Lineage (GTDB taxonomy): Bacteria > Pseudomonadota > Gammaproteobacteria > Pseudomonadales > Azotimanducaceae. Next base: position 59,348 of record JAYGEX010000019.1, on the reverse strand, counting down.
CCGCATGCACGGTTGTGCCCGTACCAAGTGCTGCAGCTTCTGAAGTAATCATCAGCCTATCCCATAAGCCCTTCAATGTTTCAGCATTCGGATGCCGAATATAGTAATAAACCTCAGCGAGATCCGGCACCACGTTAGGCGCTGCACCACCCTTGGTAATGACGTAATGAATCCTCGTTTCCTGGGGAACATGTTCGCGCATCATGTTTACCATATAGTTCATTACTTCGACCCCATCGAGAGCAGAACGACCTCGCTCAGGTGCGGATGATGCATGGGAGGATATCCCTTTGAATCTAAACCGTGCGGATTTGTTAGCAAGGCTTGAAGCCGGGTTTGCGGCGTTTCGACCGCTAGGATGCCAGTGCACTACCGTGTCAACATCACTAAATAGACCTGCCCGAACCATGTAAACTTTGCCAGAGCCGCCCTCCTCTGCCGGTGTACCGTACAGGCGGATGGTGCCTTTGATCTGATTTTTCTGCATCCACTCTTTGACGGCGATAGCCGCTGCAGTCGAACCAGCGCCAAAAAGATGATGACCACATGCGTGACCATCTGGCTTACCTTCGATAGTTTTCCTGGTAGCGGACGCACCTTGAGAGATTCCGGGCAAGGCATCAAATTCTGCAAGGATACCTATCACAGGTTCGCCTTCGCCGAAGCTCGCTACAAATGCAGTGGGTATTCCTGCTACACCAGCGCTTACTTCAAAGCCTGCCCTGGTAAGTTTTGACTGTAGTAAACTCGAACTCCGGGTTTCCAGGTACCCCAGCTCAGCATAATCCCAGATACTATTGGCGACCTCTGCGTATTCATCCGCGTGCCTATCCAGATAATCGATCACTGCATCCTTGTCATCCGATGCCCCCGCTTGCCAGCTTAAACTCAGCGCCAGGACGGCTAACCATCTCTTCATTGTTGTTCTCCTATCATTCTTTTCAAAGCTCTATGGTGAAAGAGCTGTTGTGAAAGCACTGCACTTAAAGTTCTCCTGCTGCGGCTGATTTTATAAGTTTAGTGATAGTACTCACACTGTCGTGCACGGCGAACTCAGCCAACTTGATCATCCTTTGCTCGCGATTCGCGAATGCCGTTTCAATTGCTTGAAGGAATGATTCATCATTTAGGTTCTCTTCTTCAATTACATCACTATAACCTGCATCCCTAAAAGTACGGGCGTTGACCAGCTGATCCCCTCGACTCGCCCTCGCCGACAAGGGGATCAGGATATGCGGCTTCCTGACCACTAGTAACTCATAGATTGAATTGGCACCGGCCCTGGAAATGACCAGCTCAGACGCCGCCAGAACGTCGCCAAAATCTTCGCTTATATATTCTCGTTGAATATAGTCTTGCCTGCTTATGAACTGATGGTCTATAGCCCCAGCACCGACAACATGAACTATCGTGAATTGAGACGTCAGCTTGTCCAATACTCGGCGAACCTGCTGATTAATCACTTCAGAGCCCAGGCTGCCACCGAAGATCAACACGATAGGCTTTGCATCGGTAATGCCCAATGCCTGTCTTCCTCCTGCAGCGTTCCCCTGGAGCAAGGATCGGCGAATCGGTGTGCCCGTCACCACGATCTTTTCCGCTGGATTATTCGCGGACAAGTACTGCCTTGTTTCATAAAAATTCAGGCAAATTCGCTGAGCGAATGGAAAACAAATCTTATTGGCAAGCCCCGGCGTGACATCGGACTCATGACAAATAACAGGTATACGCAGCAGCCGCGCCGCAAGGACTATCGGGACAGCAACAAAGCCGCCCTTCGAAAAAACCATATCTGGCCGGAGCTTTAGGCAAATGATTAGGCTCTGGAAGAATCCCAGAATTACGCGAAAGGGATCAGTGAAATTCTGCCAGTCAAAGTATCGACGTAACTTTCCCGAGGCGATGCTGTGGAACGCGATTTTTGATTGCGGGCTACCTGCAGGAGAATCATTCAGCTGGCTAATAATTTCATTTTCGATGCCATTCTTCGAACCGACATAATCGCAGCGAATACCGTCACCATGCAGCTCTTCTATGAGTGCTACGTTTGGCGTTACATGGCCGGCAGTGCCACCTCCTGTAAATAACACCTTCATCGGTGTGTGCTCGACCTCAGCCCTATCCATTTAAGAGTCCACATAAGAGCCCAATTGAGAATCCATATAAATGCCTATTCATAGCTGAAGTGTTTTCTTTACGAAGGGAATAGTCACTATCTTTTGTTGGCGCAATGTTTCTACTTCCAGCTTCTCCAACAATTTAATAAGGTGGCCAGGGTTTCTGGGCGCGCGGCCCAAAATGAAACGTGCCACTTCATCATTTAACTCAAACCCTCTTTGATGCGCTCTCCTGGTCAGGATTGCGAGCTTTTCACTATCAGTTGGCAATTCTGATTCGATGGCAACCATCGCATTTAGACGCGTAGCCAGGTCAGGCAGCGTACAGTCAATGGCAGATGCGGGTTTGTTGGCGGCAATGATCAGCCTTCCAGAGCCATCCTTCACATAGTTAACAAGGTTAAACAATGCAATCTGCCAGCTCTCCATGGCAATCACATCATCAATATCGTCCAGGCATATAAGCGAAATATTTTCCAGTGAATGCAATATGTCTGCCTGGTGCGAGCCAAGGTCTTCAAGATAGATGCTGCTACCCGCGGTCTCATGACATAGCGCCTGAAGAAGATGGGATTTTCCGGAGCCAGGGGAACCATAAAGGAACGTCAGATGCTCAGCTTCACGAAGTTTGGATGCCGCAGAGCCTATGTAGTTGTCGAAGGTCGCGTCATCCCGCAAGCGAAAATTCAGGGTTAGCTGGTCTTTCATCACTGGCTAAGTTGCTCATCAATACCATCAGGCTCTTGCTTCGTATAATACTCACTTTGAACATAGCTCTGATGTAGGTGCCTGATAAAAACCATTATCACCGCGGCAACTGGCAGGGCCAGTAAAACACCAATGAATCCAAAGAGCTGGCCGCCCGCAAGTACCGCAAATATGACAGCCACAGGGTGCAAGCCTATTCTGTCGCCCACCAGCAGAGGCGTTAGCACCATTCCTTCGAGCATCTGACCAACGCCAAACACGATGGCGACGTAAAGTATGTGAGCCATGTCCTGGAACTGAAAAGCCGCGGCAATTATTGCGGCAATAATGCCCACAAAAAAACCAAGGTAGGGGACGATGCTGGCGAGTCCCGCGATCATCCCAATTAGAAAGGAGAGCTTTAAGCCAACCATCGTCAGGCCAAGCGCATAGATAAACCCAAGAAGTATCATGATCAACATTTGACCACGAAGAAATGCGCTCAGGACTTCATCACATTCCCTGGTTAGCGCAACCACATCATCTACCAAGTCTCTAGGTATCATATCGCGGATGGAGAACATCACTTTGTCCCAGTCACGAAGCATATAAAACGCAACCACTGGCGTCAGTGCAACATTGGCAACGATGGTGATCAGCACGAAACCAGATGCCGTAACTTCACTAATGATTTTCCCTGCAATGCCGCCGGCCTTTTGCCAATTGGAGGCCAGCTGCTCCCTTAGGGAATCCAGGTTTAGATCAAATGGATCAACTCCAAATAGATCCAGGAGATACGGGCTGGCCGTACTTTGCAGAACTAAAATATTCTGCGGGATATCGTGGATCAGGGTCGATATCTCCCGAAACAGCATCGGCACAACCACAAAAGTGCCACCCATAAGAATGGATAGAAATACCACGAAGACGAGTACAACGCCCCCGATCCTGGCGACCCCAAGATTCTCCAGGCGATCAACAATGGGATCACCGAGGTAAGCCAGGACAATGCCCACGAAGAAGGGTGTCAGGATCGGCTGCAGCAAATACACCGTAGCCAGTGCAATTCCGAGAAACAATAGTGAGAACGTTTTTTGAAGAGTTGTCATTACGTCAGCCGCTGAATACTGTAATCATTTATTGTCTTAATCATGAATTGTCTTAACCATTAATCGTCGTAGGCATCTATTGCCGTAGCCATCGATAGTGTAGTAATTTTCGACTATCGTCGCTGCTGAGCAAGACCATTTTCTGATCCAGTTCGATGATTTCGATAAGTTGCTCATTCTGTCCTTCGGTGTCCAGGCGGAATTCTACTTCGGATCGATGTACCCGTACGATAGAACTGTTAAGTACTGGCGCGAGTGACTCCAGATAACTTGCCAGCGCTGCATAGTCGCCAATACCATCCACCATCTCAACTTTAACCGTTACCTGACTTCTGGAGGAATCAATGGCATATCGTATCGCCAGTTCATTGGCAAGACGATCGACCATCGTTCGGGCCAATTGATCGGCACTATAGGAAATAGTCTCTGCAACCTGCCAATCGTTATCAATTCTATAGGAATAATTCGCCGACCAGCGCCCAAGCTTGTCCTTCTGAATTCGCGCCGTTAGAACGCTGTCAGGATTGTAACGATCAGAAGCATCATCAATTCGGCCGAGAAACGAGCCCCATACTTCTGCCGTGGAAAGTGCGGCTGAGTCTTCAAGATCCAAAAGAGGAAACAGCAATGGCAAACCTCGCAACCTTGCCTGATCCTGAAGTGAGCTGGCGAGGCTGGAAGCACTGCCTGTGATGTCATTTTCACTCAATAGTCGCCTGCCCTGCTCATCGCTATAGGCCATCCACAGCAATACTCCAGGTCGGTTACTACCCCATACGGGGAAACCCGCTTCACGCAGTAACTTCGACACCGCGCTGGGTTCAAATAAAATGCGCAGAAGATTGGCCGCAACCACCTCACCATCAACTAGCAGGGACTTGTCCGTCGGTTCATAACTGTACTGGTAATAGAATGCACCCGGATTGCGAAGCGACTGCGTGATCTCACGACTTTGTTCAACATCCCGTGTGCCGGAAATGCGGACAAGAACCTGCAAGAGCCCTGCCTGGGCGCCACGCTTTAGCTGCTTCTCATCTTCGCTCAGTACCAGCACTTCCGCCATATAGAGATCATCTATTGGCAGCGATTGCGCCGTTGATACCAACAAACAGAGAATTACTCCAATTATCAGGGAACTTTTACTAATTTCAGGCATCCTTTTTCTTATGAAGAGGAAAATAGCTGACGTATCGCATGTACGCAAAAAGGAGATTGTCATAGACTGTGCTTGTATTTACAAGACGCTCTGCAGTCCTTACGCCACAACATGATAAAACAACTAATAGTAGTCTTAAACTGGATCATTCAGCTTAGAGGATCTTTAATGAATATGCTGTCCATGAAGATCGTTAAAATGTTGAGCGTCCAGGCTCTACTCACCATCGTGGTTCTCACTTCCACACCCGCAGCGGCTGAACCTACAACATTCAGAGCTGTCTATCACGCGGATTATAAGGGCTTACCTGTCAGTGCAGTAGGTATTCGGGAACTCATCATGCTCGAACCAGGGAAGTACATGTTGTCGTCATCGGCCAACTCGTTCCTGGCATCCATTAGCGAACACAGTATTTTTAGCATCGATGGCCAAGAGGTCATTCCTCTCAAATACCACTATAGCCGAGGCGGCATCGGCAAGAACCGAAAAGTAGATATAGCCTTTAACTGGCAGGAAAAAACCGTTTCGAATCGGGCAGGAAAGTGGGAAATGGAATTACCTCCCGGCGTGCTGGATAAGTTACTTTATCAGTACAAGATGCGCGGTGACCTGAAGAAGGCTGCAGATGAGAAGCTGGACTGGCCTCAGATGTCTTATCAGATTGCCGACAAGGGCGACCTCAAAAACTACATCTTCGAGGTCGTCGGCGAAGAATCCATCGAAACACCTGTGGGCAAGATTCACACTATCAAGGCGAATCGCATCAGGAAGAACAGCAACCGCACAACGACATTCTGGATGGCGCCAGAGTACGAGTTTATGCTCATTCGCCTGCTTCAGATCGAGAAGAACGGCAAAGGCTTCGAGCTATTGTTGAAGGAAGGCGTTTTCGATGGTCAACCGGTACGCGGTAGCTAGGCCTTGGGAAGTGTGACTCCTGTCTGCCCTTGATACTTGCCACCGCGATCCGCATAAGAGGTCTCGCACTCTTCATCTGACTCAAAAAACAACATCTGCGCAACGCCCTCGTTTGCATAAATTTTGGCGGGCAAATTAGTGGTGTTCGAAAACTCCAGAGTAACGTGACCTTCCCATTCAGGTTCCAACGGGGTCACATTCACGATGATGCCACAGCGTGCATAGGTCGACTTCCCTAAACAGATGGTTAGGACACTGCGTGGAATCCGAAAGTACTCGATGGTTCTGGCTAGCGCAAACGAATTTGGCGGGATGATGCAGGTACTGCCTTTAACATCAACAAAACTCTTCTCATCAAAGTTCTTCGGATCAACTGTCGCCGAATGAATATTGGTGAAGATCTTAAAGTCCTCCGAACAGCGCACATCGTAACCATAGCTGGAAGTGCCATAGGAGATAACCCGGTTTCCACCGACTTCTCTGACTTGTTCGGATTCAAACGGCGAAATCATGGCCTGCTCTTCCGCCATCTGACGAATCCATCGGTCCGACTTAATTGACATAAAAATTATCCTGTTATCTAGTGGCTGGCATTCTAGTGGCTGGCATTCCAGTGGCTGGCATTCCAGTGACTGGCAAATCAAGCCAGTAAATTAAGTCTCGTTCACAAAGCTCAGAGATGGCAATGGCGAATTGCCGGGGATTTAACATACATCGCCATGCGGGCAAAGGCTTCAATCATTAACGATGCTGATCTTCGGCCCTGTCTCACCGGCACCGGCTTCCACGGCAGCGATCACTTTGCGAGCCACCTCCATCATTGTTTTGGCAGCTTGCCCATCCGGCTCTGAAACGACGGTCGGATTGCCACTGTCTGCCTGCTGCCGTATTCCATGCGCCAAAGGCCACTGACCCAATAGCTCCGTGTTGTACTCAGTGGCAATGGCGACACCACCGCCGCTACCAAAAATATCCTCTTCGAAACCACAGCTGGAACAGATATGGGTACTCATGTTTTCTACAATGCCAAGGACAGGTATTTCGACCTTGCGAAACATTTCAATTCCCTTACGCGCATCCAGCAAGGCAATGTCCTGGGGAGTTGTTACAATAACTGCGCCATTGAGTGGAACCCGCTGGGACAAGGTCAGCTGAATGTCTCCAGTGCCTGGCGGCATATCGACGATCAGGTATTCCACTTCCGTCCAATTGGTCTGCGTCAGCATTTGTTGTAACGCGCCACTGGCCATGGGTCCACGCCAAACCGCTGGTGTTCTCTCGGAGGCTAAAAAGCTCATGGACATACACTGAACACCGTGAGCAACGATCGGCTGCAATAGATCGTTCTCCACATTGGGCTTCGTTCCTTCAGCGACGCCCATCATTGTACCGAGGCTTGGACCGTATATATCCGCGTCTAACATTGCAGTTGACTTGCCCATAGCAGACAAGGCAATCGCCAAATTTACGGCGATTGTCGACTTGCCGACGCCGCCTTTGCCGGAAGCAACGGCAACAATATATTTAACACCAGGCAATTGAAATTTCTCAATAGTTGAATTACTGATGACTACCTCCTTATGAATTGGTATACGTGTGCTATGAAAAACTGCGCAAGGGTCACACGGAATTTACTGCTGGTCAACAGCTTACACCAATATTTGAATGCGGGATCAATCATGCAAATTCGTATAGATAGTAATTAGTAACTTGCAGGTGAAATCTGCGGGTTTCATCTATATTCTTAGCACCCTCTCAACCGGTCGGATTAAACAGGTCGTAGCCCGCAATGTCTAAACGCAGAATCCTTGTTACCAGCGCACTTCCCAATGCCAATGGTTCCATTCACCTGGGCCATTTAATGGAGCATATTCAGACCGATATTTGGGTCAGGTTTCAGCGCCTTCATGGAAACCAGTGCATCTATGTCTGCGCTGACGATACCCACGGCACAGCCACCATGCTGAAGGCCGAAGAGCAGGGAGTCACCGCGGAAGGCTTTATCGCCGAAATCAAAACTGAACATGAACAGGATTTTAGCGATTTTCTCATTAGTCATGACAATTACTATTCCACTCATTCGCCTGAGAACGAGAAATATTCGGCACTTATCTACAATCGTTTAAAGGATGCCGGACAGATTAAGGTTAAATCGGTAGATCAGCTCTATGATCCGGAAAAAAAGCTATTCCTTGCAGATCGATTCATCGTCGGTACCTGCCCAAAGTGCAAGACAGAAGATCAATACGGCGATAATTGTGAGAACTGCGGTGCCACTTATGATGCAACGGATCTGATAAACCCGGCTTCAAAAATATCCGGCGCAACGCCTGTTCTTAAGGAGTCGACACACTTCTTTTTTGCGCTGTCCAATTTTACTGACTTTCTAAAATCCTGGACGCGCAGCGGAACCCTGCAAAACCAGGTTGCCAATAAGTTATCGGAATGGCTGGAAGCCGGCTTGAAGGACTGGGATATCAGCCGCGACGCGCCTTATTTTGGCTTCGAAATTCCCGGCGAGCCGGGCAAATACTTCTACGTCTGGCTGGACGCACCCATCGGCTATATGGCCAGCTTCCAGAACTATTGCGATAGCCAGCAAGACCTTTCCTTCGACGATTTCTGGAAGCCAGATTCTGATTGTGAAGTTCATCATTTTATTGGCAAAGACATCATAAATTTCCATGCGCTTTTCTGGCCTGCAATGTTGAGCTCATCAAATTTCAGAACACCTACCAGGATACATGCCCATGGCTTTGTCACGGTTAATGGTCTCAAGATGTCCAAATCTCGCGGTACCTTTATTAACGCCCGAACATACCTGGACCACTTGAAGCCGGAATATCTGCGTTACTATTTCGCGGCAAAGCTCAATGGCAGTATTGACGATCTGGATATCAATCTCGACGACTTCACCCAGCGAGTAAATTCTGACTTGGTGGGTAAAGTGGTCAATATTGCGAGCCGATGCGCTGGATTCATATCCAGGCAATTTGATGGCAAGCTGTCTTCCACCGCGAACAATCCTCTTATTTCGGAGTCGGCTGGCAAGAAGACCATCATCGCAGAGCATTATGAGAACCGTGACTACGGAAAAGCCATCCGCGAGATAATGACTCTAGCTGATTCAGCTAACCAGTTCATCGCAGAAAATAAACCCTGGGAATTGATGAAGGACGAGAACAATCGAGACCAGGTGCAGCAGGTCTGTTCAGACGGCATCAATCTATTCCGCCTCATCGTCACTTATCTGAAGCCCATTCTGCCGGAATTAGCGGTAAACGCCGAGCAGTTCATGAACATTAAAGCCTTGACTTGGGATAGTCTCGACCAGGTGCTCGTGGATCACAAGATCAACAAGTTCAAGCCGCTGATGGTACGTATTGAAGCAAAAGCAGTGACAGCGATGGTAGAGGCATCAACACAGGATGCAATTACAGCCGGGAAAAGTACCTCAGAGGCGGGCGCCGCCGCAAAGGGCGACTTAGAGGATTTAAGTGATGAAATCGATTTTGATGATTTCGCGAAGATCGACCTCAGAATCGCAAAAATTGTCAATGCAGAACACGTGGAAGGTGCAGACAAATTATTGCGCCTGACACTGGATATCGGCACCGGCGAACGCAACGTATTTGCCGGAATCAAATCGGCCTACAAGCCAGAGGACCTGGTGGGCAAGCTGACTGTCATGGTCGCTAATCTGAAAGCACGCAAGATGAAATTCGGCATGTCCGAGGGAATGGTGCTCGCGGCAGGGCCTGGCGGCAAGGATATTTTCCTGCTGGAGCCCCATGAAGGTGCGACGCCGGGTATGCGCGTTAACTAAGCACTATCAAACAAAGAACAGTGACACAAATACACGCTTGCAAGATAATGTAACAAACATTCATTTAGTATCGCCTTAATGCCTGACGCTTTTGTCATCTTACTGAGTACCATCTTTGTCAATAATTTCGTGATGGTTCAATTTCTGGGACTCTGCCCTTTTCTGGGCGCGAGCCAGAAGTTTGACAGCGCTCTCGGCATGGCAGCGGCAACTACCTTCGTACTCACCCTGGCCTCGGCGGCGAGTTATCTTGTGGAATATTACATCCTCATTCCATTTGATTTGCAGTACCTTCGAATCATTGCATTTATCGTACTTATTGCTTCGCTCGTTCAATTTGCAGAACTGGTGATCCGTGCGACCCAGCCCTTATTACATCAGATCCTGGGCATCTTCATCCCTTTGATAACGACCAATTGCGCCGTACTGGGCGTTGCTCTGCTCAACGTTCGTCATAGCAGAAGCTTCTTCGACTCAATCATGTACGGTCTGGGCGCCGCATTGGGATTCTCCCTATTGCTTATAGTGTTCGCGGCCATTCGGGAGCGACAGGAACACAAGGATGTTCCGGCACCCTTCAAGGGCGCTGCTATCAACATGATTACAGCCGGACTCTTATCCCTGGCATTTGTTGGTTTCACGGGGATGGGCTAGTGGAACTATTACCAGATATCCTTAGCGGTACACTCTTACTGATGCTAATTGGCACAATCTGCGGCGGCATCTTGCTGGTAAGCAGCCGGCTGTGGCCTGAAGACGCCGAGGGCGCAGTACAGCAGATCAATAAACTACTGCCACAAACCCAGTGTGCGCAATGTGGCTACCCGGGGTGTAAACCCTATGCTGAAGCAATAGCCAATGGCGACCCGATTAACAAATGCCCCCCAGGCGGCGATGCAACCATCGCCAGCCTCGCGAATTTATTGGGTAGAGATGTTCTCAAACTGGACGAGAACTGCGGGATACATCAAGCCCCTGCACTTGCGGTTATTAGAGAACAGGAATGCATAGGCTGTACGCTCTGCATTCAGGCCTGTCCTGTAGATGCAATTCTCGGTGCAACACAGCTAATGCACACGGTAATCGCTACGGAATGCACTGGATGTGAACTCTGCGTTGATCCATGTCCGGTCGATTGTATTGATATTATCTTTAATGAGGCGGTTGCAGAGGTAGCAGAATTACAAGTTGATCAAGCATGTATTCATTGCGGCGATTGCATGCCCGCCTGCCCAAAGGATCTAGCGCCACAGCAATTGTTGCTGTTCAGGAATGCACCTCTGCTTGCTGAGTCTATCGGTCTTCAGGATTGCATTGAATGTAAGCTCTGCGACCGTGTCTGCCCGAGCAATATTCCGCTGGCTGAACATTTCCAGGCAATGAAGCAGGACTTGCACCGTCAAAGGCAAGAGCAAGTTAAAGCTGACTACACAAAACTTAGATTTAATCAGCGTGAAGTTAGGCTCATCAGCAGCACCAAAGCCATTCGAAAAAGACCCAGCAAAGCTGATACCTCTGCGTTGCTCGCCAGTCTTAAGGATGAAACCTAGATGGCCACCAGCCAGTTAATGATGAAGGTCCAGCTTGCTTTGTTGCCTGGTATTTTTGCGCTCACGTATTTCTTTGGCATCGGCATCATTGTCAACATCGCCTTTACCATGTTGTTGTGTCTTGCCCTGGAATTGATGGTGTTAAAGCTGAGGGATATGCCACTTTCAATATCGAGAGACCACAGCGCATTGTGTACCGGAGCACTTCTGGGATTAGCACTACCGCCGAATTTGCCATTCGGGATCATCCTTATTGCCTGCATCTTTGCCATCATCTTTGCCAAACATATGTATGGAGGCCTCGGACAGAATATATTCAACCCTGCGATGGTTGGCTTCGCCGTCCTCATCATTTCCTTTCCACTTGCAATGTCCGATTGGCCTGCACCTGAATTCGTTATCTATTCGTTTATCGACGCAGTTGCTGTAAAAGCAGGCATTACACCCATTGATGCATTTACCGGTGCAACGCCGCTGGATCAGTTTAAATTTCGCGGAGCATTGACCGTCGATGAGTTCTGGCAGGAGTTTGGTACGCAAACCTGGAATGCCTGGCTGACGATTAATATTGCCTTTCTTGCCGGCGGCCTCTATCTCCTGAACAACAGGGTCTGCAGCTGGCGTGCTCCGCTATCCATGCTACTGACCTTGTTTGTCTTATCCATTGCATTCTTTGACGGCGGCAGCTCCAGCAGCCTTGGCTCGCCGCTTTTTCATCTCTTTAGCGGCGCCACAATGATGGCGGCATTCTTTATCGCAACAGACCCAGTCACCTCACCTGACTCAAATCGCGGGCAAGTTATTTTTGGCGTGGGAGTCGGACTATTAACATTCGTCATTCGTAGTATCGGCGCGTATCCTGAGGGTATCGCCTTTGCCATTCTATTGATGAACGCAGCCAGCCCCTTGCTGGACTATATTGAATATAGAATTGAGTACAGAGTGAACAAACCCGTTAAGAAAATACTGCTTACCGACAGTTCCACTGAGGATTCAAGCGCAGAGGACAGCGCATGAACAAGCCCGTTATTTCACTGGTTTTACTGGCAACTATATTTGGCTTCATGATTAGTGCCTCTCATGTCCTCACACGGGAGACAATAGCGGGCAACAGGCAGGCATTTGCAGCAGACCAATTACGTACGGTCCTTGATGGCGCACGTGATTCAATCACCCAGATCGGCCCCGAACTCTACTACTGCAAAGATGAAAATGGTCTTACAGGGTTTATTTTTCAATATACCACCTTCAAAGCTTATAACGGAAAAATCAGTTTCTGGATTGCAGTAGATAAGGGCAATGCCATACGGGGCATACGGGTTATCGAACATCAGGAAACACCTGGCATTGGAGATAAGATTGATACTTCCGTTTCAAACTGGATCAGACATTTTGACGATAAAAATCTTGACGATTATGTCTGGTCCCTTCGCCGCCACGGCGGCGACTTTGACCAGTTTTCAGGCGCAACAATCACTTCAAAGGCAATGGTAGACGCAGTACATGCTGGCCTGGAAGTTTCCAGCTTAAAAAGAAACGAATGGTTGAGGCTATTGGATAATGACTAGTCCACAGTCAATCACAATGGAAGGTCTCTGGTCTAACAATCCGGCGATGGTTCAACTCCTTGGCCTGTGTCCCTTGCTTGCAGTCACTGGTAATTTTACATCCGCGCTGGGCCTTGGTATCACCACGCTGATTGTCATTACCTTGTCGAGCTTCTTCGTCAGCCTCTTAAGGCGTCTATTACATGACAGCATTCGTCTGCCAGCCCAGATTATGATCATCGCAGGCTTCGTCACCCTTGCAGATATTGCCTTACAGTTCTGGTTCTTTGATCTCCATCAGCGGATCGGATTATTTGTAGCACTCATCGTCACTAACTGCACTCTGCTTGGGCGCGCGGAAAGTTTTGCGCGCAGGAATCAGGTGGCTTATGCAGTGCTCGATGGCTTTATGATGGGTATGGGGTTTCTTCTTGTCCTGCTAGTCATGGGCGCCCTGCGCGAGATCATTGGACATGGAACCCTATTTAACAATTTGTATTTGCTGCTGGGCGATGTCGGTAGAAATATGGAAATCCGCTTCTGGGACACCGGCTTCTTGTTAATGGTACTACCGCCCGGCGCATTCCTGACATTGGGCTGCCTGATCGCACTCAAAAACAGACTCTCACAAAGGGACGCTTCATGAATCGCGAAAAACGAATTCAATTTCTCACAAAGCTGAGAGAAGAAAATCCGACACCCACTACAGAGTTGAACTATGACTCCACATTTGAATTGTTAATTGCAGTGATCTTATCCGCACAGGCAACAGACGTCGGTGTAAACAAAGCCACAGCAAAACTCTATCCCGTTGCCAATACACCCGAGGCAATTTCAAGGCTCGGTGAGAAAAAGTTGAAGTCCTATATCAAGACCATCGGCCTCTATAATACAAAGGCAAGCAACATCATTAAAACCTGCAAGATACTATACGAAGAACATAATTCAGTCGTACCAGGAACACGAACGGAACTGGAAGCGCTGCCCGGGGTCGGCAGGAAAACTGCCAATGTAGTTTTGAACACCGCCTTCGGTGAACCGACCATGGCTGTAGATACTCATATCTTTCGCATATCTAACCGGACAAAATTCGCGCCGGGTAAAAATGTTCTCCAGGTTGAAAAAAAGCTGATCAAGGTCATCCCCGATGAATTTATACGCGATGCACATCACTGGCTGATACTCCACGGCCGCTATGTTTGCACAGCTCGCAGCCCGAAATGTGGTGCTTGTGTTGTCTATGATGAGTGTGAATATAAATCTAAAAAACAAGATCTGGAAGACTGACTTGGAAGGCTAGGGCAGCTCACACTAGGCACTATTTTTTCCGGTCAGCCTTCTCCTGAGCTTTGGCCAGCGCATCTGCGAACGCATTATTTTGCATAGGCCCGGAGCTTCTATTTTTTGATCTGTTCTTTGCGGATCCAGTCTCAGAGGGCCTCCTGCCTCTGTTGTCTCGATGTTTATTCTCACGCTTGCTGTTTTCACCAGATCGATCACCAGTATTTGCCCGAGGGCGATCGCCATTCTCCTCAAGCAGCTCATCATCGAGACGCATGGTTAACGCGATACGCTTTCTATCCACATCTACGTCCATCACCTTGGTGCGAACGATATCGCCGGCTTTTACAATTTCACGAGGGTCTTTGACAAATTTGTGGGCCAGCGCAGAGATATGTACCAGCCCATCCTGATGTACGCCAATGTCAACGAATGCTCCAAAGTTGGTCACATTTGTTACCGTTCCCTCGAGGACCATTCCTTCCCGGAGGTCGGACATCTTCTCCACGCCATCAAGTAACTGCGCAGTCTTAAATTCCGGTCGAGGGTCGCGGCCCGGTTTCTCTAACTCAGTGATAATGTCGGTGATCGTTAACAAGCCAAACTTTTCGTCAATGAATTCTTTCGCATCCAACTGCTTTAGGTCTCTGCTACCAACAAGTTGTTGAACGCCAATTTCTGTTTTCTTCGAGATACGCTCTACGATGGAATATGTTTCGGGATGCACAGCAGACGCATCCAGGGGGTTATCACCGCCATGTATGCGCAGGAACCCGGCGGCTTGCTCAAAGGTCTTGTCGCCCAGGCGAGGAACACGCTTCAGCTCCTCTCTGTTATTGAAGCGGCCATTCTGATTTCGGTAATCGACTATATTGTCAGCTATGGTCTGGTTTAGCCCTGCCACCCGGCGCAGTAGTGCAGACGATGCAGTATTAACCTCAACGCCTACTGCATTCACGCAGTCCTCTATGACCGAATTCAGGTTCCGTGCCAATTGAAATTGGCTCACATCGTGTTGGTATTGCCCAACTCCGATAGACTTTGGTTCTATCTTCACCAACTCCGCTAAGGGGTCTTGCAATCGCCGGGCGATGGAAACAGCACCGCGAATGGTTACATCCAGATCAGGAAATTCTTTGGCAGCAACTTCCGAAGCAGAGTAAACTGATGCCCCCGCCTCACTCACCATGATTTTCTGAAGCTTAAGCTCAGGGTGCAATTTTATAAGGTCTGCACATAATTTATCGGTCTCGCGGGAAGCGGTGCCATTACCAACAGCCAGCAGTTCAGCCTTGTGTTTCTTTGCAAGCAGCGCTAACGCCGCTATCGCCTCATCCCACTTTCTCTTTGGTGCATGGGGATAGATGGTGGCGTTATCGATATACTGTCCGGTGCTGTCAATGACCGCAATCTTCACGCCGGTTCTCAATCCAGGGTCCAGACCGATGGTCGCTCTTTGACCCGCAGGAGCTGCCAACAATAGATCTTTTAGGTTGTTGGCAAATACTTCGATCGCGCCATCCTCTGCGCGGGCGCGCAGGTCAGACATCAGTTCCGTTTCCAGATGCAAATGCAATTTGATGCGCCACGTCCAAAGGACAACTCCGGCCAACCACGAATCGGCAGCTCGCCCCAGGTCTTCAATGCCTATATGGCCAGCAATCATACCTACGCACGGATGATTCAGGGTTTCGTCGTACTCTACATCTACCTTCAGTTGAAGAAAGGTCTCTTTGCGCCCCCTGAACATCGCCAACGCTCGATGGGATGGAACCCTGGAAACAAAATCGCTGTTATCAAAGTAATCACGATACTTTGCCGCTTCCTGTTCCTTGCCGGATACAACATTGGATATCAGCAGGGCATGTTCATTGAGAAACCTGCGCAGGATATCAATCAGGTCTGCGTCCTCGGCAAATCTTTCCATCAGAATAAACTTTGCACCGTCAAGAACACCTTTAACGTCAACAAATGCTTCTTTGAAGCCCTCTTCATTGTTGATGTAATTTTCCGCTTCGGCTTCAGGCTTGAGCGTTGGATCAGTAAACAGCTTATCTGCCAGTGGTTCGATGCCAGCCTCAATGGCAATCTGTCCTTTGGTTCTTCGCTTCTGCTTGTAAGGAAGATAGAGATCTTCCAGGCGTGTCTTCGTATCTGCTGCATTGATCGCAGCCTTCAATTCGTTGCTTAGCTTTCCCTGTTCTTCAATGCTGGACAACACTGCCTGGCGACGATCTTCCAGCTCTCGCAAGTAAGTCAATCTCTCTTCAAGCATACGCAGCTGCGTATCATCCAGGGCACCAGTCACTTCTTTTCGATAGCGAGAGATAAATGGCACCGTCGAACCTTCATCCAACAATCCTATTGCAGCCTCCACCTGTTGTTTTCTAACGTTTAATTCTTCTGCTATTCGGGTTGAAATATCGATCATAAAACTGGAATTCGGTGTTAATTTGAAGTTGCGCATTATGCGCAGATGAACGCATGATCTCTACCTAATTAAGATCAGGATTTCCTTTTATTTACAGAAACTATTTACAGAAATTATTTGCACTCGATTTTTAACGCGCGGTATATCCGCCGTCTACTGGTAGAATGACACCAGTAATAAAACTCGCATCATCGCTGGCCAGGAAAGAGGCTGCAGCTGCAATTTCCTGCGGCTGCCCAAGGCGCCCGATGGGGTGTAGTGATTCAAGGTATTGCACTGCGCCGGGAACTTCCCTTGCACCGGCAGTCATTGGCGTTTCGATGTAGCCTGGTGCAATGGCATTAACGCGGACACCCCTGCGGGCGAAGGTCACTGCATATTGTTTGGTTAAGCCAGCAACGCCATGTTTTGAAGCAACATAAGCACCTGCGCCTTCCTGGATCTCGGCATTGTCCATATGCGGGCCGGTTAAACCCACCAGCCCCGCAACGGAAGTGGTATTGATAATGCAACCGCCGCCATGATCCGCCAAAAATGTTGCGCCATGAAACAAGCCGTAATAAACACCGGAGAGGTTAATGGCTATTGTTTTATCCCAACCAGCACCACCACCGCCGATGCCAGCGTTATTAAAGATAATTTGAAGGCCGCCAAATTTGGAAGCAGTGTCCTGAATTGCAGCTTTGAACGATGCCTCAACACTCACGTCCAACTCCAGAGCTTCGGCTCTCCCGCCTTGTTGATTGATTACATTCGCAGTA
Source organism: Pseudomonadales bacterium (assembly GCA_046582185.1). Classification (GTDB taxonomy): domain Bacteria; phylum Pseudomonadota; class Gammaproteobacteria; order Pseudomonadales; family Azotimanducaceae. The sequence continues at coordinate 41,965 of JAYGEX010000019.1, read as the reverse complement.
TTGGTTGCGCTGGCAATATCCAGGTCGGCGCACATAATAGCTGCCCCATCGGTCGACATCCTGATTGCACTTTCTCTGCCAATGCCACTACCAGCACCTGTAATAAGAGCGACCTTTGATTCTAGATTTGACATAGCGCAGTGCGACTCCGGTTTCATGAATGTATCGAACTAATATGAATTTCTAACAAAAATTTCTGATCTAAGTTAAAGATACAGCAAATATTGAAACCATTCGATTAAAACTGTATTGATAAATCAGTCGAATGACCCAATGTTAGTGATACAAACTTATCAGAGAATCCGCAAGTATGAATATCGAAAGCATCACCATCCCAACATTTATCCGAACGCTTAAGGCACTCAGTGGAATACTTGAGAAAGGCGCAGCCTACGCTGAAGCAAAGGGCATTGATCCGTCCGTTCTTGTTAATGCTCGATTGTCAGCCGACATGCATCCCCTTAAACGCCAGGTACAAATGGTTACGGATACTACAAGGCGAATACTCTGTGAACTCGGCGCCCAGGAAGCTTCCACAGCAGAAGATACAGAAGAAACATTCGAGGAATTGCAGGCGCGAATAAAATCGACAATCGAATTTATTGAAAATTTTGATTCTTCAAATTTTGAGGGAGTACAAGACAGGATCATTACACTGCCGATGGGGGAAAACGGTTTAGATCTTGATGCAACCACATTTACTATGGGCTTCGGCATCCCTAATTTGTATTTCCATGCGACTACGGCATACAACATCCTGCGCCATAACGGCGTCGAAGTTGGCAAGATGGATTTTCTAGGTAGCCCTTAATTCTTCCTCTTCGCTGCACAACTGCCCTCGCGAAAGTCCATTATTGTCAGTGCACAACGATCAGGCAAGGTCAGCGAAGAATAGAGGTTTGTCTTTATCAGGACGTGTTTTGCATGGATGCAAATCTTGAGTGCACACGGATGTGCGCTACGATTCCAGATAAAGACAAACCTCTATTCGTAGCGGAATTAAATCCGATTACTCCATTTTGAGCTGGTGAAATTCTTTTAGCCGTGACCGCTCCGGCAATAGAGATAGTTAGTGACCGCCCTTTTCAGCTTCGCTGCCCGATTCGAGGTAGTTAGCGGAGAATCTGATTAGGACAGTTTTCGACCTCGCTTACTGGCCATCTTCAAGCGCAATGCATTCAGCTTGATAAAACCAGCCGCATCCTTTTGATCATAAGCGCCAGCATCATCTTCAAAAGTAACAACGGCACTGTCATAAAGGCTGTCGTGCAACGATTCTCTCCCCACGACCATTATATTTCCTTTGTACAACTTTAGACGTACGGTGCCATTTACGTATTGTTGGGACGTATCGATCAGCGCCTGCAAAGCCTTACGCTCGGGTGACCACCAATAGCCATTGTAAATGAGCGTGGCATATCTAGGCATCATCTCATCCTTCAAGTGAGCCAACTCACGGTCGAGAGTAATGGACTCGATAGCCCGATGCCCCTTCAATAATATGGACCCGCCCGGCGTTTCATAGCAACCCCTCGCTTTCATGCCAACATATCTGTTCTCAACGATATCAAGTCGGCCGATTCCGTTCTCGCCGCCGACCTTATTAAGGTGCGCCAAGGTCTCAGCTGGCGACATTGGCACGCCATCAACAGAGACTACATCGCCATTAACATATGCCAGATCGATATAGGTTGGCTTATCCGGTGCCGCTTCCGGGGATACGGACCAGAGCCACATCGATTCTTCAGGTTCTACGTTTGGATCTTCCAGAATTCCGCCCTCGTAGGAGATGTGAAGCAAATTTGCATCCATGGAATAAGGTGATTTTTCGCCCTGGTGCTTCTGGTCAACCTTGATCTGGTGTGTCTCGCAGAATTTCATCAGCGACTCTCTGGAATTTAGATCCCACTCACGCCAGGGTGCAATCACATGCACATCAGGTTTCAGCGCATAGGCGCCAAGTTCGAATCGCACCTGGTCATTACCCTTGCCAGTTGCCCCATGAGCAATAGCAGAGGAATTAGTTTCGTTTGCAACCTCGATCAGTCGCTTTGCGATGAGTGGTCGTGCGATACTCGTACCCAGAAGATATTCACCTTCGTAGATGGTGTTACATCTGAACATTGGAAATACGAAGTCCCTGACAAATTCTTCACGAACGTCATCAATATAAATTTCCTTGACGCCCATGCTAAGCGCCTTCTCGCGTGCAGGCTCAAGCTCTTCGCCTTGACCGAGGTCTGCGGTATAGGTAACCACTTCACAATCATAGGTCTCTTGCAGCCATCGCAGGATGACCGAAGTATCCAAACCGCCGGAATATGCCAGTACAACTTTGTTGTATTCACTCATTAGTTACGTTCCCCAAGCACTTAAAATAAAGTACTAGAAATAAAGGGTGAGAAATAGAGGGTAAAAATAAAGGGCGCTATATTACATCTTTGCCCATGGACAGACCAGATTGAACTACTTCCTATTTTATATCCCGCTATAGATGCTACTTTTAATCTGGCTATGGGCATATCTATATCTCGCTTTGGGCATATCTATATCTCGCTATGGGCATACTTTGTATCTCACTATAGGCATTCGAAGAACCAAATCCGTCCTTTGATGATGTATAATTTATTTCATGCGCTCCATTACAATTACCCGTCCTGATGATTGGCATGTTCACCTACGGGATGGAGACTACCTGCCTGACACCGTGCGAGACATCAGCCGATATTTTGGACGGGCCATCATTATGCCCAATCTTGTGCCACCAATTACCCAGGTTGAACAGGCTCGGCAATACAGAGATCGAATTCTGGCTCTGGTGCCATCCGGATCCAAATTTCAGCCCTTGATGACCTTGTATCTCACCGACCAAACAGGTGAAGGCATAGTATCTGAAGCAAGCCAATCCGGTTTCGTAAAGGCGTTTAAACTCTATCCTGCCGGGGCGACCACCAACTCAAGCGCCGGTGTGAAGGCAATTGAGCAGCTCTTCCCAACCTTTGCTGCCATGGAAAGGCAAGACATGGTCCTGGCGGTACACGGCGAAGTAACAGATACAGATGTGGATATTTTCGATCGTGAGGCGCGATTTATCGATGAACAACTTCGGCCAATCGTCGATACATTTCCGAACCTGAAGGTAATCTTTGAACATATTACCACCAGGCAGGCAGTGGAATTCGTCCAGCAATCATCAAAATATGTCGCTTCAACTATTACTGTACACCATCTTCTTTACAACAGAAACGATCTCCTTGCAGGTGGAATAAGGCCAGTGTATTACTGTTTGCCTGTATTGAAACGAAACATTCATCAGCAATCACTTATCCAGGCAGCTACTTCAGGTAATGCGAAATTTTTCCTGGGGACAGATTCAGCGCCCCATCCCCGAAGTGCAAAAGAGAATGCCTGCGGTTGTGCCGCTGGCTGTTATACAGCCCATGCCGCTATAGAACTCTACGCAGAAGTATTTGACGACGCTGGCAAACTGGAACAGTTGGAGTCTTTTGCAAGTCACAACGGGCCGGATTTCTACGGGTTGGACAGAAATGCCGATACCGTTACGCTTGTCGCTGAACCCTGGGACGTCCCAGCATCGCTTTCCTTCGGGCAAGATGATCTCATTCCCATTCGAACCGAAGACAAGGTCCACTGGACCGTTAAGGACTCAATTTGAACGAAGATAAACTACCGATTGCCCATCGATTCCGTGGCTACCTGCCCGTCGTTGTAGATGTTGAAACCGCAGGGTTCAATAGCAAGACCGACGCCCTCCTGGAGTTCGCTGCCGTCATCATAACGATGGACGACGATGGCCTGCTGGTACCAGGCAAAAGATACTTCCACAATGTTGACCCCTTTCCAGGCGCAAATATTGAGCAGGCCTCACTCGAATTTACTGGTATCGATCCGTATAACCCACTAAGGATGGCTGTTCAGGAAATAGAAGCAGTCGCCGGGATTTTCAAAGCCATCCGCACCGAAATTAAGAGAACCGGCTGCAACCGGGCAATCATGGTCGCCCATAACGCGACCTTTGATCACAGCTTTGTTAATGCCGCAGCGGCTCGATGTAATATCAAACGGAACCCATTTCACCCATTTTCTACTTTCGACACGGTCAGCCTGGGCGGTCTCGCCTATGGACAAACCGTACTGGCAAGAGCCTGCGCTGCAGCCGATATAGATTTTAATGCCGATGAGGCCCATTCCGCACGTTACGATTGCGATAAAACCGCTGAGATATTCTGCAAAATTGTTAATACCTGGAAACAATTTCAGCCTGCCGCGGGTTAGCTCTGCTCTATCGAAACTGAAGTCCGCCGCGAAGCAGGAACTAGATCAGCCTTGATTCTGGATCATGACGCCTTAGCTGGCCTTATGCGGCTCTCAGGGTCGCCAACATCTCCGCCAGAACATCATCGTCCAGAGATGGAACGTGAAAAGCAGTTCTATCCACGATATCCCCGTAACGTTTAATCATCTCGTCAACCACTTCCGCAGGTTCACCAACCACCGCAAATGTATGCAAAATTTCATCATCGATGAGACCGGCCATATCTTCTGTTCGATGTTGCTTCATTAGTCGATTGAGTTCGCCTTGCAACTCTCCCCACCCATGAAGTTCAAACACTGAACGGTAGCCGGGTGTAGAGCCATAAAAAGCAATCCTGCCGCGAACATAGCGGGTGGCATTCTGGACATCTTCTTCTGTTTTACCCGTCGCGATCATGGGAGCAAAATCTATATTAAAATCTTCTCGGCTTGAATCTACTTTCTTCAACCCTTCTTCAATGGCTGGTAAATTCACCTCTCTGATGTATCGCTCTGTAGAGAAGGGATGCATGATCAGGCCATCAGTTGTCTCAGCTGCGACTTTGGTCATCAAAGGGCCGGTTGCCGACAGGAAGATTTTGGGACGCCCTGATTCTGTATTGCTCGGCGTAAATGTCTTCGGCATCAATGTATGGCGATAATATTCGCCCTCGAAATCAAGTGCTTCGCCGTCATACCAACAATCATAAATGGCATGCATTGCATTGATAAATTCCCGCATCTGGCGCGGCGCTTTATACCAGGGCATGCCGAAACGCCTGGTGACATGACCTTGAACCTGGGTGCCGAGGCCAAGAATAAACCGCCCTTCACTATAGGCATTAATGTCGTGGGCAATGTTTGCCATGCTCATTGGGTTTCGAGCAAAGGCAACGGCAACTGAAGTGATGAGTTCTATCTTGCTGGTATGTTCGGCAGCAATGGCCATGGGTAGAAACGGATCGTGTTGCAACTCCGCAATTTTCAGACCATCATAACCCAATGCTTCGAATCGACGGGCTTGCTCTGCAACCGATGTCATATTGACACTAATAGATGTATCAACCTTCATCAGCTGGCATCGAACCCATAGGCATAGGACAACAGGCTTAAGGGGTGGGTTGCACTCGAGCCATCATTCAAGCCATGGGCAATGTGCGCACCCGCCATGGCGCAATCACTGGTGTAATGGTCAGCCTCGCTGTCTTTTACCCGCTTAACGACTGGCTTCAGGATTTTCATTGCCGAGTCATGCTTTTCTGATTTGAATGTATATGTGCCGTCATGGCCTGAGCAACGCTCAATGGGTAAAACTTCAGTATCCGGGATCAGTTGTAATACATCGCGCGTCTTTAAACCGATATTTTGCACTCTCTGATGGCAGGCTACCTGATAGGCAATCTTGCCGAGAGGCCTTTTGAAATCTGTGTTCAACAATCCTTCTTTATGCCTCAACATCAAATACTCGAATGGGTCAAACATTGCTGCCTGCACATTCTTGACCCTGGACTCATCCGGATACATCAGGGGCAACTCCTGCTTGAACATCAATGTACAGGAGGGGATGAGTGTCACCAGATCATATCCCTCGTCTACTAGCTCGGACAAAATGGGAATATTATGCGATTTCATTTGTTTTACGGCGTTTAGATCGCCCAATTCATATTTTGGCATGCCACAACATTTCGCATCTCGTATTAGCTTCACGGGTATGCCGTTGTGTTCGAATATTCGAATAAACTCCTCACCTAAATCCGGTGAGTTGTAGTTACCATAACAAGTTACAAACAAGGCAACTCTGCCGCGCGTCTGTTCTGTTTCAGCAAGCTCGACGTTCAGGGGAAGATGTTTTTTGGTACGTCGAAAGAGTGTGCGGCTATCATATGCCGGTAAGTTTGCATCCGGGTGGATATCCAACACTTTATCCAACAATTTTCTGAAGGGTTTTATCTGGTTAACGGTATTGGCAGTCTGCGCAATTCCCGGCGTACTGATAAAGGCACCCATCTGATCTGTGGATGTGATCAAGCGATCACGGAATTTACTTTCTTTCTTTCGAAATTTGACCGCCTTTGCACGCAGCATCAAATGAGGAAAATCGATATTCCACTCATGGGGTGGAACGTAAGGACATTTTGTCTGGTAACACAAGTCGCACTGGAAGCAATGATCAACAACCTGCTCAAAGTCTGCCTTGGCAACGCCATCGATATCCATGGTCTCAGATTCGTCCACCAGATCAAACAGCGTAGGGAATGATTCACATAGATTGAAGCATCGCCTGCAGCCCTGGCAGACATCGAAAACCCGCTCCAATTCCTTGGTCAGGTCTTCTTCATCGAAAAACCACCACTCATCCTGCCCCAACGCATGACGCGTCGGGGCTTCGAGACTACCTTCTCGAGTCATGCTTAGCTCGTTCCTGTCCGAATAGTGGAAAATTTAAACAAAAGGTGCAGAACCCATATATTGCTTGATACACAAAACAATCACTTACCAAGGAACTAGCACCGACGGACTTAGAACCCGAACAACAATTAGCTATCGAGGCCATCCAACGCTTTTTGGAATCGATTTGCATGAGATCGTTCTGCCTTTGCGAGTGTTTCCATCCAATCTGCAATCTCGTCAAAGCCTTCATCCCGTGCTGACTTGGCCATTCCGGGATACATATCGGTATATTCATGAGTCTCGCCAGCGATGGCCGCTTTCAAGTTATCAGAAGTTGGACCGATAGGCAGGCCAGTTGCCGGGTCACCAGTTGCTTCAAGGTACTCAAGGTGACCATGAGCATGTCCGGTTTCGCCTTCGGCTGTGGATCTGAATACTGCGGATACATCGTTATAACCTTCAACGTCTGCCTTTGCAGCAAAATAGAGGTACCGTCGATTCGCCTGGGACTCTCCTGCAAATGCATCCTTGAGATTTTGTTCTGTTTTACTGCCTTTAAGATCCATGTTTATCCCTCTATCGTAATGTTTTCCCGAAAGCATATTCCCTGGAAAAGGAGCCCTGAATATAAGGAATCCTGAAAAATATACTTTTAGAAACGGTTTATATTAATGGTTATAACTAACTGTTTTTGTCAATCAGAGCGCAAATCCACCGGCTTCCAAGCCGGTGGGTCCAAGAGTATACCGAGGCGATCCACTGAGTGGAACCTCAACTAATGCGCAAAATTATTACCAGCAGCTAAGACTCTTCTTCGGGTGCTTCTATGACCTAGCCTACAGCTTCTTTGATCATCGGCTGCAGCTCTCCGCTCTGGAACATTTCCACAATAATGTCGCTACCACCAATGAGCTCACCGCCGACAAATAGTTGCGGAAAGGTTGGCCAGTCTGAGACCTGGGGAAGAGTAGCGCGAATATCAGGGTTTGAGAGGATATCGATGTACGCGAATTTCTCTCCGCAGGCCATCAATACCTGAGTCGCCTGTGCTGAAAAACCACATTGCGGTTGATCAGGAGATCCTTTCATATACAAGATGACAGCATTGCTATCAATTTGGCCTTTAATTGTTTCAATAATTTCCATTCAGTTCTCACCGTTTCTTAAGTCAATATTCTTAATATGGGAATTTTAGCGCTTTTTTCAATGATTTGTTTAATCAGTTTTCCCAAAACCACCACCACCCGGAGTTTCGATCCTGAGAATTTGACCTTTTTTAACGCTAAGCTGACATTTGGCAGGCACTTTTTCGCCATCCAGGAGGTTTAACCCTCGCTGCCCCATACCGCCTCCTGCGAGCGGCCAGGGCGAAGATTTACGGCGTTCAGTTATCAGCGTTACTTCTGCAGGTTCCAGGAATTCGAACGTTCTAACCAGCCCATCGCCGCCCCTGTACAGGCCAGTGCCACCGGAGTTCGGGCGAATCTTGTATTCCAGAACCCTTAAAGGGTAATGCATCTCCAGGCTTTCAATAGGTGTATTCAGCGTGTTGGTCATGTGGCTCTGAACCGCGGATGCTCCATGGCTGCCACTTATCGCACCGCTACCGCCAGCTATAGTTTCATAATAATCCCAGGGCTTGGCAGTATTGTGATTACCCATTGCCACATTGTTCATTGTTCCCTGACTTGCCGCCGGTATTTTGTCTGGCAATGCCTGGGAGAGCGCACCTAAAACAACATCAACTATTCGCATGGACGTCTCTACATTTCCAGCAGCGGTCGCAGCGGGTCGCGTTGCATTAACCAACGAACCGAGCGGCGCTTTCAGTGTGATGGCGCTGAAGACACCGGCACAGGCTGGCGTACTATCTGGCAACAAACATCTGAAACAATAAAATACTGCGGCGGCAGCCACGGACAAGGGACAATTGACATTACCTGTAACCTGAGGCGACGTACCCGCAAAATCAACGGTTATCGTCTCCTCGGCAACATCAATCGTCACTTCAATCTTAATATCCTCCGTACCACAGCCATCATCATCCATCAGGTCATAGAACTTGTAGCGACCCACAGGTATAGCGCGCAGTGCAGCTTTCGCAAGGCGCTCACCATAGGCGTTAATATGATCGATACCAACTAAAAATCCGTCGATGCCAAGGCGCGCTATAAGGTCAGAGAGTCGCTCTACACCAATCTTGTTGGCACTCATCTGCGCTGCAAAGTCTCCGCCTGCATCTGCCCCTCCCAATGCACCGAGCTTAGCCATCTCGCTTGCAACGACAGTTCCTGCATCCACAAGCTTTGTGGGAGGGATAAGGAGGCCCTCCTCTTCGATGTGTTTCGATATTGGCATTGAGCCAGGGCTGTCAGCGCCAATGTTGGCATGGTGTGCACGGTTGGTCACAAATGCCAGCAAGTTACCGTTAATGAATAAGGGTGAAATTATTGTCACATCTGGCAGATGCGTGCCTCCCAGGAATGGATCGTTCACCGCCAGCACATCACCATCTTGCCAGGTGATATCAGCGACGATATCACGCATGGCATAGGCCATGCTGCCAAGATGAACAGGAATATGGGCAGCCTGGGCAAACAATTCGCCGCAAGAATCGAATAAAGCACATGAAAAATCCAGCCTGTCTTTAATATTCGGCGAAAAGGCAGCCTGGCGGAGTACCATGCCCATTTCCTGGCAAATTGATTCAACCCGGCTTACAAGTATCGAAAGTTCAATGGGTGACATACACGCTCTATTGTCTATCCGCTAATAATCTGCTGAGAATCGGCTTTCGAGTTTAGCGAATCTGGTTTATCATCGCTCCTTTTTTTCCGGTTTCCCTGTGGGATACCAATACAAGACAGAAAATAATCAGAAATAAAAGGTAAGGCTATGACTAATCCGGTAATGCCAACATACGGTCGTCAGGATGTTTCTTTCGTCAAAGGCGAAGGCGCCTGGCTAATTGATGACAAGGGAAATCGTTATCTCGATGCACTCGCGGGCATAGGTGTTGTAGCCCTTGGACACGCGAACCCGGAGGTAGCACGGACCATAGCAGAACAATCATCTACACTAATTCACACATCAAATCTCTACCGAATTCCCAAGCAGGAAGAGCTGGCTAAAGTACTTGCAGAGATTTCCGGTATGGACAATATGTTTTTTGGCAACTCCGGCGCGGAGGCAAACGAGTGTGCGATAAAAATTGCTCGCCTGCATGGCAAACAAAATGGCAATGATAGTCCAACGATTATTGTTACCGATGCTTCTTTTCATGGTCGAACACTAGCTACTCTTACCGCAACCGGTAGTAGAAAGGTTCAGGCTGGCTTCGAGCCCCTGGTCAATGGATTTGTAAGAGTCCCGTATAACGATGCCGAAGCCATCAGGCAAATTGCATCTCACAGCAGCAATATCGTTGCAATCATGGTTGAGCCCATTCAGGGCGAAGGAGGAATTCAGATACCGGACGACAACTACCTTGGAGAGCTGCGTGAAATTTGTGATGAAAATGGCTGGTTCCTGATACTTGATGAAGTTCAAACGGGAAATGCCCGAACCGGAACTTACTTTAACTATCAACAGTCTGGAATTCTGCCGGATATCGTCACCACCGCAAAGGGTATGGGCAATGGCATGCCCATAGGTGTCTGTATGGCCCGAGGCAAGGCTGCAGAAGTCTTTCAACCAGGGAACCACGGCTCGACTTTTGGCGGTAACCCGCTCGCCTGTGCTGTTGCGCTAACCGTCGTTAATGAAATCAAGACAAAGAATCTCGCTGACCGAGTCGCCCAGGTCGGTGAACGCATGCTTTCAACCTTCCGTACAAGACTAGGCGGGCTTAACATTGTGAAAGATGTCCGCGGCAAAGGATTGATGATCGGCGTTGAACTCGATGTGAATTGCACCGAGCTCGTCGCCAAGGCGATGGATAAAGGCCTACTGATCAATGTAACTATTGACAAGGTGGTTCGACTTTTGCCACCGCTCATAATTACCGACGAGGAAGCCGATGAGATCTGTGACATTATTTGTTCATTGATTGAAGAATTGTAGAGACTGGCTGCCAGCGGCCTAGATTAACCTATTTGATTGCTTATCCGGGCTAGGCCAGAAGTTCAGTAATGGGTATCTTTCGGCCGATACCGAAACCCTGGGCAAAATCTACGCCAATCTCTCGTAGTATTTCAAGCACCTCATCGTCTTCAACATATTCGGCGATTGTCTTTTTCCCCATAAGGCATGGGACGCCATCTGAGTAACTGGTAAGAGCGTCCATCGCATCTTTGTCCATGCCCCCAGAAAAGTTGATGCCTACGCCGCTATCCATTACCCGAACAATTTTACCCTCGAGACGAAAGTGCTGATCTTTATGTTCGAGAGCACACTAAAATGAATGCCTACAGTTTCACCGGGATTGATACCTGGTTTATTTCTTCGGCTACGCGCACCTTCCTGCTCCACCAACAATATCCCACCATCGCAAAAGTCCTTGATGACACATAGCCAGGATCTTCCAACATTGGGTTGCACCAGAGCATTCAAGCTGGTGGCGTATCTTGGACTCGTTCTTTTGTCCATTACACTCTTAAAGAATACTGTTAATTAATCATAATAGACTGCTCAGATTGTGCAGCCCCTTCCCCAAACATCCAGCGGCTCTGAATTAGAGGTGTAAGTACATTCTACTAAAAGGCACTTTGGCTAGTCGAAACTACTATCTGGAATAGTACTTAAGTACGTACTCTCCGGACCGCATCCTGCCATCCTGCATACAGGGAATCACTTGTCAATTTGGACATTTCAGGGCTGAATCTGCGATCAATCTGCCACTGCTTACCAAGTTCGTCCAGGGAGTTATAAATACCCACTTGCAATCCTGCCAGGTAGGCAACGCCAAGGGCTGTAGTTTCAGTTATTCCCGGGCGATCAACCGGAATCTGTAGCTGATCCGCCAGACACTGGGCGACCCAGTCATTGGCTACCATGCCTCCATCGATGCGCAGGAGGTCTGGCACAATGCCATCACTCGCCATAGCTGCGAACAGATCTCTGGTCTGGTAACAGACCGACTGCAAGGTAGCGGTTACGATGTCTTCGATTCCACTATCACGTGTTAGTCCCAGGATTGCACCACGCGCATTCGCATCCCAGTGAGGCGCACCCAATCCGGTAAATGCAGGCACCAGATATACCCCATGAGAGTCGGGATTCTTGACGGCGATAGCTTCCGTCTCTGCAGCATTTTGAATGAGTTTTAAGCCATCCCTCAGCCATTGCACCGCCGCACCGGCAACAAAAATACTTCCCTCGAGACCATAAGTCACTTTGCCCTTGATTCGATAACCCACGGTTGTCAGCAATTTATTCTTCGAGGACACGGCAGTCTCACCCGTGTTTATGATTACAAAACAACCAGTTCCATAGGTGCTCTTGGTCATTCCTTCATTGAAACAACATTGTCCGATAAGTGCGGCCTGCTGATCGCCCGCCATGCCCGCAATGGGAATTGCGGCGCCAAAGAGTGACTCATCCGTAGCACCGAAGTCCGCACTGCAATCCTCAACTTCCGGTAATAAGCTCGAGGGAATATCCAGCCGCTCCAGGATGTCCTTGTCCCATTCCTGACTATGTATATTAAACAGCAAGGTTCGCGACGCATTTGTCGCATCTGTCTTATGAGATTTCCCACCGGTCAGCCGCCAGAGAAGGAAACAATCAATGGTACCAAACAACAATTCGCCTGCTTCAGCCCTTGCCCTTGCCCCATCCACATTATCGAGAATCCAGCGCAGCTTGGTTCCCGAGAAATAAGGATCTAACAACAACCCTGTTTTTTCTGTGATTTCCAGCTCCAGGCCGCTTGCCTTCAAGCTTTCACAATAATCCGCAGTACGCCGGTCCTGCCAGACTATTGCCTTGTATATCGGCTCGCCGGTCTGCCTGTCCCACACTATCGTTGTTTCCCTTTGATTAGTGATACCAATGGCGGCAATCTCCGCAGCTTTGATGCCCGTTGAAGAGAGTACTTCCTTAACCACCTTGACGGTGGTGTTCCATATCTCCTCGGGATCATGTTCCACCCAACCATCCTCCGGAAAAAACTGGGTAAATTCCTCCTGGGTGACACCTAGAATTTCACTGGAATCACTAAAAATGATCGCCCGGGAACTGGTCGTACCCTGATCGATGGCAAGTAAGAATGATGGCATAGATTGCTTCTCGGTTAATAAATTGGCGCTACGAATCTAACGTCGATTATGTCTTAATGGTTTAAGAATTCAATTCCAACGTTTTATGACATATGAGCCATCCCCTATCTAAAAAAAATCTATTCCCGCCGCCAAAACAATTCAAAGGCCTAAGTGGCTATTTGGATCTAGGCGGCCGGAAATATATTCGCTTGCTACAACCCTGTTCAGAGCGACTAACAAAATCAATTAGTCGCTTCATCAGCTACAACCCTGTGGCTTCCCGACTGACATTGGGCGAATCTGGTGCAGATGAAACACTGGTCACTATCAACACCTCAAGTGGGCCGCCTGACCCGGAAGCTTACGAATTAAAATGCAGTGCTCAGGGCATATCGCTGAAGGCAAAAAGCGAGTCCGGGATTTTTTACGGCCTGTTAACGCTACAACAGATTATGGAGCAATCTGAAAACTACCTGAGCTATTTCTTAATCGAAGACAAGCCAGACTTTAAGCATCGGGGTGTGATGCTGGATATCAGTCGTTGCAAAGTTCCTTCCATGACAGGCTTGTTCCAACTTATAGACCAATTTTCACAATTGAAGCTCAACCAACTGCAGCTTTATACTGAACATACCTTTGAGTTTGTTAAGCACTCGCTGGTCTGGGCAAACGCATCGCCAATAACAGCCAGGGAAACCCTGGAAATACAAAATTATTGCCGCGACAGGTTTATCGAGCTGGTGCCAAACCTCAATTCCTTCGGCCACTTTGAGCGCTGGCTTCGCTTTCCGGAATATCATCAATATGCGGAATGTCCGGAGGGGTTTATCCACCCATTCAGTCATAAACGTATTGAATTTGGCAGTACCTTAAAACCAAATCGACAGAGTATTAAATTGCTGGAAGAACTTTACGATGAGTACCTTCCGCTCTTCGACAGCGGATACTTCAATGTTGGAGGTGATGAACCCTGGGAGCTGGGGCAAGGATGGAGTAAAAAGAAATGCGAACAGCTGGGTTCAACAAATGTCTACATCGACTTCATGACGGACATACGAAAACAGGTGGCAAAGAGAGGGAAAAAAATGATGTTCTGGAGTGACATCGTCCTAAAGGAGCCGAACTCTCTCAAGAAGCTCTCCAGGGACCTGATTGCGTTGAATTGGGGTTATGAAGGCACTCACCCGTTTAAGAAGGAATGTGAGTTGGTCGCGAAGCAAAAGATTCCATTTTATGTCTGTCCAGGGACCTCAAGCTGGAACTCTTTGACCGGCCGCATCACTAACGCCAAATTGAACCTCGCAAGTGCTGCCAAGAATGGCCTGAAATTTGGCGCCGAAGGATATCTGAACACTGATTGGGGCGATTATGGACATCACCAGTATTTGCCTATCAGCTATCCTGGCTTTCTTATGGGCGCCTGCCATTCGTGGAACCACAAAAACAGCGTCAACCTGGATCTTGCCATCGGTGTGAACACCATTTTCTTCCGTGACCCAACCGGATTGGCATCGGAATTACTGATTGAGCTCGGGCAGGTTCTCGACCTTGCCCCGACAAAGCTGCGCAATGCCACTATATTCAATCGTCTATTATTCTGGAACATGAAACACGAACCATCCGTGACGGCTGAAATACCAGACTCGCAATTGGAGTTATGTAAATCAGCGCTCAGCGATATTCGCTCCAGAGTAGAAACAATAAAGCCCCAGTTGGATGCCGATCAGATCCGAGGGGAACTGAAAAACGCCATTGATATGGCCATTCATGGCATCCATAGACTGCAGTATCTACGGGGCGCCCAGCTATCCAGGGAGTATCTAAGGGACAATCTCGCCAGCATTATCGGCAATCACGAGCTACTCTGGCGTGCCCGCAACCGCCCCGGTGGCCTTCGCGAAAGCGCCGACCGACTCTACCAAAGCCTTGACTGGATTTAGAGCCCTCAGCGGTTCTTATAAAAGAGCCCTCAGCGGTTCTAAATTAAGAGCCCTCAGCGGCTCCTACAAAAAAGCCCTCAGCAGCTCTTAACAAAAACCTCAGCAGCTCTTAACAAAAACCTCTCCGGCTCTAAATAGTTCTAGCTGATGGGCCTGCATCACCCAACATCATCGCCCTCAAACGCTTGAATAGTACGCTCCAATAGGTGTTTAATAGCCCCCCGTTTTTAACGCAATTCTTTTTTTAATGGAGGCTACGAATGCGCGATGTAGTGATAGTAGACAGTGTAAGAACCGGATTGGCAAAATCCTTCCGGGGTTCGTTTAATTTAACTCGACCGGACGACTTGCTCGCGCATTGTATTGATGCGTTGATTTCCAGAAATCCAAAGGTTGACCCAGCAGAAGTTGAAGATGTAATTGTTGGTGCTGCAGGACAAACAGGTGAGCAAGGTGGCAATATCGCACGGCTTGCAGTTATTCTCTCCCAGCTGCCTGTAACAGTTGCCGGATCAACAATTAGCCGAGCCTGTTCCTCTGGCCTTAATTCAATTGCATTCGCTGCTAACCAGATTGGTAGTGGTTGTTCAGAAATCATGATCGCTGGTGGTGTTGAGTCCATTTCTGCCGGAACACGCCAGAAGCCTGGTAAGTCAGACCCGCATCCAACGATCCTTGAAAAATCGCCTGACATCTTTATGGCAATGGGAAACACTGCTGAAGTTGTTGCACGTCGCTACAACATTAGCCGTGAATATCAGGATGAGTTTTCGTTGGAAAGTCAGAGACGAACAGCCGCGGCACAGCAAGCCGGTTTGTTTGATGACGAAATCATACCTATGAAAGTTAAGTACGCCAAGATCATCAACAAAGAAACCAAGGAAACTGAAATCGTAGATGGCGAGTGCGTTGGCGACGAGTGTAATCGTCCAGGCACCACGCTTGAAGGTCTCGCCAGCTTGAAGCCAGTATTCGAAGAAGATGGTACGGTAACTGCCGGTAACGCATCACAGTTATCTGATGGCGCTTCAATGACATTGATCATGAGTGCAGAGCGTGCAGAGCAGCTGGGACTGGAGCCAATGGCTTACTTCCGTGGCTGGACTGTTGCTGGTTGCGAACCTGATGAAATGGGTATCGGTCCTGTATTTGCAGTGCCTAAGTTACTCAAGGCAACTGGCCTGACGATCAATGATATCGATCTCGTTGAACTCAACGAAGCATTTGCTTCACAGTGTCTCTACAGCCGTGACAAGCTGGGCTTTGATCCTGAAATTTACAATGTAAATGGCGGCTCAATCTCAATTGGTCACCCATTCGGCATGACAGGCTCTCGTTGTACAGGTCACCTGGTTCGTGAGCTCAAGCGTCGTGAGAAGAAATACGGCATCGTGAGCATGTGTATCGGTGGTGGTATGGGTGCGGCAGGTCTGTTCGAAGCTTGCTAGTCTATTCGCTTCCTGTTTTGGAGAGTAAATAGAGAAAGGCAAAAAGGGGAGCTAATTGCTCCCCTTTTTTATGCTGGCTTTTCAACCATTGCTTTTGAACCGCTTCTTTTAAACCCTTAGGATTGAGTTGCCATTTGCGGCACACCTTCCTGAAGCTCTACCCAATTTTGTTTAGTATCACACCAGACGTGGAATTGTGGTTTGAAGTCGCTGGTATCATCCATCGTACCGGTCTTAAGAAATAAGGTGTCAGGCTGACTTGGAACTGCAGAGTAAATAGGAGAGCCGCAATTGCCACAAAAGAATCGTTCAACGGTATTACCGCTCTTGGTATCGCTATCCTTATAGAGTTTTAACTCGCCAGAGACAAGATTGAAGTCAGACTTGGCAACGCCAGCGAGCGTGGAGAACGCAGAACCTGCTTGCCTCTGACAATTCTTGCAATGGCAGACACCAGTCATCGCAGGTGCATTAGCCAGTTCGTATTTAATTTCACCGCAAAGACATTGCCCCGTATTTGCCATTTCCTTCCCCTTCTTTTTCTAAAGTGAACTTTAAATTAGCACAAGCCAGTATACGTCCGCCAATGGCAATGGACAGCATGGGTTCTTGTTTTGGGTGTTATTCTAACCGGGTGCCGCCGCAACTTAACTGAATACAGTCGCAATGGGAAAAACGATGAGAAAAAATCTGGAGACCTACTACCAGGATCACTGGGCCACCGTGGAGCCGGAACGCATGGCTCGATACGAGAACATGTTTCAGTGGCGACAGAGCCACGAGGCGCTTATCTCCCCGGCAAAGATCGCTGCAGGACAGATTGTCGTCGATTACGGCTGCGGCCCGGGCGCACTGTCTATCGAACTCGCGCGCAGGGTTGGAGACAAGGGAAAGATTATCGCTCTGGACATTAATCAGGAATTCCTTAATAGGACCCGGGAGCTGGCAGGCAAGAGTAATCTTGATTCCCGCATTGACTGCAGACACATCACCGGTAAAGACCTCCCCGTGGATGACGCCTCCGTCGACAGGGTCATTTGTAAAAATGTATTGGAATATGTACCCGATCCAGTAGCTACAATTCGTGAGTTTCGGCGCATCCTAAAGCCCGGAGGCATCGCCCATGTCAGCGATAGTGATTGGGATGCCGCATTTGTCGAACCCGTGGGAGACCTATTTAGAGAAATCATGTCTGCCGCACGAATCGCCTTCCGCACGCCTCAGATAGGCAGAAAGCTCTATGGTTTTTTTCGTGAGGCAGGTTTTAGCAATGTTCGCATTCAGGTGATCGCCAATCCCGATGCCGAGGGAGGCTTGCGCCCGGTGCTACAGAATATGGCTTCATACGCCCGCTTATCGGGAAAAATGGACGAGGTAAAGATTACCTCTTTTTTACAGGGCGTGGATCAGGCCATAGAAAACCGCAGCTACCTTTCACTCTTGCCGCAATTCCTCGTTACCGCTGAGGCATGATCACTCGTTATCTACTACCCTGACCCTTATTTGCTGAATTAGCGGCTCCGCCTCCGGTGAGAGCGTATAGGTCACTTCTATGCTCTTTGTTTCGCCGCGTACGTCCCGGGGGTTTAAGGCAATTACTTCCAGCTATCCAGGATGTCGCTAAGTTTATCCATAAAGGCCACTGGTTGATCGAGAAACAGGTGGTGCTGGGCATCTGCCAACTCATATACTTCCAGAGCCGGCTGCAATTCTTTCATGTAGGCAGCACTTTTTTCTGTAAAGTACTCACTGTTCTGGCCATATATCAGTGCGATTTTACAGCTCACAGCTTGCAAGTCCGCCTTGATATCACCGCTTAACTTCGTCCGCGAGCTCAGCTCTTCGTCAAATTTCCAAACGAAACCATCGCCATCATACTCAATTGAGTTTCGTGCAATGTGTTGCACCACAAATTCATTCTCACACTTTTGTGGTGGCTGAAGGCGGAAGCGAGATTGGGCAATTTCCTTATTGGGATATACTTTAGGCTGCGACCAGCGCTCTGGTTCTTTTGGACGCTCATCGTCCGGATGCTTTACACCTGAATCAAGTAGAATCAAACCTTTGAATCTAGATGCGTAGGTTGCGGCGGTGCGCAAACCCATGATGCCACCAAAGCTATGGGCAACCAGAATTGTATTTTCCGGCATTTCACACTTGTCAGCGACTGCCAGTATTTCCTTTGCGAAAAGGTCCGCCGTGTATTCGTCTCGATGATCACTATCACCCATGCCAGACAGATCCAGCGCAACACTTTGATAATCGTCCTTGAACCTTGGCACAATAAAGTCCCACCAATGTGCATGGGCGTTGTGACCATGGACAAAGAGAAGACCCGGATTACCCGGTGAGCTCCAGGTAAAGTAGTTAATGTCAATTCCTTCAACTTCAACGGAACCCGATTCAGTTGCTGTCTCAACGTATTCCCAAAACCAATCTGGTGTATCTGACATAAGCGACCTGTGTGTTTGGATTAATCCTTACTTCTTTTGGTACAGTTTCGTTAAACCTATGAAATGCTGGCGTACTTTCTTAGATGGTAATCAACATTGCCGAACAAGGTCTCGATGGTGGTCAAGCGCTTGAAGTAGTGACCAACATTCAGTTCATCCGTCATGCCCATTCCACCGTGTAGTTGCACCGCATTCTGGGCAACAAATTTTCCACCTTTACCTACCTGTACCTTTAACGCCGACACCGCTTTTTTCGCAGCAGTATCATATCCCTCATCCAGGCGCATGGCCGCCATATAGAGCAAGGATTTACTTTGTTCATGCTCAATGAACATATCTACCATTCTATGTTGCAAAACCTGGAATTTACCAATGGGCTGGCCAAACTGTTGCCTGGTCTTGCAATATTCAACCGTTGTCTTATACAGCACTTCCATGGCACCAACTGCCTCGGCGCCAATGGCAAGAATTGCGTAATCAATTGCTTTGTCCAGCAACGAGAAACCTTCCCCCACAGAACCAAGTACTGCCTTTGAATCAACTTCAACATTTTCGAAGCTGATCTCTGAGGCCTGCCAGCCATCTACTGTTGGATAGTCACGCCGGGACACGCCAGCTGCCGATGCATCGATCAGGAACATTGTTATTCCATCCTGCGACTTCTGACCTCCGCTGGTTCGTGCAGGCACGACGAGAATATCAGCACTTGGACCGCCAAGGACCACACCCTTAAAACCATTGATGACATATCCACCATCTTTCTCCGTGGCAGTCGTTTTTGTATCGGCAAGGTTAAATCTCGCCTGTGGCTCAACAAAGGCCAAAGCCGCAAACTTGGAGCCGGCAATGATTTCTGCCAGTACATCCTCCTTTTGAGTCTGGGAACCGGCATCTGCGATGACCCTTCCTGCCAGAATCACTGTTGATAGATACGGTTCGATTACCAGGCCCTTGCCAAATTCCTCCATCATGACCATGGTCTCAATAGGCGTTCCGCCGAAACCACCGTCCGCCTCTGAAAATGGCAGACCCAACCACCCTAACTCCGCAAAAGTTGCCCAGTTTTCACGGCTGAAGCCATCTTCGCTCTGAATATTTTTTTGCCGGGATTCAAAGGTATAGCTGTTTTGGATAAATCGTTGAACGCTATCCTGTAATAAACGCTGCTCATCTGAAAATGAAAAATCCATAGTCGTGTTCCGTGTAGTACTGGGTAATAAATCGTGTCTCCGCCGGCGCTTTCCAATAAGCGCTTTCCAATGAGCAGGGTGTCAATGAAGGCCCTGAAAAAAGCATTGAGAAGGAGAGCCACGAATAATATTGTTTGTAACCACCATTTTCAACAAGGTAGGATGGGTATTACGATTTTCGTAAGCCTTGAAACTGGAGAGTACTAATGGCCGAACCTGTAATTGCACAAAAAAGCCCATATGGCGTCGACGTAGAAGAAGGTAAATCTTATTTCTGGTGTGCATGTGGAAAGAGTGCAAAGCAGCCATTTTGCGATGGATCTCACCAGGATACGGAATTCCTTCCGATCAAATACAAAGCTGAAGCGTCAAAAAAACTGTTTTTCTGTGGTTGTAAACATTCAAATGGAAAGCCTCTCTGCGATGGTAGCCACAATGCCCTCTAGTTGATAGCTGGGACAGGGCAAACCTCCGGTCTATCCCTGTCGGTATGGCTTGGCATAGATAGAACCTCAATTTAGATTTTCGGAACCTAGTTAGTATTCACAGGAGAACTTAATAGGAAGTTACTCCGCTCTGCGTACTGGCTTCATGACCGAAATACCTTTGCCTGCTAAATTATCGAACCCAATAGAAGCCTTACAAATGCTGAGCTCAGCCCTTGCGTCCGGTAATATCAAGCAAGCCATCAGCTGCAGCAAAGGTTTCTCAAACTGAATCAACAGCGTTATGCTCAGGAGATGGTCCTGACATTCCATAAGCTAGAGCTTCAGTTAAAGGAACTGGAGGACTGGCAGCACTACGCAACAAACACGAAAAGACGCGAATTGTGTAAGCAAATGGTACAACTGGCCGTTGCCAACGAAACACATCCGGACGAAAAAGCAAAGCTCATAAAGGAACTGCAGCAAAGCTGGCAACAACTGGGAGCATCAGATTCGCGAGAAGGCCAAATTCTCTGGCGTCAATTTAAGCCAGCAGGAGATGCTGCGTTTATCGACTGCGCCAAATACTTCGCAATGAAGAGACGAACACGTCATCAGAATCTGCAGGAAAGGACCAAGATTTGCGTCAGCCTGGCGGGCTTTGTGGAGAAGAACGATTGGCAGAATGCAGACTGGAAAGCAGTGAACGAGATCATCAAAGCGGCCAAATCGGAATGGAAGCGATTCGCAGACATACCTCACAGAGAAAAAAAGACAATACAAAACAGGTTTCATCAATCTTTGAAATTGCTCGAGTCAAAACTAAAGAATGAACAGCACCGCAATCACGGATTGAAAGAAGAGTACATTCAGGAAGTTCAAGCTCTAATCGATTCTGAGAAAGATATGCTTTCCAAGGTCAGAGAGGTCAAGGCTATCCAGAGTCGTTGGCAGAAAGTGAGAATCACTGATCGTGGATTCGACCAGAGATTGTGGAAAGAATTTCGAAAATACTGCGATATCGTCTTTGAAAGGCGAGACCAGGAAACAGATCAGGCGAGTCAAGTGAAGACAGAGCAACTACTGAAGGCTGCAACCCTGTGCGATCAGTTCAGTGAAAAACTTGGAAATAAAATATCACAACAAGACTTGCGAGACTTTCGGCAGTCATTTGCTGAATTTGAATTTGCAGGAAATAATGAATTTCAATCCAGATACAAATCTCTTGAGCAGTCTGCTCTGAACTACATAAAAAATGCAGAACAACGGAAGAATGAGCAAGCCCTCCTGGAACCTGTCCGTAAGGTTGAGCTGTGTGAACAACTGGAAGATGGCGCCGACCAGGAAATGATCGTCAAGCAATGGGAGAAAGGCACAGATCTTACAAAACAGCTTCCTGAAGACATTCAGAAAATTCTGTGCAAACGTTATGCAGAGGCTCTATCTGGAGATGTTCAATACGCTGACACCCAATTCGCCGAGGAACTATGCGTGCGGATAGAGATGTTAGCCCATGTCAGTTCGCCTGAATCCGCCCAGCTTATACGAATGAAATTACACGTTGAACACCTGGATCAGAAATTGGGCAAAGGTCTGACCGACGATAGATCAATGAGCATTCAATTTGATGATCTAATCCAACGTTGGTATCTGATGGGGGCCGTGAAGGGGAACGAGCATAAGTTTAAGAAGAGAATCGCAAAGGCAATCGCAGCTATAGCGAAGGCTTGATCATAAGCAACCCAGCAAGCGCAAGCGACCAAGAGCAATCCTTCAGCCATGACTCGCGTTGTGGCTTACGCGCGCTATCGCCTAAGCCACATTGCCAGGCCTGAAATCGCCATACCGGAGAGGCAGATTGCAACCAGGTCAGAGAACCACTTACCCATCTTTCCTATAAAAATGCCGCTGTGCACATCGAGTATAAACTGCTGCCAACTAATACTCTGGCTTAGCAGCAGCTTGCCGGGAACATCTTCTGCCATGGGCCAATCCACAATTGAGGCCGGATTAAGTCTATTGCCGACAAGAGACTCCAGGTCAAAGGCATACTGGCTATCGCCATCGGCAATTATCAATCGACCATCTTGTACTGCCATTTTGTCTATGCCGGAAGGAATACCCATAGCAACATCCAAACGTTCTATTAGACGATGCCCGGTAGTCATGATAAGTAACTCGCCATTACACAGAATAATAATATGCTCATCCAAGCGACCTACCCCATGGATATCTTCACACCTTCCCAATTGCTCATTGTCTCTGAACAGCTGCCCATCGAGCGCGTAGTAGTAACTACCCTGAAACAACCACCCCTTGATATGGCGATCCTTTCCTCCATTGGGATAGTATCGCGCGGCAATAAATGATGGAGCGTAATGATTGCTGAGATTTAGATCGTCCGTGTGATTCAGCAGGATGCCGGTGCCCGATAACAGCAACACGAAAACAATCAAAAAGACGCCGACGGTCCTATGACTTCTACGAAGCAGGTAGTAAATATTTTTCTTGGGGCGATTCAGGTTCAACGAGAAGGAAGCTATTCAACTACTAGTGAGTGCAAGTATAGTGCGTATCGACTCACTCTGGAAACCGCGCGCACCGACAAGGTCGCACCGGCAATACCATCTATCTTTCTATCCAACTTCATATTGTCTCGCAAAAACACATCGACGAACTGACGCGTAAAAAATGGATGCCTGACTTCGCCACCTCGACTTTCCCTGAAGGCAAGAATGGACACCTTCTCAATTTTACCTTCCGAGACAACGACACCAATAGTGATTGGCCTATCCTTGCCAACTTCATCCATCACCCACGCTGTTTTCGAGCCATGCTGCCAATAACGCACGCGCAGACCCGGGTATGAGTGACCCAGTATTTTTTTCGCGACCTGGTTCTCATCATCCCTGATCCAGACACTTTTGACGACAGACGAATCGCCCAGACTATTGTCAATGAACTCAGGGGTAGTCATATAAACAGCAGCGTCAGCCTGAATTGAAAACAGCAGACACAGGAAAACGGACAACGATAATACTGTCGTCCGTTTGAGACTCACTAAACTAGAAACTGTAGCCGAAGCCCAGGTTAAATCCATCTATATCACTACCGTTATCGTTGTTTTGGATCTGGTAATCTGCCTTGATCACAACATTGTCATGCAGCCAATAATTAATTCCAAAGTCCATCTGCTCTTTCTCGTTACTGGTACTGCTTGCGCCTGCAGTCAGGTCGTAGCGGCTAAACCGAGCAAAGAGGCCAAACTTCTCGAAGCGATAAGAAGGCTCGAGATACCAGCCAACCTGCTCATCTGATCCAGCGTTGAGAATTTCAATCTCATCATCAATATCCCAGCGGGAGTAAAGCGCTCTGAGTCCAAAGTTCCCCTTGTTTAAGCTGATATCGGACTCGAACAATGTGGCGCTGATTTTGCCAATGCCAATATTGTCTGCGTCATCCTGCGCTAGATCCGATTGATACTGGAAGGTCGTACTCCATTGAATACCGGGAATGCCGTTGAATCGAACCCGGCCAGTATAGGCAAAACTATTAGCCGCCGCCTTGCCCACTTTTCCACGAGCAGATCGAATACTGCTGCGCTTGGATGCACTGCCGTTATCCGTATCGAGATTCAGGCCTGAATGCATCGCGAGATCATAGCTCCAACCCGGTGCCAGTTCGCCATTAAATGCAACGCCGCCTTCCCACCAGGTGGAAGGAACGATGTTCTTTTCAACTGCATTTCGTTCAACGCCGTAGAAAGTATCTGGTTCGTGGGTCTGATTCATGATTCCCACGGGAATCAGAAAGACACCACCTTTAGCGCTGTGACTTTCAGCATAATCCCACTGGACAAATGCCTGCTCCATTTCCACTTCACCCACCTTCCCATCACCGGCGATGCTATGTTCCACTTCAAGCTCGGAATAGAAGGACAGCTCATCACTAAATTGATGGGAGAAGAAAAGTACAAAACGATGCAGATCGATCTCTTCCTTGTTATCCAGATTGTTGTAATGCAACTCTCCGTAGCCACCAATTGAAGTTTTGGATGTTTCCGATCCAAAAGAACGGGATTCAATCGCACTCAAGGTATTTTCAACCTCAGTTTCCGTTCTTGCTATTCTGGTTTCCTGGGCTTCACTTTGCTCGCTTAATTCTTGCTGGGCCTGCTCCAGTTCGCGATTGCTTCCTTGTAGTTCCTCTTCCAGGCGCTCAATCTGGCGTTGTTGTTGCTGTAAAAGCTCCCAGATTTCTTCTATCCCAGGTGCTTCAGCGTGCACAGATGCAACCCACAAGCACGTGATACAGAGAACCAGAGTACCTATCGATTTGGAATATCTACTACTACTAAACTTCATGCTACATCTCAATTGGGGATCTATTGTCACGGATGATAATCATTCTTATTTAGTAATGCAATTGATTACTATTTGATTTTCGAGATGTATTGATCTAAGTCAATGAAATCTGGTGTTTAGGTGTCGGGTCCGGAGCAGGCGCTTGCACAGGTCCTTTGCGGTCCTTTGAATATGAATTTGTGCGCCACTTCCTATGTTGGCCCTCTTCTATCGCACTACTCACAAATAGGGTCGCAAATAAGGTATTATGCAGAAGTTCCTTAGGGGTGGTCCTTGTGATCTGAGACTCTGGCTAGCCAGTAAACCCTAGAACCTGATCCGGTTAATACCGGCGTAGGAAAAGGATGCCTCCTCATCTAGTTACCACGTCACATTAATACCGGGTCTTTTACTCACTAACAGAGAGACTCATGACCTTTTCTAATAGATACAAATTCGCACCTGTGACTTTGCTCACAATTGCACTAAGCACATCCGTAAATACTCTCGCCTCTGAAGGCATGTTACCGGAAATAATTGTAACCGCAGATTACCGCCAAAGCAGTGAACTGGATACAGCCACCAGTGTCAGCATTATTACTGAAGATATAATAAAGTCGCGATCTGCAGGGCATTTTGAAGATCTTGTAAACGCGATACCCAATTTGAACTTCGCAGGTGGTTCAAACCGTGCTCGATTCTTCCAGATTCGCGGCATTGGTGAGCGCAGTCAATTTGTCGCGCCACTAAACGCTTCGGTTGGATTGCTCATCGATAACGTCGACTTTAGTGGTGCCGGAACTATTGCCACTATGATGGATGTTCAGCAAGTTGAAGTGCTACGAGGTCCACAAGGAACCCGTCATGGCGCGAATGCACTCGCGGGCTTAATCAATATCAAATCCAATGATCCGACCAGCGATTTTGCTGCAAACGTCAAGCTGAGTGCCGCTGAGTACAATACCCAAACCATTGCCGCCATGATCACTGGATCACTCAGCGATAAGATTCAGGCTCGGGTCGCTGCGGAAAAGCATAGCTCCGATGGTTACTATGATAATGGCTTCTCTAACAGCGAGAAAAATAACAAACGCAGTGAGCTGAGTTTACGAGGCAAGCTACACATCCAGGTGACTGACGACTGGGAACTGAAGCTAATGGCTGCTCGTACAGACATCAACAATGGCTACGATAGCTTTAGCCTGGACAACACGCGAACAACCTTATCTGACGAACCTGGTCACGACCGCCAGGACTCAATTCTATTCGCCATCGAAAGTGAATGGACGATGCCTCGATACAATGTAGTAGCACTAATTAATACCGCCGACTCTGACATTGAATATGGCTACGACGAAGACTGGTCATTCACGGGCATCGACCCCATTGGTTACACCTCGACAGACAACTACATTCGTGATCGAGGTACCTATAGCGCAGAGCTGAGGATTCTATCTAACGATACCAGTAGATTGTTTGGTGACAGCACCGATTGGATCATTGGTGCCTACATGATTAATAGTGAAGAGGAACTGCAACGCGAATATACCTACCTGTCAGCTGATTTTTTCAGTACCTATGAATTCGACGCCTATGCAATTTTCTTTCAGATAGATAGCTCACTTTCTGAAAATATAATACTGTCCACCGGATTGCGCATTGAACGCCGTGATTCGGAATATAGAAACTCGGACGGCGTAGGTTTCAGCCCAAATGAAAATTTTTGGGGAGGCGAGATCGCCTTAAAATATTATCCATCCAGTAGCACAATGGTATATGCGAGCGTCGCACGTGGATACAAGGCAGGTGGATTTAATACCGATGGTTCCCTGGATGAAGATCTTCGCGAATTCGATGAAGAATTTCTCATTGAGTACGAAATCGGATTCAAGTCCCAACTACTGGACAACCGTATTCAGCTGCGCACCGCAGTCTTTTACGACGACAGGCGAGACCAGCAGGTTAAGAGTTCAATTGTCCGCATTCGCGATGACGGCAGTTCCGATTTTATCGATTTTACCGGTAACGCAGCAGAGGGGACTAACAAAGGTCTAGAGGTGGAACTCAACTGGTTTGTTTCCGAAACCTTCAGACTGGATGCCAGCCTCGGCGTGCTGGATGCTAGATTCGATAGTTACATCAATGAATTTGGTGAAGATCTATCTGGTAGGGATCAAGCGCATGCCCCAGGATATATGGGTCACATCGCCGCAACTTACTCGCCAGGGCATTGGCTACTTGAGCTTTCAATGGATAAGAAGGATGACTTTTATTTCTCCGACAGACATGACGTGCAAAGCGACCAATATACTCTGGTGAACGCCAACTTTGGATATGTTTCAGAAAACTGGCGTATCACACTCTGGGGCAAAAATTTGACGAATGAAGACTATGCCATCCGCGCATTCGGCAGCTTTGGAAACGACCCAAGAAAATTTTATGTCACCGAGCCATACTTTCAATATGGCGAACCGCGCATTGTCGGCGTCACTTATGAGGTAAACCTTTGAACACATCCATTGATATCAGTTTGTATCCTCTATCGGACGATTACCTTCCCGCTATTCAGGAATTCATCGAAGCGGTGCAAAAAGTCCCCGGTGTTTCTGTAGTTCGCAACGATCTCTCTACCCAGCTATATGGAGATTATGATGTTGTGATGGACCTGCTTAAAAGTGAGATACGCAAAAGCTGGGAAAAACATGGTAAGGCAATCTTCGTGGTGAAACTTCTGCTTGATGATCTTCGCGGTTTGGCTGACGACGGGATCTGATCTTTATTTACATTGGTATAGAGAAATTATGAAACCTATCTGTTTAATTACTGGCGTTGGTCCGGGCACGGGTCTCGCATTGGTGAAAAAATTTGCAGGCGACTACCAGGTCGCCATGATCGCACGCAACCAGGAACGCCTGGAGGCGATTAAATCCGATACTCCAGACACGCATGTTTATGTATGTGATGTATCAGACAGCAGTCTGTTGTCTGATACCCTCACTAAAATAAAGTCTGATCTGGGTCAACCAAGCGTCGTTGTACATAACGCTGTCGGCGGTGCCTTCGGCGATTTCCTAAAGATCAAACCGGAAGTCCTGCAGAAGAATTTTGAAGTGAACACACTTGCCTTGCTGCAACTCGGACAGGAATTGATACCAGGCATGATCGAAGCTGGCTCTGGGGCACTTATATGCACAGGCAATACCTCCGCCTATAGAGGCAAAGCAGGCTTCGCAGGATTTGCACCGACGAAGGCTGCACAGCGAATTCTGGCAGAATCGATGGCGCGGCATGCGGGCCCCCTTGGCGTTCATATCGCATATGTGGCGATTGATGCTGTGATTAGCGTGCCCTGGGCAAAAGAGCGCTTCGCTGACAAGCCAGATGATTTCTTCTGTCATCCCAAAGACATTGCCAGCCACGTCTGGCAAGTTGCCCACCAGCCCAGATCAGCGTGGACATTTGAGTCTGTTATCAGACCGTACGGCGAGAACTGGTAAGCAGCCCCTCTAATTTCAGAACCAACGCTACCACTGACACTGAACATTTGATCACTGGTATCGACTTGTTCTAACTTCTAAAA
Source organism: Pseudomonadales bacterium (assembly GCA_046582185.1). Lineage (GTDB taxonomy): Bacteria > Pseudomonadota > Gammaproteobacteria > Pseudomonadales > Azotimanducaceae. Next base: position 13,681 of record JAYGEX010000019.1, on the reverse strand, counting down.
CGTTTAACTTCTAATTTCCAGATAATCATCAATGATCTCATGGAGACGGGCTCGCCCGAAGCTAGGTTCATGTCCGCCATGAACGATCTCAACAGGCAATTGACGCAGACGTTTCATTGTTTCAACATAGTCAGAGATATTACTCTCTGGCAACTCATCCAACAGCCCGCCATCATATACAGCATCGCCGGAAAATAACGTCGCAGATGACTTGTCCCACAGACCGATACTACCTGGCGAATGTCCAGGCAAATGCAATACCTCAAACACCTTATTACCTAAATCAATAACGCTGCCCTCTTCCACGACGACTGTCGCAGTTGTAGAGACAATGGAATAGATATCAGGGTCATAGGCCTCCTCTGGGATAGCGTCAATGAAATACTTGCCAACGGGCATCACCTCTTCGAACAGCTGAAGATAGTCTGGCGGCAAGCCCCCTGCCGTCAACGAACCAAATTCCCTGTAGTTACCCATTTGTTCACTTTCTGCGATGTGAACGATTCGCTCGTCAAATTCATGCAATGAACCTACATGGTCATAATGGATATGAGTCGCCAGCGCCGCCAGCGGTTTATCGATGAGATCCTGAATTTCATCTCTGAGAGAACTAACACCAATACCTGTGTCTACGAGCAAATCCTTGTCTCGCCCCCTGACATGCCATATGTTGCATCTCAGAAAGGGATGCACGTGAGGCTCAAATATCAAAGTAATATCATTATTGATCTTCGTTCGTTGAAACCATCGTTTGGCGATTTTTAGCTTTGTCATAACAATGATTCTCCACCCCTTGCCTGTTAACACAATACAAAACCACGGACAGAACCAGGCTCACCTGTTGTCCCCTTATGCTTGCTGGTGTTATCTTTTAGCCATTCGATTGGCCAGGGAAGCCCTGACCAATATAAATGAAATACTGATATTTGACTGTGACGGAGTATGGATGAACAAACAATCTTTTGGAAAATTATTCGATGTGAGCCGACTGACTCTTGGCGGCGGCGGAATTGGCCAGGTATGGGGCTCAACTTCCAGGGATGAGGCCATCGCCACGGTACACGCTGCAGTAGATGCCGGTATCAATTTATTCGACATGGCACCACTTTACGGCAAGGGAGAGGCAGAAACAGTGATGGGGCTCGCCTTCCCCGATGGCTATCCAGAAGATGTACACGTCACCACGAAATGCATGTTGGGGGGCGCCGCACCGGGGGAAATCGAGGCAATACTCAACAACTCACTCAACGAAAGCCTCAGCCGTCTTAACAGAGAAACCGTGGATATATTCATTCTGCATGGATATCTCATTCCAGATGACTGGCAAGGTTCTATGAGACCTGATGTTATGAAGCGAATTGCCGTTGAACGATCTACTTATCTAAATCATGTTGTCCCTGTTTTCGAACAGCTGAAGCAATCAGGTCGCATTGGTGCCTGGGGCATCACCGCTGCAAGTATCCAGGAAACCAACTTTCAGGTATTGGCAGATGAGCAACACCCGGACGTCGTCCAGTGCATAACAAACCTGCTGGATTCACCAGGGAACATGGCCGTCACGACGGAAACCCCTGAACCGAGAGCCATAATCCAGGAAGCCAACAAACAAAACATCGGTGTCATGGGCATCCGTGCAGTCGCTGCCGGGTCCTTAACTTCAGAAGTTGATCGAGAGGTGCACCCTGCCTCCGCCGAAAAAACTGATTTCGATAGAGCCGAGAGATTCAGAACTCTCGCTGCCGAACTAGGTTTAGCCCCCGCCGCACTCGCTCACCAATACGCAATAGAAATGCCAGGCGTGAGTACCGTCGTCCTGGGTGTAAAAAATAGATTCGAACTGGCGGAGTGTGTAAAAGCTGAATCCGCAAGCCCCCTGGACGACGAACTGCTCGAGCGCATCCGCTCAACGGTCAATTAAAGAACCAAATCGTCCGGTATTTTTACCAGACCTTCTGTTGAAGCCAAACGCTCCTTCAAGACATCAGCAAATTGAACTTGTTTCTATACCAAGCGCTCTGCGCCGCGAAAGGCAGTGAATAAATCACCGCCTTGCGCCAGGATCTCAACAGTTGCCACAACATAGTCTTGATTGGCATTGAGCTTGTTACCATTGATGTTCACTTCATGTGCCCTCTGCCCAACGGGTTTAGACAGATCATAGCGAACGACCATTCCTGAAACCTGCAAGATGCCTCGTTCCAGTTCTCAACGTGATCGTTTTCGTATCACTATTCTCGATTGTTATAATGGAGATCCCTTTAGGCAGCCTCATTTTTCTTGCCAAACCTGTCCGGCAAGATACGTGAATTTCTACAAAACCTTTCTGGGTTACGCAATGGAAGAGCTGGCATGTCGTCCGTGAAATATTCCCGAGCCTAAGGCATCACTGATTTGCTATTTAACCCACGTCAGGGTAGAACGGGTGGTTACCCTGTGTAGTTACGACACCTTGCTTAATGAACCACGCAACAACAAAAACAGCCGTAAATGGCGACAGTGTGGGAACGACCGAAGCTGTTCTTAGCATCAAGAACTTATGCGTTAAGTTCGGTCATATCGAAGCTGTCAAAAATGTCACGTTTGATATTCACCAGGGCGAAACGCTCGCCCTGGTGGGCGAATCCGGGTCTGGAAAATCTGTGACCGCATTATCGGTATTGCAACTCCTGCCTACAAATGCCGATCAATATGCAGGTTCTGTTCAAATCGCAGGTTTTGAATGCACCGGCGCTGACCATGCGGCCTTACGCAGTATTCGTGGCGCCAAGGTAACAATGATTTTCCAGGAACCCATGACCTCACTGAATCCTCTGCACAGGATCGAAAAGCAGATAGGTGAAGTGCTGTTCATTCACAAGGGACTTAATCAAAAACAGGCTAAGCCGCGGATACTGGAATTGCTTGAACTGGTCGGGCTACAAAACCCAGCTGAAAAATTGCGTTCATACCCACATGAACTCTCCGGTGGTCAACGTCAGCGGGTGATGATCGCCATGGCGCTCGCCAACGAGCCCGATCTGCTGATAGCCGATGAACCGACTACCGCGCTCGACGTGACCATTCAGGCACAGATCCTTGATTTGCTGAAGCAATTGCAGCAACGGCTGGGTATGGCCATGTTGCTTATTACCCATGATCTCGGGGTGGTCAGAAAAATGGCGGATCGTGTCTGTGTAATGACCGAAGGACGAATCGTTGAGTCTGGTGAATGTGCGCAGGTATTTGATCAACCACAACACGACTATACGAAACACCTGCTGGACGCAGAGCCGAGTGGTGAGCCGATCGAACTGGACAAAGATGCCAACGTTATTCTTGCCTGCAAAAATGTTAGCGTCAAATTTCCGCTGAACAAGGGTTTCTTTTTTGTTAACAAATTTTTAACTGCCGTGGATAACGTTTTTTTTGAGGTTCGCACAGGCCAAACACTCGGCATAGTCGGAGAATCTGGATCTGGCAAAACAACGCTGGGTTTGTCGCTTCTCCGATTAATAAAGTCACGGGGCAAGATCGTGTTTAAAGGTACAAATCTTCAAGAGCTTAACTCAAAGCAACTCATGCCATTCCGTCGGGACATGCAAATTGTCTTTCAAGACCCCTATGGTAGCTTGTCGCCGAGACTGTCAATCTTCCAGATTATTTCAGAAGGGCTCGAAGTACATGAGGCTCATACAACGTTGAGTGAACGTCAACAAAAGGTCAGCGAGGTATTGATTGAGGTTGGTCTGGAGCCGGATGTACAAGACCGATATCCACACGAATTTTCCGGTGGCCAGCGTCAACGAATCGCCATTGCCCGGGCAATCATTCTTAAACCCAAACTACTAATACTTGATGAACCAACTTCAGCCCTCGATATGTCCGTGCAGGCGCAAGTCGTTGATCTATTACGCGACCTGCAACGCCGCCACCAACTCACGTATCTATTTATCAGTCATGATTTAAAGGTTGTGCGTGCCTTAAGCAATCACGTCATCGTCATGAAGGATGGCAAAATAGTTGAAAGTGGCACTTGTGATGAAATCTTTGACCGGCCCCAAACTCACTATACAAGAGAGCTAATCAGTGCAGCATTTGACCTCTCTTCTCACTAGGCTTTGCCTGCTGTCTATCTTGGCCTGTCAACAATCGGTGGCGCAGGAATTAATTAACTACCAACATGCCTATGCATTCTTATCCACGCCACACTACGACCAGGACTTCAAACATTTTGACTTTGTAAATGCCCGTGCACCCAAGGGCGGGCGAATGCGAATCCCGCGAATGGGCACCTGGGATAGTTTTAATTTGATATTGGCAAAAGGCCGCCCGGCAGCGGGTATCGGGTTCTGGGCAACAGACCAGAATCTAGTCTGGGATAGCTTGTTGGTGCCTTCGCTGGACGAGCCTGCTACCTATTATGGTCTGCTGGCAGAAGGTGTTGCAGTTGCTGCCGACAATTCCTGGGTTGCATTCAAGTTGCGAAAGCAAGCTCGTTGGCACGACGGTCGGCCAATCACCGTAGAGGACGTTTTATTTAGTTTCGCGGCTTACCAGAATGATGCCTCGCCAACGATTCGGGCTTCCTTTAAGGATTTCAGCATCGAGGCAATTGGCAAGCGTGAGTTTCGCTTCCTGGTCAAGCCGCGCAGAAGGAACGACCCTTCTATTGTTTTTAATCTCGGTGGTTTGCCCATTCTGCCGAAGCATTACTGGCAAAACCGAGACATTACAAAAACAACCGTTGAACCACCACTTGGTTCAGGCCCTTACAGAATTGGAAAATTCTCAGTGGGACGTTGGGTTGAATATGAAAGGGTAAAAGACTATTGGGCAGCTGATTTACCTGTATATAAGGGTAGATTCAATTTCGACATCATTAAGTACGACTACTTTCGAGACGATCAGATTCAAACGGAAGCAGTCAAGGGAAACATCGTTGATGTTCACGTGGAGAATGTACCTAGAACCTGGGAAGCCAAATACAACTTTCCCGCATTTGACCAGGGATATCTCAAGAAGGAGAAATTGAAACTCATTAAACCGGGCGGGCTCTGGTGGCCCATTTTCTGGAATATGTCGCAACCGCGATTTCAGGATATCAGGGTAAGAAAAGCACTCTGGTTGATGACCGATATGGTCTGGGCCAGAAAACGATCATACAACTTCTATGATCACGCCTTGAGTTTTTTTCATGATTCAGAGCTTGCTGCAACGGGTATGCCCAGCAAACTTGAACTGGAATTGCTCCAACCGTTAAGCGATCAGATTCCGGCGACTGTTTTTACAAGACCCTATGCACCGCAACCTAACGTTGGGGCGGGATGGTCGAGAGAAAACCTGCTCGAAGCCGCCGATCTGTTAAAACAGGCGGGCTGGGTTATCAAGGATAAAATACTCGTCCATGGCAGGACAGGCGAACTATTCCACATTCGCTTTATTGCTGTATCCCCCGCTCTTGCTGCTTCATTTATTCCTTATACCCAGATATTGAAGAGATTGGGCATCACCTCGACCATCAAGTCGCCAGAGATTTCAAATTGGCTCTATCGAATGCGCTTGGGCGACTTTGACGGCGGGGCTGTCTGGTTTTTGCCAAACAACATTCCTACCTTGCTGATCAAGAACTCTTTTTCCAGCTCTGAGGCCGATAAGGCTTATGGCTCCAACTGGTCCAATCTGAAAGATCCTGCCATCGATTCGCTAATCGATGCCATCACCAAGGCCTCTACCTGGGATCACTATGTTGCCGCAATTCGCGCCTTTGACCGGGTGATGTTACACAACTACTACTGGCGTCCGATGGCATCAAAGACCCGTCAGGCTGTTGCTTATTGGGATAAATTCGGGCGTCCAGAGCAGGGTCGTTTGCTGCGCCTGGCGTTTACTGATACCTGGTGGTGGGATGCACAGCGTGCAGCCAATGTTGATGCCTTTACCGGTGGCAATAACTGATGGCGATTTATCTGCTCAAACGACTATTGCTCATTTTGCCAACCCTGTTTGGCATCATGCTTATTAACTTTACGATTATACAATTCGCCCCGGGCGGGCCCGTTGAACAGGCCTTGGCCCAGGCCACCGGATTTGGCAGTTTTTCATCCACCGCCTCGATTTCATCGGCAGACTCCATGGGCGTTGCCGACGACAGTGGTTACACCGGTGCTTCAGGATTGGACCCTGCAATGGTAGCGCAACTGGAGAAACAGTTTGGTTTTGACAAACCTGCCCATGAGCGTTTTGTCGATATGATGCTTAACTACATGACCCTGGACTTTGGTTACAGTTATTTCCAGGATCGTCCGGTAGTTGACCTGGTACTGGAGCGGCTACCGGTTACGATATCACTGGGCTTGTGGTCCTTGCTGTTGATCTACAGCATCTCGGTTCCACTTGGGGTCGCAAAAGCTGTTCGCCATGGATTAGGTTTTGATATCTGGACCAGCCTTGTCATTTTCACCGCTTATGCAATTCCTGGCTTTTTGTTTGCCATCATCTTGATTGTTGTTTTTGCCGGGGGCTCCTACTTTGATATTTTCCCCTTACGCGGCCTGTATTCAGAAAACTTTGATGATCTGTCTCTCTGGCAGCAAATAAAGGACTATTTCTGGCATCTTGCTCTGCCGTTAGCAGCATTAACCGCAAGCGGTTTCGCCACACTGACCATGCTCACTAAAAACAGCTTTCTGGAAGAGTTGAACAAACAGTTTGTCCTTACTGCCCGGGCAAAAGGGCTAACGGAGAGACGCGTGTTATATGGCCACATCTTTCGTAATGCCATGTTAATTGTCGTTGCCGGCTTCCCTGCTGCGTTTATTGGCATTCTCTTCACTGGCGCCCTGCTGATTGAAGTCATCTTCTCCCTGGACGGTATCGGTTTATTGGGTTTCGATGCAATTGTTAAAAGAGATTATCCCATCCTTTTCGGTACCATGTTCAGCTTCACCTTGATTGGCCTTGTCATGCAATTGATCGGCGATCTGGTCTACGTCGGCATTGATCCCAGGATTGACTTCGAGTCGAGGAATTAAAAAAATGAGTCCGATTAACCAACGCAGACTCGCCATTTTCAAAGCCAATAAACGAGGTTATTACTCGCTCTGTATTTTTGCCACGCTGTTCACACTCTCTCTTTTTGCCGAGTTTATTGCGAACGACAAGCCTATTGTGATGGCCATTGATGGCGATCTTTTTCTCCCTGTCTGGTTTAGTTATTCAGAGGAAGGAATTGGCGGTGTTATGGAAACTGAAGCAGAATATCTTGACCCATTTGTCTTGGACATGATTGACAAAAGGGGCTGGGCCATCTGGCCGATGGTACGTTTCAGCTTTGATACCATCGATTGGGACCTGGCGCCACCGTATCCGCACCCACCTGATGCTGAACACTGGTTAGGTACCGATGGTGCGAGCACCGATGTCTTCGCCAAATTGATCTATGCTTTTAGGCTGTCGGTTATCTTTGGGTTTTCGCTGACGATTATTACATCATGTCTCGGTATTATGGTGGGCGCGTTACAAGGTTATTTCGGTGGGTTAATTGATCTATTCGGACAACGATTGGTTGAAATTTGGTCTGGACTACCTGCGCTTTTCATATTGATAATTCTCGCCAGCATCGTAGAGCCTAACGTATTTTGGTTATTAGGCATCCTCTCCATGTTGTCATGGATGACTCTCGTTGGCGTGGTGCGTGCGGAATTCCTGAGAACGCGCAACTTTGAGTTTGTACGTGCCGCTCGCAGCTTAGGGGTTAGCGACCGCGTCATTATGTCACGCCACATCCTGCCAAATGCCATGGTGGCAACTTTAACTTATCTGCCTTTTATACTGAATACATCCATTGCCACACTGACGGCCCTCGACTTTCTTGGGTTTGGCCTGCCGCCGGATTCTCCATCTTTTGGAAGGTTATTATCGGCAGCGAAGGCTAACTTGCACGCCCCCTGGATTGGTATTGCAACCTTCCTGTCTCTGGCGACCATGTTGATGTTGCTGATTTTTACCGGCGAAGCGATCCGCGATGCGCTTGATCCCCGTCGTTCTGTTGCGAGTGATTAGGAAGTCGATACGCCTTTGTGGCTCGTACTAATGGCCGGCGTTGATGGCCCTTTTTTGATGGCTGTAGCAGCACCGAATTTTCTATTCTTTGTCTCCTTACGCAGATGGCCAAGCTCTGCCGCCAAGGCGTCACGACCGCCTTGAGCGGCCGCATCGGTCGGATAATATGCCAGCTCTGATTCCGGGTCCCCGGCGATACGAGTGCCAGTCAGCACACGCGCTTTGCTATAGTCATACGGAAGCGCCCGATGCAGAAGTGCGCGATTGTCCCAAATGAGAGTATCGCCAACTTTCCATTGATGGCTGTAAACCCGGCGCGGGTCCGAGACCACAAACTCCACCAGTGACTGTAATAGAGCACGACCTTCCTCTCTCGGAAGATTAGGAATACCAAACGCATGGCGTCCAACAAACAGGTTCTTTACGCCCGTTTCGGGATGAGTTTTCACCAACGGGCGCAAATACGCTTCACCATGATAGATAGTAGCTTCCACCACAGGAGGAAAATCACCTAGGTCGTTAGCTTGGGAAAACTGAGTTGAATGGTAAGCACTCAAATGTGCAATACGATCTTTTGTAGCCTGATCAAGCGCGGCATAGCCTGCTCTCATATCAGCAAGTTCAGTTTCACCGTCTTCATCGGGCACACTCACCGCGGACAGCATGGCGCACTTGCTGCTGATCGGCCAATAGGTTGAATCGGTGTGCCAGGCTTCGTTACCGACGTTAGTCCGCATTCGTTGCGTTTCCATGGGGATGATCTTGCCATAGGTGCCGTCTTTGTGTTTTTCCTGGTTAGCCATAGGTAAGGCGCCAAATTCCAACTCGCCGAAATGCTTACCAAATGTAATGTTCTCTTCGTCCGACAAAAACTGATCGGGAAAAATCAGAAATCCGAATTCAAGAAAGGCGTTTTTGATAGTGACAACTTCATCTGGCTTCAGATCAGCAAGTCGCACATTGCTGACAACGGCGCCGAATGTCTTCTTCGGGACGGATTCGATTCTTAACTTGCTCATAGATAATCCTCGCGTCATGCGGGTTAGGATACTCCAGTTCCGGAACGATAAGGAAACGAACCGCAACGAGGACAAATTGATTTTCGCATGCGTGGTGTATTATAGGTGCATGTCACGTACAAACATCGATATAGACGAAAAAGCTTGCGCTGAGGTGATGCAATCAAGCCCCTAATCATGTCATCATCTGCTCTGCCATAGGCAGTTAATCTAATGCCGTGCTTTTTAGGGGAATCATTAAGTTTGGGATATTTCGGCAAATCGTCCATCAAGTCATGTTTGATTGCCTCGCGAAATAGTAGATTGTAGGAGCCTTTGTAAACCTGAATTGTTCTATCAGATAATCCCTTAGCAGTTAGCCAATCTTTAAAGATAGACATATTCCTCATATTGAAATCGTCCCAATCTAAACCGTATTCTCTAATAAAAGGTATTAGGTGATTATTGATAGCCAGTTTGTCTAAATATACTTTGTATTCAGTCCAGTTAGATCTCGTAGGTAGCGATGCACCCGTTAGGGCTTGGGTATCCATATAATCAAAGTAGTGATTTTTGATAAAAGGTATGGGTCTATATTGAGCAGTCGGTCTTTTCTTAATTACCTGCTCCATTTTGGTTTCAATAGAGTGTAATACCCATTCTTTTTCTTTTTTGGTTTCTACATGAATTGGTATGTTTCCCCTTAGTCGTCGCTTGTTTTCTGGTAGGTCATATAAGGGGTCAACTGTTATTTGATAGCAATTCCCCTTTCCCCAATTATTTAGTCTTACTAAACCGTATTTCGTTTTTATATCCCGCATGATTGTCTCCGTTAAAGTTGTCATATTTCTGTCAAATTCTGCATATGATTGACAGATATTTGACAGAATTAGTTAAGACTTATCTCAGGGAGATAAAGCTTAGCTTCCTCGAAAACGCTGATATGTAGGGGTTGTGGGGTTCTTAAGAGAGGATATGTTTGATTTTATTTACCGCTTGTTTATTGCTATGCCATTATGACTATTGCAATGATTCGTTCAAATCTAAGGCCGTGTTCCGCGGTTTTCGATTAATAGATCAATGACTGTAGTGATGTTGAGTCGCAGGCTTACACACAACAGGTGCGATGATAGGGTGTCAGAGTAGTGAAAGTTTACGTGGTGATACCCTATACACTGATCAACGTTGTTAGTAGTTAATCTGTATTAAGTGTAGCCCTCGGGCTTTAGCCTTCGCGCTGAGCTTTTTCTCATTGTGTTGGCGCAATGCAGAGTCTATCTCTGCAATATCAATATTGCCTCTCGCTAATTCAAATAGTGCACCCACAATATATCGAATCATCTGCCTTAAAAAGCCACTGCCTTCTATCTCGAAGTAATGGGTGTTGTTGGTGATGTCAGAAAACCCCGCTGGTCGTAGTTCAAGTCGCAAGATCCTGCGGACGGTAGATTTAACCTGTTTGTTATTGACTGAAAAACTATAGAAGTCATATTCGCCGATAAAGTGTTCGCAGGCTTGGTACATTGTCTCAAGTTTTAATGTTTTGTCGTTCTGGGGGCCATTGCATAGATCAACGTGCGCAACGATGTCGTTAAGCAATGGCGTACTCACCTCATCCAAAGAAAAATAGTAACGATAGATTTTGCTGACACTGTCCCGGTTAGCGCTGAATTGCGCTGAGCAGTGCACGCACTCCTCAATCCGGATGTCATCTGGTAGAAGAGAATTCATGCCAAGCTGAAGTTTCTCGGCGGGAATATCCATACTAATGGAAAGCTTGGCCACCTGACCTCTGGCGTGAACGCCTGCGTCTGTTCTGCTGGCTGCGGAAACTCTACAATCCGCGAACTTGCAGATTCTTCTTAAGACTTGTGTGATTGAAAATTGAACCGTAGGTTTTTTTCCGTTATCACCTAAGTCCTGCCAACCAAAATAATGGCTCCCCTTGTAGGAAATTACAACTCTGTAGTGGTATAGCAATGGCTGCATATTTAGCAGATCTTCTAAGACTCGATTGGCGTGCAGTCTATCGGAAATCGTTGACCAAGGTTCTTGGCTTGTGAGCTTCGACTTTAGGCCTCAAGGTAGGGTGTCTACCCTTCAAGCTTACAGTTGCCATAACTCACCTCTATAATGGTGGTATGAATGGTACATGAGAATCGAAAATGTCTGGAGTTGGCCGATAGCGCCATTTTTCGATACCTTCAGTACATGTCATCTAACGAGGGCAAACCAGACCTGATCATATATGTTCAGGTGTATATCCGGGCATCTGGATTTGCGGCGACGACCGTATCCACTTCAAGTCTGAAGGCTTCCACGAATTCGAGTTGCTAATGTTCCCAAAACCACCGGGGGCTTTTCTCCAAGACAATTTGGATCTGGTTTGATGGGCATCCTGAGTTCAAATCCCATACGCCCTGTGTCTAATGTAATCACACTCCGTTAGACTCATTTCAGACTATCAGGAGTAGGGCATGCAAAAGGACGAATTCTATCGCAATGCACGTACAGACTTAGCCGGTCCATTGGCAGGAATACGAGTACTGGAGGTTACGACGACCTGGGCAGGCCCCATGTGCGGCGCCGTATTGGCGGACCTGGGAGCCGATGTGATCAAGGTGGAAATTCCATCGGGTGACGTAGGTCGGGCTATCCTTCCCCTACTCCCTGGCACCGACGTCGGTTTTGCACACGCGACAGTGAATCGCAACAAGCGCGCCCTCACACTCGATATTCGACAAGCGGAGGGTCGTGAGGTCTGCCTGGAACTGGCACGCAGTGCCGACATTATGCTGGAGAACTTCAAGGTTGGCACCATGCAGCGGTACGGCCTTGGTTACGAGGAAATTTGCACGGTCAAACCTGACATCGTCTACGTATCCATCACGGGCTGGGGACAATTTGGCCCTCGACACGAAGGTGCAGGCTATGACCCTCTTGCCCAGGCAGCCTCAGGATTCATGTCGGTTAACGGCTCACCGGATGGGCCACCGACCAAAGCAGGGACGTTTCTTGCAGACGACCTCGGGGGACTGCATGGCGCAATAGGGGCAATGGCAGCATTACGTCATCGAGATCAGACAGGAGAGGGACAACATGTGGACGTCGCTCTGCTGGATTCCATGCTATTCCAGTGCAATGGTCTGCCCACTTTAGGTGCTATGGGTGTATCGCCTGGTCGTATGGGTAATGAGTTCGGGTTTGCGGCACCCGCAAATGTTTACAGCTGTCAGGATGGGCCGGTGTATGTAGGCATATTGCTGGATGCACACTGGGGTAAGATCGTGGAGATCCTTGGGCAACCCGACCTTGCTGACAACCCGACCTTCTCAACTCGCGAAGCGCGCGCTGAAAATCGCGATGTCTGCAATATGCTGCTCGGCGACTGGCTCGCGGAACGTACGCGTGCCCAGGCAATGGACATTTTTCTAGCTCACGGACTACCTATTGCACCGGTTCAAACATTTACAGAGGCAGCTAAAGACCCTCACATCCTTGAGAGAGACATGCTCCAACCCACCAAGTTCGGCAATGGAGTCATCGCGCCCATAACAGGTCCGGCTGTCAAGTTCTCACGCACACCGACCAGAGTCAGAACCGCAGCGCCCAGTCTCGGCCAGCACACTAATCAGATCTTAGAAGAACTCGGCCTGGATGCTAACGACCGCAAGCGGCTGGAGGACTCCGGCATAACCAGTTGAATCTACCTTAAGAATCAACTACATCACGCGTTAAGATTGCGCCTGGCGTTATCGTGACGGTGTTGATGGACTAGCAACACAGCTCTGCCTCCACGTATGTAACACATTGCAAGCACTTCGCTGCCACTGAGAGAACCAACCTAGGGGAACAATGCAAGTGAACGCGGAAAACGCCCGTTAGGGCCCAGAGGTGACGACGTTGGCATCCCGGAAGAGCGCAAGCGAGTATACGAAGCTGCCAGGGAGCGTCATCCAGAACGCTGGTCTGGTGAGACAAGGAACTCGCTGCAAGTGAAGTCAGTATCACTCAACCCACGGAACGAGAAACCGGAGGCGGAAGAGGTGAAAAAAGCAGCATGATGTTACACAGAGACGTGTCAACTAGCTTGACTCCCACCGATATTTTGGTTACAGCGAATTTGCAGGTAAACTTGGTGTTGTTTGGGATGATCGTGCTTATTGCTCATGCAGCTGGCGTGTCCAATGATCAGACCACTCTGCTGGTTCGTGGCAATTGCAGGCTTACCTATGATTGTGTCGCAACTTTTCTAAGTCTTTTGCTTGATTAATATTTGAATGCGTTCGGACAAGCCTAATTTGAACCACTGCAATAAGTTACTGCAGCCCCACTGACTTTTCTAAAGGAATCGAGCAATGAACATAAATCAAATCACTGATTACGTTAATTCTAACGAACCATGCCTATGAAGATACTTTTGTATTCGCGGCAAAACATGCTTTATAATTCCTATTCTCGACCTGTTTGGTTATTGTCACAAACCAAGCAATAGCAAGCAATAGCAAGCATGGATACCAACTTGATGAAGGCATGAGAAGACATCTTAGTAGTTATGGAAAAGGGCGTCAGTGCTTTGTTATTGAAGCGGCTCGCCAACTTGCTTCGGACGATCTGGACAATCCCTATAGGATTTTATGATT
>JAYGEX010000030.1:0-88937 GCA_046582185.1 Pseudomonadales bacterium | reverse complement strand
CAAGCAGGAACAAGCTCGTCTAATCCGGGATCAGAAACCCCCGGTGCTTATTCCTTCATGAGTTACTGGTTTGGGCAATCTCACCAGGACTACATATTTTGTGCCAGTTAAACATTTATACCTTTCAAGCAGGAACAAGCTAGATGGCGGACATCAATATTGAGAACTTTTACTGGCATATCGGCAAGATTCTCAACATCCTTTACTCGTCCTTCCCTACAAGGGCCGCGATATATGTTGACGATGTCGCCGGTATAGATGAGCCAGACGAGTACGGCCTCCACAGTCCTGACTACACCTCCGGCTTCTTTGCCTTAATCTGGCTCGGCGATGAAGGCCTGCTCCGCTATACCGAGGTTATTCGCCAGGATGGTATTGATCAGGCAACGCTTACCAACAAGGCATTTATGAGGCTCACTGAGCCAGTGGAACCGATTTATATTCAACCGGTACATGCACCCGAAGAAAGCAACGTTGTTAGCCTTTCACCTCTGGAGAGCCTAAGCCCTTCTATCCTGGAAGACCAGAAGCTGGTCATCAATCAACTTCGAACGGCACTCACGACTGGAGATTCAATTGCAATAACAAAGGTCGTACAGCATATACTACGCTCTGACTGAGTTTTTAGAGCACTCGTCCAGAAATGGAAACCGCTTCAGGATACACGACATAAAACAGCATCTTCGTATCCCGTCGTCACCCTGATGAGCCCGGCTAGTTCATCATCCAGCGCCGGGTCACCTGAATCAACGATGAGAGGTTTACCAGCGAGCGCCTCTAACTTGGCCTTTGTAGCGACGATACAGAGCTTATCGATGCCCACTGCACGAACTACCCGGGGGCTCAACTGCTGGTTGCCACGCCCGAGCAGATGACCCTGGCCGCCGATAACAGTAATAATTATCTCACTGGCACATGCACTGACAAGATCGAACAGCTGCGCCTCTGTCGCATCGGCCTGAATGACGACGCCATCTTTAACTACATCTACACCCAGCAGGGTGTTTTCAAGTTTCAGCAACGCCATAATGGCCGCCGTGGTTGAGCCGGAGCCAATCAGATACTGTACCTCGGGCACCATTGCATCGATAATATCGGCAGCGATCTCCTGCAATACAAGTGCCTCAACTTCCTTACCGCCGGATTTGGTTTGTTGGATATATTGAAGCTGCTGGGGAATCGTGAGCTCACCATAATATTTGGAACGCACTATGCCTCGACGAAAGGCATCTTCATCTATATCGCGAACTTCTGCCTCGGTTACCGTCGTCAGTTTTCCAAGCACAATATCCCGCAGGATCATCCCTGCTGCTCGAGGAGTATTTGCAAAGACGCCGGAGTGCATTTTTACCCCGCAAGGTATACCCAGCACGAGTTGTTTTGAATCAGCAGCGTCGCACACATCCCTCGCGGTACCATCACCCCCTGCAAACAACAGAATATCAACGGATTCACTTTGTAGCTGCTGCACAGCAGTCTTTGTATCTTTTGCGCTGGTCAATGATTCAGGGGGATTAAAAACTGTCCAATAGGAATGCGATGAATAGCTTAATGCAGCCTCCCCCATCACCCCTTTGCAGGTAATAAATTGCAGTTTACCCTCGAGGCCAGACAGTTCATCCAAGACAATGCGAGTACGTTCCATTACCCTATTATTGAATTCGTCTGGCACCCCACCGGCGGAGATAGCCCGGGCAATGGTATCTTTGGCATCGCTGCCCTTGAGCGCAGTCGGGCCGCCAATTCCTGCGACGGGGTTCATAAGCAGCCCAACTGTTAGTCGCCGCTCAGCCACTATTTTTATGATCTTCGGCAGGATCAAAACCCGACTCGGTTAAATAACCATCTGGAAAAGTCATTGAGGTAGACCTGAATAGTGATAACAGGAACAAAAATTTGAAATCCCGGACACTTTGCCGAGCTTGCTGGCAAGGTAATTCGTACGCCCTTGTAGACCTTTGTTTAAAAGAGCCATCGCTTCGACCCGAACCAGGGTCTTGAATTTTTCAGTGTCAATGTTTGCGGCTTCAATATTGTCGCAGCTCACTTGAAATTGAACGTCAGCCGCGACACTGAGTATCCATTCCAGAGCCTGGGGTTTCGCTTCCACTTGTTCAAACTGGATTTGCTGCCTGCTATCTCTCTCATGATGATACCAATACCCATAATCATTCTGTTGGCGACGCAACTGACCAGCCAGACACCAGTGCGCAATCTCGTGAAGTGCACTGGAGGTGAAATCCTCCCGATACTGAATTTCATGTATACCGTTCTCTACCTCGGCCACACGATAATAGGGCTCATCGAAACCTCCTACGACCCGCGTATTGAAGCTCTCAACGAACAATGAATTAAATACCTCGACGATAGCACTTAACTCCATCCTAATTTTTGCCGGTTGGTAGTGGTTCGACGCTGGAATCAGGCAAACATGCTACGGCCTCTAATTCTTTGAAATACGGTGAAGACAAATACTCTTCTCCAGCAAGTAAATGACCGAGGTACCAACGTGCCGGTTTAAGGCCTTCAGCTACAAAGCGGTCGTTCGCAATGTATACCCAGGCTTGAATTCCCTGGCCCTCGTAGACAACGCTAAGCGCCTGACGATCGTAGCGAACAGGATAACCTTCATAAGGATCCATCATACTTATCTGCCCAGGATCTTGTAACTTGTACAAAACGCCTTCTGTCGCAGCACCTTTATGTGGCATCACATTCGCAGCAGCAGCGCCGGGATATTTTACCGAACGCTTGTTAAAGGTGAGCCGAAAATCGCGCAGCTTCCCCGCGTGACACTCTTCAAATTCCATTTTCCTTGCGCGAACCCGCGCAGGGTTCATATTGCTGCCATAAGCAAAGTAGTAAGAAACGGCGGAGAAATCTACAGACAAAGCTAACCCTTCCGTATCCAGTAGAAATAGCAATTATCTATTTGTTCGTGGTGAAGTAATTCGTGGCTCAGAAATTTACAAAAATTAGGGAAATCCCAAGATGTTGAAGGGTCAGTTGCGACCACTTTTACAACCTCACCTGGCGCCATGTCCATGAGTTTATTGCGCACCACCATAAGCGGCTCGGGGCAGCGCAGACCCTTCGCGTCAATTACAACGTCCGCTTCAATTTCGTTAGTCTCTGTTGGCATGTAAATCAATTAATCCTGGGCTTGCTTTGGTGACTGGTACTTTTAGTGTTGAATCCAGTCCTGAATCATTGCACGTGGCTTTGCTTCGTATCACAGAGCTAAGCCGCATTAACTGAAATTATCGCATAAAGCTTGAGAGAAGGCCTGATCAGGGTATAATTTTGCCGCTGTTATTCCACCACTAGTTAAATGCGCCATTATGATACGTGTACTAATCGAGAGAACTATTGCTCAGGGCCTTGAACACTACTACGACTGCACCGTAAAGCGGGTAGTCAGTCAGGTGATTAAGGCGCCAGGTTGTATAACCGGCGAGTCATTACGCGATTCGAAAAACTCTAATCGCCGTATCGTTTTGTCGAAGTGGAAAACGATTGAAGACTGGGAGAAATGGTTTCATTCGTTTGAACGTAAGCAAGTTCTTGCGGAGATTTCGCCTTTGCTTGAAGGTGGGGAGAGAATAACGATGTTGGAGCTCACTCAATAGTTGGAGATCAGATAAAGAGAAATCGCCTCACGATCTGATTCCGATAGTGGGAATATTGGCATTGGCGGTTTGGGCTTTTGCAGATACCTGGACATCGTCGCCACATCGTATTTGCTGCCGAGATTTTCCAGTACTTTTAGACCAGCACCATCAGGATTGTGGCAGCTAATGCAGCCGAACTGCCTGTATAACAACATGCCTTCACCTAACAATTTTTCTTTGTCCTTATCATCGTAAGCCGTAAGTGTGGTTTCAGCATCAAATTCTGGCAATGCCTTGTCCGCCGATTTCATGACAGGTAGTGTTATGGATACATCCGTTGTTTGCTCTTCGCCATAGGCAACGCGGTAAATTACACCGACATAATCGTCTGCAATGTAGAACGCGCCATCCGGCCCCTGGGTTACCTCTGCAGGCCGGCCAATTACATTATCATCTCTAAGAAAGCCAGATACAAAGTCGCGTTCGGTGATATTGCCATTTTCATCCCAATGCAGGGAAACGACTTTGTAGCCGTCTTTGTCGGTTCGATTCCATGATCCATGGAGTGCGACAATCGCTGCGCCCCGATATTCCTCAGGGAAGCTGGTACCACGCACAAATTCCATACCTAGTGGTGCATTGTGAGCTCTGAAATCGTGGACAGGCGATATCGAACGGGCTATAAGATCTTCATTGCCTTCCCCAAAATCAGGGTCAGGTATTTTGTCGCCGTTTGCGTAGGGCCAGCCGTAGTGATTGCCTTGCTCAATCAGATTTAATTCGCAGGGCGGAAAGTCATTGCCCAATAGGTCGCGGCCGTTGTCTGTGGCATAGATCTTTCCATCTATGGGCGACCAGTCAAAGCCAGCGCTATTGCGCATCCCTTCTGCAAAGATTTCATCTGCGCTGCCATCCGGCTGGTAGCGGATCATTGCGGCACGTCGTTGATCCTGCTCAATACAAACATTGCAGGACGAACCCATGGATACATACATCAAACCATCCGGGCCGAAGCGCAGCGTCTTCTTCCAATGATTTCCACCGGCAGGTAAACCAGTAACAATTCGTTCATATTCGCCAACAACAGCGCCATTTTCATGGTCAAACTTTATACGGCCGATGGCATCGGTTTCTGCAACATAAAGCCAGTCTTCATAGAAATCCAGGCCATTCGGGCCATTGAGATCGTCCAGAAGAACTGCACTGCTGTCGGCCTTTCCATCCCCATTTTTGTCCCTGCCAAGAATCGTGATTTTATCCAGCGACGGATTGGCAACAAGTAAATCACCTGCACGACTAAATCGAAGGATCCTGGCATTGGGAACATCGGTTGCATACAGCCCAATTGAAAACCCATCAGGTAACTCAATTTGTTGTTCAAGTTTCTCTTTATCAAGTTTGCCTTCACCAATGGGTAAATTCACCCCGATAACAAATCGCAGATAGAGTAAAAAGATCACCAAAGCGACGAGTAAAACGCCAATCACAATGACTAGCCACTTTAGATATTTGTTCAAACTAGTCCTCGACCTGATTGTAAGTCCATCGGTCGCTAAGGTTAAGAGCTAACCAGAATTTCCCTTTATACGGTGGGCCTGCTGAATCACATATTGCTGGACCGCCGCTACATCTTCTTTGTCCATCACGTCACTAAAGCCGACCATGCCGCGATCTTTGAGGATACCACCCAGGACAATGTCCTCGAATACCAGGTGTTTACCTGATGCCATATGGCGCAAATCTGGCAATACCCCGCCACTCTTTGCACCTGGGCCGTGACAGACACCGCAGTATTGGTGAAAAACTGCTTTGCCGTGAGCAATCTGTTCGTCGCTCCCGGTTAAGGCAGGTGGATCTGGGATGGGCCCGCTTGCTTCCAAAGCAGGTAATTTAAGGTTGGCGCCGAGCTTGTAGGTCAGTATCCGTCCTCGATTCTTGAGCTTTAACTTCTCTGCAGCGCCGCCAGCGGCAAGCGCAAATGCACCGCCCCATCCAGCAACGACAGTGACATATTGTTCACCATCCACCGTGTAAGTGACTGGCGGCGCGATGATGCCGGTCTGTGCTTCGCTCGACCAGAGTTCTTCCCCTTTGTCCGCGCTGTATGCGGCAAAGCGACCCGAAGAATTCCCCTGGAAGACAAGATTGCCCTTGGTTGCCAACATACCACCGTTCCAGGAGCCCGCATGCTGTACCCGCCAGACTTCCTTCTGAGTCACAGGATCCCAGGCCGAAATATGGCCGCGAATCAACCCGTCTATCTTGTCCTCCACAGCATCATCACCGATGGGGGCATTAAGTTGCCAGTCGATCGCCACGTTCCACCGACCTTCCTCGTACGTAAACTGCGGCTCATTTCCGTAGGCGAACGGAATATCCAGCGCAGGAATATAGACAAGACCTGTGTCCGGGCTATATGCCATTGGGTGCCAATTATGGCCGCCATAAGGAGAGGGCTTATGGAATGCTCGCTCAAGATCATCACTACTCATTGCACTCAGCGCGGCAAGTTGATCTTCCGGCGAAAGGGCAGATAAGGGGTTGGCGGTCTGGTATCTGGCATTTTCAGTTTCCACGGGTCGGCCAGTTTCGGGATCAACATGGGTCGCCCAGGAAATGGGTACGTAGGGCTTGGCTGAAATAAACTCGCCATTAGTACGATCGAGGACATAGAAGAAGCCATTCTTTGGGGCCTGGAGAATGACCTTGCGCATCTCACCATTAATTTCTATCTCTGCAAGAATCATGTGCTGGGTTGCGGTGTAATCCCAGGCGTCACCGGGCGTTGTCTGGTAGTGCCAGATGTAATCACCATTATCAGGATTGATTGCAACGATCGAGGAAAGATATAAGTTGTCGCCGCCGCCCGGGCTACGGAGAACCGGATTCCACGGCGCTCCATTGCCTACGCCGATATATAACTGGTTTAACTCAGGATCATAGGCCATTGAATCCCATACGGTACCGCCACCCCCCATAATCCACCATTTACCGGTCCAGGTTTTTGCAGCTTCTTCCATTTCGGGTGATTCAAAGCCATCTGCTGGATTGCCAGGAACGGTATAGAAACGCCAGGCCTGTTTTCCTGTTTCGGTATCGTAGGCTGTAATGTAGCCTCGAACATCGTATTCCGCACCGCCGTTACCGATAATGACCTTGTCCTTAATGATTCGTGGTGCACCGGTGATGGTGTAGGCCTTGGTTCTGTCAATGGTATTTACATCCCAGACTTCCTCCCCTGTTGCCGCATCAAGTGCAACCAGCCGACCATCTATGGTTCCAACATATACCCTTCCCTTCCAGACGGCGACGCCGCGATTAACGACATCACAGCAGGCCTTTGCCCCCCAGGCTTTGGGTACTTCCGGGTCATATTTCCAAATAAGTTCCCCTGTTCGTGCATCGTTAGCAAAAACAACGCTCCACGACCCAGTGGAATACATGATGCCGTCGACCACAATGGGTGATGCCTCAAGGCCACGGTCTGTACCTGTATCGAAGTACCATGCGAGGCCGAGCTCATCTACATTGCCATCATTTACTTCAGTTAAGGTGCTGAATCGCTGCTCACTGTACGTTCGGCCATGAGCTAACCAGTTACCTGGTTCACTATCTGCATCAATGATTCGTTCCGAATCCATAGTGCCAGTAACCATGCGGATATGCTCCGCCTGTTTTTCTACAGACGTCTCGCCAGATGAAGACGCATCCCCACCCATTGGCGATTCATCCTTATCCATCACTAAATATGCGCCAAGGACGACTAATAATCCTATGACCAGGGCTACAATACTTCTCATGGTATTTCCTTATTTGGTTTGGCCGGGCCAATAAGGCTACGCGAGCAGGTAACATGCTGCAAGTGTCGCTGTACGCTGCTTATCCACCGTGCTAGCTGATGTTGAGATAGAGCTGGTAAGATAAGCGCTCGCAACCATCAGATTTGACCACCTCACCGTTGAAAAATTTAGTCCTTCACTTTTCCTGATCTACTTCCTTGCAGCCTGCCAGACGGTCAATCTCCCCGCCTCCGGCATGATGGAAATACAGACAGGTATGAGCACTCGAAATTTCTGGTATCGCATTCCTGACGCCCAGGAGGCAACAGCAAAGATCGCAGTGCCCCTTGTAGTGTTATTCCATCCCGATGGCAGCAACGGCAGCCGCATGGTTAACCGGGGTGGATATTTAGCCCATTCCGAAGCGAACCATTACGCAATAGCAGCCCCCAATGCAGTCGACGGTAAATTCAACATTGCTGCCTCTGACAATGAAGTTCAATTCATTGATGACATGATTCAAACCATGACCGCTGATCCTCGGGTGGATGCAGACAAAATTTACCTGATAGGCTTTTCTGCAGGCGCAACCATGGCCCTGATTACATCCATCCACTCAAAGTTAAAATTTTCCGGGATTGCGGCTGTGGCTGGTCAGCCAACAAAAGCACAAAAAGTAGACCTCAGGGGTGGGTCAATTTTGGATGCCAATTGATATGAAGTGCAAGGATCCTTACACAAAATTACAGTTTGTTACCCTGCATGGCAGCTTACGACGCAAATTGCAAATTGCGTCCACTCAGCCCTTGTCAGCAGATGATTCGATAATCGTCGTTGTTTGTGTCTCGGTATCGAAGGCGATAGAGGCAACACCGCGTTCCAGTTGGTCAAGCACTTCTGTCACCTTATCTTGCAGGCTCACCTCATCAGATCCATATTCAGTTCCTTCACGACTCACAAATTCCTGAATCAGGCTCACAAGGGCAGATTCAGATAATGACTGCCATGGAATGATCATATTTCGTTACCCATTTTGTTGCTGCTACCTCTTATCAATCACGCTAGACGACAACGCCAACAACAAGCGTTGAAGCCACAATTAAGCCACGGAGGAAGTGCCTGGCAGATACCGCATTGTCTGGTTCTGTTCAACTGTCGGAGATCGGACTGAAAATTATACTCTTCCCCGCGGTCTTCTGTTGTTTTCAGGTCACTCTATCGCCGAGGATACCAGTGATTGCTTTTCTGCGATCTACTCACTCAATGAAAATCGCCTCGATGAAGCCATCACTCTGTATTCAAACTGTATAGAAACAGGAGAACTCAATCAGAAAAACCTGATCGTCGCACACAATGATCGCGGCAATGCCTACGGCAAAAAGAAAGACTATCAATCCGCATTAATCGATTTCAATCGTGTCATTGAACTAAATGCAGATGATTCTGACGCCTTTTATAACAGAGGTTTAACCTACAAAAAGCTGAACAATATGGACTAGGCTGAGCTCTTCTCGAAGGGGCGAATTGTAGGGTTTGAAACAAGACTCTTAAAGAAGGACAACCCATTATCTGGGTATCCTTATCAGCCCAGCTTGTATTTGACGAAGAGAAGGGCGAAACCCATCTGGAAGGCTCCATCATCGACATATCCGAGCGACGATTGCGAGTGGATGCCGAGCAAGCCAGAGTCATTGCGGAGTCCGCTACCGAAACCAAGAGTCAATTCCTGGCAAACATGAGTCATGAAATCAGAACTCCCATGAATGCCATCGTTGGATATACCAATCTTGCATTGGAAACAACGCTGACTTCTGAGCAACAGAACTACTTACAGACCATCAGAAATTCGTCTAATCACCTACTGTGGATCGTCAATGACATCCTTGACCTATCCAGAGTCGAATCGGGAAAGCTGGAACTTCAGAAATCGGTATTTTACCTTCGGGACCTGCTTAAGGACCTCAGCAATCTATTCAGCCTGGCAGCGAAGGAGAAAGGACTTGAATTGCGATTTCCCAATCGCTATGAAAACTCTGACCAAAGATATATTGGTGATTCAGTGCGAATCGAACAGGTACTGATAAACCTTTTTGGTAATGCGCTTAAATTTACAAGGAATGGAAAGGTTGAGGTTGTACTGGAAGTACTCAATTTGAATAACGGCGCTGTATCTCTAAACTTCACTGTCATCGATACAGGAATAGGCATTGAAAACTCCCAACTGGAAAACATTTTTGAATCGTTTACCCAGGGCTCATCCACATTCACGGAGGACGGTACCGGCCTCGGCCTGTCCATATCTCGAAAACTGGTGGAAATGATGGATGGTCATATCCATGCAACCAGCAAGCTTCACGAAGGCAGCCAATTCCATTTTTCCGTAGTAGTCGAACAGATGGATATGTCTTCCCAGGTTGATGACCGCGAAGAGGTAAGACGCCATGTACCGACAGATTTTAGCGGCAAGCAAATATTGCTCGTCGAAGATAATCTAATCAGTCAGGAGCTTGCCAGGGAGATACTTAAAAAGGCCGGCTATGGTGTCACCGTCGTTGATAATGGGGAGCAGGCATTACAAGTATTGGCGCGGGAACAGTTCTTTGTCGTGTTAATGGATATTCGCATGCCCGTACTTGATGGCATGCAAACCATCAAGATGATGCGCGCAAGCAACGCGCTTCAACATACAACCGTGGTCGCTCTGTCCGCAGGGGTTCTGGAAACAGAAGTGAAAGCGGCAATAACGGCCGGATTTGACCACTACATGAGCAAGCCAGTGGACTTTCCCGAGTTATTGAACCTACTTGAACAAATTGGCGCCACGGAAGAGGCTGGTTCAGATCTAATAGCCGAACCTTCAGTTCAAGGGGTGGATTTTCAACAAGCCCTTCGCAACCATGGCGATGATGCTGCCCTACTAAACAGGTTGACTGGTACCTTTATCGAAATATATCAACATTCTGATGGGGAATTGACAGAGATGCTGGCATCGGACGAGTTTGAAAATGCCGAACGGCTGGTGCACAACATCGCCGGTGTAGCCGGGAGTTTTGGCGCCAACAATCTGATGGTTGCCGCGAGGGAAATTGAACACTCATTGCAAAGTGGCAGCCTGGCTCTGGATCTACAGGTCTCAATGTTTAAACAAGAACTAGGCATATTTGTCAATGCCATTGAGCGGCTTCATCAGGAACAGGTGGCGTAGAATCTATAAATTAACGATATCCAGCTTCTGCACCTGAGACTTCTCGAGATCGGAGAAATCAAAGAGTGACCTATCCAACAAATGTGATGGCACAACATCACTTGTAGCGCGAAATATTGTCTCTATGCGTCCAGGAAACTGTTTATCCCAGGACTTCAGCATTTCTTCAATATTCTGCCGTTGCAGATTATCCTGGGAGCCACACAGGTTACAGGGGATGATTGGCATCTGCATGAGCTGCGCATATCGTTCGATGTCTTTTTCCCGGCAATAAGCCAGCGGCCTGATAACAATGTTCGCACCATCGTCGCTCAATAACTTCGGAGGCATCGTTTTTAGTTTTCCACCATGAAAAAGGTTAAGGAACATCGTCGCTACAATATCGTCCCTGTGATGCCCCAGAGCAATTTTGTTGTAACCGTTTTCCCTGGCAAATCGATACAGAATGCCGCGACGAAACCTGGAACACCAACCGCAGTATGTCTTGCCCTCCGAAACCATATTGGTTACAAGTGAGTAGGTATCCTCTTCAATGATTTTATAGTCAATGCCCAGCCCCTCAAAATAGGTGGGCAATACCTCTTCCGGAAACCCAGGTTGCTTCTGGTCCAGGTTGACAGCCAAAATATCAAAATGAATCGGCGCATGTTTTCTAAGACTTAACAGGATATCAAGCATGGTGAAGGAGTCTTTTCCGCCAGACACACAGACCATTACCCGGTCGCCGTCATCTATCATGCTGAAGTCCGATATCGCCTTCCCGGCATCACGCTTTAGACGCTTATGGAGCTTGTTCTTTTCTCGTTCATTCTTCCTGGTTTTCCCGGCACCAGGCTGCTCTGTCTTGGCAGCCAGCGCTGATTCTGTGTTTGAATAGACCTTCACACCAGATTTCATCTGCGTATTCATTTTGAACTACGTCCTTTGATCGAGGCGGCATTTTACACTCCTTCGGCGGCAGGAACCAAATTCACAGAAAAACGTCAAAGTATCATGAACTATTTGAAATTCATTCTCGTATTATCTATATGCCTAACCTGCTTAAGTGAATACGCGCAGGGTTCAGCCGTTGTCCTGCAATACCATCACGTTGCTGAAAATACACCTGCCGTAACCAGCATTTCACCTGCAGATTTCACTGCGCATATGGAGTATCTCGATAAAAATGGCTTTAAGGTCCTGCCATTGGATGAGATTATCAATTCACTGCAAAATGACGTAATGCTGCCGGATCGAACTGTCGCCATCACCTTCGACGACGCTTATAAAAATATCTATACATCGGCATTCCCCCTCCTGCAGAGGTTAGATTTTCCATTTTCCATATTTGTCGCTACAGACCTTGTGGGCATAAATTCAAAACTGTATCTGAATTGGCAGCAGCTTACTGAAATGGCGCAACATGGCGCATTGATCGTGAATCATACACTGTCGCATCTGCACCTCTTGCGCCTGCTTCCGGGGGAAGCAAGCGGCCATTGGCTGGCGCGAATAGAAAATGAAATAACGCAGGCTCAAAAAGTTATTGAAACTCATCTTGGCCGGGGACCCAAAATATTTGCCTACCCATATGGTGAATACAATGACGACATTCTCTCCCTCGTACAAAGCTTGGGATACCTTGGCTTTGGACAACAAAGTGGAGCGATGGGCGCCCACTCCAATTTTCTGGCACTGCCAAGGTTTCCCATGGCGGGCATATACACCGGGATGGACGCATTCAAAACTAAAATCAATACGCTGCCCTTACCCATTGAGCCAATCCATGTGGAATCACTGGTGAGCAGCGATCAGCTACAGCCATCAATCACTTTGAAATTTACCGAAGGCAAGTGGCGTACTTCGGAACTAAATTGCTTTGGGCCTGGCGGCAAAATGGTCCTGGAAAAGCTGGGCCCCAAATCCTTCCTGGCAATGCCCGCCGGGGAACTTCCTATAGGCCGCTCCAGATACAATTGCACCATGCCATCTCATCAGGCAGGGCGATACTTTTGGTATTCGCAACCATGGATAAGAAAAAATGACGACGGCTCATGGTATGCGGAACCCTAATCCGCTAGTAATTCTTCGCATCGTAATGCGGCGCATTTAAGAGCTACAATTCCCTTAGAACTGTAGTTGGCGGAGTGTTTACAATCTTCAGGGTAGCAATGGTTCCGAGAGATCCTATCAACACTGTTCCGATTAGGGGCCCAAGCACCCAAAGCTCTGGATTCAGTTCATAATTTAATCTGAAAATTTGGGTTTCCAGCGCATAGACCGTAATTTCCGAACCAAGTGTCGCCAGCACTCCTGCAAAGAACCCCAAGACACAAAACTCGATCGCAAGGCTGCCAAGAACCAGCTTTCTACCGGCTCCCAGGGTGCGCAAGATCGCGTGCTGTTTGATCCTTTCATCCATACTCGCCTGAATACTTGCCAGCAGGACAAGGCCGCCGGATATGAGTATCAATGCCAGGACAAGTTCAATGGCCAGCGTCACCTGGGTAATAATGATTTGTATCTGTTCAATTAGTGCGTCAACTTCCAATACCGTCATCGTTGGATATTGACTCAGCAAGGTATTCAAAAATAATTTCTGCTCCTTTTTCAGGAAGAAACTCGTCATGTAAGTTGAGGGAAAATCGTCTAACGCGCCGGGCGAAAATATAATATAAAAATTGGGCTGCATATTGTCCCAGGCCACTGTTCTGATACTACCGACTGTCGCTTCGAGTTCCCGGCCCTGAATATCAAAGACAAGTGTATCGCCAACTTTAAGCTCATTATGTCGAGCCAGATCAATCTCCAGTGATACCTGCGCCGGCCCCTCATAGATTGTTGACCACCACTGACCGGCAACTACTATGTTGTCGTCCGGTAGCACCCCGGAAAAGGTCAGATTCCTGGTCGAACTCACCCTCGGTGAATCATCTGAACCTTGACGCCTTTCGTCTCTTACCTTGC
This sequence comes from Pseudomonadales bacterium, assembly GCA_046582185.1. Classification (GTDB taxonomy): domain Bacteria; phylum Pseudomonadota; class Gammaproteobacteria; order Pseudomonadales; family Azotimanducaceae. Next base: position 75,396 of record JAYGEX010000030.1, on the reverse strand, counting down.
CCGATTCATTATTCACTGAAGTGATTCTGCCGCGAATCATCGGATAGAGTGGCTGAGAATCTATGCCATTTTCAGAGAATAGCGACCGTATCGGTTCAACGTCTTCCGGGGAAATGTTTATCGCAAAATGATTAGGTGCATCTTCAGGTATTTGCGCCTGCCATTCGGCGATCAATGCTGTGCGCACCAGATATAGTATGAGCAGCAACATAATGGCGAGGCCAAATATCAGGATTTGCATTGTATTTTCCTTACCCCGACGCTGCATTCCGGCAAGTGCCAGTCGCCATGCACTTCCTGCCTGCATACCCAGCACTCTGCCAGATCTTAGCAGGAGATAGGAAACTGCAGACAATACAACAATGGCGCAAGCGCCACCGGAAAATATTAGCACCGTAAGCATTAGATCTTCGCTATACCACCACATCAAACCAATAGTACCGAGCACAGCAAAACTGTAAGTGACCCAATCGGAAGCTGCGTTGTCTCCCAGGTCTCGCCTGATGACCCGAACAGGTTCGATTTTCCGCAATTTCAGCAGCGGTGGTAAAGCAAAAGACAGCAAGCAAATAAAACCTGTGCTCATGCCCAGCCACACCGGCTTCATGCTCGGTGCAGGTAATTCTATGGGAATAAGCGGCTGCAGAACTTCAACGACGCCCAACTGCACGCCATAACCAATGCCGCTACCCAGTAGTGTTGCCATCATGCCTAGAACGACAAACATAACAATGAAAATAGTATCTACACCCGCAGGTGTCGCTCCCAGGGTTTTAAGTATCGCCACATGATCGTAATGGCGAATGGCATACCGCTGCGCCGCAAGAGCGATGGCAACCCCGGCAAGGATTACGCCTAAAAGCCCTCCTAACAACAAAAATCTCTCTGCCCTGTCCAATGTACTGCCAATACCCACGGCGCCTTCCTTGACGCCAAACATTCGGGTTCCCGCGGGCAATCTTGGCTTTGCCCATGCCTGAAACTCATCCAGGACGGCCTTATCACCTGCAAACAGGTAGCGATATGAGATTCGGCTACCCACTTGTACAACTTCTGTTGCCGGTACGTCGGCAAGGTTCATCAAAATTCTCGGACCTGCGTTATTAAAGCCGCCGCCGCGATCAGGCTCTCTCACCAATACGTTACCAACCGGAAAACTTGCAACGCCAAGCTCTAGTATGTCGCCTTTTTTGACGCCCAATGACGGAAGGAGCCGACTTTCCAGCCAAATCTCACCGGGTGGCGGGCCGGATTTAATAGGATGACCGCGAATGAATGGCACATCGGAAACAATAAGCTGCCCTCTTAGTGGGTAGTTATCACTCACCGCTTTCACCGATGAAAACTGAGAGCGATCTTCGGCAAATACCATCGACAGAAAACTAAGTGTTTGCGCCTGTCGCAAACCCAGCTCTGTTGCCTTTTCGGTAATCTCCATCGGTAAGGTATCTGAACTTGAAATAACCCGATCAGCAGCGAGAAATGTCGCGGACTCATCCAGCAAGGCTTGCTGTAATCGATCAACAAACAGCGTGATCGTGGTCACCGTACCCACGGCAATCACAAGAGACGCCAGCAGTAGTGTGAGCTCTCCTGCCCGCCAGTCTCGCCATAGAAGTTTTAAGGCCAAGCCTATGTGCATCTTATACCCCGCCGCTAACGAGTTCACCGGATTCAATAACAATCGACCGATCACATCGGTCCGCCAGTCTTGAATCATGAGTCACCAGCACAAGTGTTGTGCCAAATTCCTCATTCAGCTCAAAGATCAGGTCGATAATATGCGCACCAGTGGCCGTATCCAGGTTGCCGGTGGGCTCATCGGCGAACAATACCTTGGCGGACGAGGCGAAGGCACGTGCAATAGCGACCCGTTGTTGTTCCCCACCTGAGAGTTGCCGGGGATAGTGGGTAAATCGATGTCCGAGTCCAACGCGCTCCAGCAAGTCGTGGGCCTTGGCCTCTGCCTGGCCGTCCCCTTTTAATTCAGCCGGCAGCATCACGTTTTCGATTGCAGTGAGGCTTGATAGGAGCTGAAATGTTTGAAACACAAAACCAACCATTTCACCGCGAACCCGGGCACGCTGCTCTTCATCCATGGCTGTCAATTCCTTGTTGCCCAGGAAAATTGAACCATGGCTCGGTGTATCCAGGCCAGCGAGTAAACTCAGCAGTGTCGTTTTCCCAGATCCGGAAGCGCCGACTACGGCGACAGATTCAGACTTCTTGATTTCAAGGTCAATCCCTTTCAATATGGTGAGCTGCCCCTCTGAGGTGCGAACAGTTTTCCCGAGGCCTACCGTTTTGATCATTGTTTCCAATTTAAATACAACCTTTTTTAATTCAATGCTGGATCCCGTTACCAGCTTTGTGAGGGGGATGTTTACCAGCATCCTTATTATTTCGATTCTTTGCTTTCCCGCAACCGCTTCCGTCCCGTCCAGCGTTCAGTCTGTCCCAATGCCGGGCGAGTCAGCGACCATCCTGGTTTATGGCGACAGTATCAGCGCAGCATATGGAATGAAGCGGGAACAGGGCTGGGTGCAACTACTCACGAAACGACTTAAGACACAAGAACCAGCCTACGACGTAATCAACGCCAGCGTCAGCGGCGAAACCACTGGCGGCGGCGTGGTTAGATTACCTAAAACACTGCAAATTCACCAACCCGATCTCGTCATTCTGGAATTAGGCGGCAACGATGGGCTGCGTGGATACCCTATCGACAAAATCCAGCGGAATCTGGACTCTATGATCAATTCCATAAGAGCCACAGGAGCAGACGTTTTGCTGGTAGGCATGGTACTCCCGCCAAATTATGGTCGCCGCTATACCAAGGCCTTCGAAGGCATATTCTCCCATATTGCAGAAAAGTATGGCCTGGTATTCGTGCCACACTTTTTGGAAGGCGTAAGCACACAGGAATCATTGCTTCAGGCGGATGGTATTCATCCAACGCCGGAGGCACAAAGCCTGCTCCTGGATGACATATGGCCCGCACTTGAGTCGATACTAATCGAGCAAGACTCAGCCGACGAGTAGTTGTTCCCGTTCCTTCCAATCCGGCATAAGCGATTCAAGCAAGCTATAAAAACCTTTACTGTGGGAGAAGTGATGTAAGTGGCAAAGCTCGTGGGTGATGACAAAATCAATGGCGGTCTCGGGAAACTTGACCAGCAAAGAGTTCAAACATATGTCTCCATTGTGAGCGCAGCTTCCCCACCGGGCTTTCATTTTTCTTACAATCAGATTTCGATGGGGCCGCGGTTCAGGAAACTTCTGCAAACACTCTGAGATCCTGTCCGGGAACCTGTCCATCGCCTGCCTCCGATACCATGAGTCAATATGACCCGCCACAGTAGCCTGATTCCCTGGCATCCTGCATTTTACCTTTAACATTCCAAACTCCAGATCAACCCGACTTCGAGTCCCATACTCAAGGCGCAGTGGATATTTCACGCCCATAAACCGATGCAGGCTATCTTCCGTATATTCAGGCGGGGCAGGCACAGGACTATTTGCCAGTTCATGCTGTGCATCTTCAATCCAGCCTAACCTTGAATCGAGAAAGTCATCAATCTCTCGCCACGGACACTTCAATGGTACGCGCAGCTCTACGACTTTACCCGGATATACATGCAAGGCCATCGTCTTACGACGACACCGCTTAATCAGTATGTCAGTGGGAAGGCCTGCTACTTGTACAGTACGTGTATAGGATGGATCGGCACCGGGAGTGCTAACTTTTCGGGTAGAGCGGTTGTTGAAGTAAGGCAAGGCCTAAACAACCTTGGCATCGCCGACCTGGCCCTCACCGCCTGATCTTTCCCCACCTAAACTTTCCCCACCTAAACAAGGAGGAGACAAAGGGGCGTCGCCATGCCGGACCTGCCATTCCGACAAGGTATAGGTATGCATGGAAAGTGCATGAATATGATTAGCCAGTTCATCACTCAGAATACGGTTAACTTTTTTATGCCGTTGTATCAGCCGGTCACCTTCAAAATCATCAGATACCAACACGACCCTGAAATGTGATTCTGATCCAGGTGGAACATTGTGCTTGTTACTCTCGTTCTCAACCTCCAGATGCAGAGGATCCAGCGCTATAGTCAGCTTCTCTTCTATTGTCTGTTGAATCGACATGCCTAACCTTTATCCGTCAATGTATGGACACCATCCCAATCAGAAGCAGGGGGTTGTTGAATGAAGCCACGACAGCGCTCGATATAGGTTAGCGCCGGACCATCACTTTCATCGATCTGGGTACATAGTTCAAAGCTGGCAAGTGCGTCACTGTAGTTTCCATCTTTATAGGTCTCAAGCGCCCTCTCAAACTGAGTGACCAGATCTGCCATTTTACCTGATGTCTGATTCTTGCGTTCCAGCAATTGATACACCTTTACCGCCTCTGATCGACCTACCACCCTGATAGTATCCAGCTCACGGACATCGACATCTGTCTGACAACTACTATAAGTTGCTTCAGAGATCATAAGGCCCGACGTATAAGCTTTGTTTGCGCCTTCTAATCTGGCTGCAAGATTAACGGCATCACCCATCATCGTGTAGTCCATTCTTTGCGCCGAACCCATGTTGCCTACTGTCATCAAACCGGAATTGAGCCCCATACGCACAGATATAGCCGGGCGCCCTTCCGCCACCCATTTGTCACGCAGGGGGACTAGCGCTTTGTTCATATCAATGCTGGCAAAGCAGGCAAGTTTTGCGTGATCATGTTGAATGGTCGGGGCACCCCAGAATGCAATAATCGCGTCCCCTTCAAACTTATCAACAGTGCCCTCCAGGCCGATAATGATGTTACACATCTCCGTGAGATATTCATTGAGCACATTAACCAGCTCTGTCGGTGTCATCGTTTCAGAGAAGGTGGAAAATTTCGAAATATCAGAAAAGTAGGCGGTCATTTCTCTTTCTTCGCCACCCAGAGACAATTTTCCTGGGTCTTTCACCAGATCGGCAACGACCTTCGGCGAGAGGTATTGCCCAAACGCATCCCGGATCAGTGCCTTCTGCCCCATTTCATTGAGATAGAAGCGAATATTTATCATGCTGATAACGATTAACGAAGCAAGCAATGCATAACTCATGGAAAATATGAGACCAGCATAAATGTAGGTAAGGAACGCTCCAATGATATAAACCCCAAGGGCGCCAAAGCTGATCACATTTCTTCTCAGTGGCGCCTGGATGCTCCTTGTGCCAAGGAATACGCCTATCAGCACCAGCATCACGAAGATCTCGGCAGCGAAGGGCGCTGCATATAATGGCCCACTTCTAAGTATAGTGGCTATTGTGCTGGCAATGATGCTCACTCCATAGACATTTCCAACGGGCGTTTCAAATTCATCGTGGGCAACCTCAGCCACTTCACCGATGAGCACTATTCGACCATCGACCAGAAAGGCTAAATCTTCCAGCTCCTCTTCATCTTCAACAAACAGGATATCCGACAGTGAAATTCCAACGACTTCATGCAGCCGCGACACTTTATCGCCGCTTGGCGGCAACAATGGGTAGTCAATGTAGAGCTCGTTATTCTGATTGAGAGAAACTTCAACTTCATCGCCGATATACAAGGTATTTTTATCTATTTCGGGATCAGCGTCCATAAACATGGAGACCGCTTTAACAGCAAAGGGCCAGCCGTCTTCGAGCTCCGCAATTTCGGGATAGATTCGTAAGCGCACGATACTCTCGGAAATCGCGCTGTTGGAGCTGATATTTGAATAACCGGATTGCGTCAAGCTATCGAAAAGAGGAATCGCCAAATTCATTTTTACAAATGCATCGCCTTCGATTTCGGCCTGGGAAACCAGCAGGACATTACCTGCTTCCTCAAGTGCCATGGCCAAGGTCGGATCTTCACCATAGGCGCTGTTGAAGTCCAGCAGCATGTCAACTGCGATCACCGCTGCGCCCATATCCTTCAAACGTACAATAACAGGGGACAGATCAACTCTGCGCAAGGGAAATTTGTCGTAATCGGCGTAAAAATCTTCATCGGTATATACGATCAGGATGTCTTCTGACGGACTGGTCAATTCGTCGTCAGCAAAATGCGTCCTCAATATATGCCGATATGACAAGGACTCATCTTCAATTAGGGAAAATGCCTCAATATGCTCGAGGAAAATGGCGAACACAAATACTAGTGCAATCGCAACAATGTCGTTGCGCTTTACGGTAGTCCCCATAGATGACTCTCTATACTAACTCTTTAATAACCACGCCTTACAATTTACGGACATAAAAAACCCGCAGTCATCTTAATAGATAGCTGCGGGCTTTTACAGTGCTCAACTGTACGTGAAGTCCAGACTCTCTAAAAGTCTTCCTCTAGACCAGCGTTATACAGCCTGGCTTCGCTCTGCCTCAGGTTAGTTAACTTCAGATCGTTATAAGACTTGATCAGCAGAGGCCGCATGTCGTTATCGTCGGAATTTTCCAGAAAATATTCACGATATGCATCCATCGCAGCAACATACATACCATTTTCTTCGAGATAACTGGTCTGCTCAAAGACATCATCGCCAAAGGTCTTAAGCTGCTTGGAGATAGACTTCTGATCCTTCTTGGTTATCCATGTGAATGTACTATCCTTACGTGGGATATATGCGCCACCTTCGTGGTCCAGCACTTCTACACGATAACTATGCTCACCAGGCGCTACATCCTTCACTTTATAGCGAATCATTTCAGCAGTAGATTGCGCGGAGACTTCTATGGCATTGCCATCAATCACCATGCGATAAGAATATTCAGGGCACGCATTTCTCCAGACTAATTCAGGATGAGAAGGAGACAAGGTTATGCTCTTGATTGTTCGAACTTTGTTGTCACACATTTGCTCATCGCTCGAATTCAGACTACGTCGAACCGTGGTGTATCGCTGCGCCTTCGCAAATTTGTTCTTCAGGCTCTGGAATATACTTCCAGATTCCGCCTTTGGCTCGGTAAGATTTCCGGAGATCAAAGCAATGCTATCTATCATCACTTCAATTTCACTGTTCGAGCCAAGCTGTTGGGTCTCGCCGGTCTCTTGACTGATCAGCTTGCCAGAACCGTCTTTGCCCGTTCGAATCTTGTAACCGGCAAACAGGTACTTTGTCCTTCGTACCGCGTACCACCGAGTGCCGTTACGGCTGTACTCAACCATGCCCTCCACCTGAACCAATTTAGCCACGGGGGGCGCCTTAGCGAGTGTAAATTGACTAAAACCTATGAGCAGTGATGCGAGCAGCATACCCATGCTTACAGTTTTTAAGTTCATTGCAATTCTCCTGTGAATTGTTGCCCAGTTATTCTGTGTTCAAAGGTCAGCAAATCCTCTTTTGATTGCTGATCGATCAATGTCGTATAACTATGTCGTAAATATATCTCGTAAACCAAAGTCTTAAATATATGTCGGAATACCATTCCTTCGACTTAACATCCTAGTATGACCATTACCAATTAACACTGTCAGTTATCGGCGTGAACATCCTCTCCGTCGGATTTTAACTTTTAAACATTATTGACAATGGTACGCCAATTTTCGCCTGATCCATCATTAATCAATGTATGAATTTACTTACGAATAGTCGGCTCATGCACACAATCAAATAAAAGATATCCTCTGCAAGCCCCTATTCATCGCGTTGTTACCGAAAATTAAACCGCCACCGCCTTAGACACAATATTCCATTTGAATCCCGGCAATCTCGAGAATATCGCCCGGTTCGAGCTTTCGTGACTTAAAACGTAAGCCTCCGGGCAACAGCTGGTCTACCCCTGCCCAGTATCCACTTTCGGTTTTAAATTCATCGGTAGTAATGTCAACATCAGGCACCAGGTCGTGTAATCCATCGGAACACATCAAGTATATATCACCCACCTCTACCGAGTGTTCGTGAACTTCCACTTCAACATATGGCGCCACACCCATCGCTCTGGTAACGGCATTCTTTTTACTTGAAGTGCGCGCTTCTTCCTTCGTAAACAGCCCCTTATCAACTAATTCCTGTACGAAGCTGTGGTCTTTTGTAATCTGTTCCATGCGGCCCGCACGCAATCGGTACACTCTTGAATCACTCACATGGGCAATAGCAACCTTATTGTCGTGATAATACGCAGCAACTATAGTCGTTCCCATGCCCTGACATTGAGGCTGGGTTTGAGACACATGAAATACGGAATCATTAGCCTTTTCAACGGCTCTTCGAACCACCTGGGCCTGGCTTGTCTAATGCTGGATTGAGAGAACATTAAGGGCCTGCAGGCGCGAAAGCCCAGACCTCGCTCCACAGGCACAACTACTGTATCCTCTTGCATCACACAATTAGGACTTAAAGCACTAAATGCTAACTGTAATTTCACCGGCAAAGACTCTGGATTTTGACACCCCGGCGGTGACCAACAAGACCTCGGACGCTGACTTTCCCACCGACTCCGCTGAGCTAATTGAACTCCTGCGAAAGCAAACGCCTCGCAAACTAACGAAGATGATGGGTATTAGCTTGAAACTGGCGGAGCTAAATGTCGATCGATATCAGAAATGGAATCTGCCATTTACCAAAGACAATGCCAAGCAGGCCATTCTCGCCTTTCGCGGAGATGTATACCTTGGCCTCGAGGCTGAACTTTACAACCAAAGAGACTTCACTTTTGTTCAAAAGAATCTGCGCATTCTGTCCGGACTGTACGGGCTGCTGAAACCTCTGGATCTTATTCAGGCATATCGGCTGGAAATGAAGACGAAGCTAAAAAATCTTCGGGGTAAAGATCTTTACTCCTTCTGGGGAGATACCATCGCTACCGGAATTGCAGACGAACTCGCTACTCATAAAAATAAAACACTCATCAATCTCGCATCCATCGAATACTTTAAATCCGTCAACCAAACCTTGCTTCCAGGTGATGTAATCACACCAATTTTCAAAGACTTCAGCGGTGGCAGCTACAAGATCCTTGGCTTCTTTACCAAGAAGGCAAGGGGAGCCATGGCTTCATTTATCGTGAAGAACAGAATTAGTAAAACAGATCAGATTAAGGAATTCGATGTCGATGGATATAAGTACAGCAGTGATCTTTCAAGCGAATTCGATTGGGTGTTTACACGCAAACCAAATTAGAGAAGGCTGTACGAACTGGCTCTCGCCGAAATGACCACTGGCGATATTAGTCGACTGGGCATTGTCGTAAACCCTATGTCCGGCAGAGACGTACGTCGAGTAGCCGCCAGGGCCAGCACCAGTACCCATCATGAGAAACAACAACAGGTCACTCGCCTTGTTCTGGGTGCCTTTGCCCAGGGTGTTGATAAAATATATCTCGCCAACGAGCCATTCCGAATCAATTCAAGGGCCGTCGAAAATCTCGAACAGCGGAATCGAGTAGAGATTCTGGAATTTCCTCTTAGCCACGGCGCTGCCGATACAGAGACAATGGTGTCAATGATGTGGGACGCCGGTTGCCGGGTATTTATTGTCCTGGGCGGGGATGGCACCAATCGGATAGTTGCCCGGACTTTTCCGGACGCGATCATTCTGCCGCTATCTACAGGAACCAATAATGTATTCCCAACCTTTGTTGAAGCATCCATTGCAGGGGCAGCTGCCGGATTGATCGCCAGCGGCAAGATGAAGGCTGAGAGCAACTGTCTGCGATGTAAGCAGATTCATATCACATCATCCACCAATACGACTGATCTCGCATTAATCGACGCAGTACTCCTGAAGAATGATCATATCGGCAGCTTGCTACCATTTCAGGCTGAAAACATTGCCTCGATTCTGTTAACCAGAGCCGAACCAGCCTCTGTGGGCGTATCCCCTATTGGAGGCTATTTGCTTCCCAGTCACCATCGCGATGATTTTGGCGTTCACGTTAACTGTAATCTTGCGGGCGAAGCCGGGAGTGAAGACAGAACTATTACAGTGCCAATATCGCCGGGACTCTATAATGAAATACATGTGAGCCAGATTTCAAAGGCCAGGCTTGGTGAAATAATCTCCGTCTCCGGCCCTGGAATTCTGGCTTTCGACGGTGACCGAAGCATTGAACTTAAAGAAGGTCAGGAAATAACCCTGCAAGTTCGGCGCGATGGACCATGGATCATAGAATCACAACAGATTATGAACGAGGCCGCCCGACTTGGCCTGTTCGAAACAGGAAGATCACAATAGGTTTTATGCAGACAATGAACGCTGGTCTTGCGCCTCAACATTATTGCCATGGTGTTCCAGATCGCATCATGATGCTAATATTACCCTTTCACTTTGAACAACATTTTCCAACATGAGAATACTGACGGTTGCAGTTCTGGCCTTTCTTTTGCCAATAAACTTACTCGCTGAAGATATAGCATCAAATGAAACTGCAATTCCGGAACCCTTAAACAAAACCCTTGTCTGGCCGGATGGAACACGATATGTCGGCGGTGTAGAAGGAGGCAAGAGAACCGGCAAAGGCACGATTTTCTGGCAGGATGGCACCCGCTTTGTGGGCATGTTCAAAGACGATATGCGAAACGGCCCAGGCACAATGATCCTGCCTGATGGAACTGTCTACACTGGCATATTCAAAAATGACGAGTTGGTTGATTCTCCCGCCGGGAGTACCATCGCCGCTGCCGAAGCGAGCCCTCCAGCGACACAAGAACAGGCCCCGGAGTCGGTAGAACCTAAAAATAAATCCAGCAAACCCAGCGTCAAGGAAACAAGCACTCAACAAGTGCAAAGCACTGAATCCAGCAAGACGAAGGTCGCTTCTGTTGAGCAGGAATTCAGCGAAGAGATAACAACCTTAACCAATGAGGTGAAGAACCAGCTGATCGACACCATAGATTTGTGGGCAGCAGCATGGTCAGAACAAAACGTTCCGCAATATTTGAGCAATTATTCCAGTGCCTTCAAAGTGCCCGGCAAGCAGAGCCGGCGAAGCTGGGAAGGATTACGCCGCTCCAGGCTGAATCGACCTAATTCAATTAGTATAAAAATCGTCTACGAAAAGTTCGAAATTGCTGAACCCAATGTTGCAGACGTAAGCTTCAAGCAGACCTATCGTTCTGATGTTTATAAAGAAGTCGCCGATAAAGTTCTTCGCATGCGCAAAGAAGGTCAACATTGGAAAATAGTCCTGGAAAGAAGCTTCTAAGAAGTTTTGCTATTTAAACGCATCAAAGTACTGTCACTGTTTACGGACTATTTAAGGACCAACCGCCTCCATCAGGAATTAGAATCAGGAACCCATCATGAGTGAAGCCCCTATACCTGTCCCGGCAGCAACCATTCTTATGTTAAGAGATGGCCCGCAGGCAATAGAAGTATTTATGGTGGTCCGTCATCATCAGATAGATTTCGCATCCGGCGCATTGGTTTTTCCTGGTGGCAAAGTCGATCCAGGTGATAACGACGTTCGCGAGTATTGCGATGGTTCGGCAGATGTGGGCGATACAGAACTGTCTCTTATGGTAGGTGCCATTCGGGAGGCATTCGAGGAATGTGGTATTTTACTGGCGCGGAACAAGGGCGAATCATCGCTCATAAACGGGGAGAAATTAAGCACGCTCGATCACTATCGAGATTCACTTAATAAAGGTGAACTATCCATCGCTCAATTTCTGGAAACAGAGAACCTCGTTCTGGCTTGCGATCGCTTACATCGATTCTCCCATTGGATAACGCCGGATATGATGCCAAAGCGCTTTGATACACATTTCTATCTTGCAGAAGCACCAGACGATCACCTGGCTATTCATGATGGTCACGAATCTGTCGATTCCATATGGATATCTCCGGAAGATGCACTCGCGGGCGCTGACAACGGGAAGTACACCATCATTTTCCCTACGCGGCTTAACGTAGAAATGCTTGGTGAAAGTACTTCGGTCGATAACGCAATTGAAATGGCGAATAAGAGAAAGATCATACCCGTTCTGCCATGGACAGAGAAAAGGGAAGATGGCGTGTTCCTGCGCATTCAGCCGGAAGCGGGTTATCGGATTAGCGAGATCAAGATGGAGGGTAACGCGCCTTAACTGAGGGGAAAGAGGGATTGTGCGAGAAACGCCATCCTTGGCGCTGAGACCTGCCGCTGAGTCTCCGCGAACCCGCTGAGGGGTTCGCTTCAGCGGCGTAAATTGCCTCTGGCAATTTACCCTCCGAAGTCATCCAGGAAGATGTTTGCTCGTTCTACGCCTAGATCTTCCAGCATTGAAATGACCGCGGAATTCATCATCGGTGGGCCACACATGTAATATTCACAATCTTCCGGCGCTCTGTGATCCTTGAGATATTTTTCATACAGGACGTTGTGAATAAAGCCTGTATATCCATTCCAGTCTTCAAGATTCTGATCCGACAAGGCGATGTGCCATTCGAAGTTATCATGCTCTTTGGCAAGCTTGTCATATTCGTCTACATAAAAGAGCTCAGTCTGATTCCGTCCGCCATACCAGAAGGTGATTTTACGATCAGTATGAATACGTAACAGTTGGTCAAATATGTGCGCCCTCATGGGAGCCATACCCGCGCCACCGCCGATGAAGACCATTTCAGCATCTGTTTCCTTGGCGAAGAATTCACCATAGGGTCCGAAAATCGTCACCTTGTCTCCAGGCTTACAGGTGAACAGATAAGACGACATCTTGCCCGGTATATGATCAGTACCGGGAGGGGGTGACGCAACACGAATATTAAACTTCATGATGCCCTTCTCTTCCGGATAGTTGGCCATGGAATAGGCCCGAATTGTCGGCTCATCCACCTTGGATTCATGTTCGAATACACCAAACTTTTCCCAATCCGGGCGATATTCTTCTTCGACTTCAATATCCCTATAGTTGATATGATAGGCAGGAATTTCGAACTGCACATAACCACCAGCACGGAAATCGACTTCTTCCCCTTCCGGCAACTTAAGTACAAGTTCCTTAATAAAGGTCGCAACATTGTGATTCGAAATGACTTCGCATTCCCAGCGTTTAACATCGAAGAATTCCGCAGCAACTTCAATCTTCAGATCCTGCTTGACGGCGGTCTGGCAACTTAGCCGCCAGCCGTCTTTAGCTTCGCTGCGAGTGAAATGCCCTTCTTCGGTTGCCAGCATTGCGCCGCCACCCGAAAGGACCCGGCATCGACATTGGCCACAAGTACCACCACCACCGCAAGCTGAGGAGAGGAATATGCCTGCGTCGGAAAGTGTATTCAATAACTTCCCACCGGCTTTGGTGGCAATAGAATTTGAAGCATCTTCATTGATTTCGATAAGCACTTCGCCGGTACTGACCAAAAGCTTGCGCGCATAGAGGATGATGAATACCAACACCATGATAATGGTGGTGAACATGCCTACACCCAGGAAAATTTCGTTATTCATCTTGCCTCAATCTTCTTATCAGTTCGCGATGGAAATTTGTAACGATGGAAATTTGTAAAAAAGCGGAAATTCATACGTCGAAAATCTGTAAGTCGAACATTCGGAAATGTATAAATTGGAAACTAACAATAGATAGACATTCGCCAACTACCTATAAAGATATTCCACCAAAAGACATAAAACCCAGGGACATCAAACCAACAGTGATGAATGTAATACCCAGCCCCTGTAGACCATCGGGTATATCGCTGTACTTCAGCTTTTCTCGAATGCCGGCCAGAACCATAATGGCAATCGCCCAGCCAAGACCACTTCCCACACCATAAACAACACTTTCGGCGAAGTTATAGCTTCTGTTTACCATAAAGAGGCTGGCGCCCAGGATCGCACAATTCACGGTAATCAAGGGAAGGAATACACCCAGCGAGTTATATAAAGCAGGCATGTATTTATCTAAAAACATCTCAAGGATTTGTACGATTGCAGCGATTACTCCGATATAACTCAGGTAACCAAGAAAACTAAGGTCAACTTCCGGTAATCCTGCCCATGCCAGCGCACCGTCGGCAAGCAGGAATTGAAAGATGAGATTGTTAACAGGTACAGTAATGGACTGAACGACCACAACAGCGATACCAAGCCCGATCGCCGTTTCGATCTTCTTGGACAGCGCAATAAATGTGCACATGCCGAGGAAGAACACCAGGGCCATATTCTCAACAAATACTGCCTTAACGAACAGACTCAAATAGTATTCAAACATGGCCGGTACCTACGCTCTGGACAAGGCGGTATGACCACCAATTTTGTATTCTGTTTCTTCTACCTGCTCAGTCTTCCAGGACCGTAGCGCCCAAATCAACAGACCAATAACAAAGAAAGCACTAGGGGGTAACAACATAAGACCATTGGGTGTATACCAACCGCCATTTGTCACCAGTTGTAATATCTCAAAACCAAATATAGTCCCGGAGCCTACCAACTCGCGAATGAGAGCAACGGTCATCAACACCACGCTATAACCCAGGCCGTTACCAATGCCATCAAGAAAGCTCAAGCCGGGTGGGTTTTGCATTGCAAACGCTTCGGCTCGGCCCATGACGATACAGTTGGTAATAATGAGGCCGACAAAAACTGTTAGCTGTTTACTCATATCGTAGGCAACTGCCCCCAACACCTGGTCAACGACAATCACCAAGGACGCAATGATCGTCATCTGGACGATAATCCTGATGCTGTTTGGAATTCGATTGCGAATCATGGAAATAAACAAGTTGGAAAATGCAGTCACCAAAGTTAGTGCTATGCACATTACCAGCGCGACGCTCATCTTTGTAGTCACAGCCAGCGCCGAGCAAATCCCCAGTATCTGCAAACCAATGGGATTGTCCTTAAATAGCGGACCCAGCAATATTTCTTTTATGTTCGACATAATTCCCTCTCCTGAATAGGCTGCTTAGCCTTCCAGGTCTTTTAAAATTGGGCCAAATGCATTGTCACCAAGCCAATAAGCCACTAGATTTTCAACGCCACGGCTAGTCAATGTCGCGCCAGATAAACCATCTACCTGAAAATTTGCATTTGGTGAATTCGGATTCACAGTACCTTTGATCACCCGTAGCGAAAACTTGTGATCCGAGTTGTAGATAGTCTTACCGGGCCACAGGGCTTTCCATGCAGGATTGTCCACTTCACCACCTAAGCCGGCAGTTTCCTGTTGCTCATAAAAAGTAATACCGGAAACCGTATTAACATCGCCTTCAAGGGCGATGAAACCATAGAGCGTCGACCAGAGTCCGTAGCCATGAACAGGCAGAACAATCCGATCAAGCTCCCCGTCCTTCTCAAGGAGATATACCACGCTGTATCGCGCGCGCCGCTTAATGGAGGCAATATCAACCTTCTTTGTCAGGGCAATTGAACTGGCAGGATCTTTCGCTGCCTTACGCTGGTCGTAGGTCATGGCATTGATGCCCGCGGCTTCTGCTTCAGCATCGGAGAGGAAGCGCTGCTCCTCGAAGTCAACAATCTTGATCTGAAATTTCTCAAACAGGCTGTCAATTTCGCGGAGCTGTGTTACATCTTGCTCAAACAGTCCTGCAGCAATAAGGATGTTCTTGTTTCTATCAAGCGCCTTATTAGCCATACGTTCCGGCTTAAGAGAGACCGCAGCTCCTGATACAACAATAGCGCACACAAAGCACACTGACAGGGCCACGATGACAATATTCTTTATGGAATCCTTATCGTTTAAATTGGAGTCGTTTAAATTGGAGTCCGCCAAATTAGGGTCTTGTGAATCAGGCACGGGCGAGCCTCCTTCTTACATTGGCTCGAACAACTGTCCAGTCAATAATTGGGGCGAATAGATTTGCGAACAAAATCGCCAGCATCATCCCCTCGGGGAACGCCGGGTTCACAACACGAATCAAAACACACATAACACCAATCAATGCTCCAAATGCCCACTTACCTGTATCGGTCATTGATGCAGAAACTGGATCGGTCGCCATAAATACCATACCAAAGGCGAATCCACCGAGTACCATATGCCAGTACCAGGGCATGGCGAACATCGGGTTTGAATCAGACCCAATACCGTTAAACAGCATCGACATGCCCACCATCCCAATCATCACACCAGCCATAATTCGCCAGGATGCTATTTTCGCGACGATAAGAATGATGCCGCTGATAAAGATCATTAGCGTCGATGTTTCGCCTACCGAACCTTGCATATTGCCAATGAAGGCCATCGTCCATGTCATGCCGGAAGCCGCGATTCCTTCCATGCCACTAACTGCAGCGATACCAAGGGTAGTCGCGCCGCTGAACCCATCAACTGCGGTCCAAACAAAATCACCAGAAATTGCACTGGGATACGCGAAGAAGAGAAATGCACGACCGGTGAGTGCGGGGTTAAGAAAATTCTTGCCGGTTCCACCAAATATTTCCTTACCAATGACAACACCGAAGGAAATACCCAGGGCCACCTGCCAGAGAGGGATGGTGGCCGGTACGATTAAGGAGAAAAGAATGCTGGTGACAAAGAAACCTTCATTAACTTCGTGTCCGCGCTTAACCGCAAAAAACACTTCCCACACGCCGCCGACAATAAAGGTGACCATATAGATCGGCACATAGAATACGGCACCATAAACCATGCAGTGCCACCAATTATCGACGTCATAACCCGCGAGCAGATCAACGATCCATCCTCGCCAGCCAGCCAGACCTTCTACACCCATTTGATCCATAGCGATGTTCGCTTGCAAACCCACGTAGTACATACCAATAAACATGGGAAAGAACGCGCACCACCAGACGGTAGTCATGATTCGTTTTAGATCTGCAGAATCCCGCACGTGAGAGGCGCTGGTAGTAACCTCACCTGGCGTGTAAAAAAAGGTATCGACCATTTCATAGGCAGCAATGTATTTCTCAAACCGGCCTCCTTTCTCGAAGTGCGGTTCAATACTGTCCAATAGTTCTCTTAATGACATTGAAATAAGTTCCTGCCTAGCGCCAATCCGGAATTGGAATCCGCCGGTGGCACTTCCTTCGTAAGTGATTGTTTTTCAAGGCTAACAATAGTGATATTCTGCATCTTTTGTTCAAATTATGTAGTTAATTGACAGGAACTACCTAGCTCTCTTCCTCTATCCGCGTCAGCATCTGCCGCAGATAGGGTCCGTATTCATATTTCCCAGGACATGCAAATGTACACAGGGCCAGATCGTCCTCATCCAGTTCAAGACAACCAAGGTCAATGGAGCTATCAAAATCACTCACCAATAGTGCTCTAAGCAATTGGGTGGGCAATATGTCCAGAGGCATCACTTCCTCGTAAGACCCAATAGGGACCATCGCCCGTTCGCTACCGCCGGTACTGGTTGTCAGCGGATATTTTTTTACACCGAAGTATCTTCCGGCAAACAATCGTGTGAGTGAGAACTTCGCAACGCCTGGCATAACGAATCCAAATAACTCTCTCTCCGTACCTTCCTTCAGGACAGAAATCTGATTGTGAAGCCTGCCGAGATAGGCCATTGCACCAACAGCTGTTCGTCCATCGAGCACCGAGCCACTGATGGTTCGATGTTCACCCGTTGCTGCTATCTCTCCGGCAATAAGTTCGTCCGTATTTGCTCCCAGACGAGTCCTTAGTAGTCGCGGATTATCAATATCCGGCCCGGCAATCGAGATAACCCGTTCGAAAAACAATTCGCCGGACAAAAATAGATGGCCCATGGCGATAACGTCTTGATATCCCACACTCCAAACTGTTTTGTTACTGCCAGCTGGATCTAGAAAATGTATGTGCGTACCAGCGAGCCCAGATGGATGTGGCCCGGAAAACTGCTCTTCCTGAACCTTCGGATTATTACTTTGTGGAATAGTTGCGCTGGCAGCGCTACAGACGAAAACCTTGCCATCAGTCAAACAGGACAGGACATCAATACCTGCCAGGAAAGCGTCACCTTGTTCGCCAAGAAAGAGTTGCGGGTCTGCTGCGAGTGGACGGCTGTCCATAGCAGTCACAAATATGGAATGGGGTATGGAATCAAGCGCCGGGACTTTGCTATAAGGCCTTGTCCTGATGGCAGTCCATTGACCGGAATCCATCAGCGTTTGAACAACCTTATCCCTGGTAAGCCTGGTAATTTCATCCTGAGAATGACTGGCGAAGTCCTTGCTTTTATACGCGAGCGCATCATCACCACCAACTTCAATCACGAGCGATTGAAATACTCGCTTTGCGCCGCGATTAATAGCAGACACAACACCACTGGCGGGCGCTGTATATTTTACCCCCGGTGTCTTCTTGTCAGTGAATAGCAATTGCCCCGCGATGACCGTATCGCCGACGCTAACTTCCATCGTCGGTTTCATGCCAGGATAATCATATCCCACTAAAGCAACACTGCGCGCCGGACGGCTGGTCTCTATTACCTGGACCGGGCTTCCGGAAATGGGCAAATTTAGCCCGCGTTTTATCCTAATCATGCCTTCCTGACAACGACCTTTTGGTATGTACTAACTGGTGATAACAAATAGACATTGATGCAATTATTTGCCTACCCACCCAAACAATCAGATGGCCTAGATGACAAAGCCTTGATCAACAGTACTTGGCGAGCAACAAAATGCCCTCAAAAAAACGCCGCGATTATAGTTTGCTGGCGGAGATTAAGCCAGAAGAGATTACAAATTTAAGCTGGGAGCATTCATTATTTTTGGAATGCCTACTCCCAGTTACCTGTTCTCACTCAAAGGTCAACTGGCAGCGACCGCCGCTCGTCTACTTGAGATTCATCAGTTAGTGACGGTGCGATAAACGTGTAGTCTATTCCGGCCATCTTTTGGGCAACACGAACAACCTGGCAACTATAACCAAACTCATTGTCATACCACACATACAGGACAACCTGATGTCCCTGCACAATGGTCGCCTCAGAATCAATGATGCCAGCATGTCTATTACCAATGAAGTCCGTGGACACCAATTCACTCGACGCAGTGAAATCAATCTGGCGGGACATGCTTGAGTTGAGTGATATATCACGCAGGAATTCATTCACTTCTTCAACTGTGGTCTCGTTTTCCAGGGTCAGGTTGAGAATAGCCATGGAGACATTTGGCACCGGTACCCGAATGGAATTACCTGTGAGCTTACCCGCAAGTTCCGGCAACAATTTACCAACAGCACTGGTGGCATTTGATTCCGTGAGAACCATGTTAAGTGGTGCACTCCTTCCTCTTCGCGACTTGGAGTGAGTATTGTCATGTAAGTTCTGGTCATCGGTATAGGCGTGTACCGTTTCCATATGGCCACGAACGATGCCAAACCGGTCACTCATGGACTTCAGTACTGGAACAATGGCGTTGGTGGTGCACGAAGCAGCAGCAATGACTGTATCCTCTGGCCCAATTTGTGAAGAGTTGGCGCCGTAGACAATGTTCTTCATATCGCCCTTTCCGGATGTCGTCAAGAGTACCTTGGCGATACCTTTTGACTTCAGGTGACCTTCGAGACCTTCCTGGTCCCGCCATGCACCGGTGCTATCAATTACGAGCGCGTTATTGATGCCATAAGCCGTATAGTCGATGGACGTATGATCGGACGCATAGATTAATTTTATGGGGTTGCCATTACATATCAAGACCAGGTGTTCCTCATCGACTGCAATGGTCCCCTTGAAGGTGCCGTGAATTGAATCCCGTCGCAGCAGGCTGGCTCTTTTGTTGAGGTCTTTAATGACATCCTTCGGCTCTCTCAAGACAATGGCCTTTGGCACCAGATTGTGTCCGCCGCCTGCCTTTTCCACCAGCAGCCTCATCACCAATCGCCCAATTCTTCCAAAACCGTAAACAACCACATCCAGCGGATCGTGATGAACAATATCTGGATGGTTCATGATCGACAGACATTCTCCAACCACATAGTCCTTCATGGAGGTGCCTGCCATCGCCGCCATATAAGCAGTGGTCAATTTTCCAAGGTCGATATGCGCTGGCCCAAGATCCATTGCACAGAGGATTTCCAGAATCGGGTGGGTCTCAAATTCCGACATCTCATTTCGTTCAATCTGTCGAACAAAACGGTGGGCCTTCATCAAGTCTATTACAGACTGATTAAATACCGGCACACCATAAATATAGATAACGACATTTCGACGATACAAGCCGCCAATCATGGGAATCATCGCTTCTGCGAGTGCTTCACGTTCCTTCCAGTCAGCAAAAACGCTATCAAGACCTGGTCGTGCCAAGAGAACTCCTCTAACCGCTATGAATTACGGTTAACTAATTAAATACCGCTTACTGGTGGAAATTTCGCTCGCAGGTATCCGGGGTTGAAATTCTGCGTATTATAGTGGCTACCAGGCTATTGGCAATGGTGGAATGAAGGCAATGTGTAACCATTTTGTACTTATGAAAACCGTTCATACCCTCATTCGGGGCGTCCATCGTCTAGCCCGGGCATTTCACCAAAAAATGCGTGATATTCATGTTAGCAGTAGGGAAATCAATAGCTTAAAGAAGTTCCGATGAATTTAGAGAAGGGACAAAGTGTGCCTGATCAACTTCAGACAAATTCTGGCGTCGATCCCTTGATGAAATGTCCGGGCCAAAGGTAATCTATCGCTCAGAGATAAGATGCAACTCTTTTGCATTTTGATCAATGTGGAAGTCATAGTGGCGCAGGAAGTTCATGCCCAATAAGCCATCAATACCACCCGGTAAGGACAAAGCCAGGCCGCCCACAGAGAGCGGCCCTACCGAAGAGCTGCCGAGAGCAAATTGGTCAAGTGAGATGACCGGCGCCTCCACAACACCGTTTGCAGTGGAAAAGAGGCCCCGTTGCTGCACAGCTAATTCGTAGCCCATTGTTGCAAGCACAGAGGAATCGACGACGGTCATGGCGGCACCGGTATCGATTAACATCCTAAGTGTATGAATGCCATCGACCTGTGCATTGACGATAAATTGTATGCCATTCGTCTCAAGGCTAAGCACCTCCAGACTATCAAGCACATCTTCACCATTAGTCTGCGCTATTAGCGCCCTCGCTTCTTCGCCATATCGCATATGATTTTCAATTTGCGAAAGCGGTGCCATGGCTGCTTCATACTGGCCAAGCCGAAGCCTTAAAGATCCCAACTTTAAAAAGAAGATTCCCTGCTCGGGCATCGAGTAAGTAATTTGTTCGTACAGAGCATCCAGACCCTGGACATCGTTGACCACTAGCAGATCCTTGGCATAAACGTCGGTCATCTTTATCAGGAACAAAGAGAACTTATCTTCCTGTTGCTCCGTGTTCGCAAAAAAATCAGCTCGCTCCATGTGTGCCAGTGCAGCCTCATAATTTCCCTGCCGCGATTCGACGACCGCAAGCACCATCAAACCATCAAAGTATTCACCATAAGACGCTATAAACTGTTGCACCAGGATACCCACCAGGGGCGAACGGTCATCCTTAATCAGCCCATGAATAATATGGGCATTACCACCACTTAAACGAACTACCGTCCCAAATTTACCTTCGGCATACAATGTTCGAATATCAGCAGGCACCTCGCGCTCATATACTTCGGGCTCAATCGACGCGACAATATGAACATCGTCGAATCCGCGCAGCTGCCAACCTGCTGCGATACCCACTAAAAATACCACGATGATGATGATCAGTCGCAATCGTACCTCCCATTAGTCTATGGAATATTACCCCACTCCAGGACTTAATAATAAAATCTATAGCTCCGTTCTCCTTTTTTAAGTAACCTTTCGTCCCTTTCTTTTTCCTGACCTGAAACCTATGCCGCAAGCTGGTTCCTGATTGGAAAGCACATGATCTTAAAAATTGCGGTACCAAACTATTATTAGACTTACAAAACAATCACTTACGAAGGAACTAGCACCGGTGGTCTTAGAATCTCGACAAGAACTAGCGACAATTTCAAACGATATGATTCCTGGCAAATCAGGTGATCGGCGGCGCTGGGACAACCTGCCTGGATCGGCATCATCTTTGGCGATCGCAACAACTCTGATGAATGGCGAATCGCAACAGACTGGCCGCATGTGCCTGGTAATCACCGAGGATACTGCCACGGCGGAAAGGACGCACAACGAGCTGCGCTTCTTCCTGGGTGACGATTTCCCGATTTACGGATTTCCAGACTGGGAAACTCTGGTCTACGATAGCTTTTCGCCGCACCAGGATATTATCTCAGAGCGCCTCTCGATTCTTAATGAGCTGCCGAATGCCAAGCGGGGCGTGGTTGTCATTCCCGCGAATACCATTATGCAAAAGTTACCGCCACGGAGTTTTTCCCTTGGCAGCAGTCTGTTGCTGGACGTTGGCCAGCACTTTGATATACAGGAAATGCGCAGGAGCCTACAGGCAAATGCCTATCGATGCGTCGAAACTGTATTGGAACATGGTGAGTTTGCGGTACGCGGGGCGATCATGGACATTTTTCCCATGGGCTCTGAATTACCTTACCGGATAGACCTGTTCGACGATGAAATAGAAACTCTCAGAACCTTCGACCCTGAAACCCAAATCTCAATCGACAAGGTAGACAAGATCAGACTGCTTCCGGCAAGGGAATTCCCCTTGTCCGACGATGCCATTAATACTTTCAAGGATAACTGGCATCAATTATTCCAGAGTGATCCGAGAAATTGTCCTGTTTATCAGGATGTGTCCCAGGGGCTATCGCCTGCAGGCATCGAATATTACCTTCCACTCTTTTACGACAAGCTGGAGAGCCTATTTGACTATCTGCCTGACAATCTTCTGGTCTTTACCGGCAATATCGAGGTAACGCTTCGACAGTATTGGGAATCGGCAAACAATCGATACGAAAATCTGCGCTACGACGTTCAAAGGCCGATCCTGCCGCCTCAGCAGATTCTGGAATCGCCGGATGATCTATTCGGCAGATTGAAGTCTTATCCGCGCATCGATCTTCGCTCCGACAAGCCGGGCGCTAAATCAGATTCATTTTCATTCAGGGACTTGCCGGATCTCACCGTCAATGATCGCGCGTCCAACCCCTTACTAAATTTGTCAGGATTTCTGGAATCAAACAAAGTCAAGATACTTATCGCTGCAGAGTCGAATGGTCGGCGGGAAGTGGTAGATGAATTATTACGCAAACATCATCTGCAGACCCATGTGGTTTCCAACTGGCAGGAATTCCTGGATGACAGCTCCCATTCACTCTACCTCACGGTGGCCCCAATCGAGCGCGGATTCTTCGATGCAGGCGATTCTGGGCAAGAGATAGTCCTGATCACCGAACAACAGTTATTCGGTCAGCGAGTACTGCAGAAACGCCGCCGGGAGAAGGAAAAGGATAATGCTGCTGAACTGATTGTGCGCAGCCTTACAGAACTCGACATTGGCTCACCGGTTGTTCACATCGATCACGGCGTCGGCCGATATCTCGGCTTGCAAACCCTTGACATCGCAGGCCAGGAAAACGAATTTCTATGCCTCGCCTACCAGGAAGATGCCAAGCTCTATGTACCCGTGGCTTCCCTCCATCTCATCTCCAGATACGCCGGCAGCGAGGAATCCCTGGCACCACTGCACCGTTTGGGCGGTGAGGTCTGGCAGAAGGCAAAGCGCAAAGCAGCAGAGCAGATACATGACGTGGCGGCGGAGCTTCTGAATATCTATGCTCGCAGGCAGGCCAAGATCGGCTTCGCCTACCCGGTACCCGATGATTCCTACGACAAGTTCGCCGCCGAGTTTCCATTCGAGGAAACGCCGGATCAGGAAATAGCCATTGAAAATGTAATATCAGACATGGTCATGGAGAAGTCCATGGACAGGCTGATATGCGGAGACGTTGGTTTTGGCAAAACAGAAGTGGCAATGCGCGCGGCGTTCATTGCCGTCCAATCGGGCAAGCAGGTAGCGATTCTAGTACCCACAACATTACTCGCGCAACAACATAATGAGACATTCAAGGATAGATTCGCAAATTGGTCGATTAATGTTGACACGATTTCCAGATTCCGAACAAAGAAAGAGCAACGAACAACCAAAGAGAAAATGGCAGGCGGAACCATCGATATTGTCATCGGTACACATGCGCTGCTTCAGGATGGCATGAAGTTTAAGAATTTGGGATTGCTGATTATCGATGAAGAACATCGCTTTGGTGTCCGCCAGAAAGAGAAGCTGAAATCACTTAGGGCAGAAGTGGACATCCTGACTATGACTGCAACGCCGATACCGAGAACCCTCAACATGGCCATGTCTGGCATGCGGGACTTAAGCATAATTGCAACACCTCCAGCAAAGAGGCTCTCTATCAAGACCTTCGTCATGCAGCACAATGAAGGTATGGTCAAGGAGGCTCTACAGCGGGAACTCATGCGTGGGGGCCAGGTCTACTATCTACATAATGAAGTTAAGAGCATCGAGGAAACCGCAAACAAAATCCAGGATATGGTTCCACAAGCCCGCGTTGCCGTTGGCCACGGACAGATGCGGGAGCGAGAACTGGAACAGATAATGTCAGACTTTTACCACAAAAGAGTAAATGTCCTGGTATGTACTACTATCATTGAAACAGGTATCGATATCCCTAACGCAAACACCATTGTTATCGACAGAGCTGACAAGTTTGGCCTGGCGCAGCTGCACCAGCTCAGGGGGCGTGTAGGCAGGTCGCACCACCAGGCATATGCTTACCTTCTAACGCCTCATAAAAAAGCAATGACAAAGGATGCGATCAAACGATTGGAAGCAATATCTGAAGCCGAAGATCTCGGTGCAGGTTTTGTTCTTGCGACGCACGATCTCGAAATTCGCGGCGCTGGAGAACTTCTGGGGGATGAGCAAACCGGCAATCTACAAACAATTGGCTTCTCGCTGTTTATGGAAATGTTAGATAGAGCGGTTAAGGCAATCAAAGATGGCAAGACACCCAATCTTGACCGGCCCCTCAAGGAAGGCACAGAGGTAAATTTGCGATTACCCGCCCTCATTCCAGCCGACTATCTACCGGACGTCCATACCAGGCTGGTGCTCTACAAGCGAATATCCAATGCACGAGACGACGAACAACTCAGAGCGCTACAGGTTGAGATGATCGATCGATTTGGATTGCTGCCAGAACCAGTGAAGACACTATTTCGCGTCACACAGCTAAAACTCCGCGCTGAACTTCTTGGCATCAAGAAGATCGACGCCGGTGAAAATGGCGGCAAGCTGGAATTTGATCAAGACACATCGATTGACGCCGGCGCCATTGTTGACCTGGTTCAGTCAGAACCCCATCGCTACAAACTTGCGACCGCCAATCAATTAGCATTTGAAGAGAAGATGGAAAAACCGGAAACTAGGTTCACAAAGGTCGAGCGACTATTGGAACGTCTGGAAAACCGCCAGGTGGCTTAGATAGATAGATGGATAGATAGATGGATAGATAGATGGATGGATAGATAGATGGATAGACAAACAGGTATGCAAATAGTGGCGCAACAAGGCCATCAAAATAGCGGATTAAACACGGGTAATAAATGAAACAAGCCAGAACAATCAATCAATGAAGCGACTCGCCACCAGATCCAGCATTATCGGACTGATATTACTCACTTTGCTTTCTGCCCATAGTTTCGCCGCGTTACCAGATGCTCCGGACTTTGAGAATTGGTACCAGGTAGAGATAATTCTGTTCAAGCAGTCGCAGCCACTTTCGAGCGATGAGATTTGGCCCTTCGAAATTGTTCGATACCCAACAGAGCTTGTCTCTATTGGCCCCTCTAGTGATGAACTCATTTCACCCTATAGCCTGAGCCAGGCCATGCTCATTGAGTCGAGCATGTTGCCCACCGATATGGCCGACATACCAGGCCAGAGTGCACCCGCAAACAGTAACTTCCTGTTTCACCAACAGGGGAGCGCCAGTCGAAACCGACAGCTGATGGAGTCCGTTAATCAGCAATTTAGCCTTGAAGATGAAAGCGACGCAGAAAGCATGAGGCAACCCCCTATCGATGGCGCCGTTGATTCTGATGGTCCATTGAGCCCCGTTCAGGAATTCTCCCAGTTACCCGATGCAGAGGCTGATGAAGCAAGCCTTAACTTCCGCTATTCGAATGAAATACTGGACAGCAATTTACCGCAGGCGTTTCGCTCTCTTCATTCAAGGGAATTTACCCTAAACAAAATAGCCAGGAGCGTACGACGTTCATCAAGATATGAACTTGTAATGCACAAAGCCTGGCTGCAGCCTATCCAGGCGAAACCAACCCCCATCCTCATTCAGGCAGGAGAGCAATACGACGACCTGTTTGAAATTGATGGAACCCTGTCCTTCAGTCGCTCCAGGTTTCTGCATTTGCGCGCCGACCTGTTGTTCACACAATTCGAGCCAAAATACAGCCAACAACAAATTTTATCGGTAACAAATCAGAATACGAAATATCCCGATCTGGCTAAACTGGAAAAAAATAGAGATACCCATATTGCCATTCAATCTTTACCGCTGAAGCATGCAAGAAGAATGAGGAGCTCGGTATTGCACTACATCGACCACCCGCTGTTTGGCATCCTTGTGCAGATCAACAAGTTTACCTACACCCTGGAATCTTCCGCAGAATAAATCTAAGCTTTGTTCTTAGCCTCATTTAGCTTAGTCTCATTCAAAATAGCAATCCGCTTAACCATCCCCCCCATCGAGCCAAGGGACATCAAATGGCAGTAAACCCATGCCAACTCGCCGGACCTGAATAATTCCAGAGCATTCTCATCACTGAGAGCCAACAATTTTTGTTCGTCAACAGCCAACAAACCAGTTAAGGAGAATTGAGCGCCATCTGCCATGTCTATCTTGGCATCCAGCGACTTTAGCAGATCCATGTCTTGCAGACGTTTCAGAAATCTCTCTGTTCGCTGGTACTGTTTTTGGTACTCATCAAGAAAATCCAGCGCCTGTTGAAGTATCTTCGTGGGCTCATCATTTTCGAACAAGGGTTCACCTTCCTCCTTGCTGAAACCGTAATAGCCTTCATCAATACAGACGACTCGCTGATCACTTTCGCCAGTTTCTGCAAGCACAAATGGGTATCGCCGAATAAAAGCCGGTACATAGGTACCGCCCCAGGTTCCGTCTTCCGCAACAAACAGGTTCTCTTCGTTTCTAAGCCCCAGAAGTGCAACCGGTACCACGATATCCGCTGACCTGGTGAATACAATTGGGTATTCCTTCGCAGCTTCTGTGAATTCAACGCCTGCAAGAATCACCGAATTGGTATTGGCGGCAAATTTGAAGTTGTTCACCATCGGTTTAATTTTTGTGTCTTTGTGATCAACTTTGTTTAGTGCGACAGGGTTCTCATAGAAGAGTAGGTTCGCCATGGACAAATTTCCTGTTATGAGTTGCGCACTTTTACCAGCGCGTGCTTATTCTTGGGTGAAAATGGATGAGTATCAATATTGATGCCTGAGTTTAACCTAAACCATCCCGATAGGCACAGTATGTACGTTTCATTCCATTTCGGGAATGTCGCCCTGGGCAAGATGAATAGTTGACGTTGGAAAGGCAAATTCAGCGCCATGAGATTCAATAATCCGAACAATTTCCAGGAGCACATTTTCCTTGATGCCATGGAATTTGATCCAGTCGGTAGTCTTGGTAAATGTATAAACAAAGAAATCCATACTCGAGGCAGCGAAGGTATTGAAGTTAACAATGAGCGTTCGGTCCTGGGCGATGTCCTTATGCGTACGCAACATCTCACGAATGTCATTTACAATAATGCCCATCTTGTCAGCATCACAATACCGAACGCCGATAGTTTCATAAATTCGTCGATTCCTCATACGTGAAGGGTTCTCAAGCGCTATCGTTGCGAAGATTGAGTTTGGCACATATAACGGACGCTGCTGGAAGGTTCGAATCTCTGTAAGGCGCCAGCCGATATTAACCACCGTACCTTCGATTTCCCTGTCCGGACTTCTAATCCAGTCGCCAACAGAAAATGGTCGATCCAGGTAGATCATCAAACCACCGAAGAAGTTCGCCAGGAGATCTTTGGCTGCAAATCCAACCGCGATACCACCTATGCCGCCAAAGGCGAGAATACCCGAAATATTTATCCCGAGGGTTTGTAGAATCGTTAGGGATGCCGTGATCAGCACCGATATTCTCAATAATTTGCCGACGGCGGT
Source organism: Pseudomonadales bacterium (assembly GCA_046582185.1). Taxonomy (GTDB): domain Bacteria; phylum Pseudomonadota; class Gammaproteobacteria; order Pseudomonadales; family Azotimanducaceae. Next base: position 47,315 of record JAYGEX010000030.1, on the reverse strand, counting down.
CACCGTGGTGACATCAGACCCCTCCCGGATCAGAGCTAACTCAACCTCACGAATAAACCGGGTCAGGAACAGGGCAATTAAGCCAACGACTGCAATGTATCGAACAGGCTCAATTATCTCCGCAAGGCCACTAACATCTCGACTGGAGACTATTTCCGCGGCCCAAGAGATACCCATTACCCAGATAAGCCATGCGACGGGCCTTCTTATGGAGTGAAGAAAAGCATCGTCCCAAACGGTCTCGGACTTCTTAACTTTGGCTTCCAAACGATCAAATATTTTCCGTGCCAGGTAGTTCAGCAACAATGTTGAAAATACAATGCTGAAAACCAGCAAGGCAAGCGGGTCGTTAATCCAGCCCATCAGTTCGCTTGTGGATGTTTCCATCTCTTTCATAAATGGTCTTTCCTAAATGGCTTTGCATAAACCGACGCTCACTAGCAGTCAGTTATAAACATTTTCATGAATAGTGATCCATGAACGGTTGTCAATCAAACAAAATCTACATTGCAGCTCAAATTCTTAACGACAGGCAATACCCATCCGAAGACAAGGTTCTGTTGAATCATTTACGAGCTGGTGGGCGCAGAAATGGACTGACCCCTGCATTTAATCGTGCAAGATTATAGCCGCTGGTATCACGTGATGTTTGAGCAACATCACTCTTCGACGATGAGGTCGCACTCCTTCGGGCAGATCGCCGACGATTTTCGGACCTGTATTCTGTGGGTTCAGCCGCTACTATCTCTGCGTTTGTTACATTGGCAGTACCTCTTGTAGCACTTCTATGAGCAGTACTGACACTGGTAGAACTAACAACTGCAACGCTTGTACTTGGGTATTGGGGGATGGCACTCAAGAATGGAACATCACGCAGAATCCATGGGTTTTCGATTCCGGCGGAATAGGCCTGCCTTATAATCTCTGCTTCAGAATCCTCATCGACAGGGCCTACTAAGACGCGGTAATAGCTGAGCCCATCCAGTTCTGAATCCCTGATAGTTGTTGAGTCGAATACCTCACTTAGCGTGCTTCGAAATGATGCAGCAAATCTGGCATCCCGAAAACTGCCGGCGACCAGATAATTTTCGGTCTCACCGGTGTCAAACATCATGGATTCAGCGAAGACCGGATCCGGCATTTTATCCAGACGAGACAGGCTATTGTCTCCAGTAGAGCCCAGCACTTCACCATTGTAGTCAATAACAGCAAACAGTGAGCGCAAGCCCGGCTCGCCCCCAGTCAGACTTATCTTCCACACGCCATCGACGCTAGCGTATCGCAGCTGTGTCATTAGGCGTTCCTGGTCATAGCTATCGGGAAAGAGGCGAATCAGGAGGCGATAAATCTGATTATTATCGACGATCAAGGGCAGCATCATGACTTCAACGCCAGTTACGCCGCTAAGACGTTCCCCCTCGTTGATCGCCTCAGTTTTATTCTCAAAGCTGCCAACGACCCAATACTGATCAGCACCATCAGCATAATCAGCAATCACAGTGGCGGGCATGATAAATAAGCAGGTCAGTAACAGGACGAATGGGATATTTTTCATTTTTGGATTCTATCTTACTCTTCGGCTTTTATTTAGGACAATTCGATAGAGGGACTGGCGGTACTCTTTCATTGTCGCAACTTCAGCACAGCACGGGGACAGCTAATAAACACAAGTTTCTGCAAGCAGTTACCTTCCCTGTCCCTGGAGAGGGCGCGAAGAAGACCATATTTCCAGATCAATCGCAAGCTGGCGCTTTATCAACACTCCAATCGGCCCCAATAGTTCATCGCCAAAAAGTACATGATTTCAACGCGATATGCTACGCCAATTTATTGTTAGACCTGTGGGGCAATCACTCAAGCGGGTATTAATCTCACAGGCCCGGGAGCCTGGCGAAAATCCGGATAGGGTCATGTGTTGAAAACTAGCCATGATATCGCTTGCCAATTATATTCTGCTGTATATAATTCCAGTTACTGTATATAAAAACAGATAAATGGGTATCAAATGATTAAGCTAACTCCAAGGCAAAACGAAGTACTGGATTTCATCAAAACCTACATTGAAGAAATTGGCTATCCGCCCACTCGGGCTGATATTGCCAAGGAGCTGGGATTCAAGAGCGCAAACGCTTCAGAAGAACATCTCAAAGCACTAGCGCGTAAAGGTGCGATAGTAATGATCCCCGGCACCTCCAGGGGTATTAAACTACCAGATTCCGGCGGCATCCCTATTGTCGGTCGAGTCGCTGCAGGGAGTCCAATCCTGGCTACAGAACATATTGAAGACCATGTTGAAATGCCTGCAAGTTTTTTCAAGCCGAGAGCTGACTACTTCCTTACGGTTCATGGTGACAGCATGATGGAAGGCGGTATATTCGATGGCGACCTGCTCGCCGTTCACAAGACTACAAACGTTAACAACGGCGATATTGTAGTTGCTCGCATAGACGACGAAGTTACCGTTAAGCGGCTGCAGAAAGGTCGCAAGAAGTGGGAAGTTACCTTGCTGCCTGAAAATAAAGACTACTCACCTATCGTCGTTGATCTGCGAGACAAGTCTTTTGCTTTTGAAGGTATAGGAGTTGGTGTTATTCGACGCTAAAGCTATTGTTTCAAGCGGTGAATAGTTTCAAGCAGTGAATAGTTTCAAGCGGTGAATCGTTAATTGTCACCGGTAGAATAGTCAGTAGCATTTGCGCTGCCAAATGCGAGGGGCAATTTACCACTACCACCCGAGTCGCTATACATTCCCATCATTCCTGAACCCTTTTTCATGGGTTTAACTAACGAACTGGATTGACCAGCTTTTTAACCATCTTATCTATTCAGTTATTTATCAAGTCATTTATCGGGCCTGTTCATCGGCCCTTTTTTTTGCTCTTTTTTTGGGCTAGCCCGATTACTCAGAATCGTCTTTCGCAGTAGCCACGACCTTCTTAACTTTCTTTTTAGCGACTTTCTTTTTGGCGACTTTTTTCTTTGCAGCCTTCTTCTTTGGCTTGGCTTTGGGCTTCGCCGTCTCTACCCACTTCCCGTCGATATAATCAGCGCGCCAACCGGAAGCTTTACCTTTCTCCACTTCGGTCATCACGTATTGCTCTTTGGTCTTTCTTGCAAACCTGACCATAGACCTGCGTCCATCCGGATCCTTGACCGGCGCCAGCATCAAGAAACCATATTTGGGATCAATTTCATTCTGGTGAGGAATCAGCTCATCAACGTAAGGCGCTCGTGTTTCCCGGTTTTTTGGAAATTGGCTTGCAGCCAAAAAGATTCCAGCGGCACCATCCCTCAGAAGGTAGGTATCATCGACCTTTTCGCATTCCAGTTCCGGCATGGCGACCGGGTCCATCTTGGGTGGCGCAGCCTCACCGTTTCTAAGCAACTTACGTGTGTTCTTACAATCTTCGCTGGTACAGCCAAAGTACTTCCCAAAGCGACCGGTCTTAAGCTGCATTTCTGCGCCGCACTTATCGCAATCCAGAATGGGACCATCATAACCTTTGATCTTGAATTCACCGGCCTCAACCTCGAATGCCGCACAATCCGGATTATTACCACACAGGTGAAGCTTCCTACCCGTGTCAATCAGATAACTATTCATTGCAGAGCCACAATCAGGGCAGCGTTTCTTGGTTAGAAGGATTCTGGATTCTTCTTCTTCATCACCGTTAGCACTGACCACTTCATCGCCCGAAATGAGATTAATCGTGCTCTTGCATCGTTCCTTCGGCGGTAGGGCATAACCGGAACAGCCAAGGAAGACACCAGTGCTTGCAGTTCGAACGTTCATTTTTCGACCACATTTGGGACAATCAATGTCGGTCATCGACGGCTCATTGGAACGCATACCACCTTCCAGATCGCCCGCCTTCTCGACCCGCTTATCAAAGTCCTCATAGAACTCATTGAGCAGATGTTTCCACTCAACCACGCCATCGGAGACCTTATCCAGAGACTCTTCTAAGTCAGATGTAAAACCATAGTTCATGAGGTCAGAGAAATTTTCGTTGAGCCGGTCAGTCACTAATTCGCCGATCTTCTCGGCATAGAACCTCTTATTGTTCAGCGTGACATAACCACGATCCTGGATGGTCGTGATGATCGATGCGTATGTCGATGGGCGCCCAATGCCCTTTTTCTCCAATTCACGCACCAATGCGGCCTCACCATATCGGGGCAGCGGCTTGGTGTAATGCTGTGACGGCAATAATTTAACAAGGCCCAGGATTTGATCCACCTTATAATCGGGCAGTGGTACCTCATCATCTTTGCGACCCGCTGGTGCCTGGACTCTCGTATAACCATCGAAGCGCAATATCCTGCCTCTGATCCTGAGTTCCAGATCCGATGCCTCTACGATGACGGTAGTACTCGTGTACTGGGCATTGGGCATCTGACAAGCAACAAATTGTCGCCAGATGAGTTCGTACAAGCGTTCGGCATCTCTCTCCATACCCGAGAGAGACGTGGCTTTTACATTAACGTCCGACGGCCGAATCGCTTCGTGAGCTTCCTGTGCACCTTTCTTGCTGGAATATATTTTAGGCTCGTCCAATAAATATTGCTTACCAAAGTCTGCCAGAATCATGTCTCGACACGCATTCACTGCGTCGCTGCTCAAGTTGGTTGAGTCTGTTCGCATATATGTGATGTAACCAGCTTCGTATAGCCGCTGGGCCATCATCATTGTTTTCTTCACCCCATAACCGAGGCGTGTGCTAGCTGCCTGCTGCAGCGTTGATGTGATATACGGCGCTGTTGGTCTTGTCTGGGTTGGCTTGTCTTCGCGGCTTCTAACCTTATAGCTCGCATCTCGTAGCTTCGCCAGCGACAGGTCGGTTTGCTCTTTGCTGGTTGGCTTGAAATTTATCCCCGCCTCTTTAGTTACCTGGAACTTAATAAACTCACCGGGAGCATCAGACTCCTGAGAAAGATCCGCAAATACTTCCCAGTATTCATCCGGGATAAACGCGCGAATTTCACGTTCCCGCTCTACGATTAATTTGACAGCCACAGATTGAACACGTCCGGCAGACAATCCTCTGGCAATTTTCGCCCATAACAAGGGAGACACCATGAAACCAACAACACGATCGAGAAACCTTCGCGCTTGCTGCGCATAAACATGAGCCATATTGATTTCACCGGGCGAATCAAATGCAGCTTGTATTGCCTTTTTTGTTATCTCGTTAAAGACAACTCGACGATAGCGGGAATCGTCGCCGCCAATAGCCTCCCGTAGATGCCAGGCAATCGCCTCTCCCTCGCGGTCAAGGTCAGTCGCCAGATAAATGGTATCCGCATCTTTGGCAAGCTTTCTTAGCTCGGAAACAACCTTTTCCTTTCCGGGCAAGATTTCATATCGCGCTGCCCAATCGTTATCAGGGTCTATGCCCATTCTTGATATAAGTTGCTTGCGAGCTTTCTGCTTCCTGTAAGCAACTTTCTTGTCCGGATCCATCTTACGAGTCTTGGCAGCTTCCTTTGCCCTGGCTTTTGGATCGACCTTGCTACCATTGCCACTAACTGGCAAATCACGAATATGACCCACGCTGGACTTAACAATATAGTCATTACCGAGGTAACGATTAATTGTCTTTGCCTTTGCAGGAGACTCTACTATGACTAACGATTTACCCATGTATTTATATTCTTTTTATCACGTTGTGTATTTGGGAGTGTAAAAGGGCGACATATATAAGGCGAAATTAATCCAAGGTCAAGCACGGAATTGTGAAAATATTCATCTCCTAAACTAAATGCGTGGCTGGATCGCCCTTATTTAGCATAGACAGAAAACCCAGGGTAATGTCAAGACATGGCTTATAAACGGCGCTAATCAGGCTCTGAGTCCGCCGCTCTGCCCCCAGGGGACAAGGCGGTACAACGCTCTAAAAATTCCGCCACCAGAGTTAAACCTTTTTCGCCAGAGCGCTCATGCCAAAATACCGTCAGCACCTGGTTAAGTTCTTGAATTTTCACAACATCGTCTGGCAAATCGCCCAGCGCCTGCTGTAGCAAAGACAGAAATTTTTCACTCATTAATTCAGGCTTTCCATCTCCCCATTCCCATGTCAGCGGGAGCTCCTGTGAATTTTTGCCCGTTCTGCTCAGAATCCAGTCAATTCTCGGGTTCAGGCGCAATTCCTTCTGTCTGGGCCTGGCTAATTTATAGGCCATGATTGAGAGAACCGGATCAAGAGGCTGACCGGTATTGGAAAGATATTTATCCTGCTTCGGAACAGGATCTTGAATTCTGCTCATTTCGACGCTGATGCCCCGCCCCATCGCGATCTTACGGAATTTCATCTGCTCTTTTTGTCGTGCTGAAGGCAGTATCGCGAAGATAGGGGCGATAATGAGTAACAGTGCTATTCCAATTACTACGTATGTCATAAACTTGATATTACCAATCTTTTACCAAATGGTTGGATGAGATGTTGTCTACTCCTTCCAGAATGTGTACATTTGCCAAAAAGCTGGCCTATAAAAATAAGAATCGACATATAAGAGGTGGAAGCAATGGGTGAATACAAACACATTCTTGTGGCAGTAGATCTGACGGAAGAGTCGCGACACGTGGCAAAGAGAGCCTGCGCGTTACAGACGGCGTTCTCGGCAACGCTAAGTTGTGCCCACGCCATCGAACCACTGAGCCTTGCCTATGGGGGTGATATCCCTATGGATTTATCGACGATCCAGGAACAGATACAGGAAACTGCACGCTCTCATCTGTCGGAGTTTGCAAATACCCTCGGCATTGAGCCAAAGGATCAGCACCTTATTTTCGGGCGACCGGAAACCGAAATCCACACCCTGGCAAACCAGATCGGCGCCGACCTGATTGTTGTAGGTAGCCATGGCCGACACGGTCTTGCACTTTTATTAGGCTCAACCGCAAATGGTGTTCTGCACGGCGCACCTTGTGACGTACTTGCCGTGCGCGTAGGAACCTGACGCATCACGACTGGAATTCGGACAAGAACGCTTCATACAGGGGCATCCTGCACAAGATCCACTATCGCAATACGAGCACTTTGGCTGATACTTCTGGTCATCGGTGCAGGAATAACATCGGGAATATATTCATCTAAAGCACGGGCCGAATTTTCCCGAGGGCCAAATTATCAACCGAGAGCCGAACTTTCCCGATTCGAACACCGCAAGAAATATCTCGATATCATCTACCTGATTAAATCGGGGCAACGCTCAAGTTATCTGAAGCTCGAAGCTCAGTTAAAGACCTATCCTCTATATCCTTATCTGGAATACACCGACAAAATCTACAGGATATCAAGGCAAACACCTGACTCAATCACCGCCTTCATTGAACAATGCCAGGATACGCCGCTGGCCAATCAGCTTCGCCATAACTGGCTGTATAGCCTGGCAAAACGTGGCCAGTGGCAAACATTTCTGGATCACTACGATACCGAGAATAGCACCGGGAAAAACGCCTGCTCTTTTGGCTTCGCCCTGTACAAACAAAACCGGATAGAAGAAGCCAAGGCACAAGCTCGTCGCCTGTGGTTAGTAGACTATTTACAGCCAGACGAATGTGATCCGGTATTCAAACTATGGCGGGACCGTGGCGAACTTACTGCAGATGCTGCCTGGCAACGATACTCACTGGCACTCCGAAACAACAAGGTACAGCCGGCAAGTTATCTAGCGCGTTTTCTGGCAAGGCAAGACAAAAAATTGGGTAATAGCTTTAAACTGCTGCACACACGCCCCAACAATGTAACGCAAACGAATAAATACAGGGCACAAAGGGCAAAGACCCGGGAGATAGTACTCCACGGAATCAAACGACTGGCGAGGTCAAAGCCGGATGTTGTCGCTCAAAAGCAGGCCGACGCCATTTTCACAAACCTTGCCAAAGCGAGAACCTTTTATGGCTTTATGTCTGCTGACCGCATGGGCCAAAGCTATAGTTTTGTCGACAAACCTTCCAATGTTTCCTTTGAAGAAATTCTCAATTTGGAAGCACTCCCCGGTATTCAACGCGCACTGGAGTTACTCACCATTGATGAACGAAATCGTGCCCGCCGCGAATGGTATTTCACCACCAGGGACTTCTCTAACAAGGAAAGGCAAATCGCTGCTCGGGTTGCGCAAAAATGGGGATGGTACAAACCGGCAATCCAGTCTCTTATCGAGGCCAAAGCCTGGAACGAATTAGACTACCGGTTTCCCGTCGCCTATCAGGATACCTTCATTCATTATGCTCGTGCTGCCGATATTCCTGTGGTTTGGAGCCTCGCAATAGCTCGTCAGGAGAGCGCATTTATGCCGGATGCGAAGTCACCTGCTAGCGCTTACGGCATTATGCAATTGATGCCTGCCACTGCGAAGTCCATGGCGAAATATACGGGTTCTTCCTACAGGAATAATCGGGATCTCACAAAACCCGAGCTCAATATCAAGTTAGGGTCACATTACCTGGGTAAAATGCTTCGCCGCTACAATAACAATAGTATACTCGCGACCGCCGCTTACAACGCCGGCCCCGGCAATGTAAAACGCTGGATCAATGCAGATCTCCGCTGGATGTATGGATAGAAACTATTCCCTTTCGCGAAACCAGAAACTATGTCCAGAATATTTTAATGTTCTCGACAATTTACGGCCGTCGCATGCATCAGGATCAACCCTTGATCTATGACCATGAATTTAAGGATTTCCGAAAGCCAGTGATAATGGTGAATAAACCTGTCGTACCAACAACTGAAAAACAAAACACCGCTATATGACGAATATTGAACCGAGCCTCATTGATATCGGCGCTAACCTGACCCACGATTCTTTTAGTGACGACTGCCATGATGTCTTATCGCGGGCTATGAGCGCAGGTGTCAGGCAACTGGTCATCACAGGCGCTTCGAGCACAGGATCTGAAGAAGCCGTGAATCTCGCTAACAAATACGAGGGACTGTTTGCAACCGTTGGGATACACCCCCATCATGCCGAGGAAACCAACGATCGTGTCCTGTCTCGGTTTGCTGAGCTCGCGAAAACGCTTAAGGTGAAAGCCATAGGAGAAACCGGACTCGACTTCTTCAGGGATTTTTCTCCCCGTGACATTCAGATTAGCTCCTTCGAGCGGCACATTGATCTGGCCATAAACCAGGGCCTGCCCATGTTCTTACATGACCGGGATGCATACCCCACATTTGCCGAAGTCCTTAAACCCAGGCGAGACAAACTGGATAAAGTAGTCGTACATTGCTTCACCGGTGAGGCAGATGCCCTGGCCGCTTATCTTGACCTTGATTGCTACATTGGCATTACAGGCTGGATATGTGATGAGCGAAGGGGAGGCCATCTTATTGATCTGGTTAAGACCATCCCGCTTAATCGCCTTCTTATCGAAACGGATTCGCCTTACCTCTTGCCGCGAACCATCAGGCCGAAACCAAAATCACGTCGCAATGAACCACATTATCTGACTGTGATATGCCGGCACATTGCAGAAATCCTGGGTATTACCTATGAAGAACTCGCCAGGCAAACAAGCAGCAATGCACAGCAATTCTTTAATCTACCTGCGATAGACGATTCCTTAAAAAACTATCGTTTACAAAACAATCGTGAAGCTTAAATTCTACACCACCCTCGGCTGCCATCTCTGTGAACAGGCCCTCGAGCTCGTGCGAATTTTACAGGCTGATAATTCGGTACTGGTAGGTCAGGATATCGAAGTCTGTGAAATAGATATCGCCGATTCGGAGGAATTAATGGCAGAATACGGCATCCGTATTCCTGTCATACAATTGGAATCGGTGGATGCTGATATTGGTTGGCCCTTTACGCTGGACCAGCTCGCCGAATATCTGAACTCATAGCTTTAAGAAACCTAATTCCCAGAGCTTAAGTCTCCGCAGACCTATTAATTTGGAATCAACATGAAAGCGCCCTATGGATCTTGGAAGTCTCCCATCACCAGTGATCTGATCGTTGCAGAGAGTATTGGCATCTCCAGCCCGTGCTTTCATCAGGGCGAGCTCTTCTGGCTCGAGAGCCGACCCCAGGAAGCGGGACGCAATGTTCTGGTCAAAAGAGATCGACAGGGCAAGGAAACTGATGTTAATCCTGCACCTTTTAATATTCGTACCCGCGTCCATGAATATGGTGGCGGCGCATGGTTATTGTTTGCAGACAGCCTTATTTTTTCCAACTTTACTGATCAACAACTGTACCGGCAAATCATCGGAGATGAACAGCCCGCCCAACTAACGAATTCACCTGAGCTGCGCTTTGCAGATGGAATCGTTGATCATCGCAACAATAGAATCATCATCGTCGTGGAAGATCATTCGGGTTCTGGTGAGGCAGAGAACAAGCTTGGCGCTGTTGACCTTGAGTCAGGTGAAGTCTCTATCCTTAGTAGCGGCCATGATTTTTTTGCCTCGCCGAGCATCAGCAGTGATGGTGGTAGTCTTGCCTGGATCACCTGGGATCACCCCAATATGCCCTGGGATGAAACCACCTTATGGCATGCGTCCATTACCGCGGATGGCACGCTTGAGGACATCAAAAAGGTTGCTGGCGGCACTATTGATAAGCAAAAGATATCAGTTCAACAGCCACGCTTCTCTGCTTCTGGCGAGCTTTATTTCGTCTCTGATGAGTCTGGTTGGTGGAATATTCACAACATTAAGAATGAAGTGGAAACAAACCTCTTGCCTCTGGAAGCTGAATTTGGACAACCCCACTGGGGCTTCGGCCTGTGTAATTTCAAATTTCTGGATGATGAACATCTAATCTGCATCTACGGCATCAAGAACGAAAGCCATCTCGCCATCCTGGACTTGAATAAGGGCGAGCTCGAAGACATTGACTTGCCCTATACCAGCATTAGCGGGGTATCCTTACACGAGAACGAACTCGTGTTCATGGCCGCATCTCCTACAGAATTTTCAGGTATCGTTTCCCTAAACCTTGCGTCCAGGGAAGCAACAGACATCAAGAAGACGACAGTTCTTGCTCTGGAAGAAGGTTACTTCTCCATCCCGGAGACCATTTCCTTCCCAAGTGCGGGAGGCGAGCAGTCTCATGGATTTTTCTATCCGCCCACCAATAAGGACTATACCGAGGACAATACCAAGGGATATCCCAACAATCCGGACAAGTCACAGGAAAAGCCACCCCTGGTGGTGATGTTACATGGCGGTCCAACTGGCGCTACTGCATCTGTGCTTAGCCTTCGAACACAATACTGGACCAGCAGAGGCTTTGCTGTCCTTGACCTGAACTATCGTGGGTCAACTGGATACGGCCGCGTCTATCGCGACAAGTTATTAGGTAACTGGGGAATTGTTGATGTAGAAGACAGCGTTTCCGGCTGCAACTTTTTAGGAGACAAGGGTCTTGTGGACATGGATCGACTGGCCATTCGCGGCGGTAGTGCTGGTGGCTTTACGACACTTGCAGCGCTGACATTTACAGATACATTTAGCGCCGGCGCCAGCCATTTTGGGGTCAGCGATCTCGAAGCGCTGGCAAAAGATACACACAAATTCGAAGCCCGTTATCTTGACAGCATGATTGGCCCCTACCCTTCCCGGCTGGATATCTACGAGGCGCGATCACCTATTCACCATGTTGAACAACTATCCAGCCCATGCATATTTTTTCAGGGCCTGGAAGATAAAGTCGTGCTTCCCAATCAGGCAGAGACCATGGTCGAAGCGCTCGACAAGAAAGGAATAGCCGTTGCCTATGTACCATTTGAGGGCGAGCAGCATGGATTCCGCAAAGCTGAGAACATCAAGCGATGCATGGATCTTGAGCTCTACTTCTACGCCAGGATCTTCGGTTTCACGACTGCAGACCAAATCGAACCGATCGAAATCAAGAACCTTAGCGGATGAGTGTTTTACTGCAATGCCATCGGCTTAATCACGCCATGGGCACCAAGCCCCTGTTCAAGGATTTGGATCTGAGCATCAATAGCGGCGATCGCATCGGCCTGGTGGGTCACAATGGCTGCGGCAAATCGACTCTGTTTTCTATTATTAGCAATCAGATCTCTCCAGATGAAGGCGACATCTCTCGCACCAATAATTTATTGTTGGAAACAGTAGAGCAGTTTATTGATCCGGCGCTCAACGAATTTACCTTGTTAGAGGCATTGTGTGAAAAGTTGTCACCCGAAGAGCGGGACTTCAGCCGGTACAAGGCAGTAATGTTGCTCCAAAAACTCGGGTTCAACGATGCTGAGTTACATTACCAGGTGGAACATATAAGCGGCGGCCAACAAAACCGCCTGATGTTTGCCAGAGCGGTGATCAATGACCCAACATTGATACTCTTTGACGAACCCACCAACCACCTCGACCTGAAGACCCTGCTCTTCTTTGAGGAATTTCTATCTTCACTGGATGCTGCCTATTTATTGATCTCACACGACAGACAATTCCTGGATGCGGTAACGGACCGAACTCTTTTTCTGCGCGACAATCGCATAATCAGCTTCAACTTGTCTTATACAGAGGCCAGAATTCGGCTGGAGGAACAGGACGTCGCTGCCGAGTCCACCCGAAAGGTTGAAGAGAAGAAAATCAGGGAGCTCAAGGCCAGTGCCAAGCGACTCGCATTATGGGGCAAAGTCTACGATAACGAAAAGCTTGCACGCAAAGCGAAGAGTATGGAAAAGCGTGTAGAGAAGATGGAAGAGAACAAGACTTTTGTCACGCGCGGCTCAGGGTTAAAGCTCTCCCTTGATGTAAAGCACTCCCATGCCAACAGAATGATTCAGATAGAAGACCAGCAGATCATGTCCCCGGGAGAAAATCCATCTGCGCTCTTCCACATCGAGGACTTCCTTATTCGACCGGGCGACCGGGTTGCTTTACTGGGCCACAATGGGACCGGCAAGACCACCTTGATTAAGCAAATCCTGAATCACTATCATGGCAACAAGGGCGGGCAGATAGTCAAGTTCAATCCCCAGTGTGATATTGGTTACTACGATCAGGAGCTTGAGATGCTTAATCCCGAACGCTCCATGGTCCAGTCGTTAACAGACAATTGTCCCGGCTCCGAGAATGACAATAAGACAGCCCTGATCAAGGCAGGCTTCCCTTATCTGGACCTGGACAAGAAGGTCGGCGTCCTAAGCGGCGGTGAAAAGGCGCGGCTGATGTTCCTGATCATCAAACTTAATAAACCCAACTTTCTGATTCTTGACGAACCGACAAATCACATCGACATACAAGGAAAGGAAGAACTGGAAACCCAGATACTGGATGCCAACGCCACCGTATTGATCACCTCACATGATCGCCGTTTTGTCGACATCATTGCGGATCGTTATGTGCTAATTGATAAGGGCAAACTTGTAGAGATTCATGACCCGCAGGTTTTCTACGACATCGAGCGCCCTGCGCCTGTTAAGGCGGGTAACAACCCTGCCTCCAGGACCATTGCCCTCGATAACGAAGACTCTATCCTGCAGAGAATGGTCGAGCTGGAAATGCTCCTCGCTGAAGATAAAGCAAGGAAACAGAAATTTCAGAAACCCAGGATGCAGGATGATTGGCTCCAGGAAATCGGCAAACTAAATACTATGCTGGAATAGTCATTCAGCAAACAAGCTGACAACACCTTGCTCTACCTTCCTCCTGACTTTGGAAAAGGCCCGCAATTCCCCCCACATTGCATGATTGATGGCTGTTAACGTGGAATACTAAATTGGCGTTACTCACTATCAGTCGCAGGTATTGTGGTAGATGATCAGTAATATTGTACTATTTTCTCAGCTTCTAATGCTCTTGTACTAAACTGAATACACTGCAGATTCATGACCTGAAAACCTTTTTTGCTAAATGATTTGTTATCCCTGGTTTTTAAATCCCTGAAATCGAAACAGGAGAGGCCCTGATTAAGGTCTATTTTCACCGGTGCTGCCACACATGAGACATCGGCTTATGAGATAAATATTGATTCATTCCAGTGAGATCATAATATGGAAAATCGAGTTTATACACGACCAGATCGACGCCTGGCGATGGCAGAAGGACCCCGCCTACTCGCCGAAATCGCCCAGCTCATGTCTATAGCACCCTTTCTCACGCTTTCACCTCGAGGCGATAATCATCAGGTGCTTGTTATGCCTGGTTTTGGCGCCGGGGACAGATCAACCGCACTCATCCGTACCTTTCTGGGCTCCCTGGGCTACGGCACCCACCCCTGGAAACTTGGCACCAATTTGGGACCCGCGATGCCGGATCTCGCCGCCCGCCTCATAACACGACTCGAGCAAATTTTCGAAGCAAACGGCAATCAGAAAATCAGAAAATCAGTCTGGTTGGTTGGCGCCTGGGCGGTGTGTGCACGGCTATTAGCGCACCTGCACCCCGACAAGGTTCGCCAGGTAATCACCCTGGGCAGCCCTTTCGCAGGCAGTCCTCGCCCAACTAATGCCTATCGCTTTGCCAAAACCATTGCCCAGATGCCAAACGAACACATGTCATACGGACAGAGGCAAACGAATCACCTACGTTTACTCGCTGGCCAACCATTACCCGATATCCCTGCAAGCAATATATTCAGCAAGACAGACGGCATAGTTCCCTGGCAAATCGCCACAGAGCAGCCTTCAGACATTTCAGAAAATATTGAAGTCTATACAAGTCACCTGAGGCCCGGCTTCAATGCAACTGTGCTCTACGCTATCGCTGACCGCCTGGCGAACCCTGCAGGTCTTTGGCAGCCCTTCAAACGTATTGGCTGGAAGCACTTCGCTTATGGACCCGGCTTACTACACTCAAGTGAATCGTCTGAACAGAATGATGCCGGTAGGACGACGGGACATTCATAACGGTTCGCAAAAGCTGGCATAGCTGCCAACCCATCGATCTACACAGCCTCGCCCGGCAGTGGTTTGACACTGATAAGCGCATAGAACTTCAAAAGCTCGCCAAAGAACTAGGTATTTCACGCGCCACTGCCTATCGTTGGGCCGGTAGTGCGGAGCAACTGGTGGGTGAAGTACTCTCCTCCCTGATCGACGATAGCTACAAACAAATTATTGCAAATACCAGCACCACGGGCAGCAAACGCATATTAGAAGTCATAGAACGAGGCATGGCTGCCTCTAATTCATTTCAACCGCTGTGCAGATTTCTTTCCAAAGATGCACAGCTGGGGTTGAAGATTGTGGCCTCTAAACATAGCCCGGTACAGGCGCGGACAATTGCTAACCTGGAAAAACTCCTGCAAGAAGAAATCGATCTTGGCCACATGGTCTTACCTGTTAGTTCGGCGGTAATGGCTTATTCACTGACCCGAATGATTGAGTCATTTCTGTATGCAGACCTTATCACTGGTGAAGTACCTGACCTGGAGAACGCGTCAAAAATCATCAAACTAATGTTACGCCAGGTTGCCTGAGCGCTGGCCTTTATTACTAAAGCCCACAGTTTATTGAAACCCCATTTAAATGGAGGAGCTTGGCTTACCAAAACAAACGATATCGGACCTGATAGTTGGATAACATGCGGATCTGCTAAAGAAAACCCTACAGCGCGCGCAAGTTGCCTAGACAGCTCAACAAGGCCTCTGGACAATGTACGCCTGACAATAGATGCTAGCGCAAAGAATTTGACCACAGTCTCGTGAGACTAAACGGTCCATTTAAGTATCCTTATGGCAGAGGCAATTAGATGAAGATGGATTTTTCATTTTTGGGAAAGAGCGTCAATGAATCAACGGCTTTACCAAAGCAGTTTTTTACGGACCCGGATATATTCGAATTAGAGAAGCAACAACTGTTTAGGAATGATTGGGTGGCCGTTGCCCGAATCGACCAGTTGAGCAGTCCCGGCGACTACATAACTTATGATCTTGCCGGTGATCCAATCATCGTTGCTTGTGACAAAACAGGGAACATCAACGCTTTCTCAAATGTCTGCCTGCATCGTGCATGCGCAATCGCCCAGGGCGCGGGAAATCAGAAGAACCTCTTTACCTGCCCGTATCACAAATGGACCTACGAGCTAAACGGCAAGCTCCGGGGCGCGCCTAACATGGAGCTGGCCTCGGATTTTGACAGGAATATTAATCTGCCTGCATTGGCCGTTGAAATCTGGCAAGGGTGGGTGTTTGTTCACGCTGGTGACGACCCAAAACCCCTTGCGCCAAGCCTTGAAGAATTTAACGAAAAACTCGCCCCCTGGAATGTTGCTGATCTGAAGACAGCTGGCGTACTGACTTTTGATTCGCCCTGGAACTGGAAGGTACTGCTCGAGAACTTCATGGAGTCTTACCACCATATGGGAGTCCACAGGATGAGCCTGAATGGAATCTACCCACATTCAGGCACCTACCCGGAAGAGACAGTTGGGAACTACACACTGTTGGAAAACCCTTCAATCGACGAATCAATCTCTCCGCCATTCTGGGTTGGACTCGTTTATCCTTCGATGATGTTCGCCATGACCCGCAAGCCGGATTCTCCAGTAATCGGTTGGTATCAAATGAACATCAAATCAGTTGAACGCTTCGAACTCAAAATCCATGTGCTGGTGCCACAGAAAATGATCGACGATGGCACGGCGAATGAATCTCTTGCTGCCTTTGATCATATTCATCGCGAAGATATCCCCATGTGCGATGCTGTCTGGCGGGGCTTACATAGCTCGCAATACACACCCGGCAGGCTAAGCTTTCTGGAAGGTTGTATTTATCAGTTTCACAGTTACCTGCGGGATAAACTTCAAGCTTGAGATTGGCTTGAAACCGCTAATGGGCACCCCTGATGAATCTATCCACTCGTGTGTTCATACGCACAATTTGTATAGAAGGCCCGTCAGCCTAGCTGCGAACACCAGATTCCTTACGTAAACTGCTCAAAGGTTCAGCGAGCTCATCCTCGGCGTCCAGGGCATTTAGTATGGTGCAATTAACTGCTGATTCCTCACCGCCGCAGCACGCCTCGGTTATTTGCTCAAGTGCTGCCTTCATTCTATTCAGCTCGGCTATTTTCTGCTCGATTTCCCCTAGCTTCTTTTCAGCGAGGTCCTTTACTTCTCCGCAGGTGCTTTCCTCTTTTGTCACTCGCATCGAAAGCAGCTCATCGATCTCCTTTAGCGAGAAGCCCATTTTCTTGGCACGCATAATAAACTGCACCCGCAAGACCTCCGCATTTGTGTACAGACGGTAACCAGCATCACTTCGCCTCGGTTCACCAAGTAGTCCGCGGGATTCATAAAACCGTAATGTTTCATTATTTGTGGAGGTTAATTTCGCCAGCTCGCCAATTCGCATGTATCCCATCAATTCTTACCTCAGAAATCAGTTATGCACCCACTATAACCCTATAGCCTACTACAAGGTCAAGGCTTTTTGAAATCTCCAGCATATTTCCCTATTGGCTCCTTTCGATTACCAGCTTTCATCTTTATTATGCAACGCAACATAATGTTGTTTTCCAAGGAGTAAACGTGAGTACAAAGACACTGGTGGATGGACTTTGCTTTGCCGAAGGACCCAGATGGCATGAGGGCCGACTATGGTTTTCTGATATGCATGATTACAAGGTCCATGCACTGGATATGGATGGCAAGCTTGAGACTATCGTAGAGATACCGGAGCAACCATCAGGTTTGGGTTGGCTACCGGATGGCCGACTACTCATTGTGTCCATGCTCGATCGCAAGATCATGGCGTTCAAGGATGGGCAACTATCAGAATTCGCCAATCTGTACGATCTTGCGACTTATCACTGCAATGACATGGTGGTGGATGCACTTGGCCGCAGCTATGTTGGGAATTTTGGCTTTGACCTGAGTAGCGGCGCGAAGCGTGAAATGGCAGAACTCATTCTGGTAGACGATCAAGGCAAGGCAAGCATTGTGGCAAAGGATATGTCCTTCCCCAACGGTGCTGTCATCACGCCAGATGAGAAGACCCTGATCGTTGGTGAAACTATGGCTGCATGCCTCACTGCATTCGATATTGAGGAAGACGGTTCACTCAGTAATAGACGAGTCTGGGCACAATTGGAAAAAGCCGTGCCCGACGGCATCTGCCTGGACGCTGATGGTGGCATCTGGGTCGCATCCCCGACCAGCAATGAAGCCTTAAGGGTACTGGAAGGCGGCGAAGTCACTGACAGGGTAAGCGTTGAAAATCAGGCCTATGCCTGCATGTTGGGCGGTAGCGATGGCAAACGACTCTTTATTTTGACTGCTGAATCTGCAGATCCCGCCGAATGCCAAAGAGATCGATCGGGAAAGATTGAATATATAGACGTGGAAGTGCCAGGCGCCGGTCGTCCATGAACACTACTGGGCACTTAAGAATTGCAGTCATCAATGGCGGCCAATCAGCAGAGGCAGAAGTTTCAAAGTCCAGCGCTCGCGGCGTCATACAGGCACTGAAACAAAACTACGATTATGTTGCCGACATCGAACTTGACCAGAACCTGGTTAATACACTACGGGATTTTTCGCCTGATGTGGTCTTTCCTGTTCTACACGGCCCGCCAGGAGAAGACGGAACCCTGCAAGGCTTTCTTGAAATACTGGAATACCCTTACGTTGGCAGCAATGTCCATGGCAGCGCATTCGCAATGGATAAAATTGTCTCCAAAGGTATTTTTCGAGAGGCAGGCTTACCACTCATCCCGCAAATCACGGCAAGCCAATCTGACGGCATTGCTGCCGCAGTCAAACAAATCATCGAAACCCTCGGCGACTATGTAGTCGTCAAACCAGCGCGGCAGGGCAGTGCTTTGGGCGTGGCCATGATCGACAATGCAGACCAGTTAAATGAAGGCCTTAAGCAGGCATTCAAGTTCGACGAGCGCCTACTCGTCGAAAAGAGAATCGACGGCAAAGAGATCACCGTTGGCGTAATTGATACGCAGGACGGCTGCAAGCCATTCGACGTCATCGATATTGTTACCCCTGAAAATACCTGGTATGACTACGAACACCGATATACTAAAGGCTTAAGCGAACATCTAATCCCAGCCAATCTGCCAGAGGCACAAACTTTGGCATTACAGAATATTGCAGTTACAGCCCATCAGGTACTGGGCTGCAGGGACTTATCCAGAGCAGATTTTATCGTCACTGAGGATGAAATCTTCCTGCTGGAAGTAAATACCTTGCCCGGCATGACGCCCACAAGCCTCTACCCTGATGGTGCAAAGGCTTTTGGCTTGGACTTCCCACAATTGGTCAGTCATCTGGTTGAGCGCGCTGCAGCGAGAGCCAGCTGATTGATCACATATCGTAACCGCGTTCGTTGTGCTGGTTCAGGTCAAGGCCTATGGTTTCCTCGTCCTCGGTTATTCTTAAGCCGATCACTACATCTATCGATTTAAGCAAAACGAATGACACGGTGGCCGCGTAAACACCTGTTGCCAGTACTCCGGTAATTTGCACCATCAGCTGGGATGCCATATCCATACCTTCCGCATAACCCTGGCCACTGAAGATACCTAGCTGCGAACTGGCAAACACTGCAGCGAGAATTGTACCCAGAGCACCACCCACGCCGTGCACTGGAAAAACATCCAGCGAATCATCTATTTGAAGCTTCTGCTTGAGGTACATGGTGGCATTGAAACATACAAAACCTGCTGCCATGCCGATAACAAGTCCACCGGCCGGACCAACATATCCTGAGGCAGGTGTAATCGTACCGAGACCAGCAACCATTCCCGTGACTGCACCCAGGGCGCTCGGCTTTCCGAATTTGATCCACTCGATGGCCATCCACGTGAGAGCGCCAGCGGATGCAGACATATGTGTAACAAGCATTGCCATCCCAGCATCGCCGTTGGCCGCTAATGCACTACCTGCATTAAATCCAAACCAGCCTACCCACAGCATACCGGCGCCCGTAATGCTCATTGTCATATTGTGTGGCGTCATAGGCGTCTGGGGAAAGCCCTTCCTCTTACCGAGTACAAGGGCACAGACTAAAGCAGATACGCCTGCGGTCACATGGACGACTGTTCCACCGGCAAAATCCAGGAGGCCCATATTAGCTAACCAGCCACCGCCCCAAACCCAATGAGTGACTGGCGCGTAAACAATGATCACCCACAGTCCTGAAAACAGCATCATGGATGAGAACCGCATACGTTCTGCAAAGGCACCGACAATCAGCGCCGGTGTGATGATCGCAAAGGTCAGCTGAAACATGGCGAATACACTCTCCGGAATATCGCCACTCATAGAGCCTTCCATGACATTCGCCATGAACATATTTGACAAGCCCCCGACAAAATCATTGCCATCTGAGAAGGCCATGCTGTAACCAACTACCAGCCATATAACAGATACCATGCAGGTGATTGCAAAGCACTGCATCAGGACGCTGAGTACATTTTTGACGCGAACCAGCCCCCCATAAAAGAGCGACAGGCCTGGAATAGTCATAAACAATACCAGGGCTGTGGACGTCAAGATCCAGGCCGTATTACCAGAACTCAAGGCTTCATCAGCCATGGCAACGGGACAAATCAAGAAACTGCCTGCCAGGATGGCGAGTAATCTATACATAAAACACTCCTAGTTAACTGGCCAGAGTGTACTTTATTCTGCAATGGCTCACTACGCAGAAATCGACCTCTGTCACAAAATAAATGCACCAAAAAGCAGCAGGGTTCTTGGCACTACACTTAGCACTAAGAGGGATATAAAACTGATCCAATAGATCAAAATGGTAATCGACAAGCTCCTGTCGCTGGGTTACAAAGGGAATGCGTGAGCACTGTCGTTAATAACGGTGACAGTTGATATTTTTAGGATTCACTATATGAGAAGACAAAAAAGAGACAAGGCCGATCGTGCTTTTACTCGCGGTTATCAAATTGGTGTTCATGGGAAATCCAGGGAGTTGTGCCCATACCATGAAGACGAACCAAAGCAGGAATGGTTAAACGGCTGGCGATGCGGTCGTGAAGATAACTGGGATGGTTATACCGGCACTGCTGGTATTGCAAAGAACAACCTTGCCTGATCTATACTAGATAGTCGTACCAGTTAGTCACATTAGACAGCCACGCTGGGATACCAGCTTTTAAGGCATTAGAGGGGCTCCCATTGGAAGCCCCTTTTTTATGCCCCACATCATTCCCCCTGCAACTGCCTGAAGCTTTAGCGTATACTTCGGCGCGGACGACGGAACCCACCGGCAATCGGGAGGTCTATAGTTCCTTTGCTCTCCACCTGCTATTTTTTGAGATCTAGCCTGTGAGAAGAATCATTGACCTGAAGACATATCAGAAACAAATACTATGCAGTATCGTGAACCAATCCTGGAGCTTGAAAAGTGGCTATCAGAACAAATAATCGGCCAGAAAAAGCTCGTTAATCGACTTCTTATGGCTGTTCTGGCCGACGGTCATCTATTGGTTGAAGGGGCACCGGGCCTCGCCAAAACAAAAGCCATCAAGATATTGGCCGAAGGCATCGAAGGAGACTTCCACCGCATTCAGTTCACACCGGATCTATTGCCATCCGATATCACCGGCACCGAAATCTACCGCGCACAGGAAGGCACATTCGAATTTCAGCGCGGCCCTATCTTTCACAATCTGATACTGGCGGATGAAATCAATCGCGCACCCGCCAAGGTGCAGTCAGCACTCCTCGAAGGCATGGGTGAACGGCAAGTTAGCTTTGGTCGCAATACTTTTAAGCTACCCGATCTGTTTCTGGTCATGGCAACACAAAACCCCATCGAGCAGGAGGGCACCTACCCACTACCTGAAGCACAGTTGGATCGCTTCCTGATGCATGTGACCATCGATTATCCTGATGCGGCATCAGAGAGGAATATATTGCAGCTTGTTCGCAGGGAAAATATGACCGGACACGACCAAACGCGGCCAAGCGCGCCAAAGATCAGCCAGGAGACAATCTTCGGCGCCCGGCAAGAGATTCTCAATTTACATATGGCGCCCGTCGTCGAGGAATATATCGTGCAATTGACAATGGCGACACGAAATCCGGGAGCTTACGGCGAAGACCTGGCTAATTGGCTGGACTACGGTGCATCCCCACGAGGAACCATCGCACTGGATCTATGTGCCAGAGCGAACGCTTTTCTCCTGGGGAAAGATTTTGTTAGTCCTGACGATGTCCAGGCTGTCGTGCATGATGTGTTCAGACACAGAATTATCGTTAGCTTCGAAGCAGAAGCAATTGGCATCGACGCTGACCAAATTTTGGACACCCTGGTCCAGCGAGTAGCTGCAGCCTGATCGCCATGGTGCGCGACAAACAAAACAACAGAACTAATCCACGACACTTATCCCGGGCCAGGCCAATTGATGCGAAGGGCGGAGCCTACACGGATATCAGAACGCTTATCCGGCTACGCTATGCAGTAAGAGAGTTGGACTCACTGGTGCTGCCGAAGTCCACAAACCCACTCGCGGGGCTACTAAGTTCAAAGTTCCGAGGTCGCGGAATAGACTTTGCCGAAGTCCGGATCTATCAGCCTGGCGATGATGTCCGCACTATCGATTGGCGGGTTACTGCGCGCATGCAAACCCCGCACACAAAATTATTCCAGGAGGAAAAGGAACGACCCGTACTCATCCTCGTGGACCAATCCATGTCCATGTTCTTTGGCTCAAGACATTCCTTCAAGTCAGTCATTGCCGCAGAGGCGGCGGCGCTAATAGCGTGGACCAACCTTGACCGCGGCGATCGTGTCGGCGGAATCGTATTCAATGAATATCAACATCGCGAAGTCCGGCCCCGGAGAAGTAAACACTCCGTGCTCCGCCTGCTCCACGAGATGAATGACTTTAACCATTTACTCTCACGTGAGGCACTCGCACATCACAAATCAGCAGCACAAATTCAAGAGGGTGAAAACAGGCGAGCCAGTACGGACTATCCATCAAAGAACTATCTAGCAGAAGCGCTTCGCAGTGTACGACGCGTTGCCAAACACGGCAGCACCATCTTTCTTATCAGTGATTATCGATCCCTAAATGACCAGGCAAAGATACACATACGAGAACTGGCAAGGCATAATGATATCGTTGGCATTTTTGTTACCGACCCTTTGGAACAATCATTACCTGCGCCGGACTTATACACGATAACTGACGGTACCAACAAGGCAAAGATCAATACCGCCAACAAGCAATACCGCGGCATTTATGAAAAAGCTTTTGATGACTATGCCGATCAATTACGCAGCGAGTTCGCAAGAATAAAATCGCCACTCATTGAAGTGTCCACTGCCGACCCTATCGTCCATTCATTGGCGAGCCGATTCACTGAACAGGCGGTGCAGGCCTGATATGGCACAAGCAAATCCAGGTGCCAATCCCGGCCAAAACCCAGGCGTAAACCAGGGTGGCATGCCGTCAACGCAAGGCGACCCGCTCTCCCAACTCAGGGACATTCACCTGCCGCCGCCAATAGAAACCTGGCCGCTGGCACCCGGATGGTGGGTCCTCGCATTACTGGCAATTGTATTGCTTATGGCGATTTCATACTGGTTATGGCGTCGATGGCGCGCAAATGGATATCGCCGGGAAGCGAGGAAAGAGCTTGGCGCACTTCTAAATCAATACGCACTCGACGGCGACACCTCGGATTACCTGCAGGCTTGCCAACAGTTATTAAAGCGCGTTGCCCTGACACATTACAGTCGGGAACATGTGGCAAATCTAACGGGAGAATCCTGGGTCGCATTTCTGGACCGCAGCCTTAACAGCAACGATTTTTCTATGGGCAGTGGCCAGATATTAATTGACGTAATCTATAGTCCACCACCAACAGAGGCCATACCGGCGGCAGACGTTCAGCAATTACACCAGCTGGCAGACCTCTGGATTCGCAAACATCGAAAGATCGTCTCTGCACAACAATCCGGGGAAGTATTTGGGGAAGAAGTCCCATGATTGAATTTTTGTGGCCCTGGGTATGCATTGTCCTTCCTCTACCTATACTGGTTTACTGGTTGCTGCCAAGAAGCACACAGCAAGACGCTGCTCTGCATGTCCCCTTTTTCGGACTCGCCACCAGCTTCGATAGTGAAATAAAAATGATCCAGGGTCGATCGTTCCTGCGGCGCCTGTTCATGATCTTAATGTGGTTAGCGCTCGTTTTAGCCGCAAGCAGACCCCAATGGATCGGAGAACCCATCGATCTACCGACCAGCGGCCGTGATCTATTGTTAGCAGTAGACATTTCTGGCTCTATGGGAACAGAGGACATGGAAGTCGGAAACCGAATGACAACCAGACTGGCGGTAGTTAAAGATGTCGTTGGAGATTTCGTGGAACGACGCAGAGGTGATCGCCTTGGATTAATACTTTTTGGCAGCAAGGCCTATTTACAAACACCCCTCACCTTCGACAGAAATACCGTGCGCTCTCTGCTGGAAGAGACACCGCTGGGTATCGCTGGCGGCAAAACGGCAATTGGCGATGCTATCGGTCTTGCGGTAAAGCGACTGAAGGAAAGACCAGCCGAGAACAGAGTCTTGATACTACTAACTGATGGCGTTAACAATGTGGGTGAAGTATCCCCTTTACAGGCGGCGAAATTAGCAGCGCTGGAAGGCATTAGAATCTATACCATTGGTTTCGGTGCAGCCGAACTACTGGTTCCGGGATTGCTCTTCAATCGAAAAATAAACCCCTCTGCCGATCTGGACGCAAAGACCCTGAATGAGATTGCCAATCTAACCGGCGGAATCTACCAGCGAGCAAGAAGTTCTGCAGAGCTGACCAGGATATATGCCGCACTGGACCTGCTGGAACCCATTGAGCTGGAACAGGAAACCTTCCGCCCCATTAAGTCCTTGTTCTACTGGCCATTGGGCCTGGTATTTTGTCTGAGCTTGATATACGCCTTGCTTCACCCAACAACCCTCGGATGGCTGCGCCATAGCATTTCTACAAGATCGGGCGCGGCTAGATCAAATCCGGCAAGATCGCTGTTGAACCCAGCGGCACGCAGCAAGGTTCAGACTTCAGACCCGCGGGCAATGAGAGGGCTGAAGAATTAATGCAGCAGCCTGCTAACAATTTAAGCCAACAGTCTGCACTTACCGACTTACAGGTTGATCCAGTCACTGGCATTGCGAACAATCTTGCCGCCAATTTAGAGAGCATTGCCCAGAATTTTCATTTTCTGCGACCGGAATGGCTATATGCCATCATTCCTGCCTTTTTATTATTCTTGCTGCTGCGCCAACGACAACGAAGCGCCAGCAGTTGGGAGCGAGCCATTAATCCTGCTCTGCTGCTCCACCTACTTGATAATACCGGCGGCAAGATCAGGAGAAGCCCCTTCAGTTTCCTGTTGGTTGCCTGGATTCTCTCAATTCTCGCGCTTGCCGGTCCTGTATGGATCAAAACCGCTCAGCCAATCCTTGAGCGTGAAGATGCCTTGATTGTTATTCTGGACCTAACGAGATCTATGTACGCGAGCGATGTGAAGCCGAACCGACTGATCAGGGCGAAGCGGAAACTGGAGGATTTGCTGCGGCAACGCGACGAGGGAGTAACAGGGCTGATCGTTTTCGCCGGTGACGCGCATACCGTCACACCGCTGACCGATGATACAAATACCATCATCGCTATGATCCCGTCGCTTAGCCCGAAAATTATGCCAGCGCCGGGCAGCCGATTGGCCCCAGGGCTTTTGCGTGCCGTACAATTGTTTAAAGACGCCGGCGTTAGCAGTGGCCGCATACTCATTATTACCGATGAGATTCGCGACCTTGATGATGCCCGGGATATAGCTGCGGATTTTCGTTATTCCTATCCGGTATCAGTATTATCGGTCGGTACGCCCGAGGGTGCACCTGTGCCACTTTCTTCGGGCTCGCCTAATAATGGCGCGTCCAACAGAGGTTATTTGAAAGACGCGGCGGGTAATCTCGTCATTCCACAGGTGAACTATGGGGAATTGCAAAGTTTTGCAAGGCAAACTGGAGGCCGTTTTTCAAGCATGACCCTAAGCGATGAGGACCTTGCTTATCTACTGGCAGAGGAGCCGCTGCTCGGCAATGAGACTCTTAGAGAGGTTGAGCGGAACTTTGATATCTGGTTTGAAGAAGGACCCTGGTTAATCCTTCTTTTGTTGCCGCTGGCTGCACTCTCATTCCGCCGCGGCTGGGCCTGGTGTTTCGCCTTGCTTTTCGTTCTGCCCTCCCAACAGGCAGACGCCGGGCTGTGGGACGATCTCTGGCAGACACGAGATCAACAAGCCATGAATGCACTAAAAGATAACGATTCAGCTGAGGCTGCCCAGTTATTTGAGAATCAGGACTGGAAAGGTGCCGCTCACTACAAGAGTGACAACTTCAAAGAAGCCGGTAGAACTTACGCTGGCATCAAATCTGGCGAAGCTTTGTACAACCTCGGAAATTCGCTGGCAAGGCAGGGAAAACTCGAAGAGGCAATAGAAGCGTTTGATGATGCCATTGTTAAAAACCCTGACAGTGAAGATGCGCTCTTTAACAAACAGCTGGTTGAGGCCCTATTGCAACAACAAGAGCAGCAACAACAAGAGCAGCAACAACAGCAGAGTGACGACGGCGAAAATGGTGACTCAGACGATGGCGAGGATCAGCAGAAGAGCGAGCAGTCACAGGATGAGGATGGTGAAGATGGCGAGCAATCCATGTCGGACCAGCAGCAGGAAGGATCTGAGGAAGAAGAAAATGAACAAGCTGCAGACGAAGATGAGCAACAGCCTGAAGGCGAGCAGCAAATGGCAGAAGAAGATGCAAAACTTGATGCCGAAGAACAGCAAGCGCTTCAACAGTGGCTCAGGCGAGTGCCTGACGATCCCGGCGGCTTGCTAAGACGAAAATTTGAACAACAATATGAAGAAAGCCTCCGCAACGGCTCTGCCGCCCGGAGTCAGGAAAACCCCGATTGGTAAATAAATGACAGCCATAGACAAATTCATCGGCAGACAAAAGACGGGCATTCACCTGGCCTTGTTCGCCCTGGTCTGCGCCCTGTATGCAATGAGCGTGCAGGCTACAGTCACGGCTACGATTGACCGCAATTCAGTCAGCGAGCTGGAGTTACTGACGCTGACGATTAGAGTAAACGGCGAAAGCCCCGCCATTGAACCCGACTTCACTCCCCTGGAACAGGATTTTCAAATAGTCAATAGCGGCTCTAAAACAAGCAGCTCTATTAGTATTATCAACGGTCGCAGAGTTCAGAATAATCGAACTGAATACATTCTTAAGCTCTTGCCACTGCGCCTGGGCCGATTAATCATTCCATCGATCCAGGTAGGCAAAGAATTAACATCGGCAATCCCTATCCAGTCAGTTCGACAGTCTGCCGCTGCAACCAGACAAATGAACCAGCTCGTTTTCTTTGATACAAGTGTTGATACCAATGCCACTTATGTTCAGAGTCAAATAATTTACAGCGTTAAGCTTTTCTATTCAGAATCAGTTGCCGGTGATTTCCCGGCGCCACCAAATATTGAAGATGTTGTGATTGAAGCCCTGGAAACGGAGCGGCGTTATGAAGCCATCGTCAATAACCGTCGCTACTACGTCCTCGAAAAACGGTACGCAATCTTCCCGCAAAAGAGTGGCTCATTAATCATTCCCCGGGAAACCTTTGTTGGCTCCAGAGGCAGGGGCGGATTATTTTCATCACGGCAACGAGTGAGCGCAGTATCGAAACAACATCGGGTAATCATCAGTACCATCCCGTCAAAGTTCACAGGCGACAACTGGATTCCCGCGACTCAATTTACGCTGTCCGAAACCTGGACCCAAAACCCGCCGCAATTTCGCGTCGGGGAACCCATTAATCGGCAGCTCACTATGACCGCCGTTGGGCTCGCGTCATCTCTACTACCGCCGTTTCAGGCATTGCAACTGGACAATGCCAAAACCTATGCGGACCCACCCGAATCAATCGAGCAGGTCAGCCAGGAAGGCATTAGCTCGATCAACACAACGACGATCGGCATCGTTCCCATCAAAGAAGGGCGCCTGGTACTACCGGAGATTCGAATCCCCTGGTGGAACACAAAAACCGACAGCCTGGAGCTTGCCGTCATTCCAGAATCATCTTACGAGGTGCTACCGGCGATAGGCTCTGTCTCTGTTAGCCCGGTAGTCAGACTGCCCAAGCAGGCGCAAAGTGTGCCCGCGCAGACAACGCCGCAGGACAGAAGCCCCTGGATCGCCCTGACGACGATGCTTGCCCTCCTGCTCCTGTTTGTTAGCTGGCGATGGTGGCTTCTGCGTGAAAAAGTGCAAGACCTCCTTGCAGATGAAAAGACAAATGCAGGCTCAGGCGCACAAGAATTTATTACGCCCAGCGAACAGCAGGCATTCAAAGAATTCAGCCAGGTTTGTAAATCAGGCGATGCTAGCGCTGTTCAAGGAAAATTATTCGCCTGGGGCAAAATACGATTTCCTGCAATCAAATCCAACCAGGATCTTGCACGGCAGGCTGGTAGCGAGAAGCTGGTTTACGCCCTCCAGGATCTGGACAAAACGCTCTATGCGCCAAACACAAACCCCTCAGGTGAGGGCGATGTATCTCAAACAAGGGAATGGCAAGGCCAGGCGCTGTTAGATGCCGTAAAAACACTTAGACAGCAAAAGGCGCCCCAGGGACGCAAGGCATTTTTACAGCAAAGCCTGAACCCCGCCTGAGCCTAACAAAATTTATTGGATTATGGCCGTTAGGATTGAGTATGCGAGAATTTTATGTCCAGATTAGTTCCTGTCCAGAGATACAATGAATAAAACCAGCAAGGATTGGAGGCAGCGATACTATCGATGGCTACTCTTGTTCGGCGTTTGGTTATTGTATGCAGCATTCGGCCTGGTGGTTACCAGTCTCGCACCGCTGGTGGGTCTTATTGAAAGTGATCTCAGTCTATCCCACGTCGAGATGGGCACCATCATGGGTGCATGGCAATTGGTTTTTATTGTTTCCGCCATTCCATGCGGCATACTCCTCGATAGGCTTGGGCCAAGATGGGCTTTGGCCATCGGCGGTATATTCATTGCAGCTTCTGTATTTGCGAGGGGTATGGCGGATAGTTTTCCCCAGCTGATTCTTGCAGTCATGTTATTTGGCGTCGGTGGACCCATTATCTCTGCCGGTGCGCCCAAGGTTGTAACCCAATGGTTTACAGGTTCGTCCCGCGGCCTCGCTATGGGGATCTATATGACAGGTCCTGCTGTGGGAGGGCTTATCTCACTAACGATGACACACTCTCTGCTACTACCTGCGCTCGACCATGAGTGGCGAAACGTTATGTTCCTGTGGGCGAGCGTATCCGCAGCCTGTGTTCTTTTGTGGGTGGTGATCTCTGCCAGTTCAGCAATGAGTCACAAAGAAGACCTAAGAACTTCGCAAACATCGATTACTCAATCACAGGTATTGAAGCTACTCATTAAGCAACCCTCGGTCATTCTTGTGCTGTTAATGGGGGTTGGTGTCTTCCTGTTTAATCACGGACTGAGCAATTGGCTGCCTGAACTACTCAAGAACGGCGGCATGACACTTACTGAGGCTGGCTATTGGGCAGCAATACCAACCATCGTTGGTTTGATTGGATCTCTGTTGATACCCAGATTCGCCACTCCGGAGCGCCGCTTCCACATCTTGATATTCTTAAGTTTAACGGCCGCCGCTGCCAGTATTTTATTGCACTTTGATTACGAGCCGCTCTTATTCACCGGGCTGTTTCTGCAGGGAATCGCCCGCTCCGCATTAATGACCGTACTGGTGCTAACGCTTGTAGAGCTCCCTGGTCTGGAGGAGCGTCATATCGGTGTCGCCACCGGGTTGTTCTTCTCCGCCGCTGAAGTTGGTGGCGTGCTGGGCCCCTTATCACTTGGTCTGCTTTATGACGTAAGCCACGACTTTAGTTTCGGGCTCTATCTGTTAACGGTGGTCGCGATTGCTATCGCTATTGGCACCCTGAAACTAAAATCGTTGGCAGAGGCGAATAATCAGCTCAGTCAATTGAAGAGTTGAGTAAGGTATTCTTACCCCAATTCAACAACATCAATTCACTGCTATCATAAAGACAAACTTGAATTAAGACCGCGAAAACAAGACCAGTTAACTTAAGTTAAGAGATGAGAAGGGTAGATAATGAGCGTGATCAAAACAGAAATAGTCAACAATATCCACGTCATCACCATGGATCGACCGGATGCATTAAACGCCTTCAATGCCGATATGATGGACGAGTTATGCAGCGCTTTCCTGGCCGCTGCCGACAATGATGAAATAAAGGTAGTGGTACTAACGGGCGCTGGACGAGCCTTTTCAGCCGGGGCCGACCTAAAATCAGGGAGCGTGGCAAGTGCCACCGGTGGTCATAACCTCGAAGATTTACTGTTTTCAATAATAGATTTGCCCAAGCCATTTATTGTTGCAGCAAACGGCCTCGGCGTCGGAATTGGCTGTACCATTCTTGGCCTCGCGGACATGGCATATATCTCGGAAGAGGCAAGATTCAGATGCCCATTCTCCGCACTGGGCTTAACGGCAGAGGCCTCGAGCACCTATACATTTACCCGATTGATGGGCCATCAGAGGGCGAGCTGGATACTGTTGTCGTCGGAATGGATCACCTCTAACGAATGTGTAGAGGCAGGTCTCGCGCTGGAATCATTTCCTGCAGATGTATTCATGAACGAAGTAATGAAACGGGCCAACACATTGTCGGCATTGCCTATCTCATCCCTGCGTCAGACCAAGGAACTCATTGTTGGTCCGCAAAGGGCAGCAATGAAAGCGGCCGTTATTGCGGAAAATAAAGGTCTTGCTGAGTTAAGGGGCAGCCCGGCCAATCTGGAAGCGCTTAAGGCATTTATGGAAAAGAGAGAGCCCCAGACTTGACATCCGTAAAGACAAGGTCATCACTGTCGGTGGTATCACCTAACTCAACTTTAATGGCGTGATTAAACATCGGCCCGTCGATAACAAGGATATGGAATTCTCCGTTCTCGCCGCAAGGATCAACCATAGTCGGTAAATCCTTCAGGAACTGGGTATCAAAGTAGCGCCCGGAGAAGTTGCCATCCAGTTGGCGACTATCAACGCAGCTCAGAATACCTTTCAGGCCAGCATCAATCATATCGCGAGCCAACTTCCATGAGTCTGACTTCCACAATGGGAACAATGTCTTGAGGCCTGACTGCTTCATCTGAGCCAGCCTATAATCGTGAATATCTTCAAGATGCAGATCACCAAAAGCCATGTGGCTCAGATCATATTGCGCCTTCAATGTTACGAGAGCTTCGTCCATGATCGCCTGGTATTGTTCATCGGTACAAGGCGACGGCAGGTCAATCTGATGCAGCGGCAAGCCAGCTGCCTCGGCCTGCGAGTCAAGTCATGACCGGCCTACATCGTGCATGCCAATATGCCCTGCTGTTTCGTTGATTGTCGTTAGCAGCACAAGCACTTCAACATCCGGGTTTTGCTGCAACTGATAGAGCATCCACGCGGAATCTATTCCGCTACTCCATGAGAGAACGACACGTTTAAACGACAAAATACTTCTGCCTTTGCCAGTCAGGGACTGGCTCACGGTGACTAAATTTGATCGGGAAATTTTCGATGGCGGATTAAACCTACCTGAGTTTCTTAAGGTACTACTATTTACAGATCTATTATTTACAGATCTACCATTTACAGGTGTTGAAGCTAGATACTCTTCGATGCAATTTCAAAGACATTGCCGGACAAATTCTCCGTGGACAAAATTCGATTCAGCTCGGACTTCATCATGGATTGCCGTTGCTCATCATATTTGCGCCAACGTGTTAGGGGAGACAACATCCTTGCGGCCATCTGCGGATTAGTGTCATTCAACTCAATCACACAATCAGCCAGGAATCGATAACCCTCTCCGTTCAGACAATGAAAATTGACAATATTCTGACTTGAGAATGCCGCGACCAATGAGCGCATCCGATTTGGGTTTTTCATATCGAAAGCGGGATGCTTCATGAGCGCCTTAACCTTATCCAGCGTGCCCGGATTTGTGCTGGTAGCCTGAATAGCAAACCACTGATCAATCACCAGAGCCTCATCGGACCACCGGTTATAAAATTCTATCAAGGCCTTCTCTGTTTCACCTGCGGCTTCATCCACCTGGGAGTTCACCAGCGCACGAATGGCCGCACTGGTATCCGTCATATTATCCGATTGGTAGAATTGTTCTGCACACAACTTGACGAACGACGCATCATCACTCTGCATTAAATACGAGAGGGCGACATTTTTTAGCGCTCGTTTTGCAATCGCATCCCCTGTGAGCTGATAGGCAGCTGCATCCTGATTCAGCTTGTAAACGGAAAGTAAAACGCCCTTTAAGCGCGAGGCAAGCTCCGAGCGAACCACATTCCTTGCCTGATGGATCGCATCTACATCCGCAACTTCAACCAATTCAGCCAGGTATGACTCTGCAGGAAGCACCAACATATTTGCGATCATCGCCTTGTCGATGCTGCTGTCCCTGTCGTGTTCAATGGCTTCGCTCAGAATACTGTCAAAGGCCTCTATCAGGCGCTTATCCACAACCGGCTCTATGCCATTTTGAATGCAGCCGACTAACTCCTGAATGATATCAACCGCCAGTCGCTGACCGGCCTCCCATCGATTGAAACCATCACTGTCGTGACTCATCAGGAACATCAATTCATCCCTTGAATAGTCATACTCAACTTTTACAGGCGCAGAAAATCCGCGAAACAGAGAAGGTACTGGCGCCTCATCAATGTTGTTAAAGGTAAAGGAATGCGACGCCTTTGTGATATGCAATACCCTTGTCTGAGTGGAATCCGTGTGAGCAGGACTGAGAGCTATGACATTACCGTCATCACTGGCGAGCTCTAATGCCAGATCCTCCCCGGAGACGCCAAGCAAACCAATTGACATTGGAATATGAAAGGGATCTTTTTGTTCCTGACCAGGCGTTGGCGGACAAGATTGCCGCACATCTAAAGTATAAGTTCGCTCTGTCTTGTTGAAGGAAGCGGAAATTTCAACGATGGGCGTACCTGCCTGCCTGTACCAATGACGAAATTGCGACATATTGACATCGTTAGCATTTTCCATGGCAACGACGAAATCTTCGGTGGTCACTGCCTGGCCGTCGTGACGATCAAAATACAGGTCCGTACCCTTCCGGAAATTTTCGGCGCCCAGCATGGTGCGAATCATGCCCACGACTTCTGCTCCCTTCTCGTAGACCGTAGCGGTGTAGAAATTATTGATCTCAATATAGGAGTCTGGACGTATGGGATGCGCCATGGGACCGGCATCTTCAGGAAACTGGGCGCTGCGAAGCACGGCAACATCATTCACTCGACAGACAGTGGGCGAGCCCATATAAGCAGAAAATTGCTGGTCTCGAAGTACCGTAAAGCCTTCTTTCAACGAGAGCTGGAACCAATCGCGACAAGTCACCCGATTCCCGGACCAGTTATGAAAGTACTCATGTGCCACAACCGACTCAACTCTCTGATAACCCGCGTCTGTCGTTGTGTCTGGCCGCGCCAGCACGCAGGAAGTATTAAAGATGTTCAGGCCCTTATTCTCCATCGCGCCCATGTTGAAACTTTCAACCGCAACAATCATGAAAATATCAAGATCGTATTCGCGGCCATAAGCCGCCTCGTCCCAGGCCATCGAGTTCTTTAAACTTTCCATGGCGTAATCGACTTTATCGATATTGTGAGACTCGGTAAAAATCTGCAGAGTGACTTCCCGACCACTCATGGTGATAAATTTATCCTCGGTATGTTCCAGGTCACCGGCAACCAGAGCAAACAGGTAAGCAGGTTTCTTGAATGGATCTTCCCAGGTAACCCAATGACGGTCGCCCTCTTCTCCCCGGTCGATAGCATTTCCATTGGACAGCAATACAGGACAGGATTTTTTATCGGCAACGATCGTCGTTTGATACTTCGACATGACATCAGGTCGATCCGCATACCAGGTAATATGCCTGAAACCCTGAGCCTCACACTGGGTGCAAAACATATCCCCGGAGAGATACAAACCTTCAAGGGCGGTATTATCCTGCGGCTTGATATCAACCACAGTCTTTAGCTCAAACGAATCGGGCACGTCATGCACATTGAGCTCATCATTGTCGATGCGATATTCATTAGACAACAGCTTACGGCCATCAACTGCGATAGATTTGGTGTCAAGACCTGGACCACCGTCGAGCTGCAAATCCGGATTATCGCCTTTAGATTCCGGGTTGCGAATGACCTTCAGGATTGTGGTTACCCTGGTAACATTCTCCTGGATATCCACGTGTAATTTCGTTTCTTCGATGAGAAACGGAGGAACTTCATACTCGTCGAGACGGATGGTATCTGGCTGCCCTTCTTTCATTAAAATGTCCGCAATTTTTTTGTGCTGCGATAATATTCTATCGCTTCCGGAAGGGAAAGAGATCAGTGCGATAGAACAACTTAAGAGTGCATCAAAGTACCTGATTTTACAGCTTCCCATTGAGGGTTCCTGGAAGCGATCAAACAATCAATTCTACAGCGCTGCCAGTTCCTTACCTCCGTTTCCCGGGTGATCGCCGCCAGTGCGTCGCCGACATTTTCAAGATAGACGAGCTTCTCCAGATGATATCGCCTGAGGAAGTCATTTCGCTTCGATGGATCACTTTCCACTAGCAAAGGCTGCGACATATTGGCCAAGCCCCCCATTTTCGACAAACCAATAAGGATCGTCATATTGCGTGAGTTAGTGAGGATATAAAGCCAGTAGTTTATGGCATAAGTATGTTCCCTTTACCGGCGCAAGCTTAATGGGCAAGCTCTGTTTTACTATGCTGAAATATCCAAAATTTTTGTAAGAAATTGGCGACAACGAAAGGTCGTAATTGAGAATCATGGTAAGCTCTTATCATGCAAGGTTCCCTGAGAAAGATGACAAGTCGACACAACGATCCGGTGGATTATTACCTGACACTGGGTGATGACGAGATCCATCTCAACCCGTATATCGGCTCAAGAATAAGGCTTCGCTTCAGCGGCAAGATAAGCTGCCTGCACTGCGGCAGACTGACGAAAAAAAGCTTCAGCCAGGGATATTGCTTTCCCTGCTTCAGGAAGCTCGCGGAATGTGATCTATGCCTGATGAGCCCGGAACGATGCCACTTCGATGCCGGCACCTGCAGGGATGAATCATTCGCTGAAAGATTCTGCATGAATGAGCATATCGTCTACCTTGCCAATTCCACGGGCATCAAAGTAGGCATTACCCGCAGGGAAAATATTCCAACCCGGTGGATAGACCAGGGTGCCGTTCAGGCCTTGCCGGTCTTCTCCGTGCAGACCCGGCAACAATCGGGCTTTGTGGAGGTGGCTTTTAAAGCTCATATCAGCGACAAAACTCACTGGCAGCGAATGTTGAAGGAGACCCCAGAGCATATTGACCTGCCTGCGCTGCGGGACCAACTATTGCTGGACATATCTGAAGACATTAAAGCCTTACAAGAACGATTCGGCATCCAGGCAGTGCAGGCGATTACGGATGCCGAGGTTCAGACCTTTAACTACCCTGTTGAGCAACATCCGACCAAGGTGAAATCCATGAATTTTGATAAAATGCCTGAGGTGGAAGGCGTGCTCCAGGGAATTAAAGCCCAGTATCTGATCTTTGATATTGGCGTAATCAATCTAAGGAAGTTCACATCTTACGAAGTTGAATTTACACCCTGTTAGTTCCCGCCCAGAAATAATCAAATCTGAACAAATTTGCAAAACTATAGATTCGTAAGCCATAGAAAACAATCACTTATAAGGGAAGTAACATCGGTGCTTTTCGTTTTTGCACGGGTACCTGTTGGCCCTGCATTGCATCCCCGGACGATCCGCATAATAAAGCCTGGAGTTCGCCAGGCACTGAATCTATTGCGGCTTTGCACTTAGTTTCTGCAGTAATCCCGCCACCAGGCCAGTAAGAGCCCCACCCAACAATCCACCAAGGTGGGCGCCATTGGCCAAAGAGCCCATGCCTAGCAGGTCTATGGCACCAGAAAAACCCAAAGCCAGGAAAGACAACATAAATATATAGATGCCGCTGCGCACACCCATCGGTTTTTCCGGGACTAATCTATCCCAGACCAGGCAGTGACCCAGATAACCAAAAACAACGCCAGACATACCACCAAAAAAACCAGGCTCTGACATCGCATACTGAAGTAAATTCGCCGTCAGGGAACTAACAAGCGTTACCAACAATAAGGTAGAGCTGCCATTAGCCAGCTCGATTCGGCGTCCGATCTCCCACAGCCACAACATATTAAAAACAATGTGCATCCAACCGAAATGAATAAACATTGGCGTTAATAAGCGCCAGTATTGATGTGAATTCAGTGTCTCCGCCAGCGTATCGAAGTAGACGCTGTGGGCCACTATCTCGAACCTTAGAAATGTCATCCAGGAGAAGAGACTGCCTGCCACGTCGCTGCCGAGCCCAGACGTCACCGGGAATAACAGGATGCTAAGTAGCAGCAATGCCATTGTCAGCGGATAACGCCAGACATTGGCAAACAATCTGGATGCAAAACCCAGCCCGCCGATTCTTCGGCCCTGCTCATCTTCCAGAACAAGTTCACCATTGGTCAGCTGGCTGTAGAAGACCCTGACTCTCTGCCCATCCTCAAGATTATTGACCCAGACTACTTGGTTAACACCTTCCTCCGTAATTCGATGCGCGATCCTGGTCTGGTGGAGAAACGCAGAGAACAGGCGCAAGTTGATATCAGCGGGTATTTCCAGAGCTGTGATCATACGACCGCGCAGGTAACAAAGGAGGAAAGAGAACGGGATTTACAGCGCATTAGTGGCATTTGTTGAAACATTGTAGACTGTCGCCAATAGTAACATTCATTTATTATTGGAACAGGTGGCAATGTGAGGCTGACCTGCGGCCTTGCTAGAATAAGACACACTAAAGCGAACCCTGTGTGAGATTAGAACCAAGATATTAGAATTAGAGATTGGAATTAAGAGAATGGAAAACGCAGACCAACAAGTATTATCACAACTGGCAAGTTGGGTAGAGGCTGGACAAATGAGCTGGTTGTGTACCGTCGTAAAGACCTGGGGCTCTTCCCCACGACCGGTCGGCTCATTGCTCTGCTGCAATGACGAAGGACATATATCTGGCTCGCTATCAGGCGGGTGTATTGAAGAAGATCTTCTCGAGCAACTGCAGCGCGGCGAACTGGCGCGGGCAACACCGGAAGTGCTGGTTTATGGCGTGACCCAGGAAGAGACTGAACGCCTTGGTCTACCATGCGGCGGCCAATTACATGTTGTTATCGAACCTTTTCCAGACAAGCGCTCGCTCAAACAATTACAACAGATAGTTGAGCGACTGAGATCTCGCGAATGTATCGAGAGAAAAGTTGATATTGCCAGTGGCGACATGACCGTGGAAAACAAGGAACGTTTCAAACATCTGCAATTCATTGGCGAATTCGAAAACACCACGACTACCAATGAAAAATATCTGCAACAAACCTATGGGCCAAGATATCAATTGTTTCTCATTGGCGCAGGTCAGGTTTCAATGTATCTGGCGGACATGGCACAGGCGCTTGACTATCACGTGGTGGTTTGTGATCCCAGAGAGCACCTGATCGAACAATGGACGGTGGAGGGCGCCCAGTTGGTTACTGACAT
Source organism: Pseudomonadales bacterium (assembly GCA_046582185.1). Taxonomy (GTDB): domain Bacteria; phylum Pseudomonadota; class Gammaproteobacteria; order Pseudomonadales; family Azotimanducaceae. The sequence goes on along the minus strand of JAYGEX010000030.1, from coordinate 9,626 downwards.
GCCCGACGATGCGGTTCGAAACCTTGCCAATGATCCGTTCACCGCCATCATCGCCTTAACTCACGACCCTCGCATTGATGATATGGGTTTGATGGAAGCACTACAGACAGACGCATTTTTTGTCGGCGCCATGGGCTCTACACGTACCTCTGCCAGCCGCCGGGAACGATTGTTACAGCTCGACCTTAGTGAAGCTGAAATCGGCAGACTACATGCCCCGGTCGGGCTACCCATTGGTAGCAAAACGCCCGCCGAAATTGCCATTTCAATTCTGGCGCAGCTCACCGCCTTACGCGCGGAAAAGGAAGAAGCCATCAAAGCCGACTTTAGAATCGCCATTGCGAACTAGCACGGTATAAACACGAGTCAACTGCATCCAATAGCACACTTCCCCTATGAAAATCGGCGCCATCATACTTGCCGCAGGTAGCAGCCGGCGCTTCGGCGGCGACAAGCGCAAGGCTCAACTGGACAACGGCAACAGCGTATTAGTAACCACAATAAAAGGCGTCGCTAAACATTTTGAAGACATCTTGCTGGTCCTTCGACATGACGATGAAATATTTGCAAATCAGCTAAAGACCGATATTGGCGAAGTGATCAGCAACACCAACTTCACTATTTACTGTGCCCCTGATTCATCCAAGGGCATGGCTCATAGTCTTGCCAATGGCATTACCCAGGTGACTGACTGGGATGCCGCTGCAATATTCCTCGGCGATATGCCATTTCTGCAATCTGCATCCATTGAGTTACTCATTGACGCAATGATTGCGAATATTGATTCCATGCCCATCGTCATTCCCTACCTTGATGGTAAATCAGGAAATAAACCAGGACACCCAGTAATTTTTCACAAGCAGTATTTTGAAGAGATCGCGAGACTTAGCGGTGACCGAGGCGCGAAAGCTGTGATTGATGCCAATCGGAGCAGGGTTGTAAAAATCCAGCTGGATGATCTTGGTGTGCTCAAGGATATTGATACACGTGAAGATTTGGGTGAGCTGCATTGATCTGCTTCATTGAGGCACCAACACGCTAAAGTAATTTCACTTCTGACCTGGGACAAATCCGAACGGAGAATACTGTGTGTCGTCATTTGGACGTGTTTTGCAGGGACGCAAATTGGTGCCCCGCGCTACGACTCCCTGTAAACCGGGACGCACAGTGTTCGTAGCAGTCAAAGTTGTCTTGGGCTAATCGCCAACCCTGCTCGCCCAATCAAGCTTGGAGCGACAAACACCATAGAAACTATGCCCGGGCGGATGAATCAATTTGAGCTTCTCTTTCTGCTTGCGGATGATCACAGACTCACCGGGTTTAATCGCAAACTCCAGTTGGGAGTCAAAGCTAACCTTGGCATCAGTACCATAGGTGGAATCAATCACTATCTTCAGCTCCGAATTCCCAGGCACAACAAGCGGCCGGCTGGTTAAGGTGTGTGGGAACATTGGCACCAAAACCATGGCATCAAGACTCGGATGCATGATCGGACCACCTGCACTTAATGCATATGCGGTTGAGCCCGTGGGAGATGAGACAATGAGACCATCTGAATTTTGACGATACACAAATGCATCATCAATATAGAGATCGAACTCCATCATCTTCGCCATCAATGCCGAGTGCAGGATGATTTCGTTTAAGGCAGAAGTCACCTCTTTCACCCCGTCGACAATCACTTCGCCCTCAAGGAGGAAGTGTTCTTCGATAGTATAATCGCCCGCAAGGACTTCACCGACCCGCAGTTCGATCTCGTCCGGCGAGACATCCGCAAGGAAACCCAAGCGGCCGCGATTTATACCAAGTAGCGGCGTACCGAATGGCGCCAGCGTACGCGCCGCGCCCAGAATATTGCCATCCCCGCCAACCGCAATGACGAGGTCGCAGCACTCACCCATTTCCGCATGGGTACAAACTCGAAGCTTGGAATCATCCAGCATTCGCGCCACCAGATCTTCGAGGATTATTTCAACCTCCTGGGAGCGCAGAAATTTCTCGACTCGCTTCAGCGATTCCAGGACCAGTGGGCTTCCAGTCCGCGCCACGAGGCCGACTCTACTAAACTTATGCATCATTGAACTTATCTATACTTCTCAAGGGGCTACTGTTAATAACATCTGAAACTCTCATTATCAGAACACTTAAATATTAAAACTTAAGAACTCGGCATTAAATGTCAGATCGGCCAGCTTTACAATGATGAAATCAGCCCAGTTGATGCGGGATGATGCGACATCCACCATAGTAATTATTCCATAGAGGAATGATTAAACCCTTGTATTTGTTTGATTTAGAGTCAGAATGATCTCTTTATCGTTAAACGAACAAAATAGTCTCTATTTTCCAGGCCAGAATTGTAATGAGTACTAATATTAAGCAACGCCATCAAGCCGAACTCGCAGAAGAGAGCAAGACAGCGGATATTGCCGCCGCCGGCTCACTCTGGCAGGCGATGCGCCGAGAAGTTCACGCCCGAGCGGATTTCGAACCCATTATGTCCACGTTCTTCCATGCCACAATTCTCAATCATGAGACCCTGGAAGACGCATTAAGCTTCCTGCTGGCAAGCAAACTGGACAGCCCTGTGGTTTCAAGCATGGCCATCCGCGAGATCATTGAAGAAGCCTACCGGGCAGACCCTACTATCGTCTATGCAGCCGAAATAGACATCAAGGCTACACGAACACGTGACCCGGCCTGCAACAGCTATTCCACGCCTATGTTGTTTTACAAGGGATTCCACGCACTCCAGGCGTATCGAGTCTCTCACTGGCTGTGGAAGCAATCCCGACATAGCCTGGCTTTCTATTTTCAGAACCAGATGAGTTCAATCTTTGGCGTGGATATCCACCCTGCGGCGCAAATCGGTTGCGGCATTATGTTTGACCATGCCACAGGACTAGTAGTGGGCGAAACGGCCGTGATTGAAGACGATGTTTCAATACTTCATGGCGTTACCCTCGGCGGCACCGGGAAAGAATCTGGCGACCGCCATCCCAAGATACGCAAAGGCGTGATACTAGGGGCCAGTGCCTCCATCATCGGTAATATTGAGATTGGCGAAGGCGCCAAGGTGGGCGCGGGCAGTGTTGTGATGAAAGATGTTCCACCCAATGTCACCGTTGCCGGGGTTCCAGCAAAGATTATCAGTAGGCCGAGCGGAGATTCACCGGCATTGGATGTCGATAAGTGCATCTAAGGCTTTGAGTGATTGCTTCTCTGGTTTCTGATTCTGGTTTCTGAACCTGATTGACGCTGAGTTCAGAAATCAAAGCCCCTGCGGCCTTGCGAGCCACCAGTATGAATAGCGACAACTCGGGCCTGCTCTGAGATTTCACCTCTTTGCCTTAGCGTCTGAATGGCCAGCATCATCTTTCCGGTATAAACAGGATCCAGTGAAATACCGTGCTCCGATTCAAATCCCAGAATGAATTCCTTCAGGTAGTCAGGACATTTTGCATAACCGCCACAGTGGAAATCCAGATTGATCGACCAGTTTCTCCGCTCGCGATTTTGCGGGCTAATTTCGGGACAGCCCAGATTTGCAGTAACTTCGGGACAGCCAGAATTTGAGTTAACTTCGCAGTTAACTTCAGGACACCCAGCATTTGTATTTTCGGGACACCCAGCATCTGAAAGAAACGCTTCCACATCAGAATTCAGGAAATCCGCACCTTTTAACACAGATATTCCTAATACAGATGCTCCCGGGGCATCAACATTTCCTGCCAGCCCGGTAACTATGCCCGCCATAGTTCCACCAGTGCCCACTGGAAGAACCAGCAAATCATAGTCGCTCTGATATCGATTCAGATCACTTACTATTTGAGCGCAAGCTCTGATCGCCAGGGCATTACTACCGCCCTCCGGCACAAGATAGCAATGACCGTACTTCGCATTAAGATAGCTCATCAAACGGTCGCTGCCTTTCTCACGATATTCAGAACGCGAGACGAACTCCAGCTGCATTCCCCAGCGAGCGGCATCGGCCAGGCAAGCAGAGAGCTTTGCGGGCTTTTCGCCGCGAATAATACCAATGGTTTTCAGCCCATAATCCGCACCGGTTTTAGCCAGAGTATGGATGTGATTGGACCAGGCACCGCCAAAACTCACAACGGTCGCAAAACCGACATCCCTCGCATATTCCAGATTCGGAATCAGCTTGTAGTGTTTATTTCCAAGTCCTTGATGTAACACATCGAGCATAAAAATTGAGAGATTTGTCGACACCCTCACAAGTTGTGGGATAGAACTTTCTGGCTCATGTACGATTTACAATCGCTTTGTTATAATCGCAGCAAATGCGATTGTTAAAACGCCCATTCCAATGGCTTTCCAAAAGAGGCTCGTTGCTTGATTCGATCCTGTATTCTGATTTGTACACTCATGACCCTGGGTGCATGTGGTGGTGGAAGCGGAGGAAGCAGCGCCCCGCCGCCACCCACTACAACCTCATCTGCGCTCAATGATGCCGCCACAGTAAATGAAGATTCATCCGTACAGATAAACGTCACGTCTAATGATACGAATGTAACACCTTCGAGTGCGGCTATTATACTTACGCCTGCCAGCGGGACCGCCACTATTAATAATGGCGTCGTCACATACTCGCCAAAGAGCAATTTCTCGGGCACTGATTCGCTTCGATATACCGTTGAGAGCAACAACAACTCCGGGGACAATACTGCAACACTCATTCTAACGATTAATGCTGTTAATGATGCGCCTGTCGCTGCAGATGATGCCATTTCCATTTTAATGGATACGTCGGTTGATCTCTTAGTTATTGAAAACGATACAGACGTTGATGATGACAATACTTCGTTAACGATTCAGTTGCTTGGTGGGCCTGTTAATGGCTCCATCGCCGTATCACCCGCGGGAATTGTCTCTTACCAACCCAATGCAGGATTTACCGGTCAAGATTCGTTTACTTATCAAGCCGTTGACTCATCCGGCGCACTATCCAATATCGCGGCGGTTACCGTTAATGTCCTGGCCATTGGGAAAAGCACCCTGATCGTCACGGATATGACTATTCCGACGACGGCTTACAGCACCGAGAATAGCGCCGAATTTGATCAGTTGATCCAGGTATCCGCGCCGATCGAATTCGAAATAGGAAATGATACAGTTTCATTCGTCGTTTCCCTGACAGGTCCAAGTGTGCTTCTGTTGACTTCCCTCATCATCATTGACGTCAAAGACCCGCAAGGCATTGTACTGGCTAATTTGGAAAGCATCTTCTGCGACCTCGGTCTGTGCACAATTCAGGTTCCGAAAAGACCGGGCATTGAAGCAACCGTCGGGACATGGTCAATGCGGCTCGGCACAATGGCATCAAACATCAGTCAGGTAGACCTCGCTTCATATCGACTTCAAATTGCTCAAAGAATCGGGGAAATACCTGATCCAGAATCGAGAATTAGATTGGCTGTAAAGCCATTTCTGACGGGGCTGCAGTCACCTGCTGTTTTCGAGGAAATACTAAATACGCTCTCCGAAATGGCGGACCGGAACAATATAGAACTGGCGATCGACCCGCTCATCATCATCGATGAATTCAGGTTCACTGAAGTCTCCAGCGACTTTCAAGACGCGGATACGGTCGACCTCGTTCGCATGGGCGACCCGGACAAGATTAATGTCTTTTTCATTGAAGGCTTTTCCGTCCCTGGTGGCGCTGGTCTACTGGGGATCGCAGGAGGCATCCCTGGTTCATTGGGAATCGTCACCGAATACAATGGCGTATTGGTCAGCGGCACAGCGACTGAAAACCTCAATACAAATATCCATCGCCGCACCACAGCCGAATTTACCCTTCATGAAATGAACCACCTGATGGGTCTGTTCCATACCACGGAATCTGAATTTACATCTCACGACATCCTGGTAGATACGGTTGAGTGCATCAAAGCTGACCATGACCTCCCGCCTCTTGGCCAGGCAGATGCAGATGAATGCCCTGATGGCCTGAACCCGATGTTTTGGGAGAATGACTTGTTTCGGGAGAAGACGGATTTAACGCCTGATCAGAGGGCGGTTTTGAGGAGAGCGCTGCTTGGGGATTTGTGAGGGCTTGCTTCTAAGTTATCCAGATTCCAACCCCAGGCTTATCTAGTTTCCCAAACGCTCTCTATTATATTTTTCCTGACTGATCTGTTCGCACCATTCAGGGTTCTCCAGATACCATTGGATCGTTTTCTCAATGCCCGACTCAAATGTTTCTTCAGGCGACCAACCCAATTCTCGTTTAATCTTGCTGGCATCGATCGCATATCGCTGGTCGTGACCGGGCCGATCTTTAACGTGTTCAATCAGACTCAGCAGGTCTTCCTCGGTACGTTCATTAATTTGAGCGCTAAGTACACTACAAATCGTTTCTACAATGCGAATATTCATTCTCTCTTCATTGCCACCGATGTTATAGGTTTCACCCGCCTTCCCTTTTGTTGCAGCAACATAGAGCGCGCGAACGTGGTCATCAACATATAACCAATCCCTGATCTGATCGCCCTTCCCATAGATTGGAAGGGGTTTGCCTTCAAGGGCATTGAGCGTTACAAGCGGAATAAGTTTTTCTGGAAATTGGAACGGCCCGTAATTATTGGAGCAATTTGTCACAAGAGTCGGTAGGCCAAATGTTTCATGCCAGGCGCGAACGAGGTGATCCGAGGCGGCCTTGCTCGCTGAGTAAAGGGAGTTAGGGCTATAGGGTGTTATCTCCTGAAATAGCCCTTCTTTACCGAGTGAGCCATATACTTCATCGGTGGAAACATGATGAAACATAAATTTTTCAGGACTCGCTTCGCGCCAATAGTCCAACGCTGCCTGGAGCAAGGTAAAAGTACCAATAACATTGGTTTGAATGAACTCTCCCGGTGCATCAACTGATCGGTCCACATGGCTTTCTGCTGCAAGGTGAATAACTTTGTCTGGCTTGAAGTTCTCAAACGCCGTTTTCACTCCGTCTGCGTCACATATATCCAGCTCAAGAAATTGATATCTGGAACTAGATTCGATAGACGCCAGGGAAGATAGATTACCGGCATAGGTCAACTTGTCCAGATTAAGGACCTTGTGGTCCGTCTCGTCAATTAAGTATCTGACAAGCGCAGAGCCGATAAAGCCGGCGCCGCCGGTAATGAGAAAATTCATGGAAAATATCCATGACCTTCAAAGACTTACGAATCCAGAGATCGTATTCAGAATAAAAGGGGGGCCAGGTACATTTATTTTTATAATTGTAGCTGGCCCCCTTTTTTTTGCTTACACATTGACTTGCGGTGGTTTGAAGGTACAATTGCGCCTTCTCGAAATATCGGGTGTTTAGCTCAGTTGGGAGAGCGACGGCCTTACAAGCCGTAGGTCGCAGGTTCGACCCCTGCAACACCCACCAGAGTATTGATAAACGTTAGTCCAACTTTTGTTGGAATCCATCTTTGACACGATGGACAAAGGGTTTAGTCCCGAACTGACGTGATGATTCATCATTTCATGTGATGGTCACAAAACGGAGCGGTAGTTCAGTTGGTTAGAATATCGGCCTGTCACGCCGAGGGTCGCGGGTTCGAGTCCCGTCCGCTCCGCCAATTTCGATTTCAAAAAATATCCATCAGCCTGCGGTCGCGTACGGATGGCCGCCCCGTCTGAGTCCCGTCTGCTCCGCCAATTTCGATTTCAAAAAATATCCATCAGCCTGAGGATAGCTGCCCCGTCTGAGTCCCGTCCTGAATTCAGATTTTGCTGCAACGGAAACCACTCTACCCCTCGCTCCGAAACCTCCTTGCAAGCTTCAATTGACGTGACTGCCCAACTACACAACCTCTAGCTGAAGAAAATTGCACTATGGATATAACTGTTCACGCTACCGGTGTGTACAGGTGCAAGAGCGTCGTTTTCGTCTGCCAGTGCGGTCACGTGCCTGATGGAAACGATAGTTGAGCCATCAACATCAGTCTTAGATTTTCCTGCCAAGGAGTTCGTTTAAGCTTTGTAAGCTTGAGCAGCTTCGACGAGTCCAGGACCGAGTAACGTGGCCTCCTTGCTGCTTGCGGATACTGGCTGGATGGAATCGGGCGCAAGGGAATCTCTTTGCTTAATAGACCCAGTTCCAATCCCGGTCTCTGGATTTCAACAGCAAATTCATACCAGCTGATTTCGCCCTCATCTGCCCAGTGAAAAATACCAGCTTGAAAATAACTATCATGCACAATCGCCTTAATGATGTGGGCTAAGCTCGCTGTAGATGTAGGCACGCCGATTTTGTAAATACCCCCGTTTTAGGTTCACTGCCAATTAGAGTTTTCCTGACTTTGATATCTACTTAAATACTCAATAGGTGTCATGTCTTCCAATGAATCATGTGGCCTTTCCTCGTTGTATTCCTTAAGCCAGCGTTCCGTGATCACCTGCACTTCATTCAGGGTCTTAAACACATACATGTTCAATACCTCGTCACGATAGGTTCGGTTGAATCTTTCTACATATGAATTTTGGGTTGGTTTTCCTGGTTGGATGAACTCCATCTCTACGTCATGTTCTTCTGCCCAACCAGCCATTTCCAGTCCGATGAACTCAGGCCCGTTGTCCATTCGAATTTTGTCTGGATAACCACGCCAGGCTGCGGTTCGTTCCAATACCCGAATAACTCTGGGTGATGGCAAGTTAAGATCCACCTCAATTGCCAGGGCTTCTCGATTGAAGTCGTCGACCACGTTAAACGTTCTAAAACGATGTCCTTCCCAAAGCGCATCACTCATAAAGTCGATTGACCAGCATTGGTTCATCGCCGCTGGCACCTGTAACGACACTGGATCTCGATTAGGTAATCGCTTTTTTCCCCGGCGTCGTTTGCTTAGATTGAGCATGCAATACACTCGATGTACTCGTTTGTGATTAAAATGATGACCCCAGCGTCGTAAGATTTTGAACAGCTTTGGAAAACCATAGGCCGGGTACTTTTCAACCGCTTGTTGAAGTGCCCCTATGACGACATCGTCACGCTTTGTGTCAGGGCGATATCGATAAACAGACTCACTAATACCAATAATCCGACACGCTCGCCTGATGCTCACGTTGTGCTCCTCTCTTACATAATCAACTAGCTGGCGGCGAACAATCGCCTTTAGAGCTTTTTTTCAACGACATCCTTCAGGATCTTGTGATCCAGACTGAGGTCAGCAAACATTTGCTTCAATCGATAGTTCTCATCTTCCAAGGATTTGAGTCGCTTAATGTCGGAAGCTTCCATGCCCCCATATTTACTTTTCCAGTTGTAGTAAGTGGCATCTGAGATGCTGTACTCACGGCAGACATCTTTTATCTGACGACCAGCTTCTACTTCTTTCAACACCTTAATAATTTGGGTCTCCGTGTAACGGGACTTTTTCATGCTCGTTCTCCTTGCTTACAGTTTACGCCGGAGAACTCTAAATCGGTATGCGCCTAATATAAGGGATAGTTACAAACTTATCGTTGATGCGGATCATCGATGAGCAGCATTTGAAAACGCCCTGGTATGGGTCCCGTCAAATGACTCGCCACTTACATCGCCAAGACTATTGTGTAGGTCGGAAGCGGATTCGTCGCTTGATGCGTAAGATAGATCGGAAGAGCACACG
>JAYGEX010000042.1:0-208061 GCA_046582185.1 Pseudomonadales bacterium | reverse complement strand
GGCCTTCTTCACACACGCGGCATGGCTGTGTCAGGGTTTCCCCCATTGCACAATATTCCCTACTGCTGCCTCCCGTAGGAGTCTGGACCGTGTCTCAGTTCCAGTGTGGCTGATCGTCCTCTCAGACCAGCTATGGATCGTTGCCTTGGTGAGCCTTTACCTCACCAACTAGCTAATCCAACGCAGGCTCCTCCAATAGTGACCGGTCCGAAGATCCCGGCCTTTCCCCCGTGGGGCGTATGCGGTATTAATCCGAGTTTCCTCGGGCTATCCCCCGCTACTGGGTAGATTCCTACGCGTTACTCACCCGTCCGCCACTCGTCAGCCAGAGCAAGCTCTGCTGTTACCGTTCGACTTGCATGTATTAGGCCTGCCGCCAACGTTCAATCTGAGCCATGATCAAACTCTTCAATTTAAATTGAAGCTTTCCTGCTACCCTCGATACACCCTTTTGAGGTTCACTTAGGCTACAGCTGCGAATTTAGTTCGCAAATCTTTTAACAAGATAAGTGGTCAATTGACCATCCCCGGCTCTCAGTATTTGCAAGCAAATACTTGTCGCCAGATGTGTTCGCCTAACGGCGAGCCCCATCCTGGCTCAACGCAAAATTACCATATATTTAGGTTAGTAATGCTTAGGACATTTCCAAAGAAATGTCTTTCGCTGATCACGTTCGCCAATGGCGAGTCGTGACCCTACTCAATAAATTGTTGGTAATTGTCGTTGAATATTTATTGCATTCAACTAACAAGTACCCACACCTATTGTTTGTTTCCAAATTGTTAAAGAACTTGTTCCAGAACGTTTTCGCGCAAAAAAGCCCCACTGCGTATTAATCAGTAGGCCTGCTTGAAAAACTGTCCTGGGTTTATTCCAGTTTTACCTGAAAAAAACCTGCAAACCACGGCCAGTGGTTTGGCTCGATCTCATCAATCGAGGGAGCGCATTATACGCGCTGCTTGCTTCATTACAACCTTTCAGATGAATAAAGTTTGAAAAACTTTAAACTCCTGTAAGCCTCTATATATCTGGATTACAAGATACCGTCTGTGTGTGCTGGCAAACCCTCTACCAGCAAGCAAGGCGGCGCATTCTAAACATGTTATTTTTTAAAATCTACGATTATTTTCAGTTATTTTTCATTTAATTTTTGAGCCTATAGAACAAGGGTTTTCCTCGCATCAGTGCCTTCAACCATCGAGAATCATAGACTCTATAACCAAGCAGCGCAGCAACAATCACGCCGTAGATGAACGCATCCAGGTAGTCCGTACGGGTCAGCCAGACCAAATGTATGATCGCAAGTACCGCTATTGGATAGATCAGACGGTGCAATAATTGCCACCGGTGCCGTAAATACCGGATCATCCAGCGGTTAGAGCTTATAGCCAGGGGAATCAGCAAGATAAAGCTGAGAAAGCCAACAGTGATAAACGGTCGTTTTATAACGTCGATGGCAACATCAACCAGTCGCAGCTCCAGTAAAAAAACATAATAGGAAGCAAGATGTACGCTGGCATAGAAAAATGTAAATAATCCGAGCATCCGCCTTATTCGTGCAATGAAATTCCACCCCGTCATTTTCCGCAGGGGAGACACCAGCAGTGTTAACAGCAGGAAACGCAGCGTCCAGGCACCATTAAAATGAACGATTGCCTTGCCCGGATCGGCGCCTAGATCATTAGGCATTGCCTGCTGCAAAAGTGTCACCTGCCATAAACACCACGCAATCGGCAACAAACACAGGAAAAACGTTAGCGGCTTTAAGATTCGTAATAACACTAAAAATATCGCTTAAGATCCATTCCTGAGTACAAATGGGCCACCTGTTCCCCATAACCATTAAAGGCCATGGTATCCATGCGGTTGGGTGAAAACAGGGAGCTGGGCAAGCGCCGCTCTGAGGCCTGACTCCACCGAGGGTGATCAACCTCCGGATTTACGTTAGCAAAAAAACCATACTCTCGAGAGTTTGTTAGCTCCCATGTAGTTTTCGGTCTACGCTTCTCAAATGAAATCCTGACAATGGATTTGATGCTTTTAAACCCATATTTCCACGGAACGACCAACCTCAGGGGCGCACCATTTTGAGGTGGTAGAGAGTTTCCATATAAACCGACGGCAACAAATGCCAATTCGTTCATCGCCTCATCGATCCTTAAGCCTTCAACGTAGGGGTAGTCTATGGAGGTAAAATGTGATCGCTGGCCAGACATTTGCTTCGGGTCGAACAGGGTCTCAAAACGCACAAACTTGGCATCAGAGGTCGGCTTAAACCGCTTGAGCAGATCCGCCAAAGGAAAGCCTATCCATGGTACAACCATCGACCAGGCCTCTACGCAGCGCAGGCGATAGATGCGCTCCTCCAGACTATGGGGCTTGAGGATGTCCTCAAGGTTGAATTTACCTGTCAGCTCTGCCGCGCCATCAATCTCAAGACTCCAGGGGTCAGACCTAAATTCGCTTGAATTTTCAACGGGATCATCCTTACCGGAACCAAATTCATAGAAATTATTATATCGGGTGACATATTCATAAGGCGTGAGCGCCTCATTAGTGGAGTAATTCCCAGGTATCGCGGCCTCTAACTTGTTTGCTAACCATTGGGGTGGTGCCTGGTCGTGGGAGACCTTGCCCTTATAAATGTTCACCGCATCCAGTCCGTAGGCAGCCTGGATGCTGGCTAATGGTGCAGCAGATGTTATTGCTGCCGCCTGTAGAAACTGCCTGCGCTTCATGAATACGGACTCATCCGTAATTTCGCTGGCAGGTAGAGAATATAGATTGTTGTTTGAAACCATCAGCTTCACCCTGTAGTGATTCCTACTTTGGATGCAATGGGAGCGGCAATGTTAGACAGCCCACAACGAATCGTATCTACACGATCTGCTTATGCTGTCCTCTTGGCTTTGCGTCGCTGCAACTCGCGATACAGCGCCTGTACGGGCCCGGACAACAGATAAATGGATCCTAGCGTCAAAAGCACGCCCGGCGGATAGATCGCGACCACAACAAATACCATGACGATGCCTAGCATGTATATAAATGGCACACGGCCTTTTAGGTTGATCTGCTTCGGGCTGTAATACTTTATATTACTGACCATCAGCAATCCCGACATCGCAACGAATACGCCAATAAATATAGAGAACTGGATATTCAGGACTGGCTCAAAGTTGTCCACCCAGGTCCAGACGAAGGTGCACAACACACCGGCAGCAGCCGGGCTCGGCAGACCAACAAAGATCTTGTTGTCTGGCGCGCTATTAAAACGTGCCAGTCGAAGTGCCGCACAGGCCATATACAGGAAAGCGATCATCCAGCCGAATTTTCCAAGGTCACTGAAGGCCCAGCTGAACATCAAGATAGCAGGCGCTACGCCAAAGGCAACCATGTCCGAGAGGCTGTCATATTGCACACCGAACTCACTCTGGGTATTGGTCATCCTTGCTATCCGCCCATCAAGGGCATCGAGAAAGCCAGCGATAACAAGTGCTATAGCCGCATTCTCAAAGCTCTGGTTCATGGACGCGATGATCGCGTAAAAGCCTGAAAACAACGCACCGGTCGTTATCAGGTTGGGCAGCAGGTAAACGCCACGAGCGAGTCCTTTTCGTTCGTTCAGCGTGGACACCTTGGATTGAGAATCCTGGAATGGAGGCTCATGGGGCTGGGGTTCCTGTGATTTGCTCAGATCTTCCACTGACATATTCAAGTCAACCAAGATAAAAAAGAATTATAGCGCAATTATCGCTCGGGACTATTATCACCCGTTCAGGACTGTTTTCACCATCGAATTCTCTATCGACGACAGATACAGAGCGCTATATGCCCAGTACCTTTTCTCCGCGGGACAATCCGGAAACACCCGAACGCACAACTTCCAATATTGTAGATTCGTCCATGGCCCGCAAAAAAGCATCCAGCTTGCCGCTGGTACCCGTTAGCAGGATGGTATACGCATTCTGGGTAACATCTACAATCTGGGCACGAAAGATATCCGCTGTCCGTTTTGCTTCAGCCCTTTGCGCGCCTGTTGCTTTTAATTTGACCAGCATCAACTCCCGCTCAATATGCTCACCGTCGGTCAGATCAACCAGCTTCACCACTTCAATGAGCTTGTTCAGTTGTTTCGTAATCTGTTCGATCTGATGATCTGTTGCATATGTCGTTAATGTCAGACGCGACAGGGTTTCATCATCTGTTGGTGCGACAGTAAGAGACTCAATATTGTAACTCCTCTGTGCAAACAGCCCGACTACCCGCGACAAAGCACCAGCTTCATTTTCCATCAACACTGAAACTATTCTTCTCATCAGGTCCGTACTCCCTTCTTCAACCACATATCTCGCATAGATCCATTTGGGGCAACCAGCATGGGATAGATATGTTCTTCAGGGTCCACCTTAATGTCTACAAATACCAACTTATCCTTCATTGAAAAGACTTCCTTCAAAACACCAGGAAGCTCACCTATGTCATCCACTTCAAAACCGACATGGCCATATGCCTCCGCGATCGCCTTGAAATTAGGCAGCGAATCCATATAGCTGTGCGAATGACGCCCCTCGTACTGCATGTCCTGCCACTGCTTTACCATGCCGAGAGCGCTGTTATTAATATTGATTATCTTCACAGGCAGTCCAAATTGAGCGCAGGTAGAAAGCTCCTGGATATTCATCTGAATGCTGCCGTCCCCTGTAATGCAGACAACCGTCTCATCAGGATAAGCAACCTGCACACCCATCGCAGCCGGAAAGCCAAAACCCATGGTGCCAAGGCCACCGGAATTAATCCATCGACGAGGTTTATCGAAGGGGTAATATAGCGCTGCAAACATCTGATGTTGTCCGACGTCCGAGGTAACAAATGCATCGCCTTTTGTGGCCTCAAAAACAGCCTTGACCACTTCCTGTGGCTTAATAATTATTCCGCCTTCATCAGGCGTGACTTTCAGGCAATCCTGCTTTCGCCAGCCTTCAATCTGATCCCACCACTCGGCTAACAAACGTTTCTGTTCATCGGTTCGCTTTGCGACCCCGGCTCCAACCAGTTTATTCATCTCGGACAATACGCTTACAACCGGCCCCACAATGGGTACATCAACAACTACATTCTTTGATATCGATGCCGGGTCAATGTCCACATGTACTATCTTTGCATAAGGACAGAATTTCGATATCGTATTGGTCACGCGATCATCAAATCTGGCGCCGACGGCAAATAAGAGATCGCAGTTATGCATCGCATTATTTGCTTCAAATGTTCCGTGCATGCCAAGCATACCCAGGAATTGTTTGTCGGTACCCGGAAATGCGCCAAGACCCATAAGCGTATTGGTTATCGGGTAACCAAGTGTCCTGGCAAGTTTGATCAGTTCCTCGGAGCCATTGCCTTGAACAACCCCACCACCGGTGTAGATCATCGGGCGCTCGGCTTCAAGGAGCATGGACATCGCTTTCTTTATTTGTCCACTATGTCCCCGCAACGCAGGGCTATAGGATCGCATCGTCAGTGATTCAGGGTATTCAAACGGGTATAAATCCGTCGGGTTCGTGATGTCCTTCGGTATGTCGACGACAACCGGGCCTTGCCTGCCCGATGTCGCGATATAGAACGCTTTCTTTATCGCCTCTGGTATTTCTTCTGCACTCTTTAACAGGAAGCTGTGTTTTACGATGGGCCGGGAGATGCCTATCATGTCTGTTTCCTGGAAGGAATCCGTTCCAATCAAATGGGTCTGAGCCTGGCCAGAAACAACGACCATGGGAATTGAATCCATATAGGCGGTAGCTATGCCTGTTATTGCGTTGGTTGCACCGGGTCCGGAGGTGACGAACACGACACCAGGGCGACCGGTGGCTCTGGCATACCCGTCAGCCATGTGAGTCGCTGCCTGCTCGTGCCGCACCAGAATATGCCGCATCCTATTCTGTTTGAATAAGGCATCATAGATGTGCAGCACTGCACCACCAGGATATCCGAAGATAAAATCAACGTCTTCTTCCTGGAGGCTACGGATTAACATATCCGCCCCCGATAGCATTTCCACTATATTCCCCTGATCTTAATTAATTTGCTTAGCACTCATCCGACAACAACTACTGGACCTTACCGGAATGAGGGCGGGCATTTTTAATCATCCGCCATGTTGAGTCAAATCGACAATAGGATAAACTGTCATGTCCGGTCACCGATCTTGAACTGTTCGTGGAATATCGGTCGGAAATGTTATTTTAATTCAGTAGAATTATCAATATATCGTTATTTACTATTGGGTTGCGCAGGAAACTTAATGTTACGTAAAGGTTTACTACTTACAACTTGTGTGATGCTCGCATTTTCGGCGCTCGGCGAGACCGACTATTACACCTGGGTTGATGAAAACGGTGTGACAAACTACGCAGAGAAAAAACCTGCAGGATACCAGTATCGCTACGTAACAAGTTCGAACCGATTTGGCTACAGAAACACCAGCAATGCAGAACCTGAAGACTTTGATGAACCCGCCGAACAACAAGCGGTCGTCGACCCAGACGAAGTCATTGCAGAAGAACGTGCCAAATTTGAGGCAGCGCTGGCGGAAGAGAAGCGCTTTAATTGTGATATTGGCAAGAAGAACCTTACCCGTCTGGAAACATTTGCCAGAATAAGAATAAAGGACGACGATGAAGTCGAACGCCTGATGACGAGCGACGAGATAGACCTTAAAAAGATCGAATCCCGTACGCTGATCAAAGAAAACTGCAAGGCCTAGATTGGCGAATTCCGTCTTCTAATCAAGTTTCTTTTTCTATTCTCTCCAGATCAGACAAGCCATCCGCCCGGATTGTACATCTCTGCGAGCTGAGAAATATCGATCTTCATCACACCACGTACAGCTCTTTGAAATTGCAATATCTGGAACATCAAAATCCCTTAATTGAGATTCGGCTATCCGGCCTAAATTTAGAAACCAGTGGTTTTCATCCCGCCCCTTAAGAACTGTGTCACTGTATCCTTTAAAATGATCCGTAACAGGAATGTCCACCTCAAAATGGCAGGGTCCAATTCCCGGACCTACCCAGGCATGAGTCACCCTGGACTTAAATTTCTCAATGCCCTTGCCGATGACGCCGCTCGCCAAGCCCCGCCATCCAGCATGCAGCACCGCCAATTCGTCGCCTGAATCATTGGCTAACAATATGGGCAAACAATCTGCCACCATCATGACCAGCACCACACCTGCGAGGGATGTATAAGTACCATCTGCTTCTTCCATCGGCGCATTGGATAATGCTACAGCTGAACTGATGCCCATAGCTAAACTAACGTCCAGCACCCGATTTGAGTGAACCTGCTTCGTCCATATCGGGTCGGCGGGCAGATGAAGCTCCGCGCCAAGCAGCGACCGATTTTTGCGCACTGAGATTTCATTATCGCCGACATGAAACGCGAGATTGAAGCTATCGTAAGGAGGCAAACTTGCGCCTCCGCAACGATGCATGAATCTTGCGTGTACACCAGAAGGCGCATCCCAATCCGGCTCTTCCCAGCTAATGGCCATCAGATTTGGATGTCTTTAATTTGGCCATCTTTAGTTGAACCAGTAGTTCAGCAATATCCGCGGGTAAATCAATCTCAAATCCAATGCTGTTGCCAGATTCCGGATGCCTGAATTGTAACTCCTTTGCGTGCAAGGCCTGGCGACTGAAGTTGCGTAAGCACGCGGCCAGTTGTTCCCTGTCACCGGCAGGCTTTCGAAAGGTTCCCCCATATACCGGGTCGCCAACGATGGGGAAACCCAGATGCTGCATATGCACCCGAATCTGGTGTGTCCTTCCTGTCTCCAGCGCAAATTCCATATGAGCATGGGCATCAAAGGCTTCGATAAGGTTGTGGTGGGTGATGGCTTCCTTCCCATCGAAGCGAACCGCCATCTTTGTACGATGCGTCGGATGGCGTTCAATAGCAGCCTCAATCGTGCCGTTCCGTCTGGGAATGCCATATACAATCGCATGATAAATTCTGCGCACTTTCCTGGATTGTAATTGCTCCACCAGGCTGGTTTGAGAGGTAATGGTCTTGGCCACTACCATTAAACCTGAGGTCTCTTTGTCCAGGCGATGCACAATTCCGGCCCTTGGAACCTCTGCCAGATCAGGATGATGAAAGAGCAATGCGTTAAGCAAGGTCCCCTGTCTATTGCCCGCGCCCGGATGCACAACAAGGCCAACTGGCTTATTGACAACAATAATAGATTCGTCTTCATGGATGATGTCCAGGGGTATGTCCTCCCCCTCATCCTCCAGAGTCTCTGCGACAGCATCTATTTCGATGATGTCACCAGCCGAGACTTTGTCCTTCGACCTGCCAGGTTTACCACCGACGAGTAATTCTTTCGACTTAATCCAGCTCTGTAGCCTCGATCGAGAATATTGCGGAAAGAGAATGGCAGCCACCTGGTCAAATCGCTCAAGCGACAATTCGCCAGGGACTATGCCTTTGTGTTGAATGCGTGAGCTCATACTTTGAATATTAGGTGAGTGTTCATTGATATGCTTAACGGGTGCCGTCGATAGATGTGGATGCAAGAAGTAGCAGGGCTTGTCCCAAAAATTTGGAACCTGACGTGCATCATGTAATTGTCGGGCACTTTCAACTGTACCTTGGGTCTCAATAGAGGCTATGGTTAAATAGACTGCTTTTCAAGCTGTTGCTCAAACAAAACGAAGATAATTCATGTTAAAAATAAATTCCTCCCTGAGAAATACTGCCGTTATATTCGGCGCGCTCTTGTTCTTGTCTGCCTGCAGCAGTAACGACGAAGAACAGGATATAGAATCCACAGAGCTCGCTTTTTATGAATCAGCCCAGAACAGCTTGCGATCAGCAAACTATTCACTGGCGGTATCCAAATTACAACTCCTTGAAGCAAGGTTTCCATTCGGTCGTTATGCCGAACAGGCACAGCTGGAAATTATCTATGCCTATTATAGAAGTGCCCAGGCAGAAGCAGCAAGAGCAGCGGCCGATCGTTTCATCCGGCTTCATCCGCGCCATCCAAATGTGGACTATGCGTATTATCTGAAGGGTCTTGCCTCATTTGAAGAGGATGAAAACTTTATGGCGAAGTTGTTTCCGCTGGACCCATCAACGCGCGACCCAGGGGCAGCGAGAGACTCGTTTAACGATTTTGCACAACTCATTCGCAGATTCCCAAATAGCGAATACGCACCAGACGCTCAGAAGAGGATGCAGTATTTGAAGAATCTCCTCGCTGCGTCAGAGATACATGTCGCGCGTTACTATATTTATAGAGGCGCATACGTCGCTGCAGCCAATCGTGGGCGATACGTTTTTGAAAATATGCAGGGTACTGGCGCCGTTCCAGATGCACTCGCAATAATGGTCGAAGCCTACCAATTATTGGGTATGGAACACCTGGCCTCTGATGCACTTCTTGTACTTGCGAGCAATTATCCTGAACACGACTCATTAACGGCTGACGGCGAATTTCGCGATAGCAAGTCAGTAAAAAGTAACGAAAGATCCTGGGTCAATATCATTACCTTTGGACTTATGGGCTAATGATCGAATTCCATGGCTCGACCACAGAAGAGCAACAGAACTCACAACGCTCCACAATACTCCGGGTATACAACTACTATCGAATACTGATCTCCTTCCTTTTTCTATATCTCTTCCTTGACCCCAACCTTTCCGAATTTGTAGGCACCGTTAACCCGGCGTTGTTCCAGAAGACCATCGTTGGCTACATTCTGGTTAACATTCTCATTGGCATTGCCACCTTATTCGTTAAGGTTGAAACCTTATCCAGGACTGCCCCTTCCTTTGTTATATTAATTGCCGACATCGTCTGCCTGACATTGTTGATGTCCGCCAGTGGCGGCGTAAGTTCAGGACTTGGGAATTTTCTAATTTTCGCCGTCGCTTTTGGCGGCGGACTAATCCGTGGCCGGGTTTCAACGGTTCTACCGGCTATCGCATTCATCCTCACCATATATGGCGAGTTCTACCTGTTCTTCCTGGAGATCAATGATGTACGGAGCTTCTTCCAGGCGGGGATATTGGGCATCGTTTATTTCGCAGCCAATGTTCTGTTTCAAACCTTATCGAACCAGCTACGAACGAGGGAAAGTGACGTACACACGCTGGAACAAATAAACCACCTCATCATTCAGCGAATGCGCACCGGCGTCATTGTGATTTCAAATGAGCAACAACCAAGGTTGATGAACCAGGCCGCTGAGAGCCAGTTGTGGAATCAGGCGGACAAACTATCAGCCCGCGATACCTTACCTTCAGCATTACTCGACAGGCTCGGCGAGTGGAAACTCGACAAGACTCAAATCACATCCAAATTTGTTGTTTATGAAACAGGCCCGGAACTTGTCGCAACCTTCTCCAGCCTTAACCAACCCGCAGCAGACCCTGATACGCTGGTATTTATCGAGGATAGCACCGAAGTTCAGAAGCAGGCCCAGCAACTGAAGTTAGCGTCTCTGGGAAGGCTCTCGGCAAGCATAGCCCACGAAATCAGGAACCCGCTTGGCGCAATTAGTCACGCAGCTCAGCTACTTGGTGAGTCCGATAGCCTCACAAAAGGTGATCAGCGGCTCAGCGAGATTATCCAGAGCCATTGCGTACGAATGAACGGCGTAATCGAGAATGTTTTACAGATCTCCCGAAGACAAAACGCCAACCCGAGGAATATTAATCTCAATGACTGGATAGTGGACTTCGTAGAAGAATTTTCCGCTGGCGTACCTGACGACATTTCGATCGAGACAGAACTGCTGGGCCCACCAATATCATTGGTATTTGACCCCTTGCATCTGTCTCAAGTTCTTGGAAATCTGTGCCAAAACGGACTACGATACAGTTTCAAAAATACGGGAAGTGATAAGATAAAGATTCTGGGGGGCGTAGATCTCAACTCCACCCAACCCTATCTTGAAGTTATAGATTACGGAGTCGGTGTTGCAGAAGACCTCATTCCAAACCTCTTCGAACCGTTTTACACAACTGAGGCTTCTGGAACCGGCCTTGGGCTTTACCTTTCCAAAGAACTCTGTGAAGCCAATGACGCCAGGCTGGGCTATTCGAAAGCATATACAAATGGCAGTTGTTTCAAGATTACTTTCCTCACGTGAATAACAGTCAAATAATAGTTCGATGGATCAAAAGACCGCATTAATAATAGATGATGAACCTGACATCCGTGAACTCCTCGAAATCACACTGGGAAGGATGGACATAGAAACCCGTAGCGCTGAGGATGTTTCTTCTGCCATGAAGATGCTCGCCGAGCACGAATTCGATTTCTGCCTCACGGACATGAAATTACCCGATGGAAATGGAATAGAGATTGTCCAGCATATCCAGCAGAACTTCCCACACCTGCCCGTGGCAATGATTACTGCTCACGGCAGCATGGACTCTGCGGTTGAAGCACTAAAAGCCGGCGCCTTTGATTTCGTATCAAAACCGGTGAACCTGGAACTCTTACGAACCCTTGTGGATACAGCACTAAACCTGCGACCCCTGGAGGACAAATCTGAAGACAGCAGCCCCATACTACCAACTTTGTTGGGAGAATCAGGGCCAATGATTTCTCTGCGCAAACAAATCACCAAACTTGCAAGAAGTCAGGCGCCAATCTATATCAGCGGAGAATCCGGGAGCGGCAAGGAGTTAGTGGCAAAATTAATTCACGAGCAAGGCCCACACAGCAGCGCACCATTCGTGCCGGTAAACTGCGGCGCTATTCCAAGTGAACTAATGGAGAGTGAATTCTTCGGTCATACGAAAGGAAGTTTTACAGGTGCCGTATCAGACAAGGAAGGGTTATTTCAGGCGGCCCATGGGGGCACTCTCTTTCTCGATGAGGTTGCTGATCTACCGCTTGCCATGCAGGTTAAACTACTTCGGGGCATTCAGGAAAAAGCCATTCGTCCTATTGGTGGCCGACAGGAAATTACCGTAGCCGTAAGGATTCTCAGCGCGACTCACAAGGACCTCGCCGAAGAGGTAGAGCTGGGGAATTTCCGACAGGATTTATTCTATCGCATCAATGTTATCGAACTGAAGGTCCCAAGTCTTCGCGAGAGAAGAGACGATGTACCACTTCTAGCGACTAATCTACTGGAGAAAATTGCAACGGAGTACCAGATTCCTGCGCCCAAAATCAGCGAAGACGCGATGCTCGCCCTTGAAGCTTATTCATTCCCGGGAAATGTTCGCGAGCTGCAGAACATTCTGGAACGCGCCATTACCTTATGTGACGAAGAAACTATTGGCGTCTCAGACCTGGCGTTAGCACAACATGGCACAGGTGCAACGTCTGCTCCAGAATCATCTCATTCACCGGAGGCAAACACCGTTAATGAAACCAACGAACACGCGGATGATGCCTCAGTTAGCGGATCACTACCTGAAGATGCAGATTCTCTTGAGTCCTACCTGGAAGATATAGAGAAGAATGTAATTGTTGATGCGCTTGAGACAACCCGGTGGAACAAGACCGCCGCCGCAAAAAAACTGGGCATTACCTTTCGGGCGCTCCGCTACAAACTAAAGAAACTTGGGCTAGAGTAGCTTCCCAAGGGTAGATTCCGAAGCTGCCTAAGCGCAACAAGGAGTAGCCAAACTCCCTCCTTCATTACGCCCATAGCTTACTAAGATCCGGGAAATCTCCCGCAACATTTAAACAAAACACGCTCTATGCTCTGTCTGAAAGGAGAGGGCATTTGAACATTTACAAGACCAGCGGTTTTACGCTAATCGAAGCGCTAATATCGCTTACTATTGTAACCATACTAATGGGCTCCGCCATTCCCTCCATCACCACTGTATTGGAACGAAGTCGCGGAACAACCAATATCAACTGGATCATAAGCGCCGTAAATTTCACCAGACACGCTGCGGTGGTACACCGTACAACGATGACTCTCTGCGCGCCAAAGGAAAACGCAGATTGTGGTGGAGACTGGCACGCCGGTCTAATCGTGTTTTCCGATAGTAACAGCAATGGAAAAATTGACGGGGAGGACCGAATTGTTGCAAAGATTCAAACCGCGGATGGCAATGGAACAATCAAGTGGCGAGCATTTCGCAATCGCCCATACCTGCAGATGACACAGCTGGGTTATACCAACTTTCAAAACGGCAATTTCATCTACTGCCCTGCAGATGGCAACCAAAAATTCGCAAGGCAAATAGTTCTAAACGTCCAGGGAAGAACTCGCCTCGTCCATACAAAAAACAAGAAAGGCTACCCCATTGACCGTTATGGACGTGTATTGAGGTGTTAGGTTTTCTTGAATGCTAGTGCAGAATCTTGGCACCCGGCCTGAGTTGTTGAATCTTGACGGCGACGCGGGCTATTCCAGTATCGCCATAGGTAATCTCAACCTCCATACCTACTTGGAGCAATTCAAGTGCGCCACCCTCTGATTGATACATCCTCACTTTCAGCGGAGTTTCTGAAGATGAAGGGCTAAACCAGTATTTGTGACCGCCGATAATTCCTGTCCTATTTGAAAGATCTATAGATCGGATGATGCCTTCACTAACTCTGACCATTAACGGGCCGTCAAAACTACCCATGACTTCTTCGAAGCTCATCTCTTCCGTAGAAGCCGACGTCATTGTTGGAGCCGTCAATATTGCAAACGTTAAGAGAGCGAAATTGAATCTGCACATCATTATTTACCGTCATTGTTCATATCAATTTACTGATTCCAGGCGCTTCCATGACAGACGTCCGGTGTTATCACCAAAGGAGGTGTTAGTACCAACAATATCAAGCTCCTTACCGAACTGAGTCACCCGCTTGTCACCAATAAACGTTGCATCCGTTGGCGGCGCAGAGTCTTCAAGTATTCGGCCTAGCGCAGTTAAATTATCATCTGGGCCAACGTCATCAAGCTCATTATAGAAACCATCGTTGTTTAGATCAAAAACAGTCCTGTCATCGAGACACTTACTGCCGCCAGTATCCGGGCAGAATGAGAGGGTGGCTCCACCAGCTAGACCAACGCAACTAAACTCCCTTCTGGGAAATACACTGTTAACGAAGCCCAAGCCACCACGTAACTGGATATTCCTGATTGCCTTTTCTCCAGCAAACTCTGGTGTTGACCCAGGTGATTGCCCCGCTGCCGGAATATCAAGATCAATATACCAACCCTTCTTACCGCCGGAACCGTAATCAACTTCATTATCCGTAAGCAGTCTGACTCTGCCAAGCTCGTCAATGATGGTGGTGTATTCCTGCTCAACCAGCTCTGACTTATCGATTAGTCTGGGACCCAGCTCGTCCCATATACCATAGATCGACTGGATACTAGCATCGGTTGAATCACCCTCACGAATATACGAACCGGTACCGAAAATAATGATGAAACCAGTGTCTTGAGATGGATGGACTATCGCAATAGGCTGAGTAGTAATAGGTTGAGGAATCAGTGATGTACCATCATCGTAGGTTGCCTCAAATATTTTAGTTGTTGTCCACTTCGTATGATCGTCTTCCCGGATATCAAAACGGAAGAAATTCCCAAAGAAGTCGCCAGCATAAACAAAGTCAGCTGTACCATTACCGTCGACATCAATGGCACGAGGCTCGCCTAAACCATTGGGAACACCACTTTGTACGCCGAAGGTTGTATCAATTTTGACAAAGTCTTGCGTTCCTACACACTCGGATGGCAAGGACAGCGGAGAGGTGATACCTTCATTATAGATCATGTCAGGATGGCACCATGTACCATCTATACCAGCATCAATGAACAGAACAAACAGTTTTGCAATACCAGAAGTACTGTTGTAACCATTACCGAATATTGAGATCCATTTATGATCAGTCCCAAGAGGGCCTGCACCCGTCAAATTACTCATCGTTAAGGTAGGAACACTGAAAGTGTATCCAAGATCCTTAACTGGTTTTTTCGGGCTCAGTTGATCAAGTCGAGTATTACCATCAGCATCTTCCAGGGGTTGTCCAATTGACGGCCCCGAACTCTCCGTGGGATAACTATCATCATCATCTGTAAACTCCCAAAGAACAACTTCATCTGCAGTCCCTTCCGCAAACTTCGTGGGATCGGTGATATTTAAAGCAAAGTAGGCTTTCCCACCAGCACCATGGCCACCGACCAATATTGATGCCCACTCCTCATCTCCAGAGCCATCACCATCGACGTTAATAAACACATCGTTAGCGGCAGGTGTCAGGTCAATGAAATATTTATGTTCATAACTAAAGTCGAGTAACTCGGTAATCCTTCGGCTATAGGCGCCTAACATAAGGTTGTTAGGTAGATAAGCGAATTCCTCATCCCCATTTACTGCACTGAACCCATGTAACATACCGTCATTAGCAGCGCTATAAACAATGGATTGCCTATGCACATGGGCATTCCTAAAAATTGAATATACATTGGCATTCTGTGGATAGGGCACTGCATCCCGGCCTAATCTGGATGGGCCGTCAATAAAAGTTGGCGCCGAATGGACCACATCACCCATTCGACCCTCAATTACAGGTCGCTCTCTGAAATTGCCTGCGGGTCGTTCATTACTATTATCTCCCCGCAGATAATTCACGCGCTGGAGCACCTCAAGATTTTGCTCAATGGGATCTGTCGTAGAGGAATTGATGAATACCGCTCTTTGCGGATCTGTCAAGCTTGCGGCGCGAAAGGGAATTCCTGTTGCAAGATCAGGATCCCAGGTCATAATTTCTCGCTCATCGAAGGTCACTAAATCCAACTGCACAGCAGAGCTCCAGACAACTTCACCAACATTACCATCTTCATCGATGGGGTGAGCAACGAGATCACCGGTATTTGTCCGGGTATTATAAAAAGATCTGAATATCAAAGTATCCTCACGAATCTCCTGTGAGTTAAAGCTGACCGCCGACGCAGCACCACTACCTTGAGCAAATTCTTCAAAGGCTTTGATCAACGCCGCTGTAAGCTCGGTTGGGTTGTTCGCATCCAGGTACAAACCACGACCATTTATCGCTGCATGCCGTAAATCATCAATTTTTCTGGCAGTAGTCGTTGGACTACCCCAATTAAATGATTGAGTATAATCGGTAGGAACATCGCTTTCTGAAACCTCTCCATTTACGCCAAAACCTACCGTATAGGTCTTCATGTGTTGATGCATCCGTACATTGCTATTATTTTCAAAGGCATCCTCAGCGGCGCCAGCAATGTCCCTGGCGCCAGCAGGCACTTCATTGCTAAGCGTGCTGTGGAGGTCTCGCTCATAAAAATGCATAGCCACATCAGCGAGCGTCTCGTCAGATGAACTCGCATAGACCCCACCATCAAAATTGCTATTGTTGTCGTCATCAGCATCACCAATATTAGGGAAAGAACCATTCCAGGCGCCATCGGAAATCAACAGCGCATAGTTGTGCTGACAGTTTCCTTCTGGTGCGGCAAGAATTGGGCAATCCGGATCACCTGGACCAGCTGTATTTTTACTGTTGAACAGGTCGCCGCTGGTACATTCAAAATGTCGCCCGGCATCTCGCAGTGCTCTACGGAGCGGTGTTCCGCCGCTCGAATTAGTTACGTATATTGCATCCAGCAAATCTGCTTTAGCCCCTGTTCTCGATGAGGTGTTCATGGACTTAATTCTTTCTATATTATTGCTGCCGTTTAACTTCGCATAACCGACTCGAATATTTTCTACAGCGGCGATAACCTTGCCAAGTGCTGATTTTACCGCGTACTCACGATTCCTTGCATACGTAAACCAATTAGAAAAGTTCTGGAGTTCTTCCTCATATGAGCAAGTAGTATCGTTAGTCACACAATCGGTACGGAATTCAGATTTTGGATAAGTATCAGAGCCACCCTCAGATGCTGGACGAATCTCAACCAAGGTCCCCTCTGACGTTAGCGATTGGGAAGCAGGTGATGGTGTCGCATCCAGTATTCCATTGCCATTTTTGTCATCCCAGCTGTAATACCTCGGAATATAGAAATCCTTTTCAGGAACTAATTTGAAGCCACCTCCACCAGTACAAACTTCCTGCTCCAGGAGACAGCTACCGAACCAGAAAAAGACACAAACTATTTCACAAGTTTCTTCTCCACTCACGACAAGAGCTCGAGCCTGGTAGTCATGTAACAAGCGCAGATTAGTAATTGGTTTTTTCGTCAGTGGATTATGACGTGCAGCGGTCGGTGTACTCTCCGGAAAATCAACGTCATCACTATTCAATCCTTCCCAAGGTTCATAGAGGACCTCAGGATTGTAGTAAACTGTGTTAAATGTAGAATTTCGAATCCTCCATAATCCCTGCCCCGGCACGGTCTGCTCGCTAGGCGCAACGTATGTAGATCCTCCTGCAGTCGCTTTAAGCGCATATCGTAAGTAGTCGCCAGAGGAGAAGTAGTAATACCCATTATTCTGGTCCGTCAGGATGTCCCACCCCATAGAACCCGAATCATCATTTACAATTAGAACGTTAGCTTCAGGACCGACCGGTAGTTCCAGTGGAATCTGGGACAGGTTGAAGTCAAATTCGACGATATCATCGCTCGAACCTTCCGGGGCACCAGAAATCGATGCAACCACAATATGGGCTCTTATCCCTTGCACACATGTTGCAGGCGTGGGTACATGTGTCTCACAGACATCGAAAAGGAATTCGTCTTCCCCGAAAAATGTCGCGAGCGGTCGATATTCAAAACTACCATCTGTGGGCAAAGGCTCTGTGATATTACCGAATTCAGTCAGCGATGAACTAATGAAAAAATACAATGTATCAGGCTGAGGATCACCTGCACCTGGATTACAACCCGCACTGAGCGGATCACAACCAAGCCCATCCATATGGGTATTGTCTATATCCAGCACCTTGGTTCTGAGACCTTCTTCAACGGTGACAATCAGATCCGAGGCTTGATCCATCGTAAAAGTGATCGGTTCTTGAGGCTCTGGTAAATCGTTTACGGCATTAACCATCACCGTAATAGTGGCACACCTGGGATCAGAAACGTCCTTAACAAATGGCGCTTCACTGCCCGGGGCACTATCCTGAATACAATAAATGAAACTGTCTTCTCCATTAAAATTAGTACGAGGCCGATAAATTACCTGATTCGTCGTAATCTGTGATCCATCGACAATGGTATCAGGCGATTGTGCAAGCTGACATCCATCGTTGGCACAGGAAACCTCACCATTGATCTCAATCTGGAAACTGCCGATATTGTCCGGGTCCGCCAGGCGAAAACCTGATCGCCATGAATGATCACCGCCAAAACTATCAGTGATCTCCTGCCCAGCAACAAGAACTATGATCGGCGCGTCGCCAGCATAATCATTATCCGTAACAATAAAAGCAATCGGATCACTGTCTTCATCGATAATCAAATCAGGTCTGTCGTTATAGTGATCGTCACTGGCCACCGGCGTATCGTCACCAACACTTTGCACCGTCAATGTAAAGGTTTCACTATCCGACAATGGGGCAGCCGCAGCCGGATCAGCAGGTGGCCGGCCAAGGTCTGTTGCTGTCACTGTCACAGTTACCTCACCGTGAGCATCGTCATGAAGGGGCAAACTTATCGTTGGACTAGTCGTCTCCACGACAACTCTTCTGGCACCTGGACTCGGCACGTTAAAGTCTTGTGAAATCACATTCAAACCACTAATGTCAATGACGGCTGTCGTTACAAACAGGTTCGGTACATCGTCCATTGTGATGGTATAGCTTAGTGAATCATCAGATGAGTCACTATCGGAATCAATATCAGCATCGGTAAAGGCAGACGCCAGTTGTATCAGGATATCGGCTGAATCCTCAAGAACCGTCAAATCAGGATAAGAACCGTTAATATTGATGGGTTGGTCGTTGACCGACTCAACCGTCACTGTGAAAGTATCTTCAACAAAGGCAAGAGCCAAATCAGTCGCTCGTAAAGTAATGTCTACACTACCACTAGCATCGCTTTGATAGTCCAGAGTTAGCGTCGAACCTACAATACTCGCCGAAACGAGCGCTGAATTTGTATTGCCGGACACAGTGTATACCAGTACATCCGCATTGGTCGCGATATCAACATCCTCAAAGACAAACTCAATATCAGTAGCATCATCAGGATCATCTTCTACTGCTGTGAAATCAGCAAAGGGGCTATCAACTCGTGGCTCATCATTAACCGAAGTGACCGTAATGAATATATTTCCGCAGGAATCCGTTTCAGTGCCTGTCGACTCTGGATTGCCACAATTTGTGCCGACAAAATTTCCGTTAACCGCGTCAGTAGTACTGTAATACAACCCGTTGTAAGATCCCGAAGCATCCGGAACAAGCGTGACAAGGAATGCATTAAAAAAGGCGCCGGGGACAATCGGGTTACTACAACTTGCATCATTAACGGTAGTAATGTTGAGTACCGGTGCGGTAACGGCGGGACTATTAGCGAAATAATTTGTCGGTGTTGCGATGGGCACAGGGGCACCATTGGCATTATCATTGTCCAGCTGACAAATAAGAAATGGGGCAGCGTCTTCATTGACAATGATATTGTCATCAACAGATATGGTAAATGCCTGCACCATTGATGCAGCAGACAACAAGCTGAAACCGGCGATGAACCTTAGGCCGCCAATACCGCTGGCAAGGGCGAGTACAGTTTTACGCGTTAATTGCCGCCATAAATTAATAATATTTTTCAAACCTAGAACCTCTTACCATAAGTTACTTGCAACATGACCTTGGCCGTATTGGTGCCACCAACACCATAGGCAGTTACTCTAAATACCTGGGTATGACCAGATCCAGTATCCTGGCCGATATTGTCGATATTCAGCGACTCTGCATCGGATATCACAGTCTTGACATGCTCGAGAATATATTTAGGTTGCGTTGCGACACCAGCAATTGTCGTACTGCCCATGATGCAACCGGTACAGGAATCTGATGTAGGAGACCAGGTCACATCCAGCCAGTTGGCACCATCGCCCGGATCCTTTTCATAGAAATGGCCCGCCACGCCATCGTCAAAATTAGTCAGCGTCGTAAAGGTCTCTAGTTGATCTTCCCCATCCCGGAGCGCCGATTCAGCAGATTGAAATGCAAGATTGGTATCGCGAGCGTTCCTGGACATACGTTCCTGTAATGATGTCGTCTGTACGGAGGACAAACCAAGGATGGTTAGAATCAACAACATCACCAGGCTCATAAACAAGGCTACGCCTGCTTGATCGTCGCGCAGCTTTAGCCTGGAAAGTGAAAACCTTGTCATCTTTTGTGGAGAAATTTCCATCCCAATTCCAATTAGTTGTTTATCCTTCATGAACAACACCCTTCGGTGTCAGAACCCTTGTAAGCAAATATCTGTACTTTTAAGCCAGAAACTAACTCTATTTGGCGAGACCCCAAGACCTCCGGGGCTACTTCCTTCACGAGTGATTCATCTATGCAGTTAACAATTTTCATACTTTGTATTGTCATCCAAATATCTATACTTTTAAGCCAGGAACTAGCTTGTGTTGCGCAATTTAATTGTTTGCGTAAATGCCTTTCTTATAAGTCCATCAAAATTTTCACCCGGAACACACTCATGAACACCGCATCCGTGAGTAGTCGTGGACGTACCTCCCACATCATCAATACTATTGACGATGACAGTAATGCGAATGGTAGTTACTTGTTTCCAATTCAACCCAGGACTCGCCGCAATGTATAGATTAGGGGTCGCATTGCCGTCAGTTGATACGCCATACAAAATCTGTAAGTCTTCTACGCCTTCAACGAGTTCAATTGGCGCAAACAGATTAGACTTCCTCCAAAGGCTAAGTGGTGTATCTCCCTGGGAGTTCTCCCCCAGTCCCGGCGCTATATAATATGTGTGACTTTCAATTGCAGTCACCGAAGCGTCCTTAAAAAAGGAGTTTTTCACAGCCAGCGTGAAAAAGTCATTCTTAAAATCATCAGTGTCACCAGTATCGTGACCAATGGTCGTTAAACCTCCTGATGTAGAAATACTTGTCACCCGAAAAATCATTGCTTTCTCACAATCGTGAATAACTGCCAGATGATCAACCAGGAGATTAAGGCCGCCTGATGGTTGATTGACAACAATTGGAGCAGTTGCACCTAACAAATCGTTAAGCCGCGCTTCAATATCCTGCTGATCCATATTCCGCAGTGTTATTACATCTGTACCAGGTACAATAGCGGCAATATCAATGCCATTACCTGCACCCTGGGTAGAATCCGCCGCAACCAGGACTAAGCTTGAATACACATTGGTATCTACACCTGCACTGGTTGTTTGTGGCAGAATGTCGAGCCCAGGATTCCAACCGAGAAGGGTTCCATCAAAGCCCTGGACGCCAAATTGAAGGTCGTATTCGTAGGGGGGCTTGTCTATGAGTGGATCAACTACAAAGGTGTTTGGCAGATCATCATTACTGGAGAAACAACCACGATAACCTGCCTGGCGGATACTTCTGCCAATGAAATCAAGCGAAAAGCGGGCTGACTCCTGCATACGCGACTGGCCCATCATCAATCGATGGGTTTCGCTATTGGCCACGAACAATTGCACAACACCTACAGTAATTACAGAGCCGAGAGCCAGGGCAATCATCACCTCAATTAGTGATAGCCCTCTCTGAGAACTTCTTCTATTCTTTATAGACTTAATGTCCGTCATCTAGCCATCCGCTCTTGTTGTCAAAACGACGGTTCCCTTGGCCCCGTCACGCCCATCCGCCCAGCGGACGCGTACTGTTTGAACGCCAGGATCGATCGCTACTTCCCCTTCACCGTCTGGCATTGATGACGCTGTTGAGCCGAGGCCCAGTGTTGTACATATCGCATAGGTCTCACCGTCTGAACTGACCGGGTTAATTGCGCATTTCCACTGAGCGAGATCGAACAGCGCCATTTCACTCTGTGTACATAAACGGCCGAAACAATTACTCGCACTACTGGGAGGGGGGTCGCTATACGAAATCCCATAATCTTCGGTGGGATTCGCTCGCATCCGATCAATGATGTCGTTGCCAATCTGCAATGCTTCTGAGCGCAATAGAGAGCTGCGATTCTGCTGTAAGCTAATCACCTGTAATCCAGCAACACCTAAAATTCCTACCGCCATGATTACCGTCGCCACTAATACTTCAATGAGAGAGAAGCCAGCTTGTTGTTTCTTTATCATTCGCAATCCTCTTTCCCTCAAGCTCAACATGACGGCTGAATAGTGGGCGGATTCAAATCACCTGGGGCCGCTTCGATGTGAGACTTAACCCGACCAATGATCGATATTTGAATTCTTCGGCCGCGATAACCGGAACGACAAAGGTCCAGGCTATGACTCTGGGGGCCGGCGCTGACCAAACCACCCAAACTGTTAAATTGAATCAGCGTGACGTTTTCCACGGAGTTAAGTGTAGTTGTGCCAGCAAACGCTTCAAAGCGGCGAACAACATTGCCCGCACACGTCGCTGGAAGACCAAGCACAACGCAGAAACCTCCGCCAAATTCATTACCACTAGATGCATCGGAGGCAGCGATTGAAACAAGACTTCCAGTTCTGGATGCTTCGCTCCTGGCCAAATTAACAGCCAAAATGACTTCATTGGTTTGTGTAATCAGTCGGTTGCGGACGATCATTCCCTGAAAGCTTGGAACAGCAACGGACATACCCACGCCGATGACCACCAATACGACCATTAACTCAATTAGGGTGAAGCCTTCAGTCCGTTTCATCATCATTCGACTACTAATTTGCCTAGTAAAAGAATATGTGCATCCTGCGATATCTATACGGATTATCCTGAACCAAATTCGGGACAGCCAAGCAGCTACCAGAGGCAGCTCGCCGAGGGACTATTCTATACGTAGCGGTTTCAGGTTCATTGGGCGCCCGATGGGAGTCTTTCATCATCCGACGAACGGTAGGCAGGTAGTAGATACCTGTCTTGCAGCGGCGAATTCAACGCCTTCAGACGTTCCGATTAGCAGCGCCGACTAAAGGGTGGTTTGAGTGCCATCGGCCGTAAGTTCAATACACCTGCCATCACAACTACCATCGGAGGGCGTTGCTTTGATCGTAAAGTCAGTCGCGGAGAGAGATTCAAAAGAGATGTCGTACTGAATGGAAGGACCCGTAGCATTAGCAGGGGATACATTGCTGCATTGAGGACTGGTAGCAGGTGCGCCGGCAACAGCGCCAACATAAGTAAAGCCATTTGAATAATATCGCTCCAGCGCCAGACTACATACCTTCAGGTCACTTAATGCCTGAGCATGATAGGTATCCCGTATATAGCCTTGATAACTTGGATAGGATATTGATGCGATCACGCCAATAATCGCAACGACAATCATCAGTTCTATCAAAGTAAATCCTTTTGAAATCATCGATTTATCCTTAATATTTGTATTGTGGGCACGGTCAGACCTGGGGTAATTATGCGCAATGAGGGCTATCTTCGCAATTCTCGGGGCAAGGAAAATTGAAGATTTTCGTGAGCTGCCACCTGTTCCCGATCAAAGCCCCCCCCGGCGGCCTTCAGTTTTGCAATAACTCCCTCAACCAGAGCCTCAGGGGCAGACGCGCCGGAGGTTACGCCAACGGTTATGCCATCCTGCAACCATTCATGCTGAATTTCACTAGCATCGTCAATCAGAAAGGCTTTCGTACCAAGGCGTTCGGCTAGTTCCCGCAGACGATTTGAATTTGATGAATTAGCTGAACCTACGACCAGTATTAAATCACAATGTTCGGCCAGCTTTTTTACCGCATCCTGCCGGTTCTGGGTGGCATAACAAATATCATCCTTGCGCGGACCACGAACTTCCGGAAAGCGCACTCGGAGGGCAGCAATAATTGCCGTCGTATCGTCAACGGACAAAGTTGTCTGCGTCACATAAGCGAGCTTCTTTGGGTTTTGAACTTCAATATTCTGCACGTCATCCAGATCTTCAATCAGATAGGTGCGGCCCGTTGTTCCTGCTGCTGCATCCCTTTCCCCACCTTGCGCTTCATATTGGCCAAGTGTTCCCTCAACTTCCGGATGCCCTTCGTGGCCAATCAAAATTGTCTCAGCATCTTCTGCCGCGAGCTTGCTCACTTCAAGATGAACCTTGGTTACCAGAGGACAGGTTGCATCAAATATACGCAGATTTCGTTCTTCCGCATCGCGGCGAACCTGTTTCGATACACCATGGGCACTAAAGATAACCAGTGCTCCCGAAGGGATTTCGTCTACTTCCTCAACGAATATCGCGCCTTTTTGCTTTAACTCTTCCACTACGGTCTTATTATGGACCACCTCATGACGGACATAGACCGGGGCGCCATAAACCTCCAGGGCCCGATTGACTATTTCAATCGCTCGATCTACTCCGGCACAAAAACCCCGGGGATTTGCCAGCTGAATTTTCATTACCATTGCTTACCCCTTCGCTATTTCGTTGGAAATTTGTTCAACGGTTATTATCTCTACATCAAATACAATGTCTCGCCCGGCAAGCGGATGATTAAAATCAACCTCGATAATGTCACCCAGGATACGATTTACAATACCTGGCAGTTCAGTATTCTGCTTATCCGCAAAGGAGACCATCAGGCCCTCGGACAATTCAATATCCTGTCCAAAGTCCGTGCGTTTCATCATCTGAAAATTATCCGGATTAGATGGGCCAAAAGCTTCATCTGCAGTGAGCTCCAAACTCACTGAAGAGCCAGCCCTTAAGCCAAACATCGCGCGCTCAAAGCCGGGGAGCAGATTACCATCGCCAACAGTAAACATGGCTGGCTTATCCTTTGTTGAGTCGACGATATCGCCACCGGCGAGTTTTATAGTGAAATACAGCATCACTCTTGTACCTGGACCAATTGGGACTCTAGGCGACATTAGTTTTCTCTCCAGGCTTGGTCACAGTTTCCAATATAAGCAGAACTGCGCCAATGAAGACCGCTGAGTCCGCGATATTAAATGCCGGGAAAAAGTACTGCTCGTAATGTACTACGATGAAGTCAACCACATAACCTTGCGATGCTCTATCGATCAGGTTGCCAAGCGCCCCGCCCAGGATGAAAGCCAGCGCCAACGCCAGTAATTTTTCATGCTTCGACACTCGATACAGCCACACCGATATAAAGACACTGACCACAGAGGAAACAGCCACCAGAAAATAACGTTGCCAACCATTCTCATCATGAAGAAAACTAAAAGCCGCCCCTCGATTGTGCAAAATGGTAAAGCGAAATACAGGCAATATCTCGATGGATTTACAGAAGCCAGGCTGACAAAGGGGCAACAAGCTACTCATATATATTTTTGTTGCCTGGTCGAGGACCAGCAATACAAAGCTTAAGCCGAAGTAAATCATGCGTTTAGTCGAAAATATTCTTTGGCTTCCTCAATGTCGGAAAAAATCGCTTCCTTCAATTGCTCAATACCATCGAACTTCTTTTCATCTCTTATCTTTAGCCTGAACACGACCTTGACATGCTTGCCGTATATTTCCTTGTCAAAATCGAAGATATGTACTTCCAATATGGGCTTTAATGTCGCCTCATCGAATGTTGGGCGTACGCCAACATTTGCCACGCCGCGGCGAGGGTCGCCTAAACCATGTATCTCAACGGCATAGGATCCATCGATGGGCGCACGATATCGATGCAGTTGAATATTCGCCGTTGGCACACCCAATGTTCTGCCAAGCTGTCGCCCATAAACAACCTTACCGGTTATCGCATAAGGGTGTCCGAGCATTTTTTCTGCTAATTCAAATTCGCCCTGGGCAAGATACTCCCGAATATGACTGCTGCTGACCCTGAGCTTTTCCATGCTTAAGGTATATAAGTTCGTCACAGGGAATCCGTGCTCGGCTCCGGCTTCTCGAAGCAAATCAAAGTCCCCGCTTCGATCATGGCCAAATTTAAAGTCATCGCCCACATACAGAGCGCTAAGCCGAATACGCTTGGTTAACATATCTACAAAGTCTTGCGCCTCGATGGACCGCGTCCTTTCGTTGAACTTAAAACAAAGAACAAGATCGATACCGTTTTCTTCGAGCAATTCTACTTTTTCGCGAAAACGGGTGAGCCTCGCCGGTGCATTGAACTCATCAAAGAACTCTTTTGGCTGTGGTTCGAAGCAAATCAGCATCGATGACACACCAAGTTCGGCAGCCTTATCCTTAACTTGCTTTAATATGGCCTGATGGCCCGTGTGTACTCCATCGAAGTTACCAATAGTGACCACACTGCCCTGATGGCTTTCGGCCAAGTTTTGTAAACCACGAATAATCTTCATTTCTGCCCGTATTTCCAACCTATGTAAACATTAACGCTAGCGGCGTACTTGAACGCCAGACCCATGTGCGTCATCCGCTGTCTGATTCTAGCGATTCGCTTCGGAAAATTTATAACCCGTCATCCACAATGAGGCGCCATAGGTTACAGCCCCGGCAGCGCATATCAAGACCATAGTGACAAATCTTTCAACAAATCCCAAAGAGAACCAGATATCCGAGTCCGGGCTCAGGAAACTCAACACCAGGAGCAAACAGGCGCTGGCAAACAGCAGCCTAAGCAGGAAGACAAACCATCCACTGCTTAAGCTCAGTGTACCGCTGCGCCGGAGGCCATAAAACAGAAGGCCTGCGTTAACAAATGCAGACAATGATGTTGCCAGTGCAAGACCGGCATGCTTGAACTGCCAAACCAGAATCAGATTCAGGACCATATTAACGATTAAGGTCACAATGCCGTACTTGACGGGTGTTTTCGTATCCTGCCGTGCGAAATAACCTGGCGCCAGAACTTTTACTAACATATGGCCCAAGAGGCCAGTCGCATACGCCATCAGGCTCAAGGAAGCCATGCTCACATCACGTTCCGTCATCTGCCCCTGGTAGAACAAGGTGGTTATGAGGCTTTCGGACAAAAACACCAGTGCAATAGATGCTGGCACACCCAAGAGGAAGACCAGGCGCATGGCCCAGTTCAGGGTTGCTGAAAAATCCCCGGAAGACTGATTAACGTGCTCTCTGGACAGGCTTGGCAGGATCACTGTGGCAATCGTAATACCGAACAAAGCTAAAGGAAGCTCCAGCAGTCGATCTGAATAATACAGCCAGGAAAGGCTGCCCGTCTCAAGGAAGGTCGCGAGCACCGTATCAAGTAAAAGGTTTATCTGCCCCACGGACACACCAAACAGTGCCGGCAACATCAGAACCAAAATCTTTTTAACGCCCTCATCCTGAAAATCAATGGTCGGGTTGGGCAGCAGTCCCTCCGATGCTAAAAATGGCAACTGGAATGTGAGCTGGGCAACCCCGGCAATAAGAACACCCCAGGCCAGCGCCATCACTGGCTCATCCATCTGCGGACTGAGCAAGACCGCGCAGAGAATAAGCGAGATATTTAGCAAGACGGGTGTAAAAGCTGGCGCAGCGAAGCGCCCATAGGTGTTTAGTATTGCACCGGAAAATGCCGTCATGGAAATCAATAATAAATAGGGAAAGGTAAGCCGAAGCATTTCAGTGGCGAGGCTCAGCTTTTCCACCTGATCATTGTAGACATAACCTGCCGCAAACACGCTGATAACGAACTCTGCGCCAATCACACCAAGCAATGTGATGAGTACGAGATTAACGCCCAAGGTACCGCTAACCTTGCCTACCAGATCCTTAACCTCTGCCTTTGTCCTGGTTTCTCTGTACTCGGAAAGGACCGGGACAAAAGCCTGGGCAAATGCTCCTTCGGCAAATAGCCGCCTGAAGAGGTTCGGAATCCGAAAAGCAAGAAAGAACACATCTGCACCGGCGCCAGCGCCGAAAACAAAGGCAATAACCATGTCTCGTACGAGTCCGAAGACCCTGGAAATCATCGTCATCATCGACACAATTCCGCTGGATTTCAGCAGACCTCGATGTTCTTTCTTTTCCGCCGCCTGAGGGTTATCCATCGAATACTGCTATGGTCTGAGTCATCTTTCTATTAATTCCCAATTTCCATCGATTCCCAATTTCCATCGACCCCTAATTTCCATCGATACTCAATTTACATCAATGGCAATTTCCTTATTATCACCGCTCAATTGTGCCGTTGACAGACATGCAAAACTAATGGAAATGCAAATTGACAAAAGTGCGCTGAATAGGCATAGTACCGCGTCTAATTTTTCCGGTTCAATTCAGGATACAATAAATAGTGGCAAATACATTACAAGCAAAAAAACGCGCAAGACAGGCTGAGTCCAAGCGCCAACATAATGCAAGCCAACGCTCAGCAATGCGCACAGCAATCAAGAAGACGATTGCCGCCATCGAGACG
The DNA here is from genome assembly GCA_046582185.1 of Pseudomonadales bacterium. Classification (GTDB taxonomy): domain Bacteria; phylum Pseudomonadota; class Gammaproteobacteria; order Pseudomonadales; family Azotimanducaceae. The sequence continues at coordinate 179,717 of JAYGEX010000042.1, read as the reverse complement.
GGCGACCATGAAGTTGCTACTGCAGCCTACAAATCTGCTGTTCCAATACTCGATAATGCAGTGAGTCACGGCATCATGCACAAGAACAAGGCCGCAAGACATAAGTCCAGACTGAACACTAAAGTCAAACTGCTCAACTCCTAGAAACTTGCTAACCTACCAGCATATTGTCTCGGTGAATGAGCTCTTCATCACCGAGATATCCTAATATTTTCTCTATATTACTACTTGTTTTACCAATTATTTTGGCCGCTTCTGATCGATTGTAATTTATCAATCCCCTGGCCACTTCCCTGCCGTTCTCATCCACACAGGCGACCATTTCGCCGCGGGTGAAGTTACCTTCAATATCGAGCACACCAACCGCAAGCAGACTACGCCCCTTATCCCGGAGTACTTCTACCGCCCCCTGATCAAGCACCAACTTACCGCTGGCAGAAAGCGTAGCCAACCATTGTTTTCGCGATACTAAAACCTCCATGTCTGCTGTCAACAAACTACCGGGCACATCACCAAGGCCAATAGCCTGTATCACTCTCGCAGCACGACCTGATGCTATCAGTGTATTTGCCCCGCTACGAGCAGCAATTCTCGCCGCCTTTATCTTTGTCACCATGCCGCCACGACCCTGGGAGCCACTTTGCCCCGCCATGCGGTCAAGTTCCGGATCGCTGGCTTTTGCTTTATGGATCAGTTGAGCATCGCTGTTAGACCTTGGATCACTGGAATATAGTCCTCGCTGATCCGTCAACAATATTAAGGTATCAGCCCCAATTAGATTAGCGACCAAGGCTGCCAAAGTATCATTGTCACCAAAACGGATCTCATCGGTGACCACGGTATCATTCTCGTTAACAATGGGAATAACGCCCATATCCAGAAGATTTCTTAAAGTACTTCTCGCATTAAGATAACGCTCGCGAGAGCGAAGATCGTCATGAGTCAGCAATACCTGGGCAGTGTGCATGCCATGACGCTGAAAACTGGATTCGTATAACTGAATGAGCCCCATTTGACCCACTGCTGCTGCAGCCTGAAGCAAGTGCACAGATTTCGGGCGGTTCTTTAACCCCAGTCGCAACATTCCTTCCGCCACCGCTCCTGAGGAGACGATAACGATCTTGATGCCCTTGGTTGTCGCATCAACAATATCGTTAACCCAACTATTCACAAGATCAACAGCCAGACCCTGACCGTTATCGGTTAGCAGAGAGCTGCCAATTTTAACAACCCAAATCTTACCGGGATCAAAGCTCAGGATCTTACTCATGGCTCATAATGGACCTGGGCCTCACCATCCTCGTCACTACGATCAGAGGCATCATCAATCTTCTGTTGGCGTCTGGCCCAACGCTCTGTCCGACGATCCAGGGATTGCTGATGGATTTCGCTTCGAATCTGTTGCGCACGCTGGACATCGTATTCTTCATCCGCATCCGTATGATCCAGTCCCGCCAGGGCATCCAGATATACTCCAATGGCGGTTGTCAGAGTGTCTGTCCCCGCGCCGCTAATAGCCGAGATTTGATATTGTGACCCTGTTAGGCCGAGTTGCATACTGATCTCCTTGACCTTCTCGGCAACTTGCTCATCTGGCATCAGATCGGTCTTGTTAAACACTACCCACCTGTCTTTCTCTGAAATCCCTTTGCTGTATTTTAGGAGTTCGGTTTCTATTACCCGATAATTTTCTACCGGGTCGCTACCATCGATGGGTGCAATATCGATCAAATGGAGTAATAGCTGGGTTCTGGACAGATGCTTCAAGAACTGGACACCGAGACCTGCACCACCGGCAGCACCTTCTATTAACCCTGGTATATCCGCAATTACAAAGCTTCGATGATCCCCAAGCCTCACCACACCAAGATTAGGTACAAGGGTAGTAAACGGGTAATCGGCAACTTTAGGTCTAGCCGCAGAGACCGAGCGAATAAGGGTAGATTTACCGGCATTGGGCAGACCGAGCAAACCAACATCGGCAATCAATTTTAACTCTAGTCTCAGATTCCTGATCTCACCTTCAGAACCAGGCGTCGTCTGCCTCGGGGCCCTGTTAGTGCTGGACTTAAAGCGTACATTGCCAAGACCATGAAAACCGCCCTGGGCTATTAGCAGGGTCTCACCTGGCTCGTTGATATCGCCGATATATTCATCGGATTCGTCATCAAAAATACTGGTCCCCAGGGGAATACGAACGTAAACATCATCACCCTTGGCGCCGGTCTGATCTTTACCTCTGCCACTCTCACCGGTCTGTGCCCGATATTTAGGTTGGAAACGAAAATCAACCAGCGTATTCAGTGCCTTATCGCCTACAAAGTAAATGCTACCGCCATCACCGCCATCACCGCCATCAGGCCCACCCTTGGAGATGTATTTCTCTCGACGAAAGCTAAGACAGCCACTGCCACCTTTCCCTGCTTCCACTTTGATACTGGCTTCATCGACAAATTTCATAAGAGACGCTAGTGAGAGTTAGTATTTGTTTAAATATAGGAGAACAAGAATGATTGAAATAACGTTCAAAAAAAAGCCCCGTCAATGACAGGGCTTTTATCACTTAATTCTTCTAGGCCTGTGCCACCACGTTGACGTATTTTCGACTCTTCGGGCCTTTCACCTGAAACTCGACTACGCCATCGGCAGTTGCGAATAAGGTGTGATCCTTACCGCAGCCAACGTTCCTGCCTGGATGAAACCGCGTGCCGCGCTGGCGAACGATGATATTACCGGCGGAGACAACCTGCCCACCGTACATCTTGATGCCAAGCCGTTTCGATTCCGAATCGCGACCGTTGCGTGTACTACCACCTGCTTTCTTATGTGCCATTTCTACTAACCTCCAGAAATATCTGTAATCTTCACTTGCGTATACGACTGGCGATGTCCGGCCTGCCGACGATAGTGCTTACGACGACGCATCTTGATAATCGTCACCTTGTCACCACGTCCATGACTAACAACTTCTGCAGTAACTTTGCCGCCTTCCACGTAAGGAGCGCCAATCTTGATATCACTGCCTTCGCCAATCATCATAACTTTGTCGAAGTTGATCGTTTCACCTTCTGCGACCGCCAGCTTCTCCAGCTTTAGAACTTCACCTGGTTCGACACGATGTTGTTTGCCACCACTTTCAATTACAGCGTACATTTCGATTCTCTTATTAGTTTGCACTTAATCCGTTTATTTCCGGCGGTTTCCGCCAGCAATCCGATCATTCCAATCCCGATCTTTCCAGTTAAGTGCCCCTATTCAGGGATATTCGGTAGATTGGACACAATGGTCATTCTGCCCAATTTCAGGACGCGCAATTCTAAGCGATGCGACCACGCCAAGCAAGTGGCAATTCTACATTTTATCTTGACACCAAAAGGGCTCACACCTAGCATTCCATCCCTCAATGCACCTCGACGTGCCTGTAGCGAGCCAAAATGACGTATCCGTTCTACGACGCTGTTGCCGATGACTTTGCAGCAGTGGATCAAGTGATTAAAGACAGTCTTTCCTCCAATGTGCCATTGGTTGAGGAAATTTCCGGCTATCTGATTGAAGCCGGTGGTAAACGCCTGCGACCTCTATTAGTCCTGCTGTGCGCCAAGGCCTGTGGTTATAAAGGAAATGACCACATAAAATTAGCGGCAGTCATCGAATTCCTGCATACCGCCATGCTGCTGCATGACGACGTGGTCGACGAATCTAACCTGAGAAGAGGCAGGAAGACGGTTAACGCTGCATGGGGAAATCCTGCGAGTGTACTTGTGGGGGACTTCCTCCACTCGAGAGCCTTCGAAATGATGGTCGAGATCGGCAACATCAAGGTAATGGAGATCCTGTCACACGCGACCAATATGATTGCCGAAGGGGAAGTGCAACAGCTAAGCAACATCCGTAATCCCGACCTGGAAGAAGCGAGCTATATCCAGGTTATTTCCCGAAAGACGGCCATGCTATTTCAGGCCGCGGCTCATTCCGGCAGTATCCTCGCGGGCGCAAGCCCTATGGCTGAGAATGCCCTGCGCGACTATGGCCTGCACCTTGGCATTTCCTTTCAACTGGTAGATGACATGCTCGACTACGAAGGAGCAACCGAAGATCTAGGCAAGAATGTCGGCGACGATTTAGCCGAAGGAAAGGTTACGCTGCCACTCATCGCTGCAATGAAGAACGGCAATGACCAGCAGCGGCAATCCATTCGGGAGGCCATCTTGTCCGGCGGTGTCGAAAATCTGGATTCGGTCATCAAGACCGTGCAGGCAACTGGCGGCCTAAAATATACAGCCGATTACGCCAACACAGAACGAAACAATTCATTGACCTGTCTAGCCAATATTGAACCTTCATCATACAAAGACGCGATGTCGAGTCTCATTAATTTCGTGGTTGATAGAACTTACTAATAGTTTTCCTGGCCTCAATCCAGACTGACTTAACGTAGTAGTTGTCGGAAAGTCTTCACTGATTTACTATTTCATCGTCGGGGTGTAGCTCAGCCTGGTAGAGCACCGTCTTCGGGAGGCGGGGGTCGTGAGTTCAATTCTCGCCATCCCGACCATATATATCAATGGATTCAGCACATTTGCTCGCCTGGAGATGTCGACATGATATTGAAAGGGTGCAGAGTGCTATATTTTTAGCGCTATTTTTACCAAGTAACTATAATTAGCCTAAGTGAACTTAAAAATAGGTTCGAGCCCCTATCGTTCACTCCGCCGGAGCAAACAAATGACCGACGCGCCATACGTACTCACGACCGCCGATCGAGTAGAGATCCACGAACTTCCCGGTCGCTACGGCGATTCGATCGACGACCGAAACTGGCCTGGGCTCGATGCTGTATTCACGCAGGACGCAGTATTCGACCTCACCGGAGTCGGTTCTCGTATCTGTGATGGGATCGACGACATTAAGTCATTCATGGAGTCGGAGGCAGCACACCCACGCACCCACATGATGACCAACATCTACGCCGACTCCGATGAAGACGGCGTCACCCTGCGCTTTCGCATCGTCGCCCTCATAGGCAAAGGACGAACTTCAACCGCCAGCTATTACGACAAGATCGTCAAGACAGAGAATGGATGGCGGACCCAACACCGATTCGTCTCAACCCGACGTCGCGATAAACGCGACGCCGAAGTCGATCTCAACGGTATCGCCCTTTAACCCCAATACCTGGAGGCGCACGGTGCGCCTGTGAATATTTGCACATCCACTATATCGACATTGTCATTAATAAATAATGATGGTTGAGTGTCGTGGTATAGCTTGCTGAGCATATTGCTGGATGCGGTCAAATAAGGCGTGTCGATTTATTGGCCGCGCATGGCTCCAATCTGCCAACTGCGGTCAAAATCAATTCTGATGTTCCTAGTTGAATCAATCACCCTAAAGCTCGTAGTGTGCCCCAAGGAGACTTCTAAACCAATAACCTCCTTGTCAGTTCCAGATGCTGAACCTTTCTCAGCGATTTGTAATCTTCAGCTTTTCCATCAACGCGATCCAAACTTCCTCCAGTAGAACGTTTAGGGGCAAGTTTAAGCGGTAGCTGTTTCATCAGAAGGCTTCACCAACAGAGATATAGACGGCATCGCTCTGAAGCGATCGTCCATAATCTAAACGAAGGTTGATCCGTTTTGATTTTAGCACCATAAAGCGTATCCCCATGCCATAGCTGGGAACAGGTTCATGCTCACGCTCGCGACTGAATGAGTTGCCTATGGTTCCGACGCCAGCGAATCCAACCAGGCCCCACCTAGGGCTAATACGCCACCTCGCTTCAGCTTGCGCATGAAAACCTGTCTCGCCGAGGTAATCTGTTGATGCAAACCCACGGAGAGGAAGGCGACAAGCATCCCATAAGGGAAAATCACCAGCTTTCTTGCAGCCAGCTATCTCCCAAGCCAACACCAAGGGCTCAGAAAACTGATGATAGGATCGCAAGCTAGCCCGGTAGGAAGTGTAGGTGTCATCACCGCCAAGTGAATCGTCGTTGAACAAGGCAGTTGCTCGAAATAGACGGCCAGTATATGGATTCATCGGCAAGTCTCTTGAATCAAATTCAATCCCCAATTCAACACCGGCAGTCACAGTTTCGCGGCTGATATCGCGACCGGGCGGGGTTTCGCCAAGTGTTTGCTTGAAGTCGATGTATCTGAGACCTGTACTGGCATACCAATCCCCCCTAATTCTTCGGGAGATTCTTATTTGCGAAAACATTCCCTCGATGTTCCAGTTAACATTATCCCCCGAAGCAGTATCTTCTGGTGTCAACACTTCGAGCTTCAGATCGACATAACCAAGTACTCCGGTAAATCTCCAGGCGTCCTGATCCCAGTAGTTCAGTTGAGCAATTCCTCCCGCCTTACTATTGTTGTTGGTATACATAGCGGCTGCGGCGGTCATCGACGCAGGCTGAGTTTTTTTCTGGTGTTCTGTCTGGGAATAAAAATAAGCGCCAGCGCCAATGAGTCCAGATCCCAGCGTTGGGTCAGATGTAGGAATTGGCACGACCACAAGATCGCCTTTCTGGTATTTAAGGCGGGATTCGTCTCCGCGGACATCAGGTGCTAGACCCTCCACCGAATGCCGCTCTTCGTTTTGCTCAGCCCTGATTGGCAGGTGAACGACCAGTGTGATAAAAAACAGATTTAGCCCAACGAGGATGGCCAGAGGTCGTTTTCTGTTTTGGTTTTTCACCGTTACTCCTTATCCTAACCAGCAGCTGAACTGCTTTCTAAGTTCTTGATAATTATCTTCGAAAGCCGTAATCTAAACTAAAGTTAGGATTCCATCTGAAATATTATACTGTGGATTGATGTTGTATCAGAATCCAATTTGTCTGGTATTGGCCGAGATCTCCTCTCAGCAAGCATCACCGGATTACCAACTGTTAAGTCGATCTAAATTTTCCTTAGAAAGGCTTTGAAATTTGCTAAGGATGCGGTACTAAAGTGCCACTTGTCATTCAAGAATTTCAAATAAATAACTCAAAAAATTCGAAATTCGTAAATGTACATCATTCTTCTGGAGTTTGGAGTGACAGTTCCACGTTGACTTAAGCTGACTCTGTGTGCAGCATTAGATCTCACTTTTTAGAATTTGTCACCGCAACACAATTAGCAATGTGAGCCAACACCATCTTTGATATAGTACCGATAGCCAACATCAAAATATGGGCCATCGAATGCTTGTCAGCCATAGCCTTGCTATTTCCGTTTTTCTATATTGTTTTACTTTAGCCGTCCAGGCGTCAGAGCTTGAAAAATATATCTCTGTATATGCCGATGGTTCTGTGCTTGAACAAACGAAGGCAAGCCAGACTTTAGAGTGGTCTGGAATCACAGATACGGCCGCACCGAATATGGCTGATGCTGTATTTAACAACAATACGGATACCCTGTTATACGATGTATTTGGACGCAGCTATTATCTCTCGGTCTCCGCGCACTTGAATTAGAATGGAAAATCTCCGCTATCAGCTCTTTCGTAAGAGATTGTTTCAGTTGATAACGGTCTTACGCTGTTTTAGCTCCTGTAGATATTTGTACTTTAAAGACAAGAACTAATTAGTGCTCGTCCAAAAATAGAAACCGTCGGTTTTACTTCCCTGGCAAGTGATTGTTTTATGTAGCTAACGGATCTATAATTTTGCATATATTGTTCTAGTTTGGCTATTTATGGACGGGAAGTAATTAGAGTGTTCCGTCATTGGAATCAGACATCAGAGCGATAAATACCTGTTCGCCACGTATAGAATCCGCGACTTCAATGCCAGGGAATACGACAAGAAATATCCTGAATATATGAAACATACTATTTACTAGTCCGTACCATGTACATCTTCAAACGGAATCTAATTTGATTATTCGGGCGCAACAAGCTGAGGATCTCGATTCACTGCTAAAACTCTTCAATCGTTCTCGTACGGCAGCAGCTTGTTTTAGCGAAGCTGACTATTCCATAAGCGAGTTCTTAAAAGCCCTGGAAGGCGAATCGATATTCGTTACCGAGATAGGGGAACAGATTGCAGGGTTTGTCTCCCTCTGGCAGCCAACAAATTTTATCCACCATTTGTATATTGACCCAAAACATCAAGGCGCTGGTATAGGCAAAGCCTTGCTCGGCTTTTGCCAGGAGGAATTTGGCTTACCGCTCTCCCTTAAATGCGTGCAAGCTAATATACACGCCTGCCAGTTCTATGAAGGCCTTGGCTGGGTAACGAAATCAACTGGAATCGGTACAGACGGGCCGTACAATATTTACTGGCTTGAATAATCCAATTGACTATTGCGCCAGATTTTGAAGCTAGCCTCTTGATCTTTTATGATCCGAAGGAGAGTCTTCGCTATTTTACATATAAATCCCCGCCGGGCTATCCGAAGCTTCCGCCCTGAGAGCTGCATGGACTTACCTTCACAGCTTTGACCGTGAGCTATGGCTGAGCTCGATAAACAACCTTTCCAGCAACAACTGTAAGGACTATTCGACCTTCGAGAATTTGGGCGGGGTCGCTTTGCGCCAATGCAAACGGATCAATATCCATAATTGAGATATCGGCCCAACGACCCACCTCTAGAATACCGGTCTCTCGCTCACGAAATCCCGCATATGCCGCCACTGTCGTATACGCTCGAATCGCCTCTTCTATGGTAAAGGCTTCGTCTGGATACCAGCCACCGATTGGCAGCGAGGACTTATCCTGTCTTGTAATAGCCGAATGCAAGCCGTAAAAGATACTATGGTCAGACCCGGGATTATCGGCGTTGAAGATTACTGTTGCGCCAGATCGCCGCAAGGTCTGCCATGCATAGGCTCCTTTAATCCGTTCGCTGCCCACGCGCTGCTCTGCCCATGGCATGTCCTCCACGGCATGAGGAGGCTCCATGGAGGCGATGATTTTCATCGAAAAAAACCTGCCCATGTCTGCACTGCTGATTATTTGAGCATGCTCAATCCGGTGACGATTTAATTGGGCATCCGGATGCCGCTCAAACACACCTTCATAGAAATCCAGCGTCTCTTTGTTTCCTGCATCGCCAATGGCATGAACGCCAACTTGAAAGCCACTTGCCATTAGTGCTTCAACCAGATCCTGGTCAAACCCATATTCATTTCCACTCACCCCCCTGTGGCCAGGCATATCACTATAGTCTGCAAATAATCGTGCACCACGGGAGCCCAGCGCGCCATCGTAATAGGCTTTGACTGAGCGGGTAACGAACATTGTGCCATTGTCAGTATCTGGGCCTCGCTTTATCCACTCTTCGGACAAAACCGCATCTCGTGCTGACAACATCGCATAGACGCGAACGGGAAGTGCATTCTCATCTTCCAGCTCCTGCATTGCAGCCATAGACTCTGAACTCACACCGGCATCATGAACAGTGACATATCCATCCTTCGCCATCTGCGCAAGACCGGCAACAATCTGACGCTTTAATTCTTTCTTTGAGGGCGCAGGTACGGCTTCTTCCAGCAAACTCGAGGCATTATTGATTAGCACGCCGCTGGGATCACCGTTATCGAAATAGAGAATTTCACCACCACCAGGCGTTGGCGTATCCCTGGTAATACCAACCCGCTCAAATGCCATCTTATTACCCCAGGCACCAAACCCATGGAGGCTGCGCATAAGAACCGGGTGCCTGGGTACGAGGCTGGTTAAAAGATTCATATCCGGGTAATTATTTGCCCAGGCACCTTCATCCCACCCCTGGCCAACAATCCATTCCCCTTCAGGCACATTTTTCGCCTGTTCCACAATAAGCGCCACAGCTTCCTCTTCCGTTGCGATACCGATGAGGTTCACTCGGCTGAGCGTCGCTCCCAGCTCAGGGATATGGGCATGTGAGTCCACCAAGCCTGGCAGGATAGTTGCCCCCATAACATCAATGACTCTGGTCTGTTCGCCTCTCATTTTGTCTATTTCCATAGAGGCACCAATAGCAGCGATCTTGCCATCAATTATCGCCAGCGCTTCGGCATCTGCATGCCATCCTAGACCGTCATAGGGAGCAGCATCTGAGGTCTTACCTTCAAGATTTGGTTTCGCCCAATTCAGAGAATAGATCTTCCCGCCTGTGATAATCAGATCAGCTTCCTGCACCGCCGAATCAATTTCGTTAGATTCTGAGCAAGACACCAGCATCGCAAGAAGGGGGACACCAATAAACGAGAATAATTGACGTAATCGAGCAACAGTTAATATATACCTGACTCTTCTGAACCCACTACCGCTAAACTTACCTTTCATATGTACCTTTCACATTTGTCATTCACTGCTGGACGGAATACGGAGTTGTAGCCAATAGCCTGTCGAGGTCAACATTTTTTAGCTTTACGAAAATTCGATCAATCCATGTAATTGCTATTTCATGGCCCCGATTCTCCCCAAGGGAAACCAGGTCCTGAAATTCAACAGGCAATATTCTTAGCAAAACCACCAGCATGCCTACTTCATATTCCCAGCTCAGTCGTTCGGCGGAAATAGAGACCCCTTTGTCCTCCAGTTGCAAGCGATAGTATTCCCTTAAGCTGTATAATTCGTCATCACTGGCATCCTCACCCAGGGAAGCGCTCAGGAAATAGGCCAGATCATAACCAACCGGGCCCGCCAGGAAAGTCTGCCAGTCAAATAACACAAGCTCATCTTTATCGTCATCAAAAAACATATTGTCCAGACGAAAATCGCCGTGCAGTAAGCTATATGGACTTCTGGCAAGACTCTCCATCAATGTCATGCCGTTGTCTGACAGCCACTCGAGGATGAGCATGTTTCGCGGTGATATCTGGCCTTCATTGGCACTTAGATACTTCGGTAACGCCTGTGAATAAACTATTTGGCTTAACTTGATGATCAATTCAAACGGGAGTATCAAGGGGTTGTCCGTAAGATCCGGACTCTTCCAGAATGGCGCATGCAACTCCGCCATGGATCGCAAGGCTCTCTCGGCATCGGGCACAGAACATCCTGCAACCTGATCTCCTACTCGATAATTTCCAAGATCTTCTAACAACAAAACAAAGCCAATCTGCTTTCGGCCACTAAACCAGTTTGCCAGGCGAAACAATGTCCACATCATCCACACCGGAAGGCGATTGATAAACTTAATTGCCGCCATGGATTTCTCAGGATCGTTACTTACATTCATATCACCGTAGTAGCAATCTGGCGTCCGCACATTAACTAGCTGCCTTAATTCGGTATAGAATCTGACTTCCCGTTCATACACACCGATACTCTGCCCCACCTGCCTATTTTCGGAAGATGTGGGGATTTTGAGGATCATTGTGGCCGGAGCATCGATGGCGGAAGACGAGTATTGCACCTCAAGCAAAGCTATTTCTCCAAGAAAGCCAGCGTCAATACCTATTATTTTGGGCTGGAAACCAACGACAGAAACATCATCCGGGATCTGGGACTCCCGCAACGCTTGGGTCAACCAATCACAATCCACATCCGCCAGACATAAAGGTATTTCCAGAGGGAGCCCCTCAATTGTTATATTAGGCTTACTGTATCTGTCATTGCTGCAAGAACCAATCAATCAGACAAAAAACATCCGGCCCATGACTAGTCCGTTGCGATTCTTCACAGCATGGATCCGTGAGCAGCGGGCCAACGATCAATCCGAAGAGGAATCATCGCTCAAAAATACCCTATAACAATGATTCAGTTATCCCAGACAAATGAATCCCCAAGCGGCGTACATTTTCCATCCGGCCAACCGAATTCCCGCCAATAATCTGGAAAGTCCATCCTTTGCACCAGTTTCGCAAACCTGACATCGCGCCTGAATAATGTCGACTCCGAATTGTCCATCCACCACAATGGCATATGAATGTATCTATCGTTAGCCATGCCAAACTCAATAGCATCAAAGGCAAGTGTCAGATCGGAAAGGTTGATACCGTTAATCATGGCCATATTCGGATTGTCTTCGAGACCATCTCTCATGTAATCGAGCAGTTTTCTGCGCGCACTGGGATTATGCCGAGATTGATAGATGAGCTCCGGTCCGAGTTTTTCGTACTGCATCCTAACGCCGCCACCGCTACACTCGGTAAGTTGAAATGCTTCCCAGGCTTCAATCGCCGCCTCTTCAGATATCGATAGGGCGGCAAACAGACGAAGATTGGGCACATTGCATGACCTCTCTCCCTCACTTTCGATCTGCTCCGCCAGCTGTAAGGCCTTTTCTATATCACTTTCAACCAACAAGGCATGCCAGGCCTTACTCAAGAGCACTCGCGGGCCGATTGGGTTAATCCGATTTGCTCTCTCAAAGATAATGTCTTGCAGAGTTCCCATGCCCAATGGCCCCAGGTTCAGGGAATAGTTATCTAACAACCAGAGGTCGCTCGGCGATATAGCCAATGCATCACGCCATTGTATTTCCTGATCTATCCAATTATTTTTTACTCCCTCATATGAAGGCACCCAGATCTTATAAGCAACGCCAAGGGTTGCGCATCTATCAAGCGCTTTACGAGTAATCTCTACCGATAAGTCGCCGCGGTATTCCGGCTTCCACCGGCTTTGTAACAAATAGGCTATAGAGAGAGCCGAGTATGCATGTCCATAACCCGGATCAAGTTCAATCGCTCTGAGTAATAGAGATTCAGCGCCAGCAAGATTCTTGACTCCCTTCTGATCTAGTTTGAGCTTGGCTGAATGGTACAAGACCATAGCTTCAATATTGTTACTGGGTTCACAATATTCAGTACCTGCATGTGTTGTGCCGAGCACCTTACTGATTCGCTGGCTGATGCGGCGCTGTGCACCGATCTGACTCTCGGCATCCACCCCGAACAGGAACTCCTCCTCCAGCACGACTTCCTGATTCGGGCCAAGCATCTTAAGCTTTAAGGAATAACTTCTTTCATCTCCTGAAATTTCGCCAGAAACAATATGATCCGCTTCTAGCTCCTTTTGCTTCTTCACCGGCACGAGGCTCGCCAGAAATAGCTAATATGTCGCCTGGCTAGACACCACATATAGATCGGGATGTTTTGCCAACCTATCGGAAATCTCGTTTGTAAATCGGGCGCCTACAGATGCGTCTTCACTGATGACAGAGCTAAAGGGCAGTACAGCAATCACCGCAGATGGCTGAGTCAGCGCACCTGTGTTTTCAAGGAGGGCATCATTTTTGAGATTTAGATAAAGATGCGCGCCAAAGGTGCAATGATGATGCGCCAGCATGATATGGAAATGCCTTTCGATGAGACCGTTGAACCAAAGTTTGAAGAGATGCGCGACCTTGAAAAGAGCATCGGCAGAACCGGACTGTTAGCGATTGATTTTTCACGGTTCTTGGTTTCTCGCAGCTCGTATAGGATCCGACTCAACATTCATACGATATTGGCTAAACTGAACCATCATCTTGCCGAGCTCAACAGGCTTCGATTTCACTAGATTGTGCACTTCGTAACGATCCCGCCTAAGATTAAAGAGGTAGCGTGGCTCCAAATCACCATCAAGAACCAATTTCCAGTCACCGTCTCGTAACGCATATTCCATTCCATCGGGCGTCGGAATGGACCAATAGAAGGGTCGTTCCCGCACCTGGCCTTTCCCCTGCAATAAACCAAGCAGAGACTGACCATCAAGTGGCCGATCATCGGGAATCTTCGCGCCAGTAATATCAGCAATCGTCGGCAAAATATCCAACGCTGATACTGGCGAATCGATGATCGTTGCCGGCTCAACAAGTGAAGGATATCGAATGATGCCGGGAACGCGGATTCCTCCTTCATAGAGATAGCGTTTTTTACCCCTTAATCCTCCCGTTTCCCCCGCCATTGAGAGCTCCCAGGGCTCACTAGCCTCAGCCGTTACCGGACCGTTATCACTACTGAAGATAATCAGCGTGTTGTCAAGCTTGTCCTCCCGATTTAACCATGCCAGAACCCTGCCCAATTGTGCATCCATATAAGTGATGTTGGCATAATATTCACCCTTGCCCCTGTATGGTCTGTTCGCCCAATCAAAATAGTAGTGCAAAGGATTTTGCCTGGATTCCTGGGTCAGAAACTGGTCGTACATCTTTATGTATTTTTCCGGGCTGGCAATGGGCGTATGTACTTCGCTATAGGTTAAATAGAGAAAAAACGGATCATCATTTCCGGCAAGCCATGCAATCGCTTCATCAGAAACCAATTCGGCGCTGTAGCGATGGGTCGCACCAACCGGCTTGTTATTGACATACATATTGTCTGGAAAGAGAGCGCCCGATCCAGACTTCTCTGCGGCAGCGTTTTTGACCCAGGCGGCCAATCCATATTGAAAATCAAAGCCAAAGTCCCGCGGCTGTGGTGCATCCTCCATTCCCAGGCCACCATTCAGGTGCCACTTGCCAATTACAGCTGTCCGATATCCCTCATTCTTAAGCAAGTCGGCAATGGTAATTTCATTTCGCCCAAGTGAGATCGGCGAGTTATCGGGAATCCAGCTTCTGACACCTGTTCGATAGGGCGTCCTTCCCGTGAGCAGGGCTGCCCGCGACGGTGAGCAAAGCGCAGACGGCGCATAAAATTGGGAAAACCGAGCGCCTTGCGCTGCCAGAGAATCAATGTTCGGTGTTTGCACTATTGGATGACCATAAACGCCTGTATCGCCATAACCCAAATCATCAACATAGATGATCAGGACATTCGGCTTCTCTTCGCGAATCGCAAAGGAGTCATTAGTAGAAGCACAGTAAGCATCGGAGTCGTAAAGCAAAGTCAATGGCAGCAGCAGGATGCATATCACCAGCTTAAGCAGTCCGTCTGCACTGGAAAGTAAAGTCGTTCTTGCTATCACCTTAAGAAACCCCTGACTATGTAGTCCTGTCCGATTGGCATCATATCAAAATTCTTAGGCGAAACAGGTTACACTCCTGCTTCCGTTAATCGCGGCCCGCCAAGGCAAGCCTGACGCGCGATTAGATTAATACATTCACTCAGTTGCCAAGAATATGAACCCAGTCAGTATCATTAACTTCGGCTCATATTGCATCGACAATGTTTATGCAGTTCCTTACTTTGTGAAGCCAGGCGAAACCCTGGCTAGTGTTGATTATCAAGTCCACCCAGGTGGCAAGGGTCTCAATCAGTCGCTTGCCCTCGCACATGCCGGTATTAGTCTCAAACACGCGGGAAGGGTTGGCCACGATGGTATCTGGCTAAAGACACTACTTTCAGAGGCAGGCGTTGACACCTCGTTGACTCAAGTAGTCGATATTCCAACGGGTCATGCGAACATTCAAGTCGTGCCATCCGGGGAAAATGCAATCGTTATCTATGGCGGCGCCAACAAGACACTGAAGAGGCAGGACTTTATCGATGCACTGGCTGATACATCCCCTGGAGACTTCCTGTTAATACAAAATGAGACGAGTTATCTGCCAGATCTGATCAATATTGCAGCTGAAAAAAGCCAGCGGATTATCTTCAATGCAGCGCCTATCACCGACGAAGTATCGAGTTATCCATTAGAGAAAGTGGAATTCTTTGTTCTGAACGAGATTGAGGCGGAGGCGATAAGCGGCAAAGATAAGCCACAAGAAATTATGGATAGTTTGCTTGCAAGATATCCCGATTCGAAGATCATCCTAACCCTCGGGGAATCTGGTGCGATCTATAGAGACAAGGAGCAACAATATCGTCAAGGCGCTTTCAAGGTTAAGGCGGTAGACAGCACAGGGGCGGGAGATACATTTACCGGGTACTTCTTTGCAGGATTCATGCAAGGTCTGTCCATTGAACAATGTCTGGAAAACGCCTGCAAAGCGGCAGCAATTTGTGTAGGTAGGCAAGGTGCTGCCTCGTCAATTCCTCGCCTGGACGAATTAGAGTCTTTTTAACAAGAGTCCTTTAGGCAGTAGCGAAGGCTCCGTTCTTGACAAGATGAGTGACGCGATCGTTAACACGAAGCCTGGCACAGGCTGCCGAATAGTCATTGTCGGAAATCCAGTTGCTTGGCTTCCTTCCTTGCTGGACCTTCTCACTTTCCAGCAGGAATTCCGGACTGAAAGGAACAACCCGACCAATAATGCCCCGTCTGTCGTTCATGTTTTCATCTGGCATTGGTACGAAAATTTTCATAAGCTCAATCTCTTTGTCTCTACTAATGAACCGGCGCCTGAGCGGCTGACCAATTCCTATTGCCTTGGTATTACAGGCTGTTACATGAACTACAGTTAAACCTACAAAGAGCAATCTTAGGGTGAAAGAAAGTGAAGGTTCGTTGGATTAATATGGAGAAATGATGGATCGAGCAAAATAGTTGAAAAATCAGTGGTTTGTAGGGCATTTTTCGGGTAATTAAGTGTCCTAAAAATATATCCAGACACTCGGGAAATTCTTAAGCTCCGCGTTGTCAAAATTAACAGATATTCCGGCGCAAGCATCGCTATGATAGCTCGACATGATAATTTGATGCACCGCCTCCCTAGAACCAGGAGTTCCCATGGCAAAGACAATCGCTATAGTTGAAGACGATCCGGATCAGCGCAGTAATTATGTAGATGCAATAACCCGTAAGGGATATGAGGTCATTGCCTACAGTAACCGAGAGGAGGCGCTGGCAGGATTCGACCGCGGGCTGCCGGATCTCGCCATACTCGATATCATTCTTGGAGACGAGGTTGATGCCGGATTTGAGATATGTCGCGACCTGTTATCTCGATCGCCCACTCTACCTGTGATATTCCTCACGGAACGGATCGCAGAAATCGACAAAATCAGCGGCTTGCGACTCGGTGCATGGGATTATCTGCCGAAGCCCATTTCTCTTGATTACCTCTCTGAAAAGATCAGCTCACTGTTACGAATCAACGAAGCACGGATACAGGCAAGCACGTCTAACACAGCAAAAATTGTTGGCGATATGTCCATAGATCAGGAGGCTCTACTTGTCTCCTGGAAGGATAGCCCGATCAACTTGTCCGGCACTGAATTCAGAATGCTTGCCAAGTTGGTACGCGTACCCGGTCACGCTGTCTCCTATGACACACTCATGAATGCGACCATGCAAAGCCTGGTGACCAATAACACTATCAATACTCATATGAGAAATATCCGGAAGAAATTTGAGAGCATCGACCCGGAATTTAACAGCATCAAAAGCGAGTACGGCTTTGGCTATCGATGGTCAGTCAAGTAACGGGGAGATAATTTCCTACCGATGGCTAAATCATCGTTCAGGGGTCCCAGGCTCGGCACTAAATTATTGATACTAATGAGCTTCGCGCTCATTGTGATTCCATGGTTCAGCTACCTCTATCTCAACGAGATGGAAGACTTCCTGATTGATGGCCAGGCTAACGCCCAGATACTGACAGCTGAAGGTATCTCAACCTTGCTCAATGGCCGCTCCGATCTATTCAATGAGCTGCCTCTGTCTCCAGAAGGCTATGAACAGCTATATGCCCACCCGCTCAAAACTCCGATTCGTATCGATGGTAAAAGTAACGATTGGGAAGACGTGCTGGACTACAACGTCGGCTTTGGAAATCTTAATTTTCCCGAAGGGGACGCAAAAAGCATTAGCCAATTCTACCTGGTGCTGGGCGAACACAAAGGTCAAGTCTACGCACTGGTCCAGGTTAAAGACAATCAGCTGGTGTTCAGAGACAGAAACATTCTACGCCTCGATCTCAGCGATCATGTTCGAGTAACCTTTACCGGCCAGGACGATCTAGTCCACAAACTGGTCATTACAATGACTGAGCCTGGCGTTACCACCGCCTACCTGATGGACGATGACTGGCGTTATGCCATTCAGGGTGAACCCGAAAATCGTATCCCTGGCTTCATGACACAAACAGACGAGGGTTACTCAATTGAGTTCAGGATACCCCTTGAGTTATTGGGCTCTACCAAACACTTTGGCCTGGCGGTCGCTGACGTAGACAACCCTGAAACAAGGGCAATCGAGTCGATCACTGGCACCCTGCCCTCCGCAGGCAGAGAAGCATTCGGCTTAGTGTTACTAAAGTCACCGGAGGTATTACGAATCGTTGAAGGTCTGGGATATTCAGGCGCCAACATTCAGGTGGTTGACGCCCAGCGGCGTGTTCGAGCGGAGGTGGGCAGCTATCGATCAAACACAATCCCCCAGAATATTGATGGCGAAACCAAGTGGTACGAAAGCTGGTTTACCTTTACCAACCTTCTATTGGATCCACTCTACAATGTTATGGATACAGGCTTTAAGGAGGATACTGCAGCGCTGGAAGACAAGATCATCACTGACTCACTAGCAGGTATTCCGAGTTATCGACGAATATACACAGTTGATGAAGGCGAAATGATATTGGCAGCACACCCGATCATTGCCCAAAATGAGGTGATCGGCACCGTGGTTCTAAAACAAAATACCAAGCGGATATTGCAGCTTAGGAGAGACGCATTGCAAAGGATCCTGAATTTTTCCATTGCCTCACTATTTATCTTCGTCGCCTTAATTCTTGTATTTTCGGTTCGCCTGGCTGGCCGAATTCGTCGATTGGGGATTGAAACAACTGACGCAATTGACAAATACGGGCGCCTAAAAACCAACCAGATAAAGGCAGAAACAAAATCCGGAGATGAGATCGGAGACCTTGCCCGCAGCATATCCAATATGTTGTCCAGGCTTCACCAGCACAATCAGTTCCTGGAAAACATGCCAAGAACGTTACGCCACGAAATCAACAACCCTCTCAACACGCTATCAACTTCTTTGCAGAACCTGGAAAGCGAAACATCTGATGAAGAAAAAAAGAAGTATCTGGAAAGTGCAAAACGCGGCGTGATTCGCATTGGCATGATCGTCCAGAACCTGGCTGACGCCGCGAACCTGGAAGAAGCTTTGCAAGCCGAAGATTTCGAAGTTGTCGATTTGCACGACATGGTTCAGAACTATCTGGCCAACTGCAGAACAACACAACCGAAGCGTAATTTTGAATACCGGGGCACACAACAACCCGTACGCAGTATAGTTTCCGACTATCGAATTGAGCAGCTACTGGACAAGCTTATCGACAATGCTGTGGACTTTTCGCAGACAGGCACAACAATTACGGTGGGCCTCACAACTGATGCAGAATTCCTGACCCTATTCGTTACCAATCAGGGCTCCAGCATTCCCCGTGACATGATAGAGAATATATTTGACTCAATGGTGTCTGTCCGGGAATCAAACCCGGATAACCGGCTTCATTTTGGGCTAGGTCTCTATGTTGTCCGAATCATCGCAGAGCAACATGGTGGAAGTGTTAGCGCAAGCAACCTTCTAAATGGAAATGGGGTTACGCTCCGGGTTAAGTTGCCTCTATTTAAATCGACGTCATCGCAATCTTTCGCAACCAGCTAGACGTTCCTGATTGACCCACTGGATCTCGTCACTATATATCAGGCAAAAAAAAGCCCTAACAACTTTCGGGGGAAGAAAGGAGTAAGGGCCTGCAGCACCAACAATGAGCTAATGTGAACGTATGTTCGTTCGTTCCTCCAGTTTAGACCGCGACTATGAAGGTACAATGGAAGGTTGATGGAAATAACACCCCTCATGCTTCAGGTTAGGTGAGCTATTGAATGACATATACCTCGCAACTAGTTGATAATTATGTCTTCTTACGATTTAGGCGCTGGCGGTGTAATCCACCCATCTAATTTCCAATCACCCTTGTTTACTGCTGCGCTAAGCAACTGCGTCAGCGTAGTATTGATGCCCTGACCTTCCTTGGGAAGGATGCTCAGCTGCATCGTGCCGTCCTCTCTATGGTTGTAGCTAAGCTTAAATGCCAACTTAATATCATGGCCGAGGGGATACTCATTATTGTCACCTTCAAACTTCTTGCCAAAGGTGGCCTCGCCTAGGGCCTTTTCCTTTTTAAATTCCTGAACCGCAGCTTTGGCCTGAGGGGTCGCCTGAACACTGACATCGGGGTCGACCTTTTTATGATCTTTCAGCACCTTTGCCAGGAGCGTTGCGTAGTGTCTGGTCAGCCAGAATCTGTATTCTTTCTTGTCCGTGGAGTTAACGCGGAACAGAATTCTGTCTTCCTCCGCTATGTACACCATCTGTAATTGGCTCAATGCACCTGTCATATAAGGAGAATAAACCACATATCCCAAATATCGGTCAAGTACAGAAACGGCTGATTTTTCCGGAAATGGATGCTTTAGTTCACATTGAATACCGCTATCATTGATCGATAGTCGCGTGACGATTTCTTACGATTTAGTTGTGAGCCAGGCCACTGAATCGGCATGCGTACTCAGCAGTGCTATAAATTTTACAGATGTTCACGAATGCGTTCAGCATGTGCTTGAAGCTTCGCAGATTCTTCTACTTCACGAGCATGCAACTTGAATTCCAGACCACTGAAGCGGGGCATAATGTGGAAGTGTAAATGAAAAACCGACTGCCCTGCATCAACTCCGTTTAATTGCGCGATCATCATTCCAGGTGCGGCAAAAGCGAGCTTAACGGCAGCTGAAACCTTCTGGACCATCTGAATTGTGGCTGCGAGTATTTCTGCATCCACGTCATGAATATTTTCAGCGCTATCCTTCGGAATAACCAGGGTGTGGCCATCAACTTGTGGCATGACATCCATAAAGGCCAGCGCGAAGTCGTTTTCATAGACCTTGAAGGCAGGTGCTTCGCTGCGCAGAATCTTAGCGAAAATATTCTCGGGATCGTATGCCATATTCTAAGACTCGCCTTCCTGATTTCGTTCCAGCATTTCCTTCTAATTTAGACCAATAGTGTACCGGTTTGATGACATTGGTGAATAGCTTTCTGTGGAAGGTAAAGCCCAAACCAACATCAACATTTATTGATATAGCTTGCATATCAATTATGCCCTGATACTATATCGACTTTTTTTGATATTGCTTAATTAGTTTTGTCCGTAAATGGAAACCGCCGAGGCTCGCACGCGAGTCCGATACTCCTTCGTAATTGATTGTTTTTTTTATGCCTAACAATATAAATAGTTCCACACTTTCTGTTCAGGTCATGCGCTTCCCGGACAGGAACTAACTAAGTGAACGCCGCGAGCACAAGCCTGATCGTAGATTCCGAGGAATTGCTTGCCTTTTGCAAGGCAAGTGCGGACTCCTTGCGGTTAAACATTGTGCGGGCGTTAAGTGTCGAGTCCTTTGGTGTACTGGAACTTTGCCACATCTTTGATACCACTCAATCGGGCATGAGTCATCATCTGAAGATTCTCTCCAGGGCTGGCTTATTACAAACCCGAAGGGAAGGTAATTCAATATTCTACCGGCGCGCCCTGATACCTACCGATAATCCCATCAGCGCCCTTATTACCAGCCTCTTTGATTCTGTGGACAAACTCACCACCCTGCCAGTGGCTATTAAGAGGCGCTGCGAGGAAATCCATCGAGAAAGAGCACAGCACTCAAGGGAGTTCTTCCAGAAGAACGCAGATCGACTGAAGGATAACCAGAACCTCATTGCTGAATTCCCTCACTACGCAGCGTGCATCACTGATCTTCTATTCAATGAGCATTGGGAGGAAAGGGGCACAGTTATCGAAGTAGGCCCAGGGGAAAGCGATCTTATCGACATATTATGCACGGAATTCGAATCATTCATCGCCGTGGACAATGCAGAAGAGATGTTAGATAAAACCAGAGAGAAGGCGCGTCTGGGCGGCTATATAAATGCAAGCTTTGTCCTGGGTGAATTATCGGACCTGGATCACACTCACAAAGCCGATCTCATCGTACTGAACATGGTCTTACATCACCTGGCATCTCCTCATCAGGTATTCAACATCGCAACGAAACTCCTGAAGCCAGGAGGCAGATTACTAATTGCCGATCTTTGCTCCCATAATCAGGACTGGACCCGCGACGCATGCGGCGACTTGTGGCTAGGCTTTGACCCGGATGATCTCGATCAATGGGCAGATGATGCCGCACTGGAGAAAGGGCAAAGCGCCTACCTTGGACTGCGAAATGGTTTTCAGATACAGGTAAGGCTCTACCAATCTACATCGCTCCCGGGTTCAGGAAGAGCGGACTATGAAAAAGCAAAGAATGAAATAGCAAAGAATGAAATAGCAAGAAACGAAAAACCAAGAGAAGCCAACGAGAGCTTCAATAAAGACACTTCAAACCGCACGTTTCAGTTGAAGCGTGATTCATAAACATTAATTTGAAGGCTCAGTAAAAACAGGAGAAATACCCAATGAGTAACAATGACTACAAAGTCGCTGATATAAGTCTGGCAAGTTTTGGTCGAAGCGAAATCGAATTGGCGGAGGAAGAAATGCCAGCCTTAATGGCATTACGCGAGAAATATAAAAGTGAGCAGCCACTAAAAGATGCAAAGATCATGGGTTGCATTCACATGACTATTCAAACTGCTGTCTTAATCGAAACACTGACAGAACTCGGCGCAGAAGTGCGTTGGTCATCATGCAATATCTTCTCAACTCAGGACCACGCTGCTGCAGCGATTGCAGAAACAGGCGTTCCAGTCTACGCCTGGAAAGGCGAGACAAACGAGGAGTTCCTATGGTGCATCGAACAGACGATCCTGAGTGACGGCAAGCCCTGGGATGCAAATATCATCCTTGATGACGGCGGCGATCTCACTGAAATGGTTCACAGCAAGTACCCCGAAATGCTCGATACCATTCATGGCATTACCGAAGAAACCACAACAGGCGTGCATCGACTCTTCGAGATGATGGCTGCGGATGAACTTAAAGTACCTGCAATTAACGTCAACGATTCTGTCACTAAATCAAAGAATGACAATAAGTATGGTTGCCGCCACAGCTTGAACGATGCCATCAAACGAGGCACCGACATGTTGATGGCCGGTAAACGCGCACTCGTCATCGGCTATGGTGATGTTGGCAAGGGCTCCGCACAGAGCTTACGTCAGGAAGGAATGATTGTACGTATTGTTGAGATCGACCCAATCTGCGCAATGCAAGCCTGCATGGACGGTTATGAGGTGGTTTCGCCGTACAACGACGGAATAAATACCGGAAAGCTTGAAGACATTGATACCAGATTGATGAACGCGACCGACCTCATCGTCACCTGTACTGGCAACGTCAATGTCTGTGATGAGAACCTGCTTAGAACCGTCTCATCAAACGCCATCGTTTGTAATATCGGCCACTTCGATACCGAGATTGATACCGCATTTATGCGAGAGAACTGGAGATGGACGGAAGTTAAACCTCAGGTCCACAAGATCTATCGCAGCGATGATCCAAAAGACTATGTGATTCTTCTTTCAGAGGGCCGTTTGGTGAATCTTGGTAATGCAACTGGCCACCCTTCCCGAATCATGGACGGCTCCTTCGCTAACCAGGTATTAGCTCAGATGTACCTGTACGAGCAGAAGTGGGCAGACCACAACCCCAGCCAACGAGCGCCTATTACAGTTGAAGTACTGCCGAAAGCGCTGGACGAAGAAGTTGCCAGCTACATGGTTAAAGGTTTTGGTGGTGTAATGACTCGCCTGACCAAAGACCAGGCAGCGTACATTAACGTACCTGCTGAGGGGCCATTCAAGTCGGAAACCTACAAGTACTAAGCAGTTCTTGTCCGGATTCTCAGACTTACGGGACTCGTGCGCGAGTCCGATCCTCCTTCGTAAGTGATTTTTTGTATGCTTAACAAAATTATGGTTGTGTGCATTCTATTCTAATCATGTACTTTCTGGACGGGAACTAATTAACTTACTGGTACGCTCGAAACATGGGCGACTCACTGTTTAAATAATCGTTACCTCAGTGAGTTGCCTTCTTTCAACTTATTCCCAAGTTCGACTCACCCTGCTCCAAACCACAATCAATCCGTTAGTCTATTGGCTTGCATTCTTTGACGAAGAATCCAAAAATCCGGTAGCCACGTTTAATGCGGCTTCAATTAGGCCATGCAGTGGTGTATGTTCAATTATTGAACCTTGGCTGAATATCTTCACAGATTTCCTTGGCTTCGAAATTGCTAATTGCTTGCAATCGATAGAGACAGACTCAAACGGACTGGAATATGCCAACATTTTCTCATGACGATATCGACATTTATTACGAAGAATCAGGAGAAGGGTTTCCCATTTTGTTGTTTGCGCCGGGCGGTATGCGCTCTGCAATAAATTTCTGGGCAGGTTCCCAGTGGAATCCCATTGAGGTGCTATCACCACATTACCGTGTGATTGCGATGGATCAACGAAACGCCGGACAGTCGCGGGCGCCCATTCAAGCTTCAGACGGATGGCACACCTATACAGATGATCACTTAAGCTTACTGGATCACCTCGGTATAGATAGCTGTCATCTTTTAGGCGGTTGCATTGGCGGGCCTTATTGTTTTGGTGTCATGGAACGCGCACCAGCAAGAGTTGCGTCTTCAATCCTGCAGCAGACTATCGGGCTCGACGATAATCGACATGCCTTCTACGACATGTTCGATAGCTGGGCAAAAGACATGAGCGATGCAACACTCACAAATGATGAATGGCAGCAATTTCGCTCGAACATGTACGATGGCGAATTTCTACTCAACGTTGACGAAGATTTTGTTCGTCAGTGCGAGACGCCCATGTTGGTGCTTATGGGAGATGATCTCTATCACCCGCAATCAACGTCAAGGGAAATAGCCGATCTTGCCCCGAATGCAACGCTGATTGAAAATTGGAAAGACCCAACTGCCGACAATACCGTTCAGATCGTACTTGAATTTCTGGCCAGCAATACGCCGTAAGCACAATAGAACATGCCGAGGAATTACTATGAAACGACCTAATATTTTACTCATTATCACTGATCAACTGAGAGCTGATCACACCGGCTTTGGTGGTTCCAGCATCGTGCGAACACCCAACATCGATGCCCTGGCAAGTCGCGGCCGGGTATTCAACCAGGCTTTTGTCGCTAACCCCATTTGCATGCCCAACCGTTGCTCTATGATTACGGGTCGCGTCCCCTCTGCGCACAAGGTCATATTCAATGATCGTTCCCTCGCCTGGTCTTCAAATACCTTCGTACGCCAGCTGGCAGCGGCGGGTTATGAAACCGGCTTAATCGGCAAATCCCATATACAACATGGCACCTCACGGGAATCTGTTGTCCCCATAAAGCAAACGCCTGCGATTGCGGATCCCTATCAAACTGGCTGGAATACAATCGAGAACTACGAAAATTACCTTGAGTCAGGCGCCCCCGTGACCGACTTCTATGGTTTTAAGCACGCAGAATTTACCTTGGGCCACGGCGACCTTGTTACCGGCCATCATTATCAATGGGCGATCGACAAAGGAGCCAAACCTGAAGACATGTTATTAAACTGGCCAGATTCAAGCTGGCCAGCAAAAGCAAGATCTGAACATTGGTGGCAGGTCTATCAACCGAATCTACCTGAAGAATATTATTCGACCACCTTCGTCCAGGAACGCAGCAGCGACTGGATAAGTAAACAATCAAACGATAAGCCATGGTTCCTGCAATGTTCTTTTCCGGACCCACACCATCCCTTTACGCCACCAGGTAAATGGTGGGATGCGTACCAGGCAGCAGACATGCCAATTCCCCATACGATTCATGACTCCCTGCAAAATGCACCGGCACACCTAAGATTCTTCCAAAGTCTGGTACCACGGGAAAACATCGTACAGATGTTTGGCGCCACGGAAGACATCGTAAAGGACGCTATGGCCGCCGAATTTGGCATGATTGAATTTGTCGATGAAGGTATCGGGAAAATCATGTCAACACTGGAACGGCAGGGCATGGTCGACAATACCATCGTGATCTTTACCAGCGATCATGGCGACATGTTCGGCGATCACGGCTTGATGATGAAATCCATGATGCATTACGATGGCTGTATCCGGGTGCCGTTTATTGTTGCCGGACCTGAAATTGAGCCTGGCGCCACTGATTCGCTGATCTCAAGTATGGATATTGCGCAGACGGTTCTGGACATCACTGATGATGAGCCTTTTGATCGCATGCAAGGCGTCAGTTTCAAACCTGTGCTGGAAGATTCCACCGCCACCGTCAGGGATCATGTGTACATTGAAGAAGACATGCCGCTGGTCGAAGCACTGCCAAAAATCCCCCACAGGGCACGAACCCTGGTTATGCCAGAGCATCGAGTCACCCTCTATTCCAGCCACGACCTTGAAGTGTATGATCGCGTCAATGACCCGGATGAGCTAAACAATCTTGCAGTAACAGATCCCGGATCCCCTGCGGTGTCCGGAATGAAGCAAAGGCTTATGGAAGCCATGCTCGACTATGGAGATTTTTCCCGCTTAAACATCGATTAAACCTCGATCAAACCTAAGGCCAATGATCCGGATACGTGGCGCTTCCCCTGAGCCACCCGCTGCCACCCGCTGCGACATAGTCAGCCATGTTATATTCCCGCTAGTTGTCCCATTTGATACGAACGGCGGTATGAAACAAGAACTAAAGGACCTGCTTGATTTGCTCGACCTGGAGCAGATTGAGGTTAACATGTTCAGAGGCGTCAGCCCGGATGAGGGCTGGCAACGCGTATACGGGGGTCAGGTAATAGGCCAGGCTCTGGTTGCAGCTTCTCGCACAGTGGAAGATGAATCACGCACAGCTCACTCTTTGCATGGTTACTTCCTGCGGCCCGGCGATACCACAATTCCCATTCTTTATACCGTCGACCGGATCAGGGATGGCAGGAGTTTTACCACCAGGCGCGTAATAGCCGTGCAGAAAGGTCGCGCCATCTTCAGCATGTCAGTATCTTTCCAGGTTGCAGAAATCGGCCTTGAGCATCAATTTGATGCACCAGAGGTTCCCGGCCCCGAACAATGCATGAGTGAAGCTGAACTTCATGAGAGTTTTGCAAACGATATCCCTGAGGAATTTCAGGAACGCGTACACCGCCCAAAACCACTTGAAATGCGATTTGTAGAACCCTGGAATGAGTACAATCCGGAGCCGATGGATCCAGAGCAACATGTCTGGATGAAGACGGTGGACACCATGCCCGAAGATGTCCGCCTTAACCAATGCCTCCTGGCTTATGCATCGGATATGACTCTAATTGATACAAGTTACAGGCCACATGCAATAGGCTGGGGCAACGATAAATTTCAGGTCGCCAGCCTTGACCATGCCATGTGGTTCCACAAACCAATGCGCATGGACGAATGGCTTTTATATCAACAGGACAGCCCCTTTTCAGGTGGTGCGCGCGGCTTCAGTCGTGGCACAATATTCAACGCTGCAGGCGAGCTTGTGGCATCCGTCGCCCAGGAAGGTCTTATCAGGTTACATAAATGAATACGATCAACTACATGCAACGAACCCGCGACCTGTACAGAGCCCAGGGTTTTGACAAAGATTACGTGTGGGCCAAGACCGACGACATCCCTTTTAGCACCTTAGATAAGCCATTGAAGGATTGTACGGTCGCAATCGTCACCACTGTCGTTATCGAACCAGAGATACCAAAGCAAATGCGTGCAGCTGCCTCTTACAGCTTTGAGGAACTTCCCGACAGGCCTGATACCGATGAGCTTGCCTGGGACAAAATCACCACCAATACCGACGACAGGCAGAGCTATTTCCCACTGGAAGTACTCGAAGCGCTGGCTGCAAAGGGTGAGATCGGCGGCCTCGCCCCCAGATTTCATTTTGTTCCCACGGAGTACAGTCAAAAAAATACTCTGGAAAAAGATGCACCAGCCATAGCGGCATCCTGCCTGGAAGACAAAGTAGACATTGCCTTGCTTGTTCCATTGTGACCGGTCTGCCACCAGACCGTGTGTCTGACAGCGAAGGTATTGGAAGAAGCAGGAATCACCACCGTAATCATTGGCTCTGCCCTGGATATTGTTGAGCACTGCGGCGCACCAAGGTTTGTATTTAATGATCTGCCCCTCGGCAATCCATTGGGCAAACCACTGGATCGAGCGATGCAAAGAAGCTCAATACTTACCGCATTAAGTTTGGCTACGGAAGCAAATCAGGCAGGGTCAATTATTTTAACCGGGTTTCGCTTCTCCGAAAGTGAAGACTGGAAAGCAAATTATGCCAGGGTCGATGAAAGCAATCGTGAAGAGCTTCTACGACTTGGCGAAGAGAATAGAAAACGTCGCGCAATGAACAATTCAGCGGGCGTTAATCGGAAATAGCAGGGGCTTTTAATTGCGGGCTAAAACAAACTAAGGTCGCCAGCCACCAGATTTTAGCAATGCAATAATCAATGCACCATATGTCCATCACTGACTTCATATCGACAACCCGGTTCCACCGATTATGGAAGCGGGGCGATCAATCCTGAACAGATCATAGCTTACAGATAAACCTGCCATATACAGATTTAGCGATAGCCGTAGGGAACGGTCTTTTCTTCCAGGTGAGAATAACGCTCTCTCAATAAATCCTGGCGGGTCCTCAAGCTAATCCATTGGCCATCAATCATCAGACGCGTAGGTGCGCTCATCACTTCAAGCGGATCGCCATCCCAAATCACAAGATCAGCAACTGAACCTGCAGCCAGTACACCGGAATTATTCAGACCCCATATCTTCGCAGGATTAACCGTAATAGCCCGCAATGCGTCCTCCCAATCCAGGCCATAAGCGACTGCTATACCAGCACCCTGAGTCAGCATTCGTGTATTTGTATACAGATCAGCTGTCTTAAATGCTACCAATACACCAGCCTCTACCAACAATGAAGCATTATCCAGGCGCGCACCCAGCCGGTCGAATTTACGCGGCAGGTTGTCGATAACATTTAGCAGGACAGGGATGTTTTGCTGCACAAGTTGATCCCGGACCTTCCATGCCTCCCGCGCCCCGGAGAGAACAATTCGCAGATCAAACATCGACAATTCATCCAGCACAAGCTCGATATCTGCCGCCCGGTCTATATGAATCACCAGCGGTATATCTCCGCTCAGCACCCTTGTTAACGCTTTTAGGTCCGGCTCTGATTGGCGGAACTTGCGCGTCTTTCCGCTTTGATAGGCGCGGATGTTCTTTTGATATCGCCGGGCTTCATGAAAGGATTCCAGTACCTGCATTAGCATTGACGCTCTTGAACCGCCAACCAATTTCCTGTCTGCTTCGCGAATGTATAGATGCACGGCATTAGACTTGTCAATTGCAAACTTGCTGGAGCCCCCCAATTGCACCAGTGCGCTCTGGCCAGATAGGGGTTCCGAGCCTGGCTGCGGCACAACCATGGCTCGAGTGATCCCCATTCGCCTGGCCATTGGAATCATGCTTGAGTGTCGGTTCAAGGCCAGAGATATAGAGAAGCCTGCTCCAAGTTGTTGCCCCTTCGCTCGATCGTCACCGCTAATTGATGACGTCCCTACCTCTGCCAATCCCAGCTGAGTTCCAGAATCAAAGAGTCCTGGCGTCACGATTGCGCCGCCAACATCAATAAGCTCCACCGAAGAATCTACTGTCAGATGAACGCCAATCTTTACAATACGACCATCCTGAACAAGGATATCGCCATTTTTAATTGTGCCCTGCTCAGTCATGGTCAGCAGAGTGCCATTCTTAATGAGGTAACTTTGCTGGATATCACCTTTAAGCTGCGATGACCCAAGCAATACTGTCAGTAATAGGAACGCCAAAAGTAAGCATGATGGGATAAATCTCATCCTTATATCTCCCTTACACGTTGGCCAAGCTCGAAGTCCGTCACCGGCTTAAGGTCTTTTTCCAGGTCGAAGACCAGGGAACCATCTATAAATACTTTCTCAGCACGTGCGTAAACACTGAACGGATTTCGATTCCATAAAACGACATCTGCCATCTTTCCAGACTCCAGGGAGCCAGTCTGCTTCGAGATACCCAGTGCATCCGCAGGATTCAAGGTGATCCAGCGAATTGCCTCTGCCTCACTAATCTCGAGTCCCATTCTCCTACCCGCGGCAAGAGCCTTGGCTGCTTCCTGATTGAGTCTCTGAATTCCGGTAGCCGAATCCGAATGCACGATTGCGCAGGCACCGGCGGCAGCAACCAGGGCAACGTTCTCGTTAATGCCATCAAAGGACTCAAGTTTAAAGCGCGTCCAATCAGCCCACATTGCAGCGCAGATATTATTTTCGGCCAGGAGGTCGGCAATCTTGTATGCCTCAACGGCATGATGAAATGCGGTAACCTGGTATCCAAACTCTTTGCTCAAATCGATAATTTGTGCCATCTCATCCGCTCGATAACAATGATTGTGTACGCGGATATTGCCCTCAAGCACTCCAACCAATGTTTCCAATTGCAGATTTCTTTTTGGTTCAACAGGCACTATCATCTTCTTGCCATTAGACTCCAGCTTATGAGCGCGGTACTCCATTATTTCATGGTGATAGGAAGCCCACTTTCGCTGATATTCCTGAGCATCAATCCAGGTCTTACGATAATGTGCAAAATTGCCCATCCTGGTCTTGGGTCCAGACTTTTTACCATAGACCCGCTTGGGGTTCTCACCACAGGCCATCTTGAGCCCATATGGCGCCCCGGGAAATTTCATTCCCTGAACCGATCGTGAAGATACGTTTTTCAGAACGATACTTCTGCCACCGAACAGGTTTGCGGAGCCTGGCAGTATTTGTAAGCTGGTAATGCCGCCTGCCAGGGCGAGCGGAAATTGCGGGTCTTGCGGCCAGACACTATGCTCCACCCAAACTTCAGAAGTCACAGGGCTGGTGGACTCATTGGTATCCCAATGGGCGTTATAGGATGGTGACGCGGAATTACCCAGATGACTGTGAATATCGATGATTCCAGGCGTCAGCCACTTTCCGCTGGCGTCAATAACGAGCGCATAATCATCCATGGCAGCAGGCGTTCCTGCACCGATTTTTTCTATGACTCCGTTTGCCAGAACAAGGTAACCCGACTGAATTAGTTCTCCGGTACCCGTGAGAATGCTTGCGCCGTGGATGAGAGTATCAGGGGCAGTCGGGACAAGGTAGGTGGAAGCATAAACAACATCCTTCGCAATGGCCGGCAACGTGATGACAGAAAGCAGCAGAGCTACCTTTAGTATAACTACTGTTAGCAGAACCACTGTTATTCGAATAAATTCTGTAATCCCGGCTTTTAGCACATTCATACCTGATCTCTAAAATCGGCGCATTATTCAACCACATATTTGTATAAATATCTGTTATTCAGGCGTATACCCCAGTTTGATGACCTACCTGCCGCTGTACATTCGCCTGACAGCTTCACATAATGGCGCCCTCATTCTGAGCCGGCCAATTTTGACTTCCGGCTAGCGACAAGCAAATAAAGGATCCAGCGTGGCCATTAAGAACCATGATCGACTCAGTAGCGTCGAAACAATTCAGGATAACTTCGAGAAGTTGGGCTATATCTGTAATATGCAGATCGCGACCGCCGTATATCTTGCCTACCACCTTGAAAAGCCGATCCTGATTGAAGGCCCTCCTGGCGTCGGTAAGACCGAGCTCGCCAAGACTGCAGCAGACATGCTCGACCTTCCCTGTATCAGATTGCAGTGTTATGAAGGTCTTGATGAGTCCAAGGCTATTTATGAGTGGAAATATGGCAAGCAGCTCCTATATACCCAGGTCCTGAAGGAAACCCTTGGCGAAATCCTCGATGGCGCTGTGGGTCTTGCCGAATCAGTGGAAAAATTACATAGTTTTGGCGACGTCTTCTTCTCCGAAGATTTCCTCGAGCCACGACCATTGCTAAAGGCGCTTAAGGCAGAAGAGAGCTGCGTATTACTTATCGATGAAGTAGACAAATCCGATCACGAATTCGAATCACTATTGCTTGAAATGCTCTCGGACTATCAATTGTCAATTCCGGAAATCGGGACCATAAAGGCGAACCCGGATCGCAAGCCGCTGGTATTTTTAACGAGCAATAATACTCGCGAAATCAGTGATGCATTGAAGAGAAGATGTTTGCATTTGTACATTCCCTTCCCTGATGCTGATCTTGAAAGCAGGATAGTCCATGCTCGCGTGCCGGAAGTTCCTGACCGTCTAAGAAAGCAGCTGGTCACCTTTATTCAGGAATTGCGGGAAATGGATCTTAAAAAGGTACCCGCTATCAGTGAAACCATCGATTGGGCTAGAGCACTGATTTTATTGCACAGCGAATCCCTCGATCCCGATCTGGTACGCCAGACCCTCAATGTCATCTTGAAATTCCAGGAAGATATTGAAACGGTTGAAGCGGAAGTGCAGAACATTACCAACAAGGCCTTGAAAGAAAGCTAAGCAATGGAAAAAACACTGGTCGAATTTGTAAAGGTATTGCGCACGGCGGAGCTTAAAGTCTCTCCCGCCGAAACAATTGACGCGATGCAAGCAATAGACCTTGTGGGTTACCGTGATCGAGAGTTTCTCAAGAATACCCTATCGATGGTTCTCGCCAAAAACCCGGAAGAGAAAGAGACATTTGACTCCTGTTTTGACCGATTCTTCTCATTCAAGAAGATTGGCAGTGAAGATATGGGGGCTGGCGAATCGCAGGATGAGTTTGATGATGGTGAGTTTGACGAAGACGGCAATAGTGAAAGCAATCAGCCGGGCGGCGGTAAAGGTAGTGGCCAGAGTTCAGGACAGGGCGGCGGACAAATGGCTGAAGAGGATCACTCACTGCAGCCGAACTCGGAACTGGGCAAACTGCTTCTCTCCGGCAACAGAACCGAACTTATGGTTCAGCTGGCAGAAGCCGGGCGCGAGGTTGAGGTCAGTCAGATCGTCGTCTTTACCCAAAAGGGCCTATATACACGTAAGATTATGGACGCCATGGGTCTTAAAGGGCTCCAGGATGAAATATCAGAATTACAATCCCACGGCGGCCCACCACAGAAGACCCTGAGCGGCAAACTTAAGAAGGCCAGGGACCGACTTCGGGAACAGGTGCGCGACTACGTTGAGAAACAATTCTTCCTGCATGCGGATGAATCCGGCAAACAACTTCGGGAAGAATTGCTCAAGAAGGTCAAGCTCTCCAACCTTGAAAAACGCAACTTCAAAGACGTACAGGAAGTTGTATTCAAGATGGCAAAAAAGCTCATCGCAATTCACTCCAAGCGGCGCAAGACCTACAAGCGTGGCCAACTCGATGTACGCAAGACGCTGCGCCATAACATGCAATATGACGGCATGCTGTTTGACTTGAAATGGAAGGCATCGAAAGTTGACCGCCCGAAAGTGATGTGTATTTGTGACGTTAGCGGGTCAGTGAGCAATTACTCACGGTTTCTTCTGATGTTTCTCTACAGCCTTGCAGAGGTACTCCCCAAGGTTAGGTCATTCGCATTTTCTTCAGACCTTGGCGAAGTAACGCGCCTATTCCAGAGCAGTACCCTGGAAGATGCAATGGCAAAGACCATGCGCGATTATGGCAATGGCTCAACGGACTATGGTCGAATGTTGATGGATTTTAAGCACAATTGCATGGATGACGTTAATAACAAGACAACGATCATTATTCTTGGAGATGCCCGTAATAATTACGGCGACCCCAAATCCGAAATCCTTCGAGAGATGTATGACAAAAGCAAGCGGGTAATCTGGCTCAACCCCGAGCCAAAAATGAGCTGGAATGTGGGAGATGCAGAGATGAAAAAATATGCGCCTTGCTGTCACCAGACTGAAGTGTGTAATTCCCTGACCCATTTGGAAAGAGTTGTATCAAATTTACTCAGATTTGCAGCCTAACCAACTATTCCCCTATAAAACAGTATGTGACAAGAGTCGCGGGCTTTTTATAACCCAGCGCCATGTCAGTACTCCCCCGAGAAAAAGTGTGATATGGTTATACTCTATAAAAACAAAGAGTTTGAGCTCCATGGAAAGACCTCATCAGGTCTTTCCCCACAGACGCTAGATACCCTCTAGCGGATGTACGTGATACTTGCCGCGACATGCGAAGAGTAACTCAGGAATTTCAGGCCATCGTTATACCCTAACGAGATAGCATGACAAAAGAGTCTAATACAGCAGTATTGAACCACCAACTCTCGAACCAACAGATGTATGAGTTGGCTACCCCGCTTGTTCGATACCTATCAAAAAAAGTCCGAAATGGTGAAGACGCGAATGATCTAGCGCAAGAGGCTTTCCTGCGCATGCATAAATTCCAACAATCTCGTCGACTGGATAATGCTCGAGCCTTTCTCTTTAAAACCGCCAATAACCTTGTAATAGACCAAATGCGTCGCGCCAAGGTTCATGACAAATATTTGAGTTTTCAAATGCTTCCAGAACATTCAGACGACGATTGTGATAAGTATGCGCCCTCCGCAGAACGTACAGTATTGGCGGAAATGGAATTAGACCAGATCTATAAGGTAATGGATAAAATGCCCGAAAAGGTCCGCAGGGCTTTCCTTATGCACCGCGGCAAGGACCTAAGTTATTCGGAGATAGCCACAGAGATGGAGGTTTCCATAAGCATGGTAGAGAAGTATATTATTCAAGCCCTGAAAATTCTGCGAAAGGAAATTTCACAATAGTTAGTGGGTACACGCTAACCTGCAGCCTCTGCTTCAATCTTTCTCTTAAACTCCCAAATCTGGGGAAATGAGCGAAGTTCATCAAAATCCATCTGTTTAACAACGGACAGGTCATCCCACAAGTGCAGGGTCTCAACAAATGATTGTTGATGTTCTCGAGCTTGCCGCAACCACTCAAAGAATACCTTTTGCTTATCCTCGGTGACGTCATCCGCACGCAAACGTACAAACCACTCTATTGATATGTCAGAAAGCGACTCGGATGCTGTTAGATCATTCATTACTTACTCCCAGAACGGGTTACCTATATAAGACGCTGGTTCGCTTTATAGGGTTGCCTTGCGATTTATTACTATGTCGTCCCAATTGCAGATAAAGTTCTATCGCTTCAGGCCATTTTTGTAATCTGATTGGCCCAATTTTGATTGGCTAGAGACGGCATTCATTCTGCACTCATCAATAGCCTATTAGGTGGAATTGCGCCCAATACATCTGTTTGCGGGTCAAAGCGATTATTTCCCTGTTATGGCAGTAAGCTGGTCATAAATCCGGGGGAGATTCACTGGATAACCACAATCTCCAATTATGAATTTATCTCATCATTAATTAATTGTGCATGAGCAAAATTAATTAATGATGAGATAAATTCAACTTCTTTCAATTATTTTTACTTTTGTTTCCATTTTTACTGCGGGATTGAGTGAGTTGTTCGTCTTATTGGTTACCAGTGATCCGATCACTGAATGAAACTCTGCGTATGGAAGAATCCATATAATGAAAAATCCAACTAGTTGAGGGGAACAACATGTTAAAAAGAAAGCCACTATCCGTGGCTATTGCGACCGCAATTGGAGTCGCATCTGCATCAGGCGCTTTTATGAACGTCGCTTACGCGGCGGACGACGAAAGCATGATGGAAGAAGTAGTAGTTACAGGTTCGAGAATCAAGCGACAAGACTTTGACTCAAACGCTCCTGTAGCAACAATCGGATCTGATCAATTTGACCTTACAGGTACTATTAATACTGAGTCCCTGCTGAATACGATGCCTCAGATCGTACCAGGCCTGGACAGAACGTCCAATAACCCTGGTAATGGTACAGCGACCGTTGACCTTCGTGGTCTGGGTTCTAACCGAACCCTCGTACTTATCAATGGTACGCGCGCAAACCCGACCTCACAGGGTGGGTCTGTCGACATCAACAACATTCCAACGGCTCTGATCGACCGGGTTGAAGTACTAACCGGTGGTGCTTCAGCTATCTATGGTTCTGATGCTGTCGCGGGTGTTATCAACTTCATCCTGAAGGATGACTTTGAAGGCGTTCAGTTCAATATCAGCACAGAGCAAACGTCAGAAAACGATGCAGGCTTGACCAGCGCTGACTTAACCCTCGGTGTTAACTCGGGTGACGGCCGCGGCAACGTTGTATTCAACGTCAGCTGGACAGATCGTGAGTCATTGTTCCAGGGTGATCGTAAATTTGCATTCTTCGCTCAATTTGACGATGAAGATGCAGATGGCAATCCCATCCTCATTGATGGTGGTTCTTCGGGTATCCCTAGTTCATCAATTTTTGCTGGTGCACTGTGTGGCTACTCTGCTGATAATTGTGGAGTGACTTTTGACCAGAATGGTGCAATCCGGCCATTTGAAACTGGATCCGACAATGATTTCTACAACTACGCGCCCGTTAACTATATCCAGTTACCGCAAGAGCGCTATCAGGCAACCACACTGGGTCGGTATGAAATCGCAGAATCAGCTGAAGTGTACGGTCGTGTCATGTACACCTCAAGCCGGGTGCCTCAGGAACTCGCCCCAACACCAATATTCCAGCCGATTACGATAAGCCTGGATGGCAACCCCTTCCTGTCGGGCGATTCTCTGCAAGTATTGCATGATGCCTACGGTAATGGTGTCGATACAGATGGAAATGGCATTGACGATACTGCGGATATCAACCTGATTCGTCGTCGCTTGCTCGAAGTCGGACCTCGAATCGTCGACAGCAGATTTATCAGCTGGCAGATTCAGGCAGGTGTCAGAGGCGATATCGGCGATAGCTCCTGGAGTTACGATGCCTACGTGCAATCAGGTAGTGTAGAAGGCTCCGAAACTCAGCACGGTAATGTAAACCGTGATCGATTTAACCAAGCCTTGTTGCTGGATCTCGCAGCAGATCCAACAGGCGGTACCTGCATGGATGCAAGTGCAAACGGCTCAACCGTTGGCTGTTCGCCTATCAATATCTTCGGTCAAGGCAACATTTCAGAACAAGGCGCTGCCTTCCTGCGAACCGCAGTATCGGCAGCATTTGAGTATGATCAGGAGCTCTACAGCATCACCTTTACAGGTGATGTGTTTGAACTTCCTGCAGGGACGGTTGGGGTAGCTGTTGGGTATGAACACATTCAGAACTCTGCAGACTTCAGACCTTCACAGGACCTCGCCGCTGGTACCATCGCTGGCTTTAATAGCCAACCACCATCAAGTGGTAGCTATACAGTCTCTTCATACTATGCTGAAGCATTTATTCCCTTACTGAAGGATGTTCCATTTGCACAAGAACTTGAACTGGAACTCGCTTACCGAAAGTCAGACTACTCAACCGTAGGTAACGTGAGTAGTTATAAGATTGCAGGTTCCTGGTCACCGATTGATTCCGTTCGATTCCGAGCCGGTTTCAATACTGCTGTACGTGCGCCAAGTATTGGAGAGCTATTCTCACCAGCTAGCGAAGGCTTTCCAGGCTCAGCTGACCCCTGTGCCGCTGAAGGCAATCCTGATGCAGCAACCGCTGCTATTTGTACGGCGACTGGTGTTGCATCTGCTGATGTTGGCAGCGTAGCGCTAAACCTGGCAGCAGGCCAAGTGCGTGCAGTTGGTGGTGGTAACCCGAACCTTCAGGAAGAAGAAGCTGAGACTCTTACCTATGGTGTTGTAATTACGCCGAGCTTTCTCGAAGGCCTTACCTTGAGTATTGACCGCTTCGATATCGAAATCGAAGAGTATATTGCTACCTTCGGTGGTGGTGCCAATAACATCCTGAGCATCTGTTATGATCCAACGGATCCCAATGGTGGCGCAGGTTCTGCCTTTTGTAACGTGGTTAATCGACGAGCTGATGGTACCATCGAATTTATCGAAACAAGTGCACAGAACGTCGCGGTACAGACCCTGAAAGGCTGGGACTTGCTTGCAACCTATGACATGGAATTGTTTGGCGGTGATTTCCAGGTC
Source organism: Pseudomonadales bacterium (assembly GCA_046582185.1). Lineage (GTDB taxonomy): Bacteria > Pseudomonadota > Gammaproteobacteria > Pseudomonadales > Azotimanducaceae. Next base: position 141,995 of record JAYGEX010000042.1, on the reverse strand, counting down.
AGCTATGTTGGTACCTTCACTGACGAAGATGATTTTGTTCCATTTACCGGTGGTACTACAATCTCTTGTGATGGTGAATATGGCAACGACTGTGGCGAACCTCGTCCTGACTACAAGCACCGTATGACCTTCAACTGGTCTCGTGACAACATCACTGCTCAATTGTTGTGGCGTCACATTGGTGAAGTTAAAGACGATAATGCGGACGTTGTATTCTTCAAAGACAAGATTGGCGGTGAGGACTACTTCGACATCGTTGCTTCCTACCGCTTCACTGAGAACTATTCAGTGCTTGTAGGTATCGATAATGTTGCTGACACAAGTCCGCCAATCCTTGGTGACAACCAGCAGCAGGCGAATACCTGGCCAGCAACCTACGATGTATTTGGACGAACTTACTATGTTAAGGCAACGGCTAGATTCTAATCGTGGTTCGATGCTAGTCTTATAAACTAGTAGCAAAGGAAACGGCGAGCCTAGGCTCGCCGTTTTTTTTCGCCTGATATATCTTGATAAATTGAAAGATATTGCTGTGATCCCTTTACAGACAAATGGAAACTTAACATGCAGCAAACGCCCACAGACGTTCATCAGCAGCTTCTTGACGCGGGTTTGGATCACCATAGAGCTGGTTCGCCTGCCGCAGGCCAGACTCGCATATGAACAAATATTGGCATCCGCACCAAATGATGCGGTTGCAATGCAATTGCTTGGATTGACAGAATTTCAACAGGGTGATTTTAGCGTAGCGGAGGAACTCTTTCGGCGCGCAATATCGCTGAAGCCTGACTATGGAGAAGCCCACCACAACCTGGCACGCCTGCTTGAATCTACCGGTGACTTTGATTCTTCAATTCAATATTACCAACTGGCCAGTGCACTACTCCCGGACAACGCAGATACCCGCGCCAGTCTTGCCAATGTTTGCAAAATAGCAGGCAGACTCGGCGACGCCGTCCTACACTTCAAGGCAACACTTGCCATCAATCCGGGCTATTGTGATGCGCACAGGCAACTGGCAATGTTAGTTAAGCACACAGAATACGATGCCCACATGAAGACGATGGAATCTCTATTGTCAGCTGCTGGCATCCCGCCAAACTCAAAGATGCACTTACATTTTGGCCTGGGTAAATCATTTGAAGACCTGCACCGATATGACGAAGCATTCAGACATTTTGAGCAAGCCAACAACATTATGCGAAGCCAGTTGGACTTCGATATTCTGGACTGGGAACACGACGTAAAGGAACAGATCAAATTTTTCACACCTCCCTTTTTCGAACAAACATCAAAGGCAGGCGATCCAGTTGCCACGCCAATATTCATCCTAGGAATGCCCCGCTCCGGTACAAGTCTGGTTGAACAGATTTTGTCTAGCCATAGCGACGTGTATGGCGCCGGTGAAATTCAATCTCTGGGTAGCGTTATCAACAAACATGTGGACACCCTTAAGTATCCAAACGTCCTATTGGAAACAACAGCAGATGATCTGAAACCGATGGCGGAACAATACCTGGCAGAAGTCAGCGCATCTGCAGGGATGGCCCGGTACACCACTAATAAACAACCAGACAACTTCAAATTTGTGGGCATGATCAAGTTGATATTTCCAAACGCCCGGATCATTCATTGCTATCGAAACCCTCAGGACAATTGCCTGTCCTTGTACAAAAACCACTTCTCTCAAAACGGCCCATACTACAGCTATCAATTGAGTGAGCTGGCAAGATATTACAATGCGTACAGCACATTGATGAATCATTGGCAAACAGTCCTGCCAGACTTTATGTTGCAGTTTCGCTACGAAGAGCTGGTGGGCGACCTTGAAGTACAATCGCGCCGACTGCTGGATTATTGTGGATAAGAGTGGCAGAGTGCGTGCCTGGACTTCCACAAGACCAAGCGCCCTGTTAAAACAGCAAGCGCCTCCCAGGTACGACAGGTCATCTATTCCAGTTCAGTCGGATCCTGGAAGCATTACGAGAAGCAGTTAGCCCCGCTAATCGAGATGCTTGATCGCTAATGTCGTCAATCTTCCAGTGCATTCAAGGTCAATTTCTTCCGGAAAACTTTTGCAGCAATAGACGATGAATCGTATGCTGTATATACACCAAGAATAGAGCTTCCTCTCATCCAGGCTATGATACAAACCGACAAATGGTCCGACTACTGGACTCAAGAAGGCACCTCGGGTGAAGTATTCGTTAACAAATCCGGGGACAGACATCCTCAGCTCGCCGCCTACTGGCAGACACAGCTATCAGGCGCCCATTCGACTTCGCGGATTATCGACCTGGCATGCGGTGCAGGATCAGTATTCGCCGATCTCGATAAGCACAATGATGAACATAGCTATGAACTGTTCGGTGCCGACTTGTCTACTGATGCACTTCAACTATTTCAGCGCCGGCTTCCATCGACAAAGGTAATCGCCTGCTCTGCATCGCAACTGCCGTTTCCTTCTGAAGCCTTCGACCTCGTGGTCAGCCAGTTCGGCATAGAGTATGCCGGTGCCAATGCTTTCACCGAAGCCGGTGATCTTGTGGCCAGAGGCGGCAGAATCGCCATCCTCTGCCACCATCAGGACGGATACATAGACAGTAAAAATAAACGTCTGCTCGCAGGAGCTCACTCGGCGACAAATTCAAATTTCATTTCTGCGGCGCTTGATCTGGTGCGATCGTCATTCGCGAACCAAAATTCGGACCAGTCAATGTCAAAGTTCAACGCCGCAGGGGAGCAGCTCGCCGCGACTCTTAAAGAATACCCTGAAGGTATCCATCACCATTTATACTTCGGCTTCCAACAACTCTTTGATCGTAGATCTCATTATGATGAGTCAGACATCGTTGATTGGCTTGAAGCAATGCGATTGGATGTAGACAAAAATATCCTTCGGCTCACTCAGATGCGCCAGGCTGCCCGCTCTGAAAAAGAGATTCGAAACATATGCCAGATGTTCACAAAGCAAGGATTGAGGAAGGTCGGCTATTCGCCATTTACAATTTCAGGCAATGACCTGCCAGTCGCCTGGAGCATCACGGCGGAACGGCCGTAAGCTTTTTTAAATGCCGCAACAACAATCCAAAATACTCATCCAAGCTATCTCTGCACACCAGGCGGGACAACTGCAGCAAGCGGAAGTTCTCTATAAAACTTACCTCTCAGATACCGACGACTTCAATGCATCCCAGCTTCTGGGAATGGTTTATTCAAAGCAACAAAAGTTCGACCTGGCCATTAAATATATGGGTCAGTCTCTCGCCCGGAAACACGAGCAACCCAATGTCCACAACAACCTGGCCAATTGCCTGAAGCGGCAAGGTCGGCTTAGCGAGGCTATAGACCATTATCGAACAGCCATTGCGCTACAAGCAGATTATGTAGACGCCTATCGAAACCTGGCGATGGCATTACAGGAAGGCAAGGAATTTAAGCTATCAGAGCAGTACATCAATAAAGGACTCATCCTCAACCCAAGAGACCCGGCCTTGCACAGCCTGTCAGGGCATCTGAAAAAAGAGCTTAAGGATTATCAAGGCGCAATATCCAGCTATGAAACGTCTTTACTGATTCGACCTGAACATGCCATCACTGAGCACAATCTTGGCGTAGCCCATCGTCTGAACAACCAACCGCAAGCCGCCCTGCAACACTATCAAAAATTATTGAATCAAAACATTACCAGCTTTGAGTTGTACCAGAATGTTGGCAATGCTTACTCTGATATCGCTGAACTGGATAAAGCTCTGGCTTGTTATCGACAGGCCCTGGCACTCAATCCTGCATATGTAGATGCCCACCGCAACATCAGTTCTCTACTCTGGTCGCTGGGCATGAAGGAGCAGTTCGTCCAGAGCTACGAACAAGTGTTTGCTCAGAACGTAATCAATGATGAACTCATCCTGTCTTGCGTCGAAAGCTTACTGGCAGCAGAACAACCTTCCCTGGCATTGGAGTATCTGGATCAATGGCCGGTGGCGAATTCAGATCATCCGAACTATCTTGATTTTCTGGGGCGCTGTCAGATGGCTGCTGGTAATCAGGAGGTTGCCCTTGGATTCCACGAGCAGGCATGCCGAGAAAACCCTTCGAACGCACATCTATTGCACTTCGGCATTTCACTTCTGGAGGCAGGCCATACGGATAGAGCGGCCAAATTATTGAGCCACGTATTTACAGTTGAACCCGATAACCAATATGCGCTGTCCCATTTAACACTCTGCTGGCGCCTGCTGGGCGATGAAAGAGAGGCGAAGGTTAATGACTATCAACAATTTGTCGGAGAATATTTCGTACCCACGCCGGAGGGATTCAGCAACATGCTTGAGTTCAATGAATTCCTCGATAGTTTCCTCATGCAGGTACACCAGACCAAATACTACCCTTATGATCAGACCGTCAGAGGTGGTACGCAAACCCATGGCAATCTATTGACCTGGGAAAATGAGGCGCTGCGGTTACTCATCCAAAGTTTCGACCTCTGTATCCATGAGCACTTGAATAAAGTCGCGCAATTTGACCCTCCCTTTGCCTTGTTTCCGCAGACACAGGCATTCAAATACTCTGCATCCTGGTCCGTCAAACTTAAGGATCAAGGCTTCCACACCATGCACGTGCATCCTATGGGCTGGTTCAGCTCTGCGTATTATGTAAACCTGCCTGATGATATGGATCAGGGAAGCAGGGAGGGCTGGTTAAAGTTCGGAGAGCCTAATTTCAAGTTGCACGAACCCTTGCCAGCCCAGTTTTATGTCAGGCCTGAGCCCGGTAAGCTGGCGCTGTTCCCTTCCTACATGTGGCATGGCACGGTGCCATTTAAAGCGCAGCAGACGCGCACAACGGTTGTGTTTGACATCGTACCCGCTTAAGTCTGAGAACCAGTTGATTTCCGTCCACAAATAGTCGAACCTGAGCAATTCTGCAATCTCGTTAGCTATATAAAACAATCACTTACCAGGGAAGTACACAGGAGGCATTAGAACTCGGGCAAGAACTAGTTGATTCTTTTCACCTTCATAAGTTTCTTAACGCCTTTGATCTTAAGGTTATATGAGCCAAGGATGCCCTTCTCAATACGGACGCTTTGACCCACCTTGTATCGAACTCGGTAGTCATCATTTTCACGCCAGATCTGGCCATTCTCCAATCTTAGATAGTCAATCTTATGGGAGTTTCGCATAACATCTACAATGGTCGATTGAATGTACTTCGCAGGGTCTTTGCTGCTTTCCTTTTTGCCAAAACTTTCCTCAGCGTCCTGTTTCAATGGCGCAGGCTCTTCCTGCTTCTCGACGATCTTGACGGGCACTTTATGCTCGACAATTACCGGCGATTCGTCGGCATCTGTTTCTACATTCATAGGCTCTACAGGTGCACTGACAATTGCTGATTCAGTATAGGCTTTGTCATAACAGGCAAGTCTCGCCTCCGTCTTCATAATTTTTGTACAGGCGATTACAGCGTCGAAGCAGGTCAGCCTCTCGCTGCCATCCCTTATGGAAATACATTCATCTCCACTGACTGTGGAGATGCCTGAAAGGCTAAGTACAAAGAGAAAACATAGTCGTTTCATTGCCTGGAATTCCTATTCATCTGAGCAGGTAATATTAACGCATTTCCTTGCCAAGGAAGGACTTTCGCGACGCGCCCACCATGCTACAATCCGCTCAATTGAAGTTATGAGAACCGAATATGCGACTAGTTTTGGCATTCGCTGCGCTGCTTTTCGCGCAATCAGGTCTGGCGCAAGTTGATGCCACCTCTGTTGATTTCGATAGTCAGACCATCACTATCGCTCTTGCCCAGGAGCCGCCTCAACTCAATGGTATGAAAGCAACCGATGCAGTCAGCATTGGAATTCTGAGTCATGTCATGGAAGGGCTCGTCCGTTACGACCGGCGTGGAAATATCGTGCCCGGGGTTGCCGAACGCTGGGAGATGAATGATACCGAGGCAACATTCTGGCTTCGCGATGATGCCCGATGGAGCGACGGCAAAGCGGTGACTGCACACGATTTTGTTTTCGCCTGGAAACATGCACTCAAACCTACAACAGCTTCTGAATACGCATTCATTCTGTATCCAATTAAGAATGGGGAAGCCATCAATCAGGGTAAAATGGACCCATCTGAGTTGGGCGCGCACGCAATAAATGACAGAATACTGCGCGTTGAATTTTCTCGGCCCACCGGCTATTTCGTGAAATTGACAGCCTTCGTCACCTACTTCCCGGTGCGCGAAAATTTCTTTGAAACACGTGGTGAGCGCTTTGGCGCTGACCCGGATGACCTGCTTTATAATGGACCGTTTCGACTATCGGAGTGGACCCATAGCGCTTCATTAAAAATGGTAAAGAACGAAAACTATTGGGACAGGGAATCAATTACGCTTAATGCCATTAACGCTGATTACATTACTGCCGACACTCGTGCGCGACTCAATCTGTTTATCGATGGCAAAATCGTGCATACCCGACTTGACGGTGAAACTTACAAGGATGCACTAACCCAGAAATTTCGAATCAGACGATTTACAACCGGCTCCATATTCTTCCTTGAATACAACCACAAGGAAGGCCGAGTCACCCGAAACCTGAATCTCCGAAAGGCAATTCAGCACGTATTCGATACCAATGAAATGGTAAACAAGGTTCTGGCAACCCCGGGAAACCTGCCAGGAGAAAGTCTTTTCCCCGTTTGGCTCAATGGTATTGAAGACAAATTCAGGCGCGAGTACCCTGCGGAGACTGTTGAATTAGACATCAAGAAAGCCAAGGATTTACTGAAACTTGCAAAGCAAGAGCTCGGTCTGGAGACGATGCCGCCCCTTGTACTTTTAGTTAGTGACAGTCCGACGGCAGCCAAACAGGCAGAATACATGCAAGGTATGCTGAAGGCCAGGCTTGGCCTGGATATCAAGATTGATGTCCAGACATTTAAGCAGCGACTGGCAAAGATGACCGCTGGTGATTTTGATATCGTGGGCGCAGGCTGGGGCCCTGATTTCGACGACGTGATGACCTTTGGGGATCTGTTTGCATCCTGGAACCTGAACAATCGCGGCAGATATAACAATCCTGCCTACGACAAGCTGGTGAGGGTAGCCATGGGCACGTCAGTACCCAAAGTCAGAATGGATGCGATGGCAGAGCTACAACAAATTTTGTTCGATGACGCGGTGATACTGCCACAATATGAACAGGGTGTGATCTACCTGATGCATTCAAAAATTAAGGGCGTTGTCCGCCGAGTCATCGGACCTGACCCGGACTACACACATGCCAAAGTCGTGAAATAGGCTGCCTATGCTGCTGTACACTCTCAAGCGACTACTAGCCGGAATCGTTACAGTCTGGTTCATAGCCACCGCCACATTTATGGCGATGCATATGGTGCCTGGCGATCCGTTGATGAATGACAAAGCTGTCTCCGCAGAGATACGCAGAAATCTCGAACAAAAATATGGCCTCGACAAGTCAGTGCCTGAACAGTATGTGATTTATATCGGGAACATGTTGCAGGGCGATTTTGGTATTTCATTTACGCAGCAGAATCGACGAGTAAACGACATCATTCGCGATCATTTTCCTGTATCAGCGACGCTTGGATTATTAGCCATATTCTTCGCTGCCATGGGCGGCATTCTCTGGGGAGCGCTAACGGCACTCTATAGAAATCGCGCACCAGACTTTATCATCATGTTCCTCGTAATCCTCGGTATCTCAGTGCCAAGCTTTGTCTTCGCTGCATTGGGCCAGCTACTGCTGGTTAATATCAATAGCATGGTTGGCAGGTCTGTCATTCCGGTGGCTGGATGGGGCACCATATGGCATATGTTAATGCCGTCGCTGGTATTGGGGCTCTCAACCATGGCACTGCTCACACGTTTGATGCGTTCATCCATGATGGAAGTCATGAACGAGGACTATATTAAAACTGCCCGCGCAAAGGGACTATCCACGTCACGTATCTTTTTCAAACACCAGTTAAGGAACGCCATACTGCCAGTGATAACCATACTAGGCCCTCAGATCGCTGCAATTACTACTGGCGGTTTCGTCGTAGAGCTTGTATTTGCCATCCCCGGGCTGGGTCGATATTTTGTCCAGGCCGTCCAGCAGCTGGACTATACCGTTATCATGGGTACCACCGTTTTCTATGGTGCATTTTTGGTCATCATGGTCATTATCGTCGATATATTGTATGGCTTTATTGACCCGAGGGTTCGCTTGCAATGACAGACGGCGCGATGACAGATACATCCATAGCAGACACTCCAATAAGCTTCACCCCCAGCGAAAGCGATTTCCAGCCTGCCAATTCCAATACCAGCGTTGAACACATATCCCGCCCATCCTTGTCCTATTGGCAAGATGCATGGATACGCCTGAAGAAGAATACCAGGGCGATTATCTCTCTGTATATCGTCATTGCCCTGGCGTTTTTCACCGTGCTAGGTCCTTTACTCTGGCAAGTCGATCCGTCCCTTCAGGACCTGAATCAAATTTCACAAGCTCCATCATGGGCAAAGAACGCCATACTGGTCGACTCATATAAGCGATGGGCAGGCATAACAATCGAAGGCTTTCCTGCCGAACCAGACGACTACGCTGAGTCTGTTGGCCCGGTTACGGGCCTGCGAACTTATGAAGCTGCAACCACCCAGCAGGTAAGGCTTATCTGGGACCCGGTATCCGGCGCTGCCGGATACAATATTTACCGTAATCAGCGCGACCCTGAAAGCTTCAATGACCTAGGACTGCCACTTGGCTCTACTTTTGGAGGCAATGAGGTCAGCTACGAGGATCGACTCAGCCTAGAGAGTCGAGCCTATTACTATTCCATCGTGCCCACCGATAGCTACGACGAATACGAAACCTATACTGTGCTAACAGTCACACCTCAAATGACCATCACAGTATCCGAAGCTGCCGAGCGCGGCCTTATCCCGGAAGACGATGGACTACAGACAGGAAGAGAAATCAGTCTGGAGTTCCACCCCTTTGGAACTGATTATCTAGGTCGCGACATGCTGGCAAGACTGATGAAAGGCGCAAGAGTCTCATTATTTATCGGCATCGTTGCGCCATTTATCTATGTCATTATCGGTATTATCTATGGCGGATTCGCGGGCTATTTCGGCGGCGCCTTCGACTCCATTCTCATGCGCTTTGCAGACTTTGTGGTCGCACTGCCATTTCTATTATTTATGATTCTGTTCAAGATCGGATTTGGGATTGGTCCAGGGGAAAGCGGAATATTCCCCATGCTAATCGCCCTGATCTTGCTGGCATGGCCGGCAACTGCAAGATTGGTCCGCGGCCAGGTTTTGCAAATAAGGGAGCAAGGATATATTGAAGCAGCACAGCTGCTGGGCGCGAAACCGACTTATCTCATATTGCGGCACATTATCCCAAATACCATGGGCGTGATATTGGTTACCCTGACCTTTGCAGTCCCCGCAGCCATCTTTACTGAAGCATTTCTTTCATTTATTGGAATGGGCGTTGCCCCGCCCACGCCATCCTGGGGTTCCATGTGTAATGAAGGCGTTAAGACCATGCTCAGTCATCCTCATGAGCTTGTCTTCCCCGCGGTATTTATTAGCATCACAGTGCTTGCATTTAATCTTCTTGGTGACGGCCTAACAGAGGCGCTTGACTCCAAAATGAGGTCGAAGGAATAATCATGCGTGATCATATTCTGGAAGTTGAGGACCTCAAGGTGGAATTTTCTACTTATGGGGGTATTGTAAAAGCAGTGCGAGGTGTAAGTTTCAGCGTGAACCGCGGCGAAACCCTTGCCATTGTTGGTGAATCCGGATGCGGGAAATCCGTTACCGTACAAGCAATCATGGGCATCATTCCCATGCCTCCAGGCAGAATCACCGGGGGCTCCGCTAAATTAAACGGCAAGGAAATTTTGGGCCTGTCAGAGAAGGAAGCCAACACATTTCGCGGCGTGGAAATTGGTATGATTTTTCAGGATCCAATGTCCTCCCTCAATCCCACCATGACGATTGGCGACCAAATTGCAGAAACGTTAAGAGTACATCGCGGGAAATCAAACGCGGAAGCCTCTTTAGAGGCGGTGGAATTACTCGAAAAAACCCATATCCCCGAAGCCAGGAAACGAGCCAAACAATACCCCTTCGAATTCTCTGGCGGCATGTTGCAACGGGCTATGATTGCGCAAAGCCTGGCCTGCAAGCCGAGCGTACTCATTGCTGACGAACCGACTACTGCCCTGGACGTCACCATTCAAGCGCAAATTCTGGAGCTAATGTCCGAGTTACAACGGACTGAAAACATGTCCATTATTCTTATCACTCACGATCTGGCGGTAGTGGCAAAAATGGCAGATGAAGTAGCCGTTATGTATGCAGGTCAGGTTGTGGAGACTGGTTCGGTCGATGACATTTTTTACAAGTCATCACACCCATATACTCTCGGTCTGAAGAATGCGATGCCATCGAATACCGGAGACCGCAATAAAAAATTGATGCCGATAGTAGGCAGTCCACCGGATTTATTTTCTCCTCCCGTGGGCTGCGGGTATTTCGCTCGTTGCCCTTACGCAATGAAGCTTTGTGAGTCCAATCAGCCGGAAGACTTCTTGTTAACATCTGATGCGTCTGCAAACCTCGACCATCGGTCAAGGTGTTGGCTGCAGCACGATCACGCGCCAAATGCCGAGGCCGTAAATCAAATCCAGTATGGTGTAAATCATGCTGGTTAGAACAAACAATCTCAAAAAACACTTCACCATTGGGCGTAACGACACGCTTCATGCTGTCGATGGTATTTCACTGGAAATTGCACAGAACGAAATCCTCGGTCTGGTCGGTGAAAGCGGCTCTGGCAAATCCACATTCGGCAAGACCATAACCGGGCTACACGCAAGAACATCGGGTGAAGTTTTCTATAAAGACGAACTATTACCAGCAAAATTTTCTGCGGAGGACCACCTGCGTTACTCCCAGGATATTCAGATGATTTTTCAGGATCCTTACTCATCGCTAAACCCCCGCATGACGGTGCTGGACATTGTCGGCGAAGGCCTTCAAATCCAGGGTAAACACAGCAGATCACAAATTCAGGAACAGGTGGCAAGTTGGCTGGAGCGTGTTGGCCTTAACTCTGATCATATGTCCCGCTACCCCCACGAATTTTCCGGCGGTCAACGACAGCGAATTGGTATTGCCCGGGCGATGATCATCGAGCCAACATTTGTTGTTTGCGACGAACCCATTTCCGCTCTGGATGTCTCGGTACAGGCACAGGTAATAAACCTGCTGGAAGAACTCAAGCAAAGCATGGGACTTACCTTGCTATTTATTGCTCACGACTTGTCCATGGTGCGATACGTATCAGATCGCATGGCTGTCATGTACTTGGGAACCGTGGTGGAAACCGGGCCAGCCAATGAACTGTTTTTCGAACCCAAACATCCCTATACACAGCTCCTCATTGAATCGAACCCGGAGCCTGACCCAAAACTTGAGAAGGCTAGGACACATATTCCCATAACAGGTGAAATTACGTCGCCGATTAATGTAAAAGCTGGCTGTCGCTTTGCCGATCGATGTCCGGTGGTTATGGATCACTGCAGGAACGTCACACCGAAATCAATTAAACTATCAGATAACCACACTGTCGCGTGCCACAACTACAGCTGATCAGTGGATGACAATGACTAGAAATCGCTGAGAAAGCCTCGCTTGATCTTCCCTGATTTCTCAACCATCCGCAGGATGGACTTTTCTTTAGTGACACTTTCTATATCAACCATCACAACCCAGGCGAGGTCGTGTGATTCTTCACTCACCTTATAGCTGTGATCGCCAACGCAGCGTATAAGAAAGCGGCAATCATAATGATAATGTTTCGGCTCATCTTTTCGCGCGGGTATTGCATGAATATCAATATCGAAAATATGCTCATTGACCAGGAACAGGTTCTTTAAGCCTGTTTCTTCCCTGGCTTCTCGCATGGCAACCCTTGAAACATCGTTATCACCATCTGCGTGACCACCAGGCTGAAACCAGTTATTTAGCTTCCTGTGATGTGTCAGCAATGTCTTCTCGCCATGCTCATCGATCACCCAGGCGGAACCGGTAATATGACCCGCCTGCAGACTTCTCTCAAAGCAATCCTCATTACCCTTCACGAACCTCAAGAGTCTATCGGACACGACATTTTCTTCGGGAAAGTTATCCTTGTAGCGTTGAATAAGTAAAAGGAGCTGACTGCGATGCATCGTTATGCGGTTTCGCGACTCTTATCGAACCTGAGAGACTGGTTGATCTTCTCATCGAAGAGATCAACCAACTGCTCGGTCATAGCATCACCGAGCTGTTCAGCATCAGTGATCGTTACGGCTCGACGATAGTGATGGGTCACGTCGTGCCCGATACCGATGGCGACCAACTCAACCTTCGAATGGTTCTCAATCTTGTCGATAGCGAACTTCAAATGCTGTTCCAGATAGTTACTGGCATTGACAAGCAGCGTACTATTGTCCACCGGCAGGCCATCTGAAATGACCATCAGGATTTTTCTATCCTCGGGTCGACCGACAATTCGATTATGCGCCCACAACAATGCCTCGCCATCAATATTTTCCTTCAGCAGCTCTTCACGCATCATCAAGCCAAGATTACGTCGAGCGCGACGCCAGGGCGTATCTGCGGATTTGTAAATAATGTGGCGAAGATCGTTTAACCTTCCTGGCTGAGCCGGCTTTCCTTGTTGCAGCCACATCTCGCGGGACTGTCCGCCTCGCCACGCTCGTGTTGTAAACCCAAGGATCTCCACCTTTACTGTACATCGCTCCAGGGTTCGACCCAGAATATCCGCGCACATCGCGGCAATCGTAATGGAGCGACCACGCATGGAACCCGAGCTATCTATTAACAGAGAGACAACTGTGTCTCTGAAATTCATGTCTTTTTCCTGCTTGAACGCAAGCGGGCTAAAGGGATCCATGATAACGCTGGTGAGTCGTGAACTATCAAGTGTCCCCTCTTCCAGATCAAATTCCCATGTCCTGTTTTGTTGAGCCATCAGTTTTCTTTGCAGACGATTTGCTAACTTGCTAATGATGACCTGGGAACTCTGCAGGTGTTTATCCAATACGCCTCTTAGCCGGTCAAGCTCAGCCGGTTCGCACAACTCATCTGCAAACACGATCTCATCGAATGCCGCGGTGAATGTCTTGTATTGATTTTCTTTAGGCCGCAACCAGTTTTTGTCTCCCATTGTATCGGGGGGCGCACCGGCCTCATCTTCATCGCCCTCGGCATCAGCCATATCCATGGCTTCCATATCCACGGGGACCTCACCTTCAACCGCATCAGACATATCACCATCGGTGGACATCTCCTGTTCAGAGGCCTCATCACCTGCTTCGGATTCCATTTCCTCCTGCTGATCTTCCTGATCATCCGATTCGCCGTCGGAGCCTTCTTCACCCCAGTCATCACTGAGCCCAAGGTTAGAGATCAGCTTGCGCGCAATATTCGAAAAGGCCTCCTGATCAAATATGGATTCACTTAAATCTTCAAGCTTGTCTCCGATTCTGTCCTCGATATGCTCACGCCAGAATTCCAGTACCTTCTGCGCGCTCGGCGGTGACGGATTGCCGGTGATCTTCTCCCGGATTAAAAACCCGACTGCTTCACCAAGGGGAGAATCAGACTGATTTTCGATCTGATTGTATCCATTGTTGATGCAGTGCTGTTCCAGTTGGGCATGCAGATTTGCTTCAACTCCCTTCATCAGGTAGGAACCAATAGAGGCAACTCTCGCTTCTTCTATCCAATCAAATACATCCTGGGCAACCCCAGACTGAGGTCGAAACCTTCGATGGAACGTCTCGTCATGAAATCGATTCTGCAATGCGAAACGATCAGCAGTGCCACGGAGGGATGCCAATTGAAACAATGAGAGGCCAGTATCCGGCAAAGGAATACGCGCACGATTTCCCTGCATATATGGCTTGCCCCGACCAAAGCTGACATTCAGCTCCTCGTTTCCCGAGATTGCTCTCATGGTTGAGGTTACCGCCTGCTTAAAAACCTCTTGTTCGTCCCCTGTTTGAGACACCTTAAATTCCCGCGTAAATGATTATCATGATTAACTTAAAGCACCAACCGCCGGCTATGCCAAAATGACTAAGCCAAAACGACTCTTGCACTGGATTCCGGAAGCTCTTCACCCATGCATCGCTGATAGTATTCAGCAACTATGGATCTTTCCGTCTCGTCACATTTGTTGAGGAAAGTCAGCCGAAACGCAAAGCCAAAGCTTGAAAATATTTTTGCATTCTCTGCCCACATGATTACTGTTCGCGGCGACATGACAATCGAAATATCACCATTAATAAAGCCTTGCCGAGTCAGATCCGCAACTGTCACCATATTGGCAACATTTGCACGATCCATATCCGGCATTTTCGACATAACGATGTCTATCTCTTTCTCTCGCTCCAGATAATTTAAAGTAGTAACAATGTTCCAGCGGTCCATTTGCCCCTGGTTTATCTGCTGGGTACCGTGGTACAAGCCAGTCGGATCACCGAGACCTATCGTATTGGTTGTGGCAAACAATCTGAAAGAGGGGTGAGGGCTGATCACTTTACTCTGATCCAGAAGTGTTAACTTGCCATCAACTTCCAGCACACGTTGAATCACAAACATCACATCCGGGCGCCCCGCGTCATATTCATCAAATACGAGAGCACAGGCACGTTGCAAGGCCCAGGGCAGTAAACCCTCTTTAAATTCTGTTATCTGCTTGCCATCTTCAAGGACAATTGCGTCCTTTCCAATGAGGTCAATTCTGCTGATGTGACTGTCCAGATTGATACGAATGCAAGGCCAGTTGAGACGTGCAGCCACCTGCTCGATATGGGTGGATTTTCCTGTGCCATGATATCCCTGAATCATGCATCTGCGGTTATGGGAAAACCCGGCAAGTATCGCCAGCGTAGTCTCATAGTTAAAAATATAGGTAGGGTCGAGAGTCGGCACGTGGTCCGACAGCACGGAAAATGCCGGTACCTTGAGGTCAATATCCAGACCAAAGGTTTCTCTTACATCCACTTCTGTATCAGGTATTCCTGAGCCTTCTAATGCACCTACTGTATCTACCATTTCTACGACACCCTAAATCAATTCAAAACAATCCAATAGTTCCTCGCAAAGCAGGCTCATCCTGCTTCGAAAGCGATCCACCTGGTTAAGCTTATCGGGCATCAAATCTGCTCAATAAAAGCCAACCAGCGACATGTAATTGTGGTGGAACGGGACGCAGAGGATAGCTTTTATAGGACAAAAATACCATTGCCTGGAATACATTGGATGCAAGCCACTATTCAAGTTTCGCTGTGCTAGTCTGCATCGCTCAACCAAGATCATATTTGATATTTGCATCTACCAGGCTGGAATATTCTATGAGTACAATTTACATGGTCCGACACGGGCAGGCATCAGCCTCTTTCACGGATGATCTCGACCCTGGCCTCGATGAACTGGGCCGATCTCAGGCAAGTAAGGCCGCTCAACAACTCATCAATAATTTACCACTGGTAGTCCTATCCAGCCCACTCAAGAGAGCTCAAGAGACGGCTGAAGCGTTAAGCAGCTTATGCAATCTCCCAATTTCCATTGAAAATCGGGTGGCTGAAGTCCCTTCCCCTGGATTATCACTGGACGAACGCGGACCCTGGCTCTCGGCAGTGATGCAAGGTCGTTGGCCTGATCAGTCCGACGACCTTAAAAGCTGGCAACAGAACATGGTGAGCTGTTTACTAGACTTAGAGGAAGACACCGTCATATTTACCCATTTCGTCGCCATTAACGCCATTGTGACTGCAGCAGAAGGGCTCGATAACGTTCTTGCCTTTAGGCCAGGCAATTGCTCGATCACCATCCTTGAGAACACCGACAATAGACTTAAAATAATAAAGCGGGGAGATGAAGCCAGCACCAAGGTGAACTAACTCGACACTCAAATAATGTAGCCACCTTGTCATGCATTGATTGGCCACCCCCAAATTGAAGGCGTGTATGACTTCGCGAGCTTAGCGCAGATGGAAACCCAGCGCTCAATCTTGTCCTTTCGATACAATGGATAAAACCCAATATCCAGATAGACTTTTGTGGCCTGTAGTCGTTCGTCTTGAGTACTGTCGAATATTTTTGATTTGCCCAAGGCCAGTAATTGCGTGACAACAGCTGTGCATACCATTCTGTCTAAGCCTCGACCTCTGTGCGCAGGTGTAACAGCAACCCAGGCGAGCACTACCCAACCATCGTCTCTTGATAGTCCGCAGGCAACTGCAATGGGTTCTCGGTGTTGAAAAACCAGCACCATCGAATTCTTAACAACCTCTTTCGAGAGCAATTGCCGTTGATCTTCCGAAACGTGCCAACCAATTGATTCTTGTAGCAATTCAAATGCAGCTCTGTCATCAACGATTTCAGATGTGTAAGTTTCGACCTTCCCTTCTTTCGGCGGCGGATTCCCCGTGGGCCAGTACAACGGTACCGTTTCGTCTCGCTCTAGAATTGGCACCTCGTTAGGATGCATGGACATCATGATTCGCCTGTAATTAGCTGATTTAGGTCCATATTAGAAGGGATATTCTGAATGAAAAACAGCCTTGTTAACTTAACCGATTGTTGGGTTACGGGGAATATGATTGAGCATGTTTGACCGTGGTGTTCACTTGCAGCAGGACTGCGCGTCCCGACACGAGGACAGGATGTCCAGAGCGGGGCGCGCTGCCTCAGGCCCCATGGATGGGTTTACGCCGGTGCGGCTAGGGAACACCACGGTTAAACATGCGGACTACACGAGAATTTTATGTCAGATCAAGGCTAGTTACTGCGAGAAAGCAATCGCGTACCTGCAAGTTGCAGAGTAATTGATATCAGTTCATTCCAGGGATTGCCACTATTAACCCCCTTGACCATGCCATCGATTGTTGCTGTCCTGGAAAGCATGTCCTGAAAATCTCCAACGCTATGACTTCGCAAGCAATTGGATACCAGATTTTTACGCTTCGCCCAAATCCGCCCTTTCCTTAGTGCGCTATCAAGAGACGTGGCTTTAAATTCGTTGGCCATCAAGACCAGGCCACGAAGCTCACGTACCAGCATAGCGACAATGTATAGGACTTCACCGCCTTCAAGTTGCAGGCCGCCAAGCACTTTCAGGGTTCGTACGGGGTTACCACCAACCGCGGCATCAAGCAGCGCAAAGACATCATAACGGGAGCTATCTGCGACGCCTTGCTGGATCAATCGCGCATCGACCTTGCCATCTTCTGATACCAATTTAATACGCTCTATCTCCTGAACTGCAGCCAGCAGATTACCTTCAACTCGTTCAACCATTGCGGCCACTGCATCTCGTGTTGCTACCAGCCCCGCCCTCTTAAATCGATTGTCTATCCAGCGAGGCATATCTTTTAGTTCAATGGGCCAGATTTGAACGAACGCAGCTGAATGTTCAATTGTTTTAAACCACTTTGTCTTCTGGGTACTCTGATCCAGGCGAGGCATGACAAGCATCAGGATCGTTCCATCAGGTGGCGATGCTGCAAAGGCGTTCAATGCGGCTATTCCATCCTTGCCAGGCTTTGCGGACGACATGCGAATCTCCAGCAATTTTTGCTCGGCAAATAGAGACATACTGTTGGCGCTATAGGAAACCTGCTCCCAGTTAAATCCTGCATCCGCATGGAGCAGCTCGCGTTCGGTATAGCCTGCCTTCTTCAGGCTACTTCGTATTAGATCGCAAGTTTCCTGAACCAGCAGCGGCTCGTCGCCACTAACGATATAGATTGGTGCGATCTTCTTCTTAAGTTCTGCCGGAAGCTTGTCTGGATAGAGTTTCACCTAATGCCTGATCTTATTGATGGGTCTGACGGTAAGTTCTAACACTGGCATCTACCCGCCGCAAGATTTGCGCGACCAGATCTACTTTCATTTCCTCCAATAACAACGCTTCCTCCACATTGCTGCCAACGAGGCTAACACTGTCAAAGGTATAGGTACGCTCTGTACCAACAATGGTTTGAGGAATCACTACTTCACCCTCAGAACTCACTAAACCAATACTAACTTCAAGCCTGATTTCATATTCAGCAACGCTAATTGTCTTGGTGGTGCCAATGGTTCGTTTGGTGTTTCGCTCCCGACCAATTGTTAGCTGGTATTCTGAGTCCGCCGGACTATCAGTCACTGCGATATCCGACTGACTAAATGTCCGTACAAGATTTTGGTAAAAGCTGCCAAATCGATCAGCAGACACTATATAGATGTTGCTCAATGAGGCCTCCATACTCTGAGTTCCTCGTAGATGGAAGCCACAGGACGAGATCATCACAGCAACAGCGAGAAACAGAACCCTCATCAGGTAGCCACGTAATTCAGTAGTCTATTTGGGACATAGATCACTTTGCGAATGGTCTTTCCTTCGATGAATTTTTCGACATTTTCAAGAGATTTTGCAAGCTGCTCCACATCTTCCTGCGCGGCCCCCGGGGCAACTTCAACTTTCCCACGCAGCTTTCCGTTCACCTGGATAACGACCTCGACAGATGATTTTTCCAGTGCGGCCTCATCAACTGTTAACCAAAGTGCTTCCTCCAGCGCCGCTCCATTCAACTTCTGCCAAAGCAGGTGAGAAATATGCGGTGTTATCGGCGACATAATAAGCACTGCTGCATTTAGGGCTTCCCTGGTGACCGCACGACCCTGGGGAGAATTATCGTCTAACTTAAGGACCTTATTCATCAATGACATCACCGCGGCGACGATGGTGTTAAAACTCAAGCGCCGTCCATAGTCGTCAGTTGCCTTCGCAATAGTCTCATGGCTTATCCTGCGAACATCTTTCTGCGCGACATTAAGTTTCGCAATGTCCAATTCAGGGATATCACCCTGTTCAAGCAAGCTAATCACCGGATTCCATAATTTCGTACGCAGCCAGCGATTGGCCGATTCCACGCCATTTTCAGACCATTCAAATGACTGATCTGGTGGCGCCGCGAACATCATTGCCATTCTCACAGCATCGGCGCCGTATTTTTCCAACAGATGTTTAGGGTCACCGGCATCTCCTGCCGACTTTGACATCTTGGTGCCGCCCTGCAAAACCATACCCAACATCAGAAGTTTTTCAAAAGGCTCATCGCCCTCGACCATCCCTTCGTCGCGCATGACTTTGTAGAAGAACCTGGAATAGAGCAGATGCAATATGGCGTGCTCTTCGCCGCCCACATAATGATCCACAGTACCCCAGTACTTGGCGCGCTCATCCAGCATACTATCAGTACAATTGTTTGAAGCAAAGCGCGAGTAGTACCAGGATGACTCCATAAATGTGTCAAACGTGTCTGTCTCGCGGATAGCATCGCCGCCACAGTCAGGACACTTTGTTTCATACCACGAAGGCATTTTCTTGATTGGCGAAGCCACACCTTCAAACTCAACATCAGTAGGCAAAATCACCGGCAAATCTTCCTCAGGAACAGCCACCGCGCCACACTTATCGCAATGAATGATGGGAATTGGGCAGCCCCAATAACGCTGCCTGGAAACACCCCAGTCCCGAAGCCGGTAGTTGACCTGCCTCGCGCCGAGCTTCTTTTCCTCCAGTGAGTCGGCTACTGCCTTGAAGGCAGCATCGAAATCAAGACCGTCATATTCACCGGAATTAACACAAACGCCATGTGCGACGTATGCCTGTACGCTCAGATCACAGTCATCCGGGCTGTGCGCTACAGGGCTGATCACTTGCTTAATCGGCAGATCATATTTAATCGCGAATTCCCAATCCCTTTGATCATGTGCAGGCACCGACATTACTGCACCTGAGCCATATTCCATCAATACAAAATTGGCAACCCAAATAGGCACATCTTCTCCTGTCAGCGGATGCTGTGCCATAAGCCCGGTTGCCATCCCCTTCTTTTCCATTTGCGCCATATCAGCTTCTGCAACTTTCATCTGATTACACTCTTCGAGAAAGGCCTGCAATGCTGGATTAGAACTTGCCGCGCCGGTTGCAACAGGATGTTGCGGGGCAACTGCGAGATAGGTAGCACCCATTAAGGTATCTGGGCGAGTTGTATAGACTGTGATGGCATCTGAATCTCTTCTCGGAAATGTAATCTCAACACCTTCAGAGCGCCCGATCCAGTTCCGCTGCATGGTCTTGATTTTTTCTGGCCAACCAGGCAAATGGTCCAAGCAGTCCAGCAATTCCTGGGCGTAGTCCGTGATCTTGATAAACCACTGTGCTAACTCCCGGCGCTCAACCAGCGCATCGGAGCGCCAACCTCTACCGTCAACGACTTGCTCATTGGCAAGCACTGTCTGATCAACCGGATCCCAGTTCACCAGAGCAGACTTCTTGTAGACCAGGCCTTTTTTAAACATTTTTGTGAAGAACCACTGTTCCCAGCGATAATATTCGGGTTCACAGGTCGCGAGTTCCCGACTCCAGTCAAACGCAAAACCCATGTCATAAAACTGATTCCGCATATGGTCGATGTTCTTCATGGTCCATTTGGCGGCGGGTACTTTATTCTTGATGGCTGCATTTTCTGCAGGCAAGCCAAATGCGTCCCAGCCAATGGGCTGCATCACATTCTTGCCCAATAGACGTTGAAAGCGCCCAATGACATCCCCTAGCGTGTAAACCCTGACGTGGCCCATATGCAGCTGACCACTGGGATAGGGAAACATAGACAGGCAATAGAATTTGGGCTTGCTGCTATTTTCGGTAACCTCGAAGGTTTTGTTTTCGCGCCAGTAGTTCTGCACCTCCAATTCCGATGCTGTCGGATCATAACGCGGGATTTGTGTCTGCTGGTTCATGGCGTTTCTTATCTATTCGTTTTCGTCGGTTTAAATAAAGAGTATTGAGCCTGGGGTGAAACTTATCGAAACCCAGGCTGAAAAATCAAGACAGCAATTCTACACGAAGGTAGGCAGATAATTGGCATAAAAAGTGGACCTTGGACAAAGGTAATAGGCTTAAAGGCTCTTCCTTCAGGTCTGGGACGGCATAGAAATAGCTTCGGGATATCTCTTGTCTACGCTGGCTCGCAGCCCTCCGGGCTTCCCTCTTTCGCACTGGAGCCTGTAGTCTCCAGCACTCAATCGGTGCTTCGCTTGATGGCTTCGCAAGAGATATCCCGAAGCTATTTCTATGCCTTATACCGTATCCAGACACCTATCAATATCAGGATCCGAGCTGAATATTACGCACTTCACGCGACTTTAAGGTCGGAAAATCCGCTGGTTGGTAGGTAACGATAATCGCCCGTCGGGCGAAGTCAGAGTCATTGGGTAAGGACCCGTGAACCGTATGGGGATTGAAAAAGATCAGCGAGCCGGCTGGGACTACGAGGGGAACTTGCAGGCTTTCATCAAAGGAATTTGAATCCGTAAAGAAGCCGCCTAGTTGGGAGCCATCCGTTGATCCGGGAAGACAACCGTGTATATGACTGCCGCGAATCACCCTGAAGCAGCCGTTGGCTTCTGTTGCGTCGTCAAAGGCGAGCATTACATTTGGCAGTAAGTCCACATGATTACAATCATGTATCCAGTAAGGGGAATCCTGATGCCAGCCAAACCCGGACCCTTCTCGAGGCCTCTTGAGGTTTAGCTTTGCCGTCCAGAGTGAAAGGCCTTCACTGCCGACAATATCGAGCATTGGCTCAACAATTCTCGGGTCATCTATCAAGGCGTTTAATCTCGGCTCAAGCTGATTTGCTGGTTCAATCACCCTTGCAGTCTCGCTTCCTGGACGATGCTCAAATTGAACAGTCATATAGCCAGTATCAACGAAGTGCTTTCCATCAAGGACATAGGTCTTGCCTTCTTCAGCAAGGTGCAGTGCTTTTGCCACTGCAATTTCGGTGGCGTCACAAAGTTCAACAAGCTCGGATTCACTAAAAACCGATGGTCGAACGAGAAAGCCATCGCGCTGGTATTGGGTCAATTCTTCTGGTGAAAGGGAATATGGCATGGTTCTTTTTATTATCGAAAACGGTTTACAACAAACGGAAGCGCCATTAGAGCAAAGCAGGCAATCACGAGCAATATAATATCGGATGTCAGATAGGGAACAATAAAAAGACCAACTCCTGAAAAGAATCCGACCGGTATTTTTTGTTTTTCCCGTAAATGAAGTAGCCAATGCCGATGCCGCCGAAAAGAACGCCCCAAAGAAGCATGACCGAGTCTTCTACCACTCAGGTACTCTCTTTCGGTGTAAATATGGCTTGCCAACAAGACTGACCAAACAATACCAATAGACTAACGATCAATA
This sequence comes from Pseudomonadales bacterium, assembly GCA_046582185.1. Taxonomy (GTDB): domain Bacteria; phylum Pseudomonadota; class Gammaproteobacteria; order Pseudomonadales; family Azotimanducaceae. Next base: position 119,638 of record JAYGEX010000042.1, on the reverse strand, counting down.
ATGGCAATTGCCCGAAGCGATGGAAGGGCGTATTCCCGCTCATAATACCGGCAGTGCCTTTCAAAACACCTGCCTGAAACTGAGGCAATGATTCTACAATCTCACCCTTGTGATTAACCAATGCTGTAATCCCATTATTCGTCGTTCTGAGTAGATACCGGCCATTTTCCAGGGCGCGCATTTGCGCAATCTGCAAATGCTGATTCGGCCCGATGGACGTGCCAAACCAGGTGTCATTGCTAATGGTTACCAGTAAGTCCGGCGAGGAAGCCGTTGTTCTAACCAACTCCTGAAAAACCACCTCGTAACAAATAGAAAGCGACAAGGTAAGGGCTCCTGCTTGTAGGGGTTTTTGCTCAGGACTTCCCGAATGGTTATGGGACATGGGTAGATCAAAGAAGGCAATAACGCCGCGCAGCCAGTTTTCAAACGGCACATACTCGCCGAAGGGAACAAGGTGACGTTTACGATAGATACCTTCGCCCTGCCCGATGGCAATGGCAGTATTGTACATGTTCCCACTCTGGTCACGATCCGGTATACCAAGTACGAGCGTGGATCCAAACTTTTCCCCTGTTGCGTCCAATTCCTGAAGCATATTATCCGCATGTTCCCGGAGCAGGGTCACAGATGCTTCCGGCCAGACTATTAGATCTGCGCCCCACTCATTTTCCGTTAGCGACAAATATTTGTTGAAAATAGGCACGACCATTTCTCTTCGCCATTTCGTGTGCTGATCAATATTCCCCTGTACGGCAACGACGCTGATCTGTCTTTGTTCCGTTACGAAGGTTACTTGCTGCAATAAATAGCCTGAGCCCCATAATGTAAATATCAGAGCAATAAGGATTGGCTTTCTTGTCGTGACGAGAAGAAATAGTAGTACTGCGGTCAGCGCAACTGCCAGGCTAAGGCCGTAAACCCCGAGCAGCGGAGCATAACCTGCAAGTGGGGATGCAAGGTGCCCATAACCCAGTAGCAGCCACGGGAAACCCGTCATAAACCAGGTGCGAAATAGTTCACTGAGCATCCAGAGAATAGGGAAGCCCAGCAACAATCCCAGCGGCAATTGTGCAACAAATCGGCTATATAAGTAGCCATGCACCAGCCCCGTCGCCGACCAGGCGATAACAATCAAACTAACCAGAAAAACTGCAAACTCGGTAGATGCGCCGCCATACACATTAATACTCACAAAAATCCAGTTAACCCCAAGGGCAAACATGCCCAAATAATAGAGATAGAAGCGGATAACAATATGGGCTCGACGCTCACCATGGATACACAAAAGAAAAATAACCAGACTCAGGATTCCGATGGACCATAGGTCAAACGGCGCAAAGGACAAGGGCATAAGCGCGCCAGAAACCAGAGCTAGCGTATGACCAACAAGAGGCGTTCGATTGAACACACTACCTAATGGTGACAACAAGGTTAGTTTTTCTTGCTCTTGGGTAAAGCACTGCTCTTGAAGGATGAACTTTCTTTAATCAGGCTCAGCAAATGAATTCGCCGACTATCAGCATTGAGTATGCGGAAGCAAAATCCGCGCATGCTAACCTCTTCATCTCGCTTCGGAAGGTGTCCAAAACCTTGAGTGACAATGCCACCAATGGTGCCAAAATCATCATCACTAAAGTCGCTGGCGAATTTTTCATTGAAGTCTGATATGGGCGTCAAAGCTTTCACGATGTAGCTTCCATCCGCATGCTGCTTGATAAGATCATCGTCATCAATATCATATTCGTCTTCGATATCACCGACAATTTGCTCTAACACATCCTCAATGGTGACAATGCCAGACACTCCGCCATATTCATCATAGACCACTGCCAGGTGATTTCGTGTAGTCCTGAAGTCCTCCAGTAAGATGTTTAACCGCTTGCTTTCAGGAATCGCCGTACATGGTCGCAACAAATCACGCATAACGAATCTGGTTTTCTTATTGGAAATCGCTAATGGCAATAAGTCCTTGGCCAATAAAATCCCAAGCACGTCATCGGGGTTCTCTCCTACAACGGGAAACCTTGAGTGACCAGACTCGATCATCAGGGGCAGGATTTCTTCCGGGCTCATTTCATGGCGAACAAATATTACCTGGGACCGCGGTATCATAATTTCCCGCGCCTGCATGTCTGAGACTACCAGTGCACCTTCGATGATGCTCAAGGCACCGGCATCCAACAGCCCCCTTTCCTCCGAGGCACGCAACAATTCTATCAACTCAGTCCTGGAGCTGGGCTCGCCTGTAAACGCCAGAGAAAGCTTCTCGATCCATGAGAGCGAACTCTCTTTACTTGATCCTTGTTCACTCATCTGTAAGGGTCATCAAAGCCAAATTGTTGCATCAGATTTTTTTCTATGAACTCCATTTCTATGGCCTGATCATCTACCGAATGGTCATGTCCTTGCAAGTGCAATAATCCATGAATCAGCAGATGGGAAAAATGGGCTTGCACCGATTTTCCCTGATCCATGGCTTCCTGAACTACCACTTCCTTGCAGATGATGACATCACCTAACAGCAAACTACCATTTTCGTCGACCATCAACTCCTCTTCATCGTCGCCGCCAAATGAAAGCACATTCGTCGGCTTATCCTTGCCCCGGAATTGATTGTTGAGTTTCTGCATTTCGGCCAGATCAACAACTCTTATACAGACTTCGATCGAGCCACGATTGAAATTGTCGAGACACTGGCCGCACCAGGCCTTAATTTTCGCCTCATCAGGCAAGGCAGACCTATCATCTATGCCCCACTGAATATCGAGTACGTGATCAGGCATGGGATCAGTTGTTAGTAGTTGAATCGACATTATCTCTCTCGTGATAGTCATAAGCTTCTACGATTCTTTGCACCAGGGGATGTCTCACCACATCTTTTGAGCTAAACCGTGTAAATGAGATCCCTTTGACCTCATTAAGGACACCGAGAACATGACGTAGTCCAGACTTAGTCTTGTGGGGTAGGTCTATCTGTGTCACGTCGCCCGTAACCACAACATTGGAACCAAAACCTATGCGGGTAAGGAACATTTTCATCTGTTCCACCGTCGTATTCTGACTTTCGTCGAGAATAATAAAGGCATCATTAAGCGTACGCCCTCGCATGTATGCCAGTGGCGCAACTTCGATTACATTCTTTTCAAGGAGCTTCTCTACCTTCTCGAAGCCAAGCAGCTCGTATAGCGCGTCATACAGAGGACGCAAATAAGGGTCGATTTTCTGACTCAGATCACCTGGCAGGAAACCCAGCTTCTCCCCTGCCTCAACGGCAGGTCGAACCAACAAGATCCTGCGGACTCGCTCCTGTTCATATGCTTCAACCGCACAGGCAACAGCAAGATAGGTCTTCCCGGTGCCTGCAGGCCCTATTCCAAAATTGATGTCGTGGGACTTAATTGCACGTACATAAGAAATCTGATTTCTTCCTCTCGGCTTCACACTCTTTTTACGAGTATGAATCAGATCATCCAGGCTGTCTGGATCTTGCTGAATGATGGCTTCAATACCCGATTCCTGTAAGAACAGGTGTACAACTTCCGAGGTCAGTCGCTTTCCATTGCCCGCTTCACGGTACAAATGCTTCAGAAGTTCTCCCGCTGCATTAGTTAATTTATCTTCGCCAAAGATCTGGAAATTATTACCCCGATTCTTGATGATAATGTCGAGTCGACTTTCGATTTGGCGCAGATGTGTATCAACGGGGCCGCAGAGATTTGCCAAACGCACGCTGTCATTTGGCTCAAGTTCAATCTGATGTGCTTGTTGATCTTCCTGAGAAGAAGTCTGTGGTGGATCTTGAAGAGAGTGTTGCAGTTCTGTTTCCAGTGTCATATTAATTGTACGATTTCAGCATAACCCCTCTGTCTTTGCAGGAAAAGGGGTGATTTAGCCACTTATTATACGGCCCCGCAGCGAATTAGGCAGCGCTTCAAGAATTTCGACCGATACGAAGCCACCAATAAGATGTGCATCTGTGGACGAAAAATTGACCACACGATTATTTTCAGTCCGCCCCTGGAGTTGGCCTGGGTCGCGCTTGGAAACGCCTGAAACCAAAATGTTCTGCGAAGTACCAACCATTCTGCGGCTGATAGCGGCCGCATTCTGACTAATTCGGCCCTGAAGGATGGCCAGCCTTTCCTTCTTGACCTGCATGGAAACTTCGTCTGGCAGCTCTGCGGCTGGCGTTCCTGGTCTGGCGCTATAAATGAAGCTAAAGGAGTGATCAAAGCCAATTTCCTCAATCAGATCCATTGTCGCCACAAAATCTTCGTCAGTTTCTCCGGGAAAGCCAATAATAAAATCGGAAGAGAGACTTATATCCGGACGAATACGCCTTAGCTTTCTTAAGGTCGACTTGTATTCCAGGATGGTATGCCCACGCTTCATCTTGGCCAAAATTCGATCAGAACCACTTTGAACAGGTAAATGCAGGTGATTAACAAGCTCTGGCACCTCACCGTAAATCTCAATCAGGTTTTCAGAGAATTCAATGGGGTGAGAAGTGGTAAATCTAATTCGATCAATGCCTTCAATTTCTGCAACAACGGCAATGAGATAAGCAAGATCCGCAGTCGTGCCATCGCTAATATCCCCCCGATAGGCGTTTACATTCTGGCCCAGAAGATTAACTTCGCGCACACCCTTCCTCGCCAGCTGCATAATTTCTCTCAGCACATCCGCCAGGGGTCTACTGACTTCTTCGCCGCGAGTATAGGGAACAACGCAGAAGGAACAATATTTACTGCAGCCTTCCATCACGGAAACAAACGAGGCAGGCCCATCTACAGATGGTTCAGGCAAACGATCAAATTTCTCAATTTCAGGGAAGGTGATATCAATGACGGCATTTTTGCTTCCCTGACTAGCATTAAGCAATTCCGGCAAACGATGCAAAGTCTGCGGCCCGAATATCAGGTCTACGTAGGGCGCCCGCTCGCTTATGGCAGCCCCTTCCTGGCTGGCAACACAACCGCCAACACCGATCTTTAACCCAGGCTTGTTTATCTTCAATTGGCGCCAACGTCCGAGTTGATGAAAGACCTTCTCTTGCGCCTTTTCACGAATTGAACAGGTATTTAACAGCAGAAGGTCTGCCTCCTTTTCATTATCTGTGAGCTCGTAGCCATGGGACTCCTTCAGGAGATCAATCATCCTGGAAGAATCATACTCATTCATCTGGCAACCATGAGTTTTGATAAAGACCTTGTTTGTCACTGGTTTCGACACTGTTCTTGATACCGTTACTGACACTGTTACTGATGAACCATCGAGTTACTTGTGTGATGGTCCTATTGTGGGGGCGTTATTATAGACATCAGATTGACGCAAAGGTAGCTCAACCGAAGGTGATTATTATGAATAAATTGCAAGTTCGAACTGACATAGACGCTGTTGATGTGGATAAATATTGACAATCGTGCCGATAAAATGAACACTGCCGATTCGTTTTCTAGTCCACTCTCCCCCGAATCACTATTTATGTCCAATCCTCCGATATACAAAATCATCTTCTTCAATCAGGGAGAAATCTTCGAGATTTACGCTCGTCAGATTTACCAATCCGACCTCTACGGATTTATCGAGATTGAAGAGCTGGTTTTTGGAGAAAGGTCCCAGCTTCTGGTGGATCCAAGCGAGGAGAAGCTAAAAGCAGAATTTGAGGGCGTTAGTAGAAGTTATATCCCCATGCATGCCGTGGTCAGGATTGACGAGGTAGCTAAAGAGGGTGTCGGCAAGATTTCGGACGCCAAGAGCAGTAACGTATCACCCTTCCCTGCCTCTGCGTTTACCCCAAAGAGTTCTGATTAAGTACTAACCAGTTCCTGTCCAGAAAGTGCAAAGTTTCAGAATCTATCTTTTGTTAGTTATACAAAACAATTACTTACGAAGGAAGTAGTCCCGGAGGGATTAGACACTTATCTCAATTTGTGGTGCCTGCCGTATAAGCTCATCCAAAGACTCTGGCCTATCAGGAAATCTAAAATCCGGCTGGATTTCCCGCAACGGCATTAATACAAACAGCCTCTCCCAGGCGTGAGCATGCGGTATCCGCAGGTCATTACTGACGATAATCCTATCTCCGAAGGCAATAATATCGAGATCCAGCATCCTGGATTGTAGGCGTTTGTGATTTGCGGGCCTGCCATAGGTCACTTCGATCTTTTGAAGATGGCTCAAAAGCTCATAAGGCTGCAACTCACACTGAATCTTGATCACGCCATTGCCGAAATCTGCCGTGCCAGCCGCCATACCCACGGGTTCGGAGTGCCAGATGCTTGATACAAGTATATTTGCGGCAGAGATGGAACCTAGCTCAACGACCACCTCCTTCAGGGATCTATGGACATCACCCATATTCGCTCCCAGGCCGATATAGACTGATTCAGGCATGGTTTTCTGCTCCCCAAAACAAGCAAATTTTAACTGGCTTTGAAATCATGGTACTTTTAGCATCCAAATTACAGTGCCGATTCAGGTTGAGTGGGCTGATTGATAAACATATCACTACTTTTCGCGAGAGGAAAACCATGAAAGCAGCAGTATTACGTGAGCAAAACAAACCAATGGAAATTGAAGAAGTACAAATTTCCAAGCCTGGTCCAAGAGAAGTCATGGTTCGACCCGTTGCTGCGGGCGTTTGCCATAGTGATTTACACTTCATGGACGGCTCTTACCCTTATGCCTTGCCAACAATCCTCGGTCATGAAAGTGCCGGCATCGTTGAAGAAGTTGGCAGTGATGTAAGCTACGTTAAAAAAGGCGACCACGTCATTACCTGCCTGTCCGCATTCTGCGGTCATTGTAATAAATGCCTGACCGGGCATATGTCTCTCTGCCAAAGTCCTGAAGTTTCAAGGGGTGACAAAGAGCAGTCCAGACTGCATCAGAACAATGAAACTATTCACCAATTTCTGAATCTCTCTTCTTTTGCAGAACTCATGCTCATCCACGAACATGCGTTGGTTAAAGTGCGTGAAGATATGCCATTCGACCGGGCTGCCCTAATTGGTTGTTCAACCACCACTGGCGTTGGTGCAGTATTTCACACCGCCGGAGTAGAACCTGGCTCAAGTGTCGCGGTCATTGGTTGCGGCGGCGTGGGCCTTGCTGCAATTAACGGCGCTGCCATCGCCGGTGCTGTCCAGATAATCGCCGTGGACATGGTTGATTCAAAATTAGAACTGGCCAAGGCCCTGGGCGCAACACACACCATAAACGCAGGGTCTGGCAATGCTGTTGGCGAGGTAATAGAAATTACCAAGGGTGGCTGCGATTATACATTCGAAGCTATTGGACTGAAGGCAACTGCGGAGCAGGCATTCCAGATGCTCGGCGCCGGTGGTACTGCAACGATCATAGGTATGATTCCTGTCGGTACAATGGTGGAGCTTCATGGCGTTGACTTCCTGTCAGAAAAGAAAATCCAGGGCTCTAACATGGGCTCTAACAGATTTAGAGTGGACATGCCTCGCTTTGTGGATTTTTATCTATCAGGCAAATTGCACCTGGATGAAATGATATCCAAACACATCAAGCTCGAAGATGTTAACGATGCCCTGGAAGCCCTGAAGACTGGCAAGGAAGCGCGTCACATCATCATGTTTGATCAGTAATCTGATAAACATAAATTGGATAAGCCAGGATATCAGTTATGAGCCATATCGAAATAGAGTCTGAAATAACAGGCAACGTCTGGAAGCTATTGACCAAGGTAGGCGACCATGTCGAGGAAGAAGACGTCCTCATGATTTTGGAATCCATGAAAATGGAGATTCCCATTGAAGCAACATGTGCGGGCACGTTAATCGAGATCAAGGTCAAGGAAGAAGATTCCGTTGAAGAAGACCAGATCGTCGCCATCATCGAATCGGATTGATCGTTAAGATATGGTAACTGAAGCCGCAAATATCGTCACAATACCAGAATCGGGCTCGCAATTTTTCAATCGCGAGTTAACTGACCTGGCATTTATCGAACGAGTCCTGGAGGAATCAACTAACGAGGCGCATCCACTTCTGGAGCGCCTGAAATTTCTGTCTATTTCCGCCTTGGTTCTTGATCAGTTTTATACGGTTCGTGTGGCCCGCCTACGGCGAAAAATTTACGATGGCAAAAATAAGCCCAGCGTAGATAGCCTCACCCCGGCATCACAACTTGAGAAGGTTAACCTCTACGCAGATCATCTCCTGGCCTCGCAGCAACAGTCGTGGGTACGAATTCAGAAGCTCCTGAGCGAGCACAAGATTTCCATGGCGATGCCTGAGAATGTGACAGACTCAGAGAGAGCCTTTGCACAGGAATATTTCAACAAGCATCTAAGTCCGATGCTGACCCCTTTTATGATTGACAGAGAGCACCCCTTCCCCTACATCCCCAGTAGCGGCCTATGCATGGTCATACAAGGCACCAACGCTGAAGAACAGCTGACACATATATTGATACCAATACCGCCTTCCGTACAAAGATTCATGGTCCTTCCCGGCGATGAATCAAGGGTTATTGCAGTTGAATCCCTGATCATATTGTTTTGCCAGTCTCTTTTCTCTGATTTTAAAGTAACAGACTGCGGCACATTCCAAATTTTGAGAGATAACGACCTGGCCCTGGCCGAAAAGTTCGACGACCTGAGAGAGATGGTTGAGACCGGTCTTAAGCAACGGCAGCGAGCCAACGTTATTCGATTGAAATTCGTCGATGATATGGCGGAGGAATCTCAATTCTTCGTCGCCGAAGCCCTGGGTGTTCTTGACAGCGATGAGATCGAGGTGATGAGAGAAGAGAATCTTGGCATTGCCCACTCACCACACGTTGTAATTGATGAGCTATTGGGGCTTTCCGACGCGCTGTCTCTCATATCATCATCCCTCGCACCAAGATATCCCGAGCTCACCTTCGCTACTTATGAGCCAAGAACGCCAGCGCGAATCAAGGAATCCCCGGGCGATATCTTCAGCGTGATTCGGGAACGGGACCTGATGTTGCATTACCCTTATGACACTTTCTCGGTGCTCATTGATTTCATTCAAAATGCAGCTACTGACCCGGATGTTATTGCTATAAAGCAAACCCTATACAGAACGAATGATGGATCTCCAATTGTGAGTGCGCTGATCGCAGCAGCTGAAAGTGGTAAGGCCGTCACTGCGGTTGTGGAACTGGAGGCTCGTGATAATGAGAGAGCCAACATATTGCTTGCCAAGAGAATGGAAGCTGCCGGGGTACAAATTGTATATGGCATCGTTGATCTTAAAGTGCACTGCAAGGTAACGCTCATCGTTCGCCGCGAAGGCGATGAGACCGTCCTCTATACTCACTTTGGTACTGGCAACTACCATCCAGGTAATGCCCGCTCTTATACAGACCTATCTTACTTTACTGCCAATACCATGCTCGGCTCTGACGCAAACAAGGTATTCAACTACCTGACAAGCGGCAGCCAGCCAAACTGTGAATCCTTGAGCTTTGCACCAAAAAATATCCGTAAGAACATCGTAGCGCTTGTTGATATCGAAATTGAGAATGCCGACGCAGGTAAGCCCGCACAAATCTGGGCAAAGCTAAACTCATTAACAGACCCGGAACTGATCAGGAAATTCTACGAAGCATCATCCCACGGCGTTGAAATAAAACTTGTCGTCCGCAGGCAATGTCGGTTAAGACCTGGCGTTGTCGGCCTATCTGAAAATATAAGTGTCAAAAGCATCGTCGGGCGCTACCTGGAACACTCCAGAATATATAGCTTCGCCAATGGCGAGGCCCTGCCACATCCAGACGCCAAGGTATTCCTTTCCTCGGCAGACTGGATGGAGCGTAATTTCGATGACAGGGTAGAAGTGATGGTACCGATCCTGGACAAAGTGGTTCATCAACAGGTTCTGGAAGATGTCATGCTCAAGAATCTCGAGGATACTGCACAATCCTGGGAATTAAAGCCCGAGGGGAATTACGAACGCCTGAATACCCAGGGATTCTCTGTTCAAGAATGGTTTATGGAAAACAAAAGTCGCTCCACCTGATCAATGGCTCAGCATATGCAAAAGCTAAAGTTGATATCACTCTGCTATATCATCTCGTTGGGAATTGCACCAGGCTCGGCCTTGGCCGACCCTCTATTTGAATCGAGCAACACACTCAAAATTACGCTCAAAGCGCCATTCTCAACCATCAATTACGAGCGAGATAAGAGCAGACTTTATTCAGGGCAGGTCCTAATGGAAGATGGCAGCGAAATCGCTGCTGAATTTCAGGTCCGCGGCAACAACCGCCTGAAAAAAGATATCTGCAAATACCCACCGCTTAAACTGTATTTCACGAAGAAAGATGTCAAGGACACAGAATTTGCCAAGCAAAAAGAGCTGAAGCTGGTCATTGCCTGCAAAAAGAGATATTCAGAGCACGTTCGTGTTGAGTACCTTATTTACAGAGCATTCTCCATGTTTACCGACAATAGCTTTCGAGTGCGATGGCTGGACCTGACATTTCAAGGCGACAAGAGATCACGAACAAGCCCGGGCTTTTTTATTGAACAGAAAAAACGGATGGGCAAGCGACTGGAACTCACCCAGGTAAAACAAAATGCCAGCACTCTTGGAAATCTGGAGCCAGGCGCAGCCCTCCTCGTTGATCTGTTCCAGTTTATGATCGGCAATACCGACTACTCAATTCTAAAAGCACCAGAGGATCATGACTGTTGCCACAACGTAAAGCTCATGACACGAACCACAGGCAAGAAATCAGAGAAGACTGTTAGCAGCAATAGTTTTACGCCTATCCCTTACGATTTTGACGCTTCAGGATTAGTCAATGTTGGATACGCAATGCCTGCGGAAACGATCGGCACGAGATCAGTGAAAATTCGAAAATATCGCGGCTTTTGTAAATTCACTTCAGCCTTACCTGATGCACTGGAAGTCTTCAGGAGCAAACGCAGTGCTTTGATTTCTCTATTCGCGGATGACCCAATACTCAGCAAGTCATTTCGCACGAAAACCACTCGATATTTAGAAAAATTCTTCGACATTCTTGAAAACGAGAAGAAACTGAACCGTTCTATTACGTCTGCCTGCCGTTAGGGAATCTCTGATTAATGTTCTTTTCCGCGATGGCGGCGTTGGAATCGTCCTCGAAACCTCGCGAAGTTGAAGCGTTTTCGCGACTTTCTGCGGGCGCTTCCGCCTTGCCCTCACGCAAAATTCCTATTAATCAGAGCTTCCCTAGTACGTAGTGATTCTACCCTTCTGGCCGCTACCTTCATCGGCAATGACCAAGCGCCCGCTGGACATAAACGCAATTCCTTCCGGCTGACGGTGGTGTTTCTTCTTCAGTTTGCCACTAGCAATGAGCTCGCCACTTGCAGACAGCTGGAAAACCCTTCGCTCCTTACCTGCGAGAATAATATAGTCGCCAAATCTCGTGGTCACTGCCGATGGATGTATTTTTTCACCAATCAACTCAAATGGAACATCCAGTATTTTTGTCGAGCCGGTTATGCCTGGAAAAAATCGATAGAGTGAAATAAAATCGGCGCCACGCTCATACATCCTTTTACAAACAAGCACTAAATGTTCCGGGGCAAGGTCCGCCTCCAGACCTTCAATTTCGCACACCTCTTCCAGACCGCTGTCATGTATTACATAATCTTCAACCAGCCCAAACCGATTGACTCCGCCTGGAATCTGGTAAATAAAGCCCTTGCTCGTGACCAGAAAGACATCGCCATCCAACAGGGCTATGCCTTCCAGGTCAAGCTTTAAGGCCGGCTCTCCCAACTGAAAGCGCTTCTTGATATCGCCGGTGCTGACATTAAATTCGAACACAATGGCGACTTCATCATTGTGAATTAAAGCCAGCTCTTCTCCCAGCTCACCTCGCAGCGCCGCAAGCCCCGAGACTTCATGGAGCGCTTTTGGCAAGAACCATTGCACGCGGTCACGCTTGCCAAAATGGTAATCACTAATGGCCTCAAATCCGGATGGCTTGTACACAGCAGTTGCGTCAGGGGTCGGCTCGACACTTGCATTTACTGTGGCAGCCTCTGAAGAAAATACTGAGTCTGCATGCGTATTCTTATCAAGCAAGTTAAACCAGACAACAATACTCAGACTAAGGACCAGAATTATCGTCGAAACGCTTTTGAGATTTTTCATTATCGCCTTCTTCAACTGAAACATCACCAGGATTCAGCCAGGTCTTGGCGAACCACCTGTTGCCCGATGAACTCTCCGCATAACGTGTCTGCCAAAGTAATATCACAATCAGATTAAAGAAGATTGAAATCACCGCTGCAATCTCCAGAGCGCCGATGCCTGCAGCTAGGCCAACGCCAATCGACATAAAAATATATATCGCATCAAGTGTATCGTCCAGCGTAAGCCTAAAGCGAACACCCGCAACTATACCGGCGAGGCTAAAAGCCAATGCCAGACTGTTCTCAACAACAATCACGATGCCTGCAACGGCAAGTGGCAGAAGCAGCAGGGTTAGTACAAACGATTGTTCTCTATCGCGGCGACGCCTCGCTCCCATATAGACCCAGGTAACAGGCTTCATCAAGACTATCACGCCGATCATACTCAGGATCAGCGCCATCGCTTTGTTCAGAGGCTCCCAGCTAACTTGCACCGCTTGACCTGAAATGAACTCACTCGCATCCATTCCCATGCCAGCACTGCCGCCGATAGGCAGCCAGGACAGAGTCCAGGGGAAAGTGGTGACGACAGCAGCAATAAGCAGCCCGAAGATCACGTAATAACTCGATAGCCTGAGGAGTGGTATGAATGATCTCAACGCTGATTGGTTCCTGTCTATAAAGTATAGATACTAACAGAAAACGCAAAACTAACTTATGGTTAGACTTGGAAGACAATCACTTGCGATGGAACTAAGCTTGATCTGATACAAAATTCCGGTGTAGCCCGCATGTTTAGCCGTGGCGTTCTCTAATATCGGCAATAGGAGCCATAAACCACTAATCAGCCTGGCGCTCTACTTTCGCCGTTGTTTCCTTTTCCAACAGGTCTTCGCGGCGCTTCACAAAGTCATCATAGGTATAAGCTGCCACCTGATAATCCCAGTTCTTCAGATGGGATAGAGCGCTCGGTTCAAGATCTTCTCCCGCAGATTTCTCCTCAATATGGAGCCACTTCTGATCATCTAATGTAATTGCGCTAACGGTGATTGTCTTGCTTTCACTGAGATGAAAGATCGACCTGGTCGCGGATGTCCATCGCTCCGGGTCATGAACTTGCACATCGGTAAGGCGAACTCGAGACAGGGACCCGGCAACCTCGCTGACTACTGTCGCATACTTCAGCTTTCGATCATCGGTAAGATTCTTCAACAAAAACTTATCGTCTTCCCGTTCAATGACAAACTGCGACTGCCCACTGCTGTCGATCTGTTCCACACGCGATATCATGCTTGCCTCAACATTTATAATCACCGGGTCCAGCCATGCAGACACGGCACTATTCACCTCTATATTGTTGTCTGTAAGCCACACCTGTCGCTGCAATGGGTCTCGAACAAATTGGCCGGTTCTACCTGCCGCCGACTTGCCAATCAGGATAGAAAACGAATATTCCCCGGCAAGGCCCGAAATAAGATGAGCGCCACTCCCCGCTGCGTCAATATCATCTACATCCAGGCGGCTGAAGTTCTTAGCCCTGGCCGTTTTCTTCTCTGCCAGGCGAGCCTCGACCAGGCTATCGCTTAACCTGGATAACATGGAAAAGTCAGCTGGATAGCCGCCCTTCTCTGATATCAACCATTTACCCTCCCTCAGTTCGAGGGAGACCACTTCATCGGCACTGCGTATCTCCAATCTCTCGAGACCAGCGAGATTTTCACCTAGGCCTGGAAGCAATATTTCATTGCCTTCATTTTGTTCGACGGTATTACGCTGCCAAACGATCAGACTCATGGTCAATATTGCAAAAGCGACCATCAACACATTTGTTCGCTTCATGAAGCTATACCTCTGGCACGACTCAGGCGGAAATAATTACCCAGCAATAGTAGTAAAGTCAGCAGAATCGGGACCAGGGCAATATTTAGAAACTTCAAGGTTGAACCGAGCGATTCAATGTCCTGACTAAGCTGATGACGGACCTGACGCAGCTCCTTTCGAATGCGTAATTTTTCTTCCTGAAATTGAACCAGCGCCAGCTCCTGCTCCGGGGTTAGCGTCAGAAACCCTTGGGCGCCTTCGCTGGATTGAAGCTCACTCAATTTTCGCTCTGTTTCAGCCAGTTGCACTTGAAGATCTTCGGCGCTTTCCAGATATCTCGCTTCGGCTTCCCTTTGCAGATCCTGAACAACCGTAAACGGTCGCGTGAAACGGCCCCTGCTTCGAATGCTGATCAACGCAGCACTGCCGCCGAGATTATCAAGTGAGTTCACAACAAAATCACCATTGTTAGCCCAGGGGCTTGCAATTTTCTGGCCAAAGAAATCCTGTACCTGAACCCAGAGCCTGTCCGTTAATATGTCCGTGTCGGCAACGAAGATGACATTCAAGTCATTAGTCTCCAGAACAAGGTCTCCCTCAAACCCTGCCAGCCCTTCAGGGAATGCACTGCTTGCATTGCCCTGCAATCGAGCCGCTAGCAGATATTTCTCTCCTGTGGCCACGAAGGACTTTTGCAGATCTGTCGGATTGCCCAGAAACTGAAACTGAAAACTATCAAACGGCATGGAATATTCACTGGAACTAACCAGTGGGCTAACCTGCACGCTAGCATCGTCAGCAACATCGATGATGCCTGCAGTTGCGAAGTTAACATTCTCAAGATCACTGGTCACTACATCATCGGAATTCAAATTCCCGGCAACCATGGCTACTATCGCAAGATGTCTCACAGGAACACCATCTGCGCCACCCACCGACAATGCAGTCTGTGAATCGCCCAGGATCATATTTTCCCGCAGACTGATTCCCCATGGCGCCGTTAAGCGGTTCAGATCGGATGCCTGACTACTGGGCGGAGAAGGCATCATGGGATTAGCTTGCGCAGGGCGGTCAGACTCGGCAAGGGGGTCAACAAATGCCAACATCTTGCCTCCGCGCATCAAGAATTGATCCATTGAGAAGAGCAATTCATCGCTCAGGTTTTTAGGATGAATCACAAATAACAAATTAATCTCTTCAGGCAAGCTTGTGGCGGATTCAACTATCTCCTCGATCGTAAACAGCTCTTCCAGTTGTGCAATTACCATCCAGGGTGGTGTGCTACTGAAAGTAGTCATATTAATGTCACCCTGAACCGGCAAGCTGGAGATCAAACCTATGATCGGTTTGTCCGCAACCGTTAGGCCCTGGATCAATTTACTGATTTCATACTCAAGGAATTCTTCCTTATCCGGCTGAAAAAACGGAATGGTCGCAATGTCATCCAGGGCATTGGACCCCGCCAGACCAAAATACAATTCATCCCCGGCGGCTGAAACCGGCACACTCTGCAAGCCAAATTCTGCTGCAAGATCTTCGGACTCCGAGAACGATTCAGGATCAATTATTTCCAAACTGATCTTGTCGCCACCCTTAAGCGCATATTCAGCTAGCAGCTCCTGAACGCGACTGGCGTACGCCCGCAAGGACGTTAGATCCTCACTGGCAGTCTGGGAGAAGAAGAAGTAGAGATTAATTGGCTCGTCAATTGACTGGATTATTTCATCAGTCCCGGCAGACAGAGTGAACAATTTATTTTCTGTCAGGTCGACCCGAATATTGCTGAACAGTGAATTATTGAGCAGCGTAAACACCAAAAAAGCCACAACAATAAGCAACAGGCCGACCCTCGTATATAGTTTCTTTTCCATGATTAATCTGCCTGCTTTAATTCAACAATAACTGTTGTCAGCGTTAGCCAGAACACAATCATCGATAGGAAATAGAGAAGATCCTTAAGCGAAAGCACACCTTTGGAAACAGAGCTGAAGTGAGTTAAAAAGCTCAAGCTTGCTATCGTGTCAACAAAGAGGATCGGCACCCAGTCCTTGAAGGCATTTAATACCAGCGGAAATCCGGCAAGTATAAACAAGAGGCAAACCACACCGCTGATAATAAACGCGATGACCTGGCTCTTGCTCAGGGCGGAGGCCCATGCGCCAATAGCTAGAAACCCGCCTGCCATTAGCCAACTGCCAAGATAGCTCGCAAAAATGACTCCATTATCTGGCTCTCCCAAATAGTTAACCGTTAACCAAAGGGGAAAGGTAAGCAGCAGTGCGATTCCGGTAAAAAACCAGGCTGCGAGAAACTTGCCCATGATGGCATCAAAGGTTGAAATGGGCAGTGTCATCAGCAGCTCAATGGTTCCGGACTTTCGCTCCTCCGCCCACATCCGCATAGATACAGCAGGCACAAGGAACAGATAGAGCCAGGGATGAAAACTAAAAAATGGCGTTAAGTCTGCTTGTTGTCGTTCGTAGAAATTACCGAGATAAAAAGTAAATACACCGGAGAGGATTAAAAAGATGAGGATAAACACATAGGCTATTGGCGTTGAGAAATAGCTGCCAAATTCCCTCTTCATGATGATAAGCATATTATTCATTGGCGTCTCCCATAGTAATGTCGCGAAAGACTTCATCCAGCCTGCCTCGTTCCTGAAATAGGCCAGTGACCGCCCAGCTCTCGGATCTAACCATATCCGTTAGCTTTGGAAAGAGCTTGCCATCCTTGTGAACTGGTAAAACTAATAACTCGAGCCCGCTACGCTCTGTACCAGCAACGAGCATCTCCTGTTCGACTTTAGCCTTTGCGCTTTCGAGATCGGCTTCGCTTTCAAAGCAAAGACTGACGGCTTGATGATATTTTGATTTTTCCTCTAATTCACCCGGCGTGCAATCAGAAACAATTTTGCCATCATTGATGATAATTGCCCTTGTGCATACCGCGGTCACTTCTTCAAGAATATGAGTTGAAATGATGACGATCTTTTCCTTTGAAAGCCCGCGAATCATTTTCCGCACATGATGCTTCTGATTTGGATCCAGGCCATCGGTAGGTTCATCAAGGATGAGTACATCCGGATCATGAATAATTGCCTGCGCCAGACCAACGCGGCGCTTGAACCCTTTTGACAGTGTTTCAATCCGCTGATCCAGTACATCTTGCAGAGACATCTTCTCGGCAACGGACTGAACTCGCTCCAAGCGTTCATCTTTTTTAAAGCCACGAACCTCGGCAATAAAGTTCAGAAAACTTCTCGGCGTCATTTCATCATAGGCCGGCGTACCTTCTGGCAGATAACCAATATGCCTCTGCGCCGACAGCGGATCCGAGCCAACGTCGTTACCCCACACCTTTACACTACCGCCCGTAGGGGCGATGAACCCGGTAATCATTTTCATGGTGGTAGATTTACCGGCTCCGTTAGGGCCAAGGAAGCCTAATATCTCGCCGGGAACAACATGGAAACTTATGTCATCTACTGCTTTGAGCTCGCCGAACTTCTTTTGCAGGTTCTTTACTTCAATCATGGATCTCCCTGATCGCTATCCGGGCCTTCTGCTGGCAAGGTCCCTTCATCTGAATTTTCAAGCACGGTATGTTAGTGATCCTGCGGAGACGAATCAAAGGAATTCGTCACCTGACAATTATTTAGTTCTACACATTTTTAAATCATGCCAATGTATAATCGATTCATGTCTAAGACCAATTTTTCCAAGGAAGATGCATTGTCCTTCCTGTTGACCTTTATTGTTGTCGAACGTTCACAGGAAATTAAGATGGACCAGTTCACTTTGTTCACGCTAATCAACCTCGCCCAACAGGCAGCAGACGAGATCAATTCCTCAGATGGCATCATCGCTCATGAAGTGCTTGAATCCTATGGCGAGAAATTTCTGGACACATTATGAGCAATATACTTGATGAGCGGCCAGCAGGTATCATCTTCGACCTCGACGGTACGCTACTGGATACCGAGCCGCTTTACACCGAAGCGACCCAGATGTTGCTGGATCCATTCGACCACACATTTACCCTTCAGTTGAAAAAAAGATGTATGGGGCGAGACTCAAAAATCAGTGCGCAGATAGTCATTGATGAATTTGAACTGGATATGTCCGTGGAAGACTATCTCTCCATCAGGGGCGGCTACCTCACCAAGCTCTTCCAGAGCTCCCCAGATATTCCAGGCGCCGCGGCTTTCGTTGAGGCTCTGGCAAAAAAGCGAATACCGTTCGGCCTGGCAACAAGCTCCCACAAACATTTATGTGATGTGAAGTTAACCAAGAAACCCTGGCAATCTCTATTCACCAAAATTGTCTGCGGCGACAATGAAGCAGTTGAGCAGGGCAAACCAGCACCAGATATCTTTCTTGTCTGCGCCAAGGCAATCGGCATCTCAGCAGCAGATTGCATTGCATTCGAGGACTCGCCAATCGGTGTTAGCGCGGCGGTGGCGGCCGGCATGCGAGTGGTGGCAATTAACAGCCCTTACGTTGATAGAACGGACCTCCACCAGGCAGAACTCATCATAGAAGACTACCGTGAGCTTTCCGGTCTTATCGCAAGGTGGAACTAAGCAGGCACCTTCTCCTTCTCCGCTTTAATCTCCTCCTGAATCTCCTTCAACTTGGCTTCAGTCAGCGGATATTTCCAGAGTAGCGGCATCGCTACAAACTTGAATACCGCAGGGATAACCGAATAAAGTATCGCCAGCCATAGCAGCGAGGATTCAGAATTGGGAGACTTAATCGGATCGGCCAGTGAATCAAAACCGAAAAATGCAGCAAGGCTAAGTCCAACCGTGATGCCAATAGCGTACGCAGCCTTTCTCGTCATACTCCAGATCGAAAAGTAGGCACCGGCACGTTGCAGTCCCGTTCTAGCGGTGTCCACATCTACCACATCAGCAGCCATGGCTGCGGGCAATGCTGCCAAGGCGCCAATGGCGGATCCTTTGAGGCACATTATGATGATAAAAAACAGGAATTTACCGGTATCTATACCCTCGAAGTGACTGATCACCGTCGTGTATTGAGCCTCCGGCAGGAAGGACAGAAGAACCGGAATCTCAAAGGAATCAAACCATGGATCAGGGGCAATCGCGATAAGTGGAATCATGCACGCCCAAACACTGTACCAGCCGATGGCAGCCATGGTGGCGCGATGTTTACCAATCCTGCGGGACAGCGCAAACCAAACAGGAATAGCCACTATTTGTGAAATAAAATAGGGCGCCAGATACAGCCCGTACAAACTACCCGCTAGCAATACGTGTTTGACGAAGAAGAAACTGAGGCTATTGGTCATTGCCGCGCCCAGCGTTGAGAACATGAAGATGATGATCAAGGTAACGTAGGGTCGGTTCTGCAGGACCACCTTGAGGCTCTCCTTCAGCGGCATCTTCTTGCGCGTCTCGATCACGGGGTATTCAGGGACAACGATGAGCGCATTCATAACAACAATAGGCATAACGACGCACATAGCGATGGACAGGAAGTAAACTGCGTCGGTGGGTTTTGTATAACCAAAGAACAATATAACCGCAGGTACAAATGCTGCAATAAGCGAACCGCTTACTGCGAACCCTTCTCGCCAGGAAGTGACAAGCGTTCTTTCGTTGTAGTTACTTGACAGCTCGGCACCCCAGGCAACGTAAGGCAAATCTTTGATGGTTGAACCTAAATAGGTAAGGGTGACCATGACGAACAAATAGGGATAGCCGATATTAAATTCGTAGCCAAAGAGACTCACATCAACAAAGTCGATCACTGGTACGAATAACATCCAGATACCAGCAGCGAAGATAGGCGTACCAACAAGGATGAAGGGTTTGCGACGCCCCCATCTGGTCTTAAGTCGATCGGAAACGAAACCTATAATCGGATCGGTAATAACGTCAGTAAATCTGGACAGCGTTATGATCAGGCCGACGAGAACCATAGACAATCCAAAACCGTCGGCATCGGCATAGATTGCTGGCAGATAAACTGCCATGGGAAGTCCAACAAGAGCGAGCGGCGTTGCAGGAGCAGCATAAGAAGCAAGGACAACTTTGGTTAACGGTTTACGTTTAACCTCGCTGCCATCAATTTTGCCAATAGCCAAAGCGTCAGTCATTCTCGCCCACCCTCCCCAAAAAAAGTATAGTGCCTCACTCTGCTACTCACCGAGGAGTATTGAGTCCAAACAAGTCATTTTGGTATCGCAAGGTTGTAGACGTCACTTTGGTTTTGTTAGACACCAATTCTTGTCTTAAAGAAGCTACCACATTCAGAATGAAGATGTTCAGGGGGGAAGGCCTTCCGAAGGTTTACTTATGATCGCTATCAAACCTATGAATATTAGTCCCTTCTATTTCGACCTATTGTGGTACTGGTCATTTTGTTCCAGAAATCCATATTCTGTTCCAGCGCCTTACGCATAAGATTAATTGGGTCGGCACTGGAGAACTCCTGCACACTCAAGCGATATTTTTCCTGATGCTCAAGGAAGGTCATAATACTTTGCTCAATGTAGCGGCTAACAACACCCTGCACTGGATCTCCATAGAATTTAACAAGTTGCTCCAATACTCTATTGGTCAGGATGGGTTCGTGCCCCTCTCCTTCCTGCTCCGAAATAATTTGCAACAGGACTGTCCTGGTCAAATCCTTTCCAGACTTTGAATCCACAACAGATACAGATTCTCCACTTAGAATGAGTTTGCGCAAATCCTCTACCGTGACGTAACGGCTCTCTGATATATCGTAAAGCCGGCGGTTGGGATACTTCTTAAATTCTCTCATGAAGCGCTCTCTTGTAGCCTCTGTTCTGGTGACTATATGATGGTTTGAATTCTACAACCCAAAGGCAAATGCAGCGGGATCAGTAAATCGGCGGAGCTTATTGCGATCAAAGCTCGACCATTGATCCTCCGCCTGCGCCAGCCGGTCATGAATTATATAGTAGATCATCGCATTGAAGCCCATTCCGCAATGGCTTCCCTGAACCTCAATACTCTCGGTCTGGTAAGCATCTTCTTCCCGGCATACTCGCCAGTTCACTACGCCATCACCTTTGGAGTAAATTGCCGTGCTCGGTACAGAAGGACTCCTGCGGACGTCGATCTGAGCCAGCCGCTCCTCCAGTTCTTCAACGGACATGCCGGACTGCTGCTTAAACAAGCTGGTTATAAACTGATTGGTAGCCCCACCTGCTATGGATAAGAAGGGACTGCCAAGCGTGATCACTTGCCGAACGGCGTCCGGAAATCGATGGGCGATATCCCGGGCGAATACACCACCCAGACTCTGCCCAACAATTGAAATCTTTTCTTTATATGCACCCGCTAACTTTTCAAAGCGATTGAGCAGCTTCTCTTCGTACAACTCAAAACTACCGTTGTTGCGACCAAGGTTCCAGGGCAATGGCTCATAACCCATGTATAGAAGATACTGACGTAACATCAGTGTCGAGCTGTCGCTGGCCAGAAAGCCGGGCAACAGCAGAACGGGATGTTTGTCCCCTTTCGGCAATCGAGCAAGACAAGGCAGAGCAGCAAGGAGTGAAGCCATCTCGATCAAACTTCGAGGTAACTCCGTTAAGGTATGGATAAGGGACGGCGGTCTCGAATGGTGTCGACCAACATCAAGTGCTTCGTACAAATGGTTACCCTCTTCTGTTGCAGTGCGTTCAATGAAACCCGCATTTTGAGAAGCTCAGTAATTCAACTCCCCGGATACACTCGCCATTTCCTGGATTATGTTGCAATGAACAATTGGAGTTTCCCTAACTTTATCACCGGAATCAAGGAATTAATGGCGCTTTTGAATGGGCACCAAAGAAATTGATGCACTGCACAATTCGCTTGACTGGAGCGGCGACATTTATATAATGCGCCCATGTTGCAGCGCAGCAATAAACGGCCAGGTGATGCCAATAAGAGACGTCACTCAGCACGGCAAGACGAACTATTACCACCCTTTTCAAGCAGCAAGGTCTCGACCAGCGCCAGGCTTAGCTATTAAATTGCAGATCACGACTCATTGGAAAAATGAATATTATTATGCAAAATCAATGCCTTACGATAAGCATACGAAGGAAAAAGGAATAATTTTAAAAATATTGTTGATTTTGTTGCAGTGCAATATATAATGCTGCAATGCAACAATGGTTCGGCTGGCTAATCTTACGATCAGCAACTACATAACAACCATATAGAAAATACAAATAAGGAGATCATCATGAGCATCATCGAGAAGCAATCAACACTAGGACGATCTATCGTCGAGATTAATACCAATACCGTTAAAGAATTGGCCACATTGCAAAGAGAGAACATCGAACAGTACTTCCAGACAAATCAGGAATTTGGTCAGAAACTGCCTGAAGTCACTGATATTGCAACATTCGTCAGCCTTCAGCGTGAATACGGCGAAACTCTTTGGAACAACGCTAAAACAGCAGTTAAAACTCACAACGGTATCGTGCAGAGCGCATTCAACGAAACTCGTGAGGCAATCACACTTGCATTCTCAGCTGAGCAAACAGCTGATGATGCAGAAAAGCCTGCCAAGGCCAAGACCAAGGCTGCAAGTAAAGCCAAGACAAAGGCAGCTGCCTAACACTTTGCGGGATAACAAGCAGTTCGCTGCTGTTAGACCAGAGAACCCTGGTTCAATTAATCCCCCTCAGAGCCAGGGTTCTCAATTTTTTATTACTAGCTAACAAAAGAAAAAGCAGATGAACATATTAGAAAAACAAGCAGATCTCGGTCGTACAATCTTTGAGATAAACCAGAACACACTTCAAGAACTGTTTAAGTCAACTCAGGAAAATGTGCAGAAGTATTTCGCATTAAATACTGAATTTGGCCAGAAGCTTCCAGAAATTCGTGACGTTTCAAGCTTTGTTGAGCTTCAGCGCGAATATGGCGAAAGCTTGTGGGGCAACGTTCGTGACGTATCCCAGTCACAAACACAGATCGTACGGTCTGCAGTTGAAGAAACTGGCAACGCAGTTCGCAAGGCATTTGCCTCTGAAGCCTAAAACTCTCCAGTCCCGGACTGGTGAGAGAATTGCCAGAGAAAGACAAGAGAACGTGAAAAGAAGGGCAGTAATGCCCTTCTTTTTTGCCTGAAATTTGTTACCTGTTTCTTACCTGAAAGAATGCACTGGTAGCTGAATTTTCCTCCTATCGCCTTTAGTGGTAGCTTTAGCAAGCAAGACGCAGCCGCTGAAAGTCAGGTCATTTAATTAATTTGCGGCTCAAACCGAAGGAATTCATTATGAAAATAACCGTCGATGTAGACATCACGCCAGAAGAGCTAAGGCAATTCCTGGGCCTGCCCAATGTCGAAAAGCTACAACAACAATTATTAACCAGTGCTCAGGACTACCTGAAGGATGCCGGTCAATCGCAATATGCTGATCTGGTTTCTGGTGCCATGCAGCCGCTATTTGCCTACCAGAGCTGGGCACAGAAAATGTTCGCTGGCACCGCCACTAAGTCAGATGATACAGGCAGCAAGAAAGGATCCGGCGATGAGTAGAGGAACCGTACTCATCACTGGAGCATCGGCGGGTATTGGCGCAGCACTCGCTCACCAGTTCGCCAGAAATGATTTCGACCTTGTGATAACCGCCCGACGGGAGAATAGCCTGCAGGAAGTTAAGGATTCCATCAGCGCAGAGAACAAAAACCCTGACCAGAAAATTGAAGTCATCACGGGTGACCTTGGCACCCTCAATGGGGCGACAACGCTCATCGAAGCACTTGCGCAGCGGCAGTTAGATATCGACATACTTGTCAACAACGCCGGAATAGCGATCACAGGGAAATTTGACCAACTGGATGAATCAGAGATCGATAATCTCCTGACCCTCAATATCCTCAATCTGACCAAGCTATTGCGTCACTATCTGCCATCAATGATTCAAAGAGGCAGCGGCCGCATTCTAAATGTCGCCTCGGTGGCAGCGTTCCAGCCTGTGCCGTCGATGAATATTTATGCTGCCAGCAAGGCATTTGTTTTATCACTCACCGAATCATTGTCAGAAGAATTAAAAGGTACCGGCGTATCAGTTACGGCGCTTTGCCCGGGCCTGACTAAAACCGATATGGTGGAAGACCTCCAGGCCCAGAATATCCCCCCAATCTTTATGTCATCACCGGAAGAAGTTGCAAAGGAAGGCTTCGATGCACTCATGGCTAGAGAAGTCATCCGTATCCCCGGTATCGCAAACCAGGCAGCGGTAAGCTGGGCCAAGCATCAACCCAGATGGCTGGTTCGAGCCCTTGGCGGCCTGGCTTCAAAGATCAATCCACTGGGGCACTGATAACTCAATAGTCCCGTTCAGCCAAAGATACCACCGCCTGGCGGCTTTTTCTGACGGGCGGCATCTTGCTTTCAGATTTTTGTGACGGAATTCAAATTGTCTCGAATCATTTTCCATTACCTTTGATCCTGCAACTTCGAGTGGTGAATAACTCTCTCTCGGAGACCTGGCAACAAATGGAGATGGACATGAACATATGGAAATTACTCAAATGGGCGCCACTGGTAGCAGTATGTATTGCAGTAAAGAATGTTGAAGCGCTGGACATTCCACAATATGAAATTGAATATCAGGGCAAGATTTACTCAAACGAAAGGCGCGCTAGTTTGAGTGGCGTAAACCAACAAGCCTACCTGAGCCTCATCACGGAACTGGGCAGCACAGTCGCATCCGGAGATCGAGCACAGGCAGTGCAAACGATTAACTCAAAGATGAATTTCAGCGATAGTGAATCAAGTACTTTTCTGGACTTGGCGATACAATCGTAATCCGACTTGCGCGCATCCAACCATTCGGTAACAAGCTACCTCTTGTGCGACATCTCGCATATTAAACTTGATTCAAAGAAAACATCTAATCTCCTGGATACCCTTGACGACCTGATGGCTGCAAATCTACAAAGGCAATTTCAGCTTATGAAAGGCAAGGTTGATGCGTCAGATCTGGGCAACCTTGACCTCTGGTTAAGTGACAGACACCATGAACTACAAAATGCAAGAGGTGAAGAAACGTCTTCTACGGGTGATTTCGCGATGAACCAGATTATTGAAAGCAATTGTAAACAGTTCGCACTTAGTGCAATAAACCAGCCTTGATCTGACACAAAAATATTCGAGTAGTCAGCATGTTAAGCCGTGAACATTCTCCATAAGGAACGTGGGAGTGTTCATGTTCTCTAAGCCATCAACCGGGCAGCAATCAAAGTAAATCAAACAGATAGCTATATTTGACAATGAACTCCTTCCTGGGTTTTCGGGGAGCACCAAAGCTATCATCGTCAACCTCGTTGTAGACCACATATAAGCCTGTATCTGCTGTAATGAGCCAGGAGAACCGTAAATTGGTGGCCAGTAGTTCCGAACGCTTATCGTATTGGACCAGCGCCTGAATTGAAATCTTTGGCGTAAACGAATATGACAATCGCAATCGCGCAACGTCTACCTTAAATTCTCGTCCAGGACCCAAATCGATATCATTGTGATTCCATGCCAGCTCTGAAGTGAAGGCATCTCCAATTCGATAGCGAATAGTAGGCTCAAAGCCAAGACGATCTCCACCAAACAGCCCGCCCTTCCTCGCACTCAATCTAAAGCTAAGGGGAGCGCTCTGATCTGTGATTAAGACCAGCGCCAGCTCGTGGTCGTCATATTCTCCAGCGTCTACCGTAATGCCATCGACAATATCAAATGGCGTTTGCACACCTTCATGAAAGAAGTTCACACCCGTGTGAATTTCGAAGCCACTCTTCCATTCCCAGTGGTTATCCGCATGCACAAAGCTGGTCACATGATAACCGTCAAAATTTCGGAAGGTACGATAGGCGACATGGGGTCTTAGCTCGTAAATTCCGGCCCAATTCTGTGGCCGGAAACGGCGCATGGTAAAGACTTCGAGAGCCCGGTAGTCTCTTCTGGAAAGAAAGCCAACCTCAGGATTAAAGTCCTCGCCAACTTCCGTGTAGTGGATGCGCGAAGTCCAGGCATCAGAATTGTAATCACCCCGCATTCTAAAGGCATGATCCTTTCCATTCAGGCCCGGCGTCTTGGTCTTTGCCACAAAGCCCGACAACATTCCATATTGCCCAAGGCCAAGGCGGCCGTCGATGCCATAAGTCCGGTTATAGTCATCATCTTTATCGCCATTGATACTACCGTCGCCCGCACGGTTTACTATTATCGCCCCGAGGGACGAACGATTCTTAAACTCCTGACTCACTCGCGCTACAGTAAAGTCGTTTTCAGGTGCAACGCCGTCGACTTTTTCGGATCGCATTTGTAGAAAGCCGACGTTTGTGCGGGATCCTATCTTTCCAGAAACACGCACACCGCCAACAATAGGTATGGGCACACCACCTGCCCCGATGCCAATTCTGCGGCTGAAGAACAACTCAACAGACTGTGGCACACCGATAGTAAACTGGCCTGCATTCTCTAAAAAGAAGGGCCGCAGCTCCGGCAGGAACAGACTGAATCTATCGAGATTAACCTGAAGTTCATCTACTTCAACCTGAGCAAAGTCGGTGTTGTAGGTAACATCCAGGGTCAGGCTTGGCGTGATGGAGTACTTGATATCAAAGCCAGCCTCGGTATCAGAGGTATCGCCCTTGACGCCGCCCTTGCCCTCTTTCGCGAGCCCATAGGGAGTGACTTTCAGATTACGTTGCGTGGGAACGTGAATGCCTTCAATAGTACCCGCATCCGATATTCTGTAAATGTTGTACTGCCGACCAAGGGGCGCCCAATAGACAATCTCATTATTGCGCCCGATATTGCGCTGGATATTAATACCCCAGGTTTGAATCTTGTCCGAACCATACCGAAGTGACTTGAAAGGGATGGCCATCTCCAGGCTCCAGCCTATCTCGGAGATCTCGGTCTTTACCTTCCAGTTAGTATCCCAATTCAGGTTGAACCCGCCGCCACCGGAGCCGAATGCACCAGTGCCACCCTTGGTCACCTGACCGTCGTATTCAATTCCTGCTGGATTGGTTCCAAATACAAATCCATTTTGCTCGTCCTTGAAACCATCAATAACTATCTGGAAGCTGTCAGTATCATTCAGATTGGCATCCCGACGACTATCCGTGACGATGATTCCGTCTGGATTCTCGTCATAACAGATGGCGGCTATATAGAGTGTGTCCTCGGTAAATCCGATTAATACTTCAGTTCTTTGGGTTGCGGGAGAGCCTTCTATAGGCCGAACCTGCCAGAAGTTACTCATTTTAGGCACACCCTGCCAGGCAGGATCATTCAATACTTTGCCATCCAGCTGGGGTGCTACTGTCAGGAATTGCGCCTGGGCGACTGGCCGCTTAACAAGTTCTGCTGCAAAGACCTTTAACAACAGTAAACTCAAAAACAAGGTTTTTATTGCGAACAACGACAATGCTCTATATTTCAAGGTCTAAAACTTCCCGGGATTCGATCTATTAACTTGGACACAAGCCTCACGAATACAATACCATGAACTCAAAATGAGATTCTCAAGGAGCGCAGGATGAGAGATCCAATTTCATTATCCGGACTCGATCAACAGGTTGAAGATATCAGCCTGCTATCCAGGCGCGGCTTCATTGGTAGCCTCGTCGCCGGATCCATGGCCACCAGCCTCCTGCCAGGCAAAAGTTTCGCCAAGCAAACGCCTGTACATCCACTAAAACCAGCGGCACCAGATAACGATTCCTACTGGAATCATATCGCCAGCCAATTCCTTATTCGACCCGGCGTTTCTTATATGAATTCAGGCACTCGAGGGCCATCGCCGCGTTCGGTCTACGAAGCTCAAATCCAATCCATCGAACAGGCCAATGCGGACAGGCTCAGTTATGCATCACATGTATACAACCTTGAATTCAAGGCAAGTGTGCGCGAAAAGCTCGCACGATTTGTAGGTTGTAAGAGTAACGAAATCGCCTTGACCAACAATACAACTGAGGGAATGGTGGTCGGCACCTTTGGACCAGATCTAAACCCGGGCGATGAGATTATCTACACCAATCACGATCATTCCAGCGGCGGCCAACCAATCAATCTCAGGAGTGCTCGCCAGGGAACCATACCGGTTGTTGTTGATCTCTCAGCGCCCAAGTTTCATCCGCCCAAAAGTCCGGATGTTATTATCGATGCATTCGAGCAAGCCATTACACCCCGCACTCGCCTTATCAGCCTGTGCCATATCAACTACACCGATGGCTGCGTTCTCCCGGTAAAGGAAATATGTGAATTGGCAAGGTCAAAGGGAATACTAACGCTTATCGATGGGGCACATCCGCCAGGCATGATGGATCTGGATATCGCGGATATTGGCTGCGATATGTATGCAGGCGCAGGTCACAAGTGGCTCCTGGCAGGTCAGCTCACCGGTTTTTTCTATGTGCGGGAAGATGTTCAGGCTCGCATCTGGCCAAGTTTCTATTCCGGTCCGGTTAATGGCAGGAACCTTTATGGCAAACCCTATAGCGATGCTTATATTGAGCGTTCATTAACTGCAGAAAAATATGAAATGCACGGTTCCACCAACTACTCCCTGGGGGTAACGATCAATGCAGCTCTGGATTTTCACAACAACATTGGCCAGGCTGCCATTGAAGCCCGGGACAGATATCTGGCCGAACGAGTACGCAAAGGAATCGAGGAAATTCCAGGGACAACTATCTATTCATCAGACGACCCACGACTCTGCGCCGGGCTGGTATCATTTCGCCTGAAGAAAGTAGAAACAAAACAGGTGCAGAAGGTGCTCTGGGAACGACATGGTATTTACATTCGAAATGTTACCCACAAAGAGATCGACTGGGATGCAAACCGGGCATCCATGCATATCATGGTGAATACCCGTCAAGCGGACGATCTGGTTGCTGCTGTTGAGGAAATTGCGCATGAGGCAAAGAGTTAGCCACGGACTAGTAAAAAAATCTTGCGTGGGCCGCATGTTAGACAATGACCATGGCTCCGTTTCGTGATTCCAGAATGAAAAACTACAGCATAATCTAACCTTGATGTGACATATAATTCTCGTGTAGTCCGCACGTTCAATCCTAATCGTTTTAACCGTCAGGTCTAACTACAAGGTTTTGCTTTCCCTGCCGAAACTGTAAAGTTACGCCTCCACAACATTCAGGCCCATTCAATGCGACGCTTTTTAGCTTTACCTATACTATTGCTCACTGCCACCGAAATTCTTGCGACTGAGTCTCGCGACCTGGCATTGGACGCCTTGATTGTTGATACCCACATCGATGTACCTCATCGGCTATTCCGTAATCCCGAAACAGATGTTACCCATTCCACTGTCGGTGGTGACTTTGACTTAACGCGTGCTATTGAAGGTGGCCTGAATGCTGCGTTTATGTCCATTTATGTCCCTGCTTCACTTGAAGAGGAAGGCAAGGCAAAAGAGCGAGCCGACGCGCTTATCGACATCGTTCATGGCATCGTTGCCAAGACTCCTGAGCGCCTCGCCATTGCAACTTGCGTCGCTGATATTTACGCACAGAAAAAGGCCGGCATGGTGTCCTTTCCAATGGGGATGGAAAATGGCGGGCCGATTGAAGGTGAGATGGAGAACGTTGCCCATTTCAGAAAGAGAGGTATTCGATACATTACCCTCGCCCATTCAAAGTCCAATCACATTTCTGATTCCTCTTACGATACCAATGAACGTTGGGGCGGACTATCCAAGTTCGGGAAAGAGCTCATACCGGTGATGAATGATCAGGGAATCATGGTAGATATATCTCATGTCTCTGATGCCGCTGCATGGCAGGTTCTGGAACTGTCAAAGGTACCGGTCATTGCCTCTCACTCATCACTTCGCCATTTTGTCCCTGGCTTTGAACGAAACATGACCGACGATATGGTAGAGGCTCTGGGCAAGAACGATGGCGTCATTCAGATCAACTTCGGCAGCGGCTTTGTAACAGCAGAGGCAAGGCAGTGGTCAATTGATGGAAGAGCCGCTTACAAAGTCTATCAAGCAGACAATGCTCTTGCAGACGACGCTGAAGAACTTAAGGAATACCGAACAAATTGGGACGATGAACATCCATATCCCTTCGCCGGTTTGTCAAACATATTGGACCACATAGATCGCGTAGTACAACTGGCTGGTATTGATCACGTGGGCATTGGCTCAGACTATGATGGCGTAGGCAATACCTTGCCAACTGATCTCAAGGATGTTGCCAGCTATCCCAATCTGGTGCTGGGCTTACGCGCCAGAGCATATTCAGATGAAGATATCCGCAAGGTCCTCGGCGAAAACTTAATGCGTGTCTGGCGGGATGTGGAAACATATGCCACCAGCAAAGGTTACGCGCCTCAATGCAGTCAGTAGAGAGCTGTTATTGGAGTGTTGTTAATAGAAAGCCATTAATTGTAGCCATCATTGGCTTTCATTGAGGAAAGCAAGTATCTCTGCAGCAACTAGTTGCGGCTGCTCCCACAAGATAAAGTGGCCGCGACCTGCAACAGGTATTGATTTGAATCGAGCCTGTTGAAGGCTGCGCTCTGCAAAATCCAGATTTTCAAACTTAACAAGCTTATCCTCAGTACCCTGGATTACGGTCACCCTGGTCCGGATTTCAGGCAAGCGAGGCGCCATCGCAACGAGATCACCCTGTAATGGATTCATCTCCCTGTTCGCCTTATTCAGCGCATCCGGCAGGGCCCAGTTTATAAGGCTGAAGCTCGCCAGCACGTTGTACCACCTCCTATAGCTAAGCTCAGGATCAAGCGGCGCCGACACCACGACAATGCCGGCAATCTCATCGGGAAAATCAACCGCCATGCGATAGGCAATCGTTCCTCCGAGGGAATGACCCACAACTATCACAGGCAGTGCTGATCGATTGAGCTCCCTGAGCTTAATCAATATAGACGCCTGTTCCTGCAAAGGTGGCAGCCAATCACCTTCGCTAAACTTTCCAAAGCCCGGCCTGTCTATGGCAACAAGGTGGGCACGAGAACTTAAGGCCGACATTTGCAGATACTCACCATACCCCTCCCAGGAGCCAGGAGTGCCATGAATGAACAATACCATCTGTTTGTTCCGGTCGCCGCTCTCCACCACATGAATGGAGCGACCTTCTATGTTCCAGGCACTGAAGAGCAACTCATGTTCGAGATCATCTTCATTCGGCGCTTCATAGGGGGCGCAGCCACTCATTGACAGGATGCAGACCAGCTTGGCGATTGATTTTAAACTAACCATCATTCTCTTATGCATGTAACAAATTGCTCACAGCTCAGTCCATACTAGCCTGTAGAATACTAATCTCACAGAACACGTTCCTACAATGAGGCCATGCCATCATAATGAGGATCTAATGAAAGCGACAATTTTCCTAAGGCTGGGGAAACCTTTCAATACACATTTTTGTGCGTATAAACATTTAGGGAATACTATCTACGGTCCGAAGGTCTATTAATGTGAAGCTTCTATTACAGTCAACAACGTTCAGGAGTATTGCTTCAGGAATAGCCGGCCTAATTGTCTACGGCGGCTGGGCATTTTTCGTCAATTCAGAGTATGGTACCCAGGCGGGCATGAAGGCAGCATTAGTCCAGGGCAGTTACAGCTTTGTCTTAACATTGTGCACAACGTTAATAATGGAATTTTTGTGGCAGGCCTTACAGACCGTCCCGAGACCAGTTATGGCAACAATAGTCATCACAAATAGCTTCACCTTCATCACCGCGTATTCCATTAACTGGATCTTTGGCACGCCTGCAATCCTGCTTACGATATTGCCCGGCTTTACCATTGGCATCGCATTTACATCCGTCTATGTAATTTCTCTTCTCAAGTTAGTGCCTGTCCCTAAAGCTGAAAATCTTGAAGGAAGTAGCAAAACTTGAACAAGCTCAGACGGTCAAATCAATCCCCGGGAAGGGATTGTCAGACCAACGTGGTAGCAGTGTTGACCTCGGTTTTCAGTCCAGAACAAGCGAGACGTCTGGCATAATGAAAACAGAGAACATTCCCCCGGACGCCGATGGCAGCACCACCCTCGATCATCCTCTAACCAAACAGCAGCAAGCCCTATGGATCGAGCATCGCCTGCATCCAAACAATACATCCTATAATACTTGCGTAAAACTAAAATTAACGGGCGAACTGGATGCCATGCGATTCCGCAAGTCGTCGCAGATTATTGTCGATTTCTTTGATTCCCTGAAGATACATTTCGTTGAAAAGGACGGCGTTCCATTTCAACGCACAGAGCTAAACGGCCGCTATATACCTGGATTCATCGACATCTCCAATGGCAACATGCCCGAGAGCGACGAGAAAGCCAGACGAGCCAGGGATTTGATGTCCGAGCAGCTCAATACTCCTATAGATCTCAAAACATTCCCCATCGTGCGCGGCTTACTTATCAAGACAGCACCTGACGTTCATTACTTTATCGGCATGGTGCCGCATATTATTTCAGACGGACGCGCCGCAATTCTCTTTTTGGAATCCCTGTCTATCGCTTATAACAAAGGTGAGCAAGGTCTGATTGAAAGCTATGGGGGTTCCAGAAAAACCTGGGATAACTACTATGATGAGGGTCTCCACAAACTTGACCCGGACTTTGAACAGCAGAGCAAAGCACACTGGCAGGAAAGGCTGAAGGGCGCCAATCACTACTTTGACTATAGTTATGGCAAGCAACAACTAAACGCCAATGACAAACGAGGCGAGAGAGTTTACTTCGACCTGTCTACCGAACTATCCAAACGGCTGAAGGCCCATAGCAAAGGCAATCGAACGACACTGTTCAATGTTTTTGTTTGTGTCTTCAGCATTTTCGTCCAGCGATATTATGGCTTGTCGGATGTACTAATCGGCTACCCTGTTAATATCCGGCCCAGAGCTTACAAGAACTTCTTTGCTTTTTTTGTCAACATCGTGCCCATGCGTATAAACATGCGCGGCGACCCAAGCTATGGAGAACTGTTGTCGCGTGTTCATGAGACTCGAAAGGAAGACAAGAAATACCAGAGCTACCCAGCCCTGGATATAGTATCCAGCATCCGGGAAACCGTACAGGATTTTGACGGCAGGGTTTTTAACTTGTCCATGGCACAAACGGTTTCGCGCTTGTTTGATCTGCAACTAGACGGTATCAACAGCGAGCCCCTGGAATCGGAGTATTACGAGGTAAATGACGACTTTTCACTTTCCTATGAGCTGATAGATGGCCGCATAGGTCTATGGTTTGAATATCGGCAAGCATTGTTTGATCGGCGCTTTATCAATCAGGCGATGGAACATATCGAGCAGATCATTCATCAGGCACTGGATTATCCGGATAGGCCAATCAGCCAGTTCACGCTGTTGGATCAGCACCACGAACGGCAATTAATCAGTCAATTCTGTAGATCTGCTGACACTGCCATTGAAGATAAATCTACAAATTCTGAAGATACGGATTCCATTACCTCCCTCTTCCAGGCGCAGGTGGAGAGAACACCTGATGCAATTGCCATCACGATGAATAATGATCCGGCTCACAATACAACAATCACTTATCGCCAACTAAATGACAAGGCCAACCGCTTAACAAACGTCCTGCTACAGCAAACGAAGGGGCGCCCTGTCGCTATTGCTGTATCTTTGGAGCGCGGTATCGACTTGATTACATCCCTGATTGCGATTCTGAAAGCGGGTTGTTTCTACATTCCTGTCCCAACAAATTATCCAATAGCACGCACAAAATTTATACTTGAAGAGAGCAAGGCCACGGTCTTGATCCGATCCTCCGAGCAACGAGAGTTTGCAGGCTGCGACATATTTCATCTCCTGTCAGATCAATTACACACTTGCGCAGGCGCTCAGCACAAAGGACAGCCGATTGACAATCCGGAAATAGATATCCGCCCCAATAGCCGCGCCTATGTTATCTATACATCCGGGTCCACCGGCAAACCAAAGGGCGTAGTGCTTCGACACAACAATGTCACCCCTCGACTCAAATGGCTGCGAAAGTACTTTAATTTGTCGCAGCAAGACAGAATGTTACAGAATACCGACTTCAGCTTCGACGTCTCTGTGGCGGAAATATTCTGGCCTTTGATCAGCGGCGCGAGCCTCATCATTGCGGATCAGGGCAAGAGTCGCGACCCAGCCTATCTGCTCCGCTTGATTGCGCAACACCGGATCACTACCGGATGCATGGTACCTGCACTGTTAAATATGCTTCTGGATGCCGACAAATCCGCCCAGCTAAAGTATATGAAGCAGATATTAGCTGCCGGTGAAGTATTGCCCCGGTCCGTAGTAACGAAATTCTATTCCTGCTTAGACGCCCGCCTGTTCAATTTTTATGGCCCCACAGAAGCCGCCATCTACGCCACCTTCACGCAGTGTCAGAGGGATAACGATATCACCATCGGAAAGCCCCTCGGTGATACGACAATTTACATACTCGATGAGGATGGAAATATTCAACCCACCGGTGTTGTTGGGGAGATGTACATTGGCGGCCGAGGCATTGCCGATGGTTATCTCGGCAATACCGAACTTTCTGAGCAATGCTTCGTTAACGATCCATTTGTCACAGGCAGCTCGGCAATAATGTATCGCACTGGCGATCTCGCCAGATTCGACTTCGATGGCAATATTGACTTCATTGGCAGAAAAGACAGGCAAGTCAAGATCCGGGGCTTCCGCGTCGAACTGGGCGAGATCGAAAATTGCATCCTCAAGAGCCACGGCGTAGGCGATGCCGCTGTCATCGACCGGCAAAGAGATGATGCTCACACACAGCTTGTTGCCTATATCGCAAGGGAAAATGCCATAACAATTGCAGATAAACAAAGATCAGATATTCCTTCTGATATTCCTTCTAATGAGGAACTCATCGACACCGCTCGCCGACAGATTTGCGCAACATTGCCTGGCTATATGATGCCCTCCATGTTCATTATTCTTGACCAGATACCACGTTCACTGGCAGGAAAGCTGGATCGCACTAATCTTCCTCGCCCGGAGAGTATGTTGGCCAGAGGTGAGCATTTTCAGCCTGCCCGAACTAACATGGAGAAGAGCCTCTCCCACATTTGGGGGACTGTACTTGGAATCACAGCATCAAATCTCGATGTGAATACCAGCTTTTTTGAACTGGGCGGTGATAGCTTGATGGCAATTCAATTCGTCAGTCTCGCCGAGCAGCAGCAGATATTATTTGATATAGGCGACATCTTTGAACTAAGGAGTATTGCAGAGCTGGCAACCGTCGCCAGAATTGGAGCCGCATCCCGCTGTGATCAAAGCGAAATTGCAGGCAACTATCCTTTGCTGCCTCGCCAGGCAAAATTCTTTGCTGACGACTTCGTCAACAAAGATCACTGGAATAGAACATTTATCTTTGACATAAAACATAAGCTTGACTGCAATGCCCTGATTAAAAGCCTGGATGCGGTAATCCATCATCACGACAATTTACGTGTCAGCTTTGTGCAACAATTAGACGGAAGATGGCGCCAGGAGCTTCAATCTGGGCTAAGTGCCAGCAATATATTCACCCAGTACGACCTACTGGATAAACCCGGCGCTGAGCAAGTTGCAGCGATGGTTAAGCTTACGAATCTGCATCACCGGAAGATTAAATTATTGGACGCGCCTTTGATGCAGCTTATTCATTTCAGAACCGGGCCCATCCAGGGACAGCTGACGATTCTGCTACACCACCTGCTGCTCGACATGGTGTCTTCGAGGATTATCTTCGAAGATTTGCTGCGCGCTTACGAGGCATACAGGGCCGGCATTGCTCTTATTCTCCCTGCTAAAACGGACTCAGTTAAAGACTGGGCGAACTATCTGAATGATAGCCTGCAAACTCATGATTTTTCAGAGACTCTGGCTTACTGGGGCTCATTCCCGAATCATGCGATACCGCGACTGCCTGTCATCGACGAGCCTGGCTGCACTCCAGGAAGACATTACCAAAGGAAGCTTGAATCAAATGCAGTTCTGGAGATCTTCAAACTAGACCCGGAAAGCACTCAACAATTACTCACCCGCCTTCCAAAGATAGCAGCTATACCAATTCAGGATTTCCTTCTGGCCAGCCTGTTCAAGGCAATTTCAGATTGGACATCAAGTAAGGCGATGACTGTAAGCATTTGCGGACACGGCAGGCCTCTAAATATCGAAACTATAAACCTGACAAGAACTGTTGGCTGGATCAATACCGTCTTCCCCATTTATCTGAGCATGGCTGATTCTGACAATGGCAACGAAATTGATTTCCTGACAAACGTGCAGAAACAGATATCACAAGTACCGCCCAATAATATGGAATACAATTTGCTCCGCTATTCCGACAAACATCCAGAGATGGCCCGACACCTCTCACCGGAAATCTTCTTCAACTATGTTGGGCAGCTGGATACTTATATCCCCGAGTCCGCTGCGTTCATCCCAAGGGCGGAGCTACCGGGAATTGAATCCGTGGACGGTTCAAATCATCTTTGTTATCAACTCTACTTCGAGGCTGGAGTGATTGAAGGACAGCTAACATTTCGGCTGACCTTCAGCGATAAAATATTCTCCCGGCAATCGATTAATAAGCTGACAGCTGAGTTACTGGCAACCATCGAAAGAAACATATCTGTATTAAATCTGTAACGACCGAACATACCGACTCGCAAGAAACTTATGCCAGATCAGGGCTACATTCATCGTCCCGAAGACTTCATCAGATGCTGATGGCTAAGGTTAAGTAGCCGCGCACTTTCTCTCACCCGGCGGATAATGGATGAGTATGAATCCAGATACATTGCCTGATACCTGTTCTCACTTGCCGCTTCAATTAAATGTTGGCCGTGACGTAGAAAAATACCATAAGCTTGCGCCAGGCTATTATCCGGGTCAAACATATGAGTGGGTAGAGACGCCACACCATTCACCTCAATGACAACGAACCTTCCGGCTAAAAATTCCGACTCGCTGCATGCCTTAATATCAAGGCGTCCAAAATTAAACCCTCGCTGATACTCAAATATCGAACATACCGCCGCCTGAAGGCGAGCATTAAGTAAGTGACTATCATTTGTAAATTTACAGCCCATGGTATGAGAACCAATAAACGATAGCTGCACAATTTCACCTGATGAAGGAATACGGTGAACATCAAGATACTGCAAGAAGGTCGCCCAGTGCATCGAATAGCGGGGATGTTGCTCAGCGAGATCCTGGATGCTCTTGCGGCCATCTCCGACCACTGTAGGAAAGTGTTTCTTGTTTATGCCGGTTATGCGCGCCCTGCCATGATGCCGTACATAGAACACACCGTATTCCTCGTTCCAGTCGGTAAACTTTTGAATCAGATAGGGACCGCTGAGCTGCCTCACGCGAGGGCCGATGTCTTCTTTGCTTCGGACTTTGACAATCCCCTTGCCAACGCTGCCGATATCCGACTTCAGTATCAGGGGATAGTTATGCCGCTCAGCAAACGCCATAATTTGCCTGACTTTTTCTTCATCAGTGGTTTCGGCTGCCAGGCGTTCAGTAGGGAGGAAATGTTTCTGGTCAAATGCCAGCTGAGTCTGAAGTTTGGAGCCGATGCCAATTTCCCCATGATCCAGCGCAAAATTGGCTTTAGCCAATGACTTGATAGACAAGCCGCGCACACTCGCCGAAATCAGCAGGTAGATATAGTAGGGAATCTCGAATAGACGAGGGTGCCAGAATTCAAAATGTTTCATTGTTATCCTCCTCACCTAACTCAAAATGGCTGCCCTGACGATATAACATTTCCCTATATCCGCGTAGCTCGCTTAGAAAAAAAGTCATTTTGCAGCAAAAAGTTCGCTTTGTGCGTCGAGCTGAAGCTAATTCACGATGAACACACAAGATTTATGTCGAAATACCAATTAAATTAGCGTTCCCAACGTCCAATTATCCAGACCCACATTTTCTCTGCATCCTTGCTCCCCACAAAATAGGTAGAATCTTGAACAAACTGATTTCTATACTCGCGCCAGTCACGGTGCTTCTCATTGGTGGCGGTGTCTTTTTCCTGCTGGACTGGGCAAAGCCTGAGCCTGAGAAAAAGGAAGAAAAACCGCGTCCACTTAGTGTATTTGTAGAGCCTGTGCTGCAGTCAACTATCGCCCTGAATGTTAAGACCAGTGGTGAAGTACGCGCGCGGACAGAAATGGTCATCGTTGCTCAAATCGCTGGCCGAGTCGTATCTGTTTCACAGGAATTCACCGAAGGCGGGCTTGTACTACCAAATGTAACTCTGATTACCATTGAAGATACCGACTACCGCTTTTCCCTGCATCAGGCTGAAGCCGCTGTTGCCACTATGGAGGTTGGTTTGCAGACGGCGTTGGCAACCGCTAATGTTGCCCGTAAGCAATTGCAAAATGCGAACAATGCTTCGGATCTTGCCCTGAAGAAACCACAGGTTGCCCAAGCAGCGGCCTCGCTCAAGGCGGCTGAGGCAGATCTAGCCCAGGCACAGGTCAATCTTGCCCGTACCAATCTCAGCCTGCCATTTGAAGGCAGAATTATCGATACGTCCGTCGACATTGGTCAGTACATTACTCCGGGAACCCGACTCGGCCGCGCATTTGCAACCGATGTCGTTGAGATCCGCCTGGCACTCAGTGATTCACACCTTGCCTCCCTGGATTTACCTATTGGATTTATTGCGGCGCAAGGAGAAGGACTGCCCGTCGATATAAGCGCACTCGTCGCTGGCAAGAACCAGTTATGGCATGGCAGCCTGACCAGGTTGGACGCATCTATAGAGCGCGAGACCCGAATGCTCTACGGCATTGTTGAGGTCCACTCACCTTATGATAACAATACCTCGAATCATGGTATGCCTCTGGCGGTTGGTCTCTATGTCAAAGCGAAGATACGGGGCCGCGAGATTCACAATGCCTATGTCATTCCCAGAGATGCATTGCGGGCAGGCAACCAGGTATTTGTCGTAAATGACCAGGGTCGCCTGGAAGTCCGAACGGTAGAAGTTACGCATAGCACTGCCAGTGAAGCCATCATCGCAAGTGGTCTGCTTCCAGACGAGAGAGTCATCATTTCCTCAATTCGCAACCCCATACAAGGAATGGCCCTGGAGGCGCTGCAACAGAATTACAAAGAGACGGCTATCTCAAATTTTCCCGCAAAAGACTCAATAGGAGGCTAGTGCAATGGAACGCGTGATTACATGGTGGGTTAGAAACCCGGTCGCCGCCAATCTCCTGCTCGTGGGTATCCTGCTGGCAGGAATGCTTGGATTTGTATCCATGGAAAGGGAGGTCTTTCCGACCTTTAAAACCAATGGCGTTCGAATCGAGATTGCCTGGCCTGGCGCCGCCCCTCAGGAAGTTGAAGAGCAGATCGTTACTCGAATAGAGGAATCGCTGAAGAGCCTGGACAATATATTCCATATCTATTCAACCTCCGCAGAGGGATTCGGCCAAATCGAGGTCTATACATTCGCTGGTGAAGACATTGACAAATTTGTCAACGATGTAAAAGGCGTGGTTGATTCAGTGAACGCAATGCCACGAGATATCGAGAACCCCCGCATCCGTCAGATCGAATATCGAAACGAGATTCTGCGTATTGCCGTCCATGGATTTCTTGAAGAACGTGAACTCAACCGCCTCGCAGAAGATTTGCGAGACGAAGTTGCCGGTCTGCCCTGGGTCTCCATCGTCGAATTATTTGGTACCAGAAGAGAAGAAGTAACCATCGAGCTATCTGAAGATGCTCTGCGCAGATATTCCCTGAGCTTCGCCGAAGTTGCAGAGGCCATACGCGGTAGTTCCATCAATGTTTCATCTGGAAGTATCCGCACGGAAACTGGCGATGTACTGCTCCGGGCCCGAAACATGGCAGACAGTGTCCAGGATTTCAACAATATCGTGATCCGGCAATCCGTCAACGGCGGCATTATCAGAGTTGGTGACGTGGCCAAGGTGATTGATGGCTTTGAGGACAACGAAATCCTTGCCACTATGAATGGCGAGCCTGCCGTATTGCTGCAAATCATGTCTACCGACAATATGCAGATTGTTAAGACCAGCAAGTCGGTGCTGGCATGGGTCGAAGAGAGGAAGAAGTCGCTGCCTGAGGGCGTAAACATTTCTCTATGGTTTGACTCTGCTGATACTTACAACAGCCGCATGGATACCATCAGCTCTTCCGCATATCTGGGGCTGACCCTGGTATTCCTGGTGCTTATACTATCCCTTAGACCCAAGGTAGCCCTTTGGGTAACCGCTGGCATCGGCGTTGCATTCCTGGGCACATTTTCTCTGTTGCCAGTCAATGATGTATCCCTGAACATACTGTCAACCTTTGCATTCCTGTTGGTGCTGGGCATTGTCGTAGATGATGCCATTGTTGTCGGCGAGAGCATTCATCAGCATAGCCACTTCCCGGGCGGCGGCGGACCTGAATCTGCCATTGCCGGTGCTCTGGCGGTTTCGAAACCAGTTATCTTCGCCGTGCTGACAACCATCGTCGCCTTCGCCCCATGGTTTTTCCTGACCGGTGAAGATGCCCAGGCAACCAGACAGCTATCAATAGTCATCACCGTCGCACTTGTCATCTCACTGCTGGAAGCTTTTCTAATACTGCCATCTCACCTTGCCAATCTGAAGCCGCGGGAAAAAATGGGGCGGCTGGCATCCTGGCAGAAGCGAATAGAACAGAGCATTGTCAACTTTGCACGAACGAATTACAGAGCAGCGGTGAGCATGGCAGTTTCACATCGCTATCTGACAACCAGCATATTTATCACTGGCTTTGTCATCAGCGTTGGCATTTTCTCCAGCGGCTGGGTCAAGTTTGCCTTTATGCCAGAGGTTGAGGATGAGCTTATTTATGTGAACGTGGTACTTCCTACCGGCACGCCATACTCTCGCGCAACAGCGATATTGGAACAACTTCAGGCAGCAGAGCTAAAGCTAATCGATGAAGTAAAAGAACGCGCCGCGACCGAAGGCGGTACCGGGCAGATTATAGAAGGTTGGTACACACGATCCCGCCGGGATAGCGTTATTGCCATCATTAAACTCTCGCCTCCCGAAGTCCGGGACATGTCAGCCAAGGAAGCAGCATTGCGGCTGCGGGAACTGGTTGGCGATATCCCCGACGCAGATGAGATCGGAGTTAATTATACGATGAACAATTCTTCGCCTCGCGTCAGTTATATCCTGCGGCATAGAGACCTCAAAATTTTACAGGCCGCCAGCAACGATACCAAGGCTCAACTTCAGGAATATGATGGCACTTTCTTTGTGCGGGATAACTTGCGAGGTGAATCCGACGAGCTCCATATGCAATTACTACCCGGCGCAGAGAAGTTAGGGCTCAGCCTTGCCCAGGTATCACAACAGGTCAGGCAGGCCTATTTCGGCGAAGAAGTGCAGCGCCTGCCACGGGAGAACGGCGACGTTAAAGTAATGGTGAGATACCCCAGGGCGCTCCGCTACAGCCTGGAAAGTTTGAACCACTTTATGGTGAGAACCGATGACGGTCGTGAGATTCCGCTGCTCTCGGTTGTTGATATCGAGGTTGCATCCGGCGTACAAATTATTCAGCGCCGTGATGGCGAACGTATGGTGCGTGTCACAGCCGGAGTCGTTGGCGAACTTATGAGTGACATTCGAACCAATATGGATGAGACCTTTCTACCCCTATTGCAGGAACGTTACCCTAAGCTGAAAGTAGGCGCTGGCGTTCAGGGTGAAGACATCTTCTTCGATGAAATATTCTCTCTCTATGCCATCGCATTTTTTGTGATGTACGCATTGATCGCGATTGCATTCCGCTCTTATTGGTTACCACTATTGGTCATGACCGCAGTACCCTTTGGATTTATGGGCGCGATCTACGGGCATCTAATCTTCGGCGTATCCATGGCACTCTTTTCTTACTTTGGCATTGGCGCAGCAGCAGGCGTCGTGATTAACGACAACCTTGTTCTGGTTGACTATATCGGCCGACTGCGGGAGAAAGGTTCAAGCGCAATGGAAGCCGTTGTTGAGGCAGGCGTTACCAGGTTCAGGCCTATACTGTTAACAACCGTCACTACATTTGTTGGCTTGATGCCAATCATGGCAGAACGATCTACGGATGCCCAGTTTCTGAAGCCTGCAGTACTGGCACTGGCATTTGGCGTGCTGTTCGCCTTGTTTGTCACCTTGTTTCTGGTGCCATCCCTGTATTGCATAGGCGAAGATATCGGAGCGCTTGCACGGCGCGGTAAAGAAAAAGTCCTCGCCTTGATTGCATCGAAGACAGAGTCAGTCCACCAATAAATTGTCTAGCTGCTGGTCTGACTGCTTGGCTTCGATCCACTGGGTAACTATGTCCTCCAGTACCGACAGTGGAACTGCTCCCTGACCTAGCACAGTGTCGTGAAATTCGCGGATATCGAATTTCTCGGCCAGTGCTGCTTTCGCTTTCGCCCGAAGGGACATGAATTTAAGTTGCCCCAACTTGTAAGCGAGGGCCTGTCCAGGCCAGGAAATATATCGATCGATCTCATTAACGATATCCAACTCCTGTCGTGCGGCATTGTCCATAAAGTAGTCGATGGCGCGTTGTCTCGTCCACCCCTTGTAATGCATGCCAGTATCCACCACCAGGCGTACTGCGCGCCACATGTCATAGGTTAGCTGCCCAAACTTCGAATAGGGATCTTTGTACAGATCAAGGTCGTATCCAAGTTGTTCGCTATACAAGCCCCAACCTTCTGTAAAAACAGTAAATCCGGCATAGCGGCGAAAGTTAGGTAGCTGTTCCAATTCCTGCTGCAATGCAATTTGCAAATGGTGGCCTGGCACGGATTCATGGACCGTCAGCACTTCCATTTCATACTTTGGCCGGGTCTCTGGCTTATAGAGGTTGACATAATAGTAACCTGCACGGCTGCCGTCTGCTGCCGGCCTCGAGTAATACGCAGTTGTTG
Organism: Pseudomonadales bacterium; assembly: GCA_046582185.1. GTDB lineage: Bacteria > Pseudomonadota > Gammaproteobacteria > Pseudomonadales > Azotimanducaceae. Next base: position 76,700 of record JAYGEX010000042.1, on the reverse strand, counting down.
TATCTGGTGCGATTGCCTCTGGAATTCGTTTGAGCCCGTAAGGCATTCTTGGTAATTTTCCAAACAGGCTAATTAATTTGGGATCGATTCTCTTGGCAATGGCGAGATAAGCATCGAATAATTCCTCTGGTGAATCATAGTAGAACCTGGAGTCCGTTCTTAGAAAGTGAAAAAACTCCTTAAGCGTACCGTCGAACTTTACCTCAGACATGACCTCCGCCATTTCGCCGCGCAGCCTCTCCACTTCAGCTAGCCCAATTTTGTGGATCTCGTCGGGCGTTAAATCCGTTGTTGTATAATATTTAACCCGGAATTCATAGAAAGCCCTGCCATTAGGAAGGTCCGATGCGCCAATGCTGTCCCTGCAAGCAGGCAGGTAAATCATGGTGAAAAAATCGTACAGCTTTTGATAGGCCGGCATGACCTTATCCCGAATGACTTGCTCTGCCTTGAGCTTTATCCGCTCTGCGTCATCTTTAGAAAATGATTTGGGCATAGTGGCAAACGGCTTGTAGAACAAACTTTCCTGTGGATCTTTAACCAGTTGTTTTTCAATTTGTGCTGGCACTCGTTGCATCGTTATCTTCGGCGGTACAATGCCCTTCTCCATGCCTTCCTTCATCAAGGCAATGGTTTGATCCATCAGGATATCAATCTTGCTCAATCGAACCAGCCAGTCATCATAATCTAAAACCGTGGTCATACGCAGGCGATTCCCTGTTTCATCCAGGCTCTGAATGCCACCTCGTTGACTGATGGGTATTAATATCGATTGAAACTGCCGGGCCTCAAGTTGATTCAATATTCGCTGCTCGAATAGATCGTAGTTGACTCGCTCGACACCCTCCAACAATTCTCGATCAACGCTATGAATGTCATCCAAGGCCATTAGACTGGTGAGATGTCTTTCCATGCGGGCACTTTTACTCAAGTCCCGCCACTGCTGATTGAACCGCCTGTCACCCAGCCTGGAGGCGAATACTGGACTTTGTCGCATCGTTACCTCCCATTGCTGTTTAAATATCCTGTGTAACTTTGATACCTCTAGTGAACGGTCAACAACGTCAGCGCTTGCCCCTGATTGAAACAGTACGGTAATGTACAACGGCAGGCAGGACAGAAAGCGTAATCTAAACATCAGAATTTCCTTGGCTTTAATCAACAGTTATTTTTGAAAGGTCGTTAGTAAATGGCAGTGTAAATAGATAGCCTTGATGACATAAGTTACTTGCAAAGTCCGCACCCTTCCTCATAGGTAGGCTAAAGCCAGCCATTGTCGACGAACTATTGTCACATCCAGGCTAGCTCTTGTCCGAATTCTAAGTCTTCAGGTGCTGCTGAATTATTCATACCTGAGAACAATATATCGACCAGATCCGGCATTAATTCTGTCGAATTGAAAAAGAAGATTCGATACTATCCATAGCAATTAATCAACCTTGGAAATTAAGCATGTTAAAATCCATTCAGCTTGGCAGCAAAAGCGGTCTGCGCGTCTCTCAGCTTTGCCTGGGAACGATGAACTTTGGCGAACCAGGCAAAGGCCACCAAGGCGATTGGACTCTCGGCCTGGATGATGCCCGCCCCATCTTCAAGGCAGCCATCGATCATGGACTCTACTACTTCGACTGCGCCAATGTCTACGGCATTGGCGCCTGTGAAATTGTCATTGGCCAACTGCTGAAGGAACTATTACCCAGGGACGAGTATGTACTGACCACCAAGGTAGCGATGCCGATGGGGCGCGGCGCTAATTCCGGCGGGCTCTCCAGAAAACACATCATGGAGGCAGTGGATCAGAGCCTGAAACGGCTCGGACATGATTATGTGGATCAGCTGATTATCCACCGACACCCCCATGGCACGCCCGGACAAGCAGAGGTACCTATTGAAGAAACCATGGAAGCACTCCATGACGTCGTGAAAGCAGGCAAGGCTTTATATCTTGGCGGTTCGTCCATGTTTGCCTGGCAGTTTGCCGAGCTTCAAATGACGGCAGAATCAAATGGCTGGACCAAGTTCATCTCTATGCAGAACCATTACAATCTCATCTATCGTGAAGAAGAACGAGAGATGAACCCATATTGTTCGAGTACCGGTATTGCACTCACGCCCTGGTCACCACTGGCAAGAGGCATACTTACCGGGGCTTACAAGGGCTCGTTCGACGGTGGTTCCACCAATCGCTCCAAAGGCGGCGACCGAAAACGAACAGAAGGTTTATATCGCGGTGAGATGGATTTTGAAATAGCAGACAGGGTGGTGAAAACAGCTGAAAAATATGGTAAATCCCCGGCACAGATTGCGCTTGCCTGGCTGCTGAGCAAAGACGAGGTCTGCTCACCCGTTGTTGGTGTATCCAGAATTGAGCAGCTTGATGATTTAGTTGGGGCAACCAAAATAACCCTCGAGGCAGAAGATATCACCTATCTGGAAGAGCTCTACAAGCCTCTGGAAAATCTGTTATCCATTGGTTTTTCCTAGAGGCTGCTTGCCAATTCATATAGTTGATGGCGATAGATAATTGCAACGGGGCTGGAAAAGAAACTTTCCTGCTACAATACAAGGCTAATCTGAACATTAAGCTAGTGAGAAGTTTATGAATCATTTCGACGTGGTCATTGTCGGCGCCGGTTTATCCGGTATAGGTGCCGCATATCACCTGCAGAATAGCTGCCCTGGCAAGACCTTTGCCATTCTGGAAGGTCGCGAAGCCATCGGTGGTACCTGGGATCTATTCCGTTATCCCGGCATTCGATCTGATAGTGATATGCATACCCTGGGCTATAATTTCAAACCGTGGACAGCTGCCAAAGCGATAGCTGATGGGCCATCCATCCTTGGTTACGTAAATGAAACCGCTGACGAAAACGATATTCGTCAGCATGTCCGATTCAAACATATGGTGAAGTCAGCTTCCTGGTCCACAGAGTCTGCCACCTGGCAAGTGTTCGCGAAATTAGGCGATACCGGAGATACAATCGAGTTCTCATGCAACTTCCTCTATATGTGTGGTGGTTACTACAAGTACGACGAAGGATACACACCAGAATTCAAAGGTGCAGATGACTTCAAGGGCACTACCGTTCACCCACAATTCTGGCCGGAAGATCTCGACTACTCCGGCAAAAAAGTTATCGTTATTGGTTCTGGCGCAACGGCCATGACCCTCGTGCCTGCCATGGCCAAGACCGGCGCGCAGGTCACCATGTTGCAGCGCTCGCCAACCTATGTTGTATCCCGCCCGGCCGAAGATAAGCTCGCCAATACCTTGCGAAAGTATTTACCAGAAACTTGGGCCTACGCAATTACCCGCTTCAAGAATATCAAGCTCGGGAATTTCTTTTATAACCAGACGCGCACCAAGCCCGAAAAGGTAAAGGCTGCAATCCTCAAGATGGTTCGTGATGCCCTGCCGGACTTTGATGTGGATACGCATTTCACGCCGAGTTATAACCCCTGGGATCAAAGATTGTGCTTGATCCCGGATAACGATCTATATGAAGTATTGAAGGACGGAACTGCAACGGTGGTCACCAAAAACATCGATACCTTCACAGCGAACGGCATCAAACTCACCGACGGTGAAGAACTGGAAGCGGACATCATTGTTACAGCAACGGGGCTCTGCCTGTCTGTCGTTGCCGGTATCAAAATCAATGTCGATGGCAAGGATATCAATTTTGCAGATACAGTTTCCTATAAGGGCATGATGTATTCCGATGTGCCGAATATGATTCAAACCTTCGGCTATATCAACGCATCCTGGACCTTGCGTGCAGATATCATTGCAGAATATGTGTGCCGTCTAATCAATCGAATGGACGAACTGGGTATGCGACAGTGCACGCCAAGGCTGCGGGATGAAGACAGGGATATGGATCTGATGCCATGGATTACTGACTTCTCATCAGGTTATATGCAGCGCAGCATGCACCTGCTGCCGAAGCAAGGTGATAACGGGCCATGGAAGAATAGCCAGAACTATGCCCTCGATAAGAAACTGATACGTAATGCACCGCTGGAAGATGGCGCATTACATATCGACAATGCTACAAGCAATGTCACAGCACTGAGCAACAGCCCAGTCAAGAGTGAAGAAACCGCCGACGCGGCCTAGCCCTACAGGTTTAAGTATTGAGTTAAGAATTGGATAGACCCGGCCAACTGCACTGACGTGAATAACCGGGTTAAGTCTGCTCAAACAATTGCTCATTCAAACAACTGGAGTATGCCAGTACCATCGAGAATATTGTCTACGCGGGCACGATCACTCTCACTCAATGCACTATAGGCTTCACGCAACCATTGCAGACATTTGGCTTGATAAGTAAATGGGTTTTGTACCCAGGCCTTGCCATCTAACACCATCTCAAGCTTTTCAGCCTTGCCTGCTACTGCGCTGGCGTTGGCAATAAGATATGGGGCATAAATTCTGCCAACTTCGCCGAGAATGTTCTTTAATGTCTCGGGTGCATTATCGACGTCGAGCCAATCATCATCGGACACCAGATATCCGGATAATTCTTCAACAATCTCTACCCAGGCATACACTCTGGGGCATTCATTCAGAATGATTGCCTGAGGTGTTGGATCGAACAGGGCTAGACAGGTTAGCTGTCCATAAATGGCGAAGTCCGACGATCCAGGCCGCTCCCCCATCAAGAATGGCTGTTCGGTTAAATGTTTATCAAGCAAATGAATGAATCGCTTAAAGCTGTCTTCGATAACAGACTTCGTTATATTGTTAGAGCCAACATAGGAGAGGCGTGATATCTGTCTCTCGCGAATGAATTCCCCCATTGCCCTGGACTGATCTTCCGGCTGTGAAATGCCACCCCAGCGTGGAAGAATATCACCACCCTTCTTAATGTCGGCATCATAATGCCAACGATAATGAAACATGGCTTTGGTCAGCCACTCATCGCCAAAGTCTTCCAGCAGCATGTCGATGAATGCCAGCGCCGGATCGGCAGGAATAACGGAGCGACCTGGATACTCCTGTTCAAACCGCCGGATTAGCGGGCTGGAATCGGTGACCGCAATTTCGGCGCCGTTATCGTCCTTAAAATAATAAGTTGGTAACAGGGGCACCTTTGCCTGGGCTCGCTCTTTTCGATGTTTGTCTTCGCCGCCCTGCATCATGCGCGACTGACGTTCCAGTCGATAGGGGATATGCCGGTAGCGCATCAGGCCAAGCATCTTTCGTGTATAAGGTGAGCCTGGCGCTCCCATTAATTCCTGCACAACTCTTTGCTCATCAGACATGTTGTATTTTCTCCTGCACCGGGCAGTTAGCGATTTGTTTATGAATCTTGAAAAATTGCTCTTCGTTTTTTTGAATCAAAGCAAGTTCTCAGACAGGATTATCCGCGATTAACTTTAAGGTCGCCGCAACCAGCTCTTTTGGCGCCTGCTCCTGCAGAAAATGCCCTGCTCCCTTGATCGTAATATGAGCCTGGGCCTTGGCACCGGGGACGGACTCCTGGAATCGCACATGACCACCTGCGGTTACCGCGTCTGAATCCGAAAATGCTGTCAGGAATGGCTTTTCCCATTTCTCCAGTACTGCCCACGCGGCACGGTTTGCTTGTATTGCTGGATTATCAGGCATTATCGGCACCAGGGACGGGAACTGCCTGCCGCCGGCCAGATAGGATTCATCAGGAAAAGGAGCTCCATAGGCAGCCTGTTCACCTTCCGACAGGATTCCGCCATTGCTCATGGTCAACACTCCCTGGGGCGAGAAGCCATCGGATTCGGAACAAAATTTCACCCAATGCATAAAGCCCATGCCCGATTTATCCGTCGCCATGGCCATGCCCATCTCCATCTCATTTGCGTGAACAGGTAAAGAGTCATAATAGGCGCGCATCTGAGCACTCACTTCTTCAATCTTATCGTCAGCTACGCCTTGCGCATCCGGCAAGCCGGTATTTGCGGTCACAATTCTGGCGAAGCGATCCTGATTCTCCGCTGCAACACGCAAGCCTATCAGGCCACCCCAATCCTGACAGAGCATAGTGATATCACGTAAATCCAGCTCATTGAGTAGCGCTTTCACCCAGGCAACATGATTTGCATAGGTATAGCTATCCCGTTCGGTGGGCTTGTCCGATCGCCCAAAGCCAATCAAATCCGGTGCAATAACCCTGTATCCAGCCTCAACAAAGAGTGGAATCATCTTTCGATAGAGATAGGACCAGGAGGGCTGCCCGTGCATACACAGAATGATCTCACCCTCTCCATCATCAACATAATGCATCCGCAATGTGCTGCCATCAAAGTCAGGAACCTCCACATAATTGGGCTTATAGGGATAGTCTGGCAGGTTCGAAAACCTGGCGTCATCTGTTCTTACCTTTTCCATAATGCTCGTCTAACCTCGTTGTTTTCTTTAAAAATAATTCTACTGGCAGGCCCGCTCTACGCTTGGCAATATTTGTCGCGCCACTCATTATCTGTCAGGCTATAATAGCAAGAATCATGGTATACCCCTTCGGAATAATGTGCCCGCCTGATCTGCCCTTCCTTAACAAATCCCAGCCTCTCATGCAATGTGATCGACGCTTCGTTGCTTGCCAAAATATCAACTGTACATTTTTGATATCGGAGCTCATCGAAGAAGTAACGCAGCACGAGCTTGATCGCATCGGTGGCATAACCACGCTGCTGAAAATCAGAATCAATGCTTACTCCGTAGCGGAACGTGCCGCTACGGCTATCAGTATTGTTGACACCAATCGACCCGGCTAAATCACCGCCTTCAATTGACTCAATTTCCATATGAAAATTATCACCTGCGGGCGTTTTCCTGGCGGCCTCTTCTGCCCATGTTTTAGCGGAGACCCTGGATCTTGGGAAATGGAGATAATCAATATTACGCCAGGTATCTTCATCATGATTCCAGCGATGGTGGGTATCCCAGTCTACGGGCTCCGTTTGGCGCAGCCGTACTAGTTCGCCTCGCCAATAATTACTTATTTTGTCACCTGCAATACAGTCTTGGTTTGGTTCTGCTCGAAGACAACTCTGCCATTCACCGTTGTCATATCCACCTCCATCGCTAACAACTCTGCAGGAGGGCGTTAAAATATATTTCGATCAAGAATGACGAAGTCCGCTAATTTGTCCTTCTCAATGGAGCATTTTACATCACCATCAAATGTGGCTCGCGCGCCATTAATTGTGTATGCCTTGATAGCATCTTCCAGGGAGACCTTCTCTTCCGGAAACCAGCCTCAAAGAACAGCGCGGAATAATTACCTATAATGCCATCTATATAACCCTTATAAGCGCCTCATCCAAGGTATGAATCTGCTTTACCCGTGGCAGGATGAGACCTCATCTTGATTCCCTTCATATTGAATTCTGCCGCCCGCGGCAGATCGGCGCGCATCCATGCCCTACCGGTCAACTCTCCCTTTTGCTGTAGCTCAATATAAACAAACATACCTTTAACTTCGACGCCAGATGCCCACGGATTGGCATCATCTGAGGTATAAACACTCCCCTTGAAAATATAATCCGCCGCTTCACTCTCCTGAGTATCGGCCACTTCACTACAGGCAAACAGCGAGGTACACAAACAAGCTATCAGCAGTCTTAGCCCTGAATTCATGATCATTCCCTAAAAATTTAGATTGTTCACATGAAGAATTGAAGCCAAGAGTACCACAAGATTACGTTCTGCCACGGCGCTCCTACTTTGGTCTCGTTGTCTTCTACTGATAAAATTGACTATAAGCAGACAGCCTGAGATCCTAGTGCCCTTGCTAGTTGGTCAAAGAACAGTCGGCCAAGGAAATTTATATGTCGAACCTTGAACAAGTGAAATTTTCAAAACCCAGCAGCCACGCCGTATGCGAAGGCGCCCTCAATTTTATGTCAATGGCATCGACAAGCTCTTTACTTCGAAACGGTAAGGTTTTCATCGATCGTGACCCTAAAGGCAATACTGACAAGAGCGAAGGGATCGATATCGCCAGTAAGAACCTGATGATTATCAATGCCCGCACACTTGAAGGAAAGGCCTTGAGCTGCGAGCACAACGGCTTTGAATTACAGCAGCAACCGCTGAACCACAAAGACATGAATTTTCTTGATCATGATCAGGTTATGTCAAAATATTATGCCGAGTGTGAGAGCATCGTCAGGAAACTAACCGGCGCTCAGGCATTTGCCTTTGATCACAACGTGCGCTCGGCATCGGGCAAAAAGTCCCAACGTGAAATTTCAGGGGGCCAGGACGTTCAGGGGCCAGCCCACCTCGTGCATGGCGACTATACCTTGCGCGGCGCGCCAGAGAGGTTACAACAACTAAGCAAACCACCAACTGGAAACGATACACTTAAGGGTCACCTGCCTGATGGCCAAGCCTTGATACCAGAAAAACTGATGGAGTCTGCGCTATCCAGCGGAAGGTTTGCGATCATTAACGTGTGGCGCAATATTGCCCATGAACCCGTCGCCACTCATCCCCTGGCTCTTTGCGATGGACAGACTGTCGTGCCCGATGATCTGGTTGTATTCGAGATTCGCTATCCCGATCGAGTTGGAGAGAACTATTTCTCAAAGCCTGCCGAGAAACATCGCTTTTACTACTATCCGGAAATGACCAGAGATGAAGTTCTGTTGATAAAGCAGTGGGATTCAGCAGGCCATTTGGCGAAATCCTCAGGCATGGAAGCTGACCAGGCCTACCGGCCATGTACATTCAGTTTTCATAGTGCGTTTGAGCCTACTGAACAGGTAGCCGACGCACCCGATAGATGGAGCATTGAAGTACGCTGCATGGTTATCTATTCCTGATACAAGTTCTCGAAACAGCTGGTTCCTGTCCGGAATTGAAAGCCTCCGGTGTTAGTTCCTTTGTAAGTAATTGATTTATCGGTTAACTGCATTTATGTGTTGTGATTTGAACCAAATAGTTGCTATTCCCGGCCAGGAACTAACTAACATTGTACTCCGGGCTACTATAACAATTAAGGTAAGCCGAACCCCAAGAGTGTGCAAAATGGCAGCTATGGAAAAGGCTCGAATCCCTACTTCAAGAGGATAAGGACCTGGCGGGAGGAAGGCAATATGGAAGGGCTGATGCTAGGCTGAGCGCCGGTCTGGTTCAGCCACATTCGCCTTCCAGTTGCTCAATCCAATCTGAGATCAATGCGACCCCTTCACTATGGACCAGGCTGCGACCAAGCTCAGGCATCATGGCGCCAGGATCCGTGGCTTTCATTCGATAAACCATAATCGATTTGTCAGGTTCCCCAGGGACAATCGAATACATGTTCCCCCCCGTTCCCTGCCCCGCCGCAATCGGCAACTTACACCGCCCTAGCCGAACACGACTGGTAGTGGCAATATCCAGAAATAAACCCGAAGTATCTGCCGGCCCTGTTTCACTATGGCAATGCCCGCAATTTACATCCAAATAAGCTCGGGCACGCGCTTCAAGTGTTGCAGTGCTGTCCTGCCAGCTCACTAAAGGTGCAATTGGCTGAGCCTCCTGCAGTGGTGAAAGCAGCTTTAGCTGCGCCCAATATTCCAACTGATTAATACTTCCCTGAGGCGTCCTTACCAGCCTATTGAGGTTCGCAGCCTTCGGTCCTATGGGGTTCAGTTGCTTCGCGGCAAGGTTGGTCTCGTGACATCCAGCACACTGATTTTTGTCGGGTATGACATACGAGAAAGTCCCAATATCCTCAGCCGGTAACTCAAGCTTTTTAAGGTCTCCGGTCACTTCCAGTACGGCGCTAGTCTGTGCCTCGTTCCACACATAGGGTAAGGCAGCCCATCCCGATTTTCGATGCACCAATATCCTGGTTTCAATGAGGTGATAACTGGAAAGATCAAGCCCACCATTTGTGCCAATTGCGGCATCAAAGCTGTCGCCGTTATCTGCCACCTTCAGCAAGCCTGCAGAATTTTTAGGATAGAAAAAGGTCTTGCTGATAACAGTACCCACGGGGAAATTGATTGTCCCGTCGTTGTTAATCGTTGCGAGCAGCCCCTCTGGCAAGCTAATCGTCCTTAGCTTGTGCGCATAGTCGGTAAACAAGGTGGCATTTAGCTGATAGGGAACGACATCAATACCAAGGACAAGCTGCCGATTGGTGACTCGCATCAAATTCCATGCCTCGAGATTCGCAGGATCAGAATGGTGAAAATTGAACCCGGCTGGCGTGCATGCCTGAACCAATATCAGGCACAAGGCAACTGCGAGGGTATGTCGAATTAACACGACCTACTCAGCGAGCGCCAACTTTACAGCAGCCAGATTTTCGTGCTGGCACTGGTGTTCCTTGTCACCCAAACGCGGGTTGGAAAATTCGTTGGGTGCATCCACATTGAACACTTCGCTTGAGGCTTCATCGTATATACAAATCTGCAAGCTGGCAGGGAGAACGCCATCAACCATCTTCTCTTCGTTCACAAAGCCATCCCAGAGGACATTTGGAAACGATCCATCTTCACCAAAGAAGGCTTTCTTAAGGGCAGGAAGGTAGTCCGTATCGGGATTGTCTCCACCGCCTTCATAGCGATTACCATGTATTGATATTATCTCAGGATAAGGATCGAAGGCCGATGCGGTATCACGACTGCTGTAGTTGGTTGAGTAAACACTGGAAACAATGATGTGCGCTGTCTTATTATTTTTGAAATCATTGTCAAAAATTTCCACAAGATCATTGGAATTTATTGAGATGCCAGACCCTGCAGGGACGCCCGCTACTGCGCCACCCGGGGCCGCAAAGTTTTCGGTATTATTGTTGAATATCTGGTTCCTGAAAATCCGCGTACGCTTTCCCTCAAGGGACAAGTTAGGCATATTGAAGACCAATATGCCGCCGGTATTGTTGGTCGTCACATTGTCGTATACATCGGCGTCTACGGTATTTTCGATTTCGATACCGGCCACATTGAACTCTGCCCGGCTGTTTCGAACGATGACATTTTTGGATTGCCCCACATATATTCCGGCATCAGATGCGCCAATTGCGATCGCTCCGTCAATCAGGGTATTTTCTGTTTGCACAGGATAAATACCGTAGGCACCATTTTTTGTATCCGGTCCATTGGTCCACTCAGTCCGGACGCGGCGTATAATGATGTTCTTGCCCTGGTTTATCTTCAGCGCATCGCCCTTCGTATCTTCGATAGCCAGGTCCTCAATGGTAAAGTCACTGGCAGTGACCAGAATTCCTTCAGCACCTGAGATTTGATTTTTGAAACTAAGAATGGACTTATCCATGCCAGCGCCGCGAATGGTGACCCCATCGACCTTCAGGGATAGAGAGCGGTTCATATCGAACCGCCCCTCTGGAATCAAGATGACATCGCCGCGCTTTGCATTTAGCAGCTGGGTCTGCAGGTACTTCTGCATATTGTCCATTGCTGGATCTGAATCAGACTCTGTACACGCAGCAAGCAGGCTAAGCATCGTTAGCAGCAACAATGTTCTGAACATCCTTATAAACCCCCATGATTAATAGCGAAGCACACTATATCGAAAAGAAAATCAGGGGGATAGTAAAGCTCGCATCTCCACAACAACGCTTGCCGGAAGTTGCCCAGCAAGATCTTCTGACTTGCCCAAGCAGCTCAGTTTGCTATCCTGATTGAACTAATTTTTTATAACTAGAGATCAATAATTCGTGGATAAATGGGAAAAAGCCCAACAATGCGGCGCAGACCAATCCCTGACAGATGGGCAGGTAAGTCAATGGCAAAATCAGGGTTTCGCACTGGTTCAGGGTTTAATACCTGCGCCGCTTATACACGCCTTAACCGAGGCAGCACAATCACGTTATCCGGAACCCGGCACTATTGAGGCAGCAAAGATCGCAGACTTTGGAAGCGCAGGAGACCTAACCTTCCCTTCCCAGGTCAGCTCGCTGAATAAAGTAACTTTGCATGAACCACTGCTTAGCGCAATTGGCCAGTTATTGGGAGAGAATGTAGAAGACTTGCGCCTGACCCAATCGGATCTGTGGCCAAAGTATGGTCGTGATGTAAAGCTGGGTATTCAGGACAATTCAGATCAGCGAATACACATCGACTATCCAAACCATACCATTGCACATCCGACCCCCTGGAACCGACCAGAGGCCGTCGAAATGATTATCTACCTGAGCGACGTTGAAGAAACAGGTGGACCAACTGCGGTTGTCCCGAGGCAGGGACCCGATGATCCGGCTTATCGATGGCCTATAGTAGACTCGCCGGGAATCGGTGACCTGCGATATATTAACGACAGAGCCAGCGCCGAGACCTATTTTGCAGAGCAAAGGCCCGAACTTGCGCAGTGGCGAGCACAATTGTACGAAAGAGAGCGGCATACATTCTTCAAGCCTGGAGACGTATTGTTCTATCGCCACGATACCTGGCATAGAGGAACACCCATGAAAGCGGGTGCTCTACGTCTGGTACAAAACCTGACCTACCGTAAGGCAGCTAGCGAATGGATTAGCACCTTACATATTGGCTGGGCCTGGAAGGCATACAGGGATAATAAGTTTCTCGAGAGGCTCATCGCCACGAGCAGCCTGCGACAACGAGCGGTTCTCGGGTTTCCACAGCCTGGCTCTAATTACTGGTGCCAGGAGACCATCGCTGCCATTGACGCGCGATACGGCATGTTCGGCATGGATATGACGCCTTATGAATTGGCGATGAAGCCAGTATAAAACGCTTCATAATCGCCGGGTTTGCCTTGCGCACTATGACCGTGCTTAATTGCCAATCATTCTGGATAGACCTTTATCAATGCAGCCTTGTTATCCAAAAAGGATCGGAAATCAGAAGCCCAGTTCGGAAAATGAAACCCGAATCAAAAAATAGAATAGTGGGAAAAATCCATCAACAACTTACAGGCAAGAACGAATCATGACTGAAATCAAGCACCGTACTGTCGCAGCCAATAACATCCGTATTCACCTGGCCGAAGCAGGAGAAGGACCCACTGTCTTGATGATCCACGGCTTTCCCGAGTCATGGTATTCCTGGCGCGAACAACTTCCCGTATTGGCAGAGCATGGCTATCATGCGGTCGCCATGGATGTTCGCGGCTACGGCCGCTCTTCGAAACCAACAAAAGTCGAAGACTATCGAATGTTAAAGAAAGTCGGCGATGTAGTGGGCGTAGTGGAAGCGATCGATAACGGCAAGGTAACCGTCGTAGGTCATGACTGGGGTGCACCCATCGCCTGGAACTCTGCCCTGCTTCGGCCCGACCTGTTCAATGGCGTTGCTGGCTTGTCAGTACCCTATTCAGCAGGGGGAGGCGCAATTCGACCCACCGAAATGTTCGCGCAGATGGCTGGAGAAGACGAATTTTATATCAATCATTTCCAGGAAGTTGGTAAAGCCGAAAAGGAAATCGAGGAAGATATTCAACGATGGATCCTCGGATTCTATTGGTGCGCTGGCGGGGACATTAAGGATGGCCCGAATATCAGTTCGGTAACCAGAGGCAAGACACTCAAGGAACGATTCGTTTACCCCGACAAGATGCCCGAGTGGATGAGCCAGGAAGATCTTGAAGTATATACCCGGGAATTCGAATATTCGGGGTTCTTCGGCCCGCTCAGCCGATATCGAAATGTCGACCGTGACTGGGAAGATCTGGCACCCTTTGCAGGACAACCCATCACTATACCGTCCCTCTTTATCGGCGGCGAAAGAGATGGCCCTACCATGTGGGGTGCAGCATCAATCGCCAAATACAACCAGACATTACCCCAGCTATTCAAAAGTGAAATCCTGCCAGGTGCCGGACACTGGATTCAACAGGAACGCGCACAAAAGACCAACGAACTATTATTGGAATTTCTGGCATGCATAAAATAGGCCTGTATTGGATCAGCCTTTCCAACAATATCATTATGCCTCGGCATTAAGAAAAATATGCAGACCCAGAAATGACAATTTCAGAACAGGAATCAAGCTAATGCCTTCAGTAAGCAAAGCAGATGGACCCGTCGCCGTTACCGGTGCTTCAGGATATATTGGCGCGCACGTCGTCATCGCACTAATGAAGAGGGGTTATGAAGTTCGTGCCTGCGTTCGAGACATGTCTAATCCGGACAAGAGCGCGTTCCTGCTCGCATTAAACGAAGAACATCCGGGAAAGCTAAGCTTGCATCAAGCCAATTTACTCGATGAGGGCAGTTACGACGAGGCTTTTTCCGGTTGCAGCGCCGTCCTCCATGTGGGAACAGCCATGGGCTACGGAAACGTGAATAATCCACAACAGGTTTATGATGGCGCTATCAATGGCACTAAAAACGTGCTTGGCTCAGTTAAGCGTTCAGGGACGGTAAAACGATTTGTCTACACCAGCTCCTTCGCAGCTATTGGCCATCCGGCAAAATCAGGCTATGTATTCACGGAAGATGACTGGGCGTCTGACAATCGTGAAAAGGATAAAAACTGGAATACCGATAACCTGATAGACAAAGGTGAAATCGCTTATGCCATGGCCAAGGTTGAGTGCGAACATATTGTGAATCAATTTGCCGAGCAGGATGGAAGCTTCGATGCTATTTCCGTATGCCCTATTGTTGTACTTGGGCCCTTGCTCTCAACGGTACATGAGCTCGTCGGGTCATGGCAGTGGGCATTAGGCCGAACCTTGCGCGGCAAGCACAACATCCGAGGCTGGCAGGCACTGTGGAATTGTGTTGACGTTCGTGATGTTGCAGAAGCCCAGGCATTGATTATTGAAAGTGATACCTGCAAACCTGGCTCACGATATCAACTGTGCGCGACAAACGACACAGGAGAACTGACAGCGAAGCAGTTGCAAACACATTTACAGGCACTCTTTCCCCATATCGATGTTGGCGGCCCTCCCCCAGAGTACGATGCCATGATAGAAAAACACGGGCAGCCTTTCGACGCTCCACGCGCACACTGCGATAAGGTACGCGAAGAACTGGGGTTGGAGACGCGAGACATCGAGGATACGCTTCGAACAACTGGCGAGACCATGATTGAACTTGGGCTGGTTAAGCCAAAGCTAATATAAACGGCGCAAAAAAAGAAAAAGACAAAAAAACCCAGCAGACATTTCTGCTGGGGCTCAAAAGACTCGCCTGATATCAGTTACCAGAGGCGCTTTACCATAGATCGTACTTCTGCAATTCACTACGACCAACAACCATGTGATGAACTTCATCCGGGCCGTCTGCAAAACGAAGGTGGCGCATATCTGTATACATTGCAGCTAATGGCGTCCATTGTGAGATTCCGGCTGCGCCATGCATCTGTATAGCCTGGTCAATAATGAGGCAAACTTTCTCCGGTACCATGGCTTTCACAGCACTCACATACACCCTGGCTTCCTTGTTACCCAGCACGTCCATAGCCTTTGCCGCTTGCAGCACCATCAGGCGCATAGCATCAATTTCAATTCGGGCACGTGCGATAATCTCAAGATTCTTGCCCAGCTTCGCAATCGGCTTACCAAATGCCACCCTGGTACCTGCTCGCTTAACCATCAACTCAAGCGCCTTCTCTGCCTTGCCGATAGATCGCATGCAGTGATGAATTCGACCCGGACCCAGACGAACCTGGGAAATTTCAAAGCCGCGCCCCTCACCGAGCAATATATTGTCTTTCGGTACCCGAACATTATTAAAGCGAATATGCATGTGACCACGGGGCGCATGGTCTTGCCCAAACACCTGCATACCCTCCAGGATTTCAACTCCCGGTGTATCCTTGGGTACCAGTATCTGTGATTGTTGTCTGCTGGGCGGCGCATCTGGACTCGTTTGCACCATGGTGATCATGATCTTGCAGCGGGGATCGCCTGCACCAGAGATATAAAATTTCTCGCCATTAATGACCCATTCATCGCCATCCAACACAGCCTGAGTTCTAATATTTTTTGCATCTGAAGAAGGAACTCCGGGTTCAGACATGGCATAAGCGGAGCGAATTTCACCACTAAGCAGAGGTTTCAACCATTGCTCTTTTTGTGCTTCGGTACCTACCCGTTCCAGCACTTCCATATTGCCGGTGTCCGGCGCACTACAATTTAATGTCTCTGATGCCAGGCTATATTTGCCTAATTCCGTTGCAATATATGCGTAATCCAGATTGGATAAACCTTCGCCCATTTCAGAATCTGGCAGGAAGAAATTCCACAAACCTGATTCTTTAGCTTTGTTTTTCGCACCATCGAGTAATTCCAATTGGCGCGGATGCCAGGACCACCGGTCCTCCTTCTCCTTATCAAGCGCATGGAACTCTTCCGTAATAGGAACAACATTTTCCTGGATATGTTTCTGCACTGCCGCCATCAGCGGCTCTGCCTTCTCGGACATTGCCAGCGTAAATAAATCGCTCTCTATATCAGCCATAATTTTTCTCCAGTTTTCTCAATTTAGGACCCAATTTCCCGGTCAATTTACGGTTTTCCACGGGCCAGAGCCACCAACATCATTTAGCATGATATCCAGACCACAATCAGAGCGCTGAATCAGGGTATAGATATGCACCTGTCATAAATACCTGGGCAAACCTGCAGCGCTTATTGCACGTGACTAAAGTCAATTGCCGGTAGCTTAGCCTGTCCGTCGGCAACCACGTTTTGCATGATGCTTGACCATTCTTGAAGAACTGTGTTTTATTCTATCCATACGCCGACATCCAGTTCCTGATGATTGACTTGCCCCAGACATTCAATACCGACACCACCATTCCCTGGTATCGCAGCCCAATAGAGAAGGCAACTCTCAATAAGCTGATGCAAAGAAGCGACTTGCGTGGCTGGATACAAACCCTTGGTCATCTCGGCTTCTTCTTTACCACGATGACCGCAGCTTATATTTCATTTATAAACATCACCGCCAATAATTGGAGTTGGTCAGTACCGTTGTTTGTCCTTGTGATGTTTGTACATGGCACGATGGGCCCGTTCATGGGTCTGGTCGCAATCCATGAACTGCAACACAGGACGGTTTTTAAAACACGATCGCTGAATGTATTCTTCGAACAACTCTATGCGTTTATTAGCTGGTCGGACTTTTTGTGGTATCAAAGAAGCCATGCGGCTCATCACCGCGCGACATGCCATATTGAAAATGATGGCGAGGTGGTACTACCGCAAAGATTTAGCTTGCGCCGATGGCAATTCTGGCTTGGCCTTCTAGCCTGGAACCCTCTTGTGACGTGGACAAAACTCAAGGGAATATGGCGCCATGCAAAGGGCAGAGTTTCCGGCGCCTGGTACAAACACTTAATTCCGGAAACTGACCTGCGACTGCGCAGACAGCATCGAAACTGGGCAAGGTTCCTGATTGTGGCGCACACAATTCTGGTCTGTATATTCATTGCCACAGGGCACTGGTTCCTGATTCTGGTGTTCACTTTTGGTACTCAATATTGCAGCTGGCTTGGATTTCTAACGGGCCTGCCTCAACATTTTGGATTAAGCGCCAATACTCCTGACTTCCGCTTGAGTACACGAACATTTACCTGTTCACCCGTGACCGCGTTCTACTACTGGAACATGCAATATCATCTCGAACATCATATGTATCCAGCTGTGCCATTTCATAATCTTGGAAAGCTGCGCAAGGTCATCGAGCATGATCTTCCACCAGCAATTCATGGCTTGCTGCCTACCTGGCGCCAGCTACTGCAAATTAGACGAGATGCAATTGCCGATCCCGGTTATCAGTTCTTCCCGAAAATCCCGAAGTAAGATAGCGTGAAGCTGCAACCCCATAAGGGTTCAGCAGAACAAATTGAATACTTCGTGTAATAACGAATTCAGACACGGGCCAAGTCAAGCCACCAGGAGAACGACCAATGATGAATGAAGAAGAAAAACTAAAACTATCCAGAGCGATAACTGATCAGCTACCAGCTCCCGACGAAATTCGGGATGATTGGGGAAAGCTAATTATCGATACTGTTTTGCCTGAGGGTGTGTGGTCGCGAGAAGGCCTATCTCAAAGAGATCGCAGCTTGATCACCGTTGCTGCACTAACCGCATTACATTGCCCGAACGAATTGAGACTACACATCGGTCGTGGCCTCGACAACGGTCTCACGCGAACGGAGATCAGTGAACTTATCATGCACATGGCCATCTACGGCGGTTTCCCGGTCGCTGTCGAAGGCATGAATGTAGCAAAGGAAGTTTTTGCCAAGCGCGACCAGCGAGCAAACAAAAACAAATAGTCAGGAGGCCATCAAGGCGCTGGTATCAATCTGATAGAGGTCGGCGACATTCTCGCTGAGAATGGCACGTTTCATTTCAGCAGTAAGCACCTTGGTGTGCTCTTCGAGCATTTCCTGTGACCAGGGCCAGGTGGAATCCGAGTGCGGGAAATCGTTGGCCCACATTAGTCTTCGCCAATTCATCATTTCAGCGCTGCGAAAGGCAACCCAATCATCCTGAAAAGTAATGTATATATGTTCCAGGAAGTATTCGCTGGGCGCCCTGGAAAGATTCACATTTGGGGCGAGCCAGTTCCTGTGCCGATTGTAGGCATGATCCATCCGGTAAAGATAATGTGGCACCCAACCAGCATCAGCTTCGACGCAAACAACCTTTAATTCAGGATATCTTTCAAACACGCCACCAAAAATCAGCGTCCCCATAATGTCCTGATTGCCTCTGATAATAGACAGAAAACTATTAATTTTTGGACCACGATGCCCGCCACCTTTGGTCGTTAGGATATGAAATGATACAGGTAGTTCAAGCTCGATCGCTTTCTCCCAAACCGGATTATATATTTCCGAATCAAAGTCCTGCTCTTTTGGATTGCCTGACATCATCACACCACGCAAACCGAGATCCTTGATCGATTGAAGATCTTTCACCGTTTGTTCCGGGCTACTGACTGCAGTTTGACCGCAACCCAAGAGCCGCTGGAGATTTTCACTGCAATATTCTGCAATCCAGCGATTGTAGGCATCGAAGCAAGCCTGTTTGTAGTCAAAATCATTGTGGTTGCATAACATCATGCCTACAGTGGGATAGATTATTTCGGCAGATACGCCATCTTTGTCCTGGTCTGCCATGCGTGCCTTTGGGTCCCACCCACTACGATGCAGTTCCTCAAACTTAACGCCGCCCGCTGTTATTTCCTCCGGCTTTTTCCCGGCCGCTGCTACCAAACCCAACTGGATCGGCCTGTCCATGCCATCGATAACAAATACGTCGCCATCACCCATGCGTTCTATTCTTGGCGCCCGATCACGAAATTTCGCATCAATGTAATCGATATAAGTATTAGGCGCTTCGGTGATATGTGAATCAGCTGAAATTATTGGGTAATTCATCTTGGTCTCCAGAACAAATTTGCTTACTTATATTGTCGTGTTTCAACATCTTGTTTCACGTAAAAATCTCGGATTTGGAAACACCGCTTACTTCTTTTCTCTTCTGCGCCAGCGGATGCATGACACCAGCACCAAGGGGCCAGACCCCCGGCTTCTCTTTAATACGCCGGCTGATATTTTGAGCATGAGGTGTCAGGCCCTCCCATATTTCATAAGGCATTGACTTCATAAACTCCGCTCCGGAATTCCACGCCGGAACATACTCCAAATTCGGCATCGATCGCACCTCTTTAGAAAGGTTGGGTGTTGCACCATGCCATGCACGATGATCCCTGAATACACCACTGCCTGCCGGCGCCCCCACAAGTGTTGACCACCGCATCCAATTTGGCTCTTCCTCAAGCGATGGCGGTGATTGCATGGATGTATGGGTTCCCGGAATCTGACGAATAGGCCCGTTCTCCCAATTGAGATCAGACATCAGAAAATTGACGGTCATTGAAGGCGGCGTTCTATCCATCACCAGTCTCTGTGTTCGCATATCGAGTTCCGCAAAGGACTTGCCCGGCGCAATCTTTAACAAGCCGACCTGCCTGACATATGCCAGGCGTTCATCCCCATGGGCTTGACGGTCGAAGAAGTCGGAGTGCAGATGTTGATATTCGATAGCACCCGGGAGACACAAATCACCCCCTCCGCCGGACAGGTAGTAATCATCTGTGCCAAACATCTCGATGAGAATTGGTGTAATGGTTGGTAGATCAATCATGGAAGCCCAGACTTGATCATGCAACATGTGCCTGGAAGACGAAGCAGTACCATAACTATATCGATGAGGCAGGCGCCCCGACTCGGTAATATACTTTCTGCCATCAATGCCGGGGATCGACAGGATGTCTTTTAATACTCTGGCACTGCCCTCACGAAAGCGGGCAAGCTGCTCACTATTGAGAATATCTCTGACAACAACAAAGCCATCTCGTCGAAATATCCGTGCTATGCGAACGGTCTCATCCGGGTCACAAATATCGAGGCCATCGATGCCATTATGATCTTTAAGTTTACTACGCAGCGCGACGACATCCGGCGCATCGTATACACGACGGGGAGGCGCACTTGGATCGTGAATGGCGAAGCCGCTGCTGGATGTAAAATTGCCGTGCTCATCAACTGTCTCATTGGGCACGGTCTTCTCATCCCAGCCAACCAGGGTTTCACCGTAAACTTTTAGATTTTCCAGCTCTGACTGATCCATGGCTCAAGAAGACCAAATCCGGGTCCAAAGGTCAACGTCGGCTTTGCTAAGTACCTGCTGCTTACTCCGTGGACGTGCCGAGCCCACGCCTCTCTTTCAGCTCGACCTGGACTTCAGCCAGGCGTTTTCTGGTCATAGTAATTCGTGACGTGAGATAAATAGGAACAAAGAACAGCAAAGGTATTACAACGCCATCAGTGACTGCCAAGCGAAAGAGCGTGTCTTCATCGACACTACCGAGAGCCGCCTGGGTCGGCATGACCACAACAAAATCAAGCAGGAAACCGCCGATAATAATGCCAATGCTGCTGGTGGCCTTGGACGAGAAACTGATTGCCGCTGAAAATACGCCTTCTTGCCGCTTGCTGGTTTCCAGTTCCTGCTCATCCATCAGGTCGGCAATGAGTGAACCCACCATAATGCCGCAGGTTGTTATCAGATAGATTTGCACAATTGCATGAACAATGAGCAACTGTAATAACAGTGGGTCGCCGTTGTCAGGCCAGATGCCCCAAAAGCGAAAACACACTTTTAGAATAGCGCCAATCATAAATAAGCCGAGAAAATATTGTAATACTATCTGCTTGTCCAACCTCCGTTGAATTGCCGGAATGGTAATAAACGCAGCAATTGCACCGATGGCAGCCACGGCGAACCATGGCAAGTCATCAGAGGTGAACTCCCAGAAGTAGGTGTTCATATAGATATCAAAAACCCCTCCGATGCCTGCCAGGCCGGAGAACATCACAAACAAGAAAAACAGGCGCCGAAAGTTGGCGTTCTTCAGTGCAAGAATGACCTCGTCAATAACACGTTTAAGACTAAACCGTGGGGTCGGTTTTGTCGGCTGCAGTAAATAGGGGATTTCCTTTCTCGTGCCATGAGTTGAAATAAGCGCCCACAATATGACAAGGCAAGCAACCACAAAGCCAAAGAAGGAATACATCTCGGGGTTCAGAATACCCGCAGGATATTCCTCGGTATTTGGAAAAATGAGCTGGTAGGTCAATATGCTGAATATAACCCCGCCGGTCCAACCCACCATGTAGCGGAAGGTAATGATCGATGTTCGTTCAACATAATCATCAGAAAATTCTGCAGCGATAGCATGCCAAGGCACAATAAAAAAGGTGAAGGCCAAGCGAGCAGTAACAGTAAAGAAGAGTAACCAGCTGAGCACCAACCAGTCATTCATGCCTTGGGGAGGGGCAAAAAGAAAATACATGCTGACGCCAAATGGAATAGCCGCGCCATACATAAAAGGGTGCCGGCGGCCCAACTTCGATTTGTAGTTATCTGATATGGAACCAACAATCGGATCGGTAATGGCATCAATAAGCAGTGAAATCGCGATTACCACCGAAACCAGAGAGGCAGACAGACCCAGGATCTGGCTGTAATAAAGCAACAGGAACGTGCCGAAGGCAAAATCCTTGTGGCTATTGACGATACCACCAAAGCCTTGAAATATTTTTGTGGAGAGGGGTACAGCTCCGACCCTTTTTATCTCGCGAGTATAATCAAAACTTTTTGTCACGTTTCCCCACACTTCATCGATTGCATCATTCATCCTGACACAATCGCCAAGGTCTGCCAACATATTCGCCCCAGCGCTGGGCTGGTCGTCCCATCTTATGGGAATAAATATCCACTGCTGTCAGCGGAGTGCCTCGAGATTAGTCAGGCGAAGTAAATATTCAATCAATCGACTTCTGTAAACGCAAAATACTAAGGGCGCTGAATCAAATCCCACAGGTTGCCGAAGGGGTCTTCAAAGATCGCTGTAATTCCGTAATCTGCCACCGCCGGCTGCCGAATGATATTCAAGCCGCCACTGACAAGCCTTGCCACCAGGTTTTGGATGTCATCTGTTTCCACAATATAGTCTACGATGTTCGAAGCCCTCTTCAATGCAACAACCTGGGCAAGCCAATCACATTCGACAATTTGCAGCTGAAGGCCGGCTGAGCCTGATTCGCCCATGGTAAAGAAGCGATCCCCAGTCAAGGTGAGCTCGTCTGCATAAACGACAAAACCAAAATACCTTCCCAGGAACTCTTCAGCCTGAGCAGTATCAGACACGAGATAGATAGAATGTGTAATGGACATGGGATGAATTTCCGAAAATTGACCCGTTATATATTGAGGACTAGCTACAATTTTAAATCAGAATGGTCTATAACTCTATTAATCTCTATATATTGCATGCCGCGAGCGCTTGATATTAATGCAATATCGTCACATTGAAATGATTCACCGAAAGCCAATAAACAATCTTGCTTTGCAGTTAATAAGCAGTCTAGTATCCGTGCGATTCCTTGATTCGGCAAAAATATGAAAGTGGTAAAATACGTCGCGGTAGCCATCCTCACCTTGGGCATTATCGGTGGCGGACTGGCTGTAAGTGGTTATGGCGGTCAGCTCTTCTTTATGGCATTTACAGCTTACAACAAACCAATGGGCGCTTTCGATCCAGAGCAGACAATCCCGGCGCCCGACTACGCTGATCAGCACAACTGGGCTGCGCTACCTGAAATGAAGGACCCAGCCGACCTTGTTCCCCAAGGAATTGAAGTTCTGCCCCAAGGCGAAAATCCGGTGGATACTTTCTTCATTCATCCAACGGGGTTTTTAACTACCGCCAGCTGGATATCTCCCATGGCAATTGACTCTGGCACTGAAGAAAACACCATGTGGATGATGGCCAACCAGGCCAGCGCATTTAATGGTTGTTGCAATGTCTACGCGCCGCGTTATCGGGAAGCGAATATTTTCGCCTATTTCGGTTCAGAAGAAGAGCGCAGTGCCTTGCTGGGGTTTGCCTACGAAGATGTAAAGCGAGCATTTGAATACTATCTTGAACATTACAATCATAGCCGCCCGTTCATTATCGCGAGTCACAGTCAAGGTACGCATCATGCAATGCGCCTCTTAAGCGAAGTGATCGATCCCAGTGAATTAAGGGAACGCATGGTAGCGGCATATATGATTGGCGGGATTTTATTGCCCATATCACCCAGTTGGTTCGACAGCATGCAACACATCAATCCATGCAGATCCGAAAATGACCTGCGCTGTGTCATACACTGGGACACCATGCCGGAAGGTACCGAGCCCATGCAGCGCCCAGAAGAGAGCCTGTGCACTAATCCTCTCAGCTGGCGCGTAGATGAAGAATTGGCAAACCGTACATTAAATGAAGGGGCAGTGCTTCCGGAAGGCATTTTCAATTCAGCATTTGGCAAGGCAGAAGATGTCTCGACTCAACAAACATTCGAGTCCCTTGATAAACCCACGCCTCATCTAACCAGTGCACAATGTCGCGACGGTACTTTGTTTGCAGAACGGCAAACCGATAACGGGTTTTCCGAAGTGGGATCAAGAATGTTGGACACCTATCACGAGATAGACTATGCATTGTTCTATATGAACATACATAACAATGCACGCCTTCGAGCCAGGACCTATCTCGAACAGCAATAAACTACCTTTCGTAGCAAGTCGGAATCAGGTGACTTCGTCCTGTCTTGCAAGCGTTCCTAGTAACCAAGGTGTTTATCAATAACGCCTTCCAGTGGCCGGTCACCAATGAATGCCTCAAGGTTGCTGACAAAGCGGTCAATATTTCGGCGCACCCTGAACTGACTAGCGCCAGCAGTGTGCGGCGTCATTACGACGTTGGGCATCTCCCATAACGGAGAGTCTGCTGGTAACGGCTCCCTTGGCGCAACATCAAGCGCTGCACCACGTATTTGCCCAGCTTGCAGCGCCGCCACGAGATCGTTCTCAACCATGACCTCTCCCCGGGTTACATTCATCAGGAAAGCACTGTCCTTCATGCTGTCAAACGCTGACTTATCAAAGACATTTCTGGTCTCGCGAGTGAGCGGGCAGCAAATAGTGACGACATCTGATACAGCCAGCAATTCGTGAAATCGATCCGGCCCCCAGACCTCCTGCACTTCCGGTGAAGGCTCAACAGGATCACGATCAACGGCAATACAGTTCATACCAAAGGCAGCCGCGCGCTTGGCCATTGCCCTACCTGTCCCGCCCAGACCGTAGATGCCGAAGGTAGATCCGCTTAATTCGATTTCCTGAAAGCGCATCTCCGGCCTGTGGTTCCAACTGTCCGAGCCATGACGCAGCGCCGTCGCAAGCTGCCTGGTCAGCATTAGGAGCAGACCAAAGCCGTGATCCGCAAGATGTTCTCCCACCAGCCCCTTTTCACTTGTTAGCAAGACATCGCTTGCCAAAAATTCGGGATAAAAGAACATATCCACGCCCGAAGAAATGGATTGCACCCAGCGGAGTTTCGGCGCCGCAAGAAACAAGTTTTTTGTCACCAGGCCGAGGATGACTTCCGCATCCGCAACATGATCCAGCGCTTGTTCGTGAGGCGTAACCACGACATCCGCATTGTGACCTACCAGTTCGCGAATCCTGACGAGATCTTCTTCAGGCACCTCTGGCAAGGTCAATCCAGGAATTATTACTATCTTCATCGCAATCCTCTTTCGCTTGGGCTGCTTTTTAATTTATCGGCTAATCACGCAACTATTTTTGTTACGAGCTTCATATCACCGTTATTTCAACTGAACCCATGGCGCCAAAGTCTCCGCGCCACTTGCCTGGCGCTGTAACCGATTGCCGGGTATAAGACCCGGTAATGAGTAACTGCCCCGCGCTCAAACCCAATCCAAAACGATGCAGGCGATTAATGACAGACGCAATCGAGTCAAAGTGATTATCTATATGGTCTCTTGCTTGCGTTTCCTGCACAACTTCATTATCTCTGGTTAAAGTCACTTTCAGAGCATCATAATCCTGATCCAGATGGATAAATTCACCCGCAACGATACCCCATTGTGAAAGGTTTTCAGCAACACGAATACCCTGGGACTGATCAGAAACCAGACGCAACTGGTTAAGTTCAAAGCCTGGCGCTACGCCGTCAATAGCCGCCCGCGCGTCGTTTCTGGTAGCGCGATCAGACTTGATGTCCCTGCCCACGCGAAATACCAGCTCATTTTCTACGCCCATCTGTCCAATATCCGCGAGATTTACCAGGGCGCCCGAGCGGTGAATCCGGCTCTTCAATATGTAGCCAAAAGGCCGAATGCCAGGGCCAAACATATCCCTGGCCGCACCAGAGGTTAAGCCAATCTTATAACCTCCAAGTTCCTCACCCTGGTTTCGCCACTTGTCCAGCAGTTCTAATTGCATCCGCTGGCCATCTTCAACCGTCGTCTCCGGAAAGGCGCTATCTATTCTTCCGGCCTGAATACATTCCCACAGTTGCTCTACCGTACTCATCAATTGGCCTTATTTAATTGTCGTCCTGAACTGGGAATCATACGCCATCTTCCAATTAGGTACTGCCCCTTGAGCGCTGAACTAATTCGCGTTAGTTTGAAGATGTAAGCAAGCCACATTTAGGCAACCCCTAACTTTTTAGCAGCAACGATTTATTACACTAGAATGCATAAGCTCGCACAAAGAGACCCCGACTGGAGAATGACATGCGTAACGGATATCGAATCATGGACACAGATTGCCACCAGATTGAACCGCCAGCCATGTGGGCGGAATTTATTGATTCAAAATACGCTGACCGAGCCCCAGCACCGGGTGACATGGGTGGTGGAAAAATTGGCATGATGGTCGAAGGAGAGCCACTGACTAAACAGGATGGCAACTATCCCATGGATTCAGAGGAATTCCACGAGGCAGTCGTTGCAGGCATGAAAAAATATGTAGCTCCTCGCGAGCAAGGATTTAGCTCCGAGAGTAGGTTAAATGACATGGAGATCGAGGGCGTAGACGTACAGGTCATCTATCCAACTGTCGGCGGTCAGCTCCTTGGCAAACCATTTAAGGATCTGGATCTGCTGGCTGCTTGCTGCCGTGCCTATAACGACTGGAGCATTGATTACTGCAGCGTTGCACCAGACAGGTTACTACCCTCTGCAATGCTACCCATGCAGTCAGCGAGCCACGCAATTGAGGAAGCCAGAAGATCAAGTGAAAAAGGCGCCGCCTGTTTTTACATTCGGCCAAACCCGGTGGAAGGCCGAAACTTTTACCACGAAGATTTTGAGCCCCTATGGAGCGTGCTGGAAGAAATTGGCAAACCCATCTGTATTCATGATTCAGGCTCTCCGCATCTTCCATCCTTCGGGGATCGTATGCATACCCATACCAGTGGCCACATTATTGCCCACCCCTTTGAAGCAATGGTCGCCATGATGTCACTCATCTGGTTTGGCGTAATTGAACAGCATCCCAAGCTTAAGATCGTTCATGTAGAGGCTGATGCAGGTTGGCTACCCTACTGGCTTCAACGCATGGAACAGCACTGGGATTTTTCCGGAAATGCAGAGCACCCACTCCTTAAGAAGCGACCAACCGAATACTTTAAATCAAACTTTCTGGTCGCTTGCAGAGGAGACGAGATGACGCTGCCTTCCGTTATCGAGCTTGTCGGCGATGACTACATTACCTTCAATACCGATTACCCACACCCCGACGGAACCTGGCCTGCAGGATTTAAAGCGCTGGAGGCGCAGCCCATCTCCGAGATAAGCAAGCGCAAGATATTCTGGGACAATGCGGCTACGGTGTTTAAACTGGGGAATTAACACGAGGTCGGCTCACTCTATGGTGATATGAATGCCTGGCAAGACTATTGGCACAGTAATCAGAACTGAGTTAGATACCACTCAAGTAATCGAGACTCTATTGCGCTCAGAAGAACCATAAGGAGAAGATAGTCATGCCAGTTCTGAATAACGAAGAGAAGGAGGCGTTTCTCAATAACCGCGAAATAATACTGCGGATCGCCGTGACCAGGTCTGACAATAGCCCTCTGGTCACTCCCATTTGGTACCTGTACGAAGATAACGCAATCTATTTCACGCCACGGCAGCGCTCGGAGTGGTTTGCGTGTTTGCGAGCAGACCCAAGAGTGGCGCTTTGTATCGATGATGCAGCCGCGCCCTATCGGAAAGTCGTTATCGAAGGCAAGGCAGAACTGGTATTTGATGTGGGTTCGGACGATAAGTGGCGAGACCTGTATCGACGCATCGCCAGCAGATACCTTCCAGGTAACGCCGCAGATGCTTATATTCAAAATACGATCAACGAGCCCCGCGGACTTTTCCGGGTCATCATGAAAGATGCAAAGGTACGTAGCTGGCGAATGCCGGTGGCTGGCGAATCCGGTGAGGGAATCTGGCACCGAAGTTATTATCAAAACCCAGACATCAAATTCTAGTTCGCATCCACCGAACTGCATTGTCTGCATTCGGCATCAGCTGGCGTTCGACAACAAATATTTTTGAAAAATAGAAAAAATCTAGGCATGTTCAAGAATCAATTTATTGATAAGCGGCGCGACAGGAGCACAACATGAGTTTGGTAACAACAGACAAAGGCTTGGTTCAGGGTGTAGAGTCGGATGGACTCCTTGTGTTCAAGGGCATTCCCTATGCTGCACCGCCTATTGGCAAGAACCGCTGGTTACCCCCACAACCCCACCCAGATTGGCAGGATACTTTAAATGCCACCAAGTTTGGCCCTGAAGCGCCACAGAATCCCAGCTCCCTCGACGCCTTAATGGGAACACCTGCAACACCGCCCGTACGGGACGAAGATTGTCTCTACCTTAATATCTGGACGACAGGCACAGATGGTTCAAACCGTCCTGTGATGTTCTGGATTCATGGCGGCGGATTCACCATCGGCTCAGGGTCTGGGGGCCTGTATGACGGCAGTTTCCTGGCGCAGGAAGGTGATGTAGTGGTGGTGACAATCAACTACCGCATGGGCGCGCTTGGCTTTATGAACCTCAATGATGCAACCAATGGAAAAATTCCAGCAACTGGTAATGAAGGACTATTGGATCAAATTGCAGCATTGTCCTGGGTGCAGGAGAACATTGAGGCCTTTGGTGGTGATAAGAACAATGTCACCATCTTTGGCGAAAGTGCCGGTGGTATGTCTATCGGTGCACTACTCGCGATACCTGCTGCAAAAGGTTTATTTCATAAGGCTATCCCACAGAGCGGCGCTTGCAATACGGCAATGACAAAAGAAACCGGAATCAGCGTTACGAATGCAGTTCTGGAGCTGCTAGGCACAAGCGACGCGGATGAACTGATGGCAATGTCCACTGAGCAACTGACAGAGGTGCAAACAAGTCTGGCACCGATCGCCGCTGAACGTGGACTACCAGGCATGTCATTTCAGCCGGTGATTGACGGAAGCATCTTGTCAGATCTGCCCATCGAACTGGTGAAAGCAGGCTCGGCTGAGGGCGTCGCCATCCTTACAGGATATTGCGCTGAAGAGTGGAAGCTCTTTTCTGCGCTTGACCCGGCGCAAGCATCCATCACCGATGAACAGTTGATCACAAAGCTTGAAAAGACATTTCCCGATAATGCAGAGCAAGTAGTCACTACCTACCGAGACTGGCTGGACAGTAATGGCAAAGCATCAAGCCCGGCAGATATTTCCGCTGCAATTTCGACTGACGGGGTATTTCGCCTACCTGCATTGGTATTGTTAGAGGCCCAGAAGAAATTCGATGACAGAACATATTGTTACCTGTTTGATTGGACCTCCCCACTCATGGAAGGTGTATTAGGTGCCTGTCATGCAATTGAATTAGGCTTCAATTGGGGAACCTATGACAAAAACGGCGCCGAGAATTTCTTCGGACAAGGCCCGGAGGCCGACAAGCTTTCAGACCTGATGCGTACAGCATGGCTTAATTTCGCCAGAACCGGCAACCCTGCCGGCGGGTCAGTTGGCGAATGGCCTGCGTATAAAACCGATAGCCGAGCCACGATGTTATTGTCTACTGAGCCAGGCATAGTTGAAGCTCCCAACGAAACCACCCGTCAAATTTGGCAAGGCCCGGCAATGAAGACCATTGGAACCTTGTAGCGGCACGTAGAATGTCGCGGGTATTACTCCGACCAGATAACACCACGACCAAACATGCTCAATGCTACTAAGCATAAGTTCACAAAGGGTTGGATTAACAAGGATTCTTCAGTTTCCCGGAACCGGAATTCAGGCCTGCGCCGGCTTTAGTAAATCCTGATACCAGGAAAAACGCGTATCCTGTCGAGTGATGATCTCAATAAGCGCAACATCACCATCCTTGTTAGCGTTCTGCGCTTGCTCCAGCGCAGGCGCTATTTCTTCCGGCTTTTCAACTTTGATGGCTACAGCACCGCAGGCCCGGGCAATATCAGCATATTCGCCTGCCTGGTTACCGGCACCATATTTCTCCATCGCGGTAGGCATGCTCTTATCATAACCCCCCATTGTGAAGTTGTTAATAACGACTGTCGTGATAGGGACATTCGCGCGAACTGCAGTCTCAATATCAAGGCCGGTATGACCGAAGGCAAGATCACCCATAAAATTAATGCAGTACTTCGACGGATCTGCAATTTTTGCCCCGATCATCAGTGGTATGCCATAACCCAGGTGCGTGGTCTTACCCCAGCCAATATATCCAAGGGGATTGGTCGCCTTATAAAAAGGCATGATCTGATCTCGCGGATTTCCGGCATCATGGGTCATCACGGTATTTTCATGATCTACCGCTTTATTGATTTCGTTGATGACCCGGTAAGGGTTGATAGGGGATTCATTGGAGTTAAGTAGCGGCTCCCATTCGGCAAGCCAATCCTCGTGACCCTTTGCAATTTCAGTTGCCAGATCGTGGTTCGTTTCACGACCTTGTTCACCTATCACGCCTTTGACCTCATCGATAACCATTTCCAAGGTCAACTTGGCATCGCCAATGAGACCCACATCGACTGTGTAGTCCTTATTGATATCCTCGGATGACACAGTTGAATGGATCAGAAATTTCCCATCTGGAATGTCGATGCCAAACAGGGTTCGCGTTAATCCGGAACCAATTGCAAATACAACATCTGACTCTCCCAGCCACTTAAAAACATTACGAGGAGCCGTTCTATTTGCAGACCCCAGCGCCAGCGAATGTGCATCAGGGAAGGCACTTTTAGCCTGCATACTCGTGATGACAGGCACCTGTAGTAACTCCGCCAGCTCACGGAGCTGCTCGGTGGCGTCCGCGTACAATACGCCCTGCCCCACATATATGACCGGGCGCTTAGCCCCCAGCAATGCACTGACGGCATCTTTCACATCACCGCGACTGGGAGCATACCTAAATGAGCTGGATGGCTTGTAGTTTGAAACATCGACGGATACTTCCCGGCCGACTACGTCTGCATGCATCTCCACCAGTACTGGCCCCGGACGACCATGTTTCGCCAGATGGAATGCCCTTTGTACCTGGGGAATAATTCGATCTGGCCGATCGATAGATAAGGCTTTTTTGGTGATGTGTTGGTAGTTCTTCGTCGCAGAGAAATTCGGGTCGACATCATAACTTTTCAGGCCAGCACCAAGCGGGAAGTAAATCATTGGAACAGCTTCGCCGTATGCCTGGGCAATTCCGCCAAAGGAGTTCTCTACACCGGGACCCGATTGAGACGCATAGACGCCGGGGGTCTTGCCTCGCATCTGACGGGAATATCCGTCCACCGCATTAATTGCCCCACGCTCCTGCCGAAATACGATGGGCCGAATTCCAACTTTTGCAACAGATTCGATCAGGGGGTTTGCTGGAAAACAACCAATCCAGTTAACGCCTTCGGCTTTCAGGCAGTGTGCAATTAAATCAAATCCATTCATTGGTTCTTCCGCTTATTCAAATCAACTCTGGGTTCACGACTATCTCACAGCGGGATTACTCTGCCAACCGGCAAGATCTTCAGGACAAACAGATAATTCTCAAGTCTTCAGTAGTCAATAATGAGCACAGGATCTATTCCTCTGATGCTCTTGGTCCAGATTTAGTTGTGTAAAAAGGGTATAGGGACAATACGAACCAGGACAGCGGATAAAGTCGTCCATAGGCTGGCTGAGGGCGCGCTCGGGGAAAGGTGAACGCCTACGCCTTATCCAATACCAGGTCGGTCTGACGATCAAAATAGTCCGCCACCTTCTGGCATTCTCTTTGTGCAAAATATATCCCTGCCAGCATCTGATAGTTGGCCCAGTAGTTAGGCTCAATGGCAATGGCCGTTAGTAATAGATCCTCAGCTGGTTGGTATTGTTGCTGTTTCTTGTGTGTTCGAGACAAAGCGCGCATGGCTTCTGTAGAAAACGGTGTGATATTCAGTGCCTTTCCAAGAAGTTCCAATGCCAGTTCATATTCACCAGCTTCGGTATACAATTTTCCCATCACGATGTGCATATAGCTGCTTCCTTTGGCTAATGTCTGCGCTCTATGACAGTGCTTTTCGGCCCCCTCGAAGAGGTCAATGGATTTTGTAGACCGATAGCGAACAATAAATGCCTCGCATAATCCGGCTCTTGCTTCAGCAAATCTCGGTGAATTCAAGACGACCTCTTGCAATAAGGTTTGCGCTTTTAGCCTCGTTTGAGCGGGGTTCGGTTTCCGCATTTCAACTTTTGCAGTCAGATACTGGAGCTAAACTTGTTGCGGCACCTCCTGAACCTTTGCAGGTTGCTTTCTATTAAAGGTCTTGGCAATCCTTCGAGCGACCTGATTTGCAGCGCCCGATATATCATCTCCGGCAATGCCAACCGTCATACTCCACATCTCTTCGGCCTGATCGAACAGGCTAACCTGAATCTCACCGGGCGCCATGAAGCTACCTCTGACAAGATAGCGGGTATCGAGTTTTAAGTAGTCCTCATTTGCTGCGAATTCCACCGTGCGAGTTCTTGATGTCACGTAGAAGTCTTCAAGTTCACGTAATCTATCGGCAATTTCGAAGCCAATGCCGGACAAAGAGTCATCAGCATCGAATGGTAGTACGGTTATGGCTGTTTGTTGCAGTGTGATGCCTACCAATGGCTGTCTCTGACTTGTGCGATAGGCCTCATAGCTTCCGATTACAAGCAAAGCCGCTATTACCGCCACGACTAAGGGTAACCACCTGGATTTGAAGACAGCTCTACGTTCTAGTCTAACGGTTTCAACCGGTCGGTTGATAGCTTCGCCAATAGCATCGATTATACGCTGAACTTCGGAGGCATCCTTGCGTTGCGGTCAGCCAACGAGGAATGCAGATTGTTTACGGCGGAACACAAGAGGTACTCGCACCTCATCCAGCATGATTGGTATCAATATATCCCGTTCCAGGCCATCATTGGCTTCTGCCAACACCCAGTCCGATTTAACCGAATTTTTACTCCAAAACACCAGTACGCCGCGGGCACCGGTGATTTCAGCATCAATTACATTTTCGAAGGTAGTTCCGGGAGTCAGTGCACGATCCCACCAGACGGACCAACCCTGGGCTACCAGCAGGTCAATGAACGGCGTAACACGGGCCCGATCTTCCCTTGCATAACTCACAAAGATATCGGCCATCAAGAATCCGCAGAATTAGAGGTACGTTACTTTACCGCCTGAGAACCAAATTTCCCAATGTAATTAGTTCCTGTCCTGTAAGTGACCTATTCGAACAAGGAATTTAAATTTGAAAGGTCGTTATCCACATAAAACAACCACTTACTAAGCAGCTAATTGGTAGCTTGGGTCAAAATATTGAAGCAAGATCACGCTAATGCAGAAATATAACGATATCAATTAGTTGTTATTAACAAGTCAATTGCCCAAAAGCTTGCTTCCACCTTCTAAAGAGAGGGAGGTTCTTAAACAGGATGCTTTTACTAAATATCAGGAAAACACGGTCTAAATGTCTATTCTCTAAGTAATATTCATTTACAATGAGTAAAAATAAGTTGCCAATTATAAAAAATGAGCGAAACTTTTCGCCAATGCGGGCCTCGGTAAACGGGATGAAGCTGTGGATCATGCAAGAAAGCTGGCGGAGACCGATTTTCGCGCATCCTGGCTCTTCAGGGCATATGGGCTTGATCACGACGTGTATGGCCTCTACAGTGGAATTGACAAAGACATCGCCTTCCAGGATGTGCTGGCCAGAATGGCACAGAGAAATCAGCTGACACTTGCGCGAATTCGCGAGCAATCACCCAATCTTTTTCCGCCTTCGACTAACGATGCTGTTGAGACCCACTGAATAATTCGAGGATGCAGCGAGCCTATCCTGTCGCTAAGCTAGTGCAGTGACTGCACGATGGCCCTGTTCTACTGCTATTTCGAGCATTGCACTTGCTGCTGAATCTGTACAGGCAATAGTTATCCTGGATGGCAGAACAGAAAACTATTCCAGTGAATCCTCATCATATTGCATACTATCATCTGTTATTTCATGCCATGGCGCCTTCGAGCCCACAAAAATATGATACGCCTCCGGAAGACTTGGGTTTCCATTAACCGCTCCCATAGACAAATAGAGAACATCAGGAAATCCCGCAACACCAACAAGAATGTTCGAACCACAGTGACCGCAAAAAACACGCTCATGATCATGAGATGAAGCATATCTCTTGATGTCTTCCACACCTGAGAGATATCGAAAGTTATCGGCTTCCACACCTGCAAATGTTGCATAGGCGGCGCCGTGCAGACGTCGGCATTGTGAGCAATGGCAATGAGAAAAATCGGAAATTTCACAGTCAGCTTCATATGAAACTCGTCCACACTCACAATGTCCCTGTATCATCATCAACTCCTTTTGGCTTGCGCCGATCCTGTCGATTAGTTTATCAGTTCAGTGACTGCCCGATGGCCCTGCTCTACCGCTGCCTCAAACATGGCACTTGCCGCTGAATCGGCATTTGCAATCGTTATTCGCGCATAGGGTTTTCGGGCACGCATATGCGGGTAACGTTCGTCTTCATCGCCTTCATACAGTTGATCGAATAATGCGTGGGAAGACTTATCATATGCATAGCCATGAGCCCAACGATTTACCGTAATACCCAAAATGTCCGTCGCGGGATCAAAACCGGACGAACCCAGCATGCTGGTAAGTTGCATGCGGACTTCACGTTCAATAGTCTCAAACGGTGTGGATAGAAGATCATACCGCGCTTGACGATATTGTTCTTTCGCTGTCAGCCCCTGATTGTTCGTATGCGGATAGCGAAACATCGTCACCATGACAGGCTCATCTGGTCCACTGGGGCAGAAATAGTCGCCGATGCTAATCGGATAATCCAGTTGCGCAACAATGTGATAAGAGCCTGGGGAAAGGACGCAGCCAATGCCTAGCTTCTTCCATGCATGCCAGTTTTGAAGTGCAACGCTGGTTATCAGAATTGGCTGTTTAACCTGATTCGCCAGAGCCTCTTTCTGTGCCTTGGGTAATTCAGGACACAGATATGGAATCATCGAGTTGTTACAGGCGAGTACACAGCCACGAGCTTTCGCTTCGTATGCCACACCGTTCTGAACGTAGGAAATGCGTACAGTCTTGGCTCGTTGGGGATCGCCTTCATGTTGCACCGCTGTGACGGCACTATTGAGCCTCACTCTCACAGACGACTCAGCTATGTCGAGTTTTGAATAATCAAATCGGGTGGTGACGATGTCTTCCATGCTATTGCCGGCCGCAATATTCGGGATCATCGATCGCACCAGTAGGCGAGCAATCGATGCATTACCATCAGGAAAGCGATGGATCAGTGGATCATAGTCTTCCGTGTCATCAGGTAATCCGGCCGCAAACCAACCCGGTAGGCCTGTGTAGTTCATTGCAAGGTATGCATCAACAGCTTCAATACCTAATCCAGGATCAATAGCCAGATCCTGGAGTACTGCAAATACCTCTGGCTCGGTAATATTCAGATGCTTGTTCAGAAAGTCGCGATAACTGATGCTGGAAAGATACTTCTTTTTGGCATCTGCCTTTATCTCAGGCATGTGATCCTGCTTAGTCGTGAGTAGATGCAAAAATTCCTTTTTGGCAGCATCAGAAATTGGCATTTGAGCGACAGATTCTTCCGCCGAAAGCAAAGTCGTGGCCATAGGAAGGTATTCGAAGAAGTGACCAGAAAAAGGCACGGTTCGATCTGTATTCCATTTCTCTTTATTAAAATGTAACCCGGCCCTAAGGCCATGCCGTTTGTAGAAACCCTGATCGAAAGCCGTTTCAAAACGCTTTATGTCAACGCCCAGATCTTGCAACAGACCCTTTACAATTTCACTGTAGTCGGAGGGTTGTTCAAAGAAGGAACTACCGCCGCATCCAATCAATGTGCGGCCTGCCACTTGAAATTCGTTACGTTTGGCATGACCACCAAAATCATCATGGTTATCAAGAATAAGAATGCGCGCATTCGGTTTTTGCTGTTGATAAAAGTGAGCTGCCGAAAGACCGCTAATCCCGGCACCCACGACAACTAAATCATATATATGCTCATCAGGATGCCGGACGCGGCCCCAATCAATTCGACCCTCTCGAGCGAGTTGGTGCGCCACCTCAAATGACCCTGGGTGGTTGCCGCGCATACCCGAACGCGCTGGCGGATAAACACTGTTAGGTACTGTAATGGCGTCGCTAATCGCCGCATGAGTCTGTTCATTATTTGCAAGGACGGGAGCGACAGAACTCGTTAATGCCGCTGCTGTTAACGTGCCGATGCCATGTATGACATCACGACGTGAAATAGACCGATTCATGCCAAGTGTAAGATCAGTTGATTTCAACTTTGCTGTCCTGATTACCAAATTCCAGCGGATGATGTCACAAAGGGAACAACTTAATGTGAGCTTCAGCGCATTTGAGCATACGCTCTCTGCCGCTTTCTTCCATTCATGTAGGGAAGATTGCCGGATTTATCAGGTCTGGGCACTAACTGGCGGAATGTGGGTGCGATGATAGGGTGACAGGGGCGTTGTTGGATTGTACATCGCACCGCATGAGATCAGTTCACTCGTTCTCGATCAAACTCACTCGTGTTGACGCGCCGCTTTCTGAGTACATGATGAACCCGCCAAATGTGGCGGAACGGATGGTGACATTGTCACCTTTTCTAATGCGCACATTACGGGCTTTGGTCTGGATCCAGATTTGGTCATTGTCCAGTTTGAACACCATGGGCTGTTTGTCTTTTTTCAGCAGGTCGACAATGGTGCCCGATATTTCATTATCACTACCAATACTAAACAGATTTTTCCATGATCCTTCGGCCTTCTTCTCCTGACTCGCTGGTTTTTCCGATTCGATAACGACCACGGCTTCCTCCAGGATAGGTTCATCACGAGGGGAAGAGTCAAGAGTCTCATCCGGGCGCACATCATCAGCTACCGATTCTGTCTGCTCCGTTACCTGCGGTGAAATCGGTGCTGGGTTGCCTACGGAAGGAAAATTTCGATCAAAACATTCAAGGCGTGCTGCCGAGTCTTCAACATCGGAACAGTTTTCGACCGAAAATGCTGGCGATGCCTGTATAGCAAACAAAAATAGGGCAATTGTGAATCGATTCATTTAAATCCTGATAAAGAGTTTTACGAACTTATAACGAAAAGACCACGCCACCAGGGCGCGGTCCTTTCGTTCTTTAGGCTGCATTCACACAGCCTGGAAAATCCGGCATGCTTCCGAAATACTAGAAGCTGCCACCCATACGAACCATGAACATGCGTCCGCGTCCATCATGCAGCCGAGGGTCATAACCAGTGATGTAGGAAATAACCGGTGGTTCCTCGTCCAAAATGTTCATGACACCAACGGTGATCACACTGTCAGATAGAAATCCGAGCTCGCCGAAGGTATAGCTGTAGTTTACATCGAGCGTATACATCTCTTCGATTTTGCCATCCGCCATATCGTTGGCAGTACTCGCATTTCCAGCAAGTGCAGTCACGGCTTTGAAGAATCCAGCTGTTCCTCCAGGAATATCCTCAACCAGGTCATCCACGTACTTCACCATCATAAAGGCACGGTGGTTATCATACGTCCAACTCAGTGTGGCATTCCAGAGCAGCTCAGGCAGTGGACGCGCAACTGTGTTGGAGAAGTTATAGTTACCGACCGCATCAGATGTCGACCCGTTGGGCTGTGTTACTTTGTATTCATTGAAGTACGCAGCCTGCAGACCCACTCGCCAGCTGCCCCATCCGGTATCGAAGGAGTAGCTCGCGTTCACGTCTATTCCACTTACATCGGCCTCATCCGCGTTAGCAAAGTCCGGCAGGATCCGAAGCAGGATGGCCTGGGAGTTACGGATAACCTGCTCCCGATTGCCTACACCTGCATCGACGGCGTCAATATAGGTTGAACCGGGATTATCTACAAGGTATTGGTTCAGCGCTGAATTATCAGCAGCAAGCAGTTGCGTACTGGATTCCCGGGTAATGATGTCTGTGTAGTCATAATTCCAGTAGTCCACATCAATCGCTAGCCCGAGAAGGGCACCTTGTGGCTGCCAGGAAATACCAATATTCCAGCTATCTGCTTCTTCAGGTAGCAGTGCGGCGTTACCCTGGGTAATGGAAGGCTTGTAGGTGGTGCCTCCCACGACATCCGATAGATTGCTCACGGTCGTCAGGAATCCGCCCGTCTGCACCAGTGTCGGAACGCGGAAGGAACTTCCCCACGAGCCGCGTACGGACACTGAATCAAGTGGCTGCCACAGGACAGTTATCTTGGGGTCGGTTGAGTCCACGCCCAGCTGGTCGAAATCCTCGTAGCGAACCGCAAGGTTAACCTGTAGGTTCTCCAACAAAGGAATGCCCAACTCTGCGAAGTACGCAGTAGTGGTCTCATGGTTCTTCCAACTCTTCGCCCCAAAAACGAAATCAAGGTTGTCTGCAGACAGCGCTGAGTCGACCCGCACTTTTGCAGTGTCCTTTCGTTGCTGAAAACCGACAGCCAGTCCCATGGTACCGGCCGGCATTTCCAACAGATCTCCGGCAAACACAAGGTCAACCACACGCTGCGTGTACTCGGGGGCACTACTGGCTTTACCCTGAAGCCATACGTATAACTCGTCTGGATTTACCAGTGTGAGATCGTGTGACTTGGTACGAGTACCGTCACGATCATACATGTTGTTGCCAAATGGGTTGAAGAAGTAGCAGGCACCCGCTCCGAAGTCCCCATTGGAAGTGGCGTAGGCCGTGTTTCCATCTCCGGGAACACCGTTAATCAAATCACAGTTCGGACCGCCCTTACCGTTAAGCGCAAGTTCCATGTGAGTCGACAAAGTGTCCTGCTGCTGGGTGACGGCCTGGAAATGGCTACTCGCTGTGTAGGAAAGGTCCATGGCCCAGTCTCTATCGCCTATTTGGAATTCCCAATCGATACCTATCATGTAACGGTCATCGTTACGATTCACATCCGTGAAAGTACTTAGTGGTCTGAATTCCTGGGGTGTGTTTCGAGTGCCACCCATCATTCGTGTGAGGTTGGCGTACTCGACCGGTTCGATGCCACGCCGAAAGGCGTCCTCGTAGCTACCAGGATTCGCCACCGACTGGATGACGCCAGCACTATCGATGTAACTAACATCGGTAGGAATCGTCAGTGCAGGTGCGTTCGGGTTCAGCGAGTTAAGTCTGTCGAATTCTGCGCTGTTGGAAGCGAACTCGAAATACATCTCAACGTCATCAGTGATCTCATAGTGCCCATCGACATGAATCTTGCGAAGCTGTTCACCCGCCTGGATGGAAAAGAAAGAGCCATAGTCATAGATACAGCGATTGAATAAATTCCCAAGGGAGCCGCCCCGTTCTACCGCGGTTGCTTCTTCGCAGTTAACGTCGGCTTGCCCATAGCTGGAACCATCTGCTCTCCTTGGCAGGTTATTCGCCGTCGTCTCACCATTGGTACCAACCTGGCTACCCGGAAACAATCCATTGGCAGCCCAGGTAATAATCTCGCCCCCAATGGGTGACAGTCGGCCTGGCTGGCCGGTGGAAGACAAGGTCGAGCCACCGAAACGGCTGTAGTAGTCATCAACATTGATTTCTTCGCGATTCAGATAAGAAGCCGAAAGAACAATTCCTCCACGGTCACCCTGGACACCCCAGATAATCTCGAAGTTCGTTGCCTCACCTTCGCCAGTCTGGTCATCGACTGTGTACTGTACGGTGAAGTCCATGCCCTCGAAATTGCGTTTTGTGATGAAGTTCACCACGCCTGCAATGGCATCTGAACCGTACAGCGCTGACGCACCGTCCTTCACGATTTCGATACGTTCGATGGCAATATTCGGGATCAGGCCATTGATATTAACGGAGGCGTTACCACGACCGTTATACCAGGATGCTACCTGTCTTTTCCCGTTAACCAACGGCAGTGTGGAACCCATGCCAAGGTTTCGAAGGTTAATCGAGTTGCGACCGTCTGCCCCTCCCCCCTGGAAAGTGGCGGCTCTTGTCTGACTGCCCGATGCCCAAGGCATAGACTGGACAATTTCTGAAACATCAGCGGCGCCAATGTCTTCGATATCTGCAGATGTTATAACTGAAAGTGGTGAAGGTGAGTCGGCAGCCGTGCGCTTCAGGTAGGACCCTGTCACGACGATCTCTTCCAGCTCTCCTTCCGCTGCATAAACTATCTGACCGGAAAAGGCGATAGGTATGCAGAACAGCAATAGTTTAAGATTTCTCAATGGTAGTCCCCCTAGTTTTGATTACTCTTAGCTTACTTTTTATTACTTGTTTTTAATATTTTGCGAGCAACTGTGCCGTACTGCTTTTTGATCGAGAATTTGTTTTGTCCAGCATCTTCGCAAAATTTGACAACCGTCACGAATGACATGCACCCATTCCAATTATCCCCTCCTAACCAGTACAGAGTCATGAATGTAAGGACTCTTGCTAGCCAAGTCAACCTTATCTATACGATTAACAGTAATAGTTGAAATCAGGTTAATCGACCATTGCAGCATCTGTTTCCAGGCTTGTTGGGACAAAGCTGTAGATAACCCCTTCATTAGCGGTGTCGTGATTAGCGCGCAAAACAGGCGGAATTAGTCATTTTGACTGACGATTGAATCGAAATTCTATATTAGTCGCAGGACTCGTATAGCATGAAGAAAGAAGACACGTTCAAAACGATCGCATAGACCTAGCCTTTAAACTCTTCGCGGATGTAACAGGATAGCTGCGGGCCCTGGCTCAGACCGAGTCAATGCCACTACAGGCACGACGGTACTGCGCAGGCGTCTGTCCACTAGAGCGCTTGAAAGCAGAATAGAAAGCAGAATTCGAGTTAAAACCTACTTCAAATGCCACCGTTAATATAACAGGTGGAGGATAGGTCCCTCGCCTGAGTATGCGCTTGGCCTCGTCGACTCGGTAGCTGTTCAAATAATCAAAAAAACTCATGCCAAAACCAG
This sequence comes from Pseudomonadales bacterium, assembly GCA_046582185.1. GTDB lineage: Bacteria > Pseudomonadota > Gammaproteobacteria > Pseudomonadales > Azotimanducaceae. Next base: position 35,836 of record JAYGEX010000042.1, on the reverse strand, counting down.
CATTGATCACTTGCGACAGGTGATTAACGGGGCAGTTCACCAGTGTAGACAATTTAGGTAAGGTAAGCGCGGAATTAAGATATGCCTTTTCATCAAGCATAAGCTTAGTGAGCTCGTCCTTATATTTATCTAACTGGGCGTCGTTCAGTCCGGATTTTGCATATTTGTCAGTAGAGTCATTGTCTAGAAGAGTGACAGGCTCTTTATAGTAGTCGGCAATCTGAACGGCTTGATCGCCCTCCAGTGTGACGAACTCCGCTCCAAACCAGCAGACATTCTGTGCGTCACAACTTTCCTGCTCTACCTTATATTGAAAGGCAATCGCATTTTCACCAGTGATAATATCGCCCTGCAGCGTATAGTGATTGTGATCATGGTTGAAAAAATCAGCGAGATAAGTAACCAGTTCTGGTTTTGGATGGTGTTCCTGGCTGGGTACATCATAGTAAATCCCGTCAATAGACAGATGATCAGCGACACAACGGGCGTCATGATCATTCCACGCGGCAATATAGCTGGAGACAAATTCTACGGCACGCATTAGCAATTCCTAATGTAAACGAGAACTCCCGAATTTTAGCCTAAACCCTTTCTGATTGTCATGCCGTTTTTAAAGCTTAGAAGTCTGCCGGTGGTGTCGCTTTAGCCCGTTTTGGCGTCCAGAAGGGTGCATTTTTTACCGTGCAACGCGCCACCTTGCTGTACTGGCGCAGTTCCTTGTCATAGTTGATTTCCGCCCACAGCTCGCCTTTTAGATGGGGGGTCTCAATCATTGCAAGGGCGATATTAGCCTTCACCGCAGGGGACCACATTGCTGATGTCACATACCCGACTTCCTGCCTGCAAGATTTGCTGTTATAGACAAACGACCCGACGGCCGGTTTGTTGCCCTCGATATCAAGCTTCGTCAGCGTATAACGCGGGCCTCGTATGGACTCCTCAAGCATTGCCGCCCTGCCGTTGAAATGCGGTTTTTTGAAGTCAACCATCCACCCAAGGTTAAGCTCGAATGGCGTCTGGTCATGTTCAAAATGTACGGTCTTCAGTGCCTCATTGAATTCAAAACCGGGCATGATAAACCCGGCTTCGATACGCAACATGTTAGTGGCGTGTTCACCAAACGGATGTATCCCATAATCTTCCCCTGCAGCGTACAACGCATCCCACAGCTCGAGCGCAAGTTCAGGTTTAATCCAGAGTTCATACCCAAGATCTCCGCTAAATCCGGTACGGGAAACCATCAGTGACTCCCCGTGAAAGTCAAAATAGTGGATGGTAAAAGGTTTAGCCGACTCTATTCCGGTGAGGCCCATGGACTTGAGTACGGCACAGGAGGTTGGCCCTTGCAGAGATACAGCTGCGATGTCGTCGCTCTGATCCTTTATCGTAAGGTCGTTGAATCCGAGTCGGCTTTTCTTCAACCAGGCGGTACAGGGGCTGCCACACGTCAACATAAATTTATCGTTAGCCAGTTTGAAAATCGTACCATCATCAATCAGCCGGCCCTTATCGTTACACCAGACCACGTAGCTCACTCGATTATTTCGCATCTTCGTGACATCGCGAGTCACCATGCGGTTCAGCATTTGTTCTGCATCTGCGCCGCTGATAATGTATTTCTGCATTGGGCAAATATCATAAGTGCCACAGGTATTGCGCACACAGAAGTATTCGTACTGGGCCTCATAATAGTACTCTGCGAGTTTGTAGCCATTCCAGGAAGCCCAGGCATTTTTAATATTGCGTTCATCCAGTCTGGGTTGGAAATGACTAGGCAATGGTTGTTCTGTGGAATAATCGTAACTGTTCATTGTAAGCGTTCATCAAAACTATTCATCATAGCAATCATCCTCAGGCACGGTGTTGGGACGTTTCAGATCCATTAGGATCTCTCTCGCTGCATTCGCACCACATGCGGAAGAAACACCACCACCCGGGTGTGTTGATGAACCACACATATACATATTTTTTAGCGGCATTCGATACTGCGCATAGCCAGGAAACGGTCGGTTGAAAAACAATTGGTCTATGGTCAGCTCACCCTGGAAAATATTTCCTTCCGTCAGACCGACTTCCTGTTCAATTTCATGAGGTGTACGCACTTCAACATGGACAATCAGGCTCTTGAATCCGGGGCTGTGGCGCTCAAGTTTGTCTATCACTGTCTGGCCAAATTGATCGCGTTTTTCCGGGGTCCAGGGTCCGTCGCTTAGTTCCGAGGGGCAGTACTGAACAAAGTTTGACATCCAATGTTTGCCTGGCGGTGCAACCGTTGGATCCCATGCTGACGGAATCACAGATTCAATAAACGGATCATCTGACCATCGGCCACGTTTCCAGCAATCGTATGCTCGCTCCATAGTTTCAAGAGACCCAGAGAAAACCTGTCCGCCACGATTGGCATAGGGGTTGTCAGGCACATTGTTAAATTTCGGCAGGCCAGACAGGGCGATGTTTACCTTGCCGGATGAACCTCGAATCTTAAAGTTCTTCGCCTTCTCATAGATACCATCGGGCAGGTCATTTTTATCCATGATTTTTGTAAAAGTTCTTTTGGCATCAAGATTTGACACGACAATTCGCGCCTTGATCTCTTCACCACTTTCCAGCGCAACGCCTACAGCACGACCACCACGAACCAGGACTTGTTCAACGCCCGCGTTTGTTCTGATTTCACCACCAAAAGATTGAAGAGCGCTTGCGATTGCATTTGAAATGGCACCCATGCCGCCACGTGCAAGCCCCCATGCTCCAATACTGCCATCAACGTCTCCCATGACATGATGCAATAAAATGTACGATGACCCTGGTGAATAAACGCCCAGTGCCGTTCCGATAATGCCTGCACCCGCCATCGACTGCTTGACAAGATCAGTTTCGAAATACTCCTCCAGAAAATCAGCAGCGCTCAGCGTGAAAAATCTGATGTATTCGTATAGTTCTTTCTCGCCCAGTGCACCGAACTGCTTGGCAAGAAACAGTAGCTCCTGTATATCCCTGATGCGAAATGTAGTGGGGTCTGGCGGCGTTCGTAACAATGTCTTTCTAATGACCTGTGCATAACGGCTGAGATCTGTCTGAAAACGAAACATGGCATCGGCGTCATGCCGGGAATGACGTTTTAATTCATTATAGGCTGCCTCCTCGCCATGGTAGGCAATCAGGGTCTCGCCATTGTCAGCGAAGTTTATGGTGCCAAAGTAGGGAACGAGCAACAGGCCATGTCGGCTCAAGTCCAGGTCCCGATGCAACGACTGCCGCATCATGCTGCAGACATAAGAGCAGCTTGAGTAGATCCACCCCTCATGAATTTCACGCGATACTGCAGCGCCGCCAATGTAGTCATTCTTTTCCACAACCAGTACATCTAGTCCGGCTTTGGCGAGATAGGCGGCATTAGTCAGACCGTTGTGGCCGGCGCCAATGACGATAGTGTCATACTCTTTCACGACAAAATCTCTTTGGCTGCATTGTGACCCGGCATTCCCGTGATATCGCCACCAGGATGCGAACCAGCACCACAGAGAAACAGACCCTCAATGGGCGTGCGGTATTGGGCTGCGCCATAGGTTGGGCGCATCATTAACATTTGGTCCAAAGCAAAATCTCCATGATGCCAGTGGCCACCGTGTACCAGATATTGAGATTCCAGGTCGGTTGGCGTCAGCAGTTCATGGCTAACAATCTGACCTCTGATCCCTGGTGCATATCTGGCGATTGCATCGATAGTCTTTTCTATGAGCTCTGTCCGCGCATGTTCACTCCATTGATCCTCATGTTTGTAAGGTGTGTACATGATCTGTGCAGAAAGAACATGCGAACCCTCTGGCGCATGATCAGGCCTCTGTAGCGTGGGAATGGTAATCTCAATCACAGGTTCGGAAGGTCCCTTACCGTATTTTGCATCATCGAATGCCCACTCAATTGATTCCAGGCTGGGCGCAATGAACAAACGACCTTCAGGTTTATCGAGCCCTTTGAAGTCAGGCAAGCCTGATAGTGCAAGATTGAGTTTGGATACCAGTCCATCACTTCGAATCCGCGCGATGCGGTTGGTAAATTCAATCTCAAGAAACTGCGCACCTAACAATTTCAAGAAGGTGGTTTTTGGGTCTGCGGAGGATGCGATGTTTCGCGCCGTGACCAGCTCGCCATTCTCAAGCCTTACACCCACCGCCTTCATGCCTGATCCATCCTGATCGATCTCGATACTAACAACAGGAGTACTGGTGCGAATTTCAACACCAAGAGATACTGCAGCTGTGTACAAAGATGTAATTAATCCTTCAACATCAGTGGTCGCCGAACTATCACTCGCCATTCTATAGAGTAAGTGAAAGACAGAATTATTGGGTGACCGGGGTGCCTGTTTGCTACCAATGAGAGCATCCCAGCTGAGCATCGCCTTTAAACCAGGATGGGTAAAGTATTCGTTTGTCAGGTCATGCATTGGCAGCGTAATCATTCTAAAGAACTCACGCATATCTGCCTGGCCGAGCAACCTGAGGTTCAGCCCCAAATGCGCGAAGGACAACAATTCACCAAGTGAGTTGTGACCAATCCTTGGGACTGTCTTGAGCCAGAAAGGTGCCAGCTTCTCTGCGAAGCGCCGCATCAATCGATTGTATTTTCCGAACGATTGTTGGTCTTCAGCAGAGATACCAACTAACTGCTCACCTTCCAGAATGACATGGTCGCCATCTATGCCAAGTCCGATACATGGAATATTTTTGCTGGTCGTTAATCCGTGCTGTTCAAGTCTGAGGTCCCGGGATATTCGATTCGGAAAATGTCGAGCATGGTGGGCAACAGCGGCCTTAAAGCCGGGATGGAATTCGACTGTACGAGCGAGTCCACCATATTGTTCGGATGCTTCAAGGATCAGGACATTTTGATTCTTACGGGCAAGATAAGCCGCACAAACAAGTCCGTTGTGGCCAGCACCAATAATAACTGTATCGTATTGAGTCAAAATATAACTGAAGCAGAGGTAAGGCTTGAGGGTATTTTGGCGGCGCTTGAAGGGCATCTCAGCCTACACGCAAAAGTCCATTCAGCGTAAGCAAACATTCTCCGGTTAAAAACAAACGTCCTACTCGTTGGGATACAGAATGTGGATAATTTGAACAGAACTGTAATTTTGCTAAACATACGAAACAATCACTTACTAATGAGGATCAGACTCGCGCACCCAGGTTTTTGAATCTGGAAAGGAACTGTTAGACGGTAAGCAACAGGTGCTCTCTCTCCCAGGCAGTAACGACGCCCGAGAAAGATGCGATTTCCCGATGTTTGAGATCTACGTAAATTTTAACAAAACGTTCACCGAGTAGTTCAATCAACTGCTCACTGCGCTCAAGTAAATCAAGCGAGTGTCTGAGAGTTCGCGGAATAGTATATGGCAGGTCCCATGCATTCGCTGTAATGGGCTCACTCGGATGAAGCTGCTCCTTAATACCGAGATAACCACAGACGAGGCTAACCGCAATGGCAAGGTATGGATTGGTATCTGATCCAGGGATCCGGTTTTCGATCCGGGTTGCTTCCATGTCGCTCAATGGCAAACGGAAGCCCGTCGTTCTGTTATCAATACCCCACTCAACGTTGGTTGGACATGACTCAGCACCCTCAAATCTGCGGTAAGAGTTCACATTCGGCGCAAGGATTGCCATCACGTGCGGTGTGTACTTTTGAAGCCCGCCAAGATAGGCATAAAAAAGATCACTGTAGCCTCCCTCACCGTCTGTAAACAGGTTCGCACCAGTTTCCGAATCTACCAGGCTTTGATGTATATGCATGGCGCTCCCAGGACAAGCTGTCATGGGTTTTGACATGAAACTGGCATAGTAACCTTGTTTCAGTGCAGCCTGCCGGGCAATCCGCTTGAAATTGAACATTTCATCCGCCTTGTGGAGCGCACCCGCATGGTGAAAGTTGACCTCTAGTTGCCCCTGCCCCATTTCCTGGACTGTTCCTGCAGTTTTGATCCCCTGGCTCCGGGTATACTTATGAAGCGTTTCAAAAAAAGGGGCATATTCAGCCATTGCTTCCATTTGAAACGAGCGAGGACTTCGTGGTTGTCGACCTGAAACGCCGATTGCGGTATTCAGGGGTAACAATGAATCTGGATTCCTTTCCAGCAGATAGAATTCAGCCTCCTGCGCAACCACCGGTTTGATCCCCATCGACTCGAATTTACTGGTGATTGAGTTGAGTATCGTCCTTGGGGCAATAGCAAGCGCTTCGCCGTCCAGTGATTCACAATCGCATAAGCATTGTGCAATCCCTTCTGCCCAGGGTTGTTTCACTAGTGTTTTCTCGTCAGGCACGAGCACCATATCAATATCAGCAACATCGAAGAGGTCGTAATCCTCACACCAACTGCCGCTCACATCCTGCCCGAATATTGCCTCTGGCAATCGAATCTGGCCGCCGGTCAGATGCTCTGCTGGAATAGACTTGCCTTTGCTAATCCCATTGAAGTCTGGCACCAGGCATTCAATTGTATGTATCTTTTCTTGTGCTAACCAATCTATGGTGTCGGACATTGTTTAAACCATCGGAAAGTAATCAGATGAACTTTGACAGTAGTCTGTGACCGTTGCAAATAGTTATTCCGAGTTCGTTGATTGGCTCTGGCAAATTGGATATTGTAAGTATTAACTGATATTGGAGATGAGATTGATGTACAACTATACAACCGATCAATTGAAAGAGCTGGATCGAAAACACTACCTCCATCCCTTCACCGATTTCAAAAAACTTGCCGAAGAAGGCAGCCGCATTATTACCCGGGCTGACGGAGTATATTTATGGGACAGTGAGGGCAATCGTTACCTTGATGCCATGGCTGGTCTTTGGTGTGTAAATGTTGGCTATGGTCGTCACGAAATTGCTGATGCCGTCAAAGAACAAATGCTCGAATTGCCTTATTACAACAGCTTCTTTAAGACAGCAAATCCTCCTGCTATCGAACTCTCAAGACTCGTCTGTTCTCTTGCACCCGAGCAAATGAATCATGTTTTCTTTACCGGGTCTGGCTCTGAGGCCAACGATACAGTCGTTCGAATGGTGCGCCACTATTGGGCTTCAGAGGGACAGGCAAACAGGAAGGTGATCATCAGCCGGCATAATGCTTATCACGGCAGCACTGTTGCTGCGGCCAGTCTGGGGGGTATGAAACCCATGCATGCGCAGGGCGGATTGCCAATCCCTGATATCGATTACATTAATCAACCATATTGGTATCAAGATGGTGGTGACTTGTCAGCAGACGATTTCGGCGAACGAGTTGCCGATGAACTCGAAGAGAAAATTCTTGAATTGGGTGAGGACAAAGTTGCTGCTTTTATTGGCGAGCCTATCCAGGGTGCGGGGGGTGTCATCATACCGCCTTCGACTTACTGGCCAAGGATCCAGTCCATTTGTAAAAAGTACAATATCCTGTTGGTGGCCGATGAGGTGATCTGCGGCTTTGGGCGAACAGGGAAGTGGTTTGGTTGTGACTACTATGATATTGAAGCAGATTTAATGCCAATTGCCAAAGGGCTTTCTTCTGGCTACTTGCCTATAGGCGCGGTACTGATCAGTGACAGGGTAGCATCTGTCCTGATTGAAAAAGGCGGTGAGTTCAATCACGGCTTTACCTATTCCGGCCATCCAGTTGCTGCAGCTGCCGCCATTGCGAACCTCACTATTCTTCGGGATGAAGGATTCGTTGAACGAGTTGAAACAGATACAGGACCGTACCTTGCTGAAAAGTGGCATGCATTGGCAGACCATGCACTTGTAGGCGAGGCTAGAATTGTTGGTTTGATCGGGGCGATCGAACTGGTGAAAGACAAGAGCACAAGGCGGTTCTTTGAAGATCGAGGCAATGCGGGAACCATCTGTCGAGACTTCTGTACAGAGAATGGGCTGGTGATGCGGGCGATAGACGACACAATGGTCATTTCACCACCTCTTTGTATCAACCACTCTGAGATCGATGAACTAATAAGCCTGGTGTCTCGCTGCCTGGATCTAACGGCGGAGAAGTGTAGCGATCAGGACTAAGCCAGATTCTCTCGTTGGGTTCTTTTTTTGAACCTAACGAGAGTTTCAGCTGCTTTTTAGAACCTGCATTCCAATCGCATTCCAGTGCTAGAAATACCCTAGAAGTACTTAGTGTAGTTCAACGTTAACTCTCGTGGACGTACAGAATAGACCCGGCCATCTGTCCAACGGGTTGGCACGTATGTGATAGCGCGCTCATCGGCAACGTTATTCAGCGCCAGGCTTACGCTCCAGGATTCACCCTCTATGCCGAACATCAAATTGGTAATCGAATAGTCTGGCATCGTGGTAATTGTGCCTCGTAGAAGAGTACTGCTGGTCAATAACGTAGACCCTTGAGTCGCGTTCGTCTGCTCGTCCACGTAGCTGTAATCAGCACGCACATAACCTTGGGCATTGAACATCGATAACGGGAAGCCGTATTCGACCGAAAGGGAGGTTTTATATTCTGGTGACAGAGGCAGTTTCTCACCTTTCGAGACAACAACGTCATCACCGATCGACGCGCCATCAGTAATCTCTGCATCAGTCCAGGAAAAAGAGCCAGCAAATCTCAGTCTCTCGGTGGCTGCAAACATAAAGTTTGTTTCAAAACCATTTATCTCAGCTTCACCGGCGTTCACCGTGACCTGACCCCAACCAAAATCTATGGTCGGATCAGCCGCAACCAGCTGTATGTCTTCCCATGTCATCTGATAGACAGCCATATTCAAGACCAGGCGACCATTGAAGAGGGTTGTTTTCAGGCCGATCTCATTATTGATGAGTTTATCGGAATCATATCTGTCGTCCGCGTCACTGACCGCACGAACGATATTCGTCCCACCTGTCCGGAAGCCCTCTGAATATGTGTAATAGGTCAAAATTTCATCGTTGACCCTATAGGTGATTGTCGCTAACGGCAATGTATCACTGTCTTCAGAAGTGTTAGCTGGTGCACCAATGCCCAACTTATTGAACGTCGTGATAAGGCTCGTATCCAGGATGCAAACACCCGCTGCATCTTCTGCACAGGTTTGCGCCTGGGTACCATCCGCATTCAAGGTGACATTTTGATTTGATGCTTCGGAATCAAAGTAACGAAGACCGACCAGAACATTCAGGTTGTCAGTGACATTAACGCCAAACTCAGCGAAAACCGCCCACTGTTTGTCTACCCTATCACTCTTGCCATACCAGGATTGACCAGGGTTACGAACAAGAGCCCCTGGAACCTTATTATCATAGCCCTTTCTGTTGATGAGGGTTCCAGCGATACTTTCGCCATAGTCATCAACGAGACCTCTGAAGTAGGAGTCAGTTTCAAATTTCTCGTAGAAACCACCGACCATCCACTGGTAACGCTGACCGTTATCTTTGGACGTCAAACGTATTTCCTGTGAGAAGCGGTCACTGGTGTAGTCATCAAACATGGTCGACGTATTGTCGGTGAGCTCTGTAATATAATAGGTATATGCGTATGTAGCGGGAGTAAACCCGGTGATTGACCCATTGTAGGCGGGGATAGAATAGGTATAGGTGCTGTACACCGCGCCGTAATAGACGACGTTCGCTATATCCAACATATTGTAATAAACGCCGCCAATTCCCTGGAACTGGTGGAGATAGGTCGATGAATCAAGATCATAAATGATATCCCGATTCATGAAGCCTGTTGACGATGTGAAGTCGGCAAAACCGAGATCGCCCTCGATAACCAAGGTGCCGATATACCAATCGTCATCTTTGGTTTCCTTCTTAAAGCGAATCTGATTGAGATCACCGGCTGATGGATTCCAGCTTGAAATACCGTCCACATCTGTTTTCTGGGCTTGATACATGCCAGTGACACGCCAGTCATCATTCAGTTGCCATGTACCTGAGATACGAAAAACTGACGTTGTAATTTCGCCAACATCATCTTCTGCAACGTCGGCATTTGATTTCGTCACGTGAGCTATAGGCCCGCGCCCAAAATTACCTGTTGCATCGCCACCGAAGCCATCAGGGTAAGAGTTATCAGCTGCGTACCCGGTCTCGAACGCAGGTGTCCAATCATGGGTATCAGCGCTAGAGCCGGATATATTGTCAACAAAACCACCTACACTGGACTGGGAAACAGCGACCCGAATTGCGAATTTATCTTCAAGAAGTGGAAAGTTTCCCATCGCTTGAAAATCGTAACTGCCGTCACCCTCTGACATGGCAGAGCCCGAGACATCTATATAACCACTTAATTCCGAAAGATCCGGTTTAGCAGTGACAAATTTCAAGACGCCAGACTGCGCACTCGCACCGTAAGTCGTTGGTTGTGGGCCAGACACGGCTTCCAGGCGCTGCATGTCAACAACCGCAACTTCAGGGTTCGCACCCTGGGACGAAATTGGCATTTCATTAAAATATGTTGCTGCAGAGGAGGAGCCGCTGAAGGCATCCGCAGTGACAGTTACACCCCGGAATACCACGATAGAACTGCCAGGGAGCCAGGATGAATAGGTCAGGCTTGGAATAAGACGGGCATAGTCTTCAAGAGATTTAATGCCTTTTTTCTTAATATCCTCGCTACTGAACGCCATCACGCTAATAGGAACGTCTTGCAGGCTTTCAGATCGCTTGCGCGCTGTGACGATGATTTCTTCAATCACTGGACCGTCCGCAGCCATGACAACAGGAGCAGCTGTAAAGCCGACTGTTGCTCCAAGAGCCGTTGCAAATGCGCGGCTAATCGGCTTCAAGGCTAAGAACTTTCGGCCTTTATTAGATTCAGTATTATTAGCCGTACGAGTGAGATTCAGACTCTTTTTGTTCTTTCTATTCTTTCCGATCTTCGCGCTGGTGGCTACCATTGTCGTCCCCCGTACCGTTGTCACTGAAAAGCCCGATCAGGCTATCCAACTTTGAATGGTCAGAATATCCCCCTTCTATCATTTTGCAATCCATGCCTATAGGGCAAAAAGAAAAGCCTTGGAAGCCACATTCCATCTTAGGTATGATCGAACCGCTCGCCCTCCCGAGCAAGCGTATTCCACATGCGCTTTAACTGAGTCTCGTGCCACCCGCCATGAGCTTGAGAATCGCGTGTGGTCAGGCTGTTGGACCTGTACGACGCTGGCGATCCGATAGCTCTGTTAAAGCCAGAATGAACTTGAAATAACCTGGGCTAGGTCAGTAGCGGGTAAGCGTGAACGTTTTTCTTGTTTATTGATGAGACATTCAGCTTAGGCGCACAACAATCTGAAGCCGGTGGAGAAATTGGGGTAAGAAATGGATATTGGAGTACCTATAAAGGACTGGGGTGAGGTGGACACAACTATCTTGCGCGAGACCATATTAAACCAGGGCGATCTTGCCTGGGAGGAAGACGACCGGCGACAAGATGACTATGACGTCCACAGGCAGACAAAATCGATAGTGATGCTGTTCGCCTCTTTGTCATGGCCGCGGGTAACCATCACCCGGGAAAAGGGCTGGGACCGAATTGCAGACATTGCCAACCCCATTATGGCTGAGATTATTGAGCGGTTTTATTCACCGGGAGGAACGATTATCCGCGCCGTTGCGGCAAAGCTCAAAGCCGGTGGAAATATTACGCCACACATTGACTCACTGCCATCATTTGCCTGCGGCCACCGCATACACATCCCGGTTACAACCAATAGCCTTGTTAGGTTTATGATTGACGGGCGCCCTTATCGCTTCGATGTTGGGAATGTCTATGAAATTAACAATCTTAAAACCCATAGCGTCATGAATGCCGGTAAAGAAGACCGCATCAGCTTCATTTTTGACTATGTCCCGGCCGATGTTGCCGAAGAACAGAAGGCGGTTTTTGTGAATGGTTAAACTTGTCGCTACCTCTGTCGTCAGAGGCAGTCGCCAGGGCGAAAGTCACGGTGGCATCTATATCCTGGATTTTGAAGAAGAACGAGTCTACCAACCTGTCGACTGGAACAAGATGGACATTGACTGGCAAGGGCGTGGTTGGGATCGGGGTCTCAGGGGCATCGCATTTCATGAAAATCGTGTTTTTGTTGCCGCCAGTGACGAATTATTTGAATACAACCCAAACTTTGAGCTGATTGCTTCCTACCGCAATCCTTACCTCAAACATTGCCATGAAATATGCGTCCATGAGCAACACCTCTTCATTACTTCGACAGCTTTTGACACAATTCTCGCCTTTAATTTGAGAAAGAATACCTTTGAAAACGCCTATATGGTGCAAACAGACGGTCGAAATCTCTCGATGGTCCAGTACAACCCAAACAGTGAAGATGGCCCACTGTCATTGAACAAATTGCATATCAACAATATAAGCTGCGAAAAAGGTGGCATGTATATCTCTGGCCTCAAGACCGGAGGATTATTGCTCTACAATGGCAAACGTATCGGCATGAGCACCACATTACCTCCCGGAACACATAATGCGCGCCCTTTCCGGGAGGGTATCCTGTTTAACGATACTGAAAGCAACAAACTGCGCTACGCCACTCCTGACGGGAAAGATGACTGTGCATTTAGTTTTCCGCTGTATCCGAAAGCAGATCTCCTGGAATCCGATTTGGATGACTCAGGCGTCGCCCGCCAGGGATTTGGCCGCGGCTTATGCGCAATAAGTGATACCTTGATTGCAGCAGGTTCATCGCCCTCAACTATTTCGCTTTATGATCTCGATCAGAAAAAAATGGTAAAGACCGTCAATATTTCGATGGATATTCGTAATGCCATACACGGCCTTGAAGTATGGCCTTATTATTAAAAGAGGGTATTAAGAGATACTAAGTAAAAGACCCTAAGAGAACACTAAGATGGTACTAAGAGGGCATCTTCGGCCGCTCAAGGTTGTCCGGCAGTTTCGCCAAAACATCTTCTAGAATGAGGATTAATTCTGCCAGCTCTGTTTCATAGCGCTTCCAGGAGTTTACTGATTTATTGTAGATCGGTTGACGCACTTGTTCAGAGCTTGCCGTCTTTACCGCTCGCTCTGTCTCGTAGAAACGTAAAACCTGATCCTCCCACTCAAGTCCGCAATGTTCGATCATTCGCCGCGCCTGCGCCTCTTGATCATTCACATTATCTTCATATTGCACTCGCAGTACCTTCCCGGGCAGAACATGATCCCAATGCTCCATCAAGCGAATGTAACTCTTGTAGTACTGACCCAGTTCAAAGAGGTCGTAGGAGAATGGTTGTCCCTTGGCAAAAAGCTGCTTGAAGCTGCCAAAACAGGAATCCAACGGATGGCGGCGCGCATCAATCACTTTTGCATTCGGCAAGATGAGGTGAAGAAACCCAATATGTGGAAAATTGTTGGGCATTTTATCCGTAAAGTAAGGCGCTCCCTGACGGTGGTGAAATGTCCTGTCAATATACTCTCTACCTAAATCATCAATACTACCTGCATCTATGTCGATCAAAGACTCCGGGAATTTCAATTTATCAAACCTATTCATGCCGGTTTGGTTCGCAAGTACCATAAGGTCTGACAATTCCGCAGTGCCATCAACCTGGGAGTGGCTGCAAAGAATTTGCTCAATCAATGTTGATCCAGAGCGCGGCAGCCCCACTATAAAGATCGGCGCTGGGTCAGAGTACCCGAACGATGCCCGCTGCTCGAAAAACTCCAGCGTAAACATTTCGACTATCTTGTCTGTTTGAGCAGAATATTCAACGGGATCGAAAGTCACATTCTGGCGTTTTTTCGCACCTCCTTTTGCGTAATATTCAAACGCTTTTGGATAGTCTTCCTGATCTTCGAAATACTTGCCCAATGAGTAGCTAAAGTGCAATTCCGACTCACTAGTGAGCTTGCCTGAGTCCACTTGAGTCTGCATGAATTCGACATCGTCAACGTCAAAACGAAAAGTCTTTAAATTCGCAAGGCTCCAATATATTTCGCCAAGATCAGGGCGCGCCTTTGCGGATGCCCGATACGCAGATATGGCATCGTCCAGATTACCCATGGTCTTCAAAACGTGGCCTTTACTGAGCAAGGCACCCACATTACCGGGGTCAATTGCCAACGCTTTATTAAATGAGTCAAGTGCGCGTTCTTCCTTACCCCACGCCAATAGTAGATTACCCAAATTGCTATGCCAATCTGCATTCTTGGGTTCCAGGGAACAGGCTTTTTCTAAGGCGTTGACCGCTTCATCGAATTTACTTTGTTCCTTTAAGGCCAGACTCAGGAGGCTCCACGCATGTCCGAAATCAGGGGCAAGTTCTAAAGCCTTGCGTAAAAAGGCCTCAGCATCATTGAAAGCATCCTGGGCCATGCAAATACCAGCCATTGAACTCAAGGCGTTGACATCAACTGGGTCTTCACGCAATACGCTTTTGACAATTTTACGCGCCTCATCGAGCTTGCCATCCGCTTGCAGCGTCCTCGCTTCTTGCAGTTTTTGTAATTGAGGGTTGATCTCAAACATGCGTTCCCGTGTTTTTCGGGATTCCTCATCTTTGCCTTGCATCAATTGGAGGCGTGTGAGTTTTGCGTGCACTGTTTTACTGTTCGGATCGAGCGCTAAAGCCCTCTGCAGGGATTCTTCCGCCTCATTGAATCGCCCTAAAGCTGCCAGGGCCAGGCCATATTGCTCGTGACCGCCTGCGAGCCCAGGGGCATTTTTAACGGACTTCGACAGGTATTTTAAGGCCTCCTCAAACTTGTTTTGCCGCATCAAGGCGACTCCCAACACCAGCAACATATTTGCGTCGCGCGGATGAGTTCGCAAAATCTGTCGCGCCATGGCTTCCGCCTCTTTGAGCTTGCCCCGTTGGATGCAACCCACGATCTTGTCATGAGTGTCGCGTAATCGATTTGCTTCTGAAGTGTACATTTACTCGCACATTGTCCTATGCTGCGACCGGCATTAACTTTGCCCGCCTGGATGTTGAAGCGCGTTTTTCGCGCAACGGTTTAGTGTCCCATGGAGGAGACTTTGTGTACAGCGACCTTGTATTTGGCGATCCGTGGATGCGGAACACCTTCTGAAGAAGACTGGACAGGATGAACACGTCCCTATAAGGCAGGGATGCATTAGATTTGCTGCTAGTATAATGGCGTCATTTTGCGAGTGCAGATAATGGGCAATGAAGAACACACAAATTCGTATTACGCAGCAACCAGGAACGATCTCACGACCTATCCTGAACTGCAGGGCGTGCACGAAACCGATATTTGCATTATTGGCGGGGGCTTTACCGGTGTGGCTTGTGCGCTAAGCCTGGCCGAGCGGGGTCACAAGGTAACACTCCTCGAACAGAACCGTATCAGTTGGGGTGCTTCCGGTCGCAATGGTGGTCAGTTAATCCACGGCATAGGCGGATCTAAATATCTTTCAAAATATTTAAGTGAAGAGAAAATTTGGGAACTGCATTATCGCGGCAACGATATCATTAAGGAGCGTGTCAAGAAGTACAACATCGATTGTGATTTGAAATCCGGCTACGTTGAAGTCGCCCTAAAAGAAAATCACATGACTGGGCTGAAGGAAGATTATCACGATCATGTTAAGCAGGGTCTGGGCGAACACCTGCAACTCCTGGACCGGGACGAACTGCAAGAGACGCTTGGAACGAATGTCTATATCGGCGGTATGACTAACGATTTGAATGGTCACTTGCATCCTCTAAATCTCTGCGCCGGTGAAGCAAAGGCAGCGGTGAATCTGGGTGCAACTATTTTTGAGCAGAGTGAGGTCATTGATCTGGAACATGGTGAGCAGGTTAAGGTTAATACCACTAAAGGGAAAGTCATTGCCAAAAAGGTTCTGATTGCCGGTAATGCCTATCATCGGCTCGAACCTGGCAAGCTAGCCGGCCTTGTCTTTCCTGCCGGTAGCTACATCATCGCAACCGAGCCTTTGTCCAAAAACCTGGTCAACAAGATTAACCCGCAGGATCTTGCGGTCTGCGATCTGAATCATGTGGTGGACTATTACCGAATGTCGGCAGATAACCGTATGCTCTTTGGAGGGCGTTGTAATTATTCAGGTCGTGAACCCGAAAGCATTCAAGCCACTATACGCCCACGGATGTTAGAGGTTTATCCTGAACTTGAAGGTTCGGAAATCGAGTACGAGTGGGGCGGTAATATAGGAATCGTAGTAAAAAGAGTACCGCTGCTGGGCCGAACTGCCAGTAATGTCTTTTACTCGATGGGTTACTCCGGCCATGGCGTTGCGCCGACACATGTTGCAGCTGAAGTAATGGCTGATGCACTTGAAGGCAATACTGAAGTGTTGGATGCTTATGAAAAAATCAAACACTGGAGGATCCCAGGCGGGCAGTGGTTTGGCAATCAAATAATAGCGCTCGGCATGCTCTACTATCGTGCAGTGGATCTCAGTCGACTGTAGTTCTAATGCCGGTAGTTCTAATGCCAGTAGATGCGCACTCTGGTTACGAGACTAGCGGATTTCCAGCCGGATCTCGAGGCCGAGATCGTCTGCAATTTTCATCAATTGTTCATCGACGGCGTCGAGATCTGCGTCTGGTGAAACCTCGACAAGCGCGGTACAACTGAACATAGGAATACCGGTCATGGGTGCTGGCGATACATTCGATGATACTTCGATCAGGTTGATATCATGCTCGGCAAGGGCAAGGCTGATTTCTTGAATGATACCCTGCTTGTCATTGCCTAGAATATCCAGTTCGTACTTCAGATTTTTGTTTAACTCTGCCTCCTCCAGATCCTCAATACCAAGTGTGAACTGATCTTGTGCGAGCTCAGCCAGCGCTTGTTTTAGATTTCCAATTGCCTCTGCAGGTGCGGCAATTCGCGCAAGACCTGCAAATTTACCACCTAGTTTAACCATTCGGCTTTCAAGCCAATTACCTTGGTGCTGCTTGATTACTTCTGCAATTTCGTTGACATAACCAGGGCGGTCATCGCCAATAAAGGTCAAGATGAAGTGGTTCATAGATTTCTCCCCTTATGACGATAACATCAGTGTATCGAGTCCCGTTGGCATTGATAACTTGTCCTACCCGCAGGTAAGGATGAGATAAATGAACAAACTAACCACCATGACCGAATTCACACAATTACAGCTGAGAGGCTATTGCCGTTAGCGCCTGGCATCGTTAGAGTCTTTCGCTGTTAGACCAAGCTTAGAGCTTGGGTGATTGGTATAGCATTGCTGCTGCTTACTCATGTCATTGCGTGTGCCAATGTGAACAGAAACCAGCTTACCGATGAGTTTTTTCAAGCTTACTTCTGACTATTTAATATTCAGTTAGAGGGAAGGGTATGGTATCTCCGTTGATATCCCAATTATTCTTTGCCTGGCAGCACATATATTTCCGCGGTTTATCCACGAGAAGTTCTGCAAGGCTTAACCTTGATAGGGTGGGTTGAAACATAATCATTAAGTATGAATAGCCCGGGCATATCGCATTGCATCAAACCGTGAGTTCATGATGAGTTCGAGTAAAGAACGAGAAAAATATATTGGCCATTTTGGCAATAAAGAGACCAGGACCCTCTGCCCGGGCTGGCTGTCGTCTTAGAGTGTCAGTATATAGCTCACCAATATCAAAGCTAAGCAATAACGATGTAAACCTTGCGCACGGTCTCGACAACCTCTCCTGTACCCTTCCATCCTTTGGGGAATACCCAGCTGTCTCCTGCCTTTACTTCCGTGACCACCCCAGACTCAGAAGTCAGAATCCAATGGCCTGTTAACAAGTGGCAAAACTCCGTGATATCCAGGTCAATTTGCAAGGTGCCCGGCTCACACTCCCAGGTACCGGCGACAAGGTTTTCTTGTTCGAAGAAGCCGCTATCTGTCTGCTTGGGCAATGGACCCACTGGCTCACCGAAGGACTCTACATGAACCAGATTCTTTAATTCGATGCATTGTTTTTGAACACTGATTTCTGGCATTGCTAGCCCCTTGTAATGATAAGCATCGTAATTATTGCAATCCGAGCTGACGCTGGTCTTTCTTGCGGGTAGGCGGTCATTGAAGGATTCAATCATTCACCCGAGGGCTTCTCAGGTGGCTTCTCAGTTGATGGGGAGATGGTAAGTGTAGAAGTTGTTATCTCTTGTCCAACCTTCTCTTTCGTACAGGGTTTGCCCAGGGATATTGTCTATTGCCGTTTCGAGCGTCAACCTTCTATAACCGTTGTCTTTGGCATACTCAGTCGCTTTATCCATTAGCCGCTTGGCAATTCCACGTCGCCTCGCGTCACTTTCAACAAAGAGGTCATAGAGAACCAATCGGGGAATCAACTCAACTGAACAAAAAGTAGCGTAGAGCTGGGTGAAGCCAAGTGCACGACCTTCTCCAGAAATTGCCAGAAATATGATTGATTCCTGTCTTTCCAATCTGTTCATGAGATAGCGACGGCAGTCAGCGGGGTTCGGCGCCTGCTTGTAAAACTGACGATATAGATCAAAAAGAGGGCTTACCTGGTCAACGTGATCAATGTCTGCTCGAATTATGTTCATTGTTTCGTCCACACAATTTTAGGGTTTCAGGCGCGGATACGAACCATATCCGGATCGTAAAAAGGTTTAAGAGACACCTCCGCTGGGTAGATTCGTTCAGCAATCTTAACGGTCCATTGGCCATTTGATAGATAGGCAGCATTCACCGGATCGCCGTCAACCATTGCCAGACCCACACTTCCACCCAGTGTGTGTCCATACGAACCGGCACGCACGTAGCCGACTGGCTTGCCATCTCGCAACACAATTTCCTGATGCTGCAGGATCGGCTCAGGGTCACGCAGAAAAATATTCACCAGGCGCTGTTCGTAGTTGCGGTTGGCCTTGCGCACAAGGCAAGCTTGCTTGCCAATAAAGTCGCCCGGTTTGTTGGTTCTCACTGCAAAACCTAATCCAGTGGAATAAGGGTCGTCCATGTTGTCAATATCATGGCCATAGTCGCGGTAACCCTTTTCCAGCCGCAGACTGGCCAGTGCTTTAAGGCCAGCATGGCGCAAGCCAAAATTTTTGCCAGCGTCGACAATACGATCATACACATGTAGAGCCTGTTCACTGGGTATGTACAATTCGTAACCAAGCTCACCGGCATATGTAATTCGCACACAGAGCACGCGCCCGAGCCCAATATCAATCTCGCGCATAGCACGAAACGGGAAGGACTCGTTTGACAAATCCACGCTACAGATAGACTGCAGCAAATCTCGCGATCGCGGCCCCTGAATATTCAATTGTCCATAGGAAGAGGTCACGTCGGTAACGATTACATTCTGGTCATCACCAATATGACGCTTCATCCAGGTTTCAGTATGGCGATGGGCCACATCAGAGGTCACCACCATGAACTTGTCACTGTCCATCTTGATTACAGTTAGATCAGCCTCAATCCGGCCGTCATCATTGAGCCACTGCGTGTAGGTGATTTTCCCACTACTGCCGTCTACCTCGTTAGCAGAAATATAATTAAGAAAACTACCTGCGTCGCGGCCCTGCACAAGAAATTTGCCCATGAAGGACATGTCCATGGCAATAACACGCTCACGACAGGCCCGATGTTCAGCTTCCCAATGCTCGAACCAGTCCGGACGTCCGAATGTAAGGGTTCCTTGATCCGGCTGCTGGCCTTCAGGAGCATACCAGCCCGGGCATTCCCAACCACTGACATCCCGGAAGTGAGCGCGTTGGGCAACGAGCCGTTCGTGAAAAGGTGAGCGTCTAGCCCCTCGGGCGGATTGCGGCTGTCGATCGGGATAGTGGCACGCGTAAACCAGTCCCAGTGATTCCAGGGCACGCTGTCGGCGGTACTCAGGATTACACTGATAGGCATGAAAACGATCGATATTGAATCCTGTGACGTCTACATCCGGCTTTCCATTTAGCAACCAGTGAGCAATGACCCGACCGTATCCCCCGCCGGTGATGATGCCTACGGAATTGAGTCCTGCGGCAACGAAATAATTGCGTAACTCCGGCGCTTCACCCATCACCGGGGCAAGATCGGGTGTAAAGCTCTCAGGACCGCAGAAGAATTTTCGAATACCCGCCTCTTTCGTGATGGGCACACGTTCCATGGCTTTTTCCAGGAACGGCGTGAGACGGTCCCAGTCAGGTGGCAGCTCACCGAAAGAAAAATCTTCGGGTATCCCTTCTATCTTCCAGGGAGCGCAATCCGGCTCGAACAGGCCGATCATCAGGCCACCCGTCTCCTCACGGAAGTAGGCGTGCACGGATGGATCTTCCAGCACCGGAAGATCGGCGGTAATCCCGTCGATGGCTTCCGTTATCAGGTAATAATGTTCAGCCGCCTGGTTGGGGATTATCACGCCGTTTTGCTCACCGAGTTGCCGTGCCCACATACCAGCACAATTCACTACAAATTCGCAGCCGATATCCCCCTGGTCGGTCCGTACCCCCGAGACTGCACCTTTGTCCGTCAAGATCTTTCGCACGGATGTTCTCTCGATCAGCTTTGCCCCTTTCATCCGGGCACCCTTGGCCATCGCCATGGTCACATCCACCGGATTAATGCGGCCATCATTCTCTGCATAAAACCCCGCTTCGATATGATCCAATTCTGCGAACGGAAAGAGATTCTTTACCTCCTGAGGGGAGATCTCCTGTATGTCATTGCCCTGAAAACGATTGAATGCGGCAATGCGGCGATACTCCTCCAGGCGATCTTTACCAGCGGCTAGCTCGATAAATCCACAGGGTAGAAAGCCAGTGTGTTGCCCCGTCTCCTCTTCAAGACGCTTGTAAAGTTCCATTGCATGTTTGCGGATACCGTGAATAGTTTCAGAACCCGATCCAAATGTAGTCATTAATCCGGCTGCATGCCAGGTGGTACCTGAGGTGAGTTGGTCACGCTCAAGGAGCACGACGTCGCAGCCTTCCTCCGCCAGGTGGTAGGCTACCGAGCAGCCGATGATGCCGCCGCCAATGACAACAACACGTGCAGAGTCTGGGTGAACCTGTTCATTCATAATTCTATTCTCAAATTCATCAAGGCAAATTCCTTCAGCCATTCATCTTACTAGGGATCGAAATCAAAGGTGAAACAGGCGCTATTCAATTCAGAGTAATACTTGGCGCCTGTCCGGAAAGTACATGATTTAAACAAAATACGCAGAACCGGAACGGCCCTCCTCCGTGCCTGAACGCAAGCAATAAACCGGCTTGTAACTCGTTCCTGATTTGATCAGAATGCGACCTACCAAATATTTATTTTGCAGACAAAACACCCATTTTTGAAGGAGCCCACGAATCTCAAAGGTCTTGGAATCTGAATAAGAACTAATTAGTTCCCGTCCATAATTAGTAGAATTTGAATATATTTACAAAACTATAATTACGTTAGCTATTTAGAACAATCGCCTACCAGGGAAGTAATACCGGTGGCTTCCATTTCTGGACGAACACCAATTAGTCGATCAAAACTATTGCAACCTACACGTCGACGCGTTTACGGAGCACGGCGACGTTAATATCTCGTTCTTTTTTTTGTGAGTGAATCTTGCTATGGCGCAATCTGATAATAGCTGGACCCTGGTGATAGCCTGCCCCGACACAAAGGGTATTGTGGCTGCTGTAGCAACATTCGTTGCCGATCGTGGCGGTTCGCTCGTTGAATCTAACCACCACACTTATCGTGCGGAAGCATGGTTTTTCATGCGAAACGTGATCGACATTCAGGATATGTCAATCGACATTGGAAACTTCACAGAGGAGTTCAAACCGCTGGCTGAAAAATTTTCAATGCAGTGGTTTGTCAGAGACAACCGCACCAGGCAGAACGTAGTGCTCCTGGTAAGCAAAGCTTCTCACTGTATCGCTGACCTGCTCTATCGATGGAAAGCCGGAGAGCTCGCCTGTGAAATTCCATGTGTGATTTCAAATCATGAGGACCTTCGTTCCATGGTCGAGTGGCACGGAATTCCGTTCCACCATATTCCCGTGCAGAAGGAAAATAAACCCGCAGCATTCAAGCTAATCCATGAAACGATAGAACGACATGATGCAGATTGCATTGTTCTAGCGAGGTATATGCAGATATTCCCCCCTGACTTGTGCAAATTCTACAAGGGACGCCTAATCAATATTCATCACAGCTTTCTGCCATCGTTTATAGGTGCCAACCCTTATAAGAAGGCTTACGAACGAGGAGTCAAACTGGTCGGCGCAACTTGTCACTATGTAACAGAGGATCTGGATGATGGCCCTATCATTGAGCAGGATGTGATTCGCGTGAATCACGGCCACGATCGAGAGGAGATCGTCCGACTTGGTAGGGATGTCGAGAAAGATGTGCTGGCAAGAGGCGTTCGATTCCATCTGGAAGACAGGGTCATTATCAGAAACAATAAGACCATTGTATTTCAGTAAACGAGTCTTCCAGTGACAAAGGTTGCTTTAACCTAAGCCCTTTAACTCAAGTCCTTCAAAATTCTCTTGGCAGCGTTACGCCCTGGTGCGCCTGTTACGCCGCCGCCTGGGTGTGCGCCGGATCCACACAAATAAAGACCGCTGAGGGGCGTTGCATACTGCGCTGCATCAGGATGCGGTCTTGCGCTAAACAACTGATCCGGTTCCAGTCTTCCATGGCAGATGTCGCCTCTGGTCATGCCAAACATCCGTTCAATATCGAGGGGAGTAAGGCATTGGTAGCTTACAAGTATGTCTCTCAGGTTTGGTATGTACCGGGATAAATAATCAAGAATATTCTGAATAACAACTTCCTTTTCGTCGTCCCAGTGTTTTCCATCCGCGAGATCATACGGCATATACTTACAAAGAAGACTCATGACATGGGTCCCGGGAATGTCTGTTAGTGTTTCATCAATTGTACTGGGAATGAGTGCCTCAATGATGGGCGGGTTGGCAGGAATGCCTGCTCGTGATGACCGATAGGCTTGTTCTACGTGATCCTTGCTCTCAATAAAAACGATCGTGCTACGGTGGTGATCGCCTATACCGTCGCCTGGGATGCAGGAGAAGTCTGGCAAGGCACTCAAAGCCAGGTTCATACGTAACGATGCAGATTCCTGGCGAAAAACTTTTATGTCACTGACAAATGATTCGGGCAAATGCTCTTCGCCCACAAGCTTCAGAAATGTCCTGTTCGGATCGGTATTTGCGGCGACCACGGCAGAGTATATTTCCTCGCCAGACTGCAGTCTGACACCCACAGCTTTTTTGCCAACAACAATGATCTTTTCCACTGGCGAATTCGTGCGAATCACAACCCCTTTTTCCCGAGCGGCAGCTGCCATGGCCTGCGTAATTGCACCCATCCCTCCTTTAACTAATCCCCATGCTCCTTTTTCACCCCTGATCTCCCCCACTGCGTGATGCAACATTGCGAGACCTGCTCCCGGTTGATAGAGAGATGCATAATTGGCTGGCATCATGCGAGCGGCAATCACCGCTTTTATCTTGTCGCTCTCAAACCACCGTTCAATTATTGTGTCAGGCGGTCCGATAAAAAATTGCAGCATCCGCCACCGACTATCACCATCCAGATTACGGATGTCCAATCCGAGCTTCACGCTACTAATGAGATCGGCCAGACCACCTTGTGCTAATTTTGGAGGTTCCCTAAGCCATTGCTTTGAAAGGATGCCCCCCACCTTCTCGATGATTTCCTCAAACTTCTGCGATGAATCATAGTCGGATTCCGAGAATTTGCTGTATTCACGCCTGTTGTGATCTTTGTCACCGGTTAGTAGCAGATACTCACCATTCAAACCCGGATAGAATCCGTTATCCATTATCAGAGGTTCATAGCCATGTTTTTCAAGCTGTAGCTCGTCGATGACTTCTTTGCGCAGCAAACTGACCACGTAAGAAGCGACGGAGTTTCGAAATCCCGGATGAAATTCCTCACTGACGGCTGCTCCGCCAACGATATGGCGTTGCTCTAGCACGCATACTTTAAGGCCCGCCATTGCCAGATAATTGGCTGTTGTTAGTCCATTGTGACCGGCACCGATGACAATGGCATCAAACTGTTGACTCTTCATATCACGAACTTTCATCCATTTTATTAGCAAAATATTTTGGCTCTAACACTGGATGACCCACCCTCTCGATTTAGTTCAGACTGAATACTATATATCGCGAATGGTACTGCGAATAGTCTCACGAACAGGCTCGGGGTCTGATTCGATCTGAGGACCAGGCGTCAGCAACATGGTACCAATCCCAATGATGATGAGAGACAAAAAAGGTTCGAACGGCCAGAATGGAAACCACAGAACAAGATCTGCAGACCAGGCCGGCGCAGTCAGCAATGCCGTGATAGTTTTCTGCCAGTAGAGACCGGACGCGGCTACAACAAGACCTGAAGCGACAACGATGCTACCCAGTAGCATCAGGCCGGGCGAGATATCGTTCTGCCTGCCGTTCTTTTTCGCCGCTTGCTGACGCTTTTTCCCCCAGGCAGCAATTCTAGAGGCAAATGCGAGAAAACCCGCCCCGTAGAACAGGTAGTCAATTAGTTCGGGATCTTCATAATAGAAGAGATTCCACCAATAGACGCTAAACGGGTAGGCCCACAGGAAACAGATACCGCTCGTGTGCAACAGCTTCCACTGTCCTGGCGTTAAGTGTTTGCGCCCGAAGCTAAAAGACGTAATTACCATGGCTGGAAGAAAGATGTAACCGATTGACCCTTCGAGCTCATCGCGGAACAGATAAACATCTTCAAAATAGTAGTCACGCAAAGATGTCGACAAGATGAATATGAACATGGCCTGCCATGCCATCGCAACAGCGAAACACATTCCAAAATATTTGCGGTTGCGTGACCACCAGGCAGTGAAGGGCCCGGGGAATAGTATTCGAACCGATGATGCAGCCACGACGAGGTATATAAATGGTACGGCCCAGCGCACCGAAAAACTAATCATAGCTGATGCACCCGCTCCGGTGGTCAGATCCGCCTCTATCATCGCCATCGCCATAACGGCAGACATGGGTATAGAGACGAGCAGAAATAATCTCCACCCATTAATGGACTTATTTTTCAGGATTGTTTTCAGATCATTAGTCATATATGAAACGATGGGTAAAAACTTGGACTCCAGTAAATATTCACTATGCCGATACATGCAGACGACTTCCCCGATAGGCAAGAGAACAGGTCATCTAAAGTAGGCCGGTGTGACTGCGTACCTCACCTTCTTATATATGCCTGAGGTATTGTCATTTATATTGGATAGGAACTCGACCCTTTTACGCCTGATATACGCTGATCCACTTCAAATGATAATATTTACCGATGCCAAATATTGTAAAAATATATATGCGTTCGGCACTCGAACTTATCATTGCCTTCCTACCCTGGCTACTTTCCATGTATCTGCTCTACTGGCTCGACTATAGCGAAACCTGGACCAGCTTAACTGCACATCGTGGAAAGATGGCAGTTGCAATCTTAATGGCTGGCATGGCCTTGTCGTTCCTCATTCAGTCAAATTTCATCAAGCGCAAGCGGAAAACTACCACAAGTTAAAGCATGCGGGACTCGAGTTGGTTCCTGTCCGGTCGATGCAGTATCTGTAATACCCGGCGAGCAGCTCATGAGAAAATTGGTTTCTGTTGCGCGGGTAGGCTGTGAAGCGAGAAGTCGGACAACAGTTTTTAATCTCCTGCATTAACGAACCTGGAAATTTCTCGCGGGTTTCTCAGCGGCCTACTCTTGCGACGATAGTAACTCTGCGCCTGTGACTTTACAGGAAAAATAACGACAAAAATTGCCTCACGGAGAAGAATGCATGACGAACGAAATCACCATTTTTGTCGGTGTCGGCGTCTACATGTTCATTCTTTTAGGTGTTGGGTTCTATGCATCCAGAAGGTCTAGCTCCTTCGATGACTTTGCAGTTGCAGGTCGTCATATGCCTCTCTGGTTATGTTCAATGACGGTTATCGCGACGTGGTTCGGCGGAGCAATGATGTTGGGTGGCGCGGGTGCTGCTTTCGACGATGGCATGTTGGGGGTTATCGAAGACCCGCTTGGGGGTGCACTTGCCTTGCTGCTAATTGGTTTTTTCTTCGCAAGAATGTTTCGCCGCCTGCGCATGACCACTGTGGCCGACTTCATGGAGCAGCGCTTCGGCAAGGTTGCCTCTTACGCAATTATTGTAACAACGCTATTCTCGAATACTGTCTGGGTCGGCGCCATGCTGGTAGCATTTGGAGTGGTCTTCGAATCACTCACTTCCATTCCCCTGGAGGCAGGCATCATTGGCGGCGCCATTGTGATTTTCATCTACACAGCGATAGGTGGCATGTGGGCAGTTGCGATAACTGATTTCATCCAAATGTTGATAATTATGATCGGACTGGTGGTCTTAATGGTTGTGGTATTGATCGATGTCGGTGGTTGGCAAACTATTTCACAACAGTTACCCGCTGATACATTTCGTTTGCTACCACTGGAGAACACAGGAGAGCAATGGCTTAACTACTTGCGCGCGTGGACGATTATTGGCGTTGTTGATATATCTGCACAAACACTGTTCCAACGTGTCTCTGCCGCCGAAAACGAAAGTGTTGCTCAGAACGCCTTCTACATTGGGGGTTTAGGTTACCTCTTCTTCGGCATGATCCCTGTTCTACTGGGTATTATCGGCAGTATTACGATGCCTGAGCTTGCCCATTCAGAGCAAGTAATACCTGCACTGGCTCTGGCGCATTTGCACCCGGTCGCGATTGCGATCTTTGTTGGCGCTATGCTTGCCGCCATTATGAGCTCGGCGGATAGCGCACTGTTGGCAAATTCCAGTGTGCTCGCGAAGAACGTTCTTCCCTTAGTTGTTAAAGATCCATCCGACAAGTTGAGGTTGTCTGTTGCACGATGGGCAATTCCTGGCTTCGGACTCATCGCGATAGTGATCGCGATGAAGATTCAGGTTGTCTTCGATCTCATGGTGAACGCAAACATTTTAGGTCTGGCAGCAATCATTGTGCCCTTTATTCTAGGTGTCTGGTGGCCAAAGGCGAATCGGACCGGCGCGTTGTCGGCCATGGTTGCCGGTATCGTTGTCTGGCTGGTGACTTTGTTCACAGCGCCGCAGTTACCGGCTGATTTCATTGGATTGGCGGCCTGTCTGGTCGTTATGTTGGTTGTCACACCGCTAACACAAAAGTTTGATCCGCCACGTGAACTGAAAGACAGCGACGGTAATTCGGTTGACCCAAATCATCGACTTGGCTTATTGCCGTTGTTCGCGAAAGATTAAAAGTTATTAACGCAAAACTGGGAAAAATATTATGTCAAAATATATGCGACTAAGCTGCCAGCCTCTGGCTCTGGTGTTGTTGAGCCTGTTGGTGACTCAGATTTTGGCAGCACCGGCACATGACTCCAAGCCTAATATTGTACTGGTACTAATGGATAATTTCGGTTACGGCGAGGTCGGCGTTTATGGCGGCGGCGTTTTGCGCGGTGCAGCGACCCCCAATATTGACAGCATTGCAGCCGAAGGATTTCAACTAACCAATTTCAACGTTGAAGCCGAGTGCACACCGTCGCGTTCCGCGTTGATGACAGGCCGTTATGGGATTCGTACCCGGCAACAGATAAAGGGCCCTCCCAGAGGTATATGGTACGGCATCACCCGATGGGAAATTACACTGGCGGAGATGCTGTCGGATACCGGTTACGCAACGGGCATGTTCGGGAAATGGCACCTGGGAGATGCCGAGGGCCGGTATCCCACGGACCAGGGTTTCGATGAGTGGTACGGAATACCTAATTCATCGGACCAGGCCTTCTGGCCTGATAGCGATAGTTTTCAGAAGGACGCAGGCGTTAAATTCACCCACATCATGACGGCCAAGCGAGGCGAAAAACCAAAAAAACATGAAGTCTATGACCGCGCCAAACGCGCAACCATCGACCGGGAAATTACCGACCACGCCATCGATTTCATCAAGCGCAAGGCCAAAACCAAGCAGCCTTTTTTCGCCTATCTTCCCTATACGCAAACCCATGAACCCGTCGACGCCCACCCAGACTATAAGGGTAAGACCGGAAACGGCAGTTTTGCGGACGTTTTGGCGCAAACCGACGCCTATGTGGGCGAGCTTTTGGAGACGATTGACAAGCTGGGACTTAAAGACAACACCATCTTTATATTCACTTCGGACAATGGACGCGAAGGCATAAAAAGATCCTTTGGATTCACCGGCCCCTGGCGTGGAACCATGTTTTCTCCCTATGAGGGCTCCTTACGAGTGCCCTTTCTGATTCGTTATCCTGGAAAAATTCCTGCCAATCAAGTCTCTAACGATATTGTCCATGTGATAGATCTGTTTCCCACATTAGCGAATTTCGTCGGCGGCAATATCCCGCAAGACAGAATACTCGATGGTGTTGACCAATCTGAATTCCTGATGGCGAAGACTTCCCAGTCCGCTAGAGAATCCGTCATCATCTATATCGGTAATGAACTCTTTGGTGTGAAGTGGCGCAATTGGAAAATGCTCCTCAAGGAAATCAATGAGAAGAGTTATGCGATCCAAACCATGGCTTATCCATCAATCTACAATTTGATCATAGATCCAAAAGAAGAAGAACCCGAAAAGTTCTATCTCGATGACACCTGGGTAGATACGCCCCTGTGGAAAGTTATTACAGATCACCAGGCATCGATAAAAAAAGACCCCGGCACACCGGACCCCTAATCAGAAAAATATATAAGAGCGAACAACGACATTTTTGCGACAGGGTGCATCATCCGGCGCAGTTGGGTCTATGGAGGCAGTATGGAAAGACCACCGCGAAATGGTACCATCGGTAACAGAATCGTAGCACTTGAGCATCGATACCTCATTCGGCTCTTGCTCAGGAATCCAATACCATTCGTGGTCAGGACGGTAGGTAAAGCGGGTCGTCTCACCAACACGGTCGTCATACACACGATAGTTATTAATATAAGGCTGATCTGCAAATGACGGCCAGGCACACAATACGAAGGGGTTCTGACGTACAGTTTCCATCGGTTTTGCGAGATTAATGGACATAAACCGGCGCGACATTTTTTCATCTGCCTGCGCCTCTGTGTAATGCTGTTCGCGTCCAAAGTTACGCAGGTTCTTGGTCAGTAACTCACGACATCGCACCCGACCACTGTTGTCGTTCAAATCATTGTGCACAAGATTGGCATAGTGAGCATTAACACCGGGATTCTTGTCGTCCTGATCTTCCGTTCTATCACCCTCGTAGTGCTTGTCGAATACATCATGGTTGTATACCAGCGCATCTGTCGCATCCGGAAAAAACTCAAGCAGTAGCTTTTCGATCTCTGGATAGAAAACACGCTCCACCTCGTGGGCATCGTAAAAGTTTTTACATTCCGATTCGCAATGCGCGAGCGATACACCGAGTTTATCCATACATTCTGCACTGTTGGGCTTAAGACCCGGGTAATACTGTTCGATTCGCCTTGCGTCTCGCAACACCTGGGGAAAGTACAGGCATCGACGCACATTATCCTGTTCGTCTTTGCGCAAGGCCCTGGCGTCTGCCTCTCTGGCAGGGTCCTGCCATAGTGCATTACTTGAAACAACAGAGTAGGAATGCTGTTCAAAAATGCTATAGCGCAGCGGTATTGCCAGTCCACCCTCGGGTGCTTTGATGTTATTGGCGCGAATATAATCCAGACACTCTGCATACCGACGAAACCCCAGGCCCCATTTAGTCTCAATAGGTCCGGGAGGTGAATTTTCGAGCATGTCGATAATCGCCTGCCCCTCACCATTGGCAATCTGATGCAATGCCTCTTCAATCGCCGCTCCTGTTCCAGCATCGCCATTTCTGTCGAATGCCAAATAGGACAAACCGTCGTTCGCAGCAGCAGGCGCCGACTGACCTGCTGTCAGTTGTAGCGGCGGTACATAGACTGGTGGTGTCTTCTCAGCTTCCCCGATGACATCACTTTCGGCTTTCGACTGATCCATTGCATTTCTCCTCATTTGAAGGAAGCCCAATCATGTCACACAGCGCCGGGACTTTCTAATGCGAGTTGGTCCGTTAGCTGCAGCTGCGGATGCCCCTATTCATCATCCTCAGCCTATGGTCTCTCTGATCACATTGACGAGACGCGCTAATGGCACAAGTCGCATATGCAAACCTTCTTTCTACCGCACCTGGTTCATGTAGCTCTTTACGCAAGAATTTAGAGACGATCCATTGCTTGAAAATCTCCGGTTCTTCCTACCACGCACTTTGGAACAACTAAGTCAGTTACTTTGGGACTGAAGGTGCAATGAAGATTGTAGAAGATATCGTCGACATTAGTAAGGCTCGAAAAGTCATAGCTAGTACCATGGGTAAGCATGACAAATGGAGGGTAGACCTACTATTGACGGAACGAGAAGATCATCATTTACTACTGACTGCACACCAATCTTTTTTCGGATTAATATATATCGGGAAGCAGTTTGTTATGCTTAACTTCGTGCTGCAACCTCAAGGCAGAGCCAGGCCAGTCTTGGTGAAGGTGAACTCCGAATATCAATCAAACACAACTGAAATTTTCGCGAACCGTATACTCTACCGAATCGATTCGGTTATGAGGATACCCTGATTGACACATCCCAAGGCGAATTAACACTTCATGAACGACTTCTCTGATATTACTCATCTGCTGTTTGATCACGATGGTGTGCTGGTAGATACAGAATACTGGTACTTTAAGGCAACCCAGGATGAACTCGCTGCAATAAACATCAAACTAACGTTAGAGGATTACATGGATCATATGGTTACAGGAGAATCTTCCTATGCATCTCTTTTGTCAGCAGATGAGAGAAATGCCTTACGTGAACGACGAAATCGTCGATACGAAAACTTACTGATGAGTGAGGATATTCAGATCCCAGGCGTTGAAAACACACTGGCGACTTTGTATGGCCAGTACCCCATGGCCATCGTCACCACATCAAGGCGTGAGCACTTTGATTTGATCCACGAGCACCGAAATATTGCCGGGCATTTTGATTTTGTGCTCGCTCTCGGTGACTATGCGCTCGCGAAGCCAGCAGCTGATCCGTATCAGACTGCACTTGATCGTTTCGGGATCCATGCAGATCAAGCGCTCGTCATCGAAGACTCAGCGCGTGGCTTGGGTGCAGCGGTTACCGCGGGTATTCGCTGCGTCATTGTGAAAAATGAATTTACAGCGACGCAAGACTTTGCTGAAGCTACAGCAAAAATAGAGTACCTCACCGAACTTCCCGCACTACTCGGCAAACGCATGCCTGGCCTACATTCAGATTAAATAGATACACTGTCGCTGATATACCCACCCAGCGGAAGGTTCGGGACATCCAGCAAGCAGACGTTGCTCACATCTTACCGGGCTAATCTCTTACAAGGTGCAGCAGTGATTGATTACATCCTGGCTGTCCTGAATTCGTTCCTACTTAACCGAACTGGGAACGTGGAAGCTGTCCGAATTCTCTTGGGACTTAGGACTATCAGCGCGACGGCGCAATATTTGAGTGACTCGAAGCCGGTAGACGCATTGGCGATTAGTCGAGCGCATGAGATCTGAGCTGTTCTTTGTCTCCTGTTGGCCGTTTTCGGCCAAATCCTTCATCTCCTGGATAGACAGCTAACGAGGCTAAAGCAGACCTTCCGCGGTTTTCACAGAATATGCGAACTTCGTGCTCAAAGACGACATGGTGTTGGGAGATGTTACAATAAAAATTGATCGAAGTTGACCAGCGCTGATCGTGCTAATGTCACCTGACCTAACTGTTCATAAAGTAAATGCAATCAACAGCAGAAGTGAAACTTGGACGCGTCCTAATACGAGTTAACTGGTTCATAGTCGCCGGTATCGTACTGATA
This sequence comes from Pseudomonadales bacterium, assembly GCA_046582185.1. Taxonomy (GTDB): domain Bacteria; phylum Pseudomonadota; class Gammaproteobacteria; order Pseudomonadales; family Azotimanducaceae. The sequence goes on along the minus strand of JAYGEX010000042.1, from coordinate 3,983 downwards.
GCTGCGGGTTTCATCCGCCTTGGCATCTGGCAACTCGACCGGGCTTCTGAAAAGATGGCGCTTCAGACAGCAATGCAACAAGAACAACAAAAAGAAACCATCAATATAGAAGATATTGTCCTCACCAGGGACGGAGCGATCCCTAATCTGCACGTCACACTGACGGGAGAATACATCAACGAAAAGAGTTTTCTTTTGGTGCCGCAATCTTATAACGGGCAGTTAGGATTTGGCGTCATCACGCCATTCCGGTTGCAAAACAGCAGCCGAATCGTCCTAGTAGACCGTGGCTGGATAACGGTTGCTTCCGGCTCACAACTAAATTTTGGACTAGTTGTTGGAGCTCGCCAACTCACGGCCCAAATTCATCTACGATCCAGCTCACCCGGATCAGATGAACGACCTGATGTCAGCTCCTGGCCAGTGTTGATCCGTCGCCTGGATGTGGAAGCCATATCCGAAATTCTCGGTGAAGATCTATTCCCCTACCCTGTGCGCTTGAACGAGGATCAGCCTGGCGTCCTGATTAGACACTGGACAGCTGTCACCGCTAACAGCAACGCCAATATCTCCTATGCGATTCAATGGTTCGTCTTCGCAGCCGCCATTATCATCGTGAGCCTGCTCGCAAGTTCGAACATCGTATCTGTTCTTCGCGAAAAAGAAGATCCATAGATTGGTTCCTAGCGGTAGTTAATGCATGCAACCACACCTAACCCAGTATGTAGGATATTCTAAAACGGATAAAGCCGCCTCATTAGATAAGGTGATCTTACATCAGAATCGAAAATGTCTGCAGTTGGCCGGAAAAAGCAGTTGTTCTCAGCCTGCAAACTTGGTCGCTGTGGTGCCTAAAGCAGACATGGGCAGCCGTCCATGAGAGGGATACCAAATGCCTTATTACGGTAAGCTAATAGATTACGATCTAGGAGATTTTGTATTTATTCTACCGGGGACGGAACAGCCCTGATCGGCACTGTAAACGTTGGTTAAACCGGTCGGGATGGCGAGGATTGAACTAACCTAATAATCCATCCAAAAGTAACCCAGAGGTAACCCCATAAGAGAAAATTTTAAGCGGAGAATGTGAGGCTGACAATAAATCATTGATATACAAGAGATTATTGGTAGCTATGGGTGGACTTGAACAGTCCAGTGCATCCCTTTATTAATAGGTACCTATAGTTGAATTAGCTATACAGTGTTACATTCTGTGTTACCTTACACTGGATAGCGAGCCGCCGTTATCGTAACTACACTCCACAGATCCTCTCCTTCGAAGGCACCCCCGGGGGCTGTTTGAATAGCTACTTCTTAACTTTAGCCAAGGCAGTCTTCACATTTTTTGCATTTCTCGTAGACGCCTATCGTCAACGGTGAAAAAGACAGAGGGACGGCTTGTTAGGCCTGATAAGCGTTAATAGTGTCGTGCTCGAACGTCCAGGCTGAATCAAGTTCAACCCTAATGGGCATTTTTGTGCTGTTTAAAGTAATAATTCGTTCGCCAGTGTAGTCTTGCGCAACGCCGACTTTTGCGACAACAAGTCGTTCGCCATCCGCCATATTTATGGCGTTAGCTACATACAGAATGTTCTTCGCGTCGGTCACGATCGCCAAACGTACCAACCGTTTGGTTGACCTGGAACAATGTGTTTACTTTGCTTGATATGGGAATCGTTGGTTTGTTTTTCTTATCTTCCGAAAAATTGTTTGTGTCTTACGCAGCAGCTTGTCCGTGTCGCAATAGCTTTCCGGGAGTCGCGCCGGTACAAGTGCCTTTTTCAAATGTGATTTCGCCATTGACAATAATTGCGTCATAGCCGATGGCACGCTGTATACGACGCCATTCGTTCCCCGGGAAATCATGCTCTATCTTGCCGATCCACGGTGGGTCGATTGCAAGTTCTGCCATATTGTAAACAAGAATGTCGGCAGCACCGCCTTCACGCAGTACGCCGCGATCATGAAGTCCAGCAGCTTGCGCAGGCAGGTTGGATAATCGGTAGTGCGCTTCTTCAAGGCTCACGACTTGTTCATCGCGCACCAACCAAGTGAGGAAGTCTGTCGTATAAGAGCCGCCGCAGAAGAATTTGGTATGCGCGCCGCCGTCAGAAACCCCTGGGATCGTATAGGTTGAATCGTTCATCATTTCTGCCATAAACTCGGCATTACAGCCCCTGTCAGGCCCAAGGAATTCGACTTTCAGGTCCGCAGCCAGAGATAGATCAATCATGACGTCGATATGATGTTTGCCTTGGGCCTCGGCTATATCGCCGACAGACTTGCCGACAAATTCTTCCAGCTCGGCAACGTCATTCACGGACTGTACAATTAAATATTTTGGATTGCCGCCGACACCTGCTTGAATAACACGCAGACGGCGATCAGCTTCGTCAGCTTCATCCACCAAGGCTTGACGCAAGTCAGGATCCTGAAGTTTTTCAAATTTCTCTTCAAACGAGCCGGTTGTTACCGCGCGCCAGGCGGGGGATGCATCATATAAATTCCAGTGTTCAAGGGTAAACGCAAACCCAGTGCGACCCGTGCCGCATTGTGCGAATATTGGCAAACCTCTTTCACGACAACCATCAATCCAGCGCAATTGTTTTCGATGCACTTCCGGGTCAATTCGAGCTGGTACAACCACATTATGTAGTATCGGTCTATCAGCTGTCGCAGCGAGCTTTTCAAGAAACTCTCGATCCCGGCGGATACTGCCATCTGCCTGGGTTATCTGAATAACACCTTCGCCTCGTTCATTTAGAACCTCTGCCAGCGCCAGGATATCCTCATCGACCATGGTATCTGTCACCATGGGAGAGCCATCGAAATCGGCCTGCACAGAATCAGGCCCGAGGCGTTGTAGGGAGAAGCCACAAAGTCCTGCATCCATACCTTCATGCAGCAGACGTTTCATTTCGGCTTGTTCTTCTTTGTTTGCCGGACGGCTTTTTGCGGCTTCAAGGCCCATCACATAGGTCATCAATGAGGCAACCGGCATAAACTGAATAACATTGACGCCCTTATCGGCTCGGTCCAGGCTATCCAGGTATTCAGGAATTGATTCCCATTCCCATTTCATGCCTTCCTTCATTGATTCATACGGAATGGCTTCGGTTCGGGTCATGGTGAGCATTGACCGATCACGGAAATCTGGTTTTACCGGCGCGAAGCCGAAGCCGCAATTACCCAATACAACTGATGTGACACCATGCCAACCAGAAATCGTGCACCAGGGGTCCCAGCGAATTTGTGCATCATAGTGCGTATGCAGATCTACAAAACCAGGGGCGACGATTCGTCCTTTCGCATCTATGACCTGTTTTGCATCGCCTGGTGATTCTCCACCAAGTTGCGCAATTAGGCCATCCTTAATCCATACATCGCCTTGATATCGGGGTGTACGAGCCCCATCGACAATCATTCCGTTCTTAATCTGAATATCAAATTGAGGCATCGCTGTTCTCCATGATGTGCTTCTCCCAGAGGGAGATTTTTTCGATACTAGACCCAGTGAAGCTAAACCTCAAGTCACTCTTTTGCTAACTAATTTGTTGGTATCCTCTAATCGCATGCCCCGATGTAAGCTGACTGAAAACGACGTCGAATGAGCAAATATACACGGATTGCGTCTGCGATTATTCGAAATAATTAGGTTGTTTTTATAGGCCTCCGGTCACATACAGACATTGCAGAGCGTTTGCGGCGTGTGTTTCGAGTTGATATCAGCAACTGTCCCCTGTGTGGGGGACAGCTTCGGGTGATTGGTGACGTCACTGACCCCACGGTGATTCAACGCATCCTAAATCATGTCGTGGCACAGCCACCACCGATTAGGGATCCTAATCCCAGTGTTAAATAATTCATCTCCAGGGGAAGAAACACACCTGCCTGTTCATTGCGGTGTGAGTGAAATCGCCTTGTATTGATGTGAGCCAAGCACCCTTGATCGGGTAAGAGAATTCCCTGTTGGCTAAAATTCA